>JAPOHW010000039.1 GCA_029979265.1 Actinomycetota bacterium | reverse complement strand
GCACGTCGAATCGTTCTGGCGGCGGTGCTATGGGCGCGGGTTCACACAGCGCCCTGATGTCACGCTCATGGCGGCCACCAGCGCGCTCGAGATGGCCTGTTGGGACATCACTGGCAAACGACTCGGTCTACCCGTTCACGCCCTTCTGGGCGGCAAGGTGCACGAGTCACTGCGTACCTACACCTATCTGTATCCGGAGCCCGGCGATCGCAGTGACGTGTACCTCGATCCGGAGTTGGCGGCGCAACGGGCACTCCAAGAAGTCGAGCGCGGATTCACCGCCGTGAAGTTCGATCCAGCCGGCCCGTACACCGTGATGGGTGGTCATCAGCCGTCTCTCGATCGCACCGAACTGTGCGTCGAATTCCTGGCCGCCACGCGACGAGCCGTCGGAACTCGGGCCGATCTTCTGTTCGGCACTCACGGTCAATTCACGCCGTCGGGCGCAACGCGGCTCGCCCAACGCCTCGAGCCGCACGATCCACTCTGGTTCGAGGAGCCAGTTCCACCCGATGACGTGACCGGAATGGCCACGGTCGCTCGTTCGACGTCGATTCCGATCGCCGCCGGTGAACGCCTGACCACTCGCTACGAATTCGCCCGGGTTCTCGAGCAGCGAGCAGCCGGAATTCTGCAACTGAATTCGGGTCGATGCGGCGGCATCTCCGAAGGTCGCAAGATCGCTTCGATGGCCGAGGCCTTCGGTGCTCAGATCGCACCGCATTGCTACAACGGTCCAGTAGGACTGGCCGCCAACGCAAACATTGCCGCCGTCTCACCCAACTTCTTGATCCTGGAGACGATTCGCGATTGCGGAGGCTTCCACGCCGAATTGCTGAACGAGCCGCACGATTGGCGCAACGGTCGGCTACACCTGAACGACCGACCCGGCCTCGGTGTCGAGGTGAACGAGACGGTTCTGATGGCACATCTCTACACGGGCTCCGCACTCCACTTGACGATGGCACCCGATCCGATCGACGTCGCCGATCCGTATCGACGAAGCTGAACAACGAAGAACGAATTCGGGTCGGAACTGCCGCGTGGAACCATGGTCACGATACGAATCGACCGGGCAATGGTGAGCCGTCATGCTTCGATGTCGGCGGCAACTCCTCGAGCGAGCGCCGTCAATCGTCGGCGGTAATCGGCAACGCTCGGCGTGTCGTACTTGAAGCCCTTCGGCGAGAACTCGAGGATTTCAGTCCACTCCGCCCGTCGATCCTTTGCTGCCTGGCTACGGCCGGGATACGCCTCAGCGAGAAATGCTGCGAGCCCGCCCCGGAGTCGCGCAATGACACGTTGAATTTCCTCGGTGGTGTCGGCCGTCTTCGCACTCATGATTTCTTCGGAGTGTTCGGAGGCCGCCATCAACTCCCAGAGATCACCTTCGAAGCGCTGGAGGAAACCCTCGAGACGTCGCTCGGTGGTTCCGTCGCCATTCAGCGCCTGGAGGGCACGGTCGACGTGGTCGTCGAAGAGGGCCACGAAGGCCGACGCGAAGATGTCTCTCTTGTTCCGGAAGTATTGGTAGAGCGCGGGGCGAGACATGCCGGCCGCATCGGCGATGTCGGCCATCGACGTCGCCGCGAATCCGTGCTCGGAGAACTGGGCGATGGCCGCAGCATGGATGACCCGGCGCTGCGGAGCGCCGCGCTCGTCCCCCTGGTCGTTCGACCATTGAAGTGTTCCCACCTGACAACCTTGACACATTCACGCGAATCTGTCAGTCTTCGGCGGCTGACACTTTTTACTATATTTGTCAGGCCCGCATTCTTCACCTACACACTGGAGCGCCCACATGACCCGACTCGGCTATCAGATCCCGAACTTCACTTACCCCGGTATCGCTGGCGATGCAGTCTTCGGGAACCTCGTCGCCCAGGCACGAGCAGCCGAGGACGCCGGATTCGATCGCGTCATGGTGATGGACCACTTCTACCAACTCCCCGGCCTCGGCGCCCCGGACGAGCCGATGTTCGAGTGCTACACCCTCCTGTCGGCGTTGGCTCAGCACACCAATACGGTCCGCTTGTCGGCATTGGTCACCGGGAACACGTACCGCAACCCGACACTTCTGGCGAAGACGATCACTGCCCTCGACCATGTGTCGGGCGGCCGGGCGACTCTCGGCATCGGCGCCGGCTGGTTCGAACTCGAGCACGCATCGCTCGGCTTCGAGTTCGGCACCTTCACCGACCGTTTCGAGAAGCTCGAGGAGTCGCTGCAGATCATCATCCCGCTCCTCAACGGCGAGCGAGTCACGCTCGACGGGAAGCACTATCAGGTCAACGAAGCCGTCAACGTCCCGGCCCCGTTGTCGAAGATTCCGATCATGATCGGCGGCGCCGGTGAGAAGAAGACGCTGCGCATGGCCGCCCAGTACGCCGACGAGTCGAACCTGTCGGGGACACCGGTCAACATGATCCCGACGAAACTCGACGCGTTGGCAGCGCATTGCGAACGCCTGGGCCGCGATCGCAGCAGGATCGCCGTGACCTCGAACCAGATGGTGTGTGTCGCCCCGACGATGGAGGAGGCCGAGGCCGATCTCGCCGAACTGGCCGCCGTCAAGGGTTGGCCCACCGAGATCGCCGAGATGGCCAAGACGATTCTCGTGTTCGGTGATCCGGACACCGTCGGCGAGCGACTGCAGGCATGCATGGACGCCGGCCTCGACGGGCTCACGATGAACTTGCCGGTCAATGGCCACAAGACCGAGCGCATCGGCCTGCTCGGCGAGATCGGGCTGGCAGTCACCGCGAAGTGACCGGGCCCGACCCCATGCGCATCCTCATCACCGGAAGCAACAGCGGCTTCGGAAAACTTGCTTCCCTCACGCTGGCCCGACAGGGGCACCACGTGATCGCCACCATGCGATCACTCGACAAGGGTGCTGCCCTACGGGAGGCGGCGACTGCCGAAGGACTCGAGATCGAACTGCGCCGACTCGACGTGTGTGATCCCGACTCGATCGCCGAAGTGCTGTTCGACCCCGGCGATATCGACGCGCTCGTCAATAACGCCGGCTTCGAAGTGCAGGGCGCCATCGAAATGATCGACGACGAGTTGATGCATCGCCAGCTCGACACCAACGTGCTCGGCCCCCTTCGCCTGATCAGAGCCGTCATGCCGAGTTGGCGCGCCCGGGGTCATGGCGTGATCGTCAACGTGAGCAGCGTGGTCGGACGGGCGACGTCGCCGTTCGGCGGCGCGTATGCCGCATCGAAACATGCGCTCGAAGCGATGTCGGAAGCCCTGCACTGGGAGGCGTCGTCGGCCGGGATTCGCGTCCGTGTGATCGAACCCGGTCGCTTCCCAGCCACCGACTTCTGGTCGAACATTGTGCGACCCGAGGGTTGGGAGGGGTCCGAATTCGAAGCCAAGGCCTTGTCGCTTCGCGCCGCACTCACGACTCTCGACTCGGGCGAGCCCTCCGATCCCCAAGCCGTCGCCGATGCGATCGCGCGCGCAGTGACCGATCCCGAGGCGCCGTTCCGAACTCCCGTCGGGGCGGACGCCAACCTGATAATCGGCGCGAAGTCATCGATGTCGTTCGAGGACTTCGAGCGCGCCATGCGCTCCACCATCGACTGGTACGAGTGACGAACCGGTGCCCGGGGTGGGGTTCGAACCCACACGCCCCGTGAGGGGAAGGGGTTCTGTTGTCTGCACGAATGCCGACGAAGTCGCCCGCGGGTCCATTGAATCCCCCGTCAGGCGCAGATCAGTACCACGAGGCGGAATTCGTCCGTCTTTGTTCGACGATGTCGAGGACAACCAATTCGAGCTGTCTCTACAGGCTATCCACACCCTGCCAGTCGACAGGAATTCTTTGGTCAGGGTGTCCCGCCGACGATGCACTCGACGATTTCGGGCCCGTGGGTGAGCTGGGGGAAATGTCCGGCGTTGTCCAGCGCGTAGAACGGTGCGTCCATTGCCTCTGCCCAGGCTCGTCCCCATGCTTCAGTGAAGATGTGGTCCTGGCAGCCCCAGATGAACTGGGCGGGGATGTCGAGATCCAAGAGCCGTTGGTAGTGCATGGTCTGGGCTGCGGCGTTGCCGCTGTCTGGGTCGTTGGCCGGAATCGACAGCGGAAACCTTCGCGGCCCGTTGAATCCTTCGTCGGGCAGATCTCGGAATGGTGCCGCAAACCCGGCGTACATGTTGGCCGCTTCGCCCTCTAGTGCGGGGACTTCCCCGGTGATGGACGCCAAGGCCGTCGCTGGGTCGATCAGTCCGGCCGACATCACCAGAAGGAGTGCGAGGTTTGGCTTCTCGACGTCGAATAGTCCGCCGGGGTGCCAGCCGGCGATCCAGTTCTTGATGCCGTCTGAGTATTCCCAGTCGGGTTGGTGGAGCCAGGTGTTCATGATGATCAACCGGGAGAACCGTTCCGGCATCATGGCTGCTTGGGCAAGCCCGGTCGGTCCGCCCCAGTCTTGGCAGACCAACGTCATCTTGCGCAGGTCGAGGGCGGTGACCAGTGAGGTCAGGACTTCGGTGTGGCGGGCGATTGAGTACCAGTTCGGGTCGGTGGGTTTGTCGCTTCGCCCGAACCCGAGATGGTCGGGGGCGATGCAGCGATACCCGGCTTCGACCAGGCCAGGAATCATCGTGCGGTAGAGGTAAGCCCAGTCGGGCATGCCGTGCAACAGCAGCGCCACCGGTCCGTCGAGAGGCCCGACATCGACGTAGTGGACACGCAGGTCCTTCCACTGGTGATAGTTGGGCGCATACGGCCAGTCATCGAGCTGGTCGAAGTGTCGATCATCGGTTCGGACGAATTCGGTCATGAAGGCCGCTCCTATCGGGTTTCGTCGCCAGCACTCGGTTCATGTTGCCGTCGGTGGTGTCACTGCTCGGCGTTGACGGGATTGGTTCATGGCCGTCACGGCGCTTGGCGCCATCGGGCCTAACAGAGGCGTTGCCACCGCGGTCGGAGGCATTGCCGTTATTCATCGATCAATCTGATCCATCAGCGAACAACTTAGGCAGAAGAGGGGCCTGCGGGTCGGTCGGACCAGACATCGATCTGCGAAACTGCTTAGAGATCGCAGTGCCCGGGGTGGGGCTCGACCCCACACTCCCCGTGAGGGGAAGGGGGGTTTAAGCCCCCCGCGTCTGCCAATTCCGCCACCCGGGCCTGTGGCCCAGGCTACGGAGCGTGCGACCACTCGTCCTCAGAGTGGTTCGCACTCCCCCTCCGAGGCGATCGCCATACCGGCCACCTCCACGAACGCTCGTGCCGAGGAGTCGTCGACGAGCGCAGGATTGGTGTGGTTGAGGTGGACGAATCGCACCCGTTCTGCGAGTGGAGGGTCGAGGTCGGTCACGCGCCGGACCGTGTCGACGACCCGCGGGTGCGGGATGGCCGACATGTCGCGTTCGAGTTCGCCGTCGTCGAAGAAGGTTCCATCCACGTACGCCACGTCGACGCTGGCGATCAGTTCGACGATGTCGACGTCCCAACCGTCCCACGAGTCGATATCGGGGAGCCACAGCACCCTGTGGTTCGGTCCCT
>JAPOHW010000038.1 GCA_029979265.1 Actinomycetota bacterium | reverse complement strand
AGAAGGTGTGGAACAGCGCGGCTCAACATGCCGACTGGGCATTTCTCCTGGTTCGTACCAACCCGGACGCACCTAAGCACCGGGGCATCACGTTCTTGCTCGTCGACATGGCAACGCCCGGGATCGAGGTCCGGCCGCTCGTCCAGATCAACCGTTCGGCGCACTTCAACGAAGTCTTTTTGAGCGACGTTCGCATCCCGGTCGCAAACGTGGTCGGCGAGATCGATGGCGGTTGGGCGGTCGCCCGCACAGTGCTCGCCAACGAAGCTGCCTTCATCGGCGGAGGCCCGAAGGCACCGGCGAGCGAGAACCTCCGCACACTGGCCGAACACACCGGCCAGTCCACCGACGCCAGGATTCGTCAGGAACTCGCCGCCATCATCAGCCGCGAGCGCATCGCCGCATGGATGGGAGAGCATGTGCAGCAGGCGATTCGCCGAGGCGACATGCCATCCATCGATCCAGGCCTCATCAAACTGATGACCGCACAGACCAGGGTGCGTACCGGCAACCTCGCAATGAAACTCCAGGGGCCCGCGGCCGCCTGCAGTGAGACTTCGCAGACCCGCTGGTCACAGAACGAGCTGTTCGGCCGCTTCTCGATTTCGATCGGTGGAGGAACCAACGAGGTCCTGCGAAACAACCTCGGAGAACGGGCACTGGGACTTCCGCGAGAGCCGGGAGTCGCAGCGGATCGACCATGGCGGGACATCCCGCGCTAGCTGTCGAGCACCACCCGGCTCATGAGCAGCAGGCGCCGGCTGCATCTCCACCGCCATCGACCCCGGGCACGCTGATCAACGATGCGATCGAATCGGTGCCGAAGTCGGCTTCGTCGGAAGTCTTGACGTACCACTCCCAGCGCTCCCGATCGGGCCCAACGACCCATGTCTCGGTCTTGCCGGCGTAGCAGCACACGGTGTCGGCGACCCCTGTGGTCTCGAGACCGGAGTCGTCCAAGCGGGCCTCTGCTGCTTCGACCTGCTCGGACGTCTCGGTCTCGACCCCGAGGTGGTTGATGCCGCCGGCGTTGGCAGCGTTCTCGAAGAGCACGAGCTTCAGGGGAGGGTTCTCGATGGCGAAGTTGGCGTAGCCGGGCTTTCGCTTGGCCGGCTCGGTGTCGAAGAGCTTCGAGTAGAACTCGACTGCCGCATCGATGTCACTCACATCGAGCGCGAGTTGCAGACGCATGGGAGCCTCCTTCGGATTCCATGGGCATCGTACTCACCCTGCGGCGACCGATCCGGCGGCGGAGTTTCTCGTCAGTCCCTCGACGGGTCAGGATGGAACCATGCAGACCCGATTCACCGAGGACGAGCTCGCCGTTCAGGACGCGTTCCGCACCTTCTTCGCGAATGAATCGCCGTCCACGGTGGTTCGCGAAGCCGAGCGCGCCGGAGGCTTTTCCGCCGACCTCTGGAATGGTTTGGCAGCGATGGGTGGCCCCGGGATGGCGCTTCCGGGCTCCGTCGGTGGAGGTGATGCCACCCTGTGCGACCTTGCCGTGGTCGCCGATGTGTACGGGGCCCACCTCGCCCCGGTACCGCTCGTCGAGCACGCCGTCGCCGCCCGTCTTCTCGCAACGATCGGCGGATACGACGAACTGGTCGTCGAGTTGGCAAACGGGGGGTCCTTGGCCACCATGGCCCTTCGACCCCTGGTTGACGGGATCGCTCGGTTCGTCCCGGCCGGAGCGGTGGCCGACGTCGTGCTCGGCCATGTCGACGACGGCATCGTCTTGGACCGTTCGATGCCACCGGGCGACGCCCTGCCGAACACCGGGGGTCTCCCTCTCGCTCATCGTCGGCTCGCGAACAATCTCATCTCGGTCGACCATGTTGCCTGGAGCCATGCCGTCGACGAATGGCGGGCCCTGACCGCAGCGGCATACGTGGGCCTCGGCCGTCGGGTGATCGAGATGGGCGTCGAGTACTCCCGGGAGCGGATTCAGTTCGGCGTGCCGATCGGCACCTTCCAGGCCCTGCAGCAGGGATACGCCGATGCCTCGACTCGGATGGAAGGCGCCCACCTCCTTGCCCACCGCGCTGCGTGGGCACTCGAGACCCGACAACCCGACGCATCCAGACTGGCGGGGATTGCGCTGCTGTTCGCTGCGGAAGCAGCCCGCTTCGCGACCGATCGCTCGATGCAGTACCACGGCGGCTACGGCTTCTCCGAGGAGTACGACGTGCAGCTCTACCATCGCAGGGCGACGGCCTGGATCCTGCAACTCGGCGACCCCAGCCTTGAGTACGCCCGTCTCGCCGATGCCGAGTTCGGACCAGTCGATGGCGGGAAGGCGGCCTGATGGACTTTTCCTTCCCACCGGAAGCCGAGGCGTTCCGCCAGGAGGTGCGCGATTTTCTCGCCACCAACCTCACCGAAGACATGATCGAGGCCACACACGACGGAACCATGCACATCCCTGGGCTGCATCGAGCCATGGCCGACAGAGGCTGGCTTGCTGGACCGGTCCCTGCTGCACTGGGTGGGGGCGGCCGCAGCCCGCTGGAGTCGGTGATCTTGAACGAAGAGATGCAGCTCGCTCGCGCCCCGATCGATGCGATGGGAGTCACCGTCATCGTTGCTGCCATCCTGCTCGAACACGGCAACGACCATCTCACCCAACACGTCGTTCCCCGTCTGCTCGACGGCAGTTCCCTTGCCTGCTTCGGCTACTCCGAGCCGGAGTTCGGCAGCGATGTAGCCAGCGCCAAGACCAAAGCCGAACAGGACGGTGACGGCTGGCTGATCAACGGCGCCAAGATGTGGACGACGATGGCGCACATCGCCGACTACGTCCTTTTGCTGACCCGCACCGATCCCGACGTACCGAAACACAAGGGACTGACGTTCTTCCTAGTGCCACTCGATACCCCGGGCATCGAGATCCAACCGGTCCCGACCATGGCGATCGAGCGTTCGAACGCCACCTTCTACGACGATGTCCGGCTGGACGACGCCTGGCGGGTCGGGGACGTGCACGGCGGATGGTCCGTCATGAAGACCGCACTCAAGTACGAGCGCGGTATCGCTGGAGGCCAGTTCCCCTCCCCTCCGGTGATCGACGCTGCGCTCGACTGGGCGCAAACCCACACCCGCCCCGACGGAACCAAGCCGATCGAGGACCCGACTGTGCGAGAGAAACTCGTACGGGCCCTCATCGACGTCGAAGTATGCCGAGGGTTCGCCTACCACTGCGCCGACCTCGCCAACGAGGGCGTGATGTTCGGCGTAGAAGGTTCGATGACAAAGCTGTTTGCGAGCGAGAGCTACAAGCGACACTGTCGCGACTTCCACGACATGATGGGCGCTGAGGGCCTGCTCACCCACGAATCAGCCGATGCCCACCTCGGGGGCCGCATCGAAGAGAACCTTCGCCATTCGCCCGTCACCACGATCTATGGCGGAACGAGCGAGATCAACCGCAATGTCGTCGCAGAAGGTCATCTCGGCATGCCTCGAGCCCGCTGACGCTGCGCCGGCACCGTCGCACCGATCACCCGTGCCGAGCTCGGTGCAACCGTGGCCGCAGTGCCGCGTGCTCGATGTTGGGCAACACATGCTCGGCCACGAGATCACACTCGGCGATATGGGTGTAGCCACTCAGGATGAAGGCATCGACGCCAACCTCCTGATAGGCCCGCAGCTTGGCCACGACCTGATCGGGATCACCCACAAGTGCTGCACCTGCCCCGGAGCGAGCGCGGCCGACACCGGTCCACAGATTGGCTTCGGCGTATCCGTCGTCGTCGGCGGCGGCACGGAGCTCATTTTGGCGTGACACACCGACCGATTGCGTGTCGAGCGACCGGCCCTTGATCGCAGCACCCGTCTCGGCATCGAGTCGCGAGATCAGCCGATCGGCAGCCGCCCGCGCTTCGGTCTCGGTTTCGCGCACGACCATATGGGCGCGTAAGCCGTAGCGAAGTGTGCGGCCGAAGCGGTCGGCTCGCATCCGCATGTCGGTGATCGTCTCGGCCACCGATGCCACCGTGTCGGGCCACGTGAGGAACACGTCGGCGGCTTCGGCGGCACACTCCTTGGCTGCGTCAGAGAACCCGCCGAAATACATGGGCGGACAGCCTGGGTCGACGGTGGCAATACGCGGCGGGTCGAGGTCGAAGTTGGCGAACTCGCCACTGATTTCGAGCCGTTCACCGTCGAGAAGCGCCCGCAAGCCGTGCATGTACTCGACGGTGCGACGATAGCGAGGCTCGGAGTCGAGCGTTTGGCCCGGCATGTCGGAACTGATGATGTTGATCGTCAGCCGACCACCGGCCAGTTGGTCGATGGTCGCGAGTTGACGGGCAAGCTGTGGCAGCCACATCTCGCCGATGCGAACGGCGAGCAGCAGATGGATCTGCTCTGTGTGGGTGGCGATCGCCGACGCGAACGCCGTGGAATCAATCCCGAGCTGATAGCCCGACGGCAACAAGACGTTGTCGAATCCGTTGCGATCAGCGGTCTGGACGATGTCTCGGCAGTGGTCCCACGAACTGACGAGGGACGGGTCGGGGACACCGAGAAACTCGTAGTCGTCATCGCACAGTGCACCGAACCACGAGATCTCAACAGGCGACGTCACGGCAGCGGTACTCCTTCGCTGTCCTGCACGATCCGGTACACGTCGACACGGTCGAGGCGGACGTCGAGTGCGGCGACAGCTGAGCAGAGACGGTCAGGGTTCTGGGTTCCGAGCAACGCCACCGGCGCCGACGGATGGGCGAGCACGAAGGCATAGCAGATGGCGGCACGGTCGACGCCTTCTCGTCCGGCCAGCTCATCGAGCGTTGCAATCAACGCAGGCGGCACGCCGTCACCGGACATCAGTCGTCCGCCACCGAGTGGACTCCACGCCAACGGCACCACACCATCGCGCATGCAGCGGTCGAAGGTTCCGTCGCGCATCGGACCGAGGAAGGCCGGCGAATACTCCGGTTGGCTCGTGGCAAGCGGCACATCAAGGTGAGCGACGAACGCATCGTGCTGCGCCGGGGTGTGGTTGGAGATCCCGACAGCCCGGATTTTTCCCTCCGAGACGAGCGAGCCGAGCGTGTCGGCCACCTGGCGCGGGTGAGCGAACAGGTCAGGCCGGTGGATCTGATAGAGATCGATCACGTCGACGCCGAGCCGCTGCAAGCTCGCATCGACGGCGGAGCGAAGGTAGCCGTCACTCGAGTCGTACGGGATCGGCGGCATGATCCCGCCTTTGGTGGCCAGCACCATTCGGTCGCGAAGGTGAGGAGCGGCTGCCAGGACCTTGCCCAGTACCTCCTCGTTGCCGCCGAAACCGGAGCCGCCGTAATCGAGGCCGTACACATCGGCGGTATCGATCAGGTTCATGCCGAGGTCGAGTGCCGTCTCGATCAACGCCTGGGCATGGGATGTCTGCTCGGTGGTGAGCCGCCAGCACCCAAACCCGAGCGGGCCGATGGCATCGAGGCCGGCGGGCATGGCGCGCCCTCCGGCACGTACGAGGGAGTCGCTCATGGTCGTATGCTATCGCCACCCTGAAAGCGCTTACATGGCCCCGATCGTGGAGAGCAGCACTATGACGAGCCTGCGATACGGAATCATCGGCAGCGGCATGATGGGCGTCGAGCACATCGAGAATCTGCGCCACATCGAGGGCGTTGAGGTCACGGCGATCGCCGATCCCAATCCCGCCAGCCGCGAGTTCGCCGGCGCAGTCGTTCCTGGAGCTGCGCACTACACCAATCA
>JAPOHW010000037.1 GCA_029979265.1 Actinomycetota bacterium | reverse complement strand
CGTGAGTCTTCGCTACCCCGGGGCTGAACGCGATGCGATCGCGCGCGCGACTGTGACCGTCCTGGCTGGTCACTCACTCGCCCTGGTGGGAAGCACTGGGGCCGGGAAGTCGACGCTCGCCAAACTGATTGCCCGTTTCTACGATCCGACCGTCGGAACCATCTCACTCGGGCACACCGATCTTCGAGACGTCTCCATTCGATCGCTTCGTCGTGAGATCGTCGTGGTCCCCCAGGAGGGCTACCTGTTCTCGGGCAGCGTCGCCGAGAACATCCGGGTCGCGCGCCCTGATGCTTCGGACGCCGATGTACGCATGGCCCTCGACCGGATCGGTGTGCTCGGGAGATTCGAAGCTCTTCCGGCCGGCCTCGACACCGAAGTTCAGGAACGCGGCAGCCGTTTGTCGGCCGGCGAAAAGCAGCTGGTGTCGCTCGCTCGTGCCGCATTGGCGGATCCTTCGGTGCTGATTCTCGACGAGGCCACCTCGTCGGTCGACCCGGGGACCGAGGCAATCGTCGAAGCTGCAATGGAGACGCTGATGGAGGGCCGAACGGTGATTGCGATCGCACATCGGCTCTCGACCTCCGAGCGCTGCGATCGGGTCGCCGTCATCGCCGACGGTGGCATCGTCGAACTCGGCTCGCACGACGAACTCGTCGCCTCAGGGGCCCACTACGCCGAGCTGTACCACGCGTGGGTACGCGGTCTTGGCGAGCGCGCTTGAGGAGATCGCCTCGAGGGCCGTTTTCGCTCACCAGCGCTCCGGCCTAGCGTCGGTGAGATGAAGATCTCGGTAAGCGTCGGCAGTGCCTACTACGACGGTGAGCGCTGGGCGGACGTCGTCGAGTATGTGAAGGCGGCCGAGCGCTTGGGGGTCGAGACGGTTTGGTCGGCCGAGGCATGGGGGATGGAGGCGGTCTCGTCGCTCGGTTATCTGGCAGCGGCCACCGACCGCATCACGCTCGGGTCGGGAATCATGCAGATCAGCGCCCGGACACCTGCCATGACGGCGATGACCGCACTGTCGATGGCGCAACTTTCGGAAGATCGATTCGTGCTCGGTCTCGGCGTCAGTGGTCCGCAAGTGGTCGAGGGGCTGCACGGCGAGGCATTTGCCCGACCACTGCATCGATTGCGGGAGTACGTCGAGGTCGTGCGCATGATGTTGCGGGGTGAGCGTGTTGCGTACGCAGGCGAGCACTATGTATTGCCCCGACCTGGAGGGGAAGGGAAGTCGCTGCGCTCGTCGATCCGGCCTCGACCCGATCTCCCGATCTACCTGGCCACGCTGGGCCCGAACGCTCTCGAACTCACCGGTGAGATTGCGGACGGCTGGCTCGGAACCTCATTCATCCCGGAGGCTGCAGATGTGTTGCTCGACCCGATACGGGCGGGCGCAGCAATGGTTGGGCGCACACTGGATGACATCGACATTCAGATCAACGCCAACGTGGTGGTGACCGACGATGTCGACACGGCGATCGAGCGTGCCCGAAAGGCAATGGCGTTCACGCTCGGCGCTATGGGATCGGCCACGACGAACTTCTATAACGCTGCCTACGCCCGAGCGGGGTGGGCTGATGCTGCCGCCCGCGTGCAGCGCCTGTGGGTCGCTGGTGACAAGGCAGGGGCGACACGCGCCGTCCCTGACGAGTTGGTCTTGCAAGCCTCCATGCTCGGCACCGAAGACATGGTGGCCGAGCGGGTCCGGGCGTGCGCCGCGGCCGGGGTCGATGGCCTCCGTCTCGCCCCCAGGGGCACCACCTCGCAGGAGCAGATCGAGGACCTCGAACGCTCCGTCGCAGTGATTCGCAGGGCAACGGCGCGATGACCGATAACGCCTCGGGTGGTCGCTCGAGCCGATGAGTACAGTCGCGTGCCGACGCAAGAGAACGAGGGGGCGCCGGTGAGAACGATCGTGCGGAACGGGATCGTGCTCGACACCGACACGATGACATACGGCGATGCCTGTGCGGTCGTGATCGAGGACGGCATGATCGTCGACGTCACGAGCGAGCCTGTAGGCCGCGCCGATGTCGACATCGATGTTGATGGCCAGTTCGTCGTTCCGGGCCTGGTCGACGCGCATGTGCACTTTCGTCTTGCCAGCCTGGACTTCGCTGCGGTGAGTCGGTGGAGCGAGGTCGAGTACGGCATTGCAATGGCGGGCCTGGCCAGAGCAACCGTGGAACGTGGATTCACCACGGTCCGGGACCTGGGCGGTGAGGTGGTCGGCCTGATGCGAGCCATCCAGCGAGGCGCGGTCATGGGTCCGCGAATCGTTCGGGCGGGCCGGATGCTGAGCCAAACCGGCGGGCACGGCGACGCTCGAGGCGGGGACCTCGCCCTTCCTCAGTGCGCATGTGCCATGCCGAGCGATGTGATGTCGATCATCGCCGACGGTGCAGACGCCGTGCGAAAGGCGGCACGACACAACCTGGCCGATGGCAGCGACTTCTTGAAGATCCATGTCTCTGGAGGGGTGGCGTCCCCGAAGGATCCCCTCCACAGCCTGCAATACACTCCCGCCGAAATCGGAGCAGCGGTCACAGAGGCCCGCCATCGGGGCACCTACGTTGCGGCCCACGCCTACACCTCTGAGGCGATCGCCATGGCCGTGGCTCATGGCGTGCACACGATCGAACACGGCAATCTGATCGACAAGCCCACCGCAGCAGCCGTGGCGGCAGCCGGCGCAGTGATCGTGCCGACGCTGTCGACCTACGAGGCGATGCATCAGGTGGGAGCAGCCCTCGGGATGCCGGCAAAGAACTTGGAGAAGAACGAGATTGTGTACGAGGCCGGTCTGAAGGCCTTGCAGACGGCGGTGGAAGAGGGGGTGACACTTGGGCTCGGCACCGATCTCATCGGTGAGACCCAGGAACGGCAGACCCGTGAGCTGGTGATCCGAGCCGAGGTCCAGCCGCCGATCGACGTGCTGCGCTCCATGTGGGGCGTGAATCCGGCTCTGTGTCGTCTCGACGGCCGGATCGGCGTGGTGGCGCCAGGCGCGTTCGGTGACCTGGTCGTCACCTCGGTCGATCCCACCACCGACATCGTCAGGTTCGCCGATCACCGAAACGCTCACTCGTTGGTCGTGCAGGGTGGCGATGTCGTGGTCGATCGTCGGTGAGCGCGTCACCGCCGGAATCGATTTCGGCACCTGCGGGCCGACTACCGTCGACCGCGATGGCGTTGGATCCCATGAACGAGTTGGCGTTCTACACACTTGCGGGCGCGCCGGACAACACACGAGATCTCATCGACGAGGTCGCACGGGCCGAGGCGCTGGGTCTTGGTGGCTGCTTCGTCAGTGAACGGCTCAACGTGAAGGAGGCGGCAACAGTGTGTGGCGCGGTCGGGGCGGTGTCCCAGCGGATCGGCATCGCAACAGCTGCCACCAATCACAACACCCGACATCCGATGGTCACGGCGGCTCACGCGATGACGATGCATCATCTGACCGCCGGGCGGTTCTCGCTCGGCCTGGGGCGAGGTATCGAGCGTGTGTCGAAGGCGTTCGGTCTCGGGGCGATCACCACCGCACAGATGGAGGATTTCGTCGGTCTCATGCGGCGGGTGTGGGCCGGAGAGGTCGTGGTCGGCCACGACGGTCCGGCCGGGCGATACCCGGTCCTGGCCATGCGGGGGCTGGAGCCGGCCCACATCCCCATGACGCTCACTGCGTTTGGACCGAATTCGCTGGCCCTCGGGGGACGGTGCTTCGACGCAGTCGTGTTGCACACGTTCTTCACCGATGAAACGACGGCGCGCGCGGTGGCTGCCGTGAAGGCGGCGGCCGAGCGGGCCGGTCGTGATCCCGATCACGTCCGCGTGTGGTCGTGCTTCGCAACGGTTGGCGATCACCTCTCCGAGTCGGCTCGGCTCAAGAAGACGGTGGGTCGAATGGCGACCTACCTGCAGGCGTACGGCGACCTGATGGTGGCGACCAACGAGTGGGACCCGGGCGTGCTCGAGCGATTTCGTCAGGATCCATTCGTCGCCGGCTTTCCGGGCGCACTCGACCACAGCGCCGCCGTTGATGAACTGGAGCACGTTGCCACGCTCATCCCCGACGAGTGGCTTGCGCCCGCCGCCATCGGGACACCACAGCAGTGCGTGGAGGCGATCCGTGGCCAATTCGAGCTGGGGTGCGACGGCGTGATTCTCCATGGAGCGAGCCCGTTGGAGCTCGAGCCGATCGTGGCGGAATATCGGCGCACACGCCCAGCGGGTGTCTTCGAGCATCTTGTCGCCAATCCGGGTGGGTGCAGCGAGCGGAGAACGTCGTGACCAGTCGCCTTCCTGCGTTGGCATTGAGCGCCGTGCCGGGCCGCCGAAGGGAAACGATCGAGCTTGCCCAAGAGATCGAGGATCGCGGCTTCGCCGGGATCTACTGTCCGTCGTTTGGTGACGGCCTCGGTCTGTGCCAGGCCATCGGGCACGCAACCACGACCATCGAATTCGGCACTTCGATCGTCAACATCTACACCCGTCATGTTGCCGATTACGCCCAGACTGCAGCGTCGATCCACGAACTCTCCGAGGGGCGATTCCGCTTCGGTATCGGCGTGTCGCACGCACCCATGAACGATCGCCTCGGGATAGCCACCGGGCGTCCACTCGCCGATACCCGCCGGTTCGTGGAAGCGTTGCACGCACAGCGACGGATCGGGGAACTGCCGCCGATCGTGCTCGCCGCAATGCGCGACAACATGTGTGCCCTCTCGGTCGAGATCGCCCAAGGCATGGTGTTCGCAAACGCGGCCCGGAGTGCCGTTCCCGACACCCTCGCTCGGTGCCCGGAGCGACCCGAGGGGTTCTTCGTGGGGTGCATGATTCCAACATGCATCAGTGACGACCGGGAAGCGGCTGCGGCGGTGATGCGCAAGACCCTGACGATGTACGTCGGTCTGCCGAATTATCGCAACTACTGGAAGCAGTGTGGCTATGCCGCCGAGATGGAGGCGATCGAGACCGCGCTGGCTGCAGGTGACCATGATGCGGTGCCGGCATCGATGTCCGATGCGTGGCTTGCTGACTGCACTCTCCATGGACCGGCAGAAGAGGTGCGAGAGGGTCTCGAGAAGTGGTTCGAGGCTGGCCTCACGACCCCGATTTTGGTGCCGTCGTCAGTGCGAGGTGGTCAGATGACGGCGTTCGAAGAAGTCTTCGACTTTTTCGACGTCTGAGTTCGCACTGATCGCTCAAAGGTGGAAAGATACGCCGACTGTGACGTCGGACACAGTGCACCGTGGGGGATGTGACAGTGGAGATCGAGTTCGGATGACGGCTGCTCCAACAGATCACACTGCCCTTGTCGTCGAGGATCTGAGGACGCACTTCACGGTTCCGGCTGGGGCGGTGAAGGCGGTTGACGGAGTGAGTATCGCCCTCGACCGAGGCAAGACGCTTGGGGTGGTCGGGGAGTCCGGTTCGGGAAAGACGGTGCTCGCTCGCACGATCATGGGCCTCAATGTGGCCGGGAACGCCATGACCACGGGGTCGGTCAAGTACGAGGGAAAGGAACTCGTCGGGCGATCCCCCAAGGAGATGAAGGCCCTGTGGGGCACCGAGATGGCGATGGTCTTCCAAGACCCGATGACCTCGCTCAACCCGGTGGTGAAAGTCGGTCGGCAGCTCACCGAACACGTCCGAACCCACCTGGGAGTGTCCAAGGCCGAGGCCCGGTCCATCGGCACCGACTTGCTGCGCTCGGTGAAGATCCCGGAGGCCAGCGAGCGGTTCGACGTGTACCCGCACGAAATGTCGGGTGGTATGCGTCAGCGCGTCTGCATCGCCATGGCGCTGGCCTGTAGCCCCGAGGTGCTGTTCGCCGACGAGCCGACGACGGCTCTCGACGTCACGGTCCAACATCAGATTCTCAATCTGCTCGCTGCTCAGCAACGTGATCGGAACATGGCGATGATTCTTGTCACCCACGATCTCGGGGTCGTGGCCGGTCGAACCGACGAGATTGCGGTGATGTATGCAGGGAAGGTCGTCGAGAAGGCACCGACGGCAACGCTCTTCAGCGAGATGCGCCACCCCTACACCGAGGCGTTGCTCAACAGCATTCCACAGACGACGAAGCCGAAACACACGCGTCTGGCTGCTATCACCGGTCGACCGCCCGATCTGATCAACCCGCCTGCCGGTTGCTCTTTTGCCCCTCGCTGCCCGTATGCCCGTGCGCGGTGCCACGATGAAGAGCCGGTACTGCAGATCGCCGGCACCAGTGGCCATCAGTTCGCCTGTCACACGCCAGTGGGCAGCCCAGCGGCAACGGAAGCATTCGAGGCGAACCTGGCCGAAGGGTTGCCTGCGGCTCTTGTTGCCGCTGGCCAGGATTCGGCTCCTGCAAACCAGCAAACCGATTGGGCAGACTGATGGCTGGATCCGGCACCGCACACCTCCGTCCCACCGGCGAAGCACTGCTTCGTGTGGAGGATCTCACCGTCGAGTTCCCTGTCGGTCGCAACCGCGTCGTTCATGCGGTCAGCGGAATTAGCTTCGACATCGCGAAGGGGGAGACCCTGGGTCTTGTCGGTGAATCGGGCTGTGGAAAGTCCACGACGGGCCGAGCGCTGATTCAGCTCCCACGGCCCACCCGGGGACAGGTCACACTCGGTGGCGAGGACCTCAGTGGCCTCGACGAGGAGTCGATGCGACGTCTGCGCACGCAGGTGCAGATGATTTTCCAGGACCCGATCTCGTCGCTCAACCCTCGACGCGCGGTCGGAGAGGTGGTTGCCGAACCGCTTCACGTGTGGGGCCCGGCCGACAAAGAGGCACAGTGGGAGCGGGTGTCGAAGATGCTCGACGCGGTCGGCATCGATCCCGACACCGCTCGCTACAAGTATCCGCATGAGTTCTCCGGCGGGCAGTGCCAGCGGATCTCGATCGCACGAGCTCTCGTCCTGGAACCGGATTTGATCATCTGTGACGAGCCGGTGTCGGCGCTCGACGTCTCGGTCCAGGCCCAGATCCTCAACCTGCTCGAGGATCTCAAGGCCGAGTACGGGCTGACCTTGGTCTTCATTGCGCACGATCTTGCGGTCGTCAAGAACATCAGCGACCGGGTCGCCGTGATGTACCTCGGCAAGATGTGTGAATACGCCGAGTCGGACGAGCTCTACGCAAGTCCCGCACACCCGTACACCCAACTGTTGCTGGAATCACTGCCCGTTCCCGACCCCGGCATCGACTTGCAGACCGACGTCACCGACGACGGTGAGCTGCCGTCACCGATCAGCCCGCCGTCAGGATGCCGGTTCCGTACCCGGTGCGAGCGAGCCGACGCACTGTGCGCCGAAGTCGAACCAACGATGCGGCGCGTGAGCGATGATCACTTTGTGGCGTGTCATCATCCTCTCGTCGACGTGCACGAATCAAGCGTGCACATTCCTGCTACGTCCGAAGCCCTAGGGGGGGAATCAACATGAGACAAACGAGTTTGTTCAGGCTGTTGGCGTTGTTGCTGGCGCTTGCCCTCGTTGCTGCCGCGTGTGGTGGTGATGATGGTGACGACGGTGTCGATGCCGGTGGCGACGACACGGCCGATGACGGCGACGCGGCGGCTGATGACGGTGATGACGGTGGTGATGATGATGCTCCGGCGGCCGGTGATGAGGCCGAGGGTGATGTCGACACCGAGGTTG
>JAPOHW010000036.1 GCA_029979265.1 Actinomycetota bacterium | reverse complement strand
GGGTGTGGATTCTAAGTTCACCGTGGCTGCGGGAACATCTCCTCGGCCGATGTGGCCTCGCCGTGAGCCCGCACCTTGACGCGCGCACAGCCCGCACACGTGGCTGTGCGCGCATCCACTTGCGGCACCTCCAGCCCTTCGTGGGCGAGCAGCTTCAGAAAGAACGCTGCAATCACCAGCGGAGAGTCGTTCTGATCGAGCGTGCGCAACGCCCGCACCAGCATGACGTGCAGTTCGCTGTCGGGCTCGCGGTCCTGGGCCACCTGATCGACGGCCTCGAGCATCGCTTGGCCCCGGGCGAACCGGTCTGGCGAGGTGCGGAGGTTGGCAAACCGGTCGACCGTCTCGACCTGAGTGATCGTGTCGAGATCGCCACGACCGCGGTACAGCTGCACGGCCACATGGCTGAGCGGTTCGAGCCGCGCCCCGAACTTCGATTTCGTGCGGCGGACTCCCTTGGCAACGCCGCGCACCTTGCCGTGGTCGTGGGTGTGGAGGCTCACGATCCGATCGGCCTCACCGAGCTTCCACGTCCGCAAGACGACTGCGTGGTCTCGGTACAGCGCCATCAGCCGGCAGACGCGACCCCGCCGAACCGACGGTCGCGAGTCTGAAACTCGTGGATTGCGTCGATGAAGGACTGTCGGCCGAATTCGGGCCATGGGGTGTCGGTGAACAGTAATTCGCTGTAGGCGAGCTCCCACAGCAAAAAGTTCGAGATGCGGTGCTCTCCCGACGTGCGAATGACGAGGTCGGGATCGGGCGTTTCGGGGTCGTACAGCCGGCGAGCAATCGTCTTTTCGGTGATCTTGTCGGCCGGCGTGCCGTCGGCCACGATCTGGCGAACCGCATCGACGATCTCTGCCCGCCCGCCGTAGTTGAAGGCGATGGTGAACGTCAGACCGGTGTTGTCCTGCGTCAACTCGAGGGTCTCGTCCATGCGCCGGATTAGCCGTTTCGGCACCCGCCAGTCGCGGCGGCCCACGAAGCGGACTCGCACGTTTTTCTCGTGAAGTTCCTGGCGTCGGCGGATGAGGATCTCCTCATTGAAATTGATGAGAAACGACACCTCGTCCTTTGGACGCTTCCAGTTCTCGGTGCTGAACGCGAAGACGGTCAACCACTCGATGCCCATGTCGTCGCTTGCCTCGACCACCTCGAACAGCGAGTGCTCTCCTGCCCGGTGCCCCTCCGTTCGAGGCAGACCTCTCGTCTGGGCCCAACGACCATTGCCGTCCATGACGCACGCAACATGTCTCGGGATCCCTCGTGGGTCGAGGTCGGCGATCTTCACGGGGGCAACCTATCCCGGCTCGGGGAGCGTAGGGTGCCGCCTCGTCGTGTCATTCACCGAGCTCACCACCTCGTCTCTCGAAGCCGTCACCGCCGCCCTGCCAGGGGGCGGTGAGCGCCGCCATGGCCAGACCGACATGGCGCGCTATGTCGCTGAGGCCATCGAGTCCGACGGCCATGCGATCGTGCAGGCCGGTACGGGAACAGGCAAGTCGCTGGCGTACCTGGTGCCGGCTGTTCTCTCGGACCGACCAACGGTCATCGCCACTGCGACGAAGGCTCTCCAGGACCAACTCGCCAACAAGGACCTTCCGTTTCTCGCCGCGCAACTCGATGCGTCATTCACCTTCGCGGTCCTCAAGGGACGATCCAACTACCTGTGTCTCCAACGTCTCGACGAGATCGAAGCCGACGATCACCTCGACCTCGATCTCGACGACGACACCGATGACGGGACGTCGGGAACCGTCGATGGCGAGACACTCGTGAAACTCCGAACCTTCGCGGCCGAGACCGAGGTCGGCGATCGGGCCGAACTCGACTGGATCAGCGACCGCGACTGGCGTCAGGTCTCGGTCGGGCGCGACGAATGTCCCGGCGCAGGTCGGTGCCCGCAAGGCGACGAATGCCTGGCGGAGAAAGCCCGGCACAAGGCCGCCGGCGCCGACGTCTTGGTGGTGAACCTCCACCTGTACGCCTTGGCGATCACGGTCGACACGATCCTGCCCGAACATGACGTCGTGATCATCGACGAGGCACACCAACTCGAAGACATTGTGGCCGAGGCTGCTGGCCGCCAGATCAGCCCGGCCCGGGTACATGCAGCAGCACGCAATGCCCAGTCTGTTCTGGTCGAACGCGATGCACCTGAGGCGGCCGAAGCTGCCGCGGTGGCACTGCACGTTGCGCTCGAGGGGCGCATCGGCGACCGGCTCATAGACGGACCCGATGATGTGCTCGGCCGAGCGCTCGACGACATTCGAGGTGCTACCGAACGACTGCTGCATGCGCTTCGGGCCGTTCCCGACGATGCCCCGGCTGACACCCGCACGAAGGCGATCCGGGCTCGGCAGGTCGCAACCGGCCTCGTGGACGACATCGATGCTGTCCGATGGCCGACCGACACCGAGGTCATGTGGGTGGACGGGCCATCGTCGAATCCGAGTCTGCGTTCGACCCCGATCTCAATCGCCGAGCTGTTGCGCGAGAACCTGTGGGACAAGCGCTCCGGAATTCTCACCTCGGCAACCCTGCCCGCCAACGCAACATCGCAACTCGGCCTGCCCGAGGAAGCCGTGTCCGTCGACGTGGGAAGCCCGTTCGACTACGCAGCCAACGCACTTCTGTACTGCCCCACCCATCTGCCCGATCCTCGGTCCGGAGAGTTCCGGGGTGCTCAGCACGACGAGATCGAGTTGCTCATATCTGCAGCGGGCGGAGGGACCCTGGCATTGTTCACGAGCTTCTCGGCCATGCGCGAGGCCGTCGAACGGCTCGAAACCCGCCTGCCGTGGCCCATCCTCATGCAGGGCGAACGGTCGAAGCATGCTCTGCTCCACGAGTTCGTCAGCGACGACGAGACATCGCTGTTCGCCACGATGTCATTTTGGCAAGGCGTCGATGCCCCGGGCCGTACCTGCCGACTCGTCGTCATCGACCGGCTTCCCTTCCCCCGCCCCAACGATCCGGTACTACAAGCCCGGCGCGACCGAGTCGGTCCGGCCGCATTCCGCGTGATCGACCTTCCCCGGGCTGCAACCATGCTCGCCCAGGGTGCTGGTCGGCTGATTCGGACCAGCACCGATCGAGGCGTGGTTGCGGTGCTCGATCCGCGGCTTGCGACAGCACGCTCCTACCGCTGGGACCTGATCAACGCCCTCCCACCGATGACCCGAACCAAAGAGCGAGCCGATGCCACGAGCCTGCTCCAACAGCTCCGCGACGAGCAGGGACGAGGGCCGAAGGAGATATGAGGGTTTCGTGAGGGTTGAGCCAGCTGCATCGTGTGGGCCGGTTGCCGCAGGTAGCGTCCCACCCGTCAACAACCCGCGTCGATTGGTCGCCGATGCCCCGCCGCCGCCATCACCCCGCCCGCTACACCCGTCGGCTGATCGGCGCGTCCTGCGCTGCTTCCTACGTGGCGATCGCCGCCGCCGTCGGTCTCCACGAACGTCGAGCGGCCTCTGTCGCCGAGACCGCGACACCCCTTGATTCGGCCGAGAGTCGGGCTACCGCGACCACGACGACACTCACACTCGAGCCCGCCACCTTTGCAATCCCGATCGAGACCACCACCCCGACCACCGTCGTGGTCCCTCGTCCAGCGAGCCCCCTCCGTATCGCTGCGACCACCACCTTTGCGCTGAACCCGCCGACCAGTGCCGCGGCCGCGGTCACTAGCACCTCCAATCCTCCGTCGACGACCAGCACCGCGCCGACAACCACCGTCACCCCGACGACCACTAACGCACCAACAACCACCAACGCACCAACAACCACGATCGCACCGACCACAACCATCGCACCAACAAGCACGATCGCACCGACGACAACCATCTACATCCGTGGCAGCTGACTCGGTGGCCGAATGGTGGGGCGAGTCGATGGGCACCCGCGCCCACCTCGTCGTCGACGTCGCAGCCCGTCATCTCCTCGATGAGGCGGTTGCGCAACTCCTCGACTGGAACACCCGGTGGACGCGATTCGACGAGTCGTCAGAACTGACCGCGATCAACCGTGCCCACGGACGGCCGTTGATCGTCTCGACCGACACGGCAACGCTCGTGGCGCTTGCGGTCGATGCCTGGCACCGCACCGCAGGTGCCTTCGATCCGACCGTGCACGACGCACTGGTCAATGCCGGTTACGGCCAGACGTTCAGCGCCGGTCCCACCGCTCTCGGACCCGCTGTGGCCGTCCCGGGGGCGGACGCGATCGATGTCGACACCACAACCGGCCTGGTGCACCTGCCGAAGGGTGTCACACTCGATTTCGGCGGTATCGCAAAGGGCCATGCAGCCGACCTGCTGGTGCACCGTCTTCTCGAACGTGGTGCCACCGGTGCAGCGGTCACCATCGGCGGGGACACAGCTGTTGGTGGGCACTGCCCGTTTGCCGACGGCTGGCCGATCGTCACCGAGGTGGACCCGAGCGAACCGGTGGCCCACCTCCAACAGGGTGGCTTCTGCTTCAGCACGACGCTACGACGACGATGGCCGACCGCGGCCGGGACCGCCCATCACATCATCGATCCCCGTACCGGCCGATCCGCCGACTCGACGATCACCAGCGTTGCGCTCGCATCATCGAGCGCTGCGACCGCAGAGGTGTTCGCCACCGCCTCGATCGTCGCCGGTTGGCCGGCAGCCCGCCGACTGATCGAGACCGCATCGCTCACCGGTTTCGTCGTCACCGAACACGGCGAACGACACACCGTCGGCACCCTGGCCTCGACGTGCCCCAACGGCAACCCCGACTCCCTTGGGCAGCACGGTGAGTGACCAGGTGTGGTGGTATGCCACCCGCGCTGCAGGGCTGATGACCTGGTCGACGGCAGTCGCCGCAGTCATCGTCGGTCTCCTGCTGTCGACGCGCGTCGTCAAGCGTCGTTCGGGTCCGTGGTTGCTCGACCTGCATCGCTTTCTGGGCGGCATGTCGCTGCTGTTCCTGATCGTGCACATGGCCACGCTCTCACTCGACTCCTTCGTCGACTTCGGGCTGCGCGAGCTCTTCATCCCCGGGGCATCCACGTGGAACCCGGAGGCCGCAGCGTGGGGCATCATCGCAGCGATCACGCTCGGCCTGGTTGAGGTGACGTCTCTGCTCAGACCATGGATCAACCCGACCATGTGGCGCACGGTGCACATGATGTCGATCGTCACCGTTGTGGCGGGCTCATATCACGCAATCCTCGGCGGAAGCGATGTCGACAATCCGATCATCTGGGTCGTGGCCGGGAGTGGTGCGGTCGTAACTGCGCTCCTCGTCGCCACCCGCCTCCTCGGCGCAACCCGCAACGACCGCGGCCGCACTGCCGCACCAGCGCGTCCCGCTTCCCGTCCCATGGCATCTCAGCGGCGCGAGTGACGCTGAGCCACCGGGGGGCTAATACCCCAGTTCGTGGACCGAATCGGGTCGACGCTGCCAGTTCTTCTCGACCTTGACGAACAACTCGACAAACGCTCCGTCGGGAAGCTGCCGACGGACTGCGGTTCCGGCCTTCTTGAGGTTCTCACCCCGTTTCCCGATCACCATCGCCTTCTGAGATTCGCGTTCGACGAGAATCTCGCAGCGAATACGCGGCCAATCCCATTCGGTGACCCGGGTTGCGATCGAGTGCGGAAGTTCCTGGCGGGCTACGGCAAGCAACTGCTCGCGGACCAGTTCGGCAACCCAGAACGGATCGGGAACATCCGCCACCATGTCATCGGGATAGAACTGAGGCCCTTCGGGCAGCCGACTTCGCAGGTACTCGACGAGCGCGTCGACGCCTTCACCAGTTCGGCCGCTGACCGGGAACCAGGCTGCCGCCGACAGTTCTGACGTGGCCCGAAGTTGCTCGAGCACCTGCTCGGGCTTGGCGAGATCCGCTTTGGTGACGATCACGACCGCGTCGTCGGGAAGCGTCTGCGCCACATAGGCGTCTCCCCGTCCGTACGGCGCGGTTGCGTCGACGACGAAGCAGACCACGTCCACATCAGAAATGGCATGTGCGGCGGTCGCGTTGAGGCTCGTGCCGAGCGCGCTGCGCGGCTTGTGGATCCCGGGGGTGTCGACGAACACGATTTGGTCGTCCTTCGACGTGAGTACCCCACGAACCTGGGTACGGGTCGTCTGGGGCTTGTCAGAAACGATCGACACCTTCTGGCCCAGTATCCGGTTGAGCAGCGTCGACTTCCCGGCGTTGGGACGGCCGACGAACGTCACGAAACCGGAGCGGAACCCGTCAGCCATCGGCCATGTCCGTGCGATCGACCCGAACGCGGGTGATGCGCCGCCCCTCCATCGCTTCGACATGGAGTCGCACCCCGTTGACCACGACGAACTCGCCCACCCCAGGAACGTGCCCCAGGTCATGGAAGATCAGACCGCCGACGGTGTCCCAGTCGCCGTCGACGAATTCTTTCTCGAGGAGACCCTCGAGTTGATCGATCGGCATCCGACCATGCACGAGAAGATCGCCACCGGCGAGTGATCGGTACAGCGGTTCTTCCCGATCGGTCTCGTCGACGATCTCACCGACCAGTTCCTCGACCAAATCCTCGAGCGTGACCAGCCCGGCGGTGCCGCCGTACTCGTCGACGACGATCGACAGATGGTGCAAACCCGCCTGCATCTCGCGCAGCAGATCGTCGGCGTGTTTGGTCTCGGGGACAAAGCGGGGCTTTCGCATCAACGACACCACCTGTCGGTCACCGCCACCGCTTCGCTCGAGCCGGACCAGATCCTTCACAAGGCAGACACCAACGATGTCGTCGACCCCCTGGCCACAGATCGGCACGCGACTGAACCCCTTCGCCTCGGCAAGGTCGATCACCTCACTCACGGTGTTCTCCGACGTCGCCGTGGTCATGTCGGTACGCGGCACCATGACTTCGCGCACGATCGTGTCGCCGAGGGCGAACACCGACTCGATGAGATCTCGCTCTTCCACGTCGATGGCATCGCCGGCGGCTGCAGCTTCGGTCATGGCGATCAATTCGTCTTCGGAGATGACCGGGGTACCGGCCGGCCCGGGGAGCAAGACGTTGGCAATGCCGGTGAAGAAGCGAGTCAACGCCCGCAGAGGTGCAACCTTCAACAGGATTCGGAGCCCACGAGCTGATGCGAGCGCCGCTCGATCCAGGTGTTGGAGCGCCCAGATACGGGGGATGGCCTCGGACAGCACGTAGAGACCCACCACCGTTCCGGCTGCGGCACCGAAGAGAGGCAGCCCTCCGGCGGACCGGTCTGCCACCAGCGAGACAACGATGGCGACCACTGCCACATGCGCAGCGATACGAAGGAGCAGAAGCGGGGCAAGCGACGTCTCGCGTTCGTCGAGCAGATCGATCAACGCCAGCGTCCCCAGATGCTCTTCACTGTCGAATCCGCCGGCCCGGGCCCGACTGATGCGGGTCAGTGCTGTCTCCGCGGCGGCGACGACCGCGCCGAGGAAGACGAGCACGGCCACAACGAGGACGCCGAGAACCAGGCCGGTGCTCATCGGTGATGCAACGCGAGGATCTCTTGCTCGAGATCCTCCATGGCGGTGGCTTCGGCGTCGTCTTGGTGATCGTGCCCGAGCAGATGCAACACGCCATGGACGATCAGCAATGCCAATTCGTCGTCGACGGTCCCGTGATGTTGGCCCTGGCCCGCATGGTCGGGAGCATTCGCCGCCGCGACAGCCGGGCACACCACGATGTCGCCGATGAGATCATCGGGGTGTGATGCGTCGGCACCGTCGAGCGGGAAGGACAACACATCGGTCGGTCGGTCCTTGCCCATGTGCTCACGATTGAGGTCGAGGATCGTGTTGTCATCGACGAACAACAAATTGCACTCCCCGGCGACCATGCC
>JAPOHW010000035.1 GCA_029979265.1 Actinomycetota bacterium | reverse complement strand
GGTGAAGCTGCTCGAACGCCTCTTGGCCTACCGCCTCCCGCCCGCAGCTGCGGTCGTCGTCGCCGCAACGGTGTACGCCGCCATCGTCCTGCTGATCTTCTTTTTCTGGTCGGAGCCGCCCGCCCCGTTCCGCTACATCCAGCTGTAGGAAAAAGCGGCATCGGTTGGGTGGGGTGGGCCGATGCGATGCGAAGCTCCCGGTTCCCCGCTGTGAGGGCGGAGTGGTCAAACCGGCGTTCGACAGCGACAATGAGTCGGCCGACGGGGGAGGAAGCACCAGATGGACGCCAAGCAGTTCGTGCACGACGCCTTGCAGAAGATTGGCGTCACGGTCGGTGGTGACGGTCCGGCCGACATCCACGTCCACGACGAACGGCTCTACAAGCGGGTCATTCGCGACCGCGAGCTCGGGCTGGGAGAGACCTACCAGGAAGGCTGGTGGACTGCGAACCAACTCGACGAGTTCTTGAGCGTTGCGCAGGAGACCAATCTTCAAGACGTCGTCAAGCCGTCGTTCGCCCTGGTGAAGCTGGCGCTCGCAAGCCGGTTCAGCAACCGTCAAGACATTGCGAGAGCGAAGAAGAACGCCTCGGCGCATTACGACATCGGCAACGACCTGTTCGAGCGGATGCTGGACAAGCGCATGATCTACACCTGCGCCTACTGGCGCGACGCCCACGATCTCGACTCCGCTCAGGAAGCGAAGCTGGATCTCGTCTGTCGCAAGCTCAAGCTCGAGCCTGGGATGCGTCTCCTCGACATCGGATGCGGCTGGGGTGGCTTTGCCCAGTTCGTCGCCGAACGCTACGACGTCGACGTCACCGGCATCAGCCCAGCGATCGAACAGGTGAACGTTGCTCGTGAACGGACGGCGGGGCTGCCGATCCGCATCGAACAAGTCGACTATCGCGAGATGACCGGCGAGTTCGATCGCATCTCGTCGATCGGGATGATGGAGGCGGTGGGGCCTCAGAACCTCGGCACGTTCTTCCAGAAATGCGACGAGTTGCTCACCCCCGACGGGATGATGCTCCACCACACGATCGGATCGAACGAGTGGAAAACCCACACCGATCCGTGGTTCGACAGGTACATCTTTCCTGGAGGCGTGTTGCCGTCGCTCGGTCAGATCGCCCGAGCAACCGAGAAGGTGTGGTCGATCGAGGACGTGCACAACTTCGGTCCCGACTACGACCGCACCCTCTTGGAGTGGCATCGACGCATCGGTGAGCGCTGGGACGAGATTCCCCACTACGACGAGCACTTCCGACGCACGTGGGAGTACTACCTGCTCGGTTCCGCTGCCGGTTTTCGGGTCCGGGCGATGCAGTTGTTCCAGATCGTGTTCACGAAGGCGAAACAGCGCAATCCGGTCTACGACGCGGTGCGGTGAGCGCCATCACCGTGGAGGCCGTCATGATGGGCGTGATTGCTCGGCTGATATCGAAGAAGTTCCACCAGACCTGACGGGTGAGGAACACGGCCAGCACCACGAATCCGAGTGCACCCCACGCGAGCGGGTTCGGTCGTTGCACGGCTCGGACGACTAGTACCGGCATCAACCCGATCAGGCACAGGATGATTGCAAGTTCGACCGGGTCGGTCAGCCATTGATCGACCGAGGCGAGCAACCCCCCAAACGGAGGACCGAACTCTTGGACCTCTGTCACCCCGTCGTGCGAAGCGAGTCGGAACCGGACGTAGATCATCCACGCCAGCGTGCTCAGGACGGGAATGCCTCCCAGCGCCCACGGTAGGCGACGGGTTGTGAACAACCGGTGACAACACACGCCGGCGAGGTACAGGAGCATGACTTCGCGGGCGAGGACTGCGGCGACGAACCACCAAACCGACGCTCGGGTCCGACCGTCCATCACCGCCAGCGTCCCCCAGATGGCACACGCAAAGGCAACAATGCCGGCTCCGCTGATGTCGAACTCGAAGATGATGCCCGGATTCAACGCAAAGCTGAGTCCGAGCCAGGGAGACCCACCAAGGCGTTGGGCAACCCGGGCCGTCCCGAGTGTTCCGAACACGAGTGCGGCGAGGTTGATGACCCCCATCGACCACAGCACCGCCTCTGGCGGAAGGAGCCCACCGAGGCCCGCCACGAGCGGGAAGAGCATGCGTTGCGCCCGATAGCGAGGACGATCGAGGTACACCGCGTGCTCGTCGGGTGAGAGGTACAGGGGGTCGAGTGCTTGAAGAAAGAACATCGAGCCGTCGTGGCCAAGAAGTCCAACGGTTGCGACGTCACGGTCGAGAACGTCCTCGACATGAGCTGTTCGAAGCGCAACGGTGTCGCCGGCACCGAACTTGACGAGGCCGGCAATGTCTCCGTCGTGGCGAAGGAGCGAGGCGGTGATGATGAGCAGCCCGATGGCGATCGTGGTCGCCACCACCCGCGGCTCGTCCCGTCGAACGGTCACGGACTCTGGGTGTTCATCCTGTTCTGGGACCCACCCACGCGTTGCCACCTTCCCATCCTGTCAGCTCGCCTGTCCCGATGTGGTCACGGCAAAAGCGGTAACGTTCGGAAAAGGACATCCCGATGGAGAGACATGAACTTTCTCACCGGTGGAGGACGAATCAGTCGTCAACGCTTCCTCCTCGTTGCGCTCCTGCTGAGTGCGATCCTCTTTCTGGTCTCGCGAGACCACGTATGTGCACCCGGTGACCGATCGGTTCATCATCGAGCGTGAGGGGTATGTTGTTGCGGTCGCCGTTGTGTGGCTGCAGGCGATGAACGCAGTGCGTCGCCTGCACGATCGGGGTATGAACGGCTACGGCGTGCTGCTGTTCCTGTTGCCGGCAGTCAACGTGTTGCTGCTGCTGTATCTCCTGCTCGCTCCCAGCCTTCCCAGCAGCAACAAGTGGGGTCCGAATCCGTTCAGTCACCCGTATCGCGCTCAGGCCAAGACCCCCTTCAACGTGGAGCGGGATCGTGCCGAGCGGGCGGAGGCGAACAAGCACTTCCTCAACGAGGACGGCTCCTATGACTTCGGCGGTCTGCTCCGCGACCGGGGAACTAACTCCCAACCGTAGGAACAAGAGAGCCCGCCGGCGACCGGCCGACGGGCTCGTCCTGTCGTGATCGTGGGTCGGGTGACCGCCAGATCAGTGGGGGAGGGGGTGGTGGTTCATGCTGCGGACGCGCCGGCTGTTCAGTGGAACTGCTCCGCTTCAGTGGAGCCTTCGAGCGCAAGCGTCGACGCGTTGCCGCCGGACACGATGGTGGCGATCTGGTCGAAGTAGCCTGCGCCGACCTCTCGCTGGTGCTTGACGGCGGTGTAGCCCTCGCCCTCGCGGGCGAACTCCCGCTCCTGGAGGTCGACATAGGCGGTCATGTCGGACTCGGTGTAGCCGCGCCCGATCTCGAACGCCGAATAGTTGAGAGCGTGCCAGCCGGCCAGCGTGATGAACTGGAAGGCGTAGCCCATGGCACCGAGTTCCTTCTGGAACTTGGCGATCGTGCCGTCGTCGAGGTGCGCTTTCCAGTTGAACGATGGCGAGCAGTTGTACGCCAGCATCTGGTCGGGGAATTCGGCCTTGACAGCCTCGGCGAACTGACGGGCCTCGTCGAGGTCGGGCGTGCCCGTCTCGCACCAGATCAGATCGGAGTACGGGGCGTAGGCGAGCGCCCGCTTGATCGGCGTCGCCATGCCTGGCTCCGTGTAGTAGAAGCCCTCGGCAGAGCGCTCACCGGTGAGGAACTCTTGGTCACGTTCGTCGACGTCGGTCGTGATGAGATTGGCGGCGAGCGCATCGGTTCGGGCGAGCACGACCGTGGGCACACCGGCGACGTCTGCTGCCAGACGGGCGGCGGTGAGCGTCGTGATGTGCTGCTGGGTCGGGATGAGCACCTTGCCGCCCATGTGGCCGCACTTCTTGGCAGAACTGAGTTGGTCTTCCCAGTGCACGCCCGCAGCACCCGCCTCGATCATGGCTTTCATCAACTCATAGGCGTTGAGTGGGCCACCGAAACCGGCTTCGGCATCGGCGACGATCGGCAACATGTAGTCGACCTCGGGATTTCCATCGGTCTCGCTCCACTCGATCTGGTCGGCGCGGCGAAGCGCATTGTTGATGCGGGCAGCAACCGATGGAACGGAGTTGGCGGGGTACAGCGACTGGTCGGGGTAGACCTGCCCGGCGAGGTTTGCGTCACCAGCGACCTGCCAGCCCGACAGGTAGATGGCCGGGAGTCCGGCCTTGGCGTATTGGATCGCCTGGCCGCCGGTCATGGTTCCCAAGGCGTGGCAGTAGTCCATGGAGGTCACGTTGCGCCAGAGCTTCTCTGCGCCCTGCCGAGCGAGCGTGTGCTCGGGCGTGACGGTTCCGCGGAGACGCACGACGTCCTCGGCGGTGTAGTCGCGGGTCACACCGTTCCACCTCGGGTTCTCGGCCCAGTCGGTTTTCAGCGCCGCAACCTGTTCGTCGAAGCTTGGATTCATGGTCAGTGTCTCCTTGATGTGGGAGTTGGGAAGTTCGTCAGATGGCCGATGAGGCCTCGATCGGGAAGAATCCGATCAGGTCGTCGCGGCTGCTCCACTCGCGGAGCATGTCGGCGGCTTCGTCGAAGCGGCCGGCAGCCCACGCCACCTCGCCGAGGTCGGTGCGAAGTACGGTGCGTTCCTCGGCGAAGAGACGGTCGAGGAGGGGGTCGTCCACGGTCAAGCCGTTGGTCAGTTCGACTCCGTGATGTCGCCATTGCCAGATCTGAGCTCGGCAGATCTCTGCCATGGCGGTGTCTTCGAGGTGGTCATCGATGGCCACGGCGCCTGTGCCGTTCAACCATTCACCGATGTAATGGATGGCAACCCGAATGTCGTGTCGCAGGCCGGCCTCGGTCCGGTTCCCGCGAGTGGTCCGGATCGTCAGTAGGTCGCTTTTGGTGATGTAGACGTCGTCGCGCTGCACTTCGAGCTGATTGGCTCGGTACGAGAGCACGCGGTCGAACTCGCAAGAGGCGATCTCGACGAGCGCAGGTTGCGCGATGCGGGTCCCGTCGAATCCGTCACCGGCCTCTCGGCGTTTGTCGACGGTGACCTTGCGTTCCATCGGCGCGGTGCGAGCCGGGTTGATCGGATCGGGGATCACGCCGGACATTCCGCCGATTGCGTGCGCACCGCGGCGATGGCATGTGGAGACGAGGAGTTCTGTGAACGCCCGAATGAATGGCGTGGTCGCGGCAAGATCGTCGCGGTCGGGGAGGATGAACTCGGGATCGTCGGGAAAGGTCTTGATCAGACTGAAGAGATAATCCCAGTTCCCGGTATGGAGGCCGGTGATGTGGTCGCGGAGCAGGAAGAGGATCTCGTCCATTGCGAACGCGGCACCGATCGTTTCGATCAGCACGGTCACGCGGATCGTTCCCGACGGCAGCCCGAGCTCTGCCTCGGTCCACCGGATCACGTCGTTCCAGAGCGACGCATCAGCTGCACCTTGGAACTTGGGAAGGTAGAAGTACGGCGCAGTGCCGTGCTCGATCGCAGCGGTGGCGTTGTTGAAGACACACACACCGAAATCGAAGAGGCTGGCCGACATGGGAGCGCCGTCGATGTGGACGTGGGTCTCGTCGAGGTGCCATCCCCGCGTCCGGACCATGAGCGTTGCCGTTTCGGCGGCGGGGGACCGCAGCTCCCCGTCGAATGCTGCGGTGAGGGTGCCGTTGTAGGCGTCGCGAAGATTTCGTTGCCCGTCGAGACAGGTCGCCCACGTGGGGGTGATCGTGTCCTCAAAGTCCGCCATGTAGACCTTCGCCCCGCTGTTCAACCCTTCGACGAGGGCGGTCCGAGAGACCGGACCGGTCAGCTCTGTGCGACGATCGATGAGGTCCGGGGGAGCAGGCGCAATGTGCCATTCGTTCGAGCGAATGTGGGCGGTCTCGGGGTCCCACTCGGCGGGTTTGTCAGGCCCCGTGTGCTGTGTTGCGTGACGGACGAGAAGGTCATTTCGTGCCGAGCCGAACTGCTCGTGGAGGGCGATCAGGAAGGCCTGAACGGGCCCGGTCAGGACATCCTCGACTCGTGGGTCTGGGTCGACTGTGATCCGAGCGAGCGTCTCGGTGTGCGGCATGAGGGCAGCGTGTCGGGGACCGCTGCAGGTGACAATGTCCCAGAATGGGTATCGCGCGGCGAAGTTCTGGAAAGTAAGAAACTCTACGCTTTTTAGGTCGGACCCCGCTCGAAACCTCTCCCTACCCGTGCATTTTCGGGGGCGAAGGGCCGTGGCTTGGATCAAGCCACTTGCGTTAGACGAAAAGTATGGCAGAATTTTCGGATGGCAGACCTCGACCTTGTGATCTTGGGACACCGGATCCGTCATGCCCGACGCAGTGCGGGCCGTACCCTCGCCGACGTCTCCGAGGCGGTGGGCCGGCCGGTGCCGTATCTGTCGCAGCTCGAGAATGGGAAAGTGGAGCCGAAGCTCGGGCTCATCGGGGAAATTGCGGGTGCGATCGGCACCACGACAGCCGACCTCCTCGAGTCGACGGCACCGGATCGTCGCAGTGAGCTCGAGATCGAACTCGAGCGAGCCCAGGACGACCCTCGGTACGCAGCACTCGACCTCTCCCCGTTGAAACCGTCTGCGAGGGTTCCCGACGAGGCCCTCGAGCACCTCGTCGCCCTTTGGCGCAGGGTGCGCGACGGAGGCACTGAGGTCAACGCGTCGAACGACACGGCGGTTCGCGCCCGTACGGCCAACACCAGCCTGCGGTCCGAGATGCGCCTGCGCAACAACTACTACCGAGAGATCGAGGACGTTGCCACCGAGATGTTGCGCCGGGTCGGGTATGGAGGAAGCGGCCCGATATCGGAACGGGTACTCACCGACCTGGCCGCGCATGTCGGCTTCAGCATCGAGCGGGTCAGCCATCTTCCGAGCTCGGCCCGCAGCATCACCGACCGACGCGACAGGATCATCTTCATTCCCGACCGCGGCGGGCTGAAAGTTCGTCAGGCGCGAAGTGTGGTCCTCCAGACCCTCGGACATTTCGCGCTCGACCACTCCGAGACACACGACTTCGGTGACTACCTTCGGCAGCGGATCGAGAGCAATTATTTTGCCGCTGCCGTGCTTGCCCCCGAAGCACCAGCCGTCGACTTCTTGCGCGACGCCGACGAGGCCCAAGACATCTCGGTAGAAGATCTCAAGGAGCTCTTCTACATCTCCTACGAGATGGCAGCGCATCGGTTCACCAATCTGGCGACCGAACACCTCGGCATTCCGTGTCACTTCTTGCGAACTGATTCCGAAGGGGTGATCGACAAGGCATACGAGAACGATGGGTTCCCCTTTCCTCGGGCCGCCGATGGTGGGCTGGAGGGAGAGCGGGTTCCTCGTCAGTGGGGTGCCCGCCTTGCCTGGAATGCAACCGGTAGCTTCCTGCTTCACAGCCAACACACGGTGACCGATGTGGGTGAGTTCTTCGAGACGACCTACATCGAGACCGAGACCAGCCGTCATCCCTACGCCATCTCCTACGGCGCGGCGTCCGAGCATGCGGGTCGGTTTCGGGGCTCGAACACGCTGCGCAGGGAGTACGCCCGTCAGCGTGAACTCGAGCCCGATCCGACCTTGGTCGAGCAGTGGTCGGGGCATGCGTGGCCATCGGCCGCGGAGCGAACCCACGTGCTCACTGCGTTGCCCTCACAGCGCGAGTTCTCTCCGTTCCCGGGCATCGATCTGATCGACGTTTACCGCTTCCTCGAGCGGCAGCGTCGCTCCCGCCGCAACTGACGCACAGCGGGTTCGCTAGTGGCCGACCACCGCCACGTGATCGATCGTTGCGAACCGGATGTGAACTCGATCGCGCAGCGCAATGTCGGTTGCCACCGTGATGAGGTCGGAGCCGACGGAAACCAGTGCGCCGCGGACGTCATGCCCTGGCGTCGAGATCATTAGTTGTGGTCGTTCGGTGACCAGGTCCATGAGCGCTTCTTTGAGGGTGATCGAGAGCGTGCTCAGCCGGACGTGAGGAGGCGAAGCATTGCCGGACGATGGCCGCACGACGGCGAGCCGTTCGATCGGCACGAACACGTTGCCGAGCTGGTCGGCGCGCACAATCGTGAAGTCCGCTCCGACCGCCACGACTGGGCCGGTCAGGTGGAAGCCCGAGCAGCTGATGGCGGCGATGGGCCGTCCTTGCTCGGCCAGGTCGACGAGCGTGCCGAGCAAGGTGGCGTCGGCTGCAGCCTGTTGTTCGAGCGAGTGCCGCCGCGAACGAGCCCGTGCTGCGTCGTCGGTGCGGCTCTCCGCAATCCACTGGTGGAGCGCAGCGAGCGGCTCGGTGGCTGTCAGGTCCCGTTGGTGGGAGGGCGGGCGAGGATCGTCGCTCACGGCACGACCCTACCGAGATCGCTCTGTCGGTGGCCGGTAGTGGCGCTGTACGCTGCCGGGCGACGATGACCGAACCCTCGATCACCATCCGGGTCCCCGGCAATCACCTTATGGGTGCGCTGCTCGGTGAGCACGACCGTCACCTTCGACGCATCGAGGAGGCATTGCCCGACGCAGCCATCACGGTGAGGGGGAACGAGGTGCTGCTGTCCGGTCCTGGCGCGTCGGTGGCGGCGACACTGTTCGAGGAACTTGTCGTGTTGGCCGAGCGGGGCCAGCGGGTCGACGAACGGACCCTCGACCGCACCATCGACATGGTGCGAGCCGATGAGCGACCATCGGAGGTCTTCACCCACGACATCTTGCGGGCCGACAAGGGCCGACTGATTCGGCCGAAGTCGGCGGGCCAGAAGGCCTACGTGGAATCGATCGAGCGCAATGTCATCACGTTCGGGATCGGGCCGGCGGGCACGGGAAAAAGTTGGTTGGCCGTGGCGATGGCAGTTCGGGCTCTTCAAGCCGGTGACGTCGAACGGATCGTTCTGACGCGGCCGGCGGTCGAGGCCGGTGAGCGCCTCGGGTTCCTGCCCGGCGATCTGATGGCGAAGGTCGATCCGTATCTTCGTCCGCTGTACGACGCGCTGCACGACATGGTCGGCAACGACGGCATGGAACGGTTGCTCGACCGCGGGATCGTCGAGGTTGCTCCGCTTGCCTTCATGCGAGGCCGCACGCTGAACTCGGCGTTCATCATCCTCGACGAGGCGCAGAACACGACACCAGAGCAGATGAAGATGTTCCTCACCCGCATCGGGTTCGGGTCGAAGGCGGTTGTCACCGGCGATGTCACCCAGGTCGACGTGCAGGGCGGAAAGTCGGGCCTGGGTGGACTCGAGCAGGTGCTCGGCCACATCGACGGCATTGCGTTTGCGCGGCTGAGCGGACGTGACGTGGTTCGTCACCGGATCGTGCAAGACATCGTCGACGCCTACGACAAGGCGGGTGCGAACTCGCCTGGTGGTGCTGTGAGTGCGAACTCGCCTGGTGGTGCTGTGAGTGCGAACTCGCCTGGTGGTGCTGCGGGTGCCAACTCGCCTGAGGGTTCGCAGCCGTGAGCGAGCCTTCCCCTGTGGTGATCGCAGTGGATGAACAGTCGGCGGTTGCCATCGATCTCGATCGGTGGTCGACGTTGGCCGAGCGGGCTTTTCG
>JAPOHW010000034.1 GCA_029979265.1 Actinomycetota bacterium | reverse complement strand
GTCGGTGTGTGTGTATCTGTGTAGGCTGTGTGTTTAAAAAAACGGGTTGCTCTACTTGCCCTTGAATGTTTCTGGTGGATTACACTCGTGTTCCAGCGTGCGCAACGCCACCTTGGTGATTGTGGGAAGGCCGGCCTCGCTGCTGCCGAACGTGTTTATGCCTGGGAGAAGGAGTACGAACTCGACATTCGAGTTGCTGCGCTTCCTCCCGGGGTCGACCCCGACGATCTCGCACGCAACGACCCGGGAGGGTTGCAGCGCGCTGTCGACGAAGCGGTGCCGTTTCTCAAGTTCCGTCTCGAGCGAGTGCTCGAGGCAGGCGACATGTCGACCGCGGAGGGAAAGGCGCGGACGGCAGAGCACGCCCTCGACGTGGTGCGTGAGCACCCTGATCCGCTGGTTCGCGACCAGTACGTGATCGAGATCGCCGATCGCACCCGGATCGATCTGGCCCGGCTTCGCGAGTTGCTGGCCAGCCCTGCGCGTCCGCGGCCCGCAACCCCGCAGTACGGGTCGCCGCCGGTCGATGTGTACGACGACGTCGAGCACGAAGATCATCGACCGCCCGAACGGATGCGGCTCACCCCTGAAGACGAGGCGATTCGGCTGATGATCCATCGCCCCGGCGAGGTCGCCGGGCGACTTGCGCCGGTGCTGTTCGGCGACCCAACGCGCCGCGAAGCGTTCGAGGCACTCCAGTTCGACGGTGTGATGGCGGCCGCTGACCGCGTCGGAGGGCGGGCCGCTTCGCTGCTTCGCCGTTTGGCCGTCGAGTCCTCCGACGCAGAAACGGACGATGTGGTGGCAGGTGTCGTTCGCCTGTCAGCCGATCGGGTCGTGCGCGACCTTCAGCATCGAGCCCGTCGCGCCGAATCTGTCGCAGACCGCCAGGGCTTCGCAACCGCGATTGCATGGGTCAAGACCCAGACCGAAGGACTCGCTGAGCGCAACACGCGAGAAGCGGCGGTCGCCCAGTTGCTACCGTGGCTCATCCAGAACGCCGAAGGGAGGAACGGATGACCGACATCGCCCCAGCCGTTCCTTTGCCTGCAGAGGCGGCGGTCAAGTTCCAGTCTCTCCTCGACTCGGCTCGCGTGTCGGGACATCTCAGTCTCGATGCGCTCGTCCACGCGCTGAACGACGTCGAGTTCGATCCGGAACTCATCGATGGGCTTCGCCAGGCGTGCACCGCAGCGGGAATTGAACTCGACGAGGAACTCGATTCGCCGGTGCCGGCCGAGATCGCTGTGCCGGTCCGCCCCGACGGCGCAATCACCGACCCTGAGGAAGACCACGCTCCGATCGACACCGAGCGTGTCGCCCGCGCCGCAGCCTTTGCAGCGTCGATTGGTGACGATGTCGAAGAACCGGCGCGACGCCGCCAGCCCAAACGGCCCCGAGGCGCCGACGGCGGCAGCAGCGACGATCCGGTTCGCATGTACCTCAAAGAGATCGGCCAGGTCCCGTTGCTCGACGCCCGACAGGAGGTCCGCGTTGCGGCACGGATCAAGCGCGGTCTCGAAGCAGCTGAATGCCTCGAGGTGTTCGAATACTCGGGGCAGCTCGACTCCATCGAACCAGGCGATCTCGCCCGCTATCACCGCCTGCTGCGCGATGGGGACCGAGCAACCGACGAACTGATCCGTGCCAACCTCCGCTTGGTCGTCTCGATCGCCAAGCGTTACGTCGGGCGCGGCATGGTGCTGCTCGACCTGGTGCAAGAGGGCAACCTGGGTCTGATGCGTGCGGTCGAGAAGTTCGACCACACCAAGGGATTCAAGTTCTCGACCTATGCCACCTGGTGGATCCGCCAGGCGATCACCCGCGCCATCGCCGACCAGTCCCGGACCATTCGCATCCCGGTGCACATGGTCGAAGCGATGAACCGCATCAAACGGGTGCAGCGCCAGATGCATCAGGAACTGAAACGGGAGCCATCCATCGACGAGTTGGCGGCTGAGGTCGACGAACCCGTGGAAAAGGTACGGGAGATTCTTCGGATCGGTCTCGATCCGTTGTCGCTCGACTCGCCGGTCGGCGACGAAGACGACTCGAACCTGGCCGACTTCATCGAGGATCAGAACGCGGCTGCTCCGATCGACGTTGCCGCCCGCCATATGTTGTCGGCTGCACTCGGTGATGTACTCGTCTAGCTGAGTGAACGAGAACAGGAAGTTGTCCGCCTCCGATTCGGGCTCGACGACGGCCGACCCCGCACGCTCGAAGAAGTCGGGAAACAGTTCGGCGTGACCCGCGAACGCATCCGTCAGATCGAGGCGAAGACGCTCGCCAAGCTTCGCCACCCCCACCGATCCGATCGGCTGCGCGACTATCTCGAAGGCGCATGACCCGGCCCAGCAGCGGAGCGTGTGGAGCCATTGGTAGTGAGTGGTGGGTGGCCCGTCAGGATTCGCCAAATCGTGGGCCGATGCGGGTCCGCGTGCTGGTACCCTCCTCAACCGACCTTCCGGGGTAGCTCAGCTGGCAGAGCGTCGGACTGTTAATCCGCAGGTCGTGGGTTCGATCCCCACCCCCGGAGCTCAAAAGCGACCCGCACTCAGGTGCGGGTCGCTTCGCGTATGGGCTTCGGTTCGTGCGCAGTAGGGTCCCGTCGGGCCCGTAGCTCAATGGTCAGAGCAGGCGACTCATAATCGCTCGGTCGTGGGTTCGATTCCCACCGGGCCCACCAGTCATTGCAACCCTCGTCGGCGCTCGGTGAGGCGTCTGTCATGGTGGTTGGCCTATCGTCCGCACGGCAGCGAGGGCGAAGGAGTGCGCATGGACACGTTCTGGGGTGCGGTGATCGCCGCCATCGGGCTGCTGTTCATCCGCTGGGGCCGGACCCAGTCGGACTTCATCGTCTACCGACTGCTCGTCGCACGATCGCAGCTGCTTTGGCGTGGCCGGGTTCACGACTTTTTTCAGATCAGTGGCGCAGCCATGATGGTGTTCGGCTTGCTGTTTGCTGCGCTCAACTGACGAAGTGAATCCGTCACGCCCGCCAAGAACGTAGTGCTATACGGTGAGCTGCCCGGTCGACACCGCCGAGGAGGAAACATGAACGAAGGTGACGTCGTCGACGACTTCGAGTTGCTCGACCAGCACGGTACTTCCGTCCGCCTCAGCGATCTGGTCGCGTCGGGCCCGGTGGTGCTGTTCTTTTATCCGAAGGCAATGACCCCTGGTTGAACGATGGAAAGCTGTCACTTCCGTGACCTGGCATCGGAGTTCGCCGAACTCGATGCGGCACGGGTGGGGATCAGCGCCGATCCGGTGGATCGGCAGAAACGATTCGACGACAAGAATGACCTCGGTTTCCCGCTGCTCAGCGACCCCGACCGCAGGGTGCACAAGTTGTTCAACACGAAGCGTATGGGCCCGTTGCCGGCCAAGCGGGAGACGTTCGTCATCGGGCGAGATCGCAGACTGGTGAAGGCGATCCGAAGCGAGACCAACATGTTGACCCATGCCGACGAGGCGCTCGAGGCCCTGCGGAGTCTGGCTGTTTGATCAGCTCAGCGTGTCGTCGAGCCACACAGGTGCTCGATCGAGCAGGAACTCGGCGACCTGTTGGCAGCGGTCGAGTTCTTCGCAGAGCACTTCGCGGCCGAGCAGGATGCGACCCAGGCTTGCGTTGACCCGCGCCACCATGGCGACTGCGCGTTCGGGTGCGTCGGTGACAGCAGCAAAGCTGTCGACCGCAGAAACCTCGAGCGGCAATTCGGTGCTGCCGACGCCAGCCAGCTCGGTTGCCAAGACAAGCAGGTCGGGTCCGGCGGGAAGGGGCGGCAGAGCGAACGAAATCGTGACTGGAATCGCAATCGTCTCGTCCGGTTCACCGTCTTCGCCGGCCCGGATGACTTCGTCTTCGAACGCAATGAGTGTGCGCGGGTCGACCTCGAGCGCCATGTGCATGTCGAGCGGTCCGTCACAGGCACGGTCCGGGTGGAGGTCGATTTCCCACGTCTGCCGGTTCGTGTACGTCTCGATGAAGTGCCGCTCGTCATGGACGTGGAAGCCGTGTTCGGCGACATGGTCCTTGAGGTCGGCGACGAAACCCTGAAGGTCGATCACTGCCATCGCCCTCAGCCTGCCACGATTCGCGCCAGTTGCCTCCCCGCAGCATCGCTGATGTGGTCTACTGCCGCCGTGACCGACGACGACCTGCTCGCTGTGCTTCATGCCGCGGTCGATGCTGTCGTCGACGTGTTCGATGATCACGACGATTGGGGTCTGTCGGGGCAGCGAGACGGCCAGTACGCAAGTGACCTTGCAGCCGATGCAGCAGCGCTACGGGTCCTTCGTGATGCAGCCATCGACGTGATGAGTGAGGAGTCCGGTGGCGGAGGCGAGGGGCCGGTCGCTGTGCTCGATCCGCTCGACGGCTCGACGAACGCGTCTCGTCCCCTTCCCTGGTTCGCAACGAGTATCTGCGTCATCGACAGCGGGTGCGCTCGTGCCGCTGTCGTGCATGACCACGCAAGCGGGGTGCGGTGGGACGCCGTCGCCGGCGGTGGCGCCCGGATCGACGGTGTGGTGTTGCCGAGGCGAGAGGCGGTTCCGCTCGACGTGTCGGTCGTTGCGATCAACGGGCTTCCAGCGGCCAATCCAGGCTGGGCTCAGTTTCGTTGTTTCGGCGCAGCAGCACTCGACCTCTGTGCCGTCGCCGATGGACGCTTCGACGCGTTTGTCGACTTCGACACCGATGCGCTCGGCCCGTGGGACTACCTGGGAAGCATGCTGATCTGCCAAGAGGCCGGGGTCCAGATCGAAGATGCATTCGGCCGACCCTTGGTGGTGGGTGATCATGCCGCCCGCCGTACCCCTGTCGCTGCGGTTGGTGCTGCGTTCGAGGAGCTTGTCGCCTTCCGCCGACAGCAGCCATCTCGGTGATCCGGCGCCGGCTTCTTCAGGCGTTCGGGCACCTCCCGAGACCGGTACGCCGGTTTGTGATTCGTCGTGCTGCGCCGAGCTGGACTGCGGGTGCCGTTGCGATTCTTGAACGAGACGATGGCCGATGGCTCATGGTCAGTCCGGTGTACCGCAAAGGATGGTCGCTCCCGGGCGGGCTGATCGATCGAGGTGAGGACCCGGCCCGTGCGGTCATTCGTGAGTTCGCTGAAGAACTCGGTATCACGATCGCAGTGATCGGGGATCCGTGGATCGTTTACGACTCCACCATGCGGCGCATCGATGCGATCTTTCGTGCCGAGCTTGTCGACGACGTCGATCTCGACGGCATTCGCGTGCAGAGTCCCGAACTCGACGGCGTCGGCTGGTTTCAACCCACTGCACCACCTGCCCTCGAGGTCGAGGCCGAAGATGCGCTCACCCTGCACCATGCGGTCATGAGCGGTGGCCCGACCGTTCTGTGGAGGTAAGGCCCGACACCGGTCACCCTGCGATGAGCGGTGCGGTGGCCTGCGTCCTGGCAACTGGCGTCGTCACCCGGATTTCGGCAGGCTGGTCGGGTGGCTGTGAGCGACTCACCCCCTGAACTGATCGCGCCGTGCCTCGATGCCGAGGATGGGCGTGCGCTGGCGGCGTTCTGGCAGCAGTTTCTCGAGCTGCCGTACCGGCCCGGCCAAGGTCCCGACGATGATCCGGCCTTCATCGTGATCAACGATCATGCCGGTACTCCCAAACTCGCAGTCCAGCAGGTCGGGTCGTTGCCAAAGGCGACCTGGCCGAGCAGTGACGTTCCCCAGCAGGTCCATCTCGATCTTCTTGTCCGGACCCCGGAGCAACAGCGACATCACGTCGAGCGGGCGATTGCCCTCGGTGCATCCGTACTCGACGATCGCTCCGACGACGTTGCTGATCCATTGGTGGTCATGGCCGACCCCGCCGGTCACCCGTTCTGTCTCATCTGCCCGCCCCGGTCCTAGGGGCGGTCTGATGCGCCGGCTGGTGGTTGAGCTGTTCCGCTTCGGTACCCGTCTGATCGGCGCCCTGCTCGTTGCCAATGCGCTGGTTTTCGCCGCCATCGAGATGTCGATTCCTGGCGGGTTTCGGGCGGTGTTGTTCCCGAACGGGTTCAACGCCGCCGTTCCCCGGCAGCGAGCCATTGTGGACGAGTACCACCTCGACGAGCCGGTCGTGATCCGCTTCTTCCAGTGGGTACTCGACGCGCTGCGAGGTGACTTCGGGGTGTCGACCCGAAACAGTGAGCCCGTCTGGGATCTGATCTGGCCGCGAGTGCCGATCTCGCTCGAGCTCATGCTGGTGGGGCTGGGGCTCGCGATTCTGATCGGCGTGCCGCTCGGAATGGCCTCGGCTCGCTATGACGGTAGGCCCGCCGCCGGCGTGGTGAACGGCGTGTTGGGAGGCTGTCAGTCGGTGCCGGTGTTCATCACGTCGCTCATGATGATCCGAGTGTTCGCCGTCGATCTCGGTTGGTTCCCGGCTGCGACCTGGGTTCGGCTGACCGATGATCTCGGAGCTCATCTGCGGCACCTCGCCATGCCGGCGTTGTCGTTGGCGATGGCTGAACTCGGCACGGTCGGGCGTGTGGTGCGGTCCGATCTGCGCCGAGTGCTCGACGAGGACTACATCGCCGCTGCGAACGCCAAGGGACTGAGTGCTCGCTACGTGCTGTATCGACACGCCCTTCGTCCAGCATCGCTCGGCCTGCTCAACGTTGTCGGCCTGTCGGTCGGGGCGTTGCTGTCGGGCACGATCGTGATCGAGATCATCTTCGGCATCGGCGGACTCGGGCAGTTGGTGTTCGAGTCATCGATTCAGCGTGACTTGCCAATGCTCCTCGCACTCACGTCGTATCTGGTGATCGTGTACGTCAGCATCAACTCGGCAGCCGATAGTGCGATGCGGGTGCTTGACCCGCGTATCCCGCCTCGAGGGTTGATCAGCAGCGCCCTGATCGTGCGCAAGTAGCGTCGACGACGTGGTGACCTCTCCGTGGCGTGCTCTCATCGGCTTGGTGGTCCCGCATCGGGCTCGGGTCGCAGGCATGGCAGCTGTGTTGGCGATCGCCGGGGCACTGCCGCTGGCTGGCCCACTCCTCATCGGCCGCTTCATCGACGATGCCGTCAACGGCGCAACGGCGCGTCGGCTGCTCCTCGTTGCCGGCCTGTACGTCGCCATCGGTCTCACTCGTCAGCTCATGGCGGTCGTCGTCGCCTGGACTGCTGCCGACCTTGCGTGGACCGTCACCAACGAACTCCGATCCGATCTGACCCGTCATGTGCTCTCGCTGGACCTCGGTTTCCATCGACGGACGAGTCCCGGTGAACTCGTGAGCCGGGTCGATGGTGACGTCACTGCGCTGAGCGAATTCATCGCTCAGTTTGCGGTCAAGGCGATCGCCGCTGCGGTCACCCTGATCGGCATCGTCGTCGTGGTTGCAACCCAGGATTGGCGGATCGGAATCGGACTTGCGGTCTACCTCTGCGTTGCTGTCGGTGTGATGTATTCGTTGCGCAACCAGGCCGTTGACGAGGCGGCAGGGGAACAGGCGGCGATGGGGCGCCTGCTGGGTGAGGTCGAGGAGCGGCTCACCGGCGCAGATGACCTCCGTGGCAATGGCGGAGGGTCGCATGCGGTTGCCACGTTCCAGATGGCGAGCAAGCGATTGCTGCGTGCGATGCTCGGTCGGGAGAAACAGGCGGTCATCTTCTGGGTTGCCTCGAATGCGGTCTTTGCCTTTGGCGGTATCGCGATCCTTGCAGTCGATGCTGCGCTGTTGGCTCGGGGCTCGATCACGCTCGGAACCGCATATGTCGTCTTCCAGTACACCCAGATCCTTCGTGAGCCACTCGGGCAACTCGCCGATGAGACCGAGCGCGTGCAACGCGCAGCCGGGGGTATGGCCCGAACGATCGATCTCATGGCCGAGCGATCGGCGATCCACGACAACGGTGTCGGCTCGTTCCCGTCCGGCGCGCTGTCGTTGACATTCGACGACGTCTCGTTCACCTACGCCGATGAGGAAGACGGCACTCCGGTGCTGGAGGGTGTGTCGATCGACCTTGCCCCGGGCAGGACGCTGGGTGTCTTGGGGCGCACCGGTAGTGGCAAGACAACCATGGCGCGCATCCTGCTCCGCTTGGTCGAACCCACTGCGGGTCGGGTGTTGATGGGAGGGATCGATACGGCAACGGTGCCGCTCTCGCACCTCCGCGCTCGCACCGGTGTGGTGTCCCAGGACGTCCACCTCTTCGCTGCATCGATTCGAGACAACCTCGTGTTGTTCGACGACACGATCCCCGATGCACGGGTGCGCAATGCCCTCGCCGAACTTGGGCTTCTCGACTGGGTCGAGGCGATGCCCGATGGGCTCGACACGGTCCTCGGTCCGGCGGGGAGTGGTCTCTCGGCAGGGGAGGGGCAGCTCATCGCCCTTACCCGTCTTTTCTTGCGAGAACCTGATCTGGTTCTGCTCGACGAGGCTTCGTCCCGCGTAGATCCGGTCACCGAGGAACGGGTCACCCGTGCGATCGATCGGTTGGTGCAGGGCCGGACGGCACTGGTGATCGCGCACCGGCTTTCGACGGTGGAGCGAATGGACGAGATCGTCGTTCTCGACAACGGACGGGTTGTCGAATACGGCTCACAGCACGAACTGCGTGCGACGCCGCACAGTCGCTACGCCCAACTCCTCGCCACGGGGGCCAACAGTGAGGTCGACGCGGCGCTTCTCGATCCGGGGGCAGGCCAATGAAGCCGGGGATCCGACCCGACTACTTCGCGTGGCGAACCGCAGTGTTCCGGGGCCGGTTGTGGGCGAAATGCTGGCTGTTCTGGACGAGCTTCTACCTGAGTCCGCTGCTCACCGGCTGGCTGCTGAAACTCGTGTTCGACGAACTCGAGCAGTCAGGGTCTGTCACTCGACTTCTCGTGCTGCTCGGGCTCACCGAGTCGGTGTCGTGGGTCTTGTTCGCCATCTCGGTCTGGTATGTCATCCGGTGGTGGGTGGGCGTCAGCACCTTGGTTCGCACCAACATGCTCGAGGCGCAGACGGCGAGTGGCGGTCCCAAAGCTGCGACGTTGCCACTGAGCCCGTCCGAAGCCATCACTCGGTTCCATGACGACACACGAGACACCGTCATCTGGGCAGATTCATGGCTCGATGGTGGCGGCATCATGCTCTACGGCATCGGGGCGCTCGTCATCATGGCCACGATCGATACCGGTGCTGCACTCATTGCACTGGTTCCGTTGGTCGCCGTCACCGTCATCACCCGCTACCTCACCCCGCGTCTCTACGCCGCTCGGGCGGCCGACCGGCGGGCAGGGGCAACCGTCAACTCGTATCTGGGTGAATTGTTCGCCGGAATGCTGGCGTTCCGCCTCGCGGGCAGAGAGGAAGCGGCCATCCGTCGCCTCGAGGTGCACACGACGCAACGCCGCCGTACCGCCGTGCGCGACACGGTGTTGCAGCAGGCGATCGACGGGATGGCGTCGTCGACTGCTGATGTCACCATCGGTCTCACACTGCTTGTCCTCGTCGGGCCGATGCGCAACGGCACGTTGAGCGTCGGTGACATCGCGCTGTTCGTGGCCTATGCCGTGCAGCTTGGCCGGGTGCCCCGGTTCGGTTCGCGCCTGATCACGGCCCGCGAGCAGGCCATCGTTGCCTATGAACGGATGAGCGAGATGGTGGCGGCAGGTAGGCCAGCCGATCTTGTCGAGCCCACCAAGGTCACCCTCGAGCGAAATGAACCGATGCGTCAACGCGACCCCGACCCTGCTCGGGTCTCGCTTCGGCGACTCGACCTTCGCGGCGTGACCTCGGTGTTTGCCACCACCGGCGGTGGTGTCCGCGACATCGATCTGTCGGTTGTGAGCGGTGGGTTCATCGTGATCACCGGCGCAGTGGGTTCCGGCAAGTCAACCTTGCTGCGGGTGCTGGCCGGCCTCGAGCCGCTCGATGCCGGCTCGGTGGCGTGGAATGGCGAGGTGGTGAGCGATATCGCCGCATGGATGGTTCCGCCGCAGGCCGCCTACCTGCCCCAGATTCCCCGGCTCTTCAGCGAGTCGATTGCAGCGAACATCCGTCTCGGGCGTGAGGGGCACGACGTCGATGCTGTGTTGCAGATGACCACGCTCGCCGATGATCTCGCCGAGATGCCGGAGCGGATCGATACGCGTGTCGGGGCCCGCGGACTTCGGCTGTCGGGCGGACAGGCCCAACGGGTTGCCGCCGCACGAAGTTTGCTCACCCAGCCCGAATTGCTCCTCATCGATGACGTCTCGAGTGCGCTCGACGTTGCGACAGAACTGCAGCTCTGGACGAGCCTTCGAGCCCAAGGGCGAAGCACGGTCATCGCCGTGTCACATCGTCAGCTTGCGTTCGATCTCGCCGACCACGTCATCACCCTCGAGGATGGGCGGATCGTCTGAGCGCTTCGCGTCTGGTCAGCTGTTGCAGTGATCGCTCGGGGGAACGTCGAGCGCAGGGTTCTGATCGAAAAACCCGGACGGCATCATCGTGAACCCGACGTACTCGACCGGCATGACCGGCCAGTCCTCGGGACGCGGAACGTGGGTGACGCCGAACG
>JAPOHW010000033.1 GCA_029979265.1 Actinomycetota bacterium | reverse complement strand
CCCGGCCGCACGAACACCGTCGCGCCGCCCTCCTCGGGCACGAAAAAGGGCGCCGCGCCGCCGCCGCCGCCCACCTCCATCTCGCCCGCCGCGCCGGGCGGACCCCCGCCGTGCGCCTCGACGTCGTCGAGCAATTCGTTCATGGCGTCAACCCATGCAACAGAGGTCATGTTGAGATCGTCACCGATGTCGACAACGAACACGTCACCGTTGCGAGTCATGGTCGGAAGGGCCATGACGACGAACCCTAGTTTTCGGCTGATTCGTGGACCAAGGTCGCCTCGTCGTTCGGGGACGGCAGGCCCGCATCGCCCTCGATGTCGATCTCCGGGATCAGACGATCGAGCCAGGCCGGAATCCACCAGTTGCGGTCACCCATCAGTTTCATCGTGGCCGGGACCAGGATGATCCGGACGATGGTGGCGTCGACGAAGATCGCCGTTGCAAGCCCGATGCCGACCATCTTCAGAGCCGGATCATCACCGAGGGCGAAGGCCCCGAACACCGAAATCATGATCAGTGCAGCAGCGGTGATAACCCGTGCGGTCGACGCGATGCCATGAATCACCGACCGATCGTTGTCCCCGGTCCGCACGTACTCCTCGCGAACCCTGCTCAACAAGAAGACCTCGTAGTCCATGGACAGCCCGAAAAGAATCGCAAACATGAACATCGGAATGAACGAGACGATCGGAACGGTCTCGGAAAGGCCGACGAGGCTCAGGCCCCAGCCCCACTGGAAGATCATGACGAGCACGCCATACGCAGCACCGATCGACAACAGGTTGAGGACGGCAGCCTTGAGCGCAACCACCGGCGACCGAAAGACCCCGGTCAACAGAAAAAAGGAGAGGAAGACCACCGCGGCAATGAAGTACGGCAGGCGCTGGGTGATTCGATTGCCGACGTCACCGAAGCTGGCGGTCTGACCACCGACGTGGGCGCGCTGATCGTCGTCGAGGACATCCACGAACACGTCGGCCCGGAGGCGCTTCACCGTCTCGTAGGTCGCTGCGTCTTGCGGTGAGGTGTTCGGGAAGGCAAGGAGACTCGCAACATCACTGCCCTCGACCGGAGGCGTTGGTTGGACCGACACAATGTTTGGATCGGCCTCGACCGCAGCGGCCAGCTCGGAGACCAGGGTCGGGTCACCCGCGGTGTCGACCGCAATCAACAGCGGCCCGGAGAAGCCCACGCCGAACGCCGCTGTCGTGAGGTCGAACGCCTGACGCTGCGTGCGTTCCTCCCCCAGATTCCCTTCGTCGGGGAAACCGAGTTGCAACGCCAGCACCGGAGCCGAGAGGGCGAGCAGCGCCGCGGTCACCCCGACCACGTACTTCCAGGCATGCCGCGAGACATGTGCCCCCCAGGCTTCCCAACCGGCCGAGACACCCGGGTTGATCGCACGTCGGCGCGTCGTACGCAGCCCATTGATCTTGTGACCGGAAACACCGAGAAAGGCCGGTAGCAGCGTGATCGCAGCCAGAACCATCAACAGCACGACGATGGACGTGGCGACCCCTGCGGCGGTCATGAACGGGATCCCGGCAACGGCGAGACCCAGGATGGCGATCACAACGGTGCCGCCAGCGAAGATCACCGCCTGACCCGAGGTGGCTACGGCCCGGCCGGCCGACTCCTCGACCGTCATCCCCTGGCTCAGGTACTCGCGATGGCGCGTCACCAGAAAAAGGGCGTAGTCGATGCCGACCCCGATCCCGACCATGGCGGCCATCTGCGGTGCCCATGACGGGATGTCGATCAGGTGGTTGATGAGGCCCATTGCACTGACACCGAGGGCCAGTCCGAACAGGGCGGTCCCGATCGGAAGGCCCATCGCAAGGACCGAACCGAAGGCAACGAGCAGGATGACCATCGCAGCAACGACACCGAACGCTTCCCCGGTGCCGGTCTCCGGCTCTTCGAACGTGAAAAAGAGCTCACCGTTCGCCTCGACCTGGAGGCCATCGACACCATCGAGATCGGCCTGCAGCGCTTCGAGCGCCTCGAGTGACGCCACGGTCAACTCACCGACGGGCCGATAGAGCACACGAAGCAAGGCCACACTTCCATCGGGTGAGTACTGCGCCGGCATCACGCCGACAACATCGTCGAGTCCGGCGAACTCGGAACGTACGGCCTCGACCGCCGAGCGACGATCGGCGACCGCTGCACCGTCATCGATCGCAGCGACGACGACTTGGGCGCTGACACCGGCCTCGTCGGAGCGGGCGTTCTGCAACAGAACGAGCGCCTCGTCGCTGTCGAGCCCAGGAACCGAGAACTCGTCCTCGAACGCCTTGCCACCGACGAGCGATGCGCCGACGAGCATCACCGACAGCGCAAACCAGACTCCCAAGACGGTCCACGGCCTTCGGGCGGCAAACCGGCCGAGCCGGTACAACGCGATCTGCATGTGAACTCCTCGGGGGATGGGCCTCGGGTCGACGAGCCGAGAACGATCCGCTGCGGTCAACCAGCGGACGGCGTGAGCGGCGTCTTCGAACGGCCCGAACCGATGGCGTCTCGGCCTCGACTCAGGCTACGGCGTGGCAACGAGATCAGGATCGGCGCCGACGTGAATGCGGTCACGTTCGGCCGAACGGTGCAACGAAACCGCGCGTCGGACAACACGGAGGTTGCCGATACCGGAGGAAGGGCGTAACTATCCCGTATGACCCGCGTCGAAAAGACACCCGCAGTCGACGTTGCCGCTGTGCCTGCACGGCTCGTCGCACGGACCACGGAGGTCTGACCATGGGTCTTCGCATCGGGGCCGACGTCGGTGGGACCTTCACCGACATCGTGATCGAGTTCGACGACGGCAGTTACTCGTCGACGAAGGTCCTCACCACGCAGACTGCGCCCGAGGTCGGCATCCTCGACGGCATCAGCCGCATCGTCGACCAGGAGGGCGTCTCACTTGGCGACGTCGACCAGATCATCCACGGCACCACGCTCGCCACCAACGCCCTGATCGAGCGCCGCGGCGCAAAGACCGCACTGGTGACCACGGCGGGGTTTCGCGATGTCATCGAGACCCGCACCGAGAGCCGGTTCGAGCAATACGACCTCGACATCGTGCTGCCGTCCCCACTGATCGAACGCGCCGACCGTCATGTCGTCACCGAACGACTCAACGCCCGCGGCGACGTGCTCGTTCCGTTCGACGAGGACGGTGCTCGAGCGCTCGTCGAACGCATCGCCGCAGGCGGCTACGAGTCGGTGGCCGTCGGCTTCATCCACTCCTATGTCAACCCGGTCAACGAACAGCGGTTTCGCGACCTCTTGCTGGCCGAACTCCCCGACATCGCCTGCTCCATCTCGAGCGCCGTGTCGCCCCAGATGCGCGAATTCGAACGCTTCAACACGGTCTGTGCCAACGCCTACGTCCAACCCCTGATGGCGTCGTACTTGATGCGGCTGCGCGACGAACTCGCAGCGCGGGGGGCGACGTGCCCGCTGCACCTGATCCACTCGGGTGGCGGTCTGATGTCGGTCGAGTCGGCCGCTGCATTCCCGGTACGACTGGTGGAGTCAGGCCCAGCGGGCGGCGCGATCTTCGCCGCCGATCTCGCCAAACGGTATGGGCGAGATCGCGTGCTGTCGTTCGACATGGGCGGGACGACCGCCAAGATCGCACTGATCGAAAACCACACCCCGGCCACCGCAACGACGTTCGAGGTCGATCGCACGGCTCGGTTCAAGAAGGGCTCGGGGATGCCCATCTCGATCCCGGTGATCGAGATGATCGAAATCGGGGCGGGAGGTGGTTCCATCGCGTCGGTCGATTCGCTCGGCCAGATCCGTATCGGCCCCCACTCGGCCGGCTCCGAACCCGGACCAGCGTCGTACGGACTTGGTGGCCACGACGCCACCGTCACCGATGCCAACGTCCAACTCGGACGACTCCACGCCGACACGTTCGGCGCAAAGGACATCGGCCTCTCCCCTGCCCTCGCGGCCGAGGCGCTCGACCGGTCGATCGGTGCCCGACTCGGGCTGTCACCAGCCGACGCAGCTCGCGGTGTGGCCGAAGTGGTCGACGAGAACATGACCAACGCAGCACGGGTTCATGCCGTCGAGAACGGCAAGGACCTGAGCGGCTATTCGATGATTGCGTTCGGCGGGGGTGGACCGCTGCACGCGAGCCGCCTGCTCGACAAGCTCGGACTCGACGAACTGATCGTGCCACCCGACGCCGGTGTGGGCTCGGCCGTCGGGTTCCTGCGGGCCCCGTTCGCCTATGAGGCGGTTCGCAGCTTCTACACGACCACCACCGATTTCGACGTCGACAGCGCAAACCGCGTCCTCGCCGAACTCAGCGACGAAGCCATGACGTTCGTCCGACAGGGCACCGATGCCGACGTCGTGGTCGAGCGCCACGTTGCCATGCGATACAAGGGCCAGGGTTGGGAGATTCCGGTGCGGCTCGACGCAGCACCCTTCGACGAAATGGCGGCCGAACTTCTCGCTGCCGCGTTCACCAAGGCCTACGAGGAATTCTTCGGCCGGGCGATCGACCATCTCGCCATCGAGGCCGTCAGTTGGTCGGTCCGGGTGGCCTCTGTCGTCGATGCGCCGCCGACGGTGGAACTCGTCACCTCCGGTGCGCCACCGTTGACGACGATCGACTCGCAACCCCTGTTCGATCCGGTCACCCGCAGCGACACCGCTGCGGTTCGGCTCGAGCGCGCAGCACTGCCGGCCGGAACACAGGTCGACGGTCCCGCCGTGATCGTCGAACCGCAGACAACCACCATTCTCGCCTCGCACCACCGAGCGGTGATGCAGAGCGACGGCTCGCTTCTCGTCCGAAGGGGGGAGCCATGAGCGCGGCCCATGAACTGCACAACCAGGTGATGTGGAACCGCCTGATCTCCGTCGTCGAGGAGCAGGCACTCACGCTGGTCCGTACCGCCTTCTCGACATCGGTCCGTGAGGCCGGCGACCTGTCGGCCGGGGTCTTCGATCGCGACGGGCGGATGGTGGCCCAAGCGGTGACCGGCACACCCGGGCACGTCAACACGATGGCGGCCGCGGTCGGTCACTTCATCGACGACATCGGGCCCGAACGCATCTACCCCGGCGACGTCTACGTGACCAACGACCCCTGGAAGGGCACCGGCCACCTCCACGACATCACAGTCACCACGCCGGTCTTCCGCGACCCCGACGACGACACGTCGCTCATCGGGTTCTTCTCGTCGACCGCCCACGTGGTCGATGTCGGCGGGCGGGGCTACGGACCCGAAGCACGCGAGGTCTACGAGGAGGGGATCCGCATCCCGATCCTGAAATGGGTCGAGCGCGGCACCCTCAACGACGACCTCGTCACGATGGTGCGCTGGAACGTCCGCGAAGCCGATCAGGTGATCGGCGACATCCACGGCCTGGCCGCCTGCAACGAGACCGGTCGCCGCCGGTTGCTGGCGATGCTCGACGAGTTCGACCTGCCCGATCTCGACGAGCTCGCCGACTTCGTCTTCGACCGCACCGCCGCCGCCACGACCGCCGCACTGGCCGCCGTCCCCAACGGCACCTACGCAAACACGATGACGGTCGACGGCTACGACGACCCTGTCCACCTGGCGTGCGAAATCACGGTCACCGATGCGGGCATGCACGCAGACTTCACCGGCACATCGCCGCTGAGTCGCCAGGGCATCAACGTCCCCCTCGGCTACGCCGAGGCGTACTTCACCTACGCGATGCTGGTTGCCCTCGCACCGGAGCTGCCCAACAACTACGCCTCGCTTGCGCCGTTCACGGTCAGCGCACCGCCCGGAGTGATTCTCAACGCTCAGCACCCCGACCCGGTCGCGGTGCGTCACGTGATCGGCCACTTCGTCACCGATCTGACACTTGGCGCCATTGCCCAGGCCCTGCCCGACGTCGTGCCAGCCGAAGGGGCCGGGGCACTCTGGAACTTCCAGGCAAGCGCCCGTCAGGCGTCGGCTGCCGATCCGAGACCACCCGTCGAGCTGCTCATGTTCAACAGTGGCGGTTCGGGAGCCCGACCGACACTCGACGGACTGACCGCAACCGCATTCCCGTCCGGCGTCCGAACCATGTCGGCCGAGGCGACCGAACAGGTCGGGCCGATCATCATCTGGCGCAAAGAGATCCGCGAGAACTCCGGCGGTGCCGGCCGTCAGCGCGGCGGCATGGGCCAGATCCTCGAAGTCGGTCCCACCGACGGCTATCAGTTCGAGTTCTCGGCCATGTTCGACCGAGTCGCCAACCCCGCTCGCGGCCGCCACGGCGGTGAGGACGGCGCACCCGGAAAGGTCTACCTCGACGACGGCACCCCCTTTCCGACCAAGGGTGTCGGCACGGTGCCGGCTGGTCGCCGCCTCGTCATGGAGCTACCGGGCGGCGGCGGGTTCGGCGATCCATCCGAACGCGACCCGGCCGCAGTCGAGAACGACCGTCGCCAGGGCTATATCGGCTGATCGTGACCGGTCCGACACCGCAGACCCCTACCCATTCCTCCTACGACGTCGTCATCGTGGGTGGAGCGATGATGGGCTCCTCGGTGGCCTGGTGGTTGTCACGCGAACCCGGATTCGACGGCTCGGTCCTGGTCGTCGAACGTGACCCCTCCTACGAGGGATCATCCACCGTTGCCTCGAACAGCTGCATACGGCAGCAGTTCTCCAACGAACTCAACACCCGAATCAGCCAGTTCACCGCCGACTTCATCCGAACCTTTCCCGACTGGTTCGACGAGCCGGACATCCCGTCGTTGGCCACCCACTATTTCGGGTACCTGTATTTGGCCGACAGCGAGTCGTTCGCTGCGACGTTGCGGTCGAATCAAGCGATGCAAGCGTCGTGGGGGGCGGGGACACAGATCCTGAGCCCAGCCGACATCGTCGAGGCGTATCCGTTCTTCAACGTCGACGACCTTGTCTGCGGCAGCCACAACCCCGTCGACGAGGGGTACTTCGACGGGGGGACCATCTTCGCCACATGGCGAACGCATGCCCGAACGAACGGTGTCGAGTACTGCACGAACGAGGTGGCCGGGATCGAGCTGACCGGCCATCGGGTCAGCGGTGTACAGCTCGCAAGCGGTGAGACGATCGCATGCGGAACGGTCGTGAACGCAGCCGGGCCGAGGGCGGCGCTGATTGCTGGCATGGTCGGCGTCGACCTTCCGGTCGAGCCCCGCAAACGGTACTGCTTCACCTTCGACGCAGCCGAGCCGCTCGACCGGGCGCTCCCACTCACGATCGACCCGACCGGAGTTCACTGCCGAAGCGACGGTGGTTCGTACCTGACCGGCTGCACTCCCGACGACGACCACGCCGTCGAACCCGACGATCGTGCGATGGACCACGACGTCTGGGAAGACAAAATCTGGCCTGCCCTTGCCCACCGCATCCCTGCCTTCGAGCGGATCAAGGTCATCAACCGATGGGTCGGACACTACGCGTACAACACGCTTGACCAGAACGCGATCGTCGGACCCCACCCGACCATCGAAAACTTCGTGTTCGTGAACGGTTTCTCGGGCCACGGTCTGCAGCAGTCTCCTGCGATGGGCCGAGGTGCTGCCGAGATCATCACCCACGGTGCGTATCGCTCACTCGATCTCCGGCCGTTGGGGTTCGAACGGGTCTTGGCCGGTGAGCCGTTCCTCGAGCGAGCGGTGATCTAGGCGAGGCACCAGCTCGACCACACCAATCGATGACCCACCGGTCGTGGTGGCGACCGCTCTAGCCTCGAAGCCATGTCGCTCGAGTTGAGGCCGTCGTCAGCGTTTCCTCATCGACGTCCGGTGCTCGTCGTGATCGCGGACGGTGTCGGTGAAGCCCCGGCGGGCCCGATGAACGCAGTGACCGAGGCGGCGACGCCGACGATGGATCGCCTCGCCGACACTCGCCTGTATCGAACCCTCAAGGCCCACGGTCCGGCGGTCGGGCTGCCGTCCGACGACGACATGGGCAACAGCGAGGTCGGTCACAACGCACTCGGTGCAGGTCGGGTGTTCGCACAGGGCGCCAAGCTGGTCGGTCACGCGATCGCGTCGGGCGAGATCTTTGTGTCCGACGTGTGGCGGGCCGTGGTCGAGCGTTCTCGATCAGCCACGCTCCACCTGCTCGGTCTTCACTCCGACGGCAACGTCCACAGTCACAACGAGCACCTGTATGCACTGATGCGCCGAGCTGTCGCCGACGGCGTCCAGCGGATCCGTGTCCACATCCTGCACGACGGACGAGATGTCGATCCGCGTTCAGCACTGACCTACATCGATGCCACCGAGGCGGTCATCGAGACGCTGAACTCGAGCGGCGCCGACGTGTCGATCGCCTCCGGTGGAGGGCGGATGACGATCACGATGGATCGCTACGGCGCCGACTGGGCGATGGTCGAGCGGGGCTACTGGTGTCACACCCACGGCGAAGGACGACCCTTCACGTCGGCGCGGGCTGCGGTCGAGACGATGTATGCCGAAACCGACGACGGCGACCAGTACCTCGACCGGTTCGTCGTGGTCGACAGCGAGGGTGACCCGGTGGGCACGATGCGCGACGGTGATGCCGTCGTGCTGTTCAACTTTCGCGGCGACCGGGCGATCGAGATCAGCCAGGCGTACGAAGACGCCGGTTTCGACCACTTCGACCGGGGTACCCACCCCAATGTGCTGTACGCCGGGATGCTCCAGTACGACGGCGACCTCCTCGTGCCGACCAACCATCTGGTTGCGCCGCCGTCGATCGACCGGACGCTCGGTGAATATCTGTGCGCAACCGGACTGCCCAGCTTTGCGGTGAGCGAGACCCAGAAGTTCGGTCACGTCACCTATTTCTGGAACGGCAACCGATCGGGGTACTTCGACGAGACCCTCGAGACCTACGTCGAGATCCCGTCGGACAGGGTGGAGCCCAACACTGCGCCCGCGATGAAACTGCGCGAGATCACCGAGGAGACGATCGCACTGCTGCGGTCGGGTCGCTATGCGATGGGACGGATCAACTTCCCCAACGGTGACATGGTCGGCCACACCGGCGACCTCAAGGCCACCGTCGATGCCATGCAGGTGCTCGACGACTGTCTCGAACAACTGGTGCAGGTGATCGACGAGATCGGTGGCGTACTGATCTTCACCGCCGATCATGGCAACGCCGACGTGATGTACACCGAGAATGCCGATGGCGAGGTCACACCCAAGACGAGCCACACCCTTTCACCGGTGCCGTTCGTGATCCACGACGGTGCCGGTGACGAGCTGGCGTACCGACTGGCCGACGTCGCCGATGCCGGGCTTGCGAATGTGGCGGCGACAGTGCTCAACCTGATGGGGTACGAGCCCCCGGCAGAGTACGAACCGAGCCTGATCGAACCGACGAACTGATCCGGTCGTGTCCAAGCTGACCGGCACCGGCAGCCGGGCCTCGTTCGAACCGCTCGACTGGCTGCTCGTCGTCATCGTCGGTGTGACCTGGGGTTCGGCGTACCTGTGGATCGCGATCGGACTCGAGGCGTTGGCCCCCGGCGTGATCGCGTGTCTACGGGTTGCCCTCGGTGCTGCGGCCCTCTTTGCCTTTCCCGCAGCGCGACGTCGCATCGACGCCCGCGACTGGCCCTACGTCACGATCGTCGCCATCGCAGGCAACGGTGGCCCGGCGCTGCTGTTCGCGCTGGCCGAGGAGCGGCTCGACTCGGCTGTCGTCGGCATGCTGGTGGCTGCGGCACCGGTGCTCACGCTGGTGTTGGCGTTCTCGCTGGGCAACCGGCACGTGCGGACCGTCCATGTCGCCGGGATCGGCCTCGGGTTCGTCGGCGTGGTCGCCATGGCCGCCCCGGAGTTGGGTGGCGCCGACGCGTCCGTCCTCGGCATCGCGCTCACGCTCACCGCCGTGCTCGGCTACGCGCTCACCGGGAACGTCGTCGTGCCTCTGCAGCAGCGGTACGGCTCGATGGCTGTTGTCGCCAACGCCCAGGCTCTGTCGGCCGTGGTCCTGTTTCCGCTTGCGCTCAGCGGGCTTGCCGAGTCGACGTTCGCAGTCGGCCCGATCCTCGCCGTCTTCTTCCTCGGGGTCATGGGCACCGGTGTCGCCCGGGCATTGTCGGCGACGCTGGCCGGACGGGCCGGGCCACAACGAAGCGGGGTGCCCGGCTACCTGGCTCCGGTCGTAGCAATCATCTTGGGAGTGGCGATCCGGGACGAGTCGGTCGACCTGATCCAGATCGCCGGGCTCGTGCTCGTGCTGATCGGCGCATTCCTGATCGCTCGCCCGAACCCACAGTTTGCCAAGCGCAGGCCGACCGAGTGAGCTAGCGGCCATGAAGCCCGATGTGTCCACTGTCGATTTCCACTTCGACATCATGTGTCCGTACGCCTACCAGACTGCGAAGTGGATCCGAGACGTACGCCGCCAGAACGGGCTCGAGATCAACTGGAAGTTCTTCTCGCTCGAAGAAGTCAACCGCATTGAGGGCAAGAAGCATCCGTGGGAGCGCGAGTGGACGTTCGGGTGGTCGCTGATGCGCATTGGAGCGATGCTGCGTCGCACCTCGATGGGTGATCTCGATCGCTGGTACGAGCGAGCAGGACGGGCCCTGCACGAAGACGGCCACCGTCCCCATCAGCCTGAGGTGGCGAAGCATCTGCTCGAGGAGTTGGGCCTCGATCCGGCACTGGTCGACGAGGCAATCGCCGACCACACCACCCACGACGACGTTCGCAACGAACACAACCGTGTCGTCGACGCCGGCGGCTACGGCGTGCCGACACTGTTCTTCGAGCGCGACGACGGCAGCGAGCACGCACTGTTCGGGCCGGTGCTGATCGATCCTCCGATGGGTGACGCTGCGCTGCGGCTGTGGGATGCCGTCACGGCCTGGGTCGAGTTTCCGCACCTGTACGAACTGCAGCAGCCGAAGCAGAAACGTGACGAGCGAGCAATCGCCGAGACCTTCGCGCCGTATCTCAACGCCCGTGACTGGGTGAGTATCAACCGTGGCGTGGAAGTCGGCTTCACCAAGGACGGCTTCGAGGCGGTCGGACCGGCGGACCGGGAGCGATCGTGAAGTACGACGAACTACCTGGCACCGGTGTCTCCGTCCACGTCGATGCCGCACCGGAAGCGGTGTGGGAGGTCGTCACCGACATCAACCTTTCGGCGCACT
>JAPOHW010000032.1 GCA_029979265.1 Actinomycetota bacterium | reverse complement strand
GGTGACGCGTTTTCGGCGAGAACCGCCATGAGCTCGGCACTGTCGAAGGTGGCCGGGAGGGTGCCGCCGATACCGAGCTCGAGCCAGTCGCGGCCTGAGGCCGGGTCGACGACAATGACCGCTGTGCCGACCGAAGTCGCAGCATCGATCAGGTCACGGTCGAGACCCGGGACGTCGGATCCGATCAGCACCGCGGAGTGGGAACGTCCACTGCTCAGGCGTGCGGATGCCTCCTCCGAAGACATGCATTTGACGAAGTCGACCGGCACGGTGGCAGCCGTGGCCCACGTCGCGACTTCGCTGAACCACGTCGAGCGCGGGCGGGCGACACCCAGAACGACCCATCGCTCGGCGTTCATCGATCGGTGTCCTCGCCAGCGAAGACGGTTGGGTAACGGTCACCGAGCGCTCGCGTCGAACGCACGACGGTGATGTCGGTGGTCTGGGTCAGGTGGGCGACCTGCATGACGGTCGCCGGTTCTTCGACGGCGATCGTCACGACACCCCGGCCACTGGCTCTGATTTGATCAGGACGGGAATCGATGTCGAGCACGACTGCGTGCTCGACCGCAACAGTCGTGGTTTCGGGAGTTGTTGCGAGCACAGTGATGCGGTCGCCGGGAACGAGAGCTGTAGGGGACCGGTCGAGCGGAATACCGAAGGTGACCTCGTGCACCGATGAGAGACGTCGATCTCCAGGGACCGTTGCTGCCAAGAGGTGTGCAACGTCGATGAGCTCGCCGGTGCCCAGATCATGGAGCACCACTGCTCCGTCGAGGCCCTCGACGGAGTTGAGCGTTGTGGCCGACAGCTCCGCCGAGAGTTCCATCGCCTCGAAGCGGACGTCGGTGGTGGCGATCGTCTCCCCGGGTTGGAGGTCGCGAGTCGCAACCAGGTACGACGTCTCGGGAGGACCGAGACCATCGCTCGCAAGGGTGAACGTTCCGAGGGCTCCGATGGTGACGAGCAAGGCCCCGAGGACTGCACGGCTGCTCGGAAGGGCCCGACGAGAACGAATCGCGTGGGGCTGCGGAAGCGGCGTCTCGACTGTGCTTTCACGCGGTGCGGTCATCATTGCGTTCTCCACCCGGTTTTGGCTCCGATGCCTGGCCTCCCACCACCCAGTGACGAGAAACGAGACGGTGTCGAACACCATGAAAGGATCTGGACAGCTGTCAGTCGGGATCGAGGTTCGGTGCTGACGTCCCAACGGGGTAGGTTCAGACCATGAGCGACGAGATCGAATGGATGTCTACCGCTTCGGCCGCCGAGTACTTGGGCATCACGAACCGCACGCTGTACCGCTTCATCGATGAGGGGCAACTCGCCGCGTACAAGTTCGGGCGAGTGATTCGGTTGCAGCGAGCTGACGTGGACGCGTTCATCGAGGCGTCTCGTGTCGAGCCGGGCACGATGCGTCATCTCTATCCCGACGCCGCCGGGAGCAGTGACTGAGGACGCCGTGTGGCGCTGGTGATTGAGTGCTACTCGAAGAAGGCGTCGGCCATACGGCCGATCATCGGCCGACCAGCACCAAGCTGGATTGCATCGGCTCGTTCGGCCATGCGTGGTTGAAAGTGGTCGTCCGTGAAGATCCAGAACTGATCGTCCTTGATTGCGTTCACGACCAGATCGGCAACCTCTGACGGGGGTTTGCGCTGAGCGAACTGCTCGAGGATCGCTTCGCGAATCGCCAGCTCCTCGGCGGTCGGTTCGGCCTGCTGGGCGGCCATGTCCTCGGGAAGGTTTCTTCGTGACTCGATGATGCGCGTGGCGACGAATCCCGGGCATAGGCAGCTCACGCTGACGCCGGTTCCTGCGACCTCTTCGGCGATCGTCTCCGAGAGCGCAACCACGCCGAACTTTGCAACGTTGTAGGGCGCGTTGCCACCGAAGGCGAGCTGACCACAGATGGAAGCGGTATTGACGATGTGGCCCTCGCCCTGCTCCAGCATTCCCGCCAAGAATGTCTTGCAGCCGTAAATGACCCCCCAGAGATCGACGTTGAGGACCCATTCCCACATGTCGATGGGGCACTCGGCTACGTCGCCACCACCACCGACTCCTGCGTTGTTGCACAGGACGTGCGCAGCACCGAAGCGCTCCAGTGTTGCATCGCGCATCGCTTCGACCTGATCGAGTTTGGAGACGTCGACGACCATCGACAGCACGTCGGCGCGCTGCCCGATCCGCGCTGCCTCGACGGCGAGCGGGCCGGATTCGACGTCGGACATCACGACGTTCATCCCCTGTGCGGCGAACGCCTCGGCGAATGCCAGACCCATGCCGCTTGCGGCACCCGTCACCACCGCTGTCTTGCCTGCGAGTTGCTTCATCAAGCAACGCTGCCATTCCGTGGGCAGGGGCACAAGTGAGGTTGCGCCGACCGATTTCGTCCTTGCTGGGGCGCAGCGCCGGCCAGAGGTGTTGGGATAACGCAACCATACGTTGCAACATAGAGTTGCATCACGAAGAATGCAACAGCGTTCGCGTCAGCGTTCGGACCGGTACTGTCCGAACCCATGGCCAGAGCAACACGGTCTGCTTTGCAGCACGTCCCCGTCGGCAACTGACGATGCGAGCGTGCGTGCTCGAGGAGTTCGACGGCCCGATTCCTGTGGTCGACGTTGCCGATCCGACCTGCCCGGCGGACGGAGTGGTGATAGCGGTGCGGGCGTGTGGTGTGTGCCGTTCCGATCACCATGCGTGGAAAGGCGTCGATCCTGATGTCGTGCTGCCGCACGTGATGGGCCACGAACTTGCGGGCGAGGTGGTGGCGGTGGGCGCGTCCTGTCGATCGTTCTCGATCGGAGATCGCGTGACGGCGCCGTTCATTCTCGGCTGTGGGACCTGCGCCGATTGCCGATCGGGTGCGGCCACGGTCTGTCGAGATCAGCACGTGATCGGTTTCTCGTCCTGGGGAGCTTTCGCCGAGCTCGTGGCCATCCCCCGTGCAGAGTTCAATCTTGTGCGACTCCCCGACGCGCTCGGGTTCGTTGCCGCCGCAGGAATCGGATGCCGGGTCACCACGGCGTGGCGGGCCGTTGCCGATCGCGGCCGACTGCAGGCCGGCGAATGGCTGGTGGTGCACGGGGCCGGTGGTGTCGGCCACGCAGCGTTGCTGCTCGGACGTGCGCTCGGCGCACGAACGATTGCGGTCGACATCAACCCGGGCGCCCTGCAGTTCGCCATCGATGCAGGGGTGGACGAGGTGATCGACGCGTCTCGTGTCGACGACGTCGCTGGAGCAGTCCACGACATCAGTGGGGGAGGAGCACACGTTGCGATCGACGGCCTCGGTGTGCAAGCCACGTTCGACAATTCGTTGCGCTCTCTTCGACCCCTGGGCCGACACGTGCAGGTCGGCATGCCAGTCGGGGGAGACGCGATCGTCCCGCTTGCGCTTCTCGACCTCGTCTATGCGCGTCAGCTCACGATCCTGGGCATGCGGGGTCTCGATGCGTCGGGCTTCGGCGAGTTGTTCGATCTCGTCGAGGCTGGTCGGTTCGATCCGGCATCGCTCGTGACTGCGACCATCGGGCTCGACGGGGTGGAGGCTGTGCTGCGAGGGATGGACGGAGCCCAACCGCCAGGGATCGCAGTCGTCGAGATGCTCTGAGACCGGATCCCAGCGGCGCATGTCATGCCGCACGATCTCGGTGCTTTTCTCTGAGCGGGTGAGGAGAATCGAACTCCCATCATCAGCTTGGAAGGCTGAGGTTCTAGCCGTTGAACTACACCCGCGGCTGAACACAGACTATCGGCCTGCAGCTCAGACGATCACCGTCGCTGCGAGATCGGGGCTTCGTGGGTGCGCACCTGTCTCGAGAGTTGATCCATGCGAGCCAGAATCGGTTGGAGGGGTGTCAGCGAATGGAGGCTTCCCCGCTCCGGACACCTAGGGGAGTGGGCGGCTGACACCGTTAGGCTTCGCGGTCGTGAAGAGCACTGTCGAGACCCTCGAAGACAACCGGGTGAAGCTGAACGTCGAGGTCGACGAAGCGGAGTTCGATTCCGCCGTCGATGCTGCGTTCAAGCGCATCGCTAAGGAGGTCCGGATGCCGGGCTTCCGGCCCGGGAAGGCACCCCGGCGGCTGCTGGAGGTTCAGTTCGGCCATCAGGTCGGGCGTGAGGAAGCTCTTCGCGAGTCGATGCCCGAGTACTACGCCCAGGCCGTGATCGAACACGACGTCGATGTCGTTGCCCCACCGGAGATCGAGATCACCGGTGGCCAAGAAGCGGGCCCTGTTGTGTTCGAGGCAGTGGTCGAAGTTCGACCGAGTGTCAACGCCGCCGGGTACGACAGCCTTCGGGTCGAAATCCCCAACCCGGTTCCCTCCGACGCCGAGATCGACGAGCAGATCGACAATCTCCGCAAGAACGTCGCCGAACTCGAGCCGGTCGAGCGGGCTGCAGCCGACGGTGACCATGTCACGATCGACATCGAGTGTGAGCACGAAGGCGAGGCAGTGCCCGGGCTCACGACCACCGACTACGACTACGAGGTCGGCAGTGGCGCCGTCGTCGCCGAGATCGACGAGAACCTTCGCGGTGCCTCTGCCGGCGACGACGTCGAGTTCGAGGCTGCTCATCCCGATCCCGACGAAGGAGCACCGCTCATGTTCTCGATCTCGGTCAAGGAGGTGAAGGAAGCGGTCTTGCCCGCCCTCGACGACGCCTTTGCGAAGGCCAACTCCGAATTCGAGACGGTCGAGGAGTTGCGTGCCGACATGGAGGCGCGCATGGCCGCGATGCGCGTCAGCCAGGCCCGGATGGCGTTGCAGCAAAACACCGCCGAAGCCGTTGCTGCGCTCGTCACCGACGAGATCCCCGAGTCGATGATCGAGAACGAGATCAACGCCCGTATCCAAGATCTCGTCGGTCGCCTGCAACAGCAGGGGATGGACGTCGGCGCCTACCTCGAAGCGGTCGGCCAAACCGCCGAGACCCTTGCCGCAGAGTTCCGTGCACCGGCCGAACAGGCTGTGAAGGTGGATCTTGCGTTGCGCAGTGTCGCCGAGCTCCAAGGCCTCGTGCCGGACGATGACAAGATCGATGAGACGCTTGCCGACATGGCGGCTCAGTCAGGCCAGAAGGCCGATGATCTTCGAGAGCGGCTCGCGGCGGTCGGGCAGCTTTCCGCCCTGCGAGCCGACCTCGGCAAGCAGGCGGCGATGGAGTGGCTCACCGAACATGTCGAGCTGGTGGACGACAATGGTGCCTCGATCGATCGAGCCGCCTTGGAACCCCCCGAGCCGGTAGCTACGGACCACGACGTCACACCTGGTGACGACCATGAGGAAGAGGAATAAGGCAAAGTGAGCGCTATGAACATCTCCCCCCGCAACTACCTCGTCCCGACGGTCGTCGAGCAGACCAACCGTGGTGAGCGTGGCTATGACCTCTATTCGAAGCTCCTCAAGGAGAACATCATCTTCGTCGGCACGCCGATCGACGACACCGTCGCCAACCTGATCTGCGCCCAGCTTCTGCATCTCGAGTCGGAGAACCCCGACAAAGACATCAACCTCTACATCAACAGCCCGGGTGGCGACATCAATGCCCTGTTCGCGATCTACGACACGATGTCGTACATCAAGCCCGACATCACGACGATCTGTTTCGGCCAGGCAGCGTCGGCGGCTGCGGTGCTTCTCGCCGCAGGTGCCAAGGGGAAGCGTCTGGCGCTGCCTCATGCACGCATCTTGATCCACCAGCCCTACGCCGGTGCACAGGGCCAGGCGAGCGACATCGAGCTGATCGCAGCCGAGATTCAGCGCATGAAGAGCAGCCTCGAGGAGGTGCTCGCCTACCACACCGGGCAGACGGTCGAGAAGATCGCCGCCGACACCGACCGCGACTTCGTGATGACCGCTGCCGAGGCGAAAGCGTATGGAATCATCGATGAGGTGATCGAAACGCGTAATGTGGTCGACAACAGCGGGCCGATCACGGCCGTGAGCTAGGACTGTCAGGGGACGACTGCGTGGCGAAGTTCGGTGAGGGTGGGGAACTCCTGAAGTGCTCTTTTTGCGGCAAGTCGCAAAAGCAGGTCAAAAAGTTGATCGCCGGCCCCGGCGTGTACATCTGCGATGAGTGCATCGACCTCTGCAACGAGATCATCGAAGAGGAGCTGGCCGAGACCACCGACGTCAGTCTTGGTGATCTTCCGTCGCCCCGTGAGATCTACTCATTCCTGAACGACTACATCGTCGGTCAGGATCAGGCGAAGCGGATTCTGTCGGTCGCCGTCTACAACCACTACAAGCGGATCGAACTCGACAGCAGCCTCGATGGTGAAGTCGAGCTGTCCAAATCCAACATCTTGCTCATCGGTCCCACCGGCTGCGGCAAGACCTACATGGCACAGACGTTGGCACGGATGCTCAACGTGCCGTTTGCGATCGCCGACGCCACCGCACTGACCGAGGCGGGCTACGTCGGTGAGGACGTCGAGAACATCCTGCTGAAGTTGATCCAGGCCGCCGACTACGACGTCAAGCGGGCCGAGACCGGCATCATCTACATCGACGAGATCGACAAGGTCGCACGCAAGAGCGAGAACCCATCGATCACCCGCGATGTCTCCGGCGAGGGCGTGCAACAGGCCCTGCTGAAAATCCTCGAGGGGACTTCGGCGGCAGTACCGCCCCAGGGTGGGCGGAAACATCCCCATCAGGAGTTCCTGCAAATCGACACCACGAACATCTTGTTCATCTGTGGTGGAGCATTCGCCGGTATCGAAAAGATCGTCGAGGACAGGGTGGGAGCGAAGGGTGTCGGTTTCGGTGCAGACATTCGTCGCCCCGAAGACAAGGATCTCGGTGCGATCTTCAACGACGTGCTTCCCGAGGACCTCACCAAGTTCGGGCTCATCCCAGAGTTCATCGGCCGTATGCCAGTCGTTGGTGCGGTCAATCATCTCGAGCGTGATGCACTCGTGGAGATACTCACCGAACCGCGCAACGCGCTGATCAAGCAGTACCGCAAGATGTTCGACTTCGAGGACGTCGAACTCGAGTTCACCCCGGACGCGCTCGGGGCGATTGCCGACGAAGCGATCAAGCGCAACACCGGTGCTCGTGGCTTGCGTTCCATCCTCGAGGAGACCCTCCTCGAGACCATGTACGACATCCCGGGTCGTGATGATGTGACCAAAGTTGTCGTCACGTCCGAGTCGGTCCTCGGCACCGCGATTCCCGAGATCATCACGGTCGGTGCCGACCGGCGGGCCAGCTAACTGCTGGTGCAGTACGAGGAAGCCGTCGCGCACCTCGACGGGCTGATCAATCACGAAGCCGTCCCGAGGGCTGGCGCAGTTGCGGGCCTGAGCACCGATCCCATGGTCGAGATCATGGCCATGCTGGGCGACCCTCATCGGTCGTACCCGGTCATTCACGTGACCGGGACCAACGGCAAAGGCTCGTCGGTGCGGATGATGGAAGCGCTGTTCGAAGGCATGGGCCTCCGGACCGGTGCCTACCTCAGCCCCCACCTCGAGTCGACGACTGAGCGCATCCGTACCGGCGGAGAAACCATCTCCGAGGATGCGTTCGGCGAGGTGATCGGCGATGTTGTGTTGGCGCTCGAGGCCCATTACGTCGCCGCAACCTGGTTCGAGACGGTCACCGCCGCCGCGCTGCTGCACTTCGCCAACGAGGCGGTCGATGTGGCGGTGATCGAGGTCGGAATACTCGGCCGCTACGACGCAACCAATGTGGTCGAGGCCAAGGTCGCCTGCGTGACCAATATCGGGCTCGACCACAGCGCCGGCGAGGGCGACTGGCGGGCATCGATCGCCAGTGAGAAGGCCGGGATCATCGAGCCGACGAGCACGCTGGTGCTGGGGGAGGAAGATCCGCGACTCGTGCCGATCTTTCTTGGCGAGGGGCCGGCGCGGGCTGTGGTGCGTGGGGACGACTTCGGCGTGATGGACGATCGGCTGGCCGTTGGTGGTCGGCTCGTCTCACTGCGCACTCCGCGGGCAGTGCACGAGGATGTTTTTCTGGGGCTCCATGGGGGTTTCCAGGCGGTGAATGCATCACTTGCCGTGACGGCGGTCGAAGAGTTCTTCGATGCCGCGCTCCCACACGACGTCGTCGAGGAGGCGTTGGGCGGTGTGGTCGTACCCGGGCGTCTCGAATTCGTTCGTCGATCACCCATGGTCCTTCTCGACACGGCGCACAACGTCCCCGGCGCACTGGCACTCGCCGAGACCCTTGCGGACGACTTCTCGCAGGGTGGTCGCCGCTTCCTGCTGCTCGGTATGCAGGACGGTCGCATTCCCATCGACATCTGCCGAGCCCTGCGGGTGCATGAGTACCAGCTGGTCGTCACATGCACCGCTCCCACGGCGCGCGGGATCGATGCCGGAGCGCTGGCCGCAGCTGTTCGCGACGCGGGGGGCATTGCCGACGAAGTCGCCGACGTCGATGCGGCCATCGAACATCTTCTCGGCCAAGCCGAGGACGACGACTTGATCGTGGTGGCCGGTACCAATCCGGTTGTCGGCCGGATTCGCTCCATCGTGGACGAACTCTGAGCGGACCGGGGCCGCCGCAGGGTTGAAGATTCCAGGTTGAACACAAAGCGTCACCGCTAGCCTCACGGCCATGGAACGCACCTTCATCATCTGTAAGCCTGACTCGGTCGAGCGCGGACTCGTCGGTCAGATCCTGAGCCGCTTCGAGGCCAAGGGTTTCGGCATTGTTGCTGCGGAGCTGCGGACCCTCGATGCCGACACGCTGGCCCGACACTACGAAGAGCACGTGGGCAAGGGCTTCTACGCGGACCTGGTGGCGTTCATGAGCCGTGGCCCTGCGCTGGTCGCAGTGCTGGAGGGCCCCGAGGGAACTTGGGCAACGGTGCGGGAGATGATGGGCGCAACCAACCCCATGGTTGCTGCCCCGGGCACGATTCGCGGTGATCTCGGAACCGTCTTCACCGAGAACCTGATCCACGGCTCCGACTCCGCCGAGTCGGCTGCTCGCGAGATCGGTATTTTCTTCCCCAACCTCTGAAACCGGCAACGCAGACCTCCTTCAAGCTCCGGCTAAGGCACGTTCAAGCTGCGGTGTGGCCGAGAAGTGTTGCAATTCGGTGACTATGCGCGTTTACACTTGAGGCGGCCAGCTCCTGAAAGAGTTGGCTTGATGCGTAGCTGGCGCACCCTCGCTTCGAGGCCGACGACAAAGGCGGTGGTCAATCATGGTGGCTGATTCCCTGCTTTCGAGCTTCGGGGCTTTCATCGGGCGCGACATGGCAGTCGACCTTGGAACGGCGAACACGATCGTCTACGTCCGAGGGGTGGGCATCGTGCTCAATGAGCCATCCGTGGTCGCGATCGACACTGCGACGGGTCGTGCGTTGGCGGTGGGTTCGGAAGCCAAGCGCATGATCGGGCGTACGCCGTCGAACATCCAGGCCATCCGACCGTTGAAGGATGGCGTGATCGCCGACTTCGAGATCTGCGAGAAAATGATGCGTTACTTCATCCAGAAGGTGCATCAACGCAAATGGGCGAAGCCACGCATGGTGATTGCGGTTCCGTCGGGTATCACTGGTGTCGAGCAGCGCGCAGTGCAGGAAGCTGCCGAGTTTGCCGGGGCTCGCAAGCCAGCCATGATCATCGAGGAACCGATGGCGGCTGCCATCGGTGCTGGCCTGCCGGTGCAGCAACCGACCGGCAACATGATTGTCGACATCGGTGGCGGGACGACCGAAGTTGCGGTGATCTCGCTCGGGGGTGTGGTGGCGAGTCAGTCGGCACGCGTGGGTGGCGATGAACTCGACGATGCCATCGTGCAATACGTGAAGAAGGAATTCAGCCTTGCGCTGGGTGAACGAACGGCGGAAGAGATCAAGATTCAGCTCGGCTCGGCGTGGCCGCTCGACAAGGAGCTGCGTGCCGAGATCCGTGGGCGCGATCTCGTGTCGGGTCTGCCGCGCACCATCGTCATCTCGACGGGCGACATTCGCGAAGCGCTCGAGGAGCCTGTCTCTGCCATCTGTGACGCAGTGAAGTCGACGCTCGACCAGACTCCACCTGAGCTGGCTGCCGATGTGATGGACAGCGGCATCACCATCGCAGGCGGCGGTGCGCTGCTTCAGGGGATCGATCAACGTCTCAGTGACGAGACCGGCATGCCGATCAAGCTGGCGGCCGATCCGTTGTTTGCGGTCGCTATCGGCTCGGGTCAGGTCCTCGAAGAACTGGAAGCTCTGCGCGGTGTGGTCGTGAGCTCGGGCGAGCTCTAGACGCAGCACCATGGTGCTCCCGCAGGGAGGTGGAAGTGACCGTGGTCGGCGCCGGCTGGTGCTCCTGGTCCTCACGGCGATCACCCTGTTGAGCCTCGACCTCAGCGGCTTCGGCCCAATCGGAGCCGCCCAGCGGTGGGTGCGTGACTTGCTGCACCCGATTACCGAGGTCGCCGGCTTTGTCGCCTCCCCGTTTGCAAACACGTGGAATGCCATCTTCGACTACGACGATCTCGCCGCCGAACGTGATCAGCTCCGCGAGGAGCTCGACAACGCGCTGGGAGCGCAGCTTGCTGCCGAGGCGGAACGGGCGGCGTTCCGTCGCCTGCTCGAGGCGACCGAGATCACCTACCTGCCGACGATTCCGACCGTGACGGCGACGGTGGTCAGGACGGCTGTTGGGAATTTCGACGAGCACGTGATCACGATCGACAAGGGCACGAACCATGGCATTCGGCCTGGTATGGCGGTGGTGACCGGTGCGGGGCTCGTCGGGCGTGTCGAACGAGTGGACGCCATCACCGCCAGTGTGCAACTCCTCAGTGATGCGAATCTCGTCATCGGTGTTCGACTTGCAGCGACCGACGAGGTCGGTCTCGGCCACACACTTCCTGACGACGGGCGAACCTTCGTCATCGACCGGGGGCTCGAGTGGCCCGAGGGCGAGGATGGTTCCTTGCTGCCTGCTCTCGATTCGGTTGTCGTCACCGCAGCGAGCAGCCGCTACCCGGCCGAGATACCGCTCGGCAGAATCACGGATGTCTACCTCGATCCGGACAACGACATCGCAATGATCGTGGAGGTCGAACTGGCCACCGATGTTCGCGACCTCAGCTATGTGACCGTGCTGCTTGCGTCAGGTGTCGACCAAGTGCCACTGGAGCCGACACCGAGTACCAGCATTCCTCTCGACATCGAGGTCCCGCAGGATCCGGAGTCAGACCGGTGAGCGTGCCGGTCCGTCTCGGACTGGTGATGCTTGCTGCGTTGCTCGTTCAACTCACTGTGTTGGTCGACGTTCGATTTTTCGGGGTTGCCCCAGAACTCCTCTCGCTCGTCGCAGTGTTCGGCGCCTTCTTCATCGGCCCGGAACGGGGCGTGTTGGTGGCGTTCGGTGCCGGCTTGCTCTGGGACGTCTACCTGCCGACACCGCTCGGTGTCACTGCGTTCACCCTTGCGCTCATCGGCTATGCGGTCGCCAGGTTCAACGAGGGTTTGTTCCACGACAGTCGACTGCAGCTCGCGGTGATGGTCTTCGTGGCGAGCGGGATGGCGGTGCTCGGGTACGCCCTCATCGGAGGGATCATGGGATCGCCCGAATTGTTGCGCATCGACATGTTTCGGATTGCGCTGATCGTTGGGGGTATCCATGCGCTGCTGACCCCGCTGGTTTCGCCGGTGATGATGTGGGCAGTGGGCGGGGAAGGGACGATGCGCCGATGAACGCACTCGTCCGCATGCGGATGTTCGCCTTTGCGTCACTGGTGCTGTTCGGCGCGCTCGGGGCTCGGCTCTGGTATCTGCAGGGGGTCGAGTCGATGCGTGCGGAGTTCCAGGAGCAAGCGCTCACCAACGTGCTCGAACCCGTGTACGAGGAGGCACCGCGCGGACGGATTCTCGATCGCAACGGGCGCGTGATCGTCGACAACAAAGTGGTGCAGGTCGTCACGATCGATCGGGCGGTCATGGAGGACCTCGAGCCGACCGAACGTGAGGCGATGTTTCTTCGGCTGGCGATTGCCGTCAGTCGGAGTGGCCGATTGGTCAAGGTCGAGGACATGGTCGACGAATTCGACGACAAGTCCTTCGGGCCCTACGAACGAATCCCGGTCGCAGTGGACGTGAATCCGGAGTTACTCGTTTTTCTCGGGGAACGGCCCGATGAGTTCCCCGGTGTCGAGATCGTCAAACGCACGGCTCGCTCGTACCCCTACGGCTCACTGGCTGCACATCTGTTGGGGTATGTCGGCCCGATCAACCGGACCGAATGGGAGCAGAAGCAGGCGCAGATTGATCCGGAGGCCGACGGTGCGAAGACGTATCAGCTCAATCATGAGATCGGCAAAACAGGGATCGAACGGATCTTCGAGAGCGAACTCCGGGGTGTCCCCGGTACCCGTTGGCTCGAGATCAACGCAAGCCTCCGGGTCGTCGGTGAAGTCGAGGAGCGGTACGAGCCGCCGATCCCCGGCAACGATGTGTGGCTCTCGATCGACCTCGATCTCCAGATGCTCGCAGAGCAGGAACTGGCCAACGGGCTGCGAAGCGCTCGACAGCGGGGGGCCGACGAGGGCGACCCGCCGATTGTCGCTCCAGCCGGCAGCGTGGTGATGATCGATCCACGCAACGGTGACCTCGTGGCGATGGCCTCGTTCCCGACATACGAACCGGCCGACTTCGTGCAGGGCATCACCGCCACCCAGTTCCGCGAACTGACCAGTGAAGACAACTACTCACCCATTCTCAACCGGGCCATCCAGGGCACCTACGCCCCGGGTTCGACGTTCAAGCTGGTTACCGCGCTCGCGGCTCTCCAGGAAGGGGTGCTCGGCGATGGCGCCGATGCACTTCGTTCACCAGACGCGCTGTACAACGATCAGGGCTCCTACACCTACAGCCGTTGTTTCGAGGAGTCCTCCACCTGTCGATTCTCGAGTCCGTTCAGCGGTAGCCGGTGGGTCGATCTGCGTGGGGCACTTCGGGTTTCGAGCGACACCTACTTCTACGAGATCGCCGGTGAGGGATTTTGGCTGCGGCCCCAAGAGCCCGACGCCGATGGTTATCTCCAGGATGAGGGGATCCAGAAATGGGCGCGAGCGCTCGGCTTGGGCATCGGCAGCGGTATTCAGTTGCCCTACGAGCGATCGGGCGCCGTCCCCGACCGGGCCTACTACGACCGACAGTACGACGCCGGCGTCTTCGCTATCGATGGCAGCCAGTGGTTCGCTGGCGCGACCGTCAACCTGTCGATCGGGCAGGGTGAGTTGTTGGTCACGCCCCTTCAGCTTGCGAACCTCTACGCAACGTTCGGGAATGGTGGGCGCGTGCATCAACCGAATGTCGCCATCAAGATCACCGACGCCGAAGGTGAGCTTGTCCGGCGGTTCTCGCCCCGCGTCCTTCGTGACCTCCAACTCCCGGCCGAGTTCATCGAGCCCATCGAGAACGGCTTGATCGGGGTGACGCTTCGCCAGGGAGGCACTGCGACGCGGTCGTTCATCAACGCCAATCCGGTGTTCGGGCAATGGCCGGTGGCCGGGAAGACCGGTACCGCAGAGGTCAAATCGAACACCAGCCAGAAGGCTGACACGTCGTTGTTCGCCGCCTATGCCCCCGTCTACTGGCCCGGTTCGGCAATGGACCCCGACGCCGAGCCCGAGTTCGCGATTGCTGTCGTGATGGAAGAGTCGGGGTTCGGCAGTGCATCGGCGGCACCGGTCACCGCAGCGATTCTTGAGGCGATTGCCACCGATTCGGTGCCGGTGGCGCGGTCGCTCGACGAGACAGCGCGATATGCGCTCGGCCTCGTCGACAACCCCGGCGAGGCGGCGAGCCCATGACCACCAACTTTGCGCCACGTCGCTTTCGAGAGGATCCGGACGACCCGTGGTGGTTCGTCATCGATCCGCTGCTGATCCTCTCCACCATCGCCATCACGGTCATCGGCGTGCTGCTCGTCTACTCGGCGACTCGCGGTCCGGCGACCGACCTGACGCCGGCTGATTCGTCGTTCCTCGAGCGGCAGGCGTTCTTTGCCGTGGCTGGGGTGGGGTTGGCGGTCGGTGTCTCCATGGTCCCCATCGATCGGCTCCGAAGCCTCGCAAGCGTGGGGTACGTCGGCGCGGTAGTACTGCTCCTCGGCGTCCTGCAGTTCGGGGTGACGGTGAACGGCTCGCAGGCCTGGTTCCGCCTCGGTGGGTTCTCGTTCCAGCCGTCCGAACCGGCAAAGGTCGTGTTGATCTTCACCCTGGCTTCGTTGTTCAGCACCGAGCGGGTGGGCCTTGGCCGTTTGGTGGCAGGGCTGGTGCTGACGTTGCCACTGGTCGTGCCGATCTTGCTGCAACCCGATCTTGGGACCATCCTCGTGTACGTGGTGATCACTGCGGTGATTGTCCTGATGAGCAACATCTCGACGCGGTTGATCGTGTCGCTGTTCCTGGTTGCTGTCAGTGTGATCACACTGATCTTCACGTCTGATGTCCTGGCTGACTACCAGAAAAGTCGGCTCACGGTCTTCGTGCTCGACGATGAGGCGGTCGAGGAGTTGGGTGAGGATGCGATTCGGGTCGCCTACAACGCTGAACAGTCCCAGATCGCCATCGGGAACGGCGGTCTCACCGGGCAGGGCTTGTTCAACGGCTCCCAGACGACTTCGAACCTCGTGCCTGAGCAGCAGACCGACTTCATCTTCTCGGTAGCGGGGGAGGAGCTCGGTTTTGTCGGGGCAGCATCGCTTCTGGCGCTGTTCGGGGTCGTCGTCTTCCGGATCTGGCGAGCGTCGGTCCGAGCCACGGACGAGTTCGATCGTTTGCTGGCGGTCGGGGTGATGGGGATGTTCGTGTTTCAGGTGTTCCAATCAGCGGGGATGACGATGGGGATCATGCCGGTCACTGGCATCCCGATGCCGCTGGTTTCCTACGGTGGGTCGTCGATGTTGACCTCGATGATTGCGCTTGGCCTCGTTCTCGGAGTTCACAAGCGCCGGTTCGACTTCACCCGCACCTGAGCGAGCATCACCCATCCGCTCGGACGCGCCGATAGCCTGAAGCCACCATGTCGATGGCGCGTGCTTCGTTCGACGGGCCACTGTGGACCCGGCTCGAGTCGCTGCTCCCGCAGGTGCAGAAACCCGCCCGATACATCGGCTGTGAGGACGGCATGCAAACGCCGGAGCACGGACCCGGCATCGTGTCGTGGCTGATGACCTATCCCGATACGTACGAGATCGGCCTACCGAACGCCGGTTTACAGATCCTCTACGAGATCATCAACGAACGGCCGGACGGAGCCGCCGAACGGTCGTACGCCCCGTGGGTCGACCTCGAGGCTCTCATGCGTCGCGACGGCATCCCGTTGTTCTCGGTCGACACACACAAACCGGCCGGCGAGTTCGACATCATTGCTTTCAACTTGAGCGCTGAGCTCACATATACGAACCTCGTGAACTGCATCGACCTGGCCGGGGTGCCGATCCACTCGGCCCGTCGGCGTGATGGTGACCCACTGATCGCCGTGGGGGGCCACTGCACCTACAACCCCGAGCCCATCGCCGAGTTCGTGGATTTGGTGGTGCTCGGCGACGGAGAAGAGGTGGTTGGGGAGATCACCGAACTGCTGCGTGAATGGAAGCGGTCGGGCAAGAATGCCGGTACACGCGAAGGGGTTCTGCGCGAGCTCTCCAAGATCCCCGGTGTGTACGTTCCCTCGATGTACGAGGTGGACTACGACGGTGCGTTCATCGCTGCGGTGACGCCTCGGTATCCCGACGTCCCCGAAAAAGTCGAGAAACGGACGGTTGCCGATCTTGCGGATTGGCCGTACCCCAAACAACAACTCGTACCGCTCACCGAGGTCGTCCACGACCGGCTTGCCGTGGAGGTGTTCCGCGGCTGCACCCGTGGTTGCCGGTTCTGTCAGGCGGGCATGATCACCCGACCCGTTCGAGAGCGTCCGGCCGAGCAAGTCAGTCGCATGATCTCGGAGGGACTGAAGCGCACCGGCTACGACGAGGTCAGCCTCACGTCGTTGTCGACCGCTGATTTCTCGGGTATCGAAAAAGTCGTCGGTGACACGGTCAGTGACGCTGGCGTCGGGCAGGTGTCGGTTGCACTTCCCTCCCTTCGGGTCGATGCCTTCACCGTCGGTATTGCTGCCGAGTTGCAGCGAGCCCGTCGAACCGGCCTCACCTTTGCTCCCGAAGCTGGGACGTGGCGCATGCGCCAGGTCATCAACAAACTCATTCGAGAGGAAGACCTGTACGGCGCAGTCGAGTCTGCGTACAGCCAGGGCTGGCGGCGGATGAAGCTGTACTTCCTCACCGGCCTCCCCACCGAGACCGACGAGGACACGCTTGGGATTGCCGAGCTCGGCCGCAACTGCGTCGAACTCGGCCGCAACCACCACAAGTCGCCGTCGGTGACGGTGTCGGTGGGTGGCTTCGTGCCGAAGCCTCAGACACCGTTCCAGTGGTTCGGGCAAAATACCGAGCCGGAACTCAAGCGGAAGATCGAGCTGCTCAAGGACGATCTGCGTGGGGCAAAAGGCGTGCAGCTCAAGTGGCACGACACTCGAGCCTCGCTTGCGGAGGGAATCACCAGCCGCGGCGATCGGCGGCTCTCCGCCGCCATCGAATACGTGTGGCGCCATGGCGGCACATTTCAGGAGTGGTCCGAACACTTCTCGATCGATCTCTGGCTGGAGGCGCTTGCCGCCTGTGGTCTGGATGTCGAGTGGTACGTGTATCGGCATCGCACCGAAGACGAGGTGCTCCCGTGGGATCATCTCTCAGCCGGTCTTCACAAAGACTTCCTGTGGCAGGACTGGCGTGATGCGCTCGAGGAACTTGGCCTCGAGGACTGCCGGTGGACACCGTGCTACGACTGCGGCGCGTGCACCGGCTACGGAATCGAGCATGTGGTGGCATCGGCCACACCGCCAGCAGGCGGAAGTCAGGGGACGGGTGTCGACCTGTCGACTGGCGGCGCGGTTCCGGTCATGTTGCAGGCGAAGCGAACCCTGCGGGAAGAGACGCTGGCGACAGCGTCTCCCGGAGCACGTTCATGAGGCTGCGGATTGCGTTCAGCAAACACGGAAAGGTCCGCTTCACGTCGCATCGCGACGTCGCTCGGATCTGGGAACGTGCCCTCCGTCGCTCCGAACTGCCGGTGGCCTACAGCGAGGGCTTCAACCCTCGACCGAAGCTCTCCTTCGGTCTCGCACTCTCCACCGGCCACGAGTCGAACGGCGAGTACATCGATGTCGATCTCGACCCTGCGCGAGTCGCTGGTCTCGACATCGACAGCCTTGCCGGTCTGCTCACCATGCATCTCCCAGTGGGGTTGACCGCAACCGGAGTGGTCGTTGTCGACCGCCGGATGCCGTCACTGCAGCAAGCAGTCACCAGTTGTACCTGGCAGATCGACGTCCGTGACGTCGACCCTGTCATCGTCGAGGCGTCGATCGATCGGCTCCTCGGCTGCGACGAGGTCACGGTTACACGCGAGCGCAAAGGCAAGGAGGTCACCGATGACCTTCGACCCGCAGTGCTGAGCCTGGCTGTTGTCTCGCCTCTCGAAGATGGAGTGCGGCTGATCGCCGAACTTGGAACTCAGCCCCGCTCGGCTCGAGTCTCCGAGGTTCTGTCAGCCCTCGATCCGCCGCTCGTCGAGCACAGGGTCCTTCGACTTCACCAATGGATTCAGACCGACGATGGCCGACGTGCCGAACCGATGGCGGTCAGCACAGCCTCGTCCGCGCCGCTGGGGGCGTCTGTATGACCCCTCATGCCGTGCCCCGAACGAAAGATACGAATTATGGCCGACGAACAGGCCCAGACCCCGAAGCCCTCGCCGGAGGCCAAGAGCCCCAGCGACAAACCCAAGATCGGCGACAGTCGACCAGCCCCAAAGGTTGGTGACAGTCGACCCGCTCCCAGCAGCGGGGACAGCAGCAACCAGAGCAATCAGAAGCCGGGCGGGGAGGGTCCGTCGCGCAAGCGGCGCCGGCGCCGCGGAGGACGCGGTCGGGGCGGCGGTCAGCGGGGAACCAGCACCAACCAGCAGCAGAGTGGTCAGCAGCGACAGGGTGGCGACCGGCAGACGCCGACGCCGGTCGAGGCGATCATGTCGGGTGAGGCGGTCGAACTCGACGAGAGGACACTCAAGCGTCGTCGGGGCCGCACTCGCAAGGGAAAGGCTGTTGGCCGCTACCTGATGTGCGTCCATGTGGGCCCGAAAGCCACCCAGATCGCCACCCTTGAGGGCCGAAAGCTCGTCGAGCACCAGGTGTCGCGCCCGGCCGACGACATCAGTCAGATTCATGGAAACATTTACCTCGGGCGGGTACAAAACGTCCTGCCCGGGATGGAAGCGGCGTTCGTCGACATTGCCACCCCCAAGAATGCCGTGCTCTACGCCGGTGATGTGCAGTACGACGCCGACGACATCGAGGGGGGAAAGAAGAAGGGGCAGCAGCCGAGGATCGAAGATGTCCTCAAGGCAAAGCAGTCGATCCTCACGCAGGTGACCAAGAATCCGATCGCTCACAAAGGTGCTCGGTTGACCCAGGAGGTATCGCTACCGGGCCGTTTCGTGGTGCTCGTGCCCAACAGCGCAACCTATGGGATCTCGAAGCGACTGCCGGACGGCGAGCGCAAGCGGCTCCGCACCATTCTCGACAAGGCGAAGCCGAAGCAGCACGGTGTGATCGTGCGAACCGCCGCCGAGAATGTCACTGCCGAGGAGATCAAGGTCGACGTGGCTCGCCTTCTGGCCCAGTGGGACGAGATCGAAAAGCTCTCGAAGCAGACCAAGGCACCGGCGTTGCTGTACCGAGAGCCGGAAGCTGCGGTCCGCATCATTCGCGAGGAATTCACCAAGGACTTCCGGGGTGTGATCATCGACGACCGGGCCCTCTACGAAGAGATCAAGGGCTATGTGGAGTCCATCACCCCGGCACTTGCCGACCGGATCGAGTACTACGACGAAGAAGCCGAGGGCATTCCGCTCTTCGAGCGACAGCACATCGATGAGCAACTCCGCAAGGCACTCGACCGCAAGGTCTGGTTGCCCGGAGGTGGATCGCTGATCATCGAGGCCACCGAAGCGCTCACCGTCATCGATGTGAATACGGGCAAGAACGTCGGGAAGTCGTCACTCGAGGAAACGGTGTTCCGTAACAATCTCGAGGCGGCTGAGGAAGTCGCCAACCAGCTCCGACTCCGAGACATCGGCGGCATCATCGTGATCGATTTCGTCGACATGGAGATTGCCAAAAACCGAGATGAGGTCGTGAAGGTCTTCCGTGCTGCGCTTGCCCGAGACAAGACTCGAACCCAAGTGTTTGACATCTCGGAACTTGGTCTCGTGGAAATGACTCGGAAACGGATCGGAGAGGGTCTTCTCGAGTCGGTGACCGAGCACTGCGAGGAGTGCGGAGGCAAGGGCCATGTCATGGTCGAGGGCATCCTCGATTGATGCACAGCGCTGGAATCTTGCTCCATCCCGCTAGCATCTGTCTCCTATGTACGCAGTAGTGAAGACCGGCGGCAAGCAGTACCGCGTGGAAGAGGGGCAGTCCCTCGAGGTCGACCGCACCGGTGAGCCCGGTGCAGAGATTTCACTTCCCGTTGCACTGGTCGTCGACGGTGACACGGTCCTTGCGACCCCCGATGAGCTGGCCAAGGCGTCGGTCACGGCACGGGTCGTCGAGGAGACGAAGGGCCCGAAG
>JAPOHW010000031.1 GCA_029979265.1 Actinomycetota bacterium | reverse complement strand
GCCCACTGCGACGGGATCGACATCGAGGTTGACCTCGGTCAGGCCGGCGCTCGCAATCTGCGGCGCTGTGTCGTGGCCCAGACAGGCGTCGGCCAACAGCGCTGCTGTCATCGGCGAACGGCAGACGTTGGCGGTGCACACGACGAGTATTCGAGGAGACATCGATGTTCTTCCGATCGGCGAGGCGACGAACCACCCCGGGTGACGCTAGGCGGTGGGTGGATGCGACCCAAGGAACCCGACGCCGAGGTGACTGGGTCGCCGACGAGGAAGAGGACGAGGCGCTGTCGGCCACCGCTGCATCGGCCCCGGCTCGGTTTGACTTCCAACCGCCCCGGTTTTCTGCAAACATCACAATCTGACGGTGCGTCAGGTTCGCATCGTCCGGCGTCTGGGGCGCCGAAACCAGGGGGAGAACCCAATGAAGACCATTGTTCGAGTAGCGCTCGTGTTCGCTGCACTGATCGCTCTGGCGGCGCCTGCCGCCGCCCAGTCGATCAGTGCCGACCCCGGCTCGGTGCCGGAGGCCGGCAGCTACGACTTCACCATCAGCGGGTCGGGATTCAGCGAGAACGGCTTCCTGCTGCCGTGCCCCGGCGCCAACGGCGACCCCGCTGCCATCGCCGAGGACTCGTGCGATCTCACTGCGCTGACGCCCTACGACGCCGGTGACTGGTCGCTCAACGTCACCTACGACGTCCCGGCCGAAGGTCTCGTCCTCGTCGCTGGCAACGCCGCACAGACCGAGAGCGGTGCAACCGTGATCACCATCGGTGCCGCCGGTGATCTGCCCAACACCGGCATCAACACCACCGCCTACCTCATCACGGGCCTCGTGCTTGCCGTCGCCGCCGCAGCCCTCGTGACCGGCGGCCGCCGACTGCAGCAGGCGTGACGTCCGAAGGCCCGGCCCGGCGCAGACGCGCGGGTCGGGCCTTCGTCGCGCTCGGGGTCGGATGCGGCCTCGCAGCGCTGTTGGTAGCCGGATACGCCTCATGGCAACTGTGGGGCACCGACGCGTATGAGGCCAGCGCACAAGCCGCCCTGCAAGAGACATACGACGCAGCAGTGCCAGCGTCGTCCTCGTCCGTCGACCCCGACACCGATACCGAGCGGGCCGGTCCCACCACAACGACCGGGCCGGCTACCGAACCGATTGCCGACGAGGTCGACGACAAGCTGCTTCCAGGCGGTGTCGACGCCGTATTGATGGCGGCCCGCTTTCCCGACAGCGGCGAGGCGCTGGCGTTTCTCGAGATACCAGCCATCGAGCTCACCCGATTCGTGATGCGGGATGTCTCGGTCGACGCGTTGCGCCGCGGTCCCGGCCACTACGAGGGCACCGTGCGCCCCGGCTTCGACGGCAACTCGGCGATCGCCGGTCATCGAACCACCTATGGCGCCCCGTTCGGACGCGTCGACGAACTCGAGCCGGGAGACCAGATCGTGGTGTCGACCAAAGAAGGTCGGTTCACCTACGAGGTGATGGAGCCTGCCGTCGCCTACGCAGGGTACGAAGACGAGATCAACGACGTCGGGCCGGGGTTCGTCGTCGTCGATCCCGACGACACGTGGATCGTGGGCGATTTCGGCGACAGCCGCCTCACCCTCACCTCGTGCCATCCCGAACTCACCTCTCGGAACCGCATCGTCGTGACGGCACAGCTCGTGACCGATGGGCTTGCCCTGCCGAACTTCTTCACGATGATCGATCCCACCCTGCTCGACGAGCTCGTGTCGGAAGACCTCTCGGTGCTCGACAATCCGGGGACCGGCGCAGACAGCTAACGGCGCAGCGGTCGAGGCCGCGACCCGATGCCGGCCTGCCCGGTGATCACCCCGGTCAGCGCCGCCAACACCACCGCAATCGCAACGATCTGGATGGCGGTGATCGGTTCGTCGAAGGCGAACCACGCCACCGTGCTCGAGATGACCGGTACCAGCAACGTGAACGTCGAACCCAGCCACAACGGGATCTGTTGCAGCGACCAATTCATGGCGGCATGACCGAGAATGCCGGCACCGAACGCCATCACGAGGATCCAGAACCAGTTGCTCAACGACGGCCACGCCATCGACTGGCCGAACGCCAACGCCAGGGGTGCGTTGATGATCGCAACCCAGATGGCGGCACCCACGGTGTACTCGTTCGAGGTGATGACCCCTTTGGCCTGCCGAGCGAAGATGAAATAGGCCGACCAGGCAAACAGCGCGCCAACCGCCAGCACATCACCGCGCCAATCGCTCGGTGCGTCGCTGGCAGCAGCCATCACCACGACCACCACCCCGACGATCGCGACAAGGCCGAGCACGACGTCGCGGCGGCGAATGGTCTCGCCGAAGAAGCGATTGGCAGTGATTGCAACGACGACTGGTTGCAGGGCGCCGATGACCGTGGCGTTCGCAACCGTCGTCAGTTTGATCGCCGAGAAGAAGAAGGCAACGTCGGCGCCGAGCGCGATACCGCCGGCCATCGATGCTCGCATCACACGAAGATTGACCGGCGTGCGCCGAACCGTCATGACGATGGCCACCACCAAGCCGTACGAACCAAAGCGATACGTGGCCACGGCAAGGCCGCCCATGTCGACATGCTTGGCGATCACGCTTGCCGCACCCCACGCCGACACGGCGAGCAGGGCTCCAGCCATGCCGAGGCCCCGGATCTCGTCGCTCGGCGCGGTCGTTTCGGTGGTCACCGGCGCACGCTACCGGTGCAACGACACGACACGAGAATCCTCGGTCCGCCGGGCGTGGCGACTCGTCGGTGGGTCAGCGGAAGAGATCGTCGGCCGGGTCGCGAACGATCTCGTCGACGACCGACCCGCGCCCGAACCATGTCGGCTCGAGTCCCCGCACGATCGCAACCGCAACCCCTTTCGCCTTGCCCATCACCAGGTCGGCGGCCGACGCGATCTCGTCGACCACAGCCACCTCGGTCACCAGCAGTTCGCGCCCGAGCGCATCGGTGGTGCCCCGCAGGTCGGCCACGGCCTGGATACCGGCGCAGCCGATGGCCACGTCGGTGACGCCGCGACGCCAGGGTCGACCGAACGTGTCGCTGATGATGATGGCGACATCGACACCGTGGCGGGCCCGAAGCCGGTCACGAATCCCCCGAGCCGATCGATCCGAGTCGACCGGTAGCAGGGCAGCCTGGCCCCGCTCGACGTTGGACAGATCGATGCCGGCGTTCGCACACACGAAACCGTGCTCGGTCTGGGAGATGATCAGTTCGCCGCGGCGCCGCAAGATCCGCACCGACTCCTGCTCGACCAGTGGTTTGTGCGACAGCGGGTCGTCGGGGTCGATGTCGACGAGGCGGCCCTCGGCCTTCGACACGACCTTCTGGGTGATCACGAGACAATCACCGTCGCGCAGTTCGGCATCTTCTGCGGCGGCGATCAGTTCGGCCAGGTCGTCACCCGGTCGAACCTCGCCGATGTCGTGGATGGCGATGATCTCGAGGTCGGCCATGGTCAGCTCCCGGTGGCGGCATCGTGGCAGGCCCGGGCCAGCGCCGCAGCCACTCCCGGTTGGTTCATGATCGTCGGCATCACGACCGCTCGCATCCCTGCGGCTTCGACCGCAGGGGCGAGATCACGATCGATGTCGTCGATGACGAGGGTCGCAGCCAGATCGCGGTAGCGGCGCGCCACCCCCACCACCGAACTCTCCTCGCCGAGTTCGCGCAGCATCCGGTCGGCCGGACCCTTGAGTGCAGCCCCGCCGATGATGGGCGAGACGGCGACGGTGCGGTCGCGGCGGGCCTCGACCAGCGCACGAAGTCCGGGAACGGCAAGCAGCGGACCGATCGACACGATCGGGTTCGACGGCGCAATGACGAGTGCGTCGGCGGACTCGATCGCAGTCGTGACCTGCGACGACAACGAAGCCGTGTCGGCACCCGCGAAGCGAACACCAGCAACATCGACGCTGTGCTGCATGCCGACGAAGTACTCCTGAAAGCCGACCTCACGGCCGTCCGTCAGTTCCACCCGGGTTTCGACACGATCGTCGGTGACCGGCAACAGCCGGCAACCGAGCTCCCACGCAGCGGTGATCTCGGCGGTCACCTCGGTGAGGGTTGCGCCGGCGTGCAGGCGGGCCGTTCGAAACAGGTGGGTCCCGAGGTCACGATCGCCGAGACTGAACCAGTCCTCGCCGCCGTAGCGACCGAGTTCTGCCATCGCCTGCCAGGTTTCGTCGGCGAGACCCCAACCGCGCTCGGGGTCGATGGCGCCGGCGAGGGTGTAGGTGCAGGTGTCGAGATCGGGGCTGACGTGTAGGCCGTGGAGCACTACGTCGTCAGCCACGTTGACGATGCCGGTCACCGTTGTCGGGTCGAACGCTTCGAGTGCGCCGGTCAAATAGCGGGCCGCACCAACCCCGCCGGCGAGAACGGCATGGCTCATGCGACGGCGCTCACGAGATGCCCTTCAGCTTCCCCTGCAGAAGATCGAGATCGGCGTCGACCATCATCGTCACCAGTTCTTCGAACGTGGTCTCCGGCTTCCACCCCAGGTGGTCGTGGGCCTTGGTGGAGTCGCCGACGAGAAGGTCGACCTCGGCCGGTCGCATGAACTGCTCGTCCACGACCACGTGGTCTTCCCAGTTCAGACCGGCATGACCGAACGCCACCTGGCAGAAGTCGCGAACCGAGTGCGTCTCGCCCGTGCAGATGACGAAGTCCTCCGGCTCGTCCTGTTGCAACATGAGCCACATCGCCTCGACATAGTCACCGGCAAACCCCCAATCCCGCTGTGCATCGAGATTGCCCAGCCGAAGCTCGTCGATGGCGCCCAGCTTGATCTGGGCAACACCATGGCTGATCTTGCGGGTCACGAATTCGAGACCGCGCCGAGGGCTCTCATGGTTGAACAAGATGCCGCTGGTGGCGTGGAGGTCGTAGCTCTCCCGGTAGTTGAGTGTGATCCAATGGCCGTACACCTTCGCCACCCCGTACGGCGACCGAGGGTGAAACGGGGTGGTCTCGGTCTGGGGAACCTCGTGCACCTTGCCGAACATCTCCGACGAGCTCGCCTGGTAGAACCGGATGTCGGGATCGACGAGGCGGATCGCGTCGAGCAGGCGAGTCACCCCGAGGGCGGTGGTTTCGCCGGTCAGGACCGGCTGACCGAACGAGGTCTGCACGAACGACTGGGCAGCGAGGTTGTACACCTCCTGGGGCCGGTACTGGCGCAGGATCTGAATCATCGAGATCTCGTCGAGCAGATCGCCGGGAACGAACGTGACCCTGTCCTGGATGTGGGCGATCCGTTCGAAGTTGACGGTGCTCGAACGGCGGACCATGCCGAGCACCTCGTAGTCGCGCTCGAGCAGAAACTCGGCGAGGTACGAACCGTCCTGTCCGGTGATGCCGGTGATGAGCGCTCGCTTGGTCACGTCTGGGCCCCTTGCCGCTTTGAACGTTGCGACCGCCAGAAGCCGAGGAGATCCTCGAGTGTCTGCTCGATCGGAATGGTTGGCGACCAGCCGGTACAGTCGCTGATCTTGGTGTTGTCGCCCCGAAGCACGCTCAGATCGACCGGGCGGACCAGCGCCGGATCGGTCTCGAGTGTGATGTCGGCAGTCGAGAGACTCACGAGGATATCGGCGACATCTCGAATCGACCGGTCGCGGCCCGAACACACGTTGTACACCTCGCCGGCCTGCCCGTCGGTCATCAGCGACCGGTAGGCCCGTACCACGTCGCGAACATCGGTGAAATCTCGTCGGGCATCGAGGGTGCCGACTTTCACGACCGACGATCCGTCCTGTTCACACGCGACGATGCGGCCGGCGATGGCCGACGCCACGAACCGATCGCTCTGTCCCGGGCCGAGATGGTTGAAGGCGCGAACCCGCACGACCTCGAGACCGTGGGCCAGGCCCGCCTGCACACAGACGATTTCGGCGGCTGCCTTCGATGCGGCGTAGGGACTGACGGGCTGCAGCTGGTGGGTTTCACGAATGGGCAGATCGGCTTCGGAAATGCGGCCGTACACGTCGGCGCTCGTGACGACCACCACGCGGCGACACCCGGCAAATCGGGCCGCATCGAGGACGTTGAGCGTGCCTTCGACATTGATCCGGACGGTTTCTGCCGGGTGCTGCCACGAGCCGCCGACATCGGCCTGCCCGGCAAGGTGATACACGACCTCGGCATCAGATCGGCCGAACTCGGCGATGAGTGCATCGCGATCGGTGATGTCACCGGAACTCTCGGTGACCCGATCGCCTTCGGCACGCAGATGCGGGACGAGGTGCAGGCCGACGAAGCCGTCAGCACCGGTCACCAAGGCATGCACCATCGCCCCGAAATCTACGACCGGGTGTACGCCGCACCAACCACCGACGGGGTGGCACGGTCGGTTGCCGACCGACAGGTAGCGTCTGCACATCGAGGTCGAACCCACCGACGTCTCAGCGCAACCCGACGCTGCCACCACCGAATCGCGCGCGGCCACGCCCTCCGTCACCGCTGTGGTCGTCGCCCACGAGCCTGGCGACTGGTTCGAAGAGACGCTCGACAGCCTGGTCACCCAGGACTACCCCAGACTCGACATCGTGATCGTCGATGCAGGTGGCGACAGCGACAGCGAGGTCCAACTCGACGAGCGGGTGCGGGCCGTCGCCCCGTCGGCGACCATCATCGATGCCAGCGATACGAACGGGTTCGGCGCCGCCGCCAACACGGTGCTGGAAACCGACATCGCCTCGGCGTTCCTCCTCGTGTGTCACGACGACGTTGCCCTCGCCTCCGATGCGGTGCGGATCATGGTCACCGAGGCGCTCCGGTCGAACATCGGCATCGCCGGACCGAAGCTCGTCCACTGGGAGAAGCCTGCGCTGCTGCAACACGTGGGCTTGCAGGTCGACCAGTTCGCAGCGTGGGACGACGTGGTCGACGTGAACGAACTCGACCAGGAGCAATACGACGCCGTCACCGACGTCTTTGCCGTGCCGTCGGCCTGTCTTCTGATCCGCACCAACCTCTTCGCCACGATCGGCGGATTCGACCCGGGCATCAACCGCCGTGGCGACGACATCGATCTGTGCTGGCGGGCTCAGCTGGCCGGTGCTCGCGTCATGGTTGTTCCCGATGCCAAGGTGCGACACCGCGAAAACATGCGGGCGCGGCTCGGTGTCGACGACATCAGACGAACCCGAGCCCGCCACCAGCTGCGCACCGTGCTGATCACCGGGAGTGCAGCACGGCTCCCGTTGACACTGACCGTCCTCGCCATGCTCAACGCGGCCGAGATACTGATCGCGCTGGTCACCGGTCGGTTCGGCCAGGTGTCCGACGTGGTGGCATCGTGGACATGGAATCTCGCTCGAGCATCCGAGATCCGTCGGCGGCGGGCCGGCATCCGGCCCCACATCGCGACCTCGCCGAGGGATCTGGCCAGGCTGCAGGTGGCGGGCAGTGTTCGCATCAACGCCTTCATCCGAGGGCAGATCGGCCGTAGCACGCGCACGTTCGGCCGCGACATCGTCACTGCGGTGCGAACCGGCACCTCACGGTTCTCCGCCATCACCTGGGCGTTGGTCGTCCTGTTCGTCCTGTTCGGCTCTCGCAATCTGATCTCGGCCGGTATTCCCGCCGTGGGCGACTTCGCCGCGTTCCCCGAGTCGGGTGGTCGGCTGATCGACACCTGGTGGTCGTCGTGGCGAGGTCGCGACGTCGGTTCGGTCGGGTCGACGCCGTCCGGGTTGGGGTTCCTCGGCGTGCTCGCGATCGTGCTCAACGGCTCGGTCGGGTTCGTCCGCACCCTGTGGGTGCTCGGGCCGATCTTCGTCGGGCTGTTCGGTGCATGGCGACTGCTCGCCGTCACCGGAAGTCGACGGGCCCAGATCGGAACGCTCGTTGCGTACCTGGCTCTGCCGTTGCCGTGGGGAGCGATCGCAACCGCGTCGTGGTCGACGCTCGGCATGTATGGCGCAGCACCGTGGATCCTACGGGCGCTGCTCGAGGCGCAGGCGAGTGCTCCGTTTCGGACTGCGTCGGGGCCGGCACGGCCCTTGGTCTCGGCGGCCGTGGGTGGCGGTATCGCCGTTGGGTTCATCGGCATCTTCGATCCGACCGTCGCCATCGTCACCGTCGTGCTGAGTGCAGGGCTCGTGGCCGGCGCACTGGTGGCGATCAATCCGACCGGGATCCTGCGTCTCGTGGTCGGTTCGGTGATCGCCGCAGTGACCGCTGGTCTGTTGGCGCTGCCGTTCACGATCGACGTGGTGCTCAATGGCTTGCCCTGGCATCCATTCGCCGGGGGCGGCACCGGAACAGGAGATCAGACGCCACTGGTCGACCTCGTCCGCTTCGACATCGCACCGGGCGACGCCGGTCTGTTCCTGTGGGCGTTCGCGGTTCCGATGACCGTGCCGCTGCTCGTCGGTCGGGCCTGGCGGTTCGATCTCGCCGTTCGCCTCTGGTTCGTTGCCCTCGCGTCCTATGCACTGGCCTACGCAGCCGTCCGAGGCTGGGTGCCGTTCGGGCTTCCCGCCAACTCTGTGCTCATCGGGCCGGCTGCCATCGCCATTGCCGGGCTGTGCGGAGTGGCGGTCAACACGCTCGAGAACGATCTGCGGGGGACCGGGTTCGGCTGGCGCCAATCGCTGCTGCCCGTGGCTGCAGTCGCTGCGATCGTCGCCGTACTTCCGTCGGTTGGCCTGCTCGAGTCGGGACGTTGGGAACTTGGACGAGGCGACTACTCGCGGGTCCTGCCACTCGCCGATCCGGGCATCGACGGCAGCTATCGCATCATCTGGATCGGCCATCCCGATCATCTCCCCGCCGACGGGGTCGCCCTCGCCGACGGGGTTGCGTGGGTCGCGACGATCGACGGCCTGCCCGACATCACCGAGACATCGCACGCAGCCGACCGGGGTGGCGCCGATGAGGTCGAGCGGGTGCTCGACGCCATCGCAGCCGGAGAAACCAACCGCGCCGGCCGTCTCCTCAGTGGCCTCTCGGTTCGCTACCTGATCAGCATCGACCGGCTCGCTCCCGCACCGTTCAGCACCGACGAGTCGGCGATCGCCCTTCCTGCCGACCTTGCCGAGACACTCGACACCCAACTCGATCTTCGACGTCTCCCCGGGGTGAACAGCGCTGCTCGCGTCTACGAAAACATTGAGTGGACCCCGATGCGGGCCGCCGCCGTCGTCGGATTCGACGACGGCATCGACGACATCTTCGATCTCGCCGTGACACCGATCGGCAGCAACATCGGTGTGCTCGTCGGCACCGACGATCGCATCAACGGACCCGTGCCCGACCAGACCGAGGTCATGGTCACGCAGACCCCCGACGAGGGCTGGACGCTCACGGTCGACGGTGAGATCGCAGCTAAACGCCGCTCGCTGGGATGGGCGACGTCGTTCGTTCCGGCCTCCGGCGGTGACGCCGTCTTGGCCTACACCACGCCCAGGTGGCGCCAACTGGCCGTGCTGACCCAGTTGGTGATGATCGCAGCGGCGGTCGGGTTCGTCCTGCGCCGGATCACGGGAGCAGGCCGCTGATGCGTGCGCTTCGGCTCGTGGCGTTGGTGTTGGTCGCCTCGATCATTGCCCTGGGGGTCGTGGCCGAACAGGACGAGCGTCCCGCACCCGAGACCGCCACCGTCGGTGGGATCGGCCAGCCCGATGCCAGAACTGGCACCTGGTTCTGTCCGGGCGGTTCGGGCCCCGGTGGCCGTGCGGCGGTTGCGCTCGAGGTGATCAATGCAGGAACAGAGCCGGCGGTTGCCGACATCGTCACCGTGCGCTCCGACCCCGAGCCGGGTCGGCGAAGTCAGGTCAGCGTCGGGGCGGGGGAGCGGATCGGGGTGGCGATCGCCGACCTTGCCGTCGATGCCGCCTGGATCGGTGCGATCGTCGAAGTCGCCGGCTCCGATGTGATCGTCGAGCAGACCTACGACGGCCTGACCGGGATCGATCGGGCACCGTGCACGACACGGACCTCCCAGGAACTCTTCGCCACCGACGGCGCAACCCGGGTCATCGCCGAGGGCGAGGAGATGCTGTTGCTGCTCCTCAATCCGTTCCAGGAAGACGCCGTCGTCGACATTGCGTTCGATGCCGATGTGGGCATCGATCGCCTCACCGCGGTCGTCGTGCCTGCCCGTCGCCTCGCCGTCATCGATGTCACCCAAGAGGTCACCGTTGCGAGTCGGGTGTCGGCCCGGATCGAGGCCCTGGCCGGGCGGGTCGTCGGGTCGCGGATCCAGACCCGCACCGGTACCGCTCGCGGTCTCACCGTCACGCCACTGGTCCAAGACGGCGCCGCCGCGTCGGTGATTCCGTCGGTACGAACCGAATTCGGGTTGACCGACCGTGTGCTGGTCACGAACCCCGGCGAGGAGTCGGCCGAAGTCGACCTTGAGATCCTCACCGACGGCTCGATCGAGCCCGACCCGGTCGAACTCACCATCCGACCCGGCCGAACCGTCGAGGTTGTCGTTGCAGCCGAGTCACGCCTCGCCACCATCTCGGAATTCGCCATGCTCGCCCGTTCACTCACCGGCGATCCGGTCGCGGTCGGCATCGAGCGGCTGGCGGCGATGGATCTCGAGATCGTTCCCGGCACCGCCGCGATGCCGGGGATCGTGGGAGCCGCCGAACGCTGGATCGCGCCGCTCGACGGAACGTCAACCCAACTCGTGCTGGTCAACCCGTCGATGACGGCGATCGCCCGAACCGAGGTCTATGTGGTGGGCCCCGATGGCCGTTCGCTCGTGACCACGATCGAACTCGGTCCAGGACGGCGAGCGACCGTGAGCGGCGATGTACTCGGCGAACGACCGATCGTGGTGGTGGAGTCGAGCAGCGCCATCGTGGTCGGCCGCGAGATCGTCGGCCTCACATCTCGACAGATGATGGCAGCGGTGGCAGCGAGCGAACTGACGCCGATCGATCAGTTGCCCTGATCGTCGAGTTCGCCGGTGTGGCAATCCGGCGGCACCGACCCCGGTTCGCGGGCGTCTGCGACCGCTGCCCACAGATCTGTCGCAGTGACCGGACCCAGGAACGCTCGCTTCACCGCACCGTCGGCATCGGCCACGACAAGGGTCGGTACCCCGTCGATGCGGTACCGCTCGTGGAGTGCCTTGTGGTCCTGGAAGTCGATGCGCTGACACACGACAGCCTCGCTGGCGAGCAGTTCGGCTCGCTCCCACACCCCGGCACAGGTGGAACAGGTCGATGACGTGAACACGGCGACCAGCCAGGGGGCATCGGGTCGCTCGAAGTCGCGCCGATCGAGCACCGACGGGACATGGTGGGTGTTGGATGACGGCGCTGCCGTTCGCCGGCCGAGGAGAGCGGCGAACACCCCGGCGATTGCGAGTGCTCCGACGACCAGGAGAACCCGATCCATGGATCAGGCGTCGTCGCTGGTGCCGACCTCGACCGCGTCGCCGTCGGATTCGATCAGGCTCTGGCTTGCAGAGGTCGTGTCGGGCTGACGACTGATCTCGATGAGACGCTCGACCTCCGACCCGCTGATCGTCTCGTGTTCGAGCAGCGCTCGAGCGACGAGGTCGAGGCCGTGTCGGTACTCGACCAGCAGCTCGCGACAGGTATCTTCGGCTTCGAAGAGGATGCGGCGGATTTCGTCGTCGACCAGTTTCTGCGTCGCGCTCGAGTAGTTCTTCGACTGCATCATGTCTTCGCCGAGGAAGACAGGGCCCTGATCCGAGAGTGACATCGGGCCGACCGTGTCGCTCATGCCCCATTCGGTGACCATGCGGCGAGCGATGGCGGTGGCCTGTTGCAGATCGTTGGAAGCTCCGGACGAGAACTCGTCGAACACCAAGGCCTCGGCAACGCGCCCGCCCATGGCCATGACCATTCGAGCTTCCGCCTCGTCCTTGTCCATCGAGTGGCGGTCACCGGTCGGCAAGGTCATGGTGACGCCGAGCGCCATGCCCGTGGGAATGATCGTGACCTTGTGGACCGGATCGTTCTCCGGGATGATCGCAGCGCACAGGGCGTGGCCGGCCTCGTGGTAGGCGGTGCGTTCGAGTTCCTCGGCGCTGCGCACCATCGAGCCCCGTTCGATCCCAAGCAGCGCCCGGTCGCGGGCGGCGTCGAAGTCCTCTGCGGCGATGACGTCACTGCCCCGTCGCACCGCAAAGAGGGCGGCCTCGTTCACAAGGTTGGCCAGATCGGCACCAGCCATGCCCGGCGAACCCCGTGCAATGACACGAATGTCGACGTCGTCGGCGGTGCGCTTGCCCTTGAGATGCACACCGAGGATCTGCACCCGGTCCTCGAGCTCGGGCAGCGGCACCACCACCTGGCGATCGAAGCGGCCGGCGCGCAGCAGCGCGGGATCGAGGATGTCGGGCCGGTTCGTGGCCGCCATCATCACGATGCCCTCGGAACTCTCGAAGCCGTCCATCTCGGCCAGCATCTGATTGAGGGTCTGTTCGCGTTCGTCGTGGCCACCACCGAGCCCGGCTCCGCGCTTTCGGCCGATCGAATCGATCTCATCGATGAAGATGATCGCCTTTCCCATCTTGCGGGCCGATTCGAAGAGGTCACGAACCCGGCTGGCGCCGACACCGACGAACATCTCCATGAAATCCGAGCCGGTGACCGACAGGAACGGCACACCGGCTTCCCCGGCGACCGCCTTGGCCAGCAGCGTCTTACCAGTTCCGGGCGGACCGACGAGGAGCACACCCTTTGGCACTCGCGCTCCGATCTCGGTGAAACGATCGGGGTTTTTCAAGAAGTCGACGATCTCGGTGATCTCCTGCTTCACGCCCTCGTAACCGGCAACATCGTCGAACATCGTTCCCGGACGTTCGGTGCTGTAGGTCTTCGCCTTGCTTCGCCCGATCGACATGATGTTGCCCATCTGGCCTTGCGCCCGGCGCTGCATCCACACGAAGAACAAGATGAGCAACGACACCGGGATGAGCAACGGCAGCAGCGACTGGAAGAAGTTGGGTCGTGGGGTGACGAACCGGAATTCTTCGGTCTGGGCGAGGATCAGATCATGGTCGTCGTCGGGCAACGGCAGCGGACCGACAGTCGAGTACAGCTGGTCCCCATCGGTGAACGAGATCGCCCCGTCGGTGTTGTCGTATTCGGCCTCGACCACCTCGCCCGCAGCCACCCGTTCGATGAAGTCGCGGTAACCCACCGGTTCGCGGGTTTCGCTCGGGAGCAGCATGCTGAGGCTCATCAACGCCAGCAGCGAGGCGAGGGCAATCCACACGGCGTACCGCGAAATGCCGCTCGCCGGCGGCTTGCGAGAACGGTCGGGGCGGTCGTCGTCGCGGATCGGCGGAGGGGGTGGGGGCGTGGGAGGATTCGACGCCATGATTCAAGGGTAGACGGGGGACGACCCGCTACCGATGTCGGGTCTGTTTGCGTTGTGTCGGTGCGCGGCCTTGGCTCCGCACATGAGACCAGCGTTGGGGTTACGGTTCTCGCATGAGCCGTCGATGCGCCCGCCCCGGATGTGGCCAGAGTGCCGACACGACCCTGTCGTTCGAATACAGCAGTCGCCAGGTCTGGCTCGATCCGCTGCATCCGTTTGACAGCCCGGCCAACCACGATCTCTGCCATCGCCATGCCGAGCGCACCCACCCCCCTCGGGGCTGGGCGCTGCGTGATCGCAGGGTGGCGGCCGTGGAGGCCCCGGTCGAGACCGCTGCGGTCGAACCGGTTGTCCTTCGCTACGCCAGTTAGGTGGAACAGCCCCCGCCGTACCCGCCCACTCGGCTGGTCGTGCTCGCCCTCGTTGCATTCGCAGGGGGCCTGTTTCTTGCCGTGCTCATCGGCGGTTCGATCGTGGCAGCCCAGGGATGGCGCCTCGACGTCACCGCCGCAGTCGGGGCCGAAGCCGGCCGTGCCGCCATGCAGTTGGGCCGCGGCCTTCCGCTCGATGATCTGCGCCCGCCCGGGTTCGCGCTCGCACTGTTGAACCTGCCGTTGTGGATCGGCCTCATCGGCGTACCGCTGCTCGACCGACGCAATGGACTCGAGTGGCGTCGCGACCTCGGCTGGACGATGCGGCCCGTCGATGTACCAGTCGGCCTCGGGGTCGGTATCGCCACCCAGTTCCTCCTCATCCCGCTGTACGAACTGGTGTGGCTCGTCGTCGATCGACGTGACGTCGGTCAGGCTGCCGAAGACCTCGTGGCCCACGTCGACGGGCTGGTCGACGTCGCTGCGTTCGTCGTCATGACGGCGGTCATGGCCCCGCTCGCCGAGGAAATCGTCTATCGCGGCCTGCTGTATCGCGGGATCCGTGACATGGAGGCATCGCACCACAACCTCGCCGTCGGTCTTGCCGTTGTCGTGTCGTCGCTCGTGTTTGCGGTCTCGCACTTCCAGCTCGTGCAGTTCCCCGGCCTGTTCCTGTTCGGTGTGGTGGCTGCGCTGCTGTTCCAACGCACCGGCCGACTCGCCACTGCGATCTGGGCGCATGTGGGGTTCAACGCCACCACCGTGGTCCTGCTCCTCGCGGCACCGTGATCGCGCCGCAGTCGATCGGGCATTTTCCGCAGCTTGTCGCTCAAGTTCACCTCTCATGTTCCGATGGATTGGTGTCAGGCGACAGGAGTTGGTGATGATGTCGAGCGGGTGTTGTGCTTCATGCGGCGGACCGCTCGTGACGATCTCGATCAATGTCGGTGCCGGGCAGCGCGTCATGTGCAGTTGCGCTCGGTGCGACACGCGCTGGTGGCACAGCGAGGGCCGTGTCACCACCCTCGCAGGTGTCATCGGCGACCTCGGCGATCCGGTGGGCCAGCGCCCCTACCGCAGGGCATAGCCCACAGCCACACCACCTCGTCTGCAATGGAGGGCGTCGCGCCCCACGTCCTGGAGCGCCAGATGCCGAGGCTCACCGAGCTTCGTCCGCAGGCGCCGCGACCAAGCGTTGCCAAGATGGCACGATGGTCGCCGTCATGACCCAACGCACCACGTCGATCGACGCTCACACGTCAGACGAGACGACGGAAGACACCCTCTTCGATGCCTTCGACGACACGTCGAGCGGCGGCAGGTTCGGGATCGGATGGCCGGCGTGGGTCTCCTCCGGGGAGGCGTGGATCACCCTCCTCCTCGTGTCGTTCGCGACCCTGTTCGTGATCTGGAACCTTCGCATCGGCCTCTGGTTCGACGACACCACCCCCACCGGCGGTGACATGGGGGCACATGTCTGGTCACCGGAGTATCTCCGCGGCGTCCTGCTGCCGAACTGGCGCCTCACCGGCTGGTCTCCCGACTGGTATGCCGGCTTCCCTGCGTTCACCTTCTACATGGTCGTCCCGTCGTTGCTGATCGTCATCCTCAACGTCGGTCTCGCCGGTGGTCCACTCGTGTTCGTGCCGGCTGCCGGACTTCTCGCATGGGCAGCGATCACGGTGCGCGAGCGCTGGGCCGACACCACGGGCAAGGTGCTGTCGGTCTACGTCACGGCCGGTGTGCTGTGGTTGTTGTTGCTGCCCGTGCAGTACGGCATCGCAATGAAGCTCGTCGTGGTCGCCGGCATGGTGACCCTGCCGGCTGCTGCCTACCTGGCCGGTCGACTCGGTGGGCTCGCCTTCCCCGGACCCGGCCTGCTCGCCGTGTTCACCCTGCCTTTTCTTTTCGACCACAGCTACAACATCTACGGCGGCAATCTCCTGTCGACGATGGCGGGCGAGTTCGCCTACTCCCTCGGGCTCACCGTTGCGGTCGTGTACATCGGTGTCGCTGCTCGTGGGCTCGAAACCGGCCGCCACAAGGGGGTGGCCGCTGCACTGCTTGCGCTCACCGGCCTGTTGCACCTGTTCGCCGCCTTTTTTGCGCTCGTTGCCACCGTTGCGCTGTTCGTCATTCGTCCGAGCACCCGCACGCTCGTGTGGACGGCGGTCATGGGGATCACGTCAGCGCTGCTCGCTGCGTTCTGGGTCCTGCCCTTCTTCGCCAACCGAGCGCTGCTCAACGACATGGGGTGGGGCAAGGAGCGCCGCTACGTCGCTGCGCTGTGGGATCGCGGCGGCAATTTCGGCGACCAGACGTTCCTGGTCAACAGCCCACCACTGCAGTTGTTGATCGTGATCGCTGTGGTTGGTCTCGTCTTGAGCGGTGCCCGACGGGTACGGCTCGGCATGGCACTCGGGTTCGTTGCCGTCGTGTTCGCTGCTGCCTTCCTGCTCCTGCCCGAGGGCCGGCTCTGGAACGTGCGTCTGCTGCCGTTCTACTACCTGAGCATCAACCTGCTGGCCGGCGTCGCCGTCGCCGAGATGGGTCGTCTCCTCGCCGGGCTGCTCCGGTACAAACGCGACACCGTTCGAGCGTTCGTCACGGCCGGCCCTGCGCTGGTTGCGACCCTGGCGATCTGGGTCCATCTCGGGCTGCCGCTGCACTCCCTGCCGTTCGGATCGACCGACACCTCCAACGGCTATTCCTGGACGATCTGGTCGACCGATCATCTGCACCTCGGTCCCTATTGGCTCGCCCACAACTTCCGGGGCTACGAGGGCACCGCCGCCGCAGCCGAGTACGAACAGTTCGTCAGCACCATGGCCCGAGTCGGTGAGGAGTACGGGTGCGGTCGTTCGCTCTGGGAATACCAGAGCGAACGCCTCGGCTCCTACGGCACCCCGATGGCCCCGATGCTGCTTCCGCACTGGACCGACGGATGCATCGGTTCGATGGAAGGCCTCTATTTCGAAGCATCGGCCACCACGCCGTACCACTTCTTGATGCAGTCCGAACTGTCGACATCACCGTCACGAGCCCAACGCGATCTTCCGTACTCGCCACTCAACGTGGCGCAGGGGGTCGGGCACCTGCAAGACATGGGCGTTCGCTACTACCTGGCCTTCACCGATGAAGCGATCGAGCAGGCACTGGACGACCCCCGGTTGACAGAGATCGCCAACAGTGCACCGTGGGCGATCTTCCTCGTGGACGACGCCGATCTCGTCGTCGGACTCGACCGACTGCCGGTCGTCGTCGATGGGGCCCAGGGGAGTGGTGAGGAGTGGTTGGTCGCGTCGGTTGCCGCATGGGAGGCCGGCGACATCCCACTCATCGCCGAGTCGGGACCACCAGGGTGGCCGCAGATCTCCATCGCTGACCTCGAGGCATCGGTGCCTGCCGGCATCCAGGGGACCGAGACCGCTGACAGCCGCATCGACAAGATCTTCGGCTTGTCCGTCGGCCTTCGGTCTGGGCTTCCATCGGAACGGGCCGACTCGGTGGAGATCAGCGGCATCGAGACCGACGAGTTCACGATCTCCTTCGACGTTGACGAGGTCGGCTCGCCGGTCCTCGTGCGAACGAGTTACTTCCCGAATTGGACGGCGTCGGGGGCCGACGGGCCCTACCGCGTGTCGCCGAACCTGATGGTCGTGGTACCGACCCAGACCGAGGTCGAGTTGCGCTACGGCCGATCCGGTGTCGAAGTGCTCGCCATGGCCTTGACGGTGCTCGGTCTGGTCGGCCTTGCCGTCGTTCGTCGGGTCCCCGACGTTCGTGACATCGTTGCCTGGGATCTCACGTCGTCGCCGAGCGATCGGCTGCCACCCCTCGATCCCTGGGGCGGCGACGCAGCGGTACCAGAACCGGAGTGGGAAGAGGTCGAGGCGGCGATGGGTCGGTCCGACCGGATGGTGCGGCGACAGACCGTTCGTGTCGCTGGTGCCCTCGTGCTGATGGCGGCCACGGTCCTCGGGCACATGTTCGTCCGGCCGACCACGAGCGAGCCACTGTTGGCGGGCATGGTGTGGTTGCCGGGTGTGGTTGCCGCGTTTGCGCTCGTCACGAACCTGCTTCCCGGACTCGCGGGTTTGTACCGCCGCCGCGCCGCGAACGTCGTCGTCGCATCTCGACACCCTGGTGCTCGCGCCGGGCTCCGGCCCTTCACGCTGCTGGTCGCTCGACTCGTCGCCGGCGACTCGGCCTCCCACCCGGATCCGAGGCGATTCGCGTTGGTCGGTGTTGCTGCGACTGTCGTCGACTTCGGTCTCGCCGTGGTGCTGACCCTCGGCGGCGTTTCCCAACTGCTCGCCAACACCATTGCGCTGACCCTTGCCGCAACGGTGGCGCTGCTGTTGCACGGCAAGGTCACGCTGCGAGGTGACGCCGTCGATCGTTGGATTCGCCAACCTGCGGTCTTCGTCACGGTGGCACTCGTGGCAGGGGCGATCGACATGGTGATCTTCCTCGGGACCGAGGGACCGATCGTTGTCGTGAAGGTGCTCGCAATCGCGGGTGCCGCCCTGGTGCGGGCGGTGTCTCATCGGCTGGTGCTGTTCCGGGCCGTGCGTCGCGAACAATCCGTTCCCAGCGCCCGGCCGCCCGCCCCCGGTGAGGTGCGACTGTCGGTCGTCGTGCCTGCATTCAACGAGGCACAACGGATTGCGTCGACCATCGAGACGATTCGTCACGACCTCGCCGACCTGCACGATGCGTACGACCTCGAGATCGTGGTGGTCGACGACGGTTCGCACGACAACACGGCCGAGGTGGCGCAGATCGCAGGTGCTGACCAGGTCGTCGTGCAGCCGAGCAACGGTGGCAAGGGGGCGGCGGTTCGTGCCGGTGTCCTTGCGTCGAGGGGCCGGACCGTGGCATTCACCGACGCCGACCTCGCCTATGCACCGCACCAACTCCGAGACTTCCTCGACGCAGTGGAGCGTGGCTACGACGTCGCAATCGGCAACCGGCACCACGGCGACGCAGAGACACTCGTCGGCACCTCCCGTCTGCGTTCGTTCGGCAGCCGAGTCATCAACATGGCGACCAATCTGCTGTTGCTCGGCAACTACCGAGACACCCAATGCGGCTGCAAGGCCTTCCGCAGCGATGTCGCCCGAGTGGTGATGGCAAACGGGACGGTCGACGGCTTTGCCTTCGACATCGAGGTGCTGCACCTCGTCGAGCGGTACGCCCTCTCGATGACGGAACTACCGGTCGACGTCGTCAACTCGAAGACTTCCACCGTCAGCGCGTTCCGAGACGGCCTTCGCGTCCTGTACGACATCGTTCGGGTACGACGGGCCGCCCGGCACGGTCGCTACCCGGTGCTGGGAGCCGGTGCCCTCCCCGTACCCGCCGAGTCGCCGATGGTGGGAACACTGCAACTGTCCCTCGAGATCTCGACGCCTGCGCCGGACCCCGATCCCGACCCCACCTCTTCCGATCATGAGCACTGATTTCGACGCCATCTTCAAGGCATACGACGTTCGCGGCACAGTACCCGAGCAGTTCGATGCTGACGGTGCCCGCGCCATCGGCGGTGCGTTCGCACGGTTCGTTGCGGCCAAGGGCGCAACCGCCGTCGTCGTCGGCCACGACATGCGACCCGAGGGAGAGGCGTTCTCCGCTGCGTTCGGCGACGGCGTTGTCGAGCACGGTGTCGACGTGGTCGATGTCGGCCTGTGCGCAACCGACATGCTGTATTTCGCCTCGGGCCGACTTGCCATGCCTGGTGCCGTTTTCACCGCCTCGCACAACCCCGCCGGATACAACGGGATCAAGATGTGCCTCGCCGGTGCTGCGCCCATCGGCAGCGAATCGGGCCTCGATCTCATCAAGCAGATGGCGATCGCCGGTCCCGAACCCACCGGCTCCAGAGGCGGGCGCACCACCGAGAACATGCTGCCGGGCTACGTCGAGCACGTGCACTCCTTCGTCGACCGGGCGGCGCTGAAGCCGTTGACGGTCGTCGCCGACACGGCCAATGGGATGGGTGGCCTCGTCGTACCGGCGGTGTTCGAGGGCCTTCCGTTCGAGCTCGATCACCTGTATCCCGAACTCGACGGCACCTTCCCCAACCATCCGGCCGACCCGATCCAGCCCGAGAATCAGCTCGACTTGATGTCTCGCGTCCTCGAGTTGCGGGCCGACGTCGGTCTGGCGTTCGACGGTGATGCCGACCGGGTGTTCCTCGTCGACGAGACGGCTCGGCCGATTTCGGGTTCGCTCACCACAGCGATGGTTGCCCGATCGATTCTCGAGAAGAACCCGGGCTCGACCGTGTTGCACAACCTGATCTGCTCGAAAACCGTTCCCGAGGTCATCGCCGAACATGGTGGGACCGCAGTGCGCACCCGGGTCGGGCACAGCTTCATCAAAGCAGTGATGGCCGAGACCGGTGCCATCTTCGGTGGCGAGCACTCCGGGCACTACTACTTCCGCGACAACTACCGGGCCGACAGCGGCCTGATTGCTGCACTGGTCATCCTCGAGGCGGTGTCGAATCATCCGGCCGGCCTCGCCGATCTCGTGTCGTCGCTGGACCGCTACGCAGCCTCGGGAGAGATCAACACCACCGTCGCCGATGCTGCTGCCGTGATCGATCGTGTCGCCGAGGTCTACGCAGAGGCAGCCCAAGACCGGATGGACGGCCTGACCGTGGACCTCGGGGACTGGTGGTTCAACCTGCGCCCGTCGAACACCGAACCCCTCCTGCGGCTGAACCTCGAGGCTGCCGACGACGCCGAGGTCGCCAGGCGGGTCGAGGAGGTTCGGGCCCTGTTCGCCTGAGAAACCACATCTCGCGGTTTACTAAAGGCATGACCTTGGACTCCCGGCTGCTCGAGATTCTCGCCTGCCCCACCGACAAGCAGGGCCTGCTCTATTTCGAAGACGAAGACGCGCTCTACAACCCGCGGCTGCACAAGCGCTACCGCATCCACGACGGCATCCCGGTGATGCTGCCCGACGAGGCCGAAGACGTCGACGAGGCCGAGCACGACCGGCTCACGGCCAAAGCCGAGGCCGACGGCGTCTCGCTCACGTTCGAGGCCTGATCCATGGTGTCCGGCGAGTTCACCGACTCGGTTCGGCATCTGCCGAATCAGCTGCGTGACATTGCCGTCGCCGCGGCCGACCTCGACGGACTGCCGAACGTCGACGGTGTCACGTCGGTGGTGATCCTCGGAACCGGTGGTGCCAGGATCGGCGGTGACGCCCTCGAAGCGATCTGCGAGCTCACGGCGACGGTTCCCATCGTGGCCACCGGAGCTCGGTGCCCGGCGTGGGTCGGCGACACCAGCCTCGCAATCGTCGTGTCGCGATCGGGTGATGACGGGGGTGTGGTGGAGGCTGCGGCTGCGGCCCGCCAGGCCGGCGCGTCGTTGGTGGTGATCACGGCCGGTGGCGCACTCGGCGACGCAGCTCGCTCGTGGGGTGTGCCGGTCGTGCCGGTCGACCCTGCTGCCGGTCCTGCCCTCGGGCTCGGCGCAACGATCGTCCCGGTGCTGGTGCTACTCGAACGTCTCGGCTTCGTCTCCGGCATGACTCGAACGGTTTCCGAAGCTGCGGATCGGCTCGGCCAGCGCATCGACGACCTTCTCATCGACGAAACGGTGCGTCGGTTGGCCGATGCCCTGCCGGGCCGCATTGCGCTCGTCACCGCAGCCGGCTCGATCGGCAAACATGCCGCTCGCCGCTGGGTGCAGGAACTCGACCGCGTCGGCGGCGTTTCGGCGGTGCGCCGTCGACTCCCGACGGGACGAACCGATGTCGAGACCGGCCTTCGGCTCCATGCCGCTGCTCGCGATGGCGTCGTGCTCGTCATGTTGCGCCACGATGACGAACCGGCGGGGCTCGACGGCGGAGTGTCGCTCGCTCGAGAGCAGTTCGAGCATGTGTTCGAGATCGACGCGCATGGTGAAGGTCCACTCGCACAACTCCTCGATCTCGTCCTGGTGGGCGACGCCGTCGCCGCCGTGCTCATCGACGACCCGCGAGCAACCGACTGAGGAGCCGGACCCGCGATCCGGGATGCACGATGCAGCTACTCGAAGGGGTGATCAGAAACTACGAGTGGGGCTCCGTCTCGAGCATCCCGTCGTTGCTCGGCCGTCCGCCGGACGGTCGACCGTGGGCCGAGCTGTGGTTCGGCGCCCATCCGTCAGCGCCGGCGCTGGTCGGCCCTACCCACCAGCCACTCGACACCGTGGTCGGGGCCGACCCGGTCGCTGCGCTCGGCTCCGACGTCGCCGGCCGTTTCGGGTCACTCCCGTTCCTGGTGAAGCTCCTGGCTGCGGCCGAACCGCTTTCACTGCAGGCCCACCCGTCGATCGCCCAGGCCGAAGCCGGTCATGCCCGCGAGGACGCTGCCGGTATCGCGCTCGATGCGCCGAACCGGTCGTTTCGTGATCGGCTGCACAAGCCCGAGTTGATCTGCGCGCTCACGGAGTTCGAGGCACTTTGCGGCTTTCGGGACCCGCACGCCGCCCTCGCCATCCTTGCAACGATCGACACCCCTGCACTCGACCCGATCCGGGCCCGACTCGACACCGAGCCGAACGCAGCCGGCCTCCATGCCGTCCTTTCGCATCTGCTCACGCTCGAGCCCGCCGAGGCCTCAGCACTCGTCGATGCCGTCGTCGTCGCCTGCGGTCGTCCAGGCCCCGAGATCGGCGCCGGTGAACGGGCGATGGCGGCTGCACTCGGAGCACATCACCCCGGTGATGCCGGCGTGATCACCGCCCTGTTGCTGAACCGCCTCACCCTGCAGCCCGGCGAAGCACTTTTCCTCGGCCCCGGAAATCTCCACATGTACCTGCGCGGCACCGGGGTCGAGATCATGGCCAACTCCGACAATGTCTTGCGAGGAGGGCTCACCTCCAAACACGTCGACGTCCCCGCACTGCTTGACGTGGTCGACGCCGAACCGATCGACCCGGCCATCCAACGCCCCGTGACTATCGACGGGATCACCGTCTACGACACGCCCGTACCCGAGTTCTCACTCGTCCGCATCGACGTTGACGACGCGCACACGCTGGCGGCGGGCCCGGCGATC
>JAPOHW010000030.1 GCA_029979265.1 Actinomycetota bacterium | reverse complement strand
GGTGGCCGTGAGCCTGCGCCCAGAGCGTGCGCACATCGCAGCAACGGAAGCGGTTGAGGATCGACCGTCGGTCGAGGGTGTCGTCGATCGGGTGACCTACTTGGGAAACGCTCGCGTCTATACCGTCCGTCTGGATTGGATGGAGGTAGAGGTTCGCGAGGAGAACCGGCCGGGGGCAGCGTTGCACGAGCCTGGTGCACCCGTCTCCATCTGGTGGGACCCAGGAGCCGTGTGGGTGGTTGGCGACGAGTGACCGCAATCGACATTCCCGAAGCCGACCGGGTGACGCCGGAGTTCGAGGCACTCGCACAGCGCCAGGCGCGTCGCCGCGGGTTCCTCCTTGCGCTCCCTGCGTGGATCTATCTGATCGTCTTTTTCGCCGTCCCGTTCGGGATCGTGGTGGTCTATTCGTTCGCCACGCGCACCAGTCGAGGCGGGGTTGCACTCAGTGACTGGAACCTGGCGTCCTACGAACGACTCGGTGAGGAACTCGTCCGCAACGTTCTCATCCGTTCGCTCGGGCTCGCCCTGTTGACCACGGTCATCTGCCTCGTCGTTGCCTACCCGTTCGCGTACTTCATGACGACGCTGTCGGCGCGAGTTCGCAACCTCATGCTCGTGTTCGTGATGATTCCGTTCTGGACGAACTTCCTGGTCCGGAATTATGCGTGGCGGCTGATTCTCGCCGAAGACGGTCCGTGGAACACCACGGCCGAGGCGTTCGGTATCGACACGGTGATTGACTGGATCATCGACTTGCCGGGTTGGATCGCCCCCGATTTCCTCGTCGGGTGGCTCGTCGATGTCCCCGAGCCGCTGTTCACAAAGCTCGCAGTCATCCTCGGTCTCGTGTACAGCTTCTTGCCGTTCATGATCCTGCCGCTCTACGCATCGATCGAGCGAATCGATGGGGCACTGCTCGAAGCGAGTCGGGATCTCTACGCCAATGCGCGCCAGAGTTTCGTGCGGGTGCTTCTCCCATTGTCGATGCCCGGTGTCGTCGCCGGTTCGATCCTGGTGTTCGTGCCGAGTCTCGGTGCGTACGTCACCCCTGACATTTTGGGTGGCGGCAAGGAAGTACTTCTGGGTAGTTACATCGTGACCCAGTTCGGCACGGCCCGGAACTTTCCGTTCGGTGCGTCGCTGTCTGTGGTGCTGATGGTCGTGATGCTCACTGCGACGATTGGGTATTTCCGCAGTGGAGGTCGAAACCTGTGACCGCGACCGGGACGCGAACGGGTCGACGGATGCTCGGGGTGCACGCCGCCGCCGTCTACGGCTTCTTCTATGCGCCGATTCTCCTGCTGGTCGTGTTCTCATTCAGTGGAGACCGACTCGTCGGGCAATGGGGCGGCTTCACCCTCGACTGGTATCGCGAGTTTCTCGACAACGAACAGCTCACGGCGTTTCACGACGGCGCGATCTGGACGTCGCTGAAAGTGGCAGCGGTGTCGACCGTCGTCTCTGTCGTGCTCGGAACGCTTGCGGCGTTGAGTCTCGAACGCTTCCGGTTCCGCGGTCAGCGAGTGTTCGATGCACTGCTGTATCTCCCGATCATCATTCCGGACGTCACGATGGGCATCATGATGCTGATCTTCTTCTCGGAGGCAATCACCTTCGCCGACACGTACCTCGGCTTCGAGTTTGCGAAGGGTTTGCAGACGATCATCATCAGCCATATTGCCTTCAACATCAGCTTTGTCTCCGTCGTGGTCCGCGCCCGACTCGCCGGGATGGATGATCGCCTCGAAGAAGCGGCCATGGACCTCTACGCGACTCGCTGGCAGACCTTCACCCACGTGACTTTTCCGCAGATCCTTCCCGGCATTCTCGGGGGAGCGCTGCTCGCCCTCACCCTGTCGCTCGACGACGTTGTCGTGACACAGTTCTCGGCCGGGCCCGGGGCGACGACGCTGCCGGTCTTCGTCTTCAGTTTGATCCGCAAAGGGGTCACACCGATGATCAACGCAGTGTCCGTCGTCATGTTGGTGGCGTCGCTGGTATTGATCGCCATGATGCTGCTCGCCGACGGTCTGCGTGCGGAAGCCGACGAGACCGCGTGAAAATCTGACAAGATCGCGGTCTATCTGGGCCGTCGAGTCCCGAGACCCGAAAGAGGGAGAACCGAACCATGAAAGTCAAAACCTGGGGGCAGCTACTGGCGGCACTCCTTGCGCTCACCCTCGTCGCTGCTGCGTGTGGCGGCGACGATGGCGGTGGCGGTGAAGCAGCCTGTGCGGTCGGTGAGACCGATGGCGATCTCTACCTCTACAACTGGTCCGAGTACATCGATCCCGAACTGAAGGACGCCTTCGCCGCCCAGTACGGCGTGGAGGTCATCGAGGACAACTACGACTCCAACGAGGCCATGCAGCCGATCATCTCGGCGGGAAACAGTGGCTATGACCTCATCGTTCCGTCCGACTACATGGTCTCGATTCTCATCGACTCGGGTGACATCATGCCCATCCAAAAGGACGCCGTGCCCAACCTGAGCAACCTGGCCGACGAGTTCGCCTCAGGTCTGCCCTTCGACCCTGACGCCGAATACTCGGTGCCGTATCAGTGGGGCACCACCGGGCTCGGTGTCGACTTGGCGGTGACTGGTCCCGACGTTCCGGAAACCTGGGGTCTGATCTTCGACCCAGCGCTTGCTGCGGAGTACAACCTCGAGGGCGCGATCACGATTCTCAACGATCCTCGTGAAACCATGGGTGCAGCCCTCAAGTATCTGGGTTACTCCCTGAACACCACGAGCATCGACGAGCTCAACGAGGCCAAGGCACTCGTGGCAGATGCCACCAACCGGGTGGCCGCCTTCGATTCCGACCAGTACGACGAGCTGCTGGTCTCGGGCCAGGCGGCCGTCACACACGGCTACAGCGGCAACTTCCTCGTGCAGTTCTTCGAGGCCGATGACCCCGAGCAGTACACCTACTTCGTCCCGCAGGAAGGTGGTACGCGATGGGTCGACAACATGGCCGTCGTCGCCGACGCACCCCATCCGTGCACTGCGCACACGTTCATCAACTTCTTGCTCGACGCCGAGAACGGTGCTGCGTTGACCAACTGGAACTACTACGCGAGCCCGAATGCTGCGTCGGAGCCGTTCATCGATCAGGAAGTCCTCGACGACCCGATCGTCTATCCGACCGATCAGAGCAAGCTCGAGTTCATCGCTGACACCGGCGACTTCGAGATCAACTTCTCCGACGCCTTCACCGAGGCCAAGGGCTGATCGGCGGTTGCGACGTGTCCACACCCCGCCGGTGTGGGTGTCGTCGCAGCGCGTGACGTGTGAACGACAGGGCCGTCTTGCTTCAGGGCAAGGCGGCCCTGGTCGCTTTCAGGCCCCGACAAGCAGGGCGGCCGACCGCACGGCATCGATATCGATGTAACAGCCCTGGAAGTGGCGTGATTCGGTGGTGGGGAACGCGCTCCGACCATGAAGGACCCGTTGATTGTCGAACGCCACCAACTCGCCAGATTGCAGCGTGATCTCCAGTGCGAAGTCTGGACCTTCGAGCATGTCGACGAATGAACGGTAGGCGGCATAGAACCGTGCCGAGGCACTCGGCGACAACCGAGGGGCCTCCATCGAGCGGTTGTTCACCCGAACCGCTCGTACCCGCCCGGATCGATCGACCTCGATCATCGGTCGGATGGCACGAAGATCGACATCGTCGGCGTGAAACCGGAACATGACGTCGGTGGTCGTCAAGATCCGGAAGTCGTCCGGCGCCTCGGTTCGAAGCCGCTCGGCCGCTGCGAAGCCGTCGACGAAGCGGCTGGCACCACCCTCACGCGCTGCTCGCAGGCAATGGAGCAACTGCACTGTCGGGCACGGCTCCCGGTACGGATTGTCGGTGTGCGCCCCGAGTCCGACCGGTGTGTAGGCGAGGTTGATCGGATCGGGTTCAGCCCGCACGTCGAACAGGGTCCCGTAGTTCGTTCGACGAACGAAGCCGATCGTGTTTCCGATCTCCACGACGGTCCCCTCGGCATCACCACAGTCGTGCAACAACGCGATGCCGTAGGTGGCGAGCTGCCTGTTGAACTCGGCCAGATCCCCGGAACGGTCGGTGCTGTGGGCGCGAACCTGTGACGAGAAGTCCGCGGGCCAGCCGAGGTACCGGTCGCCATGAGGCGACGGCGCCGGGATCATCGCCTCGTGTCTCCTGCCGTCGACATGGTGGAGGAGCACACGACGCGCGCCGTCTGTCTCCGAGGACGTGATGACCGTCCAACCGTCGAGATCAGCAGCGCCGAGGAGATGCTGGTCGGTCCCTGCATCTCGGCACGAAGGACAGCGGCACGCATCACGTGCCCAGGCAGGGTCGATCGGCGGTTCGGCTGCGAGTGCCGTATCGAGCAGGGGGCGGAAGGACTCCAGTGGTTCGATCACGAGGCCCTCGACCTTCCCGTCATCGTCATAGGTGCGCAGGCGGACGGCTTCGTCGGCGAACGGGAGCTGTCCGAACGCTTCGGTCTCGTCGGGATTGAGTGGGCCACCCTGCTCGAGCAGCGACATCTGCGAGGCCTTACTCAATCGCTCGTGGTAGCCGGGCTCGACCGCGACCCGGTACCGCTTGGCGCGAACATGGTGCCGGATCGGTTCGACGATCGCCGGCTCCAGGAACGGCTGCAGCGCCTGTGCTCCGACCTCTGCATGTCCCGGAAAGCCCCAGTGCCCCGCATCGCCAAGCGCGTGGCCGATGTCGTGGAGCAGGCAGGCGAGCACCATCTCGTCGCCTTCGCCGTTGGCTCGGGCCAGCGCAGCGGACTGCAACACGTGGTCGAGCATGCTGACCTGCTCGCCGTACGCCGCATGGGCAGTCGCGGCGAGCAACTCCATCAGCACGTCGCTCAGGGGGCGTTCGGAGCCGAGCAACGAGCGACCCTCCCAGTGCGGGTCTGGTTCGAGTCGGCACAGATCGGCCACCGTTGGTGCAACGTCGAGTGCGCTTGCGCTGTCCCACACCGACGCCGGCGCAATGCGTCCTGGTGAGCGAACAACGATGAACGTCTCGAGAACCTCAGGAACCTCGTCGGCGTGGTTCTTTTCGAGGCCCCCATGATCTGTCGTGACGAGTACCGGGCTGTCGGGTCCTATGGCGTCGAGGAGGCGGCCGAGTTCGGTGTCGGAGCGCCTCGCAGCGTCGAGATACTCCGGACTGTCCCAGCCGAACCGGTGCCCGTCGGCATCTGGCTGGCTCAGGTAGACGAACACGAGGTCGTGGATGCCCTCGGCGAGGGCCTCGAGGGCTGCGTCGACCGTGCGGCGGTCGTCGTCGGGTCCATAGCCGCCATCGATCACGAACCGGCGCTCGGCTGCATCGCGCTCGAGTACATGATCGAGCGGCAGCCAGTTCAGAAACACCGCCGTCGACTGGCCGGCGTCTCGAGCGTGGCGAAGAAAAGAAGGGGCGTCTGTCTTCGGTTCGGTGGGTGTGTTGTCGACGATGGTGTGGCTCGACGGGTCGATGCCTCGAAACATCGAGGTGTGGACCGGAAGCGTCCAGGGTGGCCGGACCGTCTGTGCACGGAAGCACGAAGCACCTTCTCGGACGAGCGTGGTCAGCGTGGGCATGTTCGAACGTGTGATGTGCCGAGGTGCCATCCCGTCGATCGACACCACGAGAACCGGCAAGATCGTCGTCATGCGCGCAGCGTAGACCCGACCCGGCTGGCTGCATGTGGCAATCTCGCGTCGTGGAGAACGCTCATGGCCTCGATCTCAGCGAGTCGATCGAGATCGTGGGCTGCCATGCCGAGGGCGAGGTCGGCGACGTGATCGTGGCCGGAGTCGACCTGCCACCCGGAGACTCGCTCTGGGCCCAGTCGAGGTGGATCGACGCCGACCAGCAGCTTCGCAACCTTGTCCTCAACGAGCCCCGAGGTGGTGTGTTTCGTCACGTGAACCTGCTCGTTCCTGCGGTTGCCCCGGAGGCCGTGACCGGCTTCATCATCATGGAGCCGTGTCACACGCCGCCAATGTCGGGAAGCAACTCGATGTGCGTGGCCACGGTGCTGCTCGAGACCGGTCGGGTTCCGATGACCGAGCCGGTCACCGAGTTCACGATCGAAGCGCCCGGAGGTCTTGTTGCGATTCGGGCCGAGTGCCGGGCCGGGAAGGTCGAGCGGGTCGCAGTCCGGAACCTTCCATCCTTCGCCGATCGTCTCGATGCTGAACTCGACATTCCCGGGATCGGTGTCGTACGGGTCGACACGGCATTCGGCGGTGACAGCTTCGTGCTGGTCGACGCCGTCGATCTCGGGATGTCGGTGGAGCCGGCCGCTGCCTCTGAGCTCGCCGAGCTCGGCGCCGTCATCACGGTGGCGGCCAATGAGCAGTTGGGCTTTCGACATCCCACCAACCCGGACTGGGCTCACATCTCGTTCTGTCAGATCGCAGGGCCGCTCGAGGAAGGTCCCGAGGGGTTCGAGATGCAGAGCACGTCGGTGATCGACCCGGGCAAGCTCGACCGTTCGCCCACCGGAACCGGGGTGTCGGCTCGTCTCGCCGTTCTTCACGCCCGAGGGCGGCTTGGCATCGGAGAGCAGCTGCTCATGCGGTCCGTCATCGGCTCGGAGTTTCGCGGTCGGATCGTCGAGGTTGGTGCGGACGGTTCGATCATTCCCGAAATCAGCGGGCGGGCGTGGATCACCGGTGTCACGCACCACCTCGTCGATCCAACCGATCCGTGGCCCACCGGCTACCGAGTCGCCGACACCTGGCCGGGGGCGTGAACCGACCCTAGGGTTGATCGTCATGACGCAACCGTTCCGCTTCGGACTGCAGACTCACGGCCCGATCGAAGGCATGACGTGGGTCGACACGGCACGGTACGCCGAGCAGGCCGGGTTTTCGTCGCTGCTCATGCCCGATCACTTTCATGATCAGTACGGAGTGCTGAGCGCGCTTGCGGCTGCTGCTGCTGTGACAACCGAACTCACCGTCGGTGCGCTCGTCTTCGGCAACGACTACCGGCATCCGGTGGTGCTGGCCAAGGAGATAGCCACGCTCGACCACATTGCCGAGGGTCGTGTCGAGTTCGGTCTCGGTGCGGGCTGGATGCGGACCGACTACGACGAGTCGGGCATGACCTACGACACCCCAGGCGTTCGCATCGAGCGCTTCCTCGAGAGTCTCGAGATCATCAAACGCTGTTGGCAGGAAGGGGCCTTCGACTTCGAGGGAACCCACTATCGAATCAGCGGCTACGACGGACTCCCGTCCCCGTACACGCCTGGCGGACCCAAGATCATCATCGGCGGCGGTGGCCCACGCATGCTCGGGCTTGCCGCCGAGAACGCCGACATCGTCGGGATCACCGCCAACCTCCGAGCCGGCGAGGTGGGGGCCGACGCCATCGCCGACTCGATGCCCGATGCCTACGATCGCAAACTCGCCCGAGTGCGCGATGTGGCCGGTGAACGGGTTGGAGAACTCGAACTCAGTTCACTGTCGATGAACACGACCATCACCGATGACCGCGATGGAGCCCTTGAGTTCTTTTCGCAGATGTTCGGTGCTCCGACCGAGCATGTCGCCCAAACACCGGCGCTGATCGTCGGTTCGGTCGCCGAGATCGTCGAGCAGTTGCAGCAACGCCGTGAACGCTGGGGTTTCAACTATGTCGTCGTCCAGCACGGTGACGGGCAGGGTATGGAACGCTTTGGTGAGGTCATCGACGCTCTGGCCGGCACCTGACCGGGCAGCTCAGACGCGGATGACGACGAGATCGGTCGGTTCCTGATCCTCGGCGTGGGGAAGCGGGGTGATCCGCCGACGCCGCCCCACAACCTGAATCAGCAGTCGGGAACCGTCCGGTCCCTCGGCGATGCCTTTGGCCCGCACGACATCGTCGCTCAGCCCCTCGAGGAGGTCTCGGAGCGCGGCGTCGGAGGTCGGTCGGGGGAGGGGGTACAACTCGATGCGGTGGGGATCGAGCAGCGTCGGTGGCGGGACAGCAGTGATATCGCGACCGCGCCGGGTACCCAGGTCGAGCAGGGTAGAGGCGACGTTCCCGTCGAGGTCGTCGACCACGGGAACACCAGGCGACACGTCGAGCACAGCTCGCTGCACCATGGCGCGTTGATCGGTACTCACCAGCTCGGATTTCGTGATCACGACAAGATCGGCGGCGCTGATCTGTCGCTCGAGCAGCGGTCGTAGACGCTCGTCGCCGAGTTGGACGAGGGCGACGGTGGCATCGACGAGGATGATCAGACCGTCGAGCCGGAACCCGTCGGAATTCGTCCACGGCAGAACCTGGGTCGGGTCGGCTACACCGCTGAGCTCGATGATCACATGATCGGGTGGTGTGGGTCGGGCTCGTAGTTCGGTCAGGGCCGCGCCGAGGCCCTCTCTCATCGAGCAGCAGACGCACCCACCGGTGAGCTCCAACGTGTCACCCGCTCGCTTCCGAAGCAGACGAGTATCGATGTTGATCTCACCCACATCGTTGACGAGCACGGCGAGTGGTCGGTCGGTTGTGCGAAGCAACTCGTTGAGGATGGTGGTCTTTCCGCTGCCGAGGTAACCGCCGAGCAACGTCATCGGTACGCGACGGCCGTCCCACGGCGCAATGCCCTCTTCGACGTCATGCTCGTGTGGGCGGACCGACGACATGGAACCGATGCTACGTCGACTCGTCGTCGGGCTTGCGTCGTAGCATCACGACATGAGCGGAGCCGAACCTGTCTTCTTCAACCCACTCGAAGCGGGCTATATCGAGGACCCCTGGCCGCACCTTGCCGAGCTCCGCGCCCATGATCCGGTCCATCATCTGTTGACCGGGCAGTGGGGCCTGTTTCGATACGACGACACGTTCACGCTGTTGCGCGATCCGACGTTGAGTGTCGATGACGAGAATCTCGACATGGAACGTCTCGAACGGGCTGCGCTCCTCGAGGATGTCGATCTCGACGACCGCAACCGCTCGATCCTCAACATTGATCCTCCCGATCACACGAGGTTGCGCCGCCTTGTCAGCAAGGCATTCACGCCACGAACGATCGAGGCTCTTCGCCCCATGATTCAACACATGGTCGACGAGATGCTCGAGCAGATGGCAGTCGAGGGAGACACCGATGTGGTCGAGCGGCTTGCGTTCCCGCTTCCTTTCGATGTCATTTCCGAGATGCTCGGTATGCCGGAGGCCGACAAGAATCTCATCCGTGACTGGAGCGGCGCGATCGTGAAGATGATCGATCCTGTGGTCAGCGAGGCAGAGGTCGCAGCAGCGCTCGATGCCGACGAGAAGATGGGAGCACACCTCGCAACGGTCATCGAGTGGAAGGCCGACAACCCGGGGGACGATCTGCTCACGGCGCTCATCGATGCGGAGGACGATGGTGACACCATGACGGCGCGGGAGTTGCGCGATCAGGTGTCGCTGCTGTTCATCGCCGGCCACGAGACAACCGTCAACCTGATCGGAACAGGGATTCGCGAATTGCTCCGACATCCTGACCAACTCGAACTCGTACGCGGCCACGGTATGCCTCCAACCGGCATCGATGAACTTCTCCGCTGGGTTTCGCCGGTGCAGATGACTCGCCGAGTGGCAACAGCCGACCTTGTCTTTGGCGGGATCGACATCCCCAAGGGTGCGCTTGTTCTCGCATCGCTAGCCTCAGCCAACCGAGACCCAGACTTCTGGGGTTCGACCGCCGAGACCTTCGACCTCACCCGGGCCAACGCTGGTCAGCATCTCTCGTTCGGCTCTGGCATCCACTACTGCCTGGGAGCCTCGCTTGCGAAGCTCGAAGCAGAGGTGGCGATCGAGAGTTTCGTGACGCGGTTCGGTCAGGTCGACATCGTGGGCGAGCCGAGGTGGAACGGTCGGATCAACCTTCGCGGTCTCGACGAATTGATCGTTCGTACCCGCTGAGATCTACCGGCCGTCAGCCCCGTCGAGGATGGCGTTCAGTTCGGCTTCGACATCGGCCCGTGGGGGGTTTCGCCAATCCTCGATGCACCGCTCGGCCAATGGCACCGGCACGTTGTGGCGCAGCATGTCGTTGTAGGAGATGTGCACACTTGGCGGAATATGGGGGTCGAATGACTTCTCGTACGCCTTTGAACCCTCGGCGATCCGGTCGTAGCCGTTCGACATCAGCGCACCGGTGATCCCAGCGATCTGTCGTGCGCTGTTCACCTTCGGCTTGACGATGCCAGCCCGACCGGCGCGACGGGCCCTGATCTCGATCCACGTGTCGCGCACGGCACGACGAATTCGCGCCACCGAAAGGCCCATGGGCGAAGCGTATGACGGTTTGCCGTTCTTTGTCAGTCGCGCCCGGATTCCCAGCGAGTCTGGAGTCTGTGATCGGTGTCGCCGACGGTCAATTCGACAGCTCGTGTGACAACCCGAGCCATCTCGTAGGACCCGCTCCATTGGACGCCGTACAACACGGTGTCGCCGGACTCTTGGCGGTGTCGGATGGTCACGTGATCGTCGACCCCTCCGAGCCGTACGGTGATCACGTCGTTGACCGAGTGCGTGTCCGGAGCGCTCACCTCGACAAGAGCACCGCCGAGCGAGAGGTCGAGAAGGACCGCTTCCTTGTCCGGGGTGCGGCGGCGACGAAGGGGATTGGCCGACTTGACGTCCCAGCCGATGCGAGGTCGCTGCTCACTCAGAGAGTGGCGAGGGAGCAACCGATTCCGGAGAAAGTCGTCCCCCCTTCTGAGCGACTGCACCTCAGGCGTCGGGGATTCGCTTTGCGTCCATTGATCCGGAAGCTCACCGGTGGCACGGACCAGTCCGACCGCCGTTTTGATGAGGTCGAGCGCATCGATCGAGACATCCCACTCGACCCCGAAGAGCACACCGGCATCGATGTCTTGTCGGTGCCGGATGATCACGTGACCCTCGATGTCTCCGAAACGGACCATCACCTTGTCGCCGACCGCATTGGCATCATCCCCGGAAGCTTCGATCAGCGCACCACCAAGGGAAAGATCGATGATGAACGCTTGGTCCATCGTCTCGGGCCGGGGAGGCTTTCGGGTCGCCGGTTTGATGTTCCAGGCGATCTCGGGTCGCTGCCCGGCGAGCTCATAACGAGGAAGGAGGCGACCCAGTGGATCGACGGGGGTCATGGTCAAAGCATAGGTACTGGCGGGTCAGAACTGAAGCTAGGTTTTGTGTTCGTCCCCACCGATGGAGTGTCCCGTGTCCCTGATCCACGCCAGCAGCCTGCCCGACGTCGTGATCCCCGAGGTGTCGATCACCGATCATGTCTTCGCAACGGCGGGTGAGTATCCCGACCGTCTTGCCGTGTCCGACGGTCACGGCAATGAGTACACCTTCGCGCAACTCGAGCGGGCTGCTCGCAGCTTTGCGGGCGGCCTCGCCGAACGCGGCATCGGTCCTGGCTCATGTATCGCACTGATGGCACCGAATCTGCCCCAGTACCCGGTGGTGTTCCATGGTGTGGCGACGGCGGGTGCGACGCTCACCACCATCAACCCCACCTACGGTCCCGGTGAGGTCCGACACCAATTGCATGACGCCGGTGCCGACCTGCTCGTCACGATCGGAATGTTCGTCGACGTTGCCCGCGAGGCGATCGAGGGTACCGACGTGACCGAGATCATCACGATCGATGCTGTCGAGGGCACCACACCGTTCGCCGATTATCTGGGGGAGCCGATCGACCAGGTTGTCGTCGACGTCCGAGATCACGTGATGGTGCTTCCCTACTCGTCGGGTACCACCGGGCTGCCCAAGGGCGTCATGCTCACGCACTACAACCTTGTGGCCAACATCTGCCAGATGGAACATGTGCTCGTCTACACCGACGACGAAGTCGGACTGTCGGCCCTGCCGTTCTTCCACATCTACGGCATGCAGGTACTGATGAACGGCATGCTCGCCAATGGCGTCACCGTGCTCACGATGCCGAGATTCGATATGCAAGAAGCGCTCCAGTTGGTGCAGGACCACAGGGTCACCCGGTTCTTCGCCGTACCTCCGATGGTCCTCGGGTTGGCGCAGGCACCCATCGTCGACGACTACGACCTGTCGTCGGTCAAGCAGGTCTTCTCGGGTGCGGCGCCACTCACCGTCGAACTGCAGGAGGCATGCGCAGCGCGAATCAACTGTGAAGTCGTCCAAGGGTTCGGTATGACCGAGCTCAGCCCGGTCACGCACTGCACCCCTGAAGGTCGTAACAAACCCGGCACGAGTGGCGTTGCGGTGAGCAATGTCGAGAGTCGAATCGTGGACCCCGAGACCGGTGAGGATCAACCGGTTGGCGAACGAGGCGAACTGTGGGTCCGTGGACCGATGGTGATGAAGGGCTACCTCAACAACGAGCAGGCGACCGCCGACACGATCGACGCCGACGGATGGTTACACACCGGTGACGTGGCCATCGTCGACGACGAGGGCTATTTCTCGATCGTCGATCGCATCAAGGAACTCATCAAGTACAACGGCTTCCAGGTACCGCCGGCCGAGCTCGAAGGCCTGATCGTGACGCATCCGAAGGTGCTCGATGTCGCAGTCATCGGCGTGCCCGACGATGCCGCCGGCGAACTGCCGAAAGCCTTCGTGCAGGTTGTTCCCGGTGAACAACTCACGCTCGAGGAACTGCAAGCGTTTGTTGGCGAGCACCTCGTCTCGTACAAGCAGATCCGACTGATGGAGACGATCGAGGCCATCCCCAAGAGTGCCTCGGGCAAGATCTTGCGGCGCGAACTGCGTGATCGATAGTCGAGCGGGCATTCGCATCTGGACGGGGCGAGCAGCAGTTAGCCAGTGGAGAAGTCGTACGATCCGGAGTCATGACCGGTTCGATCCTCGCTGATCTCATCGCAGAACGTGAATTCCTCGTCGTCGACGGTGCGACGGGAACCCAGCTCATGGCGGCCGGCCTCGAGGCCGGTGACGCACCGGAGCGGCTGAACCTCGACCGCCCCGAGGCCGTGCACGGGCTGCACGAGTCCTACGTCAACGCCGGAGCCGACATCGTGTTGACCAACACGTTCGGCGGAAGTCGCTACCGGCTCAAGCTGCACAAGCTCGACGACCGGGTGGTCGAACTCAATCGAGAGGCGGCGCGCCACGCACGTCACGTCGTCGATCAAGCAACCCGACGGGTCCTCGTTGCCGGCTCGATCGGACCGACCGGCGAGCTCATCGCCCCGCTCGGTTCGCTCGATGGGGCCGACGCAGCAGCGGCCTTCGCTGAACAGGCGACCGGTCTACGCGATGGTGGCGCCGATCTGCTCTGGATCGAGACGATGTCGTCGATCGAGGAGATCGAGGCGGCCGTGCGAGGGGTTCGTTCTGTGTGCGATCTGCCGATCGCTGTCACGCTCAGCTTCGACACCGCCGGCCGCACGATGATGGGGGTCACTGGGACCCAGGCCGCAACCCGACTGCTCGAGCTCGATGTGGCTGCGTTTGGGGCGAACTGCGGGAACAACCTGCCCGACACCGAAGCCGCACTCGCCGAGATGGTGGCAGTTGCCGGCGCAACGCCGGTGATCTCGAAGGCCAATGCGGGTATCCCGCACTGGCACGGCACTGAACTTGTGTACTCCGGATCTCCCGACGTGATGGGTGCCCATGCGCATCGGGTCCGGAGCGCCGGGGTAGCGGTCATCGGCGGCTGTTGCGGCAACGACCCCTCGCACATCGCCGCGATTCGAGGAGTCCTCGACGGCACCCTCCCGGTTCCCGAGGTCGACTTCACGCCGGCCGAGCGGGCCCCGACCGAAGCAAGGCGCCGGTCGCGCCGTCGCGGCTGAGTCTTGCGTCGGGGTGATGGCCCGGCAACGCTGCGGTATGAACCCGCCTCAGCTGTCGATGACGCTCGTCACCTTCGCCGCCGAGGATCCCGGTGACTGGTCACATCTGATCGACCGGGCGGTTGCCGCAGATCAGGCGGGCCTCGACCGACTGGCGCTGTCGGACCACGTCGCGTTCGGCACCGACCTGTCGGCGTACGCCGACCCGGCCAAGGGTGGAATCGACGGTGGCCGTCAACCGACCGGGCCCGATGGTCTGTGGCTCGAACCGTTGACGGTCGTCTCCTACCTGATGGCGGTGACCAGCCGCATCCGGTTTGCCACCAACATCCTTCTCGCTGCGCTCAGACGGCCGATCGTGCTCGCCAAAACCGCAGCGACGATCGACGTGCTGTCGGGTTCGCGCCTCGACCTCGGTGTTGGTGTGGGCTGGCAGGCTGCCGAGTACGAGGCCGCTGGCCTGTCGTTTTCGACACGGGGAGCACAACTCGATCACACGCTCGCCGTCTGCCAGCAGGTCTGGGCCAACGAGCGGGCCTCGTTCGACGACGGGCAACTGGCCTTCACCGATCTTCACCAAAACCCGAAACCGCGGGGTGGGGGAGTGCCGATTTGGGTCAGCGGCACCGTCAACCGGCGAGCCATGGAACGTCTCGCCCGATTCGGGGTCGGCTGGATCCCGTGGGGACCCGACGCCGCTGATCTGACAGCGGCGATTCCGCGCATGCGCCACGCAGTGACAGAGCTCGGAGGTGATGGCGCCAACGTCGGTGTCGTCGGCTCGCTCCCCACGGCGTACCACGAGGATGGCGAGATCGATGGTGCGGCGACGCTCGAGCCGGTCCGTCGGCTGGTGGAGGCCGGGGTGACCGATTTTCGGAGCAACGCTCGCTTTGGGGCAACCGGTGAGGAGTTGACCGATCAGATCGGCTCGTTCGCGGCGGCCTTTCGAGCCGCCAGCGCCTGACTTACCAGCTGTCGATCATCGGTCGGTTCTGGCGTTTGGTGCTGGGGGCGGCGGCCAAGACCTGTGTCACACGGCGTCGGGTGTCGGCAGGATCGATGACATCGTCGATCTCGTTGTGAGCGGCGGCATTGAGCGCCTTGGCGTTGTCGTACATCCGAGCCACCAATTCGTCGTATCGCTCGGCGCGGTGAGTGGGATCGTCGATTGCGTCGAGTTCGCGCCGGGCGCCATGTTTCACTGCGCCCTCGATACCCATTCCACTCACTTCGCCGGTCGGCCATGCCACCGACAGCAGTGCCGCATGCATCGAACCTGCGGTCATCGCCATTGCGCCGAGCCCGACCGCCTTGCGCAGAATCACCGTGACGAACGGGACGCTGAGGCTGGCGCCGACGACGAACATGCGCCCGAAGTGCCGGACCTGGGCGGTTTGTTCGGCATCGGGCCCGACCATGAAACCCGGCGTGTCGCACAGAGACACGATCGGCAGTCCATGGGCATCACACAGCTGCATGAAGCGAGCGCCCTTGTCGGCTGCGTCCGAATCGATTGCGCCACCGAGATGGCCAGGGTCGTTCGCCATGATTCCCACGGGACGACCTTCGATGCGAGCCAATGCGGTGACGATCGAACGGCCCCACGCCGGTCGAAGTTCGAGCACAGAGTCGACGTCGGCGAGGGTGTGGATCGCGTCGCGCACCTCGTAGACCCGCTTCCGGTTCTCGGGAACGATGGTGCGCATGGCGTCCTGATCAGGAGCCTCCCACTGGTCGAGTCGTCCCTGGAAGTAGCTCAGGTACCGCTTGGTCAGTTCGACGGCGTGGGCCTCGTCGTCAGCAGCGAGATCGACCACACCGTTCGCGATGTGAACGTCGATGGGCCCGATGTCTTCGGGTCGGAATACGCCGAGACCCCCGCCCTCGATCATCGCAGGCCCCGCCATGCCGAGGTTGACGTCGGGTGTGGCGATGATGGCGTCGCAGACGCCCGCCAGTGCTGCGTTTCCTGCGAAACAGCGACCACTGACGATCGCCACCGACGGAACGTGTCCACTGAGCTTTGCGATCCAGGCGAACGTATTGAGCTGAAGCCCGGCCAGGAACGGTGTGTCGGTGTCACCGGGGCGGCCCCCGCCACCCTCGGCGAACAGCACCAGAGGCACCTCGAGTTGGTGCGCAACGGACAGGAGACGGTCTTTCTTCTCGTGACCCCGAAAGCCCTGTGTTCCGGCAAGGACGGTGTAGTCGTACGACATCACCGCCACATGCGCGTCCGCTTCACCGAACAGGTCGGCGTTCACCGTCGCCAAACCGCCGACGATGCCGTCACCAGGTGTGTTGGCGATGAGATCATCGATGTCACGGCGACCCTTCTGGGCGGCGTACATGAAACTCCCGTATTCCTGGAAGCTTCCCTCGTCGACGAGATCGGCGAGGTTCTCTCGAGCCGTTCGCCTTCCGCGTCCGTGGATCTTGGCGACCGCCTCTGGTCGGGCATCGTCGGTGAGCAGTTCCCGGCGGGCCCGGAGCTCGGCGAGGTCGGCACGATCGGCTGCCGCCGTCACGACCTCATCGATCGACTGGGCACCGGTCGCACCGGGAATGAGCGTGGCAATCACCGCCCCCGCCTTGAGCACCTGGCCGGGTTCGGCCCTGATCTCGGAAACGACGCCCGCTTCCGGTGCTCGCACCAGATGCTCGATTTTCATCATCTCGACGATCGCCACGATGGTGTCGGCGGCGACTTCGGCTCCTGCGTCGACCAACACATCGACCACAGTGCAATCGGTTGGTACCGAGATCGGGACAGTCATGGCGGCACGAGTCTCGCAAAGCCGACGTCGAGCACCAAAAACGGAGCGGACGTGTCTGGGCTTCACCGTTGGGATCCTCTAGCGTCTGCTCGCCGAAAGGGATCCGACATGAGCAAGAACCGACGTGATGCCATCCGGATGACCGCCGATGAACTGACGCTGTTCTTGGCGGCTCAGAAGAGCTTGCAGGTCGGCACGCTCGACCGAGACGGCAGTGTGCACCTTTCGACCCTGTGGTTTGCGCTGGTTGAGGGGAAGATCGTGTTCGAGACGTACACCAAGAGCCAGAAAATCGTGAACCTGCGCCGTGATCCTCGGATCACCGTGTTGGCCGAGGACGGACGGGTGTACGAAGAGCTTCGGGGCGTGATGATCAAAGGAACCGCCACGCTCGTCGACGACCCGACCGACGTCCACCCACTCGCACGCGCGGTGCTGACCCGGAACCAACCCGAGATCCCACCGGAGCTGCTCGACGAAGCGGCGAAACACATGGCCACGAAACGGACGGCGGTGATCGTCGAGCCGACCAAGACGGTCAGTTGGGATCACACGAAGCTGTAGCTGGCCCCGTCGCCGTCATGGAGCGCTCGATCGGGGATCGAGCAGCGTTTCGATGGCCAGACCGGTCGTGACCGATGGCCACGGTTCGGCACCGTCAGCGGTGCGTCTGAGCCGATCGAGTTGGCCGACGAAGCCGAGCGCATCGAGCGGATGAAGGTCGGGTGGCTCGAGTTGACGGCCGTCGATTTCGAGTCGAGGGAGTGGGTCGAGCGTGAGCAGAATCACGCCGCCATCGTCGGCGACTTCGAGTTCGATCCGTGACGAGCCTTCGAGCCAGGCGACGTCGAGACCGGCGCGCCGACCGGATTCGAGTTCGATCGCGGCGTGGACACCGCCCTCGATCTCGATCTGCTCGACATGCACGGCCGCTTCGGAAGCTGCTGCCAACAGCAACGGCGCAAGTCTGATGCCAGGGTCGTGAAGCGGTCCACCGAATGCTGGGGTGCCGTGGGCGCCCCAGGTCGGCGCGGGCTGGCGGACCCGGAGTTGCAGGTGATGGGGCGTGTGCATCGAACCGATGGCTCGCAACGCCTGCTTCACGACGGGCGCATGAAGCAGGTTTGCGGCAAGAACAGTGGGGACCGAAAGGTGCGGGAGGGATCGCAATGGTGGCTCGATCATCACCGCTCGAACCGGTGCGCCCCCGAGGATCTCCGTCGCAACGAGTTTGGCAACCGTCGGCACCTCTGGCGGCGGAACCGCAATAACGACGAGATTGGCCTCGCACAGCGCCGGCAGTGCGAGGTCCGGGACGTCTGCACTCGCGGCGAGGCGGTCTGCGGTACCGGGTCGACCGCCGACCCCGATCAGTTCGACTCCCCGCATTTGAAGGGCAGCATCGGCGTGCAGTGTTGCGGCCTTGCCTCCCCCGATGATGCCGATCGTGGTCACCGCTGCATCGTGGCACGGCCGAGCCGTCGCCGTCGCCGCAGGCGGTCCCGGGTGGGGGAGTAGCCTCGGGTCTGGTGCGCAGGCTGGTCGGTGTGGTGCGCCTCGCAGCGATCGTGCTCTTCGGGGGATGGGCGGTGGCCTTCACGGTTGCGGCTCTTGCACTTCGGCTTGCCGAACTCTACGGAGCGAACACCTCGACGTCGGCTGAGATCGACCTCGACGAGTTGGCCCTTCGTTCCGTGGTGTTCGACACGCACGGTGCCGAGTTCGACGTGCTCTACGACGTGGAGAACCGCGAACTGGTGAGGCTGGATGCGATCAGTCCGTCCGTGATCACGAGCCTGATCGTCGTGGAGGACGAGGGTTTTTGGGACCACAACGGGGCCGATGCCAAAGCCGTCGGACGGGCGTTCATCGCGAACGTCAACGAAGGTGGTGTCGAGCAGGGGGGTTCGACGATCACGCAGTAGCTCGTGAAGAATTCGGTGATCGGCGATGACCGCAATCTCGAGCGCAAGATCCCCGAGGCGGCGATCGCGATCCGCCTCGAGCGCCAGCTCTCCAAAGAAGAGATCCTCGAGGCGTATCTCAACACCGTGTACTTCGGGTCGGGTGCGTGCGGCGTCCGGGCTGCGGCCGAGATCTATTTCGGCACCACACCCGATCGACTGAGCTGGCCCCAGTCGGCGCTCCTGGCGAGCCTGATCGCCAACCCAAGCCGCTTCGATCCGACGTTGTTCCCTGACCGGGCCCGGGAGCGGCGTGCGGTTGCGCTGACCCGCCTGTTCGAGACTGGCCATATCGACGACTCGGCGTACCAGCGGTACCTGAATGCGCCGTTGCCCTCGTCGCGCAAGGTCGCTGCAGAATGGGAGCCGACCAACTACTTCATCGAGGAAGTCCGCCGCCTGCTCGACGATCCTCGGCTCGGTGCAACCGAGGCCGAGCGGGCCGAGCTCCTGTTCGGGGGTGGGCTTCGCATCCACACTACGTACGACCCTGCGGTGCAACTGGCGGCGGAGGCCGCGATCGACGGTCTCCTACCTGACGACGAGCGAGCCTTCGCCGCTGCCCTGGCGGCACTGGAACAGGGAACGGGATACGTGCGCGCCCTGGTGGGTGGACCGGGCTTCGAGGTCTTCGAATTCAACATCGCCACCCAGAAGGTTCGGCCGACCGGCTCGTCGTTCAAGCCCTATGTGCTCGCTGCAGCGGTCGAGAAGGGCTTCGTACCGGACGATCTTCTCAACGGCACCGGTCCCTGTGAGTTCGCGAACATCGGTGGCTTCCCCTATCCCTACATCGCCAACAACTTTGGCGAGGATGACGGCTCGGTTGCGACGATGTGGTCCCAGACGTTGGCTTCCTCGAATTGTGCCTATGTTCGCCTCGGACTCGCAGTGGGCCTGTCCAACGTTGCCGCCACTGCTCGTGCGCTCGGGGTGACAACCGACCTGTCCGACCTGCCGATCTCGATGCCACTCGGCCCGAAAGACGTCACCCCGCTCGACATGGCCACGGCCTACGCCACCTTCGCGAACGGCGGCCTGCAGGTCGCCCCGATCTTCATCACTCGGGTCGAGGATCGGCAGGGCAACGTGATCTTCGAGAACGCACCCCGTCGCGAGCGGGCGATCTCGGCTCAAACTGCCCTGCTCGTCACGAGCGTGCTCGAAGCCAACGTGCGCAGTGGCACCGGCACACGGGCTCGACTCCCCGAGCAGGCTGCGGCAGGCAAGACCGGTACAGCGCAGAACTTCGCCGACGCCTGGTTCGTCGGGTACACGCCGTACCTCGCCACCGCAGTGTGGATGGGCAACCCCGACGAACAGATTCCGATGACCCGGGTCGACCGAGGCCCACTCGGCACCGGCAGTGTCTCCGGCGGCTCGCTGCCGGCGATGATCTGGGGGGCATTCGACACGAGCTACCACGAGCGACTCGATCCGGTGCCGTTCGCCGCACCGGCGTCGACGCGCGAAGGGCTACGGATTCGAACCGATCAGGAAGAAGATGTCTACAACGAGGTGATCGAAAGTCTCTGCGGCCCCGGCAACGAGGAGGCCGAAATCGACACCGATGACGACGGACGTGCCGATGACTGCGATCCCGAACGCCCGGAGTTCGAGTTCGATCCGGGCGTCGGAGAGTGTCCGGCGCTCTACGAACCCATAGATTTGGACGAGGACGGTGCGTTGGAGGGTTGCACACCACCCACCACCACGACGGTTCCACCGTCTTCGTCCTCGACCACCACCACAACGCAACCCCTCGACGAATGACCGACGCCCTCCTCAACATCCAGCACCTCGACGTCGCTGCTGATCAACTGCGGCATCGGCGAGACCATCTGCAGGCACGGGCCGCGCTCGAGCAGGCGCTCGCCGACCAACGGGCCCAGCAGGACCGGATCGACGAGGTGGCACTGTCGCGGGTCGATGTTGCGAACCGTCAGCGACGACTCGAGAACGAGGCCCAGCTCGTGTCGGACCGAGCTGATGCAGACGAAGCGAAGCTCTACAGCGGTGAGGTGAAAGGCCTCAAGGACCTCGAAGCGTTGCAGCACGAGATCGCCACCCTGCGAGATCGCCAGCGTGGGTTCGAAGACGAAACGCTCGAAGCAATGGAAGAGGCCGAGGTTCTTGCGGCACGGATCGCCGAACTCGAAGCAGCCCGGCAGAGCGCTGATGAGCAGGTGTCGGTGCTTCGCGCCGAGATCGAAGCGCTCGAAGCCGAGATCGATGACGAACTCACGCAGGTGGCGGCCGATCGCTTGAGCAAGGTCGGCGAAGTCGATGGCGCGCTGCTGGCAGAGTACGAGCGACTCCGGCCGGCGTTCGGTGCTGCGACTGCCGTAATGTTCGACGGGTCGCGTTGTGTCGGCTGTCCCTCGACCATGCCCGCAATGGAAGTCGACCGCCTCAAGCATCTCGACGGAACCGACCCGGCATCGTGCAGCGAGTGCGGCCGGATCGTGCTTCGCTGACGTGTTCGTCTTCTTTGCCGTTGCCGCAATGGGTGTCGTCTTGTTCGTGTTCGACTCACCAGCGGTCGACTACCGATGGGTGGCCCTCGGAGGTGTCCTGCCGCTGGTCGAGGCACTGACGTTGCGACCGCTGCTGCTGCACACCCTGCTCGGGTCGGTGCTGCTCATGAGCGTCGTGATGGCGCTCACCGTCGGCCGTCGTCTGGTTCGGCGTCGCTGGCTCGGTGTGCCGATCGGAAGCTTCGTGTTCTTGATCGTCGCCGGCGTCTGGACCCGCACCGAGCTGTTCTGGTGGCCCTTCGCCGGGTTGGACGGGATCGCCGAGCGCCCGCTGCCCGAGTACGACCGTCCGCTCGTCGTTCTCGTCTTGCTCGAGCTTGCTGCGGTCGTCGCTGCAGCCGTTCTTGCGCGGCGACTTGGCCTCGATGAGTCGGCCAATCGTCGTGCCTTTGTTCGTACCGGTCGAGTTCCATCCGATCGGCTGCGCTGATGCTGATCATCGCTCGCCACGGCCGCACACCGGCCAATGCTGCGGGCCAACTCCTCGGCCGTCGCGATCCCGGACTCGACGACCTCGGCCGTGATCAGGCCGCCGCGATTGCCGAGGCGGTTCCCCAGGGCGCACGGGTCATCTCCAGTCCGCTCGTACGGTGCCGACAGACTGCTGATGCGATCGACCGCGAACACGAGACCGATGATCGGCTCCTCGAGATCGACTACGGCGAACTGGAAGGTGTGCCCGTCAAGGACGTGGCACCGCAGACGTGGGCCGACTGGCGCAACGACAACGGATGGGCGCCTCCGGGCGGGGAAAGCCACGACCAACTCGCCGCTCGGGTGTGGGAGTTGCTCGACGAGTTGGCCGATGAGGCTGCGCAACGCGATGTCGTCCTTGTGAGCCATGTGTCGCCGATCAAGGCCGCGGTGGCCTGGGGACTCGGCGTGTCGATCGACATCTCCTGGCGGTGTTTCGTGCAGCAGGCGTCGATCGTGCGGATTGCAACAAACGGACCCAAGCCGTCACTGCGCTCGTTCAACGAAATAGCCCACCTCGACCACCTGCCGTGACCGAACTCCTGGCGGTCCCTCAGCCCGCTGTGCAGGCTGACGGGAGTGCTAGCGTCGGATGGGCGGGGGGTTGGTGATGCATGGCGAGTGGGCAGTGCCCGAAGCCGAGATCGAAGTGCGTTTCACCACGTCGGGTGGGCCGGGCGGTCAGCACGCCAACCGTTCGAACACAAAAGTCATCGCGGTCTGGCGGCCTGACACCTCACCGAGCGTTCCGCCGGCCGTGCGGGCTCGGGTGATGGAGCGACTCGGTGATGCAGTCCGAGTTGCGGTCGACGACGAGCGATCGCAGAGCCGAAATCGTGAGATCGCGGTCGAGCGGATCCGGGCCCGGGTCGCGAGTGCCCTGGTGGTCGAACGTTCGCGCCGACCGACCAAGGCCACCCGGGCCAGCAAACGGCGACGGGTCGACGCAAAGCGCCAGCGGGGCGAGGTCAAGCGCGGTCGCCAGAAACCCCAGATCGACGACTGATCATCGCTCCCACGTTGGGAGTCCCCGTCATCGCCCGATGCGCCTGGTTCTCACGAGGCTTCGGGGGGGTGGGCGGGGGCACGGCGAAGCGCAATGAATGCAGTTCCCCAGATCGGAATACCGGCGAGCAACCCGGTCCACAGTGCCCAGAGCCAACGGTTCGATGGTGGGACGACGAGGCCGACGGGCACCGTCTCGGAGACGTCGGCTTCCGTGGCGGCTTCCTGCACGTCGGTCTCGGAGGGGGCAGCTGCGGTTTCTGTAGCGTCGAGTGCGGAGTCGCCGTCGCCTTGTGGAGCGGCATCGTCGCTGGGGCCCGACGGCTCCGTGGTGGTTGTCGTGGAGGTCTGCTCGTCGCTGTCGTCGGGGCCGGTCGTGGGCGGTGCGTCTGGTTCGACCGTGGTTGTGGTGGAGGTCTGCTCTTGGCTGTCGTCGGGGCCGGTCGTGGTCGGTGCGTCTGGCTCGACTGTGGTGGTGGGGGCTTGGGTTGTGGTGGTGGG
>JAPOHW010000002.1 GCA_029979265.1 Actinomycetota bacterium | reverse complement strand
GGCCGTGCTCGCGGTGGACGAACCTTGTCGATAATTGATAGGCTTCTGTACAAGGCACCAGGGGCGGAAGAGGCCTCTCCGCGTGCCCGTGGGAAGCAGGCTCATTCCTCGACCTTGACCACGGCACGTACCCCTTCGTCACGTCGTCCAATCCGGTCGCAGGCGGTGCGTGCACGGGGGCGGGCGTCGGTCCTCGCGACATCGAGCGGATCATCGGCATCGCCAAGGCGTACGTCACCAGGGTCGGGTCCGGCCCGTTCCCGACCGAGCTGTTCGACGACATCGGCGATCATCTTGTGACCGTTGGCCGCGAGTACGGCACCAACACCGGCCGCCGGCGTCGTCCCGGTTGGTTTGATGCGGTGATGATGCGCCACGCAGTTCGAATCAATTCCCTGTCGGAGATTGCGCTCACGAAGCTTGACATTCTCGATGGCCTCGAGACGCTCAAAGTCTGTGTCGCCTATGACATCGACGGCAGCCGGGTCGAGCAACTCCCGTACCACCAGTCTGATCTGCACGAGGCAACACCCATCTACGCAGAACTGCCCGGGTGGGAAACCGATATCAGCGCCATCACCGATCCGGCCGACCTCCCCAAGCATGCGGCTGACTACATTTCGTTCCTCGAGGATCAGTGCGGGGCACCGATCCGGCTCGTAGGCGTCGGCCCGGGCCGCGAACAGTTCCTCGATCGCGGCGCGTGACCCGCTCAGTCGAACGGCTGACTCCAGTCGGTCGTTGGCGCCGTATCGGTGTCGGACGTGTCATCGCTGATCGGTCCATCATCGGGCGCTTCACTCCCCCCGGCCGATGTGGCGCGGGCCCCGGCGGCTCCGATGTGTTTGGCGAACGCCTTCGCCCGCTTCTTCACGAGACGGGGCGGCATGGCAGGCAGCCCGGCCGCAGACCGCACACCACCCATCGAGATCGCGCACGCCTTGCACACGGGTTTCTTGGCGCCGAACGGGTAGACGACGCAGTTGTCGCAGTACTCGTGACCGCAGCGCCGGCAAAGGGCGACAGCGGTTTCGAACGAATGTTCCCGACACAAGCCAGTGAAGTCCATCGACACGGTGATGCTCCTCAGACGGTGACCGTTCTCCGGTCGGCCCTGCCGACCCGGGTGGCGAACAGTCTCTATTGTCTCATGCGCACGAGTGATTGTCTCAAGCGTACGAGTGGAAAGGCCTGATCGTGAGTACCGATCCGATTCCCAACGTCTTGTCGTCGCGATACGCAAGTGCCCGCATGAACGAGATTTGGAGTCCCGAGCACAAGATCGTGCTCGAGCGGGAACTCTGGCTTGCAGTGCTGCGGGCCCAGAAAGCGATGGGCGTCGACATTCCCGACGGAGCTGTCGAGGCCTACGAGGCTGTCCTCGAGCAGGTCGATCTGGCATCGATCGCCGAGCGCGAACGGATCACTCGTCATGACGTGAAAGCGCGCATCGACGAGTTCTCTGCGCTTGCCGGCTGCGAACAGATTCATCGGGGGATGACCTCTCGCGACCTCACCGAGAACGTCGAGCAGCTGCAGGTCCGTCGGTCGCTCGAGACGATCCGGGATCGGATGGTCGCGCTACTCGCCCGGTTCGTCGGGCTCGCCGAGCAGCATGCCGGTCAGGTGATGGTTGCACGAACCCACAATGTGTCGGCGCAGGCCACCACGCTCGGGAAGCGGTTTGCCGACGTTGCCGAGGAGTCGATGCTCGGGATCGAACGCCTCGAAGACCTGCTCGACCGGTACCCCCTGCGAGGGCTCAAGGGTCCGGTTGGCACCCGTCTCGACCAACTCGACCTGCTCGGCGACGCAGCCAAGGTCGATGAGCTCGAACGTCGTGTCGCCGACCACCTCGGCTTCGGTCGGGTGCTCGACTCGGTCGGTCAGGTCTATCCGCGTTCGCTCGATCTCGATGTCGTGGCCGCGCTGTGCCAGGCCACGTCGGCGCCGTCGAGCGCAGTCACGACGCTTCGCCTCATGGCCGGACACGAGCTCGCCACCGAAGGATTTCGGCCCGGTCAGGTCGGGTCGTCGGCGATGCCGCACAAGATGAACGCTCGATCATCAGAGCGAATCAACGGGCTTCGGCTCGTGCTCGACGGTCATCTCACCATGGCGTCCGGCCTTGCTGGTCGCCAGTGGAACGAAGGAGATGTCAGCTGTTCTGTGGTGCGTCGGGTGATGCTTCCCGATGCGTTCATGGCTGCTGATGGCCTGCTTCAGACGGCGCTTGGTGTCTTCGACGAGTTCGGAATCTTTCCTGCTGTCATCCACGCAGAGCTCCGACGTGACCTGCCCTTCCTCGCCACCACCCGCATTCTGACCGCGGCGGTCGATGCGGGGCTCGGTCGCGAGACGGCGCACGAGTTGATCAAAGAGCACGCTGTTGCAGCTGCGCTCGAGCGACGCGAGGTCGACAGCGGCCATGGCCTCCTCGAGCGACTCGATCACGACCCGAGGGTTCCACTCGACGCAGCAACCCTCCACGAGTTGCTGGCGCAGCCCGAGGACTTCGTGGGCACGGCGGTCGAGCAAGTCGCTCGAGTCTGCGCCCGAGCAGCCGACGTCGTAAGCCGCCACCCGCTTGCTGCGGTTGCAGCTCCCGAGGTGCGGGTCTGAGTGCGTCAGCTGCGGGTGATACCGGCTCGCTTGAGCACCTCGGCTGAGACACCCACCTCACGCCACGCCGCGTAGCTGATGTTCTTGCGATCGCTGTACGGCGCAGCGGCGGCGACGAACCCATCCTCAAGCCCGGCGAGATCCACCGTCGCCTCTGCTGCTTCGATTGCTGCGACAAGGTCAAGACGCTCCTGCACCATGTGGAGGCGGCTCATTGCGTCGGCCTCGTCGATCGACGCGTCGATCTTGTCGATGCGGGCCCGCATCGACTCAGGGGTCCGCTTTCGGCCGCGGCGAGGCCTGTTCGCCTCAAGGGCCTCGAGGTACGCCCGGACCGCCCGGCCCTGGGTGCGACCCTCTGCGAGGGCCGCCTTGTGCTCGTCCGACATCTGACCAGTTCGTGGTGCCATGAATGAAAGCGTACTGCCGATACGCAACATTTCACCAATAATTGATCCATCCATTTGGGGGTGTTGGCGAATCGTATTATCCAAAGTTTGGATATCGCATTCATCTGAGGGACCAAGAAGCCTTAACGCATACGTCTGACGTGCGTGCAGGTCCGTGTCGTGGTTGGGGTGGTCGCACGCCACGCCGATAGCGTGCGGGGCCATGGCCACCGTTCCCACCGCTGCGTACTCGATCGGTATGCGTATCGTCCTCGACAATGTGCCCGGCACACTCGGTCGGTTCGCCGTGGCCGTCGGTGAGGCGGGAGGAAACATCGCCGGTGCCACCGGCTTCGAAGCCAAAGGGCCATCGGTGTCGCGTCTCGTCGATGTGCATGCCCGAGATGAGGCACACAGCCGACGCATCGTCGAAATGGTCGAAGCACTCGACGGGGTCACCGTCGTCGAATGGTGGGATCGCACCTACAAACTCCACGAGGGTGGCAAGATCGAAGTGTTGCCGCTGTGTTCGGTGGGCGACGCGCACGACCTCGCAATGGCGTACACGCCCGGCGTCGCTCGCGTCTGTATGAGCATTCACGAAAACACCGCGCTGGCCCACGAGTACACGATCAAGAAGAACACGGTTGCCATCGTGAGCGACGGCACCGCGGTGCTCGGCCTTGGTGACATCGGTCCCGAAGCAGCGATGCCAGTTATGGAAGGCAAGGCCCTCCTGTTCAAGGAGTTCGCCGGAGTCGACGCATTCCCGATCTGCCTCGACACGAAAGATCCCGACGAGATCATCGAGACCGTCCAGCGGATCGCTCCAACCTTCGGCGGGATCAACCTCGAAGACATCGCTGCCCCCAACTGCTTCCTGATCGAGGACGCGCTGAAGGAATCACTCGACATTCCCGTCTTCCACGACGATCAACACGGCACGGCGGTTGTCACGCTTGCCGGGCTGATGAACGCCGTGAAACTCGTCGACAAGAAGCTTGAAGACTGCTCGATTGTCATCAGCGGTATGGGTGCCGCAGGACTCGCCATCGGCAAGATCCTGCGCGACGCCGGGGTCGAGAACATCGTCGGCGTCGACCGCATGGGGGCGATCCATCAGGGCCGCGACAACCTCAATTTCGCCAAAGAGTGGTTCGCAGAACACACCAACCCCGATCGCAAGGCCGGAACGCTCCAAGAGGTGATGAGAGGCAGTGATATCTTCATCGGGGTCTCGGCTCCCAACCTCATCGATGCTGCAGATCTCCGCCAAATGGCAAAAGATCCGATCGTGTTTGCGATGGCAAATCCCGACCCAGAGATCCGGCCCGAGAGCGCCGACGGACTGGCGGCGGTCATGGCCACCGGGCGAAGTGATTTCCCGAACCAGATCAACAATGTGCTGGCGTTCCCCGGCATCTTCCGCGGCGCCTTCGATGTCGGTGCGCACTCGGTCACCGAGTCGATGAAGGTCGCCGCAGCCCATGCGATCGCCGAAGCCGTGAACGATGCCGACCTCGAGCCACAGTTCGTGGTGCCATCGGTGTTCGACAAGACCGTTGCGCCGGCGGTTGCGGCCGCTGTCGCCAATGCCGCACTGATCGACGGAGCCGTGCGATCCTGACACGTCGATGACCGACCATCTCCTCTCGCCCGTTCGAATCGGGTCGATGACGTTGCGCAACCGCATCGCGATGGCACCGATGGGCGTCGAGATCGTCGGTGACGACGGGCTCGCCAACGACGAGGTCGTCCGCTACTACGAAGAACGAGCCCGAGGCGGTGCCGGTCTGCTGATCACCGAGGTGGCGGCGTTTGCGTATCCACACGGAGCGAACAGCGTCCATCAGCTCGGCCTGTCCGAGGATCGGTTCGTCGAACCCCTGCGAACCCTCACCGACCGTGTCCACGCCCACGGGGCGAAGATCGCCATCCAGCTCGTGCACCACGGCAAGATCAGCCGAGTCGACATCGCGAAGGGTGACCCGGTGATGGTTCCGTCGCTGCCCGAGTGGCGCGGGTCGTTCGACATGGTTGGCGACCTGTCTGGCGACGAGCTGATGGCGATGGCCGCTGCGTCAGGCGGAGTGGAGTCGAAGCCTCAGTACCGAGAGATGACCACCGACGACATCGCTGCGCTCACCGAGCAGCTCGGCGCTGCGGTCGGGCGGGCTAAGGATGCTGGTTTCGACGCCGTCGAAATCCACGGTGCCCACGGCTATCTGGCCTCTGGGTTCCTGTCGCCGCAATGGAACCGACGCAGCGACGCCTACGGCGGCTCCCACGAGAATCGGGCTCGTCTGCTGTGTGAATGGATCGCGGAAGCGAAGGGTCGGGCCGGGACCGACATGCCGGTCTGGGTCCGTCTCGATGCGCTCGAATATCGCACACCCGAGGGCATCACGTTCGACGACTGTCAGGTAACGGCCCGGCTTGCGGTCGAGGCGGGCGCCGACGCCATCCATCTGAGCGCCTACGGAGACAGCACGTCGGGTCGGGCGTTCACCGAGGGGTCGCTGCCCGACCAAGAGGCAAGGCACGCGGCGCTGAGTGGACGGCTGACCCGAGACCTCGCCGTGCCGGTGATCGGTGTCGGACGTATCAGCCCTGCAACCGGCAACGAGATGATCGCTCATCGCAAGGCCGACCTCATCGCAATGGGTCGCCAGCTACTCGCCGACCCGGCTACGCCACTGAAGCTCACCGAAGGCAGGGCCGGCGAGATCCGGCCGTGCATCAATTGCTACGTCTGCGTCGCACAGCCCTTCTTCGACCGCAAAGTCAGGTGTGCGGTCAACCCGGTGCTCGGCCGAGAGCTCGAGCTGGCCGATGTCGAGCGCTCCGCCGCCGAGCAGTCGCGCACGGTTGCGGTCGTCGGCGGGGGTCCCGCGGGCCTCGAGGCGGCACGGGTGGCGGCGGAACGAGGTCACCGCGTCACCGTGTGGGAGACCGGCGAGCAGATCGGCGGGGCGCTACGTTTCGCGGCCCTCGTCTACGAGCCCAACCTTCGGCTCTTGCGGTGGTACGAACACGAGTTGCATCGACTCGGTGTCGACCTCCGCCTCGGTGCCACGGCGGATGTCGACCAGATCGGCGCAATCGACCCCGACGTGCTCATCGTCGCCAATGGCGCCCGGCGTGTGCGGCCCGAGATTCCCGGTGTCGAACAAGATCATGTCTTCGATGGTGACGATCTCCGCGATCTTCTCACCGGGAGCGGCGACGGATCGGCGATCAAGAAGCTCGGCCTTACCACCCGGATCGCGGTCCGGTTCGGCCGTCGCCTTGGAGTGCTCCGCGATCCTGGCACGGTTGCTCGGCTCACGGAGCGGTACATGCCGATCGGTGAAGACGTCGTCGTGATCGGCGGCGGCCTCGTCGGCGTGGAGCTGACCGAATTCCTCGTCGAGCGGGGTCGGCGGGTGACAGTGCTCGAGGAGGGTGAGCACTTTGCGCTCGAGATGGCCCACCCCCGCAGGTGGCGCGTGCTCAACGATCTGCGAGACCACGGTGTCGAGCTCGTCGGGCAGGTCACCGATCTTCGAATCGGACACGCCGACGTGCAGTTCCGAGCCGGCGACGCCGAGCGAACCGTCGGCGCCGACACCGTCGTAATCGCCACCGGCCTCGAAGCCGACTCGTCCGTCGCCGACGCATTCCGTGCTGCTGGCCACGATCCGATTGTGATTGGCGACGCCGGCGGCGTCGGTTACCTGGAAGGTGCAATTCACGCCGGCTTCCACGCCGCCCGCAGCCTCTGACGTTGCTGTGCCACCCCACAACGACGTCACCCCGGCCGGGGCCGGGGTGACGATTCGTAGGTGGTGGTCGGGACCGGCGTCGATCCGGTGACCTACCGCTTTTCAGGCGGTCGCTCTGCCAACTGAGCTACCCGACCCCTGTGTGCAGCCGTTGTCGGCGCATGTGCGGTCCTGACGGGATTTGAACCCGCGGCCTCCACCTTGACAGGGTGGCGATCACTCCAAACTGATCTACAGGACCTCCCGATCGGCGAACCGATCGAAAGTGGAACGGTAGAGCGGCATCTGGTCGATGACAACCCGAACCCGTTCGCACCCCATACGGGATTCGAACCCGTGTTACCGGCGTGAAAGGCCGGCGTCCTAGGCCGCTGGACGAATGGGGCCCGCAACCAGCCGAAGCTGGCGGCGTCTGCGTCGGCGAACCGAACGACAGGCAGTGTAGGGGTTCGTAGCGGCTACCGTCGCCCTGACATGACGCGCTCGCCGAGGCTTTTGATCGCTGGTTTCGTCGGCTACGTGTTCGGCAATCTGCCGTCGGCGGGCATCGTCGCCCGCCTGGCCGGCGGTGCTCACGACCTCACTACGGAGGGGACGGGCAATCCAGGTGCGATGAACGCTGCGACGGTGCTCGGAGCGAAATGGGGGGCAGCAGTCTCGGTCGCTGACATCGCAAAGGGCGCAGCCGCTGCTGCTGCCGGTCGCCGGGTTGCCGGCTCCGATGGCGCGAATGTGGCGGCCACGGCTGCAGTGATCGGCCACTGTCACCCGATTGGCCGACGAGGCGGCAAGGGTGTCGCAACCAGCGTCGGCCAAGTGATCGGAACCGTTCCCGCCTACCTTCCCCTCGATGCGGCTGTCGCCTTCGGCACGGCGAAGCTTCCGTGGTTCCGCAGTCGGACTCGCGCCGGCACGCATGCAGGCAGTGTCGTGTGGGTCGTGGTCACCACGCTGTGGTGGCGACGACGCTGGCCCAACCCGGGAGGGGGAGAACCCACGTGGCTGCTGCCGGTCGGCGCAGCCGTCAGCTCAGCGGTCATCGCCGGTCGCTTTCGGGCCGAAGCCGCTCGAGTCGCTGCGTTCACCGAGACCGATGGCTCCGTCGACGGGGTCGCCGGATGATCGGTCTCGTCACCGACTCGGCCAGCCAGATCCCGCCGGAGCTGGAGGAGCGGCTCGGGGTCCATGTCGTGCCGGTCGTGGTCACGATCGACGGGACCTCGTACCGCGAGGGGCTCGACCTGACCGCTGACGACTTCTGGGCCCGGATCGACGGTGGCGAACTTCCTGCCATCGCAACCTCGCAGCCGAGTCCGGGAGAGATCGCAGCCGTCTACGAGGCGCTCGTGGCCGACGGGGCAACAGCGATCGTTTCGGTTCACGTCGGTGCGGACGTTTCCGGAACCGTCAATGCGGCGACGGTTGCCTCGGAACTCGTCGAGGTGCCCGTCCACGTGGTCGACAGTGGCACGGCATCATTTGGTGTCACGGCCTGTCTGTGGCGGGCTGCCGATTCGATTGCTGCAGGCTCGACCCCGGCGCAAGCGGCGCACGCAGCAGCAGCGATCGCGCCAGCGATCGGCACGTCGTTCATTCTGCAGGGTCTCGAGTTCGCCCGAGCGGGGGGGCGGTTCGACCAGACCTTGCCCGGCGACGCCGACGACGTCGTCGTGCTGGCTGGCTACGGCACCGCACTCGAGATCGTGGGCTCGGCCCGCAACGCCGATGCTCTGTGTGATCTGATCGTGGCTCCGTTCACCGCCGAAGGGCGCCCCGTTCGAGTCGGGGTCGGACTCGCCGACGACTCCACGCTCGAGCTCACCGAGATGATCGAGCATCGCCTACGGGCCCACGAACTCGTCACCGAGCTCGTTCGGTACCGAGTTGGCCCGTCGATCGCAGCCCACACCGGCCCGGGGACCGCTGGCGGGTTCTGGTGGCCCGCCAACCCCTGACTCAGTGGCCGCCTCTGGCCATGCCCTTCGTGGCGGCCGCAACCAGTTGCTCGAGCAACCATCCGAGCCACTCGTAGAGAGCGAAGACCCCGACGCGATCGTCGGTGTCGGGAAGATCCTGGAGTGCGTCGTGGCCGATGATGTCGACATCGAGACGTTCGCCCAACACCAGTCGGAGGGCGTTCAGGCTGTGCAACCAAGCCGAGATGCCCTCGTCGTCGAGCGCCGTCCCCCCGATGCCCGCCTCGACGGTCTCGATCGCTTCGAGTCTCGACCGCAGCAGGTCGTTGTCCACCATCTCGCGATAGGCAGTCTCGGCCTCGTCGTCGTCGGGTCGCGCCGTCGGCCGCAGGCGCCGTAGCACCGGGTCGGTCTCGCCCATAACGAGCTCGCGCAACTGCACGAGCACGTGAGCCAGAATCTGCTGTTCGTCGTCGGGAAGGTCGACGATCACCTGATCGCCTTTCCACCTGAAACGGGGTCGGAAGCCGGCAGGCACGGCTCAGCGGTCCTGCTCGGTGGCTCGGGTCGCAGGCCTCACGAGTCCTGCTCGGTGGCTCGGGTCGCAGGCCTCACGAGTCCTGCTCGGTAGCTCGGGTCGCAGGCCTCACGAGTCCTGCTCCATGGTCGCCCAGAGGCCGTGTTCGTGCAGACGGAACACATCGAGCTCGGCCTTCTCACGATTGCCTGTGGCCACCACGGAACGTCCCTCGACGTGAACTTCCAACATCAGACGGTTCGCCTTCTTCTCTGAATACCCAAACACCTTCCGGAACACGAACGTCACGTACGACATCAGGTTGATCGGATCGTCCCACACGATCACCTTCCAGGGATGATCGAGCACAGTCGACTGATCGGAATCGATGTCGGGTGCGGCGATTGGTGCGGTCATGTTCGAACCATCTCACGTTCGACAGGGACCGGTTGCTCGCTCTGCCACGCAAGCCGAACGACCTGGATCCATGTCAGCGATGCAAGGGTGATGTGAAAACCGACGAGCAACACCGGCACACCGGTGAAGTACTGCCAGTAGCCAACTGCCCCCTGAACGACGAGCAGGCTCATGACGCGCATTACGTCCTGGCGACGTTCGAAGGCTGCGTCGCAATGAGCCCGCCGGACGGTCCACAGGACCACGGCGAGGACAATGATGGCGGTGACCGAATGCACCCGCGTGACCTCTCGGACGAGGAACGGCAGTCGTGCTGCAACTTCGGGTTCGTCGCTGCCGGAATGGGGACCGGAACCGGTGACGACGGTGCCGGTCACCAACAGCACCGCCACCGAGGCGAACACGAGCCGCGTCCAGATCCTCAGCTGCGGAGGTGGCCCGGCCCGTGGCTCGTCGTGCTTCGCTTTTTCGAGCAGTACGACGGCATTCCACAACAGCACCATCGAGAGCAGGAAGTGTCCCATCGTGAACCGAGGGTCGAGTTCGGTCTTGACGAGCAACGCACCAAGGATCACCTGTGCGACCACCCCGGCGACAAGGCCGAGCGACCACCGAACGAGGTCGCGGCGTTTCGGAACCCGGCGCAAGGAACCGAGGACAGCGAGGATGACCGCTGCGGCGACCACGCCGGTGACGAGCCGGTTCACGAACTCGATCATGGCGTGGTACTCGAGCGAGGCGACGAACTGGTCTTCCTCACAGTTCGGCCAATCGCTGCAGCCGAGGCCCGACCCGGTGAGCCGAACCGACGCGCCGGTGATCACGATCGCGGTCAACGACCAGAGCGCCCACCGGGCGAACTGCACGAACCGTTCTGGCGAGATCACCCCACGACGTTACGTCCGCATGGTCGATCTTGGCGTGTCGGACGTAGCCTGAGACGGTGAGCGCCCCGACCGAGACCCGCCCCCGCCCGCGCGTCCTTGCATTCGTGGCGCTCATGAAACTGCGCATCGTCGAACTCCTGCTCGTCACCACGGTGCCGACGATGATCATTGCCGACAACGGCATTCCGTCGCTGTGGCTCATCACTGCGACGGTGCTCGGCGGAACGCTCGCCGCCGGGGGTGCGCATGCGTTCAACATGTACATCGATCGCGACATCGACAAATTGATGGAACGAACGAAGGGACGCCCACTCGTCACCGGGGAGGTGACGCCGCGTGAAGCACTCGTCTTTGCGTTCGTGATCGAGATCGGCGCGTTCGTGTGGCTGTGGCTCACCGTCAATCTCCTGTCGGCCTGCCTCGCGGTGAGCGCCACGCTCTTCTACGTGTTCGTCTACAGCTTGTGGCTCAAGCGAAGCTCCACGAGCAACATCGTGATCGGCGGCGCAGCCGGAGCCGTGCCGGTACTGGTGGGATGGTCGGCGGTCACCAACGAGCTGGCGTGGCCGCCGGTGGTGCTGTTCGCCATCATCTTCTATTGGACACCGCCTCACTTCTGGGCGCTTGCGATCCGATACCGGGACGACTACCAAGCCGCCGAGGTACCGATGCTCCCCGCCGTGGCATCGCTGCAGACCACCGCAACCCGCATCGTCGTCTACACCGTCCTGTTGTGGGGACTCACGCTGCTGTTCGCGCCGGTTGCCGACATGGGTCCGATCTATGTGGGTTCGGCGCTCGTGCTCGGCGCCGTGTTCCTCGCCCTCGCCGAACGGGTGCGGCGAAACCCCGACCCGAAGACGGCGATGACACTGTTCGGTTGGTCGATCACCTACGTCACCTTGTTGTTCGGCGCCATGGCTGTCGACGAGGTCGTCCGACACGGGTTCTGATCGACCCACCGAGGCCTGTTGCGACGGGTCTCGGTCTGCGAAAAACAGTGCGGTAAATCCTGCCGCCCAGTTTCCGTTCAACCCGTGTCAGACCTGTAGGCTCTCCTCTGGTGCGCGTCCGCTGTCTTCGGGTGCCCACCATTGGTTTTCGGCTCCGGAGAACGGTCTCCGGCGGCTGTCGGAGGATCTCACGAACGATGACGATGACCGAGTCACCGCCCAGCGAGGCGGCCGAGTCGACGGAGCCTGAGGCTGCGGTGCCCGGAACCGGCTTGTACGACGCGCTGACGACGAGTGATCACAAGGCCATCGGCCGCATCTGGCTGCGGGTCGGCCTGTTGTTGCTCACCGGTGTCGCCGTGCTCGGCGTGCCGGTTGCGCTCGAAGCGACCAGCGCAGACAGCGTCGATGTCTTCGATGGTGCAAACGCGGCCTGGCAGATGAATGGCCTCTACAACGTCGCCCTCGTGTTGCTCGTTGTTCCCGCGCTCACCATCGGACTCGCCACGATCGTGGTGCCGATGCAAGTCGGGTCGTCCAACATTGCCTTTCCCCGCGCCGCTGCCGCTGCCGCGTGGGGGTTCGTGGTCGGCGCCGCGATCATGATCGTGTCGGTGTTCGCCGGTGGCGGCTGGGGGGCACTCGACGGTGTGCGTGGCGAGGAAGCCGACGCGATCGAGCTGACGCTCTTGGGCATGGGAATGGTTGCTGCGTCGATCCTGCTCGCCTGCATCTGCCTCGCCACCACGGTGGTCTCGCTTCGCACCCCAGGGATGGGGCTCATGAAGACGCCGCTGTTCGCGTGGTCGGTTCTCGTCAGCGCAAGCGTCTGGATCCTCACCTTGCCAGTGTTGATCGCCAACCTGATCATCATCGTCGTCGACCTTCGTGGTGGCCCACTGGTGTTCGGCAACCCCGAGGCCAGCACGATGATCTACGACCAGGTTCACTGGATCCTCGAGCAGCCAGCCGTGTTCGTGCTGGGTATTCCGGTGCTCGGGATCATCGGCTCGATCGTCCCGGTCGTCGCCGGAACTCGACACGTCGCCCATGCCGGACTCATGGCCGCCATCGGCGCCGCTGGTCTGCTCGCCGTGGGCGGGTGGAGCCAGCCCGCGTTCTCGGATCAGCGTGAGGAGTTGCTGTTCGTCGCATTCGGATTGCTCGCCGTGGTGCCAGTCCTAGCGACGCTCGGCCTCAACTCGCTGACGCTGGCCAAGGCGGGTGTTCCTGCCGGGCTGCCACCGGCGCAGTTGCTCGGTGCGCTCGGCGCTGGCCTGCTGCTGCTGCTCGCTACCGGTGCAGGGGCGCTGCGGGTGATCGCGCCGCTCGACCTGATCGGCACCGATGCCGATGCCGCAGTGGGCCGTCTCGTGGCGTTTGCGGCACTTGTGGGCCTGGTGGCCGGTATGTGGTTCTGGGCCTCGAAGATCGGCGGCCACGCCCTTTCCAACGCAGCAGGACTCGGTGTGATGCTCGACTTCATCGGCGCTGGCGTGCTGATGGGCGCAGCGCACCTGCTGATCGGGTTCGATTTCGACGGTGGGCTGAACGAGACCATGGCCTGGATCGTGTTCGTCGGCGCCATCCTCGCCGTGATTGGTGCGGTCGGTGTGGTCGCCTCCGTCGCTTCGGCCCGGCGCTCCGACGCCGATCCCGGCGACGATCCGTGGAACGGTCACACCCTGGAGTGGGCAACGACAACCCCGGTTCCACCAGAGAATTTCGTCGGTGCACTGGCCCGGGTCACCTCTGAGGCACCGCTGCTCGACGCCGCCGAACAAGGCGACAGCGACGAGGAAGGAGCGCCCTCGTGACCGCCACCGCCCGCCTTCCATCGCCCGAACTTCGGCGTCCGCGCACCGTCCTCGTCGGGACAATGTTCGCGTCTGCCGCCGCTGCGATGGTCTACTTCGGTGTCCTCGCCCTCTATGTGTCCCGCCGGGCCGAGGCGCGCGCTCTCGGTGCCGAGTGGTTCCCCGAGGGTGTCGTCGAACTCGGACCTTCGGGATGGATCTTCTGGACGCTGATCATGTCGTCCTTCACCGTCCAATGGGCGGTGCAAGCCATCCAGAACGAAGACAGACCGAATGCCTATGTGGCGCTCGGTCTGACGATGCTGTTCGGTGCTGCCGTCTTCAATCAGATGTGGTTCATCCTGAACGACACCGGCTTTTCGCTGGACGCATCGGAAGCCCAGTTCCTCTTCTTCGTCCTCAACGGAACGTTCATTGCGTTCCTGATCCTCGCCATGGCGTTCCTTTTCCTGACCGCCCTGCGAGCAATGTTCGGCCAGTACAGCCCCCGCCAGAACGACGGCGTCCCAGCCGCTGCGATGTTCTGGCACACGGTGGCGACCATGTACTGGATCACCTGGATTGCCGTCTACGTCACGAAGTAGGGGTCAGATGTTCACCACGGGATTCAAATTCTATTTCGGTCTTGCTGCTGCTCTCGTCCTGAGTGCGGTGATCTACGGCTATGCCACCGGTGGCGAGCACGTCGGCCCCATCACCTGGGGGTGGAAGGGCGGTGTCGGCGAGCACATCGGGTACACGATGTTGATGGCGAGTGGCGTCGTCGCGTCGGCCATCTCGTTCGTGATCGTCGCCTTCCGCGACGCCGACCCGTCCGCCCAAGCGCACTACCTCGGCGTCGACGAGATCGTCCCGACCGCCACGGTCACCGGTAGTTACTGGCCGGTCGTCGGCGCCTTTGGGGCTGGGGTCGGACTGCTGGGCCTGGTGCTCACACCGGTCCTGTTCGTCGGTGGCATCGTCATCTGTTCGCTCGCTGCGATCGAGTGGATGATGGACGCCTGGGCCGACCGGGCGACCGGTGACGCCGAGGCCAACGCTGCCTTGCGTGATCGGGTAATGGCGCCCTTCGAGATCCCGGTGGCCGGAACGCTCGCCGTTGGTGTGATCGTTCTGGCCGGATCCCGGATCTTCTTGAACGCCTCGAAAAACGGCGCAGTGTTCTGGGCCGGCCTGATCGCCATCCTCATTTTCGGCATCGGTGTCCTGTACGCCGCCAAGCCGAAGATGAACCGCAACATCATCGCCGGCCTCGTGCTGACCTGCGGTCTGGCCGTGATCGCCGGAGGCGTCGTGGCCGGCGTCGACGGTGAACGCGAGTTCCACCCCCACGAGCCCCATGGTGAGGACCACGGAGACGACCATGCAGAGGACGACCACAGTGAGTGATCCCCGAGTGCGTTCGCGCCGAAGCCTGCCCGGCCTGTTCATCCTTTTCGGACTTGTGCTCGCAGGGTGTGCGAGCGACGCCGAACTCGACACCCTCAAGCCGCAGAGCGAGACCGCTCGCCAGATCGACGACCTGCTCGACCCGGTCCTCGCCATCGCCGGTGTGGTGCTGGTGCTCGTCTGTGGCGCTGTCGCCTGGCTCGGTTGGAAGAACCGGGTTTCGTCGTACGAAGGCGACGACGAGTTCCCCGAACAGATGGCCCACAACAACACGCTCGAGATCCTGATGACCGGTGTCCCTGCCATCATCATGGTTGTCGTCGCCGTGATGACCCTCACGACGCACCTCGACATCAATTCCTACGACGATGCCAACGCCATGCCGGTCGTCGTCGAGGGCGCATCGACCGACTGGGAGCCAAAGATTGTCGTCGTCGGCAACCAATGGTGGTGGGAGTTCCGCTACTACTTTGGGGAAGACGTCACCGCCGACAGCCTCGGCTCCGACATGAAGAATCTTCCCCCGGCCGACATCGTCACGTCCGGACAGATGGTGATCCCGACCGGGCAGGAAGTCGAACTGCTCGTGACCTCACGAGACGTCATCCATTCGTTCTGGATCCCGGCGCTCAACGGCAAGCGCGATGCTCGGCCCGGCTTCTTCGCACCGTGGAAGATCGAGGCCGACAACCCCGGTGTGTACTTCGGGCAGTGCACAGAGTTCTGCGGCCTGTCGCACGCCCGTATGCGTATGCAGACGATCGCAATGACGCCAGACGACTTCCAGGCGTGGATCGACCATCAAGTGCAGCCCGCCACCGATCCGACCGGGGATGCAGCGCTTCGAGGGAAGGACGCCTTCGTGGCGAACTGCTCCGGCTGTCACCTGATCGAGGGTGTCAACGGAAGCGAAGACATCCGCGCTGCGGTCGAGTCCGGCGCAGCCCCCAACCTGACCCACTTCGCAAGCCGAACGACCTTCGCCGGTGGCATCCTCTTCACCTACAACGAAGACGGCACGTTCAACCGAGATGATGTTGCTCGTTGGCTGCGCGAACCCGAGGTGGTGAAGGACAACGCCGCCAACGACCTACCCGACGGCACGCTGCCTCGGGGCATGCCCAACCTCGGGCTTTCGGAACGAACGATCAGTGACCTGGTGGCGTATCTCGAGACGCTCGGCCCTCGGCCGACCGACGAGATCATCGCTGACTCGGAGGTGGAGTGACCATGACGATCATCGACGAACCGCTTGCGCTCGAAAGCGGCGAGACCTACGCCGAGAAGCCGCTGGGCATTCTCACCCGGCCGCAGGCCCAGGGTGGTTGGAAGGACTGGGTCAGCACTGTCGACCACAAGAAGATCGGCATCATGTACGGCGTCGCCGCGATGTTCTTCTTCGTCGTGGGTGGGTTTGAGGCGCTGCTGATCCGAACCCAACTGGCCTTCCCCGATCAGGGCTTCCTCAGCGCCGATCTGTACAACCAGATCTTCACGATGCACGGGGTCACCATGGTGTTCCTGTTCATCATGCCGCTGGCTGCCGCCTTCGCGAACTACCTCATCCCGTTGCAGATCGGCGCTCGCGACGTGGCGTTCCCCCGCCTCAACGCCCTGTCGTTCTGGGTCTGGCTTTCGGGCGCAATCTTCCTCAACACGTCATGGATCGTGGGTGGTGGTGGCGCCAACTGTGGCTGGTTCTGCTACTCGCCGAACAGCGGCATCGTCTTCTCGCCGACCCACGGCGTCGACTTCTACGCCATCGGCCTGCTCATCACGGGTATCGCCTCGCTGGTGTCGGCTGTCAACCTGATCGTCACCTGCCTCAACATGCGAGCTCCCGGGATGGACCTCATGCGCATGCCGGTGCTGACCTGGATGCTGCTGGTCACACAGTTCCTGTTGGCGTTCGCCCTGCCCGTCATCACGGTCGCCTTGCTGCTCCTGCTGTTCGACCGCACATTCGACTCGCAGTTCTTCGATCCTGACGCTGGCGCCGACCCACTCCTGTGGCAGCACCTCTTCTGGATCTTCGGGCATCCAGAGGTGTACATCATCATCCTGCCCAGCTTCGGCATCATCTCAGAAGTCATTCCGACCTTCAGTCGCAAGCCGATCTTCGGCTACACGGCCATGGTCTTTTCCGGCATCGCCATCGGTTTCATGGGATGGGGAGTGTGGGCCCACCACATGTTCGTGTCCGGCATCGGGCCGATCTCGGTGGCGGCGTTTTCGTTGGCCACGATGTTCATCGCGGTTCCGACTGGCGTGAAGATCCTCAACTGGCTGACCACCATGTGGGGCGGCAAGTTGCACTTCACCACTGCAATGCTCTTCGCCACGGGCACCGTTGCGATGTTCACCATCGGCGGCCTGTCGGGTGTCACACACTCGCTCGCTCCTGCTGACACCCAGCAGACCGACACGTACTACATCGTCGCCCACTTCCACTACGTGATCTTCGGTGGTGGTGTGCTCGGTCTCTTCGCCGGCGCGTACTTCTGGTGGCCCAAGGTCTTCGGCCATTTCCTCAACGAACGTCGCGGCAAGATCAACTTCTGGGCCATGTTGATCGGCTTCAACCTCACGTTCGGTCCGATGCATGTGCTCGGACTCCAGGGCATGAGTCGCCGGATCGACACCTACTCAGCCGGCTACGGCTTCGACTTCTGGAACCTGATGTCCACGATCGGGTCGTATCTGATCGCCGTCTCCGTCCTGGTGTTCTTCTACAACGTGTGGAAGTCGAAGAAGGAGGCGGTGGATCTGCCGCCCCCGGGACCTGATCCGTGGGATGCCCGCAGCCTCGAGTGGTCGGTGCCCTCGCCCACCCCCGAACACAACTTCGACGAGGTACCCCGGGTCGAGTCGTTCGACCACTGGTGGTTCCAGAAGTACGAGATCGACGATGACGGCAAGGTCGTCCGGATTGCCGAGACCGAGGCCGTTGCCCAGGACGGCAGTGCCACCGGGGTGCATCTTCCCTCGCCGTCGTTCTGGCCGCTCGTGCTCGCCATCGGCCTGCCGCTCATCGGCTACGGCATCATCTTCAACCTCTGGCTCTGCGTGGTCGGTGGATTGCTCACCGGTGGAGCGATCTACGCCTGGGTGTTCGAACCCGTCGACGATCCCGATGCCGGTCACGACCATGACGATCATCATGACGACGAGGACGGCGACGACGAGCTCACCGCCGTCGGGGCTGGCTCCGCTGGCGACGAAGACGGAGAAGGCTGATGTCGACTGCGACGGCAACCGCCGACACCCACCACGATCACGACCCGCACGCCACGAATACGGGAATCTCGAACAACAAGTTGGCGATGTGGCTGTTCCTGTCGACCGAATGCCTGCTGTTCGGTGCGTTGATCTCGACGTACCTGCTCTACAAGACGCGGGGCAACGGAGGCGTGCTTCCCACCGACATCTTCGACATCCCATTCACGTCGGTCAGTTCCTTCGTGCTGCTGATGAGTTCACTGACGATGGTGTTGGCCCTGTCGGCGGTTGGCCGCGGGGACATGGACCGGGGCAAGGCCTGGCTCCTCGTGACGGCCATGCTCGGTGGCGTCTTCATCGGTGGCCAGGTGTACGAATTCACCTCGTTCTATCGGGAGGGGCTCGGCTACACCTCGAATCCGGCGGCCTCGGCGTTCTACACGCTGACCGGGTTCCACGGCGTGCACGTCAGCCTCGGGATCTTGATGCTGATGTCGCTGTGGGTTTCGGCCCAGCAGGGCAAACTCACCCCGAACAACGCCGAGACGGTCGAGATCGTCGGCCTGTACTGGCACTTCGTCGACATCGTGTGGATCTTCATCTTCACGGTGATCTACCTCATCCCGCCGGCGTGAGTGGAAGGAACGTTCCATGAGTGAAACAACCACCGTCACCGAAACGCACGACGACCATCACCCCTCCGACTGGGAGTACGTCAAGATCGCCGGCATTCTTGCGGTGCTCACCACGATCGAAGTGCTGACCTATTTCGAGTCGGTGTTCACGTTCTTCGAGACTCGCTGGATTCTGCTCACCACACTGTTCGTGCTGATGATCGTGAAGTTCTGGCTCGTCGCTCGCATGTTCATGCACCTGAAACAGGACAAGCCGATCCTCAGCCAGTCGTTTGCTGCGGGGCTGGCATTGGCGACAGGGGTCTACATCGTTGCCCTTCTCGCCTTCAACTTCTTCTCGGCCTGATTCATGACGGCCGTCCAACTGGCCGTCGGTGCGTGGGGCTATCAACCCCATCCTGAGGTCTGGCTGTTGATCGCTGCGATCATCGGTCTGGGAACGTACTCGGTCCGTTCGATCGGGCCACTGGTGGTACCGGCAGGGGAGCCGGTCGTCAGCATCGCGCAGAAACGCTTCTTCGTCGCCGGCGTCGGATTGCTCTGGTTCGCTGCGGACTGGCCGATGCACGACATCGCCGAAGAGCATCTGTATTTCGTGCACATGTTGCAGCACCTGTTGATCAGCTTCATCGTGCCACCGCTCCTGCTGCTGGCCATGCCGGCGTGGCTGGCCCGACTGATCATCCTCGACGACGGTCGTCCGCAGCGCATCCTGCGCCGGTTTGCGCGGCCACTCGTCGCCGGTGTGATCTTCAACGCACTGCAGATCCTCACCCACTGGGGCGAGATCGTCCGGATCTCCAGCGAGAACGGTGCCTTCCATTACGTCATCCACCTCGCCGTCTTCGTGTCAGCGCTGCTCATGTGGTTCCCGGTGCTCGGACCGTTGCGCGAGATGCACATGAGCGAGCCCGGCAAATGCCTGTACCTGTTCCTCATGTCGATCGTGCCGACCGTGCCTGCCGGTTGGCTCACGTTCGCAGAAGGAATCGTGTACCAGAGCTACGACACGAACGATCCGCTCTGGGGTATTTCGCCTCGCGATGATCAGCAGGCTGCAGGTGCGGTCATGAAGGTGGTGGGTGGCTTCTACCTGTGGGTCCTCATCGCCATCCGCTTCTTCCGGTGGACCGGAGTGCAGCGAGCTGCCGACGAGCAGGAACGCCGCCGTCGGCGCCAGGAGCGCCTCACCCTCGAAGCGCTCGATCGAGAATTCGACGCTCCGTAGCCGGTACGTCGGGTCGGCAGTCGTCGACCCGGAACTCCTGAGGGCCATCACCGGCGATATGGCGCAAAACCGACGTCGTCGCTCGCGACGGCGACCGGACGGTCAGACGCGAGGTCGGCGAAGAGATCGACCGCGACCTGCCGTCGGCGACCATCGAGTCCTGCGGTCGGGTCGACGAGGCTCAGGGCGATCACGGGCGCCGAGATCGTGATCAAGATCGAGCAGATCTGGCGCTCCCCCCGGCTCATCGGACGGGGCACTCGATCGAGCAGCGACTCGCACTCGAAGGCATCGATCGCGATGTCGGCGAGCAGCTCCGGTTGGGTGCGGCCTGCCGAACGGGCAGCATTCGTCATCTGCTCGGCCAGGGGGATGTCTGGATCGAGTGTCGCCAAGCCCGGGCGGGGCGGGAGTTGATCAGCCTGTGACAGCGGAAGCACTTCGAGCACGTCGCCAGTCTGGTCTACGGTCGCGTTCGTGGAATTACGTTTGGACGGGAAGACCGCGATCATCACCGGCGGGTCGGCCGGTATCGGACTCGGTATCGCCACCGAATATGTGAAGGCCGGGGCGAACGTGATGATCGTTTCCCGCAAAGCCGAGAAATGTGAGGCCGCAGCCGATGAGCTACGAGCGCTTGGCGGTGGCGACGTCGAGTGGCGCACGGCGCACACGGGCGGTGAAGACGGCGGGGCCGAGGTCATGGCCAGCACGCTCGAACGGTTCGGAGCGATCGACATTCTGGTGAACAACGCCGCGACCAACCCCTACGCCGGCCCACTCATCGACACACCGACGGCTGCCTTCGACAAGACGTACGAAGTCAACCTCCGCGGACCCTTGCTGTGGACGCAGGCGGCGTGGAACGCCTGGATGAAGGACAACGGCGGCTGTGTCATCAATCTTGCGTCCGTCGGTGCATTCAAGACGTCCGGTGCACTTGGGCTGTACGCGCTGCTCAAACGAGCCCTCGTCGCGATGACCGAACAGCTCGGTGCCGAGCTGGGACCCGACGTACGGGTCAACGCACTGGCCCCTGCAGTTGTGAAAACCGATTTCGCCCGGCTGCTGTGGGAGGGCGAGGCCGGTCAGCGGGCCGAAAAGACCTACCCGCTCCATCGGCTCGGTGAGCCGGGGGACATCGGCCGGGCTGCGCTCTGGTTGGCCGCCGACGCACCATGGATGACCGGTCAGACGATCGTGATCGATGGTGGCGCGCTCGTCGCGTTCCAGAAGTAATCCGGTCGTTCCCCGCCCGGTCACCGGTACCGTCATCTCATGCTCGACATCAAGTTGTTCCGAACCGATCCGGAGGCCGTCAAGGCGGCTGTCGCTCGGCGGGGTGACGACACCGCAGCCGTCGACCGGGTGGTCGAGCTCGACGCGCGGCTTCGGGCCGTTGGAACCGAACGCGACGACGTGCGCAGCGAGATCAACAGCCTGAGCAAGCAGGTCGGTCAGCTCCACCGAGATGGGAGGGGTGACGACGCCGCAGAGCTCCAGGCCCGGAGCAGGGAGCTCGGCGAGCGGGAGGGCGTGCTCGCCGAAGAGGCCGAACTGCTCCAAGACAAGCTCCAGGACGAGCTGTTGCACATCGCCAACATGCCGGCTGATGATGCGCCCGATGGTCTGACCGAAGACGACAACGTCGTCGTTCGGGTCGAAAATCTCCAAGACGACTACGCCGACCATCAAAAAGTCCCGCACTGGGAGATCGGCGAGGAACTCGGCATCCTCGATGTCGACCGTGCTGTGAAGATGTCTGGGTCGATGTTCGCGATGTACCGCGGTGCAGGCGCACACCTCCTCAGTGCGCTCATCAATTACGGGCTCGATCGCAACCGAGATGCCTTCGAACAGGTTCGGCCACCGACGGTCGTCAAGACCGACACCATGATCGGCACAGGGCATCTGCCAAAGTTCGCAGACGACGCCTATCACCTCGAACGTGACGACCTCTGGGCCATCCCCACGGCAGAAGTTCCGCTCACGTCACTTGTCGCCGGCGAGGTACTCGATGCGGCCGACCTGCCGATGCGGCTGATGGCTCACACCACGTGCTATCGCCGCGAGGCCGGTTCGGCCGGACGCGACACCCGCGGTCTGCTCCGGGTACACGAGTTCGACAAGGTCGAGCTCTACAGCTTCTGCACCCCGGAGCAGGCACACGACATGCACATGGAGATTCTCGAGCGCGCCGAACATGCGATTCGCGACCTCGGACTTGCGCATCGAGTTCTCGATCTTGCCTGTGGTGACATCAGCGGTGCCGGTGCCCGAACCTTCGACATCGAGGTGTTCGCTCCCGGAGCCGATCGTTGGCTCGAGGTCAGCTCGGTGAGCTGGTGCTCCACGTATCAGGCGCGGCGTGCCAACATCCGGTTCCGCCGGTCGGGGGAGAAGGGAACCGAGTTCGTTCACTCGCTGAACGGGTCCGGGTTGGCCGTCCCGCGGGTGTGGGCCGGCATCGTCGAGACCTTTCGGCAGGTCGACGGTTCGGTTCGGATTCCGGACGTTCTGCAGCCGTACATGGGTGGTCTCACCGAGATCGCCGTGCCTGCATGATGGCCGGGTCGGTCACCTGGCTCCCGGACGCCCCCGACACGGTTACCGATCTCGAGACCTTCGGCTCGGTGTCGCCCATTCGCAAGGTCACCGAGCAGGTCGCCTTCGAGGGGAGCTGGGATGTGGCCCGGCGTGACAAGGTACGTGAACTCTTCGACGGTATGGCCGCTGAGTGGTCGTCGCGGTTCGGCGATGAACGCGAGACCACGATCATCGATGCACTCGACCGGGGTGGCCTTCGCGGGCCCAAGGTCGTCGAACTCGGGGCCGGGTCCGGTCTCGGCACCAACGAAATCGCATCCCGGACCGCCGACCTCGTTGCGCTCGACCTTTCGATGAACATGCTGCGCGAGCAGTCGGGTGGCACGCCGCTCGTGCAGGGTGATGCGTCCACACTTCCCATCCCCGATGCCGCCGTCGACACACTCGTGCTGGTCAACATGTTCCTCTTTCCGGTCGAGGTCGACCGGGTGCTCCACAGCGCTGGTCGACTGCTTTGGATCAACACCAACGGTCACGAGACGCCGATCTACCTCAGCCCTGAAGATGTTGTTGCGGCGTTGCCCGGTGCCTGGACTGCCACCGCAGGGCGCGCCGGCACGGGGATCTGGGCGGCGGTGGACCGGGCCTGATGAACATCGTCGATCGATCCACCATCCGCTCGTTGGTCAGCCTGTCCTCGGCGCGCGAAGCAGTCCGCGCTGCGTTCATCGCTATGTCGGAAGGGGACGTCGTTGCCCCCGATGAACTGGCGATGGTGCTCGATCACGGCGGTGAGCTGCACGTCAAGGGGGCGTACCTCGGTGGTTCCCACCTCGCATTCAAGGCTGCGAGCGGAGGCTTCCCCCAGGGTGGCAACGCCGGCTTCACTGCAGTGCTCGATGCCGAGACTGGCGCCTTGGTAGCACTCCTCGACGATGGTGGCTGGCTGACCGAGATTCGAACGGCGGCTGCGTCAGCGGTCAGCGCCGGTGTGTTGGCCCGTCCGGAAGCGACGTCGCTCGCCATCCTCGGTGGTGGCTTCCAGGCCGCCTTCCAGGTTGCTGCGCTGCGGGAGGCCTTCACGCTCAGCGATGTCCGTTCGTGGAGCCGCTCTGCTGCGACGCGGGAGCGTTTCGCCGCCGAAAACGAGACTCGTGCGATGGACACAGTCGCCGAGGCGGTGGCCGACGCCGACATCGTGATCTGTTGTACGGCGGCCCGAGAGCCAGTGCTGTCGGTGTCGGCGCTTGCGCCGGGAGCGCACGTCGTGGCGATGGGTGCCGACATGTATGGCAAACGCGAACTCGCCGACGACGTTCTCGAGTCGGCAGATGTGGTCGTGGCCGACTCGATCGACGTCACGAGCCGGGTTGGCGAGCTTGCCTACGTTTCGAGTGCTGCGAAGCGGGCGGTGGAACTCGGCGACGTCTTGACCGGACGGTCGCCGGGACGGACCTCTGCCACCCAGCTGACGGTCTCGGATCACTGCGGGCTCGGCCTCCAGGATGCCGCGATGGCTGAACTTGTGATGAAAGGACTCGACCAATGATCGATATCGACGAAATCTCCCAAGCAGCGGAACGCATCGAGCCCCACGTCATACACACCCCGCTGTTCCGTTCCGACCCGCTGTCGGAGCGACACGGCGCCGACATCGTGATCAAGGCCGAGCATCTCCAGCGAACCGGGAGTTTCAAGGTTCGGGGATCGGCCAACGTGGTGCACTCCCTCGACCCGGCGCATGCCGCTGCCGGTGTGGTGACCGCGTCGTCGGGCAATCACGGCATCGGCGTTGCCACGGCAGCTGCGAGCTGTGGCTTTGCCTGCACCATTTATCTGCCGACCGGCGCAGCGGCGTCGAAGGTCGACCAGATCCGACGGCTCGGGGCTCGGGTCGAGTTCGTCGACTCCACCGATACGAGTGTCGCTGAGATGGCTGCGCGAACCGCCGCTGCGGACCACGGCGCTACCTATGTCTCGCCGTACAACGATGCTGCCATCGTCGCCGGTCAGGGCACCATCGGCAAGGAGATCCTCGACGACGGACCCGCCCCCGATGCTGTGGTCGTCTCGGTTGGCGGCGGCGGCCTCATCTCGGGTATCGCCACCTGGATCAAAGCGATGGCCCCTGACACCCGCATCATCGGGGCGTCTGCGGCCAACGATCGAGCGATGGCTGCGTCGATCGCTGCCGGACGAATCGTCACCCCGGTCTTCGAACCCACGTTCTCCGACGGCACCGCCGGTGGGCTCGAAGACGACACGATCACGTTCTCGATCTGCCAGCAACTCGTCGACGAATGGGTCGATGTCAGCGAAGTCGACATCGCCAGAGGTGTTGTCAACATGATCGACGACCATCACCAACTGGTGGAGGGTGCCGCCGGTCTGGCCATCGCTGCTGCCACGCACTACGCCGCTGCGCATCCCGGTCATCGGATCGTCGCTGTGAGCTGTGGCGCCAACGTGGGTAGCGAAGCCGTTGCTGCGATGGTTGCGGCTGCAGACGGCTGATCAGGTCGACTCGATACCCAGCCACGCCGCGCCCACGCCGAGCACGAATGTCAACGTGATGTAGGTGACCGCCCGGAGCCGCCGGCCGGTTGACCACATCGCCACCATCTCTGCGATCAGCGTGGAGAACGTCGTGAGGGCCCCCATGCCGGCGATACCGCCCACGATTGATGCCCGATCGCCGCTGGCCGTCAACACCCCGAGGATGAACGCACCGATGACGTTGACGATCAGTGTCGCTGCCGGGCGATTCCCGCTGCGGTGCCCTGCCTGCCATCGCACAAGCGTGCCCGTGGCGGCGGCGATGACGAAGAGAATGGGTGTCATGTTGTGGTGATCCGTCGCCCGATGACGAAGAACACCACCCCAGCCAGCAACTGCGCCGGAACCGAGGCAACGATGGGGGCGTAGTCGCCCTGATGAAGCCTCGCTGCGATGTCCACGGCAAGCGCAGAGAAGGTGGTGAGGCCACCGGCGAACCCGACTCCGATGGAGAGACGCCAGCGATCGGTGGCATCGGGCCATCGCGCCATGGCGACGCCCAGCACGAAGCAGCCCAGCGCATTGACGACGACCAGCGTTGCCGTGGACGGGTACTCGGCCGCAGCGCCAAGTTCGAGCACCGCCCAGCGCGTTGCACTACCGACGACACCACCGACGAGGATGCCGGGGAGGGCTCGATGCACACCGGCACCCTAGAGTTTGGAGATGGATGATGCTTTCGATCTTGCGTCGATTCGCCATCAGTACGAACAGGACGGGCTCGACGCCAAGGATGTCGATCCGGATCCGATCCAGCAGTTCCGTTCCTGGTTCGAGGCCTGGGCGGCAACTGGCCCACGTGACCCTGGCGTGATGGTCCTCGCCACCGTTGACAACGACGGATGGCCGGCGAGTCGTGCGGTGCTGCTGCGCGGTCTCGACGAGCGTGGTTTCGTCTTCTTCACCAACCACAGCTCCGACAAGGGTCGAGCGCTCGATGCCACGCAGCGGGCGAGCCTCAGCTTCGTTTGGCACGACCTCGAACGCCAGGTCCGTGTCGTCGGCGACGTCGCCCGAGTGAGTGACGATGAGTCGGACGCGTACTTTGCCGGTCGTCCTCGCGGGAGTCAGATCGGTGCCTGGGCAAGTGAACAGTCGACGATCCTGCCGGACCGCGCGGTACTCGATCAACAGGTGGTCGAGATCGAAGCGCGATTCCCTGGCGAGGTACCTCGTCCATCACACTGGGGCGGCTATCGAGTCCGTCCCCGAGAGATCGAGTTCTGGCAGGGTCGCCCGAGCCGGTTGCACGACCGCGTGCGTTATCGATTGGCGGAGGCCGAGCAGCCCGGCAGTCAGGTCTGGGTCATCGAGCGTCTCGCCCCCTGAGGGCTGGCGACTGGTCAGCCCGGCCAGGCGTCGACGGCGGTCACCAGTGTGTCGATGAGCCGAGCGACGGAGGGAGCCCGACCGGTTCCCTCGTGATCACTCCAGTTGTGCTCTTCGGTGTTCCACCGGATCGGTGGTGGCAGCTCGAGCTGCACGCCGGCATTTGTGGGCAAGTTGACGGGATTTCGATGGTGTTGGCCACGCAGTCCATCAGGCATCTCCTCCAGATCGACGATCACGCCGTAGCGGTCGTCGAGATCTGCGCGCAGATGGGAGCCGACGTGCGCAGCGAGTTCTCGGTTACGACCACCGAGCAACACGTCGAAGAAGCGATCGTCGCGCCCGTATCCGTGAACCGCAATCACCGTCTCGACCCGATCGAGGAACGAGGCGAGTGCATCGGAGTGGGCGGGGTCGAAGCGGGTCGACGGGATGTGTTGGCGGAACGGGGCGGCCTGAATCACGCCGTAGAACGACGAGCCGGTTCGCTCGGCAACCTCGGCCGCAATGACGTCGGTGGTGCGCTCGAGATTGCCGCCGTGGAACGCCATGAGGCCGAACGAACCCCGAAGTTCGCAGACCTCGGTGACTTCAGGTCGTGCCAGCAGGGACCGCAGCATCACGAGCAAGGTACCTGGTGATGCGACGAAACGCCCACCAACCGGCAAGCGTCACAACAGCGATCTCGAGCGGCACACCACCCCGAACCGGGTCGATGAACCAGTTGCCGACTCGGTTCGGCCAGTTCGACAGGAACCGCAGCAGGGGTGCGACGACGAACTCGCCGTCGTTGACCCATTCGATGGTCCCGAACAGGAGGGTCCATGAACCGACCATGAGCAACTGCCTGAGGGAATCGTTCGGGTTGTCGTCGATCCAGGCGAGCACGAACAGCAGTGCAACACCGATCATGGCCACGACGGCGAGTCGTTCCGGCGTGGTGTTGCTGACCCAGGTGCTCACGGCACTCTGGAAGTCGAGGAAGTGATCGACGAGAACGTTCCCGGCGTCGGGATTGTCGAGAATCCGGATTTCCCACTGGCCGTAGTCGATCAGGTAGATGCCGGCGATCACGAGCACGGCGCCGGAGATCCTGCCCATGAACGGCAACACGCGGCGCATGTTTGCGGCCACGTTCGACTTCGCTCGGGCCAGACCGACCGTCAGGAAGAGGATCACGACACCCATGCCGATGGCATAGGCGACGAAGCTGCCGGTGCCGTCGAGAATGCTCCCGAGCGTGACCGATTCGGTGCGTTCGCCACGTTGGTTTTCACCGACAATGGTGAAGCTGTTCGACACGGCGGAGACGAACAGGCCGATGGTGCAGCTGAGCGAGACGACGGCGTAGGAGACCCCGAACAAAAAGATCGACGCAGCCTCTCGACTTCCACCCCCTTTCGCCAGCTTCGGCACCTTGAGATTGACCTGGCGACCGCGGAACATCGCAATGCCGAGTGGGATCAGCACGATCCCCAACCCGACCGTGATGTAGCCGACGTACTCGGTGACCGTGCCCTGGCTGAGAAAGGCAGCGATGAGTACCCCGATGCCGCCAAACAGCGTGATGAAGCCGAGTGTCATGATGGCACCGACTCGCAGGCCACGGGTGAGCGCTCGAACGCGTGTGTCCTCGGGAGCGTCGGTGCCGATGAAATACCCGATCCAGGTCGGCAACATTGCGAAGCCACACGGGTTGAAGGCTGCGAGCATGCCGACACCGAACGGAAAGGCGAACTGTTCGAGGTCCATCAGGTGATCTCCTCGATCTTCGACTGCAGTTCGTCAGCAGACAGCACCCCCGACCAGACCTCGCTGACGATCCCGTCAGCGGTCACGAAGACGGTGGTCGGCATGGCGAACCCCCCGAACTCGGCGAAGAGTCGTCCGTCGGGATCCCAGCCGAGGTCATAGGTGACACCGGTTTCCTCGACGAGGATCTGGGCGTCTTGTTGGCGAGGGTCGGTGGAAATGCCGACGAACGCGACCTCGCCGCGCAACTCGTTGAAGACTCGTTCGAACTCGGGCATTTCCGAAACGCATGGCGGGCAGGTTCGGGCGAAGAAGTTGATCACGAGTGGTGTGCCCGCATAGGCCACGAAGTTCGCTTCACCACCGTCGAACGTCGCGTACGTCAGGTCGACATCGGAACCGACCGCAACATCAGTCTGGATGTCGTCGATGGAGATCGGCTCGTCGATGAGCGTGAGTACGTCGTCGCTGGCCCCGCTGCATGCCGGGACGAGCAGCCCGAACGCGAGAGCGAGAGCGATTCCAGGTCGCCACGGCGGGAAGGGGAGACAAGAGCAGGTCACGAAGAACTCCACGGAAGACGGTAGCGGTCGTCAGGAGTGGAAGCCCCCAGCGGGATTCGTCGGAGGACCTCCGCTGGGCAACGCCCGTGACGGGCCGGGCGGTTCCCGAGGGGGAACAGTGGGAACCGCCCGGCTCGGTCCGCTTGCGGCGCACCCGTCTCCGATCGGGGCTCGCATGAGCCGTTGCCCGGATCGGTGGACGCGGGTGAGGGGAGTCGTCTGACCGGCGCAACGCTCAGGCGCTGACGCGCTGGGCCTTCTTTTGGAGATGGACCGGGATCGGGATGGTTGGCATGTGGTCTTCCGGGCGGGTGATCCTGGGCGGACGGCCCCGACGCCGCTTGGTGGTGAGCATCTTGCCGTGCATGAACAGCTGTCCGCCCCAGACCCCCCATGGCTCCTGTCGTTCCAGAGCCCCTTGCAGGCACTCGGCGAGCACAGGGCAGTCGGCGCAGATCCGCTTCGCGGCGGCGATCTCACCGATGTCCTCGCTGAAGAAGAGGTTCGCTGCCTCGGGTACGACGCGGCACGCAGCAACGTCCTCCCAGAGGACGTCGTCGAGTGGGTTCGTGCGTTGGGGGTTGGCGTCGACGAATGTCTGCATGGTCTCGTCTTCTTTCCCTTGCTGAGTGGTTATGGGGACTGGTCGGGTGGTCGGTGGGTTGTTCGGTTGTGGTCGAGAACTGCGCTGCAAAAGCAGAACGGCCGCTGGATGTTCCAGCGGCCGTGGCGTCTTCCCCGTGTGGAGCGAGCTGAGGATCAGCCCGGGGGAGTGCCGGATGGCCGCTGGTGGGCATACGGCTTCGTGGTCGTCTCGAAGGCGGTCACGAAGCCGGAGAGCCAGAACGCCGATGCCGCACCCTGCATGCGCGCGCGAGCATCGACCACGTTCGTGTGGCGATGTACGCGGCATGAGTTCTGGACCACGATGGCTCCTTCGGCACGGCCGGACATTCCGGCGTCGGTACGATCGCAAAGGTTTCGTGATCCGTCAACCGAATTATTGGATCGCCTGTCGGCGACGGTGTGGTGGGGTCACACATCGATCGAGTCGGGGACTCCTGCCGGCACGGTTGGCAGCTATGTTCGCTTCATGCCGGAGCAGGGAGCTGCCGTGATCACCCCGAAGCCGGCGGTTGGGCGCGTGTACGAAGCTGCTCGTCGGATTCGGCTCGGCGATGTCGATCCGACCGGCCGCTGCCGCCTCGATGCGGCGGTTCGGCACCTGCAGGATGTCGCTCGAGATGATTCGGCCGATTCCGGGCTCGCCGAACCGATGAGCTGGGTGGTGCGTCGGGTGATGCTCGAGGTGCATCAGGCACCGGTTTTTCAGGAATGGATTCGGCTCGCAACATGGTGCAGCGGTCATGGGGGCCGATGGGCAGAGCGACGCACCGAGATCCGAGGTGATGGCGGCGCCCACATCGAAGCAACGACAGTCTGGATCTTTATCGATGGGGCGACGGGCGCGCCAGCGCCACTCCATGCAGATTTCTTCGCCATCTACGGTGCGTCAGCTGCCGAACGTCGTGTATCGGCCCGGCACGTGCTGCGAGGAGATCCACCCGACGACGCAGAGTCCGAGCCGTGGGCCCTCAGGTTCACCGACCTCGATCTGCTCGGTCATGTCAACAACGCAGCGCAATGGTCGCCGTTGGAGGAAGCCGCCGCTCGAGTGGGTGCGCCGACGGAACGTATTCGGGCCGAACTCGAACACGGTGTCGGTGTCGAGCCGGGCGCTGTGACCTTTCATTGGCAAGGAGTTGGTGGCGGTGTCGATTCGTGGCTGTGTACCGAGGCAGGACTCGGTTCAGCAGGGCGAATCCGACCCCTGTGATCAGCGGCCCGCTTCGTTCAACTCGAAGAAGAGCAGCCCGTCGTCGTCCCGGCGCGCGTTGGCCTCGCCGATCATGCGGAGGTGCTCGAGGTGGGCAAACGTCTCGCTTGCGGCCATGTCTCCCCACGACCGTTCACGGAACAAGACCTTCATCCACTCGGTGACCGGCGCGTCGCCGGTGGCCGGGGCGGCCTCTCGCAAGATGTCGAGCCGCTCGTGGTGGTGGTGCTTGATATGAGAGCACCGGCCGGCGCAGTCGTCGAACGGATGACCGTGGGCCGGAAGGACGGTTGTCACGCCTTCGAGGGCTCCGACGCGGTCGAGCGAGTCGAAGAAGGTGGCCAGCGGATCGTCGATTTCGGTGGAGCCGGCGATGTGGGGGGTGATGGTCGGGAGCACATGGTCACCCGAAAGCAGCACGCCTTCCTCGGGGTCCCACAGGCAGAGATGATCGACGGTGTGGCCGGGAGTGTGGATCGAGAACCAGTCACGGCCGGCGAACCGGACGGGCTGACCGTCGACGACGCGGATCGTGGCCTCGGGAGAAAGGAATCGGCGTTGCCCGTTGTCCTGGTGGACGAACCGCAAGATGGCATGGTCGGGTGGTGGCTCACGCTTGGTGCCCCACGGTGTTTCGCCCATCGACTCGTAGCGCTTCTTCCAGTGGGCGAGGATCTCCTCGTCGGTCATGTCGGCGATGATCGGATCGAGGTCGTCGTTGGCTTCGGACATGCTCGACCGAAACGACGCATGGGTGAGCACGTCGGCGCCGGATTCCTCTCGCAGCTGGGCACTCCCACCGAAATGATCGGGATGGGAGTGGGTGACGATCGCCGTGTGGACCCGTTGGATCGGGATCTCGGCCTTGGCGAGACGATCGACGAGCGCGGCCCACGACTCGGGGCCCGGAAGTCCAGGGTCGACCAGTGCGACGCCGTCGCCGTCGATCAGGGCGTAGCAGTTCACATGGCCGAGCCCGGGAAGTGAGATCGGCAACTGGAGACGCAGGACGCCGGGCGCAACCTCGGTGACCTCTTCGGAGGCGGGCTCCTGTTCCTGTTTGCGGTACGACGGGGAATTCACCCTTGCACCCTATGGGGGCGTCAGTCGGGAGTGACGAAAAGGGTCGACCGGTAGTGGCGCAGTTCTTCGAGACTCTCACGGATGTCGTCGAGTGCCCGGTGGGCACCGCCTTTTTTCGGGGCAGATCGCAAGGCGTCCTGGTGCCATCGTCGAGCGAGTTCCTTCAACGTCGACACGTCGACGGAGCGATAGTGGAGATACTCCTCGACCTCGGGGAGTTGTTTGGCCAAGAACCGTCGGTCGGTCCCGATTGAGTTCCCACACAAGGGGACGGTGCGAGCTTCGGGAATGTGCTCTTGGAGAAAGGCCATCGTTTGACGTCCCGCCTCCTCGAGCGACAGGGTCGACGAGGCAATCTGATCGAGCAGCCCACTGCGTGTGTGCATGTTCGTCACGAAGTCGTCCATCTCGGCCAGCTCGAGTTCGGAGGCATGAACGATGAGATCTGGGCCTTCGGCGATCAGCTCGAGATTGTCGTCGGTGATGAGTGTTGCGATCTCGACGATGACGTGTCGATCCGGATCGAGACCCGTCATCTCGAGATCCATCCAAGCGAGCATCATCTCAGGGTAGACGGCAGCGGACGGCTGGCTCGGGTTCGGCTACGTTCCCCTCGTGCTCGATCTTCCTGTCCTCCGTCTCGATCCCGACCTGCCCCTCCCGGCCTACGCCCGACCGGGCGACGCCGGTGTGGATCTCGTCGCTCGAGAAGATGTCGTCCTGGCGCCGGCCGGAGGCCGAGCGTTGGTCCCCACCGGTATCGCGATTGCGCTTCCCGACGGCTACGCCGGGTTCGTGCAGCCCCGGAGCGGTCTTGCGGTCAAGCACGGCGTGACCTGCCTCAACACCCCGGGGCTCATCGACTCGGGCTACCGCGGTGAGTTGAAGGTCTGCCTCGTCAACCATGACCCGACCGAGCCGTTCGCCGTCAAACGCGGTGAGCGAATCGCGCAGCTCGTGGTGCAAGCCGTGGAGCAGGTCGATTTCGTGGAGGTCGAGGCTCTCGACGACAGCGAGCGCGGCGACAAAGGATTTGGTTCGAGCGGTCGTTAGGGAGTCGTGGGCGTCTTCTTCATCCGCACCCATGCCCGACCGGGATCGACCGTGTACTCGTCGACAAGTTCGCCTGCGACCTCCTCGAACCGGCTGATCGAATGCTCGGCCGGCACCGTGTCGCCATCGCAGGCAAGTTCGAGTTCGAGCTGATTCGCATCGAATCGGAACACAGCCCGGATCTCGGCGTCGGCCGATGCAGCGCTGAGCATCAAGATGACCGCTTCGTCGATCGCCAGTCGGAGGTCGTCGATTTCGGCGAACGACAGACCCTGACGGATCCCGAGTGCGGCTGCGCCGACGCGAACGATTCGCCCGTAGTGGGTGCGTGCGGGAAGGCGGAGCAAGACCTCATCGGTCGAGTCGTTCACCGACGCAGTCTCTCACGCTGACGACGTTCGCGGCTGCCGCGGGCACCGGGAGGCTTCGGTACGGTGCCCTCGATGACTGTGCTCGTCGACCAAGCGATGTGGGAGTGGCGCGGTGCCCGTTGGGCGCATCTCGTCTCCGACACGTCCTACGACGAGCTCCACGCCTTCGCCCAACAGCTCGGGAAACGCCGGCTCGGTTTTCAGGGCGATCATTACGATGTCGAAGAGATCGACCGTGAACGGGCGCTCGACCTCGGCGCAGTACCGGTCGACGCGCGTGAACTGCTCGGCCGCCTGCGGCAGGCAGGACTGCGGCGGCGCGACGACAAACCGGCATGGGAGCGCATCGCAGTGGCAGAGCGGGGTCGTTCACTGGCCGGCGCGCAGCTTGCGCCCGTTCCGGTCGCGCTTCGCCGCGCCATCGGCGAGCTGGACACGCTCGACCAATCGTCGCGATCGGCGATCTTCGTCGACGCAACCCACGCGGTGGTGCTGTTCGACTGGCACGGTGATCCCGTGGACGTCGAGACGGTTGCGGTTGATCAGGTGTGGGCGGGGGCGCCGCGGGTTGACGGGGAACGAAGCCTGGAACTCTTCGTCCTCCGTTGAGCACGGTCGTCGGTCTCCGACGTTCGAGTTGGTGTCGTGGTGGTGTCGGACGGGTGCTCGGGAGCGGGGCAGCACTACCGTGCGGGAATGATCGGCAAGATCCACAAGCGGCTTCCCATCGTCACTGAGCATCCCGTCGAATTGTCGTCCCGGGTGATCGATACCGGCGAGCACGACGAGGCGGTCAACCGGGTGACCGACCAGATCTGTGAGTTGGCCGACGGGTTCTCGATCGTCGAGTCGTTCTCGCACGTGATCTCGTTTCGGACCGAGGACGGTCTGGTGTGTTTCGACACCTCGGGCCATCCAAAGGGACCTTCGGTGGTCGAGGCGCTCCGGACGTGGTCGCTCGACCCCGTTCATTCGATCGTCTACACCCATGGCCACGTCGACCATGTCGGTGGATCGGGCGCCTTCGCCGCCCATGCTGTTGCCAACGGGCATCGGGCACCGAGGGTGATCGGACACGAAGCCGTCGTTGCTCGCTTCGAGCGCTACCGAGCGACGAACGGCTACAACATCGACATCAACCAGCGACAGTTCGGTGGGGTGTCTCGACGCACCGGCCTTGCTGTCGGTGGCGGACGACAATTCCTGCACGACGATGTGCTGTGGCCAACCGACGAGTTTCGACAGGATCTCACGGTCGACGTCGGTGGCGTGTCGTTCGAGATGCACCATGCCAAGGGCGAAACCGACGACCACCTCTGGGCGTGGATTCCCGATCACCGTGCGATCTGTGTTGGTGATCTCGTGACCTGGGTTTTCCCGAACTGTGGTAATCCACAAAAGGTCCAGCGGTACCCACTCGAATGGGCTCACGCGCTGCGCGAGATGATGACCTACGACGCCGAGTGGATGTTGCCGGCCCACGGTCTCCCCGTGTTCGGGCCGGACCGGGTGAATCGGGTCTTGGATGACCTTGCGACTGCGCTCGAACTCCTCACCCGGGAAACGATCGCAATGATGAACGCCGGCGAACCGCTCGACGCCATCGTGCATTCCGTCTCCGTACCCGACGATCTGATCGGTCGCCCGTGGATGCAGCCCGTGTACGACGAACCCGAATTCGTCGTTCGAAATCTCTGGCGTCTCTACGGCGGTTGGTGGGACAAGAACCCCGCCAACCTCAAGCCTTCCCCACCAGCGGTCTTCGCAGGAGAACTCGTGGCACTCGCTGGTGGTGTCGATGCCATGGTGGCCCGCGCCCAGGAGGTCGCGGATGCTGGCGACCTTCGACTGGCATGTCAGCTGATCGAACTCGTCGTGCAGGCCGAGCCTGATTCCATCCCCGCTCACGGTGTTCGAGCGGAGATCTACCAGGCCCGGCGGGACGCCGAATTCTCTCTCATGGCAAAAGGGATCTTCGCCGGAGCCGTCGCCGAGTCGAATGCAGTCGTGGAGGGCGAGCGCACGAGTTGATTCGACCGAACGGTGGCTGCCGGGGCCGCCGATAACCTTTCCCCTCGTGGCTCTCTACGTCCAGAAGTTCGGCGGTACCTCCGTCGGCAGCCCCGATCGCATCCGGGAGGTGGCCGATCACGTCGCCCGTTGTCGAAAGCGAGGGGACGAGATCGTTCTCGTCGTGTCGGCGATGGGAAAGGAGACCGACGAACTGCTGCGCCTCGCCGACGACGTGTCCAAGACCAAGCCCGGTCGCGAAATGGACATGCTCGTTACCGGCGGTGAGCGCAAAGCGTGTGCTCTGGTGGCGATGGCCCTCACCGATCTCGGGATCGAGAGTGAATCCTTCACCGGAAGCCAGGCAGGATTCCGGACCGACACCACCCACCGCGATGCAAAGATCCTCGAGGTCAATCCGTACCGAATTCGTGATGCTGTCGCCGCAGGGAAGGTTCCGGTGGTGGGCGGGAGCCAGGGTGTCTCGACGGACAATAATGTCACCTTCTTCGGTCGGGGCGGCTCCGACACGACCGCCGTCGCGTTGGCCCACGCGCTCGACGCCGACGCCTGCGAGCTCTACACCGACGTTCCCGGGGTCTTCACCACCGATCCACGGCTGGTCCCAGAGGCCCGCAAGATGGATCAAATCTCGTTCGACGAGCTGCTCGAGATGACGGCAACCGGCTGCCCGAAACCGGCGATGCGGTCCGTCGAGTTGGCACGGAGCCACAACGTTCGACTCCACGTGCGCAGCGCATTCAGCTGGGTTCCCGGAACCTGGGTTTCACAGGAGGCATCCATGGAAAACGCAATCATCGCTTCGGTCACACACGACACATCCGAGGCGAAGATGACCGTCTCGGGTGTGCCCGACAAGCCCGGGGTTGCAGCACGTTTGTTCCGCACGCTTGCCGATGCCGGCATCAACGTCGACATGATCGTGCAGAACGTTTCGGCCGACGGCGCCACCGACATCAGCTTCACGCTGCCCCACGAGCAGGTCGGTACCGCCGAACCGACGGTTGCTGCACTCATCGATGAAATCGGGGCAACAGGATCGGTCACCGACAGCAACATCGGTCGGGTGAGTCTCGTCGGTGCCGGCATGCAGACCAATCCAGGTGTTGCAGCGACGATGTTCGAGACGCTGTCGAATGCCGGCATCAACATCGAGATGATCTCGACGTCAGCGATTCGGATCTCGTGTGTCGTGCGCGAGGATCAGGCCGAACAGGCGGTCACGGTGCTGCACGCAGCATTCGAGTTGCACAAGCCGGCCGAGGAACGGGCTGGATTCTGAGCCCGCTCCGTCGTCAGGCCCTCGTGCCGAGACATCAGCCGAAGGTGGTCTCGCAGTCACCGAAGAGGAATGATTCGCTGCGACCCCCGCACAGGTTGCCGAACGTCTCGTACTCCGAGGAGATCGGCGACTCCCAGAACAGCTGATCACAGGCGGCCATGTCGCCGTCGGCGCAGCTGTCGTAGAGGGCATCGAGGCGGGGATCGTCACCGTACGTTGCGTCGGAACCGCGCTGCGTTTCTGCGCAGGAACCGCCACCGTTGGCTTCGAGTCCGCCACCGCAGCTCCGTCCGAATGTTTCGTACTCGGAGTCGATCGGCGACTCCCAGTACAGGTCGTCGCAGGCGATCATGTCGCCGTTGGCGCAGCTGTCGTAGAGGGCATCGAGGCGGGGATCGTCACCGTAGGCGAACGCGTCGGGGCTGGCGAAGGTCGTTGCGCAGCCTCCCGTTGTCGGCTCGGTGGTGAGACCACAGGTGCTGCCGAACATCTCGTACTCGGAGTCGATCGGCGAGAGCCAGAACAGTTCGTCGCATGCCTCTTGGTCCCCGCTCGCACAGGCATCCCAGAGCTGGTCGAGTTCGATGTCGTCGCCGTAGGTGTCGACGTCATCGCTGGAGTCGGTGAACGCGCCACCGCCGAAGATGTCACCGAGGTCCATGAGCCCAGCCTCGACAAACTCGTCACCGCAGCGAAGGAAGGCAGCGATCATGGCAGGGTCGGGTTCGGCGTTTGCGTCGAGCCCGAGGGCCATCAGGTCGGTGAGCGAGAAGCCAGCGGCTTCGAGTTCGACGAGGAGACATCTGCCGGCCGCCGGGTCGAGGCCTTCGGCCTCGAGTGTGTCGATCAGTGCCTGCTCGAGCGGGCTCAAGTCGTCGTCGGCAGCCGAGGCGTTCTCGGAGTCGGTGCCGTCAGCGGTAGCCGAGGAGTTCTCGGAGTCGGTGTCATCTCGCTCGGTGTCACCGTCCTCGTCGGCGGACACCTTGGCGCACTGCGCAGCGGCGTCGGCACGTCCGGTCCGCTCTTCGTCGGTGAGCTCGGCGTCGTCGTCGGCGCGAAGGAGCTTGTCGACGTCGAGGTCCCGTGCCTCGAACTCACGAGTGAGACACGCTGCCTCCTGCTCGCTGAGCCCGAGTTCGTTCAACAGGTCGTCGGTGTCGCTGCTGCCGCAGGAAACAGCGAGTAGCACGATCGCAGCCAGCGCACATCGCATTCGGGGCATCGGGGTCCTCCCAGTGGTGTGTGCGCCGGCGAACCAATGCCAGCGCAGAGGAAGTGGTGGAGACAACTCCTCGGTGAATCCGGTTCGAGTATGCCGGTACGACGCATCGAGTGCGCAAGACTGGGGTTGTGGAACGTTCGGATGTGCTCGATCCGGTGTCGACTGCAGTGCTCACCATGGAACTGCAGCGCGGTGTCTGCGGCGATCTCGCAGCGCTACCCGATCTCCGTGATGCGGTGGCTGCAATCGACCTTCCCATGCGGGCCGGTCGCATCTGCGCTGCGGCGCGGGCAGCTGGCGCCACGGTCGTGCACTGCATCGCAGCGTTTCGCCCCGACCGTCGGGGCTCGGTGTCCAACGCCCGCATCCTCGTCGCGGCTGCCGAGCGAAACGGTGATCGCCTCGACCGTGGTCAGCCCGGCACGGAGCTCATCCCCGAGCTGTCGGCCGAGCCCGGTGACCTCGTGGTTGCTCGGAGCCACGGCTTGACGCCGTTCGTATCGACCGAGCTCGATCAGGTGCTCAGGAACTGCGGCATTCGTACCGTGGTTGCGGTAGGAAACTCGATCAACATCGGGATTCTCGGTCTGGTACTCGTCGCGGTGGATCTCGGCTACCACGTGGTGGTGCCCCGTGACGCAGTCGTAGGGATACCGGTCGATTACGGCAACTCGGTGCTCGACAATACGATCTCGCTGCTTGCCACGATCACCACCACGGACGAACTCATTGCAACCTGGCGTTGACGTTGCGTCGAGTCCGATACCTGCCGGTTCGCCAACCTAGGGTGCGGGCATGCAACCACTCGGCGTCCCGGAACCCGTCTCCATCGATCGAGCTGCCGTCGGCCGCTGTTTCGGCTGTGGCCACGCCAATGAGCAGGGTTTGCGGATGACGTTCACGCGCTACGGCGACGGCACGATCGAGTCCCGCCACCTGACCGACCCCCATCACTGTGGGGTCGACACCGTGGTGCACGGGGGGATTCAGGCGACGATGCTCGACGAGACGATGGGGGTAGCTGCCCAGCTGGGGCTCGCAGACCATGCCGGGAATGCCCCCTGTGTGACCGCCGAGATGCAACTTGTGTATCGGCGGCCTGTCCCGATCGCTGACGAGGTGGTTGTGCGAGCGCGTCTGCGCGAGGTCGACGGCCGTGACCTGTACGTCGAGGGGGCGATCGTCGATCCCGATGGCGAGCCACTCACCACTGCAACATCGCGCTGGCGTCAGCTGCGCGAGGTGCCCGTCATCTGAAGCGCGTCTTGGTGTCAGCTGGCGGCGGTCACCGTTTCGGTGTCGATCCCGGCCCGCATGACCTTGCCAGCGATTGCGCCGGTGGCGTTCCCGTCGGCAACGCTGACCACGCCGTTGACGATCACACGGCTGATTCCGGTCGCCTCGCTCCACAGTCGCTTGGAATCGCCGGGGAGGTCGAAGACGAGTTCGACGTCGGTGGCACCGATCTGTGTCGGGTCGAAGACGACCACGTCGGCGTGCCACCCCTCGGCAAGGCGACCGCGACCGGTGAAACCGAACAGACGTGCCGGCACGTCGGTCAGGTGGCGCACGGCGTTTTCCATCGTGGTGAGCTGACGGCCGCGCAGGCAATCGGCCAACCACGCGGTGGTGTAGGGCGCTCCGGCCATGCGGTCGAGATGGGCGCCAGCATCGGAGCCACCGATCATCACGTTTGGGTGCTCCCAGGCTGCAGCGCGCAGTCGCCAGGATTCGGCGTCATCATCGGTCGGGAGCGGCCACCACACGGTGCGAAGGTCGTCGTTGAGCGAAATCTCGACCATGGTGTGGAACGAGCGCTGGCCGCGTTCGCGGGCAATATCGCCCAGCGTTCGGCCTTTCAGACCCTCGTTGGCCGCCGAGTAGGTGTCGCCGACCATGTAGTTGTCCCAGCCGGTGAGCCGGGAGAACACGCCGGCCTCGGGCAGTGCCGCCTGGTTCTCGAGCCACGTGACGATGTTCGGGTCGCGCAGCTTTTCCATGCGAGCCTCGACACCGATGTCGAAGTAGTCCATCCAGCCCGGTAGCTGGAACAGTGCGCAGAACGTGCCGAGGCTCATGTTCATCCCCACCAGGATCGGCATCGTGAGGGCCATGACCTTTGCGCCGGCCTCGGTCGCCCGCTCGCAGGCCTCGAGTTGGTTCCGGTAGGCCTCGGGTCGCGCCGAGTCGACGGTGAGAACATTCCAGTTGATCGGACGATTCGCAGTGACCGACATCTTGGTCATCAGTTCCACTTCGTCGTCGTTGAAGCCGTTGAGACAGCCGTCGGCAACCCACTCGAGGGTCGTGCCCTCGTGCAGTGACGTCTCTTCGCAGAGTTCGAGGACCTCGTCCCACGTGGCCCAACGGCTCGGCACCGGCTGACCGTCGGCATCGGAGTGGGTGAAGGAGCGCCCAGTCGAGAAGCCGAATCCTCCGGCTTCGATCGACGTTTTCAACACGGCCCGCATCTGCCTCAGCTGTTCCGGGGTTGCTTCTTTGCCGACGGCGTCGTCCTTCATCACGAGACGTCGGATGGCGGAGTGTCCGACCATGAAGGCGATGTTGATCGCTGTGCCGCGCTCTTCGACACGATCGAGGTAGTCGGCGAAACTCGACCAGTTCCAAGGGACGCCGCGCTCGAGGGCTTCGAGCGCCATGCCTTCGACCTTGGTCATCATGTGTTTGAGGTATTCACCATCGGAGGCGTCGCCGATTGGGGCCAGCGAGAAACCGCAGTTCCCAGCGACCATGGAGGTGACACCGAAAAGATTCGACGGGGTCGAGTACGGGTCCCAGAAGATCTGGGCGTCGTAGTGGGTGTGGGGATCGACGAAGCCGGGGCAGACGATCTGGCCGGTGGCGTCGATCGTCTCGGTGGCCTCTTCGGTGATCGCGCCGTCCGCTGTCGCCTGGATGGCAACGATGCGACCGTCCTTGATGCCGATGTCGGCGGCAAACCCGTCGGCGCCGGTGCCGTCGACGACGGTGCCGCCCGTGATCAAGATGTCCAGCATGGGGCCATCGTAGTGAGCCGCCTGACGGCCAGTCAGGTCCGGTCCGTGGCCTACGATCCTCGGAATGTCTGAACGCACCGACGATCTTCGATCACAGATGACCCCGGAGGAGAAGGCGCACCTTGTCGCCGGTGACGACATGTGGCACACGGCGCCCATCGAACGCCTTGGGATCCCACCGCTGAAGGTCACCGACGGACCCAACGGAGCTCGAGGTGACGGTCTCGTGGGCACGGGGACACCGACCGCATGTATCCCGTCGGGGGCGTCACTCGGTGCCTCATGGGACGTCGAGTTGGTCGAGGAACTCGGATCACTGTTGGGTGCCGAGGCGAGGGCCAAGTCTGCGCACGTGCTGCTCGCCCCCACCATCAACCTGCATCGTTCGCCCACGGGTGGTCGGAACTTCGAGTGTTACAGCGAAGATCCGTTGCTGTCGGGAAAGCTTGCGGCGGCGTTCATTCGCGGTGTGCAGTCCCACGATGTGGCCACCACACCCAAGCACTTCGTGGGCAATGACTCCGAGTTCGAGCGCAACACGATCGATTCGGTGATCGACGAGCGCACGATGCGAGAGGTCAGCCTCCTACCGTTCGAGATCGCCGTCCGTGAGGGCGGGGCGTGGGGCCTGATGACCGCCTACAACCGTCTCAACGGGGTGTACTGCTCCGAACATGAATGGCTGCTCAAGGATGTGCTCCGCGAGGAGTGGGGTTTCGACGGGATGATCGTCACCGACTGGTTCGCCAACGGCTCCACCGAGGGTGGTGTTGCCGCCCGGTTGACGCTCGAGATGCCGGGCAAGGGACGCTTCTACGGGGCCGAGCTCCTCACTGCGCTGGAGCAGGGTCGCGTCGAGGAGTCCGACGTCGATGAGATCGTCGACGACCTGCTTCGACTGATGGAGCGCACGGGCGTGCTCGATGGGGTCGGAGGCGAACCCGAGAAGCCGCTCGATCGGCCCGAAGACCGCATCCTGATCCGGCGGGCCGCCGCCGCGGGTTCGGTGCTCTACCGCAACACGGGGCTGCTGCCGCTGGACATGGCGACAGTCGGGTCGGTTGCCGTCATCGGTCCGAACGCCATGAGAGCGAAGGTGATGGGCGGTGGATCGGCCAACGTGCGGGCGTATCACCAATCGTCGCCGCTGGAGGCGCTGCAGGGCCGCTTCCCCGATCTCGACGTGCGCTTCGCGCAAGGGGTCGACATCGATCGCACCGTGCCACCGATCAGGCGGCCGCTCCTGCAGGGAACGGCGCGCATCGAGTACCGCAATGACACCTGGGCCTTCGACGGTGAACCCGACGCGATCACCGAGAGCGAGCGAACGCTCTTGCGCTCGTTCGGTCCACCGGCGGACGGTATCGACGCCGAGCGGTGGTCGGCTCGTATGACCGCAACACTCGTAGCCGAGGTCACCGGTCCGCACCGGTTCACCATCACCGAGTCGGGTCGGGGTCTGGTTCGAGTGAACGGTGAGGTTGTGCTCGATGCGACCGCCGCCGACATCGAGCGAGGTGATTCCTTCTTCGGTTTCGGCACGATCGAACTGTCGGCCGATGTCGACCTCGTGGCCGGCGAGCAGACGGTGGTCGAGGTCGAGTTCCGCAACGAGGGAGCCATCCTGCTTGCGGGTGTCATCGTGGGCTGCAAAGCGCTCGTCGAACGCGACCTGGTCGGTGAGGCTGTTGCAGTGGCGAAGAGCTGTGATGTCGCTGTCGTCGTCGCCGGCACCAACGACGACTGGGAGACCGAAGGGCGCGACCGGGATCTGTGGGAGCTTCCGGGTGGTCAACCCGAGCTGATCAGGGCCGTCGCTGCGGCCAATCCGCGAACTGTCGTCGTGCTCAACGTCGGTTCACCCCACAGCCTCGACTGGATCGACGAACCGGCAGCGGTGCTCAACGTCGGCTTCGCCGGGCAGGAGATGGGCGACGCGGTCGTCGACATGCTCGTCGGTGATCAGGAGCCCGCTGGTCGAGCCCCCACCACCATCGGTGCTCGGTTCGAACATTTTGCTGCGTTCACCAACTATCCCGGCGAGAACAGCGAGGTGCGCTACGGCGAGTCCGTCTACTGCGGGCACCGTTGGCACGACTCGCTCGGGCTCGAGCCGGCGGTGGCGTTCGGTTCCGGCGTCGGGTACACGACGTTCGAGATCGGCGGCGTACCTGCTTCGGCGACCATGCCGGCCGGTGACCGCCTCTCGTTCGATGTGTCGATCACGAACACGGGTCCCCGCCGGGGAAGTGAGGTTGTGCAGATCTACGTGGAGTCGCTCGATGCGGCGTTGCAGCGACCCCCACGCGAGCTCAAGGCCTTTCGCAAAGTTGAACTCGATCCGGGCGCTGTTCTCATGGCCTCGTTCGAACTCTCGGCCCGCGACTTCGCGTACTACGACCCGGCGGATCGTGCCTGGTCCGAACTGCCCGGCAATCGGTTCGTTCCGGCCGGTGCAGGGGCGCTGCATCGGTCCGAGCCGGGCTGGTACGTCGATCCGGGCCGCTACCGCGTCTGGGTCGGGCGGTCCTCGCGCGACTTCGCCGGCGCAATCGAGGTCGTCGTCACCGGCGAGTCGACCCGACTCGTCGACTCCCCGGCCTCACAAGCCTGAGGGGTGTCATCTCGTCGAGTCGCTGGTGCCAGCCGGGGGACCACGCGGCATGATGGAGGGGTCTTTTGGCGAGAAGCCACGTCAGCAGCCTGCGAAGGAGTTCCTCATGCTGTTCGGTCGCGACAAGCAGACCATGCCCGATCCGGCCGACGCACTGCCCGGTCGAGCCGAGCCGGTTCCGATCCAACCCGCCCACCTGATCCTCGGCACACCGCTCGACGGTGTCGTGCCCGACGGCCACGAGGTGGCGATGTTCGGTCTCGGCTGCTTCTGGGGCGCCGAACGCTTCTTCTGGCAACTCGAGGGCGTGCACACAACCGCCGTCGGGTACGCCGGTGGCTACACACCGAACCCGCTCTACGAGGAGGTGTGTACCGGTCGCACCGGACACAACGAGGTGGTGCGGGTGGTGTACGACCCGTCGATCGTGTCGTACAACGACCTCCTCAAGGTGTTCTGGGAGGTCCACGATCCGACCCAATTCATGCGGCAGGGCAACGACATCGGTACCCAGTATCGAAGCGAGATCTACGTCTCTTCCGACGAGCAACGAGACACTGCCAAGGCCAGTCTCGATCATTATCAGGAGAAGCTGAGCGGTGCCGGCTTCGGTGACATCAAGACGACGATCGTCGATGCACCGGACTTCTACTTCGCCGAGGAGTATCACCAGCAGTACCTCCATCGAAACCCGATGGGGTACTGCAACCACGGCCTTTGTCAGGTCAGCTTCGACTGACGCCGCTCAGCACGTGGAGTGTCGTCTCGGGAGACGATCACAGGTCCACCTCACCGTCGACGCATGTCACGACGTCACCGCCGATCCAGATCTCGCCGTCGGCCTCCTCGACGTGAACGTATCCGGCGCGGCCGAGGACGGTGCCCTGCGAGGCCACGTACGGTGACGACAGTCGTCCCGATCCGAGCAGCCACTGGGCGAGCGCCGCGTTGAGACTGCCTGTTACCGGGTCCTCAGCGCCGGGACCGTCACCCATTTTGAACAGGGCCCGCACCTCGATCGCACTGCTGCTCCCTGGCGGATAGGTCCCGACCACACCGATCTTGTAGTCGGGTCGCGCGTTCATGTCGGGTTCGAGGTCCAGGACGGCGTCGGCATCGCCGAGATCGACGGCTATCCACCCGGGGCCGTTGTCGGCCCAGGCAGCGGCAACGACCGCAGCAGGTTCGATACCGAGGACTGCGCACGTGTCGAGGAGATCGCTGTCGTCGACCGTGCCGCTGCGCAGGAGCGGGGGAGCTGCGAATGCCAGACGCTCGGCGTGGCGCACTGTCACGAGGCCGATTCCACACTCCTGAACGATGAGCCCGTCGCGACTGGGCACGCCACCTGCCTCGAGCCACGCATGGCACGTGCCGAGCGTCGGATGACCGGCAAAGGGAAGTTCCACCTCGGTCGTGAAGATCCGGACGCGGTAGTCGGCTGCCGGATCGGTCGGGGGAACGATGAACGTCGTTTCGCTGAGGTTCGTCCAGTTGGCGAACCGTTGCATCTCGTCGTCGGACAGCCCATCGCCGTCGAGCACGACGGCGAGCGGGTTGCCGCGATAGGGGTCGGCGGTGAAGACGTCGACCTGCGTGAAGGCGCGCATGGGCGAACCCGTCGAGTGCGTCAGATGCTTCGACCGGGGAACCCGGGACCCTCGTGGTCGACGCCACCCATGTTGGCGTTGAGGCGGGCCTTGCTCATGAGCTCGGCGACGACGGGACCGAGGTCACCGGGGTCGTCGGTCTGGGTGGCGACGGGGCCGAGATGCCAGCCTTCGGCGATGCCGAGCTGGTCACCGCGGATGTCGAACACACGACCGGTCACGTTGTGGGCCTCGGGGGAGGCGAGCCAGGTGGTGATGACGGCAATCCACCGGGGGCTGATCTTCTCGGCGAGCCCCTCGGGAGCGGCGTCGCCACCCATCAGGTCGGCGGTCATGCGCGACCACGCCGTGGGGGCGAGGCAGTTGACGGTGACGCCGTACTTGACGAGCTCCTGGGCGGCGATGACCGAGAACGAGGCGATGCCGGCCTTGGCCGCGCCGTAGTTGGTCTGGCCGACATTGCCGTAGATGCCCGACGGCGACGCGGTGTTGATGATACGGCCGTAGACGTCTTCGCCCGCCTTGGCCTTCTCGCGCCAGTACTTGGCGGCGTGGTGGCTCGGGGCGTAGGTGCCCTTGAGGTGCACGGCGATCACGGCGTCCCAGTCGTCCTCGCTCATCGAGAACAACATGCGGTCTCGCAGGATGCCAGCGTTGTTGACGACGATGTTGATGTCCCCGAAGGTGTCGACCGCCTGTTGGATCATGGCGCCGGCTTCGTCGAACTTGGCGACGTTGCCGCCGTTGACGACCGCCTCGCCACCCATGGCCTCAATCTCGGCCACGACCTCCTGAGCCGGGGTGGTGTCGGCACCGGCCCCCGAGGTGTCGCCGCCGAGGTCGTTGACGACGACCTTGGCGCCCTCCGACGCCATCATCAGCGCATGTTCGCGGCCGATGCCGCGCCCGGCGCCGGTGACCAGCGCTACCTTGCCATCGAGAATGCCCATTGGATACTCCAGGGTGAGAAGTGAACGGTCGTTAGCGTGCCAGATGTCAGGCGCCACGGCTACTTGACGGCAGACTGTCGGATCATGGGGACGACCGATCGCCGCTACGCCCTCGGGGTTGACACGGGGGGGACGTACACCGATGCCGTCGTGTACGACGAGGCAGCGCGCGCAGTGGTGGCGAAGGCCAAGGCACCTACGACGCACGACGACCTTGCGATCGGTATACGCAGTGCGATCGAAGCGGCGCTCGGTGCCTCGGCGGTCGATCCGGCGTCGATTCAGATGACGGCCCTGTCGACCACACTCGCCACCAACGCGTTGGTCGAGGGGACGGGGCGTCCGGCCGCGCTCGTGACGATCGGCTTCGAGCCCGATGCACTCGACCGTGGCGGTCTCCGTGCTGCGATCGGGTCCGATGCAGTCATCCAGGTGACTGGTGGGCACGGGTCGCACGGTGAACCGATCGCCGAACTCGATATCGAAGCACTGTCAGCGGCCATCGACGAGATCGCGGCCGACGTCGACGCCTTCGCGATCACCGCCCAGTTCGCAACAAGAAACGCCGAGCATGAGCTCGCAGCTCGCGATCTGATTCGTGAACGCACGGGGAAGCCGGTCACCTGCAGCCACGTGCTGTCTGCGAGCCTCGGTGGCCCCAAGCGCGGGGTGACCGCACTGCTCAACGCCCGCTTGATCGCAATGATCGACGACCTCGTCGCCACCAGCGCTCGTATTCTGACCGACCTCGGGGTCGAAGCGCCGATGATGATCGTGCGGGGGAACGGATCGCTGGTGGCAGCCGACTTCGTGAAGGAACGTCCGGTCGAAACGATCCTGTCGGGGCCGGCGGCCTCACTCGTCGGTGCTGCTCATCTTGCCGCAGCCGACGACGTCGTGATCTCCGACATCGGTGGGACCACGACCGACATCGCCGTGGTGCGAAACGGTGTGCCGGCGTTCGGTGAGGACGGCGCGATCGTCGGTGGGCACCGCACCATGGTCGAAGCGGTGATGATGCATACACACGGCCTGGGCGGCGACAGCGAGGTCCGGCTGAAGGACCGTGCCGTGGGTTGCGAACTGGAGATCGGTCCTCGCCGTGTCGTCCCGCTGTCGTTGATGGCCGACGCGCACGGTGAGCTGCTTCGAACGACGCTCGAGCGCCAACTCGACGCAGAGATCCCCGGCGCGTTCGACGGCATGTTCCTGCAGCGGACAGCTCGGGCCGGTGGTGCCAGCATCGACGGCAACGAAGCCCAGGTGTTGGAACGAGTGGGCGCTCAGGTGGTGCCGGTCGGCGCCGCCGTCGGTACCGCACGGCAGGAGCGGGCGATGCGCCGCCTCGTCGGGCGGGGATTGCTTCGGCTCTGCGCGTTCACCCCGACCGACGCCAGTCATGTGCTCGGGGAGCAGACCACCCACGATCCGACCGTGGCCAGACTTGGAGCGGACCTGTTCGCCCGCCGCCGTGATCGGTTCGGCAACGCAGTCGCCAGCGATGGCGAGGAGTTCTCGCAGGCGGTGATCGCAATCCTCGTGCGTCGCTCGGCGGAGGCGCTGCTCGCTGCAGCACTCGATCGCGATGGTTTGGATCGAAGCCTCGCAGCCGGTCCACTCGTCGCAGCTGCGCTCGATCGAACGACCGCCAGCGCACGACTCGAAATCGGTCTCGGTGTGCCGATCGTCGGGCTCGGCGCACCGGCGCGCACCTACTACCCGGCAATCGGTGAACTGCTGGGAACCGACGTGACCGTTCCCGACGATGCCGACGTCGCCAACGCGATCGGAGCCGTCGTTGCGAACGTGCGAGTCCAGCATGAGGTTCTGGTGACGGCTCCTCGCCGGGGCGTGTACCGCGTGCACATCGGCACCGAGCCGGAGACGCAGTGGGAACGGCTCGAGGCGCAGGCTCGGGCCTGTGAAGCGGCCGAGGCAGCCGTGCGTGAGAAGGCGGTGGCCGCCGGGACCCGTGACTTCGTCGTCGAGACCGAGTGGACCGAAAAGGTGATCGATGTCGACGGCCGCCCGATGTTTGTCGAGGGTCGAGCGGTGGCGGTTGCGTCGGGTCGCCCTGATCTCGGCTGACCGGACCCCTGTTGGCGACCTAGGGTCGCGCTCATGGTCCTCGAAGACGAACTCGTCAACCGCGTCACCTGGAAGATCCCGAACGCGCTCGCCCTGGTCGGGTCGGCGGCCGGTGATGAACGCAACGCGATGACTACGAGTTGGATCACCCAACTCGCAATGGAACCAGTGCTGCTCGGTGTCGGGGTCGACAATTCGGCCCTGACCCATCGCCTGATCACTGATGGCGGTTCGTTCACCATCAACCTCTGGGACAGTGAGGAGACCCGGCCGTTCGTGAAATTCTCGAAACCGGCCTCCGACGATGGGACGACCCTCAACGGTCGACCGGTCCGTACCGGGGTGACCGGTGCGCCGATCTTCGAGGAAGCGATCGCATGGATGGAGTGCGAGGTCCGGCAGGCGCACGATCTCGGGTCACACACGCTCTTCATCGGTGAACTGGTCGATGCTGCGATCAACGACGACGAGAAGCGCCCCGCCGCCATGAGCGACACGCGCATGAAGTACGGCGGCGTCCGTCGCGGTGGCCACTGAGTGCGGAGCACTCAGAGTTCACCGAAGGCGGGATCGCCCTTTCGGCTGCCGCGCGGCGGGGTCCTCGCCCAGACGATGTACTCGTCGACGAACACGCCCACCGTTCCACCCGGACGGACCGTGCCGATCACGGTCCCGAAGCCCTCGGGCCCGAGTCGGTCGACTTCGTCGGCGGCGATGGCGGTCACACACTCCGGTGCTGCACCGATGCCGGCTTGCGGGGCGTAGATGGCAAGGAGCGACTCGAGCGGTGCAGGATCCGTCCGCGGGTCAGGGCCGGCCAGTCCGGCGAAGACCGCAATTCCGCCGGCAAGGCCGGCAACCAACGCAACGATCGGCCGTGGTGCGAACAACACCAGCACGCCGCTGATCACTGTGCCGGCGATCACGACGAGCAGCGCCCGTTCGAGTCGGGAGCCTGCGGGCGGGGGTTGCCCGGTCGCCGCACCGACGAAGGTGCGGTAGGGGCGCACGGTGAGGGTGACGTCATGCTCTGCGACCACAAGCGCCTGAAAGGCGCGCTGGCGGTCCTCCCAGCGAAGTTCCACGCTGCGACGCTAGGCGCAGGTCCCGTGGTTCGAGGAGTCGATCGCAAGACAGGCTCCGCCGATGGTCCTGTGCGGGTCGTTCCATGTCATCGTTTCGAGGCCCCGGACCTGTTGCGAATGTGACGATTTCGGTCCTTCGTCTACGGATGCAACGCGAGCAGTCGGACCGTAGGAGGTGAAGTTTTGTCTGCAGCTCCCGGTGACCTCCTTCGGACCGTGGTGGCCGATGCGTCGTCGGCCCTTCGGTTGATGCCGGATTTTGTGTCGGGCCTTGCGTCCCCGGAATCCGGAATCGCCTATCTCGAGGTAGCCGTCGAGTCGATGGCGAAGTCACTCGCCGCAACGACCGTTTTCGTGGCGCACAAGGTCTCGGACGAAACCGACGAAGTGCGGGTTCTCGCCGCCATCAGCGACGGGGAGCGCCGCGAGCCGTTCAGCTACGCCCTCCACGAACAGCCGTGTCTCATCCCCTACGACGGCCAACCCACACTCATTCCTTGCGACATCGGTGATCAGTTCCCCGCCAAAGGCGAGGCGGGCTACCAGAGCTTCGTCGGGGTGCCGCTTCGTGCCGGGAGCGGGAGTGTGATCGGCCACATTGCGATCTACGACCGTTCCCAACTGATCGCAGATGGAACCGTCGAACTCGGCCTCGTACAGGCGTTTGCCAGTCGGATGGCGTGCGAACTCGAGCGGCATCTCGAACACGAGAAGCTGCGTCGAACAGCCGACACCTGCAGCATGACCGGCCTGCTCAATCGGCGAGGATTCGATTCCAAGGCGCACGTGCTGATCGACTCCGCTCGACGTTCGGGGAGTGATCTCACCGTCGTCGCATTCGACCTCGATCGGTTCAAAGAGGTCAACGACACCCATGGGCATGCGGTGGGTGATCGCCTGATCACCACCTTTGCGTCGTGCCTCGGTGCAGTCTTTCATCGCAGCACCGATCTCGTCGCTCGCGTCGGTGGGGACGAGTTCGTCGTGGTCGCAGCGGCCACGTCCAAGCACGAAGCGCTGCGACTCGCCGAAGAAGGCCGTTTGCTGTTCGAAGCTGCGCCGGTGGACGTGGGTAGCGAGACGATCTCTGGAACGTGCTCGTTCGGTGCTGCGTCGTTCGACGAAGCCGGAGAACTGGGTGAGCTTCTCGAGCAGGCCGATGCCGCCCTCTATGAGTCGAAAGCGGCGCGAAACGGGCATCGGGGCGACTGATCGGGCAGGTTGCCGTCCTTGCGTTGCAGGTGGGGTCCCCGTCGGCCTTCGGTGATCGATCCGCCCAGCGAGAGGACCTGCTTCGCTATCGCAAACGAACCTCTTGGCGCCCGAGTTCGGTCTGCACTGCAGCAATGTCGACGTCGGCGACAGTTCGACCACTCTTCACGGCGATCGCAGCGGCGACGCCGGCACCCTGCCCGGAGACGGTGCAGCACATCATGTTGCGTACCGCTGCGTGAGAGGTCTGGTCGCCACCGATCGAGCGACCTGTCACCAAGAGATTGTCGACCCCGGTGCTGGGCACCATCGACCGGTACGGCACCTGGAAGTAGCGGCCTGTGGTGGGAAGGATCAGGATGCCGTACCCGTCGATGAACTCGGGGAAGATACCGACCGAGTCGTCGAATCGGCCCTGTTCGCGAACGTCGTTGGCGGTGAGGTCGTAACGGGCCACAAGCTTGCGGGTGTCTCGAATACCGATCGTCATGCCGTAATTTCGGAGCTTCGCGTTCTCGCACCCAGGGGTGTAGCGGCGCAGCGCATCGATTGCCATCAACGCCTGCCGTCGCCCCTCCATCTCGCCAGCGGTGAGCGACCACACGTCGGTGCCGTCGATCTCGGGCATGTGGACCAGGTTGAGATACGTGAGATCGCCTTGCTCGGAGATCGCACCCCACGTCCCACCGAGCGTCTTGAGGTCGGCGGGGATGTGGCCCGCTGCTTTGGCTCGGTCGAACGGCTTCGACAGCCACGGCGAGAACATGTCGTCCTCCTTGCCGGTTGTTTCGACCGTCCACTCGTCGGCGCCGGCCCACGACAGATAGGTCTGTGGATCGTCCCGCACTCCCTGGATGAATGCCGCCTTGTCGACACCGGTCATGTGGAACATCACCGATGCGGCCTGCATCTGCTCGAGTGGCGTCTTTCGGGTCGGTATGCCTGCTCGGTGGGCGATGTCGGCATCACCGGTTGCGTCGATCACCACCCGGCCGAGCACGGCGTGACGACCCGACTTCGACTCGATGATCACACCGATGATCGCGTCATCCTCGACGATCGGTGCAACGACGAGCGCGTGGAGCAGTGGTTCGACACCGGCTTGTTCGATCATCTCGTCGGCGACGTTCTTGAACCCCTCGGCATCGAGCGCATGGCTGTCGCTCTGCGGTTCGGGCTGGGCGGCACCGGCAGCTTTGGCCCGTTCTTCGAACTCGATGCCGATGCCCTCGGAATCGACCGTGCCCTCATGCCGGTACCAGGCAAAGCCCTCGACTCCGACCTGGGTGATGTTGCCTCCGAAGCAACCGTTGCGCTCCAGCAGCAGCACCGAGACACCGGCGCGAGCAGCAGCAAGCGCGGCTGCCAATCCACCGGGGCCGCTTCCGATCACGAGGACGTCGGCCCGTGCCAGCACCTCGAGTGTCCGGCTCGGTTCGGTGATCACGTCGATGCTGGGAAGCGGATGCATCAACGGTCGAGTGTTCCGAGGTCGTGTCCTGCGCTCGAGGGTTGCTCCTCGGGCCAGTTCGTCCGCCAGACCTCTGCACTGACCCGCCCAACCGGCATTGGTGGTTTGTGGAACCCCTCCAGGCACGGCACGAGCGGTTCGACGGTCACCGCATGGTTCGGGACGACGAAGAACGGAAAGGAGTAGCGGTCGGTGCCGCTTCGGTTGACGACCCGGTGAGGTGTCGCCACGAACCGGCCGCCCGACCAGAGCTCGAGCATCTCTCCGACATTGACGACCAGTGCATCGGGCGGTCCGTCGACGTCGATCCAGTCGCCGGTGCGCCCGCGGATCTCGAGACCACCGACTGGGTCTGGATGCAGGAGGGTGATGACGTTCGTGTCTTTGTGAGGGTGGATGCCGGTGACATCTCGTGCGGGAGGCTGCGCCGGATAGTGCAGGAGCGTCATGTTGGTGAGCGGCGCATCGTGCCAGGCGGCAAACTGCTCAGTCGAGACGGGTAGGACTTCGGCGAATGCATCGAGCATCCGCGTCGCCACCGCATCACAGGCGCTCCAGTACTCGTCGATGACTGCTCGGAGCTCGGGCAGTTCGTCAGGCCAGCGGTTCGGTCCATACAGCGCACAGTGCTCGCGTACCGGATGACCGCTGGGACACTCCCAATGGAGCTTGTACCCCTCGTACTGGTCGGTTCCGGCGCCGCCGGTCCCGGATCGGTTGGGGCTGAAAAAGCCCAGTGGGATGAAGCCCCGATAATTGGTCGGCGTGATCCGAAGGTCTGCCTTGACCTGATCGCCGAGCGAGAAGAGCGCTCGCAGCGACCGTCGGACCCGATCGAAGAGTTCGACCGTGATGCCGTGCTCGACCACAGAAACGAATCCGATCTGCTCGCAGGCCGACCGAAGATCGGCACCGAAGGTGACCGATCGAGCATCGACGATCGGGATCACGTCTCAGGTTCGGACGACGACCGTACCGGAGAGCCGCTCCCAGAACGTGCGGTTCTGATCGTCGAAGAGGACCAACGCGAGCAGGATCAGGGCGGGAATCACGTACAGCGAGAGCGCAATGTTGAGCGCAATGCTGCCTGCGATCCCGCGGATGAAAATCATGCGGGCCGGTCCGGCCGGCAACCCGGTCTGTTCGATCAGCACTTGCTGCTTCATCAGCTTCTTGGCCGGCGTCTGGCCCTCGTTCTTCAGCACGAGGACCAGCGCCCAGATCAACCAGCCGATGCCGAGCGTGACGATGGTGAGAGCGATGTCGAGCAAAAAGGACAGGAAACGATCCGTCTTCGAGACGATTTCTCGATGACCCACCACGGCCGGCGGCGTGGTCGCAGGCGCGGGGAGCGGATCACCAACCCACTGCTCACCGTCCCAGTATCGGACGGTGTCGGGTGGATCGCCTTCGGCGTGGTAGTGCCCGGCTGGCTGGTTCATGGTGCTCGATGCTCCTGGGAGAAGTGGCTGATCGAGACCGTAGTGGCTCTACGGTGTGCCCATGCGTGACACGTCGTTTCCCAATGCGGACGAGCTGCTGGCGAACAATGTCGCAGCTGCATCCGAGGATCGGCCGTTCCTCGCAAGCGAGCCCTCTCGCCGACTGGCCGTCGTCAGTTGCATGGACTGCAGGATCGACATCGAGACGGTGTTGGGGCTGAAGCACGGCGAGGCGCATGTGCTTCGCAACGCCGGGGGTGTTGTCACCGACGATGTGATCCGTTCGCTGACGTTGTCGCAGCGGTATCTGGGAACTCGTGAGGTACTCGTCATCTCCCACACCGACTGTGGCCTGTCGAAGGTGACCGAAGCGACGCTTCGCTCCGATTTGTCTGCCGAGCTCGGTGTCGAGCCCCGCTGGGCGCTCGAGGACTTCACCGATCCGGCTGATGCCGTTCGGCGCTCGATCGCCCGCCTCGTCGAATCGCCGTTCGTGGAGCACATTGAGCACGTACGTGGCTTCGTCTACGACGTGGAGACTCGACTGCTCCGTGAGGTCAGCTGATCGAGCGAACCAGTGCAGCGACTGCAGCTGCGATTGCGGCGCTGACGTGTTGCATCGTGAGCGGTGATGTCACATCGGCGGTGATGTCCTCCGGCGTGTGAAAGTCGGCGCCGGCCCCGGTGAGCGACAACATCGGTGTGTCGAGTTCGCACAACACCTCAGACTCACCTCCCCACGACCCGGCGTCAGCCACGAACCGATAGTTGACCGACGTGAGGGCAGTCGCCATCTCGTCGGCGGTTGCGCCGGGCGCGTCGGTTCGGGCGATCCGAGTACGGATCGGTTGGCGACTGCCGTCGGCGGCGATCTCGTCACAGCCGACGCTCGCCCCGATATGGGCGATCGCGGCGAGCGGTTCAGGAGCCGACGCAACCCACCGTCTCACACCGAGGTAGTCGAGCTCGTGGCCCCCCGTCGCCAGGACGAGGAGCGGGTACGAGGAGAACCGCTCGACCAGATCGAGGAGCACGGCGGCGCCGGTCCCTCGCTCCCCACTGCATCGGAACCAACCCGACAGCGGGGTTGTCAGCAGCAAGGGAACCCCGGGGACACCATTGCGGGCGATGAGGTTCTCGGTGGTCGCCGGCGAGAGCGCAGCATCCATCCGCAGGCGAAGTTCGTTTGCGGCACGGGCGCGCTCGAGGTCGCAGCCGGCGATCAACACCGTCGGCTTGCCGTGGCGTTCCCGGATCGTCCGATTGGCGGCCTTCAGCGAGCCCTTCGAATTGATCGTGGCCAGGACGCCTGCGGATGCGCCCGTCGCAGCGACCAGTTCGGTCGCCTCGAACTCGGAGCTGCCGAATCGGCCCTGTTCGTCTCCGAGGTCGATCAGCGCAACATCGACCGTGTCGATCGACCCGGTCCACTCGTAGAAGAGCGGGAGATGCTCGAGTGTCTCGCCGTCGGCGGTCAATTCGGAGCGATAGTCGTAGCGGTCGAAGGGCACCGCCACCCGTTCGGTCGACAGACCACGAGCGCGCAGACGTCGCTCGTACCAGTCGAACGTCGCCCGGTCGGTCTCGGTGCCCGCCCGGTGGATGCCGAGCCGTTCGTACGACTCGACCAGGGCGTAGAGCTCGTCACCGTTCATCGCTTGCTGCTACTCGCCGGCGCCGTCACGGGCGCCGTTGTGTCTGGGGGTTTCGAGGTCGCCTCCGTCAGACGCTGCCGCGGTACTGGTGCGTGTGAGCAGGACGGGTGTCGAGCGGCGGGTCGTTGTCACGATCATCGGTATTCCTTTGCGATTGCTTCGCTGTGAGCGCTGGCCCACGAGGGCGAACGCGTCAAAAAGGCACACCGACAGCGTCGCACAGCAGCGCCATCATCGGTCCTGTCAGGTCGAAACGGCTCCGGAGCACCTCGGCGAAGTCGCTGCTGACGACCGTGCGCTGAGTGAGCGGGCTGGTGGCGATGAAGCTCGTCCGTCGAAGGTCATCCATCAACGGCTCAGCAGGGTCTACATCGATCCCGCGCGGCGGGCGTTTGAGTTGGTCCCCGCCGAGCGAGAAGTGATCGATGAACGGCGCACGCCGGGTGGCCCGCGTCCACTCGTCGGGGTGCGCGGCGATGTGGAGCCGAATCTGCTGAGCGACCCTCGGTTCCGGCGTCCACAGGCCGGCGCCGATGAAGCAGTTCCGGGGTTCGAGATGCACGTAGTAGCCGGGGGCATGAGCGTCCCGCGCCCGTTCGTGACGGAAGTGCATGCCGGTGTTCACCTTGTACGGGGTCTTGTCTTTGCTGAATCGGGTGTCGCGGTGGAGCCGGAACAGTGAGCCACCAACCGTGCGCGAGTCCGCCACGAAGTGGGGCGAGAGTGTGCTGAGCGGTTCGACGAAGTCGGTGATGAAGTCGAGTGCAGGTTGCCGAACCGACGCCTCGTAGCGTTGTTTGTTCTCCTCAAACCAGGTTCGGTCGTTGTTGGCAGCCAGCTCACGAAGGAAGGCGAAGACGTCAGGGCTGAAGTGTCGAGCCATGAGCAGAACCTAGATCCTTCGGGGCGTTCGGCGCGTGTCCGGATCGGGGATGGAGCTCAGACCCCGCCGATGGATTAGCGTCGGGGTCATGAGCGTTCTCCGCGGCACCAACTTCACCCTCACCACTGATGCGTTCACCGACGAAGGAGGGGCGATTGCCCTGGCTGAGTCGAACGGTGAGCACCCGCTCGCACTCGACATCGCAGCGGTCGACAATGACTTCCACTGGCACGATTTCCAGACGACGACCTACGTCGTCAGTGGCGAGTTGACCGTGGTCGTCCGTGACACCGGCGAGACCTACACGTGCGGCGCCGGCACCATGATCCGTGCCGATGAGGCTGGGATCGTCCATCGCGAGGTCTCTGAGGGTTACCGCGCCGTTTTCGGATTCGACTGTGATCCCAAAACGCTGACGATGCCGATCGACAAACCACCGCGTGACTGATCTTCGCCAGTTTCGAGCGGAGGTTGTCGCCTTCGTCGAGGCCGCGAAGGAGTCTGGGATTGCGTGTCCCGCATTTGGTGCGATCGTTCCGCCGGACATGGTCGAGCTGTCGCAACGATGGCAGGCCCATGCCTTCGCGAACGGTTGGTCGGCTCTGCACTGGCCTGTCGAACACGGGGGACGTGGTCTGAGCCGAGCGCACACAACCGTGTGGTACGAGGAGTGTGCTCGGGCGCAGGTGGCGCCGTATCTGAATCTGCAGGGCTACGTCCTTGCGGCAGAGTCGATCATGCGGTCGGGCACCGATGAACAAAAGGCCGCCTTTCTTCCGCGGACTGCAGCTGGTGACATCGTCTGGTGCCAACTCTTCTCCGAGCCCGGTGCGGGTTCGGACCTGGCCGGCCTGCAAACCTCAGCGGTTCGAGACGGTGACGATTACGTCCTGAACGGGCAAAAGGTCTGGTCGTCGAATGCCCAGTTCGCCGATTACGGCATTCTCCTGGCCCGCACGTCGCTCGATCTGCCCAGACACAAGGGCATCTCGTTCTTCCTGCTCGACATGAGACTTCCCGGCATCGACGTCCGGCCGCTCCGGCAGATGACCGGAGACGAGGAGTTCTGCGAAGTGTTCTTCGACGACGTCGCCGTGCCGCGATCGTCGTTGCTCGGTCCTGAGAACGAGGGTTGGCGCGTTGCGATGGAGGTGCTCGGTGACGAGCGGGGCTCGTTCGGCGAAGCGGGGGTCATCTCGCTCGATCAGCGGCTCGACGTCATGGCTTCCGTCAGCGTGGGGTCCGGCAACCGAACCGCCATCGCCACCGATGCGCTCGCCGACCTGCTCGTTCGCGGCGGTGCGTTGAAAGCGTTCCTGCAGCGAGTCGACGGTGACGTTGCGCTTGCGCCGGCGACGAAGCTGCTTCGAACCGAGCTGACGTCCGCTGCCGACGCCTTCGAGGCGGGTGTGCGCGGCGCTGGGGCAATGTTGCTCGACGACGTCACGAACCAATTCCTCTACAGCCCAGGCATGCGTATCGCAGGGGGCAGCAGTGAGATACAACGCAACATCGTGGGCGAACGTGTGCTCGGACTTCCTCGCGAACCCGGCTGATGGCTAGGGACCACCGAGCGTTGGCTCGTTGATCTCCGGCACCATGTGATGATGGGGATCGGCGTGCTCGATCGCAGCGGCAATCTCGAGCAACTGCCGTTCGGCGCCGATCGGCGCAACGAGTTGGAGACCGACGGGGAGACCGTCGCTCGTGAACCCGGCAGGGATCGAGATGGCGGGACAACCGGTGGCTGTGATCACGCAGCACGACATCATCCAGCCGAGGTAGTCGGTCATCTCCTCACCGCCGACGACGGTCGGAAACTCCCAATCGCTCGGGAACGCTGCGACCTGGGTGGTCGGCAATGCGAGAACGTCGACGGCGTTGAACAGTTCGTGGACTCGACGGTGCAGGTTCGATCGGAGACCGTCGACCTCGACGATGTCGTCGGCGGTGATGGACTGGCCGTAGGCCATGTTTTCCTGGACCGTCGTTTTCATGCGGCTGATCTGCTCGGCGGTGAACGCAGCTGCCAGTCCCCGGTAGCTGATACCCCGGATCACCCGAAAGATTCGTTCGGCGCCGTCGAGCGACTCGTCGATGTCGGTGATGATGCCCACAGCACCGGCGGCCCGCCGGGCGAGCGCCATCGGCTCGTCATCGCATACGAAGCTCCCACCGACGTCACCCATCCACCCGATGCGTGGGGCGGTGGCGAGTTCGCGCAGCATCCGGAAGCCCGAAGGATCGATCGGGCGACTGATCGCGTCGAGTGGGTCCGGCCCGGCGAGTACCGCAAGCAACAGTGCGGTGTCGGCAACGGTGCGTCCCATCGGCCCTTCGACTCCGAATCGCGAGAGCGAGTGACTCCGGGCATCAGGGTTGGGAACGGTGCCCACGGTGGGGCGAAGGCCCACGACGCCGTTGAACGCAGCAGGGTTTCGGAGCGATCCGCCGAGATCGCTCCCGTCGGCAATCGGCAACATACGAGCAGCCAACGCCGCTGCTGCACCTCCGCTGCTCCCACCGGCTGAGCGGTCGGTGTTCCACGGATTTCGGGTGAGCCCGTAGACCGGGTTGAACGTGTGGCTTCCCGTGCCCCACTCGGGCGTGTTCGTCTTTCCGATGATCACTGCGCCAGCGGTGCGGAGTCGCTCGGCCACCAAGCCGTCCCTCGCTTGGGGCGCGAGGGGCATCACCGGTGAGCCATGCGACGTCGGAAGTCCGGCCACGTTCTGGAGATCTTTCACGGCGACTGGCAGGCCATGGAGCGGTCCCGACGGCTCATCGAGTGCGTCGAGTTGGGCTGCATCGCTGAGCACTGCCTCACGCGCTCGACGAACCGGGATGGCGTTCACGATCCCGTCCACCTCGTCGATTCGGTCCAGGTGGGCCGTGACGACCTCGACGGCGGAGATCTCCCGTGCCTGCAGTCGTTCGGTGAGCTCGGTTGCCGTGGCGGCGATCAGCGGGTTGAGCACCCCGGGAGTATTGCAGGCTGAGCCTCTAGGATCCGGCCGATGATCGAACGCTGGAAGACGACGTCGAACGAACGCGGGTGCGGGCGGGTGGGCGAACTGTCGTGACTGCCATCACCGTTCTGCACCCTGGGGCGATGGGGGTGAGTGTTGCTGCGTCGTTCGTGGCTGCGGGCCACGACGTCCGATGGGTGGCACAGGGTCGCAGCGCGGCCACCTCGCAGCGCGCAACTGCAGCCGGGTTGCGGTCGGTCGACCAACTGACCGCAGGCTGCGAGCATGCCGAATTGGTGGTCTCGGTCTGTCCACCGTCCGTCGCGGTCGACGTCGCTCGCGCAGTGGCGGCGACCGGGTTCGCCGGCACGTACCTCGATGCGAACGCGATCAGCCCGGAGACTGCGACAAAGGTGGCGTCTGTGGTGGCGGCGTCGGGGGCCACACCCGTCGACGGATCGATCATCGGTATGCCGGCGCATCGGGCCGATACGACCCGGCTCTACCTCTCTGGGTCGGGTGTGTCGGAGTGGGTGGACAAGCTCACGGGTGGACCGTTGGCGGTGATCGGGATCGATGGCGGTATCGGAGCGGCGTCGGCACTCAAGATGGCGTACGCAGGCTGGACCAAAGGTTCGTCGGCCCTGCTGCTTGCGTTGTTCGCCTATGCGGCCGAGATGGGTGTCGACGGTCCTTTGCTCGACGAGTGGTCTCGCTCACAGCCGAAACTGTCGGGGCAACTCGAAGCGAGGGCGGCCGGCACCGGACCGAAGGCGTGGCGCTTCGTCGGCGAGATGGAAGAGATCGCCTCGGCGCTTCGTGCCGTTGGGTTGAGCGGGGGCTTCCACGACGGCGCTGCAGCCACCTACGCCGCGCTCGATCGCTTCAAGGATGCATCACCGCCGCCCGACCTGACCGCGGTTGTCGAGGCGCTGCGATCCCGAGCCTGACGGTCACGCCGCCAACCCGGCGACCGGGTGGGTCACCGATCTCCCGAGTTCGTCGTGCTCACGGTCGAGAAGCGCAGCAGCATCGTTGGTTCGCCCGTCGTTGACGTAGGCGGCGAGCAAGGTGTTGGTCACGAGGTCGCTCTGTGCTCTGCTGCCGCCGATGCGGGGGAGTTCCGTCATTATCGGCTCGAGCGTGTCGATCACGTCGGCCCAGCGGGCGTTGGCGAACGCGTCGTATGCCCGTGCCACCTGCGCTCCGAATCCGCCGGCCGGCAGTCGGCCCTGCTCGGCCAATTCGTCGAGCACGGCGATGGTGGCTGCAACCATGTCAGCGTCGCCCAGCGCGGCATAGGGCAGCGCAGCGTGACAATCAACGAACACGATCGGTTTGCGGAACGACGTTTCGTAGTGGTCTCGCACGGCCTCCCAGATCGTGGGGCTGCACTCGAGACCAGCGATCGCAGCCCGCCAGAGGAACGACGATGCGTCGGTGAACACATTGATCGCTGGACTCGTGGTCGTGTCGGGCATGCAGTTCCGGGTGAAGGCATCCCAGGCAGCGTCGGCGTGTCCAGCTGTCATGAGCACGAGGGCGTAGTGCCACCAGAGGTGACAGTGGAGGATTCCGTCCCGGTCGGTGTCGGGTACGAATCCGGTCAGGAACTCGAGCGCGTCCGTGTCGGCGCCACCCTCGTAGAGGACGTGGGCCAGGGTGTGCGCAGCATGAGCGTTGGTCGGACGCAGCTCGAGTGCCCGTTCTGCCAGGGTGCGGGCTCGTTCCCAGTCTCCGGTCTCGGCGATGGCAAAGGCGTGGACGGTGAGGAACCACCAATCGTCGCCGTAGTGCGCGGCGAGCGGATCGAGGAACGCTCGTTGCTCCTCGAATCGGCCGATACGGCCGCTGAAGCCGATGGAGCCGAACACACCGCTTGCGGGGGCAACGACGAATCCGTCTCGCGGATGCTCGGCCAGGTGCTCCATGGTCAGGTCGAGCGAACGTGGGATGTCACCGCTGATGATCGCTGCGTAGATTTCGGTATGGCGTCGCTCGCGGGCTGTGGCGTCGGCGGCGAGTGTGATCGCTGTCTCCATCCGCTCGCGCGCCTCGCGTCCATGCCCGAGCAGGTGGTCGTGACGAGCTCGGGCGACGTGGGCAAGCGCAAAATGCGGGTCGGCTTCGATCGCTGCGTCGAGCACTGGGCCGATGCCTCCGTCGCCGGCCAACAGTCGGTCGATCCCGTCGACATACAGGCCGCAAGCCTGTTCCGACGTCGTGGTGAGCTCGTTGTCGTAGCGATCCGTCAGCATGTGTCGACCGTAGTGCGCCGAGGTTGCCGTGGAGGAGGCGCAGTCGACGCCGAACACCTCGATCCAAAGCCGAAAACGAACGAACCCGAGCCGACCAGGGCTCGGGTTCGGGTCGTGAACATGGTCGGGCAGGCGGGATTTGAACCCACGACCTCCTCGTCCCGAACGAGGCGCGCTACCAACCTGCGCCACTGCCCGTAGTGCAGAACAGGGAGACTATCGGCTGACGCCGAGGACGGCTCCTGCGCTCATGCGGATTCGGTGGCCTCGGCCAGTGCGGTTTCCACGGCCCGAAGAACGCGGAATGCGTCGAGCGGCTTGACGAGGTGACCGTCGGCCCGGGCCTCGTTCGCAAGGTAGACGTCGACGTCTCGGTCGAGCATGAGCAGGACCGGACGTTCGTCGAGATCACCCATCTCTTCGCGCTGCCGCACGGCGAGGCACGTGGCGACACCACCCATGTTGCCGATCTGGAGATCGAGGAGCACGAGCCCCGGGTCGACCTCACCGATGGCGTGGACGACGTCGACACCGGCGCGAACCCGGTACAGCATGTGGGTGCCGGCAACCGCCGCCTCCACCTCGTCGGCCAGCGCATCGGAATCGGTGGCGAGAAGGATGTCCGTCACGGCCCGGATCGTACACGCCACCTCGGTTTCGCCCACCGTTCATCGAGTGGCGGTTGCCCGCGTGTTCGCCGGGGGCTCATGCGGTTACCATGCGGCCGTGCTTGAGATTCGGGTGGATCGTTCAGCGGGTGCCGACTACGTGCAGCTCTGCCCCGAGGGTGAGCTCGACGCGTACTCGGTTGCTGCGTTTCGTGAAGCGTTCGCTGAGCTCGGTGAGGAGGCGCGGTTGATCGTCGATCTCGGTGGCGTGCAATTCATGGACTCGGCCGGTCTGGGTGCGCTCATCGGCGGTATCCGTCGCGTGCGAGAAAACGACGGAGCGATCGCCGTGTTCTGTGATCGGGCCAACATCACCCGCCTCCTGCACACCACCGGCTTCGACCGGATCGTCACCGTGAGTGAAGAACTCACGGCCGCGATCGCCGCGCTCGACGAACCACCGGCTTGAACATGAGTGAGTCCGAGCCGCGCACGGACGAGCGTGCCTCGCCCGATCCAGCCGAACCGTCCGCAACCAGCGAGATCGATGCGGAACTGGATGAGCTCGAGGCAGCGCTCGACGCGGTCGATGCCGCACTGAAGGCGCTCGACGCCGACGATCTCGATGCTGCGGAGGCGCACACCGCATCACTGGGCGACACGAACGACGTGTCACCTGCTGATCCCTCGTTGTCGACCGAAGGCTGAGCTGTGGGCGCGCCGCGCTTCGTCACGCTTCTTTCGTTTGCCGGCGTGGTCGTCGTCATCCGTCGGGTTCTGCGTCATCGAGTCGGTGACGGAGCAGGCTCGGGCGGCCCGATCCACTCCACCTCGCGCAGGGAGCGCTCGGTGGCGATGGCCCGACTCGCCGTGCGTCGCGCCGGCGACCGGACGTGGACGAAAGCCCGGCAGCAGTTGGCCGACGATGAGGGCCGACGTCGCATGCAAGCGGATCTCGAGCGGCGTGAAGCTGAAGATGTGGTTGCGGCTCTGGGCCACATGAAGGGCGCCATGATGAAGCTCGGCCAGATGGCCAGCTATCTCGACGAGGGCATGCCCGAGCCGATGCGCGAAGCACTCGCCGGCCTTCGAAGCGATGCGCCACCGATGAGCGGTGATCTCGCGCTGAGCGAGATCGAGCGGGGGCTCGGGCGACCGCTGCACGATCTCTTCGACCATGTCGACCCCGAGCCGATCGCCGCAGCGTCGATCGGTCAAGTCCACCGAGCTCGAACCCTCGACGGGACCGAGGTTGCGGTCAAAGTTCAGTATCCCGGTATCGCCGAGGCGGTGGCAGCCGATCTCGACAACAGCGAGACGCTTGCGATGCTCCTCGGGATGGTCTTTCCGGGCCTCGATCCTCAAGAACTCGTCGAGGAGCTACGAGCTCGGATCACCGAGGAACTCGACTATGTCAACGAGGCCGTCAACGTCCGCCTGTTTGCGGACTACTACCGCGGCCACCCCCACATCTGGATTCCCGACGTCGTCACCACGCACTCGAGCGGCACGGTGCTCACGACCGAGTTCGTTGACGGCCAACGTTTCGAGTGTGCGTTCGACCTGCCGCAGGAGGAGCGCGATCGGGTCGCAGAGATCCTGTACCGGTTCGTGTTCCGCAGTCTGAACCGGCAGTACACCTTCAACGGTGATCCGCATCCTGGCAACTATCTCCTGGCCTCCGACGGCCGTGTCGCATTCATCGACTTCGGTCTGGTGAAACATTTCGACCCGGACGAGATCGAACAGTTCGCCCGCTTGATTCGGGCCATGCTCGAGCGCAACGCCCCGGAGTTCCGCCGCACTGCCGAAGAGGTGAAGGTGCTGCGGCCCGGGGCGCCGTTCGACGATCAGGAAATCTACGACTGGTTCGCCGCCTATTACGAGTTGATCCTCGACAACGAAACGATGCAGGTCACGAGCGAATACAGCGGTCGGCTGCTCTACAAGACCTTCGACGCTCGAACGAACGAGATCCTCAAGCACACCAACGTGCCGCCAACCTTTGCGCTGATCCAACGCATCAATCTCGGGCTGTTCTCCCTGTTGGGTCGGCTCGAGGCCACTGCGAACTGGCGAGCGATCAGCGAGGAACTCTGGGCATGGACCAGCGCCCCCCCGTCGACACCGATGGGTGAGGAGGAGGCGGCGTGGATCGAGGCTGGTGGTGGTGTTGTCAGCTCGACTGCTGGTTGAGCCGGTCGCTGACCGCCATCAGATAGCCGGTGGCTCGTTCGTTCAATGGGTAGCGACTGACGAGCGACTCGAAGTCGGGGCCGTGGTTGGGAACGACCAGGTGCGCGAGTTCGTGGATGAGCACGCTGTCGAGCACCCACGGCGGCACGTCGACGAGACGATCGGAGATACGGATGTCACCCGAACCGACCGAGCATGATCCCCAACGCTGGCGCTGGACCTTCGACCATGTGACCGACGTGGGGTGGGGGAGGCCGTAGTCGTCGGCGAGCGACTCGGCCCGCCGGAGAAGATCGATCGCCGACGAGCGACGTTCGCGTTCGATGCGGCCAACGACGTCGTCGACGAAGCGTGCCTCGTCTTCGGCGGTCATCCACGCCGGAATCCGTACTCGGATGACGCCGTCGACGATTCTGGCCGAGACGGTTTTGTTGCGGCGTTCGGAGCGGATGACCTCGACGGGGTAGCGCGACGACATCCGGCGCACGGCCGGATGGGCCGGGTCGTGGCGCGGATCGTCGGGCGTGGAGGAGACGGCGGGCATCAGACCATGTCATCGAGGTCGATCGAGACGTTCTCGGGGGCAAGTTCGATGCGTTCTCCCAGGTGCCACATAGCGCCGTCGTGGTGAAGCCAACGTCCGCCGAGATTGCCGATGCGGGCGTGGGTCTCTCCGTGGTGGCCCTCGATGCTGTAGATGACCCCGCCATGAGTCACGGCGAGGACGGTGCCCGACCCACCGGCGTGCTCGAGGATGCCGTCGAGTGCAGCCCATACCCGCCTCAGCAAGACCTCGTCGGGCTCCCAGCCCGCCGGCCAACGTCGAGCGGCGAGCGCACCAGGAAATCGGGCCTCGATTTCGTCACGGGTGAGACCGGAGAACTCGCCGGCGTCGCGTTCCTTCAGGCGGGGGTCGACGATGACGGGGCCGACTCCGATCGCGGAGGAGATGATCATGGACGTGTCGAGCGCCCGGCCGAGGTCGCTGGCGAAAATTGCGTCGAACGCCCCTGCCTGTCGAGCTGCGGCATGGGCCTGGGCCCGGCCGCGTTCGGAGAGGGGAGGGTCGGCCTGCCCCTGCCACCGACCAGCGGCGTTCCATTCCGATTGGCCGTGGCGAGCCAGGAGCAGATCGAGCATCGTGCCGCAAGGTACCGACGTCGTCCGACACGGATGGGGATGCCCCCCTGTGGAAATGTCTCACCGGTGGGCCGGGCCTGTGGAACGGACTCGAGGGCGGCGACGGCTCGTCGAGGCGATAGGAAAGGGGGATGGCTGACGTGTCCCTTCGCTTGTTCGCATCTGCACGAGAGGCCGCCGGCACCGGCAAATCGGTGATGACGGGGGACACCGTCGGTGACGTGCTCGACGCTGCTGTCGCTGCGTATGGCGACCACTTCGGGCACCTTCTCCCAACCTGCAATGTCTGGCGAAACGGTGAGCCAGCAGAGCGGTCAGACCGAGTGATCGACGGTGACGAGATCGCCGTGCTGCCGCCGGTTTCCGGCGGCTGAGACCGTTCCCGGTAGGCTGAGGCGGTGATTCCTGAGCTGGAACGAGTTGTCGACCCCGCCTATGTGGTCGGCGTCGCCGAGGCGCCAATCGAGCGGATCAGGGCGATGCGCGCCGAGTGTGCAGAGCTCGAGAACGGCACGTCCTACGTCCGCCGGCTGGCCCAGGGTCGGCTCGATCTTCTCGCCGAGGAGACGAGGCGGCGGTCCGAGGGTGGGGGTGGCAATCTCGGCGAACTGGTCGCAGGTCTTGCCGACCTGATGAGTGAGCGGGTCCGGTCGTCGGTCTCGGGCCGTGTCGATTCGCAGCTCGAGCCACCCGACCATGTGGTAGATCCGCTCTGCACCGTTCTCGACGCCGTGGTGGGGGCTCCGATCGTCTCTGCCGTCGCCGAGCTCACCGATGCCGAATTGGCCGACGCACTCGGTGGAATCCAGCACTTCGAGGTGGAGTTGTCGCACATCCGGCGCTCGCTGCACAGTGTGATCGACAGCCTCAACAACGAACTTGCGCGGCGTATCTCGGAGAGCGATTCGCCCGCGGGGCCGTCCTAGACGAGTCTGCTCGGAATGTCGGCTGGAACGGAGAGGTTGAAGCGGTTGTGACCAGGGTCGCGATGCTCTCGCTCCATACGTCGCCGCTCGTGCAGCCAGGTGGTGGTGATGCCGGCGGTATGAACGTCTACGTTCGCGAACTGGTCGCTGCGCTGGCGCACGGCGGTACGGACACCACCGTGTATGTCCGCCGTTGGAGCAACGATCTGCCGACGCGGCTGACGGTGGAACCCGGCTTCGAGGTCGTGCACGTCGATGCGGGACCGACGACGCTATCCAAGGAAAACCTGCCCGGCGTTGTCGATGCCTTTGCAGACGGGGTGCGCCACCAACTCGAGGTTCGTCCTGTCGACGTGCTCCACGCCAACTATTGGCTGTCAGGCCTGGCCGGCCACCGACTCAAGCACGAACTCGACCTCCCTCTGGTGTCGACGTTCCATACGCTCGCTCGAGTGAAGGCCGAGACCGGCGATCACGAGCCGCAGCATCGGATCGACGCCGAAGCCAGCGTCATTGCTTGCAGCGACGTGATCACGGCCAACTCGGTGGTCGAGATGGACGAGCTCATCACGCACTACGGAGCCGAATCCCGGCGTATCGAGGTCGTGCCCCCGGGCGTCGATCATGCGTTCTTCTCCAGCGGTTCTCGACACGGTGCTCGTCAGGCGCTCGGTCTGGGCGAGGAACCGGTGCTGTTGTTCGTCGGCCGGATCCAGCCGCTCAAGGGCGCCGATGTCGCAGTCGAAACCCTCGCCCGTCTGCAGCAGCACGACGGCCGGGAGCCACGTCTGTTGATCGTTGGAGGGGCGAGTGGCGCCGAGGGAGACGACGAGGTTGCAAAGCTGCAGCGACTCATCGCACACCGAGGGCTCACCGAGCGGGTGACCATGGTGCCTCCCCAGCCGCACCACTTGCTCTCCACCTACTACCGGGCGGCCGATCTCGTTCTCGTCCCGTCGCGCAGCGAGTCGTTCGGGCTCGTGGCGCTGGAAGCGGCGGCCTGCGGTGTTCCGGTCGTGGCATCCGATGTCGGTGGACTTCGCACCCTCGTCGATCACGGCCGGACCGGTCTGCGGATTCCGGGCCGCGATCCGGCCGACTTCGCTGCGGCCGTGGGCCAGATCCTCAGCGATCGGTTCTTTGCGGATCATCTCTCTCGCCGGGCGGTCGAGGCCGCGTCGTCGTACACCTGGACATCGATGGCTGCTCGACTTCGTCGGGTCTACCTCGACCTCTCCGAGCGCGTACCGGTCGACTGTCTCGCCTAAGGTTTCGTGGACCTCTCACCCCCCGCCACTCCTCAGGAATTGGACGAGCTCGAGGCGCGCATCACCGCCTGGCTCGATGCCGAACTGGCAACCAACCCGATGATCGATGCGGTCGAGCGCGGTCGGCCCGGAGAGCGCCGATGGTACGTGCGCCTTCGGGGTGAGGAAAAAGACGTCTGGACCGCATGGTGGACGATCAATCAGCGCACCTTCCGCTACGAGACTTTCCTCATGCCGGCTCCGGAGGCGCATGAGCAGGCGTTCTACGAACACCTCCTCATCCGCAACCGGGAGTTGACCGGTATGAACCTCGAGATCGGTGACGAACACGCAATCTTCCTCGCCGGTTCTCTGCCACTCCATGCGGTCACCGACGCCGACCTCGATCGAGTCCTTGGCTCGATGTGGGCCTACGTCGAACGGATCTTTCGGCCGGCGCTGCGGATCGGTTTCCCTGGATTTGGTACATAAAATTGCTTTTGAATATATTTCATGTATCCTCACAGTCGTCGGGGGCGGGGTAAGACGCTTGGGGAAGTGTGATCTCGCCCCGCCGCCGGCACCACCTCCGCTACCGTGCCGAGCATGACCGAACAGACCGTGCGGCTCCAGTTCATCGGTGGAGGCAAGATGGCCGAAGCCCTGCTGGGCGGCATGATCTCGGACGGCTGGGCAGAGGCAACCGAGATCCACGTGGTCGAACCGGTGTCGGAGCGCCGCACGATGCTCGCCGATGCGCACCCCGGGCTGTCGGTCGGCATCGCACCGATGGCGGAGATCGACGCCGTGCTGGCAGTCAAACCGCAGGTTGCGCCGGAGGTCTTCCCGGTACTCGCCGACGCACGAGTACCGCGGTTGCTGTCGATTGCGGCTGGTATCACCACTGCCACCATGGAAGCGGCGCTCATCGAGGGCATTGCCGTGGTGCGGTCGATGCCGAACACACCGGCTCTCGTCGGACAGGGAATGGCAGCGATCGCGGCCGGTGCGCATGCGAGCGAGGCCGATCTGGACTGGGCCACGTCGATACTGACGGCTGTCGGCCGGGTGGTCGTCGTCGCCGAATCTGACCTCGACGCCGTCACGGGAGTGTCCGGATCCGGGCCCGCCTATGTCTTCCACTTGGCGGAAGCACTCATCGCAGCCGGTGTCGCCCAGGGACTCACGCCGGCGGTCGCCGACACGCTGACCCGGCAGACGTTGCTCGGCGCTGCGGCTCTTCTCAGTGAATCTGGTGAAGACCCAGCGAAGCTCCGTGTCAATGTCACCTCGCCCAACGGCACGACGCAGGCCGGTCTCGAAGTGTTGGCGGACCACGGCTTCGTGGAACTGATCGATCGGGTGGTCGCAGCGGCCGCTGACAGATCACGCGAGCTCGGCGGGTAGCGTCGATCTCGTGGATGGGTCCGCTCTTCGCTACGACACGATTTCGTTTCTCTCCGACTTCGGCACTGCCGACGAGTTCGTCGGTGTCGTCCATTCGGTGATTCGATCGATCGCCCCTGCCGTCACCGTGGTCGACGTCAGTCATGGCATTCCGAAGTTCGATACCCGGGCCGGCGGGCTCGCGCTCGCTCGTGCCGCCAACTATCTGTGCCCCGGGGTGGTGGTTGCGGTCGTCGATCCGGGTGTCGGCACCCAGCGGCGCCCGGTCGCCATCGAAGTTGGTGACGGCATGTCGGTGCTCGTCGGTCCCGACAACGGTGTACTCGCCCCCGCGGTCGGGATGGTTGGTGGCGCAACGCGTGCCGTCGAGATACGGAACCCCGACGTGTGTCTCCCCCGGGCTGGCGGGTCGACCTTCGATGGTCGTGACGTGTTTGCGCCGGCGGCTGCGCATCTGTGTCTTGGGGTGCCGATGACCGATCTCGGGCCTGAGATCGACCCGGCCGGCCTCATGCCAGGGGTGTTGCCCATCAGCCGGTTCGAGCCCGGCATCGACGGTGATGAGCTCGTGTGTGAGGTCCTCTGGGTGGATCAGTTCGGCAATTGTCAGCTCAACGTCGACCCCATGGAGATGCTCGCCTTCGGCGGCGAGGTGATCGTCTCGATCAACGGCGACGATCGCATCGGTCTGCCTGTGGATGCCTACGACCAGATTCCCACCGGCCGTGTCGGGCTCGTGGTCGATTCGAGTGGTTTGCTTTCGCTGGCGGTGGCGCGCAGCTCTGCGGCAGACGAACTCGAACTTGGTGCGGGCATCGAGGTTCGTCTGCGACCGTTGCCCGTCAGTGATCGGCCCAACGGCGTCGTCACGCCGGTTCAGCTCGGGAATCGACCCGACGATCGGCAAGGAGACCTCGCATGAGATCTGGGACCACCCTCGTTGTCGGCCTGTTGCTCCTTGTCATCCTTGGAGCTGCAGCTCTCCAGTTCGTCCTGTTGACCTAGGTGGTCGCTGCGATTCGATCGCGACTGAATCGGGTTGCGCCGCGCCACACGAGCGCAACGGCAATCAGCCAGATCAGTGCGCCGATTGCCAACGCCAGCCGCAAACTCACCAACAACACGCCGGTCGATTGGCCGACTGCGAGAAAGATCAGCGGGAGGATGACGGCCCCGCCGAGTTGGTTTGCTTCCTGGCTCGTTCTGGCCCGAGCAGAAACACGCACCATCACACCGAGTCCGAGCAGCGCCACTGCGGGTGCGACCCAGAAGATCATCACGAGCCAGAGTTGGTTGGGGACGAGGAGTCCCTCGACTCGCCCCCACGACACAGTGTTCGCAACCATGCAGAAGGCCAGAAAGCCTCCCCAGGAGACGACGATGGCGGGGAGCATGCCGGTCAGGAGCTTCGCAATGAAGAGGTCACGCTCGGAGATCGGCAGATGCAACAGCGTCTCCATCGTGCGCCGCTCCTTTTCGCCCGCGAAGGCATCGGCGGCGATCACTGCGCTCACCATCAAGGGCACGATCATGAACAGTGGGGCGAGCAGAAAGCCGAGCACGAGCGTGAGGAGTTGCGCCTCGGGTGGGAGTGCTTCGATCGGTGCGGCAAGTCTGCGGGGAAGCGAGTCGAGGAATGCCTCGGCTCCGATCCCGGACGGTGTCGATCGCGCTGCGTAGCCGATCGTGAGCGGAAGCACGACCATGAGCAGGGTCGGAACCAGCAGCATCGGGATGACGACCGCTTTGCTGCGGCGGATCGCCGTAAGGTCCTTGCGCACGAGTGCGCCGACCGCCAGCCACTGGATCCCGCTCATGACGCCGGATCCGTGGCGAAGGTCTGCTCGAGCGCGAAGTACACGTCCTCCATCGATGCCGGTCGGAGATGTGCCCCGAACACCGCAACCCGTTCCTCGTGAAGCGAAGCGAGGATCGTTGGTACGACGTTTCGCTCGCGCACACCAGCCGTCATGCCGGAGTCGGTCGCCTGGCAGTGGGTCACACCAGCGGTGGCGATCACGAGGGCGACCTCGGAACCGGTGGCCGGACGCCCGAGGTCGATGTCGATCGGCATCCCGTCCCAGAGGGTGGCTGCGAGTTCATCAGGGCGACCGATCGCCATCAGACGACCATGGTCGAGCACAGCCATCCGGTCGGCGACTCGGCCTGCCTCACCGAGAAAGTGCGTGGCAAGGACGACGGTACGACCGTGTTCCCGGGCGAGGGATCCGATCAGGTCGGTGACGTCTCGGGTGGCGGCCGGATCGAGCCCACTGGTCGGCTCATCGAGGAACAACAGCTCGGGGTCGTGGACCAGCGCACGGGCCAGCGCAAGCCGCTTGCGCTGCCCGGTCGAAAAGCCGACGGTTGTCTCGTCGGCATAGTCGGCCATGGCGAACCGTTCGAGCTGCTCGTCGATGCGTCGACGAGCAGTGGCTCGATCGAACCCGCGGATGCGGGCTGCGAACTCGAGGTTCTCGCGCGCAGTCAGGCGGTCGTCGAGCCCGGCATTCTCCGTGAGCACCCCGGTCCGTCGGCGAATCGCATTGCCCTCGGTTGTCGGGTCGAGCCCGAGTACCTCAGCGGTGCCGCTGTCTGGTCGAAGGATGCCGTTGAGGAGTCGAACCGTGGTCGTCTTGCCGGCTCCATTGGGGCCGAGCAAGGCCAACACCTCACCTCGCAGCACGCGGAGATCGAGTTCGTCGAGCGCAACTCGGTCGCCGAACGTGCGAGAGAGGCCGCGTGTTCTGATCGCCAGGTCGGTCACAACTCGAGTCAGGTGCCGATCTGCTCGAGGAGTTGGAGCAGGGCGACGATGCGACCAGCGTCGACGTCGGCCGGGGCAAGCGCCGTTGGAGATGCACGGTCTGGGACGGTCGTGGTCGTCGTGGGCTGGGCAGGCGGCGCAGTCGTTGTCGGCCCAGAGGGTGGCGCAGTTGTGGGCGTCGGCGCCTTCGTGGTCGTCGGCGGCTGTGTCGTTGTCGTTGTCGTTGTCGTTGTGGTGGTCGTGGTCGGTGGTGCTTCGAGGAAGCGGTGGGTCGTGTAGAGCGTTCCGCCCTTCCACACGACCCCCACGCCCACGTGGGTGAAGCCCGGATCCATGATGTTGTGGTAGTGGCTTGGGCTTGCCACAAAGGCGTTCATGAGGTTCGACACACTCGGTCCGTACCCCACGTTCTCGCCCATCCTCAGCCAGGGGCCGGTGTAGCCAGCGGCGAGTGGTGATGCGTGGAAGATGTAGCCGGCGTCGGCCATCTCCTGGGTATGGGCACGCGCCAGGTTCGCCAATTGGACGTCGACCGTGAGCTTTGGGAGCCCGGCATTGGCTCGCAGATTGTTGATCCTCGAGACAAAGGCGGCCTCGTCGCTGGCGGTGGCTGCCGCCTGCGGCGCGTCGCGAACCATGAGCGCGCCGAACAACGTGAGGGCCATCACGACGAGGGCGACGGCCCGCCTTCGTGCGCGGACCGGGGACGGGGAGGCCGCTCGAAACGTCACCTTCTCCATTCGGTCGCGAACACCGGTTCCTTTAGGCAGTCCGTGCCAGACTCCTGCACTGTGAACATTGCGACACTTTTCGCCGAACATCCGAAGGACCGTACCGCCATTGTGGCCGGAGCCGACCGGATCACCTACGGACAGCTCGAGACCGAGGTTGCCAAGACACGCGGCGTTCTGACATCGCTCGGCCTCGAGCCCGGCGACCGGGTCGCCATTCTGTGCGCCACCAACTTCCGCTTCGTTCGAGCGTGGTTCGGCATCACTGGTGCAGGCATGGTTGCCGTCCCTCTCAATCCCCAGAGCCCGGCTCCCGAGATCGAACGGGAACTCGCTTCGGTCGGCGCGAAAGCGGTCATCGCAGGTCCGGCCGGGATCGCGGTGCTCGAGGCGATCGATCGGGCCATGGTCCCCACACTTCGTCACGTGCTTCGTCCCTCCGCGGTGGCACTTCCCGATTCGATCGATTTGGACGCCATGCGATCCGAGGTCGAGCCGGTGGGTATCGTCGCGCGCAGCGACACCGACCTCGCAGCACTGATGTTCACCAGCGGCACGGCGGGAGCGCCGAAGGCCGCCATGCTCAGCCACGGCAATCTCGCTGCGAACCTGAACCAGACCGCCTCGACCGGCGGGCGACAGATGCGTCCCGACGATGTCGTTCTCTGTGTTGTTCCTCTGTTCCACATCCTTGGGCTGAACTCGCTGCTGAACTACTCGTTGTTCATCGGGGCCACGCTCATTCTGCAGGAGCGCTTCGATCCCATGACGGTGTTCGACACCGTTCGCGACGAACGGGTCACGGTCCTCATCGGCCCGCCCACCCTGTGGGTGGCGCTGAGCCAGGTTGATCTCGTTCCCGGGGACGCACTGTCGACCATCCGAATCGCGATGTCGCGCGCCGCCATGATCCCCGACCGGGTGGTCGAGGACATCGCTGGGCGCTTCGGCGTCCGTGTGCTCGAGGGCTACGGTCTGACCGAGGCTGGCCCCGGCGTGATCATCGCACTCGAGGACGACACGCCCGTCGGCTCGATCGGTCGACCTCTCGTCGGTGTCGAGATTCGGATCGTCGACGATACGGGGCGCGACGTTTTGGTCGGGGATGCCGGCGAGATCATTGTGCGTGGCCCCAATGTCTTCGCCGGCTATCTCGACGACCCCGAATCGACGGCCAGGGTGCTCGATGCCGATGGTTGGCTTCGTACCGGCGACATCGCCGTGGTCGACGACGATGGCTACATCTACATCGTCGACCGCTCGAAGGATCTGATCATCGTGTCAGGCTTCAATGTGTACCCGGCCGAGATCGAAGAGGTCCTCGCTGCCCACAGTGGTGTCGCCGATGCAGGGGTGGTTGGCGTCCCTCATCCGCACACGGGTGAAACCGTCAAGGCGTTCGTGGTCGCCGAAGCGGGTCAGGAGGTGGAGGAGGACGATCTGATCAGCTGGTGTGCGGCCGAGTTGGCCCGCTACAAGTGCCCGACGAAGATCGATCTCGTCGACGAGATCCCGCGGGGGCTGGGCGGCAAGATCCAACGCAGGCAACTGCTCGACGGTTGATGTACGCGGTCGAGCGTCTCATCGATGCGCCGATCATCGACGCGTCGACAGATCGGTCGATCGGTCACAACATCCAGGGCCCGTCACTGATCCGGGTCCCGGACTGGGTTGCGAACCCGTTGGGTCGCTACTACCTGTACTTCGCTGATCACAAGGGGTCGTTCATCCGCCTTGCCTATGCCGATGCGCTCTGTGGGCCGTGGACGGTCCACCGGCCCGGGACCCTGCATCTGCCCGAATCCTGCTTCCCGAGCGAAGACCTCGAGGTGGACGACGAGACCTACGAGACGTTCCGCTCGGCGGTCGAGACGCAGCTCGGCGATCAGGTGCCGAACGAGCTGAGGGAGGATCTCGTGGTCGCCCACATTGCGTCACCCGATGTGCATGTCGACGATGAGCGACGAGAGATCGCCATGTACTTCCACGGTCTGGAAACCGTCGGCCATCAGGTCACCCGCCGAGCGACATCAGTGGACGGGTTGCACTTCGTAGCGCAGCCAGACGTGCTCGGGCCCTCGTATTTTCGCTGTTTTCGCCACGACGGATGGTGGTACTGCCTCGCAATGCCTGGCAGGTTCCTTCGGTCGCGCGATGGCCGTACTGCATTCGAGTCGGGGCCAACCCTCTTTTGCCCATCGATGCGTCACTCGGCGGTTCGGTTGATCGGCGATGTGCTCGAGGTCTTCTGGACGCGGGTTGGCGATGCGCCGGAGCGCATCCTGCGCAGCACGGTCGAGCTCGGCCGGGACTGGCACACGTGGTCTGCGTCCGAGTCGGTCGAGGTCCTCAGGCCCGAGCGGCCGTGGGAGGGCGTGCACGAACCCCTGACGCCCTCACGACGGGGTGCGATCACCATGGCAGCGAATCAGCTCCGTGATCCGTGCGTGTTCGAAGAGGACGGCCGGGTGTTCCTGTTGTACGCCGTGGCCGGTGAGTCCGGTATCGGTATCGCCGAACTGACTGCCGGCGTCTGACTGGGCCGAGGTTGGCGCTCATGAAGGAGAAGCTTGTGAAATTGTGATTTACCTTGTGAATGGGTGCACAAGTTCGTACCGTTTACCCATGAACTCCATCGGTCGCATCCCCGACGCCACCGTGGCCCGGCTTCCGCTGTACCTTCGTGGTCTCGACGTGTTCCCGGTCGGTGGTGCAGCGACCGTTTCTTCCGAGGAGTTGGCCGCGCTTGCAGGTGTGAACGCGGCAAAGGTACGCAAAGATCTCTCCTACCTCGGGACCTACGGAACCCGTGGGGTCGGCTACGACGCCGACTTCTTGCGGTTCGAGATCAGCCGTGCGTTGGGTGTCGCCAACACGTGGCCCATTGTGGTTTGCGGAATGGGCAACCTCGGTCGGGCACTCGCCAACCACAGCGGTTTCGCCGAGCGAGGCTTCCCTGTCGTAGCCGCCATCGACACCGACCCCGACAAGATCGGCGTCGAGATCGACGGCATTGCGGTGTACGGGCCCTCTGCGTTGGCCTCGGTCGTCGCAAAGCACGACGTTGCAGTGGGCATCATCGCAACCCCACCCGAGGCGGCACAGGGAACAGCCGACCGGCTCGTCGACGCCGGGATCACGTCGATCATGAGCTTCGCTCCCATCGTCCTCACCGTTCCCGACGACGTCGACCTTCGAGCCGTCGACCTCGCAACCGAGCTCCAGATCCTTGGCTTCCATCTGCACCGCTCAAGGCTCGTCGGCGGTGCCGACGTCTCCGGCGACCGCGAGCGAGATCTGTTGGTCGGGGAAGGACCGGTGTGACGGTCGTCCCCGACTCACGTTTGACCGGCGTCAGCCGATACCGTTCAGGGGTGGCTGCGGCCATCTTCTGTCTGTCCAGCGTCCCACGCACCACCTGAGGTTCCCCGCTCGTGTCGATCGTCGCCATCGGTTGCAACCACCGGTCGACTCCGCTCGCCGTGCTCGAGCGGATGACGATCGCGGCCGACGACATCCCGAAGGCGCTTTCCGATCTCGGGTCGGCCGACCATTTGTCCGAAGTCGTTGTGCTCTCGACCTGCAACCGTGTCGAGATCTACGCCAATGCCGAGCGGTTCCATGGCGGATATCAAGACATCCGAGAGTTCATCGGCCGCTATGCCGGCCTTGCTCCAGAAGACATCGCCGACCACCTCTACGCATTGCACGACGCCGAGGCAGTACGTCACCTCTTCTCGGTCACGGCCGGACTCGACTCGGCGGTTGTCGGTGAGCACGAGATCCTCGGCCAAGTTCGCACCGCCTGGGAGCAGTCCTTAGAACACGGCACCATCGGGTCGGTTCTGGGGCCGCTGTTTCGTCATGCACTCGAGACCGGGAAGCGGGCTCGAACCGACACCGCAATCGGTCGGGGTATCGCCTCGGTCTCTCAGGCTGCAGTTGCCCTCGCGTCGGCCCATCTCGATGGGCTCGGTGGTCGACCCGTGCTCGTGCTCGGCGCCGGCGAGATGGCGGAAGGTACGGTCAAGTCGCTCGCCGCAGCCGGTACGTCGGACATCTTTGTGGCCAACCGAACCTGGGAGAATGCCGTAAGGCTCGCCGAGGTGTGCGGTGGAACTGCCGTCGGTCTCGATCACGTCCCCCACGCACTGGTGGCGGTCGAGATGCTCGTCACCACCACGGGGGCGCAGGACATCATTCTCGATCACGTCGACATCGCTGACGTGATCGGCCGCCGAGCTGGGCGTGAGCTCGTCATCGTCGACGTCGCCGTTCCTCGTGATGTCGATCCGGCTGCTGCCGACCTCGACGGTGTCACCCTGCTCGACATGGACGACATCGGTGCGTTCGTCGATCAGCAGATGGTCACTCGCACCCGGGTCATCGGCAATGTCGAGACGATCGTCGACGAAGAGGTCGCTCGCTACCAGGCCGTCACCTCGGCTCGCGAAGTCGCTCCTCTGGTGTCGCAACTGCGAAGCCGAGGCTCGGAGATTGCGGACGCCGAACTGAGCCGATTCGCCGCCAAGTTCGCCGATCTGGAGGATGCCGAACGTGAGGCGGTCGAAGCGTTGGCGCGAGGCATCGTCAACAAGCTGCTGCACGAGCCGACCGTTCGGCTCAAGGATGCCGCCGGCCGTGCCCGCGGTGATCGTCTGGCCGAGTCGCTGCGCGACCTCTTCGATCTCTGACGCCGGTGGCTGATCTGCGAGCCGCCACCCGGGGCAGCCCGCTGGCGCTGTGGCAGACCCGCCACGTGGCTGCGTTGCTCGGTCGTGGTGTCGAGGAGGTCGTGGTGTCGACCGTCGGCGATCGCAACACCGACGTGCCGATTCACTCGATGGGCGGCAAGGGAGTGTTCGTCAAGGAAGTCCAGGCTGCCGTGCTCGACGGCCGCGCCGACTTCGCCGTTCACTCTGCGAAGGACCTTCCGGCCGTGACGCCCAACGGGCTCGTTCTCGTTGCCGTGCCCACTCGCGCCGATGCTCGCGATGCGCTTGTCGGGTCATCCTGGGCCGACCTTCCGCTCGGAGCTCACGTCGCCACCGGCTCGGTGAGACGACGCGCGCAAATGGCGTGGCATCGGCCGGACCTCGTGTTCTCCGAACTCCGCGGCAACATCCAGACGCGGCTCGGCAAGCTCGAGTCCGAAGGGTTCGATGCCATCGTGATGGCTGCCGCCGCCATCGATCGGCTCGAGCTCGTGATCACGAGCCCCGTCGATCGGCTCGAGCCGTCGGTCATCGTGCCGCAGGTCGCACAGGGCGCACTGGCGATCGAGTGCCGCTCCGACGATGTCGACACCATTGCAACCTTGGTTGCGGTCGAGGATGTCGCTACTCGTCGTGTGGTCGACGCGGAGCGGGCATTCCTTTCCGAACTCGGTGGGGACTGCGAACTGCCCGCCGGTGCAAACGCCTCCACCACCGCCGACGGTGACCTGGAGATGGTTGGTGTGCTCTCGTCGCTCGACGGACGCAGACTCCTTCGCGAAGCACGCGTCGGCGACGATCCCGATCGCCTCGGTCGGAGCATCGCTCGCTACCTTCTCGACGACCTCGGTGGCCGCAGCCTGTTGGAGAACGCCCGGTGACCGGAGGTCGACTCGACCGGCTGCGGGTCGTGGTGACCCGTCCCCGCGAGCAGGCTGCGCCACTCGTCAGCGCGCTCGAGACGCTCGGCGCCGACGTGGTACTGGTGCCAACGATCCGGATCGACGACCCGCCCGATGGTGGACTGGCGCTGCGGGCCGGACTTCGATCGCTCGGCGCCGACGATTGGGTTGTGATCACGAGCCCGAACGGTGCAGCCCGGGTTGGCCGGATCGTGGCCGAGACCCCCCTGGCCGCTGGCGTCAAGGTGGCGGTGATCGGTTCGGGCACCAAGGCGCGAGCGGAGGCCGAGGGACTCACCGTCGATCTCGTGCCCGACGAGGCGATCGCCGAGGGGTTGGCTGGCCGCTTCCCCGCCCGTCCGTCGACCGGTGGCCGGGTGTTGCTCGCCCGCGCCGAGGTCGCTCGCGAGACCCTGCCGCTCCAACTTGCATTCATGGGATGGAATGTCGACGACGTTGTCGCCTATCGGACGGTGCCCGTCGACATCGACGAGGACGCAAGGTCGGCGTGTCGATCGGCCGACGCAGTCATCTTCACGTCCGGCTCGACGGTGGAGAGCCTCGTCACTGCGGTCGGGCTCGAGGGTCTCCCACCGACCGTGTTCACGATCGGACCGGCCACCGCCGAGGTTGCCGCACGCCACGGGGTCGGCGTCGACGTCGTCGCCGCCGAACACTCCATCCCGGGTCTCGTGGACGCGATGCAGGCTCATTACGCCAACCGGCCCTACGTCCACGCCGAGGATCCCGCGAGCATCGATGCCCAGCGGTGTCTGCAGGACTACGTCGCCGAGGTCGCCCGGCGCCTCGACGGCGCCGTCGATCTCGAAGCCCTCCCGATCCCCGATGCTGACGGTGTGATGCCCCCGGACCGTCGGTTTCTCGTCGCCCGGCTCGATGGACGAGCTGTCGGCTGTGGCGGCCTCGACCGAACGGCGCCCGACACGGCCGACATCAAGCACCTGTGGGTGTCGGCCGATGTTCGCCGTCGTGGGATCGGTCGGGCGCTGCTCGAGCACCTGATCGTCGAGGCGCGTCGACTCGAGTGTCGATGGGTTCGGATCGACGCAGATCCGACCTTCACCGAGGCGATCTGCTTCCTGCGGTCGGCTGGGTTCGTCGACGGTTCGGCGTCCGACGACGAGGATGATCTGCAGCGTCGGTTCACGCTCGACCTCGACTGACGCGAGACTCTCGACATGCAACCAGCGGCCGTCATCTTCGACTTCGACGGGACCATTGCCGATACCGAGTGGCCCGTGTACGAGGCCGCCCGGATCGCCCATCACCACCACGGGTTGGCACTCCCGGTGGAGGAGTGGGTGAAGATCGTTGGGTCGGCCGACAACCCGACTCTCGAGGACCGTTTGAAGCGTGAACTCGGGCGCGACCCCGATCCCGAAGCGATCGAACAGGCGAAGAGCCTCCATGCCGAGGCTCGAGAACGGGTGCCTGTCCTCCCTGGGGTGTGTGATGTGATCGGCGCAGTCAAGGCGGCGGCGCGGGCCCTTTCCATCGCAAGCAGCTCACCGATCGGATGGGTCGAGGGGCATCTGGAGCGTCTGGGCCTGCTCGAGCACTTCGATGCGCTCAGCACCCGCGATCAGGTCGATCGGGGCAAGCCGGCTCCCGATCTCTTCCTCCTGGCTGCCGCCAAGCTCGACGTCGACCCGGGCGACGTCATCGTGATCGAGGACTCCAAGAACGGTGCGATCGCTGCGAAAGCGGCAGGGATGACATGCATCGTCGTCCCCAACAGCATCACGAGGCACGACATCCCCAAAGAGGCTGACATGGTGCTCGACTCGCTGATCGACTTCCCCTACGCCGACTTCGGACTGGAAGGGCCTCGCTGATGGTCGAGATCGACGGCCCTCGCCTGCTGCGGTCCCTTCGGGAGCTCCGCACCTTCGGAGCCACTGGCTCGGGGGTGGTTCGGCCCACCTTCTCCGACGTCGACATGACGGCCCGTCGCTGGCTCGTCGCACAGATGTCCGAGGCCGGGCTCGAGGCCAGCATCGACGGCATCGGAAACGTGATCGGCCGGTCACCCAACCCGGGCCCTGCGGTGGTGCTCGGGTCACACTCCGACACCCAACCGGAGGGCGGTTGGCTCGACGGCGCCATGGGTGTCATGTACGGCATCGAGGTCGCCCGGTCATTGCTCGCCGATCCGGCAACTGCGCAGCTGGCCGTCGACGTCGCAGCCTGGGCCGACGAAGAAGGCACGTATGCGTCGGCACTCGGAAGTCACTCCTTCGTCGGTGAGTTGACCGACGCCTCTCTGGCGGCAACCAATGCCGACGGCGAGAGCGTGGCCAGTGCGCTGAACCGGGTGGGTCTCGCCGGGGTCGATCCGATCTGTCTCGAACCCGATCGCCATGTCGCCTACCTCGAAGCTCATATCGAGCAGGGTCCGCACCTCGAGGCGTCGGGCAACCGCATCGGAGTGGTCACCGGCATCGTCGGGATCTCCGGCGCAACGGTGCGGTTTCGCGGTGAACAGAACCATGCGGGCACGACCCCGATGTCGATGCGAAAGGATGCCGCCGCATCGCTGTTCGAGTTCGGCGTGCGCTTCCGGTCGCGCTTTGCAGCCGTCGCCGGCCCTGCCTCGGTCTGGACGATCGGCAACCTCGGGGTGCACCCGGGCGCAGAGAGCATCGTCGCGGGGGAGGCGTGGTGTCGGGTGCAGTATCGAGACGCGTCGGTGCAGGTGATGGATCGGTTCGCCGACACCCTGACGGCGCTCGTCGCCGAACTCGACGACGAGGGCCCATGCCGAGTGACGGTCGAGACCGGCGACCGCGGGATGGTCCCGGTGACGATGGACCCGGCGATCGTTGCCGTTCTCGGCTCTGCTGCCGAACGACGTGTGCCCGGGGCCTGGGTCGAAATGCCGAGCGGTGCGGGCCACGACGCCAACACGTTCGCCCCCCATCTCCCCACCGGCATGCTTTTCATCCCCAGCATCGGCGGAGTGAGTCATGATTTCGCCGAGGATTCCCATGACGACGACATCGTCCTCGGCTGCTGCGTCTTCGCCGACGCTGTCGAGGCCTATCTCACCTCGCTGTGAACGAGCGATCACACGGATTGCGGGGCCGCCGTGGGCCTCGCACTTCGTCGGTGGGTAGCCTCACGGCGTGACCTTTCCGCAGCGCCGGCTTCGTCGGCTCCGTCGAACCGAGGCCCTCCGTCGCATGGTCCGCGAGAGTCGCCTGCACCCCGATGACCTGATCGCGCCGCTCTTCGTGAAGGAGGGCGCCGATGCGCCGGTCCCGATCGCGTCACTCCCCGGCCAGTTCCAACACACCCGCGAGTCGCTTCGCCAAGAGGTTCGTGAGATCAGGGATCTCGGTGTCCCGGCTGTCGTCCTGTTCGGTGTGCCCGAGCACAAGGATCCTGAAGGCTCTGAGGCGTGGAACCCCGACGGCATCGTCCAGCTCGCCATTCAGGACCTGAAGGACGACCATGGCGACGAGTTGGTCGTGATCGCCGATCTGTGCGTCGACGAGTACACCAGCCACGGGCACTGTGGCGTGCTCGACGCCTCCGGCCAACCCGACAACGATGCCACCCTCGAGCTCTACGAGCAGATCGCAGTCGCCCAGGCGACTGCCGGGGCCGACATCTGTGCGCCGAGCGGGATGATGGACGGTCAGGTGTTCGCCATTCGCGAAGCGCTCGATGATGCGGGCTTCGATCAGGTCGCGATCTTGGCCTATGCCGCCAAGTTCGCCACGGCGCTCTACGGCCCCTTTCGCGACGCCGTCGATGTCACCATCGAAGGTGGAGGGAACCGCAAGGGGTACCAACAAGACGTCGCCAATACCCGCGAGGCGATGGAAGAGATCCGAGAAGACATCGGCGAAGGCGCCGACATGGTCATGATCAAGCCGGCAATGCCGTACCTCGATCTCATCGCCCGGGCTCGACAGGAACTCGACGTGCCGATCGCCGCCTACCACGTGAGTGGTGAGTACGCGATGGTGCATGCTGCGGCACAGAACGGCTGGCTCGAGCTCGAAGCTGTTGCGTTCGAGCACGTCGGTGCCATCAAACGGGCCGGTGCCGACCTCGTCCTGACCTACTTCTCTCGGCTGATCGCCCAAGGGCTCCAGTGACCAGCAACGAGTCCCTCTTCGAACGGGGTCAGGTCGTCATCCCCGGTGGTGTCAACTCACCGGTTCGAGCCTTCGGCTCCGTCGGTGGCACGCCGTACTTCGTGGAGCGCGCCAAGGGGCCCTTCGTCTTCGATGTCGAGGGAAGGCGCTACATCGACTACGTCCAGAGCTACGGCCCGAGCATCCTCGGCCATGCCCACCCGGCGATCCTGGCCGCCATCAACGACGCCGCCTCGCGCGGCACCAGCTATGGCGCTCCGACCGAGAACGAGGTTCGAATCGCCGAAGAGATGTGCGACCGCGTGGCCGGGATGGAGATGGTGCGGCTGGTGTCGAGTGGCACCGAGGCGGCGATGAGTGCCATCCGTCTTGCCCGGGGTGCGACCGGTCGCGACAAGATCGTGAAGTTCGCCGGCAACTATCACGGTCACACCGACTCGCTGCTGGTCGCTGGCGGCTCCGGTGTGGCGCAACAGGGTCTCAAGGGCTCCGAGGGTGTCACCTCCGGTGCGATCGCCGACACCATCGTGGCGCCGTACAACGTGATACCTGAGCTCGACGAGTCGATCGCCGTCGTCTGTGTCGAACCGGTGGCAGCCAACATGGGTCTGGTCGGGCCGGCCGCCGGGTTTCTCGAAGGTCTTCGTGCTGCGTGCGACCGTGTCGGTGCGCTGCTGTTGTTCGACGAGGTCATCACTGGTTTCCGACTCTGCCGGGGTGGCTCGGCCGAGTGGTTCGGTGTCCAGCCCGACGTCTGGTGTTTCGGCAAGGTCATCGGGGGTGGACTGCCGATGGGAGCGTTCGGTGCCAGCCGAACGGTCATGAGCAACCTGGCCCCGCTCGGCGGCGTGTACCAGGCCGGAACACTGTCGGGGAACCCGCTGGCGACCGCCGCCGGGCTCGCGGCACTGAGTCACCTCACCATCGAGGCCTACGAGCAGCTCACCGAGATCGCCACTCGACTCCAGCAGGGGATGCTCGATGCGTTTGCGACCGCCGGAGTCAGCGCAGTGGTGCCGAGGGTCGGTCCGTTGCTTGGGCTCTTCTTCACCGACACCGAGCCACACGACTTCGACTCCGCCAAGGCTGCGGCCGACAACGGCATGTACCCGCGATTCTTCCACGGGATGCTCGACCGAGGCATTGCGCTCGCTCCCGGTGCGTATGAGGCCATCTTCCCGTCCCTTGCGCACGGTCCGGACGAGATCGATGCCACGATCGAGGCGGTCGCCGAAGTGGCCGCAACCCTCTGAGCGACGAGATGTCCAAGAACCGGATGCTGATCGTTGGGTGCGGTGCGATGGTGGCAGTCGTCGTCGCTGCGTGGTTCGTCGTGTTCGGCGGCGACGCCCCCGATGCCGTGGATGTCGCTACCGCCAACGCGCAACTCGACGAGGTGCTCGGCGCCACCGACGTCATCGGCGCAGCCCCGGTCGACGGTGAGGTCGGCGCAGCCCCGTTCGACGGTGAGGTCGACGGTGTATGGATCATCGACGACGAGATCGGAGAGTTCGACTTCGAGACGGCGAGCGGCAGTTTCGCCGGCTTTCGGGTCGATGAGGAGCTGACGGTGGGGTCGGTCGTCGCAGTCGGCCGCTCCGGTGGAGTGACTGGATCGCTGACGATCGAGGCCGGCCAGCTGGTCGAAACCGAAGTAGTCGTCGACATGAATGCGATCGTGTCGAACGACAGCCGCCGCGAGGGTGCGATCCGCCGGGCTGTCGGTGCGTCGACCAACCCGACTGCGAGCTTCGTGCTCGACGACCCGGTCGATCTGCCGGACGGACTCGCCAACGGCGAGGTCATCCGCGTCGAGATTTCGGGACAGCTCACCGTGAACGGGGTGACCAACCCCACGAAACTTGTGATCGACGCAGTGGTGCGCGACGACGGGTACGGCGTCATCACCGGGTCGACGGACATCGTGTTCGACGAGTTCGGCGTGACGCCACCGAGTGCCCCGATCGTCGTGTCGGTCGACGACACCGGCATCATCGAATTCCAGTTGGTGGTCGCCAGGGGCTGATCCATCCCGACGAGGTCCGGTCGAGTTCCAACTAGTCTCCGGCGATGGTGAGCTCGAGTGCGGTGCGGCGACTCCGGGCCGAGGCTCCGATCACGGCGGCGATCGCTCTTGCTGTTGCGTTCGCCCTGATTCTGCTCGCTTCTGGGCCGATCGTCGCCGACGCCGTCTCGACGAGTTCGCTGCGGCGATCGTTGGCCGACACCGGAACGGCCGAAACGGGGATCGTCATCGATGGTCGACTCTGGCTCGACGAGCTCGAGGGTGCCGACGGAGTGGTCCGACGGGCGGTAGCGGCGGCCTTCGCCGAGGTCGATGCCGAGGTGGTGCAGTCCGTGCACGTCTCGGCAAGCTACGCCCTTCCCGATCAACCGAGTGTGAACCGCACCGACCTCGTGCGAGTCGGCTGGGTCGAGGATGTCGAGGAGCATGTCGCCGTCACTGATGGGCGGTTGCCGTCGAGCCTCTCTCCCGCAGGGACGATCGAGGTGGCGATGGACGCAACAGCGGCTGAGCTGTTGGGACTCGAGTTGGGTGCGACGGTGCCGCTGATGCCGCGAACTCCGACGGTGGAGAATCTCCGCGTCCTGATCGTTGGCCTCATCCGTCCCCACGATCGATTCTCGGACTTCTGGCACGGGCGAGAGCGCCTCCTCGAGCCGGTAACGGTCACCTCAGCGTTTCGAACTGCGAATCTGTTGACCTCCCGAGATGCGGTGGTCGGTGAGCTCGCGGTCCGTCCCGACGTCAGTTGGCTGGTCGTTCCGAAACTCGGTGACATCGAAATCGACGAGGTCGCTCCACTCCGACGTCGGGTCATGGACCTGGAGAGCCGGATCAATGGTGGGCTGTTCGATCCGGACGCCGGCGTGTCGCCGGTGATCAGCGTCGAGACGAACCTCCCCGACCTGCTTGTCGGCGAGGACCGCACGCTTGCTGTGTCCCGTGCGGTGATCTTCGCAACTGTCGCACAACTTGGTGCGCTCGCAGCGTTCACGTTGACCCTTGTCGCAGGACTCGGCGTCGACGGTCGACGCTCCCGGTCGGTGATGCTCCGGGCACGCGGGGCGAGCCCTGGTCAACTCACGCGGGAGGCTGTGATCGACGCCGTCGTCATCGTCGTTCCTCTCGCACTCATCGCTCCACTCCTTGCGACCGCGATCGTTGGATGGTTCGACGAGTTCGGTCCGCTTGCAATGATCGACCTCGAACTGGATCCCCGTCCTGTGGCAGCAGCGTGGTGGACGACCGCTGGTGCGGCAGCGGTCACCATCGGCTTGCTCGTCGCTCCGGTGGCACGCGCTGCGTTCGTCGCTGCTGCAGAGGGCGCCGTGTCTCGGCCACGGATGGTCGGGCCGGTGCAACGTTCGGGCCTCGATCTTGCGATTCTTGCGGCGGCGACGTTTGCCTACTGGCAACTGAGGGTCTTGGGCGACGACCAGATCGACGACCTTCGTGGCCGTCTCGGGGTCGATCCGTTGGTAGCCCTTGCTCCGATGTTCGGCATCATCGCAGGTGCCCTGCTGGTGCTGCGGTTGCTTCCCGTCCTGGCACGATTGGCCGAGCGCGCCGTCGGCGCACGACGGGGGGTGGTCGGTGCGTTGACGGTGTGGCAGCTCGCACGTCGTCCCGACCGCGTCATGCGTACGACGTTGCTCGTGACGATGGCTGTGGCGATCGGGACCTTCACCACCGTGTACGGGTCGACATGGACAGCGTCTCAGCGAGCCCGCGCCGAACATGAGGTGGCAGCTGATGTCCGGGTCGAGCCGAATCGACGCATTGGCGATGCTGTCGGCCCGCTCCAGCTCACGTCTGTGCTGTCGTCGGTTACCGGGGTCGAGACGGTCATGGCGGTGGTCGAGCTCCCGAGTTCGTTGCCAGGGGACGAGCCGGACGGCCGACTGGTGGCGCTCGAGGTCGATGCAATCGCTGCGCTCAACGCCGGCATCGATCCGGCCGTTCTTGCAGCCATTGCCGAGCTTCGGACCCATCGGCCTGACATCCGCGCAGTGGAGTTGCCCGGTACCCCGGTCGAGCTGGTGATTCCCGTCTCGGTCACTGAGGTCGACCGCTTCGGACAGCCGGTGATCCCGAGCGTCGATGCGGCATCGGTTCCGCCAGTGGCCGGGGCGTTGGCGGTCACCGTGCAGGACGGTGACGGAATGTTCCATGTGCTGTCCGCCGGTGCATTGGCCCTCGACGATGCGCAGCGTTCGATTCCGTTGGCCACTCCACACGTCGGTTCGACCGCCCTTCCTCGACCGCCGATCCGGATCGTCGATGTCCAACTCGAAACCGTCACCCAGGGCGCGATCGGTCGCTTCGTCGATGTCTCGCTCGGACCCGTCGATGTTGTCGATGTTGACGGCGCTGTCACGACGATCGGGTTTTCCGATCTGGTGTTCGCGCTCGACACCGAGCGGTACGGTTTCTTGGCCAGCCCGGCATCAGCCACCGTGACGACGTCCGACAGTGGATCGCTGCGAATCGCAGCAGCCACCGGCTCGTCGTCGTCGGCAGTTCGGGTGATTCATACCGTGGCCGACCCCAAGTTGCCCGGACGCGCTCCTGTTGCGGGCCTGGCCGATCGGCGTTGGGCCGCTGGCGTCGGCGTCTCGGTCGGTGACGTGGTCGACATTCGTACCGATCGGGTCGACGACGTCCGGGTCGAAGTCGTAGGTCTGGTCGATGCAGTGCCGGGAGTCGATCCGGCCACAACTCCGGCTGTGCTCGTTGATTTGCCGAGCCTGCAGTGGCACGAACGCACACCCGGTCGTGCGAGTCGAGACGTCTCGGAGTACTGGTTGGGAACTGACACGACCACCGATCTCGGCGCTGAGTCGTTCTTGCGCCCACCCGTCGAGGCCGTCGACGTCACCGTGTTGGACGATCGACGGACCGAACTGATCGCCAACCCACCGGCACTCGGTTCGCTCGGCGTTCTCGGTGCTGGCTTTCTCGCGTCGGTCGTGCTTGCGGTGACCGCACTGGTCCTCGCCGCCATCGTGTCGGTGCGGGAGCGTGTGGCGAACATCGCGGTGCTCGAGGCGCTCGGGTTGAGCCGAGCGAAGCGAAGGCGATGGCTCCTGTCCGAGCAGTCGTGCATCGTGCTCTTCGGCGTGGTTGCCGGCATCGGAATCGGCCTTGGGCTTGCGCAACTCGTCCTCCCCGTGACGTCGCTCGCCCAGGACGGAGGATCGATGTATCCGGAGGTCGTGATGGTGACTCCCTGGTCCCAGGTGGCTGTTCTTGCAACTGGTGTCGGTTCGGCGGCGCTCATCGCAGTCGGAGCGGCACTGGGTTTCGCGACGCAGGGAGGTTCGGTGAGGTCCCACCGGACGGGAGCTGAGCGGTGATGTTCACGTTGCCAGGACGGCTCGGTGGGCACGTTTGGCTGCGCCAACTTGCCGATGCCCGTCGAGTTGGTCTCGTCATTGCAAGCGTCGTGTTGATCGGTGGCGTGTTCGTTGCTTCAGGCCCCGCAGTGTTGGAGGTCGCAGCGGTCGACGATGTGCGCAACACGCTCTCCGAGGCCAGTCCTGATGAGCGAAACATCCGGTTCGCCGATCGACGCGAGATCGGTGCCGGCGCTCCGCGTGTGCCGTTCAGCAACATCGAGTGGACGGGCGGACAGCTCCGCGACGAGCACATTCCGCCATCGGTCCTGGAGCTCGTTTCCGATGAGCAGTGGATCTTCGACACACCGCAGTTCCTCGTATCGACCTACCCAGATGGGATTTCGGCGCGCTACCCGCCAACGTTCCGGTTCCGCCAGCAGAGCGATGTCGACGATCATCTGACCCTCGTCGACGGATCGCTTCCGACCGAGCGCGAGCCGGAGGCTCGTCTCGAGGGTGAGGAATGTCCCGAAGGCGTTCCGGAGCCGGACCAGTTCGATCCCGTCGAAGGAGAGGACTGTCGGGTTGTCGCCCTACCGGTGTTCGAAACGGCGATCACGTCGGTCACTGCAGACGAGCTCGGGCGTGCGCTCGGTAGCCGAATCGTCGACCTCGGCGGGCGCCGCGTTGCCGTCGACGGTGTTCCGCTCACGGTTGGGGACCGGTTCATGCTTCGGCCCGACTGGACCCAATTGGGATTTCGAACGTCGCACGGAGACATCGGTGAGCTTCGAATCATCGTCGAGGTGTCGGGCCTCATCGAACTCTCACCCCGCAGCGACGAGTTCTGGTTCGGCGACGTTCTGTTGCATCGACCCCGGGTCAGGGAGAACAACGACTTCGAGTTCGTCTTCGCGGCCGGACTCCTGGGCCCCTCGCAATACCGGTCACTGCGAGCGACGGCTCCCGGTACCGGCCTCGACTTCTCGTGGCGATTTCTGATCGATCCCGAACTCGTGGAGGACACGAACTCCGAAGAGCTCGTCGCCGACCTGCAGCGCATTGCGCCGCCCGACGCACGTGTCGTCACGCAGCTACCAGACCTGCTCCAGGATCATCTTGCCCAGCGCCGTCTGACCCTGCAGGTCTGGTCGATGGTTGCCGTGGCGTTCGTCGCAGCTGTCGTGGTGGCCATTGCGACCCTTGCCCGCGCTGAGGCCGTTCGGCGTTCGAGCGTCGATGCCTTGCAGTTCGCACGCGGTGCGTCGCGCGTCCAACTCGTGGTTGCCGACGCGTTGACGGCAGCCGCCGTCGTGGTAGCGCCCACCGGGGTCGGAGTCCTCATCGCCATCGTCGTCTTCCCAACGGCCGACCGCAGCGTCTCGATGGTTGCGGCGGTCGGCTTCGCGTCGCTCGGTTCGGCTGCATTCGTGCTTGCCCGCTTCCTCCGCCCGCCACTTCCGCCACTGCGTCAGGTCCTGATCCGGGTCGCCCTCACCGGGTTGGCACTTGCTGTCGTGTTGTTGCTGCGGCGGCGACAGACGAGGGTGAGTGACGCAGTCGACGGTGATCTCGATCCGACATTGATGCTTGCACCGCTCGTGTTGATCGTCATCGTGGCGGTGGTCGGAACCGATCTCCTGGGCCCGATTTCCCGCCTGTCCGCACGACCGTTGCGTCGCTCGCAAGGTGTGGTGTGGTTCGTCGGGCTGCGTCGAGTGATCACCAACGTCGGAACCATGCGTGGGCCGTTGATGGCCGTTGTGATGGCAACGGCGTTGTCGGTCGTCGCTGTTGTGCTTGCGTCATCGATCGAGAGTGCACAACACGCTGCGGCTCGCCAACACATCGGTGCAGAAGCAAGAATCGCGTCGACGCTGCCCCAGATTCCCCTCCCGCGCGACCTCGTCGAAGACATCGCCGTGCTCGACGAAGAGGCGGTGTTCGGCGTGTCGCTTTCGTCCCAGTGGTTCGAAGGAATGCGTGGCCAATTTGCAGCAGATCTCGTCGCTCTCGACGGGTTGTCCCCACCGGGACTCGGCGGCGAACCACTGGAGGTGGAACTTCTCGGCCCGTGGAGGGGAGTTCGGTTACCCGAACTTGGGGAGCCGTTCGTTCTCGAGTTGAACGGATTCGTCGTGCCGATGGTGGCAACAAGCCGGAGCGGGCAGCGAGAAGGCATTCGAAGCGGGGTCTCAGCCGTTGTGGTCGACCGTGCCGCCTTCGCCGCAGCAACCAGCGCTCAGCAGGCATCACCCGACTTCGTGCTGATCGATGATCAGGAAGTGATCGACGCCCTCGTCGGTGCGTTCGACAGCCGTCCGGCAGTTGTTCTCTCGACTCGCGCTGCTGCGTTCGATCAACTGGCCGATGATCCGCTGTCGACGTGGACCAGACGGGGACTGAGATTCGTTGCCGCCAGCGGCGTGGCGTTGGCGATGGTTGGTTCGATGGCCGCGACAGCGGTGCACGGCCGAGACCGTCGGCGTGATCTTGGCCTGGTAGTGATCCTCGGTGGAACCCGTCGTACGTCGGTCCAGATGGCATGCGCGGAGTTGGTACCGACCTTCGCCGGGGCGGCGATGCTCGGTGTGGGCGGTGGGGTGGTTGCGGTGCAGATTCTCGGACCCAGCTTGAGCCTCGAGGCGTTCTCCGATGGCACGGTTTCTGCCGGTATTGACGTCGCGTGGGGGGCATTGGCACTGATTGTGCTCGGAATCGCTGTCGCCCTCGCCGCTGCTGTCGCGTCAGCGGTCCACACGATTCGCCGCCTCGATCACGCCATGATGTTGCGAGAAAGGAACGGCTGATGACCCAACCGCTGCACTATGACGCGCTTGAGCGCCGAGCCCGCGATGCCGAGCATGCGGTGTTCGGCGGTGAAGCCGTGATCGTCTGCGACAACTTGGTCAAGATCTACCAGCAGGAGGACATCGAAGTCATTGCGCTGCAGGGTCTCGACCTCGTCGTGCAGCAGGGCGAGTTCGTGGCGATCGTCGGGGCCTCTGGCAGTGGCAAGTCGACGCTGTTGGGTGTCCTCGCCGGGCTCGTGAGCCCGACTGCAGGCGCAGCACGGGTCGGCGGCCAGAACCTGGTGGACATGTCGGTGCGGGAACGAACGCGCTTTCGTCGCCACGAGGTCGGGTTCGTCTGGCAGCAGACTGCCAAGAACCTGGTCCCGTACCTCACCGCCGAGGAGAACGTCGGCTTGCCGATGCGTCTCAGCGGGCATCCTCGTGCCGGTCGTCGACGTCTCGCTCGTGCGTTGCTCGACCAGGTCGGGTTGGCCGACCGGTACGACCATCGGCCTGCGCAACTTTCCGGTGGCGAGCAGCAACGGGTTGCAATCGCCACCGCGCTCGCCAATCGGCCCCGCGTCCTCTTTGCCGATGAACCGACCGGTGAACTCGACTCCGAGACCGCCACTGAGGTCGTCGATGTGCTCCGAGAGATCAATCGACGAGACGGGGTGACGGTTGTCGTGGTGACCCATGATCAGACGCTCGCGGCGCAGGCAGCGCGCACGGTGCTGATCCGCGATGGCCGAACGAGTTCGGAGACGGTGCAACGGTCCATGACATCCGCCGACGGATCGAAGAAGGTTGTGACCGAGGAGTTCGCAGTGCTCGATCGGGCCGGTCGTCTTCAGTTGCCCGGCGAGTACATCGACGCGCTCGACCTCGACCAGCGTGTCCGACTCACGCTCGAACCCGACCGCGTGAACGTGTGGCCCGATCGGCCGGTCAGCGAAGCAGAATCTGACGCCTGGGCCCCACCTGAGGATTCGAGCCGATGACCACGCCCATTGTCGAAGCGACGGCACTCTCGAAGCGCTATCCGACACCGGCAGGTGAGGTGGAAGCGGTCCGCAAGATCGACCTTGCACTCGATCAGGGTTCGTTTGCCGTGGTCAAGGGCCGCTCCGGGTCGGGCAAGACGACACTGCTCAACCTGTTGGGAGGACTCGACCGTCCCAGTTCCGGGTCGGTGCGGATCGGCGGTGTCGATCTTGCCGACCTCACTGAACCCGAGCTTGCGGCTACCCGTCGTGCCGAGTTCGGGTTCATCTTCCAGGCCTTCGGCCTGCTCCCATCGCTCTCGGCGGCCGAGAACGTGGAACTCCCCATGCGTCTCGAGGGACGCGATCCGGCCGAACGCATCGAACGGGCCCGCACGTTGCTCGAACTCGTGGGCCTCGGTCATCGCGCTGTCCATCGTCCCGGCGAACTTTCGGGAGGGGAACAGCAGCGAGTGGCGATTGCCCGGGCGTTGGCCAACCGCCCGCGGGTCCTGCTGGCCGACGAACCGACTGGGCAACTCGACTCCCGCACCGGGGGCGAGATCGTGGAGGTTCTCGCAGCGTTGGTCGAGACCCACGGGGTGGCTGCGCTGATCGCAACCCACGATGCGGTGCCGATCGCTCATGCCGATCGGGTGTTCACCCTGGCCGATGGACGGCTCTCGTCGGTGGACCAGGCTGACTCCTAGCGGCGCCGCATGGACCGATACCGCTCGATGAGGGCGTTGGTGCTTGCATCGTGCGCGAGCTCGGGTGCGGCGTCGGCCGTGAGCTCGGGGATCATCGCCGTCGCAAGGCTCTTGCCAAGCTCGACCCCCCACTGATCGAAGCTGTTGATACCCCAGACGACGCCCTGGGTGAACACGTGGTGCTCGTACAGCGCAACGAGTTGACCGAGCAGCGACGGCGTGAGGGCAGGGGCCATGATGGTGGTCGACGGGCGGTTGCCGGGAAACGTCCGGTGCGACACGAGCGTCGGATCTGGTTCGGTTTCGGCCACTTCGGCGGCGTTCTTGCCAAAGGCAAGCGCTTCGCTCTGGGCGAGACAGTTCGCCACCAAGAGGTCGTGGTGAGCCTCGATGCCCACGAACGCTCCAGTGCGGTGATCGGGCGCCGCGAACACGATGAAGTCGGCTGGCACAACCGTCGTGCCCTGGTGGAGCAGCTGATGAAAGGAGTGTTGGCCGTTGGTTCCCGGCTCCCCCCAGATGACCGGGCCGGTCTCGTACGACACGGGGTCGCCGTTGAGCCGGACCCGCTTGCCGTTGCTTTCCATGTCGAGTTGCTGGAGGTACGCCGGGAATCGGTGCAGCGCTCGCGAATAGGGGAGGATCGCGCGACTCTGCAGCCCGCAGAACGTCCGGTACCAGACGGCGATCAGTCCGAGCAATGCGGGCACGTTCTCGCTGAGGGGTGCCGACGCGAAGTGTTCGTCCACGGTCCGAAACCCGGCGAGCATCTCGCGAAACCCGGCAGCACCGATTGCGATCATCAGGGAAAGCCCGATCGCCGAGTCGAGCGAGTATCGACCTCCGACCCAATCCCAGAAGCCGAACATGTTGTCGGTGTCGATCCCGAAGCTCGCTACCTCGGCGGTGTTGGTCGACACTGCGGCGAAGTGCGTCGCAACGGCATCATCTCCCAAGGCACCGGTGAGCCAGGCCCGGGCCGAGCGTGCGTTGGCGAGGGTTTCCTGGGTCGTGAATGTCTTCGACGAGATCACGAAGAGCGTCGTGGCCGGATCGAGGTCGGCCAGGGCCGCAACCAGATCACTGCCGTCGACATTGCTGACGAAGCGGCACTCGAGCCGCGGGTGACGAAAGGCAGCGAGCGCTTCGTAGGCCATGACGGGGCCGAGATCTGATCCGCCGATTCCGATGTTCACCACGGTGTCGACCGGGCGTCCCGTCGCACCGAGCCAGTCGCCGGTCCGGACCCGCTCGCTGAACGTGGCCATCCGGTCCAGCACCGCCCGCACGGCTGGCATGACATCGGCGCCGTCGACCATGACGGCGGTGTCGAGGGGAGCTCGCAGTGCGGTGTGCAGCACGGCCCGGTCCTCGGTCGTGTTGATGCGATCGCCGCGCATCATGGCGGCGATCTTGGCGGCGAGTTCGGACTGCGCCGCGAGGGCAAGGAGGTCGTCGACGATGGCCGGTGTGAGCAAATGCTTCGACCAGTCGACCGTCATGTCGCCGCACGAGTGCGTCATCCGATCGACCCGGTCGGGGTCGGTGCCGAAGAGCTGGCGGAGGTCCAACCGCTCGACGGTCGCAGCGTGCTGTTCCAACGAGCGCCAAGCATGCGTCTTGGTGAGGTCCACCGGTCCAGTCTGGCGTTCACGAACCGTCGGCCCGGTGACCCACGGCACCGACCCGCCCGATCGACCGACCGTGTCCGGGGTGTGACAAGCTCGTGTTCGTGCCAAAGATCGCACTGACCGAGATCGAGTCGACCGTCGCCGTCGCACTCCAAGCCCATGGGGCGACGTCGGCGGTCGCTGCGTCGGTCGCCCGAGCGGTGCGGACGGCCGAGGCCAAGGGCAACAAGATCTGCGGCCTCTATTACGTCGAGTCATACTGCCGACAGCTGGTGTCGGGCCGTGTGAACGGCGCCGTCAAGCCGGTCGTCACCCATGCGAAGGCGGGTGCTGTGCGTGTCGACGCCCGGTTCGGCTTTGCCCAGCCCGCATTTGCGGCGGGGTTCGACGAGGCGGTCGGTGCGGCGAAAGACGGCGGCGTGTGCGGGTACTCGATCGAACACAGCCACACGTGTACGTCGCTGGGGTACTTCACCGAGCAGTTCGCCGAAGCCGGTCTGATTGCCATCGGTGCCACCAATTCCACCGCGCGCGTTGCGCCCCCGGGGGGCGTGAAACCACTGCTCGGGACCAATCCGTTCGCGATGGCGGTTCCCGGCCGCGCCGGGGGCGTCGCCTTCCAGTGGGACTTTTCCACCAGTGCTGTGGCGCTGGGCAAGATCACGATGGCGGCCGCTGCCGGCGAGGCGATCCCCCTTGGTTGGGCGGTCGATGCGAAGGGCGAACCGACCACCGACCCCCATGCCGCCCTCCAGGGCTCGCTCGTGTCTGCCGGTGGCTACAAGGGGTACGGGATCGGCCTGATGGTCGAAGTCCTCGCGTCGGCACTGACGGCAGGGGTCTCGAGCTGGGACATGGAACCGCTGAAGGCGGTCGAGGGAGGCCCCCACGACCTCGGCCAGTTCTACGTCCTGATCGACCCGGGCGGGTATGCGGGTGCTGGCTTCCACGATCGCATCGAGGCGCTTGCCGCAACCGTCGCCGAACAGCCGGGTGCCCGCCTTCCCGGGGTACCGACTGCCCTGCCCGAGGCGGTGGATGTCGATGACGCAACCTGGAGGCTCCTCCAGGGGCTCGCCTCCCCTTGATTCCGGCGCCGCTGAACGTGCCTGTCGACCGGGCCCGACCACCGGGACCCGACCACTATGACGTGAAGACCGTTCCGAAGAGCCGGAGCCAGTTGCCGCCCAGGATCTTGTTGCGATCCTCGTCGGAGAATCCCACCTTGATCAGACCCTCGGCCAGATTCGGAAAGTCCTTCGGTCCCTGGAACCAGTCGAACCAGTCGGGGAACTCGGGGATCTCGCTCGGCTTGGCCGGACGGTCCCACCGGCCGCTGCGCATCCACCCGAGCGCGTCGGGCGCCCAGCCGAGTACGGCATCGGTGCCGATCGCAACATGGTCGATGCCGATCCGTTCGGCCAAGTCGTAGAGCATTCCGCAGTACTCGTTGCGCGTCGTGCCGGCACCCCCTGCGAAGAGTGGGTAGAAGGTGCAACCGATGATGCCGCCCCGGGCCGCGACGGCCTCGATGAGATCCATCGGCTTGTTCCGAGGTGCCTCACAGAACGAGGAAGGATTCCCGTGGGTGATGGCGATCGGGTTCTGCGACGCCTCGCAGGCGTCGCGACCGGTGACGTTTCCGACATGACTGATGTCGATCAAGACCCCCTCGCGGTCGAATGCCTCGACCATGCGGTGCCCGGCTCGGGTGAGGCCGGCATCGACCGGTTCGTAGCAGCTCGATCCGAGGTGGTTGGCGATGTTGTAGGTGAGTTGGACGATGCGGATGCCGATGTCGGCGAACATGCCGACCATCTCCGGGTCGTCGCCGATCATCGAGCTGTTCTGAAATCCGAGTACCACACCGAGCACGCCGTCGGCTTTCGCTGCGTGCATGTCGTCGACCGTGCGAACGATCCGAATGATGTCGTCGTTCATTCGGCACAGATGTCGAAAGGCCCCGACCCGGGTGAAGGTCGCAGCGGTGTCTTCCCACACGCCGACGGTGGCGTGAACGATGTCGACACCGCCCGACCGGACCTCTTCGACAACGGGGCGCGACCAGTCGTTGATCTGGAGTCCGTCGATGACCATCGGCGCACCGGTGACGCTCACAGCGACCCTCGTCGTTCGATCAGCTGAACGCCGGTCTGGTTGGCGGTCACGTGTGTCTCCCTCATCCTCGACGCGACCGGCGCGCCCCTCTCGTCGGAATCTAGCGGTGTTGAACCGCACGGGTCGAAGCTACGTTGTTTGGGTGCAGTCTTCTCCGGCGGTGGAACTCCGCCCGCCCGACACCGTGATGAAGCTCGCCCGGCTCGGGTCGTTCCACCAGTCGCGGCTGTCGTTCATGCGGGTCCTGCTTCGTCGACTCGTGCGAGAAAAGTGGACCGTCGAGCGCGTACGGTTCGACATCGACCCGCCGGGGGTAGGAGTCGCCGTCTACGAGGCCCGTGGCCCGGAGCGCACCTATAGCCTGGTCGCCTTTGGCCATGATCTGGCGGCCGATCAGCGCTCCGATCGGGTGATCGCCCAGGCCTGGGATGCGACCTTCGCCCTTGTCGATGGTGTCGTCGATCCGGCAACCATCGATCGCCTCGCCGCGAATGTGCCGCTGCAGGAGGCCGGACGGGTGTCGGCGCGTGAGTTGACGCTGTCCCGTGCCAATCGATCGGTGCGCCTGTTCGACCATGTTGTCGACCGCCTTGCGGCCGGCGAGCAACCCGACTCCGCCATGCTCGACGAGGTCGGCTACCTCATGCGCACGACCGCCGTCTACGGATCGGGGAAGTTCGGTCTGGCCGACCGTGAGCGGATCGCCGACCGTCCTGAGCTGGCAGGCCCGTTCCAGGCCGAGATGCTGACTGTCTTCTTGATCAGGGCCTTCTCGCTCGACCTCGTGGAGTATCTTGCCCAGCGTCGTTCACCGTCGACCGCCGTGGCGATGGAACCGGCACTGCGGCGAACGCTCGGGGTCGGAAATGCCACCGGGCTTGGCATGGCGCCGTTCGTGATCAATCATCCGTCGCTGTTCAGCAACTGGATCGTCGCACGGGAGACTGCACTTGCGCGGGTTCGGGCACTGCCGGAGGCGGAACCGCACGCACAGGCTCGCTTCCTCGAGCTTCTCGAACGGGCACGCCTCAACGCTGCTGGTTGGCGGTCGGTGCACGAGCTTCAGGTCGAGAAGGTCGCAACGCTGGTCGCCGACCTCGATGCACTCCGTGCGGTCGCTCCCGAGATCGTGGCAGGCGCCGAGCCCTGGGATCGCGTGGTTCGCTGGGCGGAAGATTCGCTCGGTCTGGAGGGCCAGGAACAACTCGTGTCGCTCGTGCTCGAACCGTACGGTGCTCTGGTCGACGACCTCGCCACCGAGATGGGCGCCGACGAGGACACCGTATTCGACATCGATGGCTCGATGACCACCGATGACCTCACGGCGCTGGTCACCGACCTGTACGGCTGGGCGCTCGGGATCGACTGGACCGATCTCGACGAGACGGCACGGGCCTGGTACGTGTCGGAAGACAAACTGGAGCCCCGAATGGGCGAACGCCACGAGGAGGTCATCGAACCCTACGAATCGCCGCTGGCTCCCGGTCGCGATGCTGCTCGGCTGCACGCCGACTTGGTGGCCTGGGACGGTGAGCCGAGTGTTGCGGCGTTCCTGCTGGCCCATCCCGAGCACCGATTCGTGACCCGACGGGTGCAGCAGTCGATTGCCTTCCCGTACGCCGAGATCCGTGAAAATACGATCTCGTCCGATGTCTTGCCGATCGACATGCTTCGCTGCAAGCTCTCGTATTTCGGGGCCACCCACTTCGACCCGAGGTCCGATCGGTGGGTTCGCATCATCATGTTCCGCCACGCTCCGTTCCCGGACGAGCTCGACGGTCTCCTCGAAGCGACCGTCGACGACTGGTGCTACCCGCCGCTCGAGGCGGAACGGACGCGGTGACCGCCCTGGTGCTGTCCTCGAACGAAATCGACGCCATGGCAACAAAGGCGGCCAAGGGTGTGGGGATGCCGTGGGGTCTGGCATCGGACGCCGGTCGGGCGGCCCGGTGGCTTGCCGATCATGGACTCCCCGGGCCGGAGGTTCTGGCCGACCTTCTCGAGTGGCGTGATGGCCGCCCCCACGCCGAGGTTGCCCCTCCCGACGTCGGACTTTCGTGGGTCGACCATCCGACCGTGCTCGATCCTGTCGTGGTCGGCGCAGTGTGTGCCGACCTCCCGGAACGGCTCGTGGCCGGGCGTGCGGAACTCGGCCGGATCCGGCAGCCGCTGCTCCTGGGCGCTGCGCTGGCGAGTGTGGCGATCCGCACCCGGACTGCGCTGGTTGCGTCGTGGGAAGACGCAACGCTCGGGGTCGGGGCGGGCGGGGCCACAGGATGCGGGTCCTTGGGCGTGGTCGAGGCGGCGGTCACCGTCGAGCCCGGTCGTCTCGATGGTGAGCAGCTGGCGGCACCAGTCGACGGGTGGGCCGTCGACCCGGCGGCCTGGGCTCGCCTCGAGGCGTACGCCCACCGGACCTATGCCCCCGACACCGAATCATCCCGTCTGCGTGGAGCAGGTGCGGGGCTGATCGACGACTGACCGACCCGGGGCCGGAAACCGCGTCGGCTACTCGGCAGCCATTTCGGTCTCTGCGGCGAGCTTGGCGCTTGCTGCGTCGACCCAGAGCCGGACGTTGTCGAGGGATGCTCCGTCGAAGCTCTCGCCTGCTTCGTCGACCACATGCACCAGTTCCTCGAGGAGGTGGAGTTCGTGCTCGATCGTCTCGGCATCGAGTTCACCGAACGAGGAGCGCTCGTGATAGACGACCGCAGCGAGTTCCTCGGTCGAGAGGCCGCCTCCGAAGCCGCCCATCACGCCGAACGAACCAGCCTCACGTTGGCCACCGGGGCGATCCGGGTCGCCGTACACGCCGTCGACGGCACCAGCCGTGCCACTGGCGACCCAGTAGACCATCTGGGCAACGCCCTCGTCGGTTGCGGGGAACGTGGCGATCACTTCGCCGCCACTGAGCTGACGGCCGGTGCCACCGCCACCAGCCCCACCGTGGCAGCCGGCGCACTGGACGCCGTAGGCCTCTCCGCCCTCGAAGGCGAAGCCACCGGTGACCGGGGGATTTTCGAGGTAGCCGACGTAGTAGATCGCCCAGAACGGCATGAAGACCAGCACGGGGATGATCCAGACCGGCATGGTCTTGCGGCGAAGGCCGGCTTCAACGTAGGGCGCCACAGGCTCGGGGGCCTTGGGCTCCTCGGGGACGGCAGGGGTCGGATCCGGTGTCACCGCAGCCGGGACTGCAGCAGCTGGAGCGGCGTCGCCGTCCGCCGACTCGGGCGCAGGGGCACCGGTCAGGCGAGCGCGTGCCTCGGCTGCTCGCTGTAGGAGGTGCTCGGGTACTTCGGTCACCAGGGTCTCCGCTGGATGGGACGGGCTACAAGAGGATGCGGTGATGCCACACGAAGGCGCGACAGTCGCCCCCGAGAGGATAGAGGCAGTGTCGCACGTCCAACCAAGCCGGAGCGGAATCATCGGATGAATTTCCGGCACCGCATTTTGCTGCCCGCCGGATGTCTGGTATCGAAAAACTGCGTGATAAACCTTGTGCCGGACCCGAGGGCGACTGTCCGAAAGGTCTACACTTGTGCATGGATTCACGAAGTCCGTGAACCTGTCCTGCCATCAGGAGTCGAAGCGTGGTCGCTTTCGTGACATCTCTGATCGTCACCGCCGTGGTCGTGGGTGGCATCCTCGCGTATCAGAAGCGCCGACCCATCGACCAAGTCGTGACCTGGGGCGAGGCGATGGTGGGTTCTCTGGTCGTCTTCTTCCTGATGTTCTGGGTGTACGGCGTTGTTCCCCACCAGTGGCTGACGTGGGCCGACAACGAACTCAACTGGCGGGTCGACAAGATCCTGTACGGACCCGGTGAGATCCTGAAGAGCCAGGAAGACGGCGGGTGGTCGCCGATCCGTATCAACTACATCGTGGTGCGCGACCTCATCGCGGTGGGCATCTACATCGTTGCCCTCGGCGGCAACATCTGGATGTGGTCCGCCTGGCAAAAGCGCGGCGAGCAGCAGGCCGAGAAGCCGGTCCAGCGAAGCCAGTTCGGTCGCCCGTTGGTGAAAGAGGGGGCAGAGTCGTGACCACGACCGATGCGAACCCTCCGCTTCCGGAGTTCCGCGACGACTACGTGCTCCAGCAGGTCGACGCTGCGTGGCTTACCTCGCAGGTCAAGCCGAAGCAGTTCATCCACATCGACCAGTCCGAATGCATCATGTGCGAAGGCTGCGTCGACATCTGCCCGTGGAAGTGCATCCACATGGTGCGCCCCGACGCCGTCGACGAGGCGATCGGAACCGAACTTCCCGGCGACGACCCGAACGACAACGTGATCTTCACGATCGATGACGACGTGTGCACCCGTTGCGCACTCTGCGTCGATCGCTGCCCCACGGGCGTCATCATCCTCGGCAAGATCGGTGATCCTGCCGCGGGAGGCGATGCCCACCAACGAACCAACTCACACGGCTACGGATACGGAATGCGTCTCGGCTGAGCCGAGCACGCGGGAGAAACCAAAGTTCAATGGCTACCACCGACGACGAAGTCAAGAAACCGCTACCCCAGCGGGTGCAGGACCAGATGGCGAACCTCACCGACCAGGTGCAGGGCAGTCAGGCCTGGAACTCCATCTTCCGCCCCGGGTCCATCTTCCGGAAGGGCTACACCGACAGCCCTCGTAATCGCAGTTACGTGATCATGAACTCGGTGCTGTACCACCTGCATCCGGTGAAAGTGAAGCGGCATGCGGTCAAGGTGAGCTACACCCTGTGCCTCGGCGGCCTGAGCTTCTTCCTCTTCATTCTGCTGACGGTCACCGGCATCTTCTTGATGTTCTTCTACCGCCCCACCGCCGCTGCGGCCTGGGACGACATCTACACCCTGCAGAACTCCGTGACCTTCGGGCTCCTGGTGCGAAACATGCATCGATGGGGGGCACACCTCATGGTCTTGACGGTCTTCTTGCACATGGCGCGTGTCTTCTATCACGGCGCCTACAAGCCCCCGCGAGAGTTCAACTGGGTGATCGGCGTCAATCTGCTGCAGTTCACCCTGCTGCTCTCGTTCACCGGCTACCTCCTGCCCTGGGACCAATTGGCGCTCTGGGCGGTGACGGTGGGTACCAACATGATGGGGTACACACCGGTCTTCGGTGAACAGGTCCGTTTCGTGCTGCTCGGCGGCGTCGAGATCGGCACCGACACCTTGTTGCGTTGGTACGTGCTCCACGTCCTGTTGCTTCCGTTCGTGCTCGTCATCTTCATGGCGATCCACTTCTGGCGGGTGCGCAAGGACGGCGGCATTTCAGGTCCGCTCTAGGACGAAGGAGAGACATCGATGACCGAAGTCCCCGAACATCTCCGGAAGCGGGCCGAAGAGGCTCGCGCCAAGGCTGCGGCCGCAAAGGCAGCGGCCGATGCCCCGGCGGAGGCTCCCGCCGAGGAGTTGACGGCCGAGCAACAGGAAGCGGCCAGCAAGATCCCGGCGCATCTGCTCGAGCGATCACGTGCCGCAAAGGCCAAGGCCGAGGGTGGCGACGAGGCTGGTGGTGGCGTCGCTGTCGCCACTGCGCCGACTGCTGCTGCACCCGTCTCGGCAGCCGGTGGCCCGGTCCCGACCGGTCCGGGTGGCCACACGCAACGCCTGCTCACCGTCGTCAAGTCCGGCTCGATCCAGGACGTCAAGGCGCTCCCGCAGGACAAGGTCCACACCTGGCCTCACCTGCTCGTGGTCGAGTTCGCTGCTGCGCTGTTCATCACGGCATTCACCCTGATCTTCTCGATCTTCGTCAATGCTCCACTGCTCGAACTCGCCAACTTCAACGAGACCCCGAACCCCTCGAAGGCGCCGTGGTACTTCCTCGGTCTGCAGGAGCTCCTCACGATGTTCCACCCGATGGTTGCCGGTGTGACCATCCCGGGTATCGGCCTCTTCATCCTCATGTTTGCGCCCTACATCGACCGCAATCCGTCCCCGAAACCCGAAGACCGCAAATTTGCGATCTCGCTCATGACCGTGCACCTGATGTTCTGGGCCGTGCTCGTGATGATCGGCTCGTTCTTCAGAGGTCCTGGTTTCAACTTCGTCTTCCCCTGGGAAGCCGGCCTGTTCTTCGAGCTCTGATCGAGGAGATAACCAATGGCACTCGCAATCGCCCTCATCGCGCTGGTGGTCCTCGGTGGCCTCGCCGCGCTTGTGACCCTCAAGGGTCGTGATGCCGACGAAGCCGTCGGCGTGTTGTCCAGCGAAACGCGCAAACGGGACCGAGCCTCGACCGTGCTCGGCGACGAGGCGGCGCTGACCGGCAAGCAGGTCGAAAAGGCACAGGTCCTCGAGCGCAAGGCCGCATCGAAAGAGTTGGTGCTTGCGGCGCGACAGGCGGCCCCGCCGGCCCCGTACGTGCCGCCGGATCCTGAAGTCATCGGTGTCAGCCGTCGTCAGTTCTTCAACCGGACGATCGTTCTCATGATGCAGATCGGGCTCGGTGGATTCGGCCTGGCCTGCATTGCGTTCCTGTGGCCGCAGCTCGGTGGTGGCTTCGGTTCGGCGATCAAGGTCGGTCTCGTCAGCGACGTGCTGTCCGAGATCCGCAACAGCAACGGCTTCCTGTACCGCGCCGAGGGTCGCATGTGGCTCACGGAGTACCCGAACGGAGCAGTGGAGAAGGCCCGGACCGCTTACTCCGGCCCAGAACTCGCCGGCATGGAAGCCGGACTTCAGCTCGGCCTCGACGGAGGCATCATTGCGCTCTATCAGAAGTGTCCTCACCTCGGTTGCCGAGTTCCCGAGTGCGTCACCTCACAATGGTTCGAGTGCCCCTGCCACGGTTCGCAGTACAACCGAGTCGGCGAGAAGCGCGGTGGCCCGGCTCCCCGCGGCATGGATCGCTTCGCCATGAGCGTCGATGCGTCCGGCGCTCTCACCGTCGACACCGGTTCAATCATCCAAGGCCCACCGATCGGCACCAACACCACAGGCCAAGAGGCCGAGGGGCCAAACTGCATCGGCCAGTCCTCGCACTAGTAATCACCACTTTCGACCCAGAATCCGAGAAACTCCGTCACGCGCATGTTGCTCGCCGCCTCAACACAACGAACCATCGGCCTCGTCATCTTGGCGATCGTCTTCATCGGTGGGCTCGTCTACATCTATTTCAACATCCGTTCGGCCCGAGACGAGATCGGATCCGAGATCGAGCTTGCTTCCAACCGCAAGCCGTACCTGTCCGACGAGGAACTCGAGGGCAAGAAGCTCGACTTCGCCCTCGGCACCAGCCTCGTGCTGCTCACCATCACTGCTGTCACCCTGCCGCTGTACTGGCTGGGCGAACCAGGTCGTCATGAGGGGCGCGATGTCGACACGTGGCGAATCTTCACCAACCGCGGTGAGGAGATCTACGTCGAGGGGGCCCAGTGCGTCAGTTGTCACGGCTCTGAGGGATCGGGCGGAGCCGTCAGCACGGCGATTACATCAGCATCGGGCGAATTCATCGCCCAGGTGTCGTGGAAAGCGCCTGCACTGGACACCTTGCTGTCGCGCTACACCGAAGATGAGGTGCTCCACACGCTCAACTATGGCCGCAACGGTGTCATGCCAGCGTGGGGCGGCGGCGGCGGTGGTCCGCTCACCGACCAGCAACTCGAGGAAATCCTCTTCTACATCCGCGACATCCAGATTTCCGAGGAGGAGATCCGCGAACAGGTCGCCGGCGGTGTCGAGGACGGCGCAAAAGAACTGATCATGGCAACGAGTACCGAGCCGTGGGCGGTCGACCTCCGCGCTGCGAAGGCTGCGGCCGACGAGGCCGCCTGGGCTGTCACCCTCATCGCTCGCGACGAGTTCGGGTTCGACTGTGCTGCAGTCGAAGGTGTGCCGGAGTGTGATGCTGCCGATGCGGCCCGTGACGCGCTCCGGGCATCGACCGATGCGGCGGCCGGACCGCTGCAGGCTGCGTTCGAGGCGTGGTGGGCTGACGTGCAGGCGGCGCAGCAGACCGCCCGGGACATGGCACTCGAAGCCGACGGGTCCCTCGCCGAGGAGGGCAACGAAGAGCAGTGGCGGTTCGCCGCCCTCGAGATCCTGTCGACCCCCGATGCGTTCGAGGGCCAGGCGGCGTATCTGCAGTACGGCGAAATCCTGTTTGCGAACGAGGCCGCAGCGGGCACCTACAGCTGCGCCCGCTGCCACACCTACGGCTGGAGCTTCGACGCAACCGGCCCGTACATGCTCGAAACGAACGGCACCGATGAGGCCATTCTCGACGAGTACGTGCAGGGTGGTGGCTTCTTCGGCCCGAACCTTCGAGGCGGGTCGACGCTCGACCAGTTCGAAACGGCCGGTGGTCATGCGTCGTTCATCGAGCGTGGCCAGGCCATCGGCGCGGCGTACGGCCGCGGCGGCTCAGGGGGCAACGGCCAGATGCCCGGGTTCGGCCCGCTCACCGAGTCGAACCCACAGGGGCCGGGCATGGGCCCAGGATCGGGTGTCGAGTTCCGGTACCCGGCGCTGCTCACCGCTGATCAGATCGATGCGATCGTGGCGTTCGAGAGGACACTCTGATGGAGATGATCGACCTCATCGCAGGTCTCGCCTGGGACCCTGAAATCCGCGGCTTCCTGGCCGTACTCGCCGGCGCCATCACCTGGATGGGTTCGATCTGGCTCCTGCTCAGCACCAACTCCGGGCCCCGCCTCGGCACCATGCTTGCGCTCGCCGGCTTCTTCGGCTGGATGGCGATCATGGGTTCGATCTGGTGGATCTACGGCATCGGCTGGACCGGTGATGCGCCGACCTGGGGCGAGGTCGAGATCGTCGAGGGCACCGACGACGAAGGTCACCTGACGTACGCCGCACTCGACGAGGCGAACGCCCTGCAGTCCGAGGCGCTGCCCACTGCCCATGAGATCGTGGTTGCGGCTGCAGCCGCAGCCGATGCCGAATTCGGATCGGGCTGGCTCACCTCGGGCACCAGTGGCCTGAGCGGCGACGAGGCCAAGCGCCTGATCGAGGTCCAAACCGCCTGGCTCGAGTACGGCATCGTCACCGTCGACAGCCTCACGGCCGATCAGACCGATGGTCTGAGCCAGAGCGAAATCGCCGACTTGGCCGCCGAGGAGCAGGCGAAGAACGAAGCAACCACCCTGTCAGAGCTTGCCGCAGTCGCCCCTGGCCTCATCGACCAGGAATCCGCGGAACTCGGTGGTTGGACCCTGCTCTCGACCGCGGAGGCTGGCGAGGCGCAGGCATCAGCTATTGCGATGATCCTGGAGTCGAACGACTTCTCGTTCGGGACGCAGGCCGAGTTCAAACTGCTCGATGCCTACACCATCGGCGGCAAGAGGGGTCTTCCCGAAGACCCGAGCATGGTCGATCGGGTCTGGACCAAGATCCGTCAGACCGCACAGATCACTCACCCCACGCGCTATGGCGTGATTCAGCTGCAACAGGTCACCGAGGAGTCGATCACCAATCTGCCGGGCACCGCTCCGCAGCGACCGGTTGTCGACGCGACAGAGCCGATCATCTCGGTCGTGATGATTCGTGATCTCGGCAACGTTCGCCTGCGGCCGGCCATGGTCACGATCGGCTCGCTGCTGATCTTCTTCGCCCTCTGCTACATGCTTCACGAACGGGACAAGCTCGTGATGGCGCGGCGGGCCGAGTTCGAAGGGGCGTAAGCCGTGCTGGGCCAGTACCTGCCCCTGCTGGCGCTGTTCGTGCTGGCCTGCTTGTTTGCGGCTGGCAGCTTCGTTGCCTCGGGCTTGCTGGCTCCCCGGAATCCCTCGGCTGCCAAACGCGCCGCTTACGAATGCGGCATCGTCCCGACCAAGGAAACGCCCGAACGGTTCCCGGTGAAGTTCTTCCTGGTTGCGATGATCTTCATCGTCTTCGACATCGAGATCATCTTCTTCTACCCGTATGCGGTCGCCTACGGAGGCTTGGGCTTCTTCGGCCTCGTCGTCATCATGGTGTTCACGTTCGCAGTCTTCGAATCGTTCGTGTATTTGATCTCCAACGGTGCGCTCGAGTGGGGGCCTCTCAAGCAGTCCATGGCCCCGTCCGGTGCCGTGTCGCCCGGGCGGACCGCAGAGTCGACGATCCGACGCGTCGGCACCGACGGTCGCGAATCCACGCTCGTCGACGGTCGTCGCGAGTCTGGTGAGGCAGCCTGATGAAGATCCCCGGGCTCGGTGATTCTGCGGCCATCGCCGAACAAGGCCTCGAAGGCTTCGAACACAACTTCATCACGGGCAATGTCGAGAACCTTGTCCAGTGGGCCCGGGCCCGGAGCCTCTGGCCCGCCACCTTCGGCCTCGCCTGCTGCGCGATCGAGATGATGGCGACCGGCGCAGCTCATTACGATCTGGCCCGCTATGGCATGGAGACCTTCCGTGCGTCCCCCCGCCAAGCCGATCTCATGATCGTTGCGGGTCGTGTGAGCCAAAAAATGGCACCGGTGCTGCGTCAGGTCTACGACCAGATGATGGAGCCCAAGTGGGTCATCTCCATGGGGGTGTGTGCTTCGAGCGGCGGCATGTTCAACAACTACGCGATCGTGCAAGGTGTCGATCAAATCGTGCCGGTCGACGTGTATGCGCCGGGCTGCCCGCCGGGGCCCGAGACGCTGCTCCATGCGATCTTCACGGTGCACGAGAAGATCCAATCCGGTGAACTCACCCAGCGCCGCAAGGAACACGGCGGCGGTGCCGGTATCACCATCGAGCAGCGCGACGGTCAGACCGCCGGCCTGACGATCGGGGGCTGACGGTGAGCGACGAAGCGGAAATCGCCGAGGAGGCGACGCAAGAGAACGCGGCCGCAGCGAGCACACGATTCGGCATGCTCGACGCAGGTGATGGCGTGCTGCACGCCAGCGTCGACACCTACCTCGCAGGCTGTGCCGAGGCCCGGGCCGACGGCTTCGGTCAACTGATCGATCTGACTGCAGTCGACTACCTCACCTATGGCGCCCCCCGGAACCTTCCCGACGGTGTCGAGGCCGAACGCTTCGAGGTCGTCACGCAACTCATCAACCACAGCACCCGCGAACGCATCCGCATTCGCACACAGGTGAGTGTCGACGAACCGGTCCTTCCCACCCTGTTCGACCTCTGGCCGGGCGCAGAAAATCTCGAACGAGAGGTCTACGACATGTTCGGGATCGAATTCGCCGACCATCCCGACATGAGCCGGATTCTGATGCCGGAGGAGTGGGTGGGTCATCCACTCCGCAAGGACTACGCCATCGGCTCGATTCCCGTGCAGTTCAAGGCAGCGAGCAACGAGCGATGACGGTCACCGAGAACGACGAGACGATCGACGGCGCCGAGCGCGTCAGGCGCCGAGGTGATGATGCTGCAGTCCTGCGGCTGAGCGAAGCCGAAGCAGCGATGATCGGTGCCGACCCCTCGGCATCCGACGACGAACGAGTCTTGCTCAACATGGGTCCGTCGCACCCGTCGACCCATGGGGTGCTGCGGCTCATGCTCGAGATGGAGGGTGAGACGATCCTGCGCAGCAAGCCGGTCGTCGGCTACCTGCACACCGGCATGGAGAAGCAGGCCGAGCAGCTCACGTTCCTGCAGGGCTGCACCAACGTCACGCGTATGGACTACGCCTCGCCGCTCTTCACCGAGTTGGCGTTCAGCCTTGCCACCGAGAAGCTCCTCGGTATCGACGTCCCCGAGCGTGCGGTGTGGATCCGCATGCTGATGAGCGAACTCAATCGCATGAGTTCACACCTGCTCTTCATGGCAACCAACGGCATGGATCTCGGCGCAGTGTCGATGATGATCTACGGCTGGCGGGAGCGAGAGGAGGTGCTGCGGTTCCTCGAAAAAGTCACCGGTCTCCGCATGAACCACAACTACATCCGCCCGGGTGGTGTGGCAGCCGATCTCCCCGACGGATGGCAGGCCGATGTCGAGCGCCTGCTCGAACTCATTCCGCCGCGCCTCGAGGAATACGACATCCTCATGACCGGTCAGCCGATCTGGCGTGAGCGACTGCAAGGTGTGGGAGTGCTCAACGCCGACGAGGCGCTGGCGTTGTCGGCGACCGGACCGATCCTGCGCTCCACCGGCTACGCCTGGGACCTTCGTCGCGACGAGCCGTACCTCGCCTATCCCGACGTCGACTTCGACGTCATCGTCGGTTCGTACGGTGACAGCTACGACCGCTATGCGATTCGTCTCAACGAGATCCGCGAGTCGATGCGAATCGTCGAGCAGATTCTCGATCGCATGCCCTCCGGTGACTACCGAATCCAGGACAAGAAGGTCACGCCCCCGCCGCGCGTGCGCATCGACGAATCGATGGAAGCACTGATCCACCACTTCAAGATCTTCACCGAGGGCTTCAAGGTGCCCGAGGGGGAGGCGTACGCAGCGGTGGAGTCCCCGCGTGGTGAACTCGGCGTCTACATGGTGAGTGACGGCAGTTCGACCCCGTACCGAATGCATGTGAGAGGCCCGAGCTACATCAACCTCCAGACCATGCCGCACCTGATGCAGGGGGGTCTGATCGCCGACGGCGTCGCCATCATCTCCAGTGTCGATCCGATCATGGGTGAGGTCGATCGATGAGTTACTTCACCCCCGACAACCTGGCGATCGCGCACGAGATCATCTCCCGGTACCCGGTGGCGAAGTCGGCCCTCATCCCTCTCCTGCACCTTGCACAGGAACAGGAGGGGTGGGTCACCGATGACGCCATGCGGCAGATCGCCGACCTGACCGACACCACCCCCGCCGAGGTCAAGGGAACCGGTTCGTTCTACGAGATGTTCAAGTTCCATCCGGTGGGCAAGTACCTGGTCAATGTGTGCACCAACCTGTCGTGCCAACTACTGGGAGGTGAGGAACTTCTCGCCCACGCAGAGAAGAGCCTTGGCGTCAAGGCCGGGGGCACCACTGCCGATGGCATGTTCACGATCGAGGATGTCGAGTGCATTGCGGCGTGCACCGAGGCCCCGTGCCTCCAGGTCAACTACCGGTATCGCCTGCGGGTCAGCGACGAGGACTTCGACGGTTTGATCGATGACATCCGCAACGGTCGAGCAGACGACATTCCCGAGCACGGCACCCTCGGCCGCGTGCGTCAACACATCCCGGCCGGGTCCATGGCCGGCATCGTTCCGCCCGAGCAGGCCAACGAACGCCCGGTCTGGCTGGCTCGAAACGACGAGCCGGCGTCCGGTGGAACCGAAGAAGGTGAGGAAACATGAGCCACTTCGTTCCCCACGCGCCCGGCTACGTCGACAACGGTGGCCCCAAGATCGTCACATCGCGCTTCGAGTACGACGACAGTTTCACCCTCGAGCGTTACGAGGCGACCGATGGCTACGAGGGGTTGCGTCGTGCACTCGATCGCACCCCGGCCCAGGTCCATGACGAGGTCCGCGACGCAACCGTTCTCGGCCGTGGGGGCGCGGGCTTTCCCGCCGGCGTCAAATGGGGCTTCATGCCACCGGGCAAGTTTCCGTACTACCTCGTGGTCAACGGGGATGAATCCGAGCCGGGAACCTATAAAGACCGACTGCTCATGGAACGCGACCCGCACCAGCTGATCGAGGGTTGTCTCATCACCTGCTATGCGCTCGGTCTCGCCCAGTGCTTCCTCTATGTCCGTGGCGAGATGGCATTGGCGCAGGAACGCCTTGCCCGTGCGCTCAACGACGCGTACGCCAAGGGGTACGTCGGAAAGAACATCCTCGGCACCGACTTCAGCGTCGACATCACCCTGACCTGGGGTGCAGGGGCGTACATCGTCGGTGAGGAGACGGCGCTCATCGAATCCCTCGAGGGAAATCGCGGCATGCCGCGTCTCAAGCCGCCGTACTTCCCGGCGGCGATCGGCCTGTACGGACAACCGACGATCGTCAACAACGTGGAGACGCTGAGCAACCTGCCGTGGTTGATGATGAACGGCGCCGAGGCGTACAAGCAGTTCGGCTCGGAGGCCTCACCGGGCACGCGCATGGTGGCCATCTCTGGACATGTGAAACGGCCGGGCGTGTACGAGATCGAGCAGGGCGTCACGACATTCCGCGACCTCTTCTACGGTGACGATTTCTGCCAGGGCATCCGCGACGACAACGAGCTGAAGATGTTCGTGCCGGGCGGCGGGTCTGCACCCTGGTTCTTTCCGGAGCAACTCGACCTTCCCCTCGAGGGCCGGGTCGTCGGCAGCGAGGGATCGATGCTCGGCTCCGGCGCGATCATGGTGATGGACGAGACCACCGACGCCGTCAAAGCGGCCCTCCGGTTGGTCCGCTTCTACGCCCGCGAGTCGTGCGGCAAGTGCACCCCCTGTCGCGAAGGCACCACCTGGGAAGAACGGGTGTTGCAGCGCATCCTCGACGGTGAGGGCCGGCCGAGTGACATCGACATGCTGCTCGACATCGCCGACAACATCAGCCCGGGGCCATATCCTGTGGCGGCCGATCCGACCCAGGGGCTCGATGCTGTTCCGTTCCCGCCGAAACAGACGACGATCTGTCCGCTCGGTCCGTCGTCGGTGGCTCCCATCACCTCGACGATCCGGCGGTTCCGGCACGAGTACGACGCCAAGATCACCAAGCGCGACGCCATTCCGGTCACCGCTGCTGCGATGACCACGGCGCCCGGCAACAGCGAGGGCGGCTGATGACCGACACCCACAGCGACGTCAGCACGGTGTCCGTCACCATCGACGGTGTCGAGATACAGGCCGAGGCCGGCGAGTTGCTGATCGATGCAGCCGAGCGCACCGGCACCTACATCCCGCGGTTCTGCTACCACTCGCGAATGAAGCCGGTCGGCATGTGCCGCATGTGTCTCGTCGAAGTCGACACGGGTCGCGGCCCGGCTCTGCAACCGAGCTGCATGATTCCGGTGGCGGAGGGGATGGTCGTCGACACCGAGTCCGACGCCACGAAGAAGGCGCAGGACGGCGTCCTCGAGTTCCTCCTGATCAATCATCCGCTCGACTGTCCTGTCTGCGACAAGGGTGGTGAGTGTCCGCTCCAGGATCAGACCATGGCCTACGGCCCGGGGGAGTCGCGTTTTGTCGAAGAGAAACGCCACTTCGAAAAGCCGCTGCCGATCAGCGACACGGTGTATCTCGACCGCGAGCGGTGCATTCTGTGTGATCGGTGCACCCGCTTCGCCGACGACGTGGCCGGTGACACGCTGATCCACTTCATGGACCGGGGAAACAACACCCAGGTCAACACGTTCCCCGACGAGCCGTTTGCCTCGTACTTTTCCGGCAATACCGTGCAGATCTGTCCGGTCGGGGCGCTCACGGCCAAGCCGTACCGCTTCAAGGCGCGTCCGTGGGATCTCGAAGAGACGGTTTCCACGGCATGGACCGATTCCGTCGGTTCTCGTGTCACGGTGCAGTCGAGCCGTAATCGGGTGGTACGTCTCCTCGGTGTCGATTCCGATGCTGTCAACTGGGGTTGGCTGTCCGACAAGGAACGGTTCGGGTTCGAGGCGCTCAATGCCGATGCTCGCCTCACGTCGCCCCTCGTGCGAGGTGGAAGCGACGAGGATCTGACACCAACCGGTTGGGCGACGGCGCTGAGCCGGATCACGGAGGCGTTGGCCGACATCGATCCCGCCCGGGTCGGTGTGGTCGGCGGTGCCCGCCTGACGAACGAGTCGCAATACGCCTGGACGAAGCTCGCCAAGGGAGTGATCGGCACCGACAATGTCGACGCCCAACTCGGCGACGGACTCCCGGCCGAGGTGGTCCTCGGCCTTCCGCGTGCCACGATTGCCGACGCCTGCCGGCCGGGTGGCACGGTCATTCTCCTCGGACCCGATCCGAAAGAAGATCTCGGCGCCCTGTTCCTGCGCTTGCGTCATGCGGTCGTGAACGATGGGACGACACTCATCGAGTTGACGCCGGCGCGAACCGGTCTCAGCCCGATTGCCGCGCATTCGCTTCATCCGAAGCCGGGTGAGGTCGGTCAGTTGGCCCATGCGTTGGTGGCTGCCCGTGGAGGTACGTCGATCGAAGCGGCGGGCGTGTCGGCGGGTGCGATCGCCGATGCCGCAAAGGCGATCAGTGGACCGGTCACCGTGGTCCTGGGGCGTGCCTCGACGGCTGAGTCTGCTGATGCGGTCGTCGATGCCGCACTCGCGCTGGGCTCGATCGACCGTGTCGGCTTCTTGTCGGCGCTGCGTCGGGGCAACGTTCATGGGGCACTCGACGCCGGGATGGCTCCAGGTCTGCTCCCCGGCCGGCGCACGCTCACCGATGCCGGGCCGGTTGTCGATGCCTGGGGTTCGGTCCCGGCGGCGTCCGGTATGGACACGGCGGCGATGCTTTCGGCTGCCGCTGGTGGTTCGCTCGACGTGCTGGTGCTGCTCGGTGCCGATCCGTTGGCCGACTTCCCTGATCGGGATCTCGCCCAGCGTGCCTTGGCCGAGGTCGGCACGGTCATCGCGATCGAGACCTTGGCCAACGCATCGACCACGGGCTACGCCGACGTCGTGCTGCCGGCTGCAGCTCCGACCGAGTCGGCGGGTACGTTCACCAACCTGGAAGGGCGCGTCAGCGTCAGTGCGCAGAAGGTCACGCCCCCGGGCACGGCCCGCGCCGACTGGCAGATCGCAGCGGAGATCGCCGATCGCCTTGGGGGTGATCTCGGTGTCGATTCCGTCGAGAGCATCCGGGCCGAGATGGCGGCGGTCTCGGATGTGCACGCAGCGCTCACCGAAGAGGCGCTCGCCGCAGATCCCGTCGACGGGGTGTTGTTGTCGGGAGGATCGGTGCCGCCGCCGACGGCGAGCGAGTCGCTGGCTCCCACCAACGACGCATACTCGCTCCGTCTCGTCGCCACCCGGCGCATGTACGACAACGGCACGATGGTCCAGGCGTGTCCGGCCAGCGCCGGACTTGCAGCTGCGGTGCAGGTCCGACTCCACCCGAGCGACTTCGCAAAGCTCGGTGTCGAGGCGGGCACGCTCGTGAAGATCGTGTCGGGCAAGGGTGAATTGATGGCTCCGATTGCTGTCGATCCAGGTGTGCCGATGGGCTCTGCCGTCGTCCCTGCCAACGCACCGGACGCCAACGCCAACCGGTTGATCGACGTCACGACCCCGGTCACCGACGTGCGGGTGGAGCGGGCATGATCCTCGGCCAAGATCCGCTGTACGCCGGCGACGTCTGGGGCGCGCTGCCCGTCACCTTGCTGAAGGTGGTTGCCGCATTTGCGTTCCTGCTGGTGTCGGTGATGCTCAACATCTGGTTCCTCCGCAAAGTCATCTCCGACTTTCAGAACCGTGTCGGCCCCAACATCGCCGGCCCATGGGGCATCCTCCAGACGCTCGCCGATGGCATCAAACTCTTCTTCAAGGAAGATCTCGTTCCCGACAACGCCGACCGGTTCACGTTCAAGCTTGCGCCGTACCTCTCCTTGGTGCCGGCGTTCCTGACGTTTGCGATCGTTCCGATCGGGGGCGACTTCAATGGCGACGGCAGCCGAGACGGTCTGGTCACGATTTTCGGAAAGGACACTTTCCTGCAGGTTGCCGATCCGCCGATCGGCATCCTCTTCTTTCTTGCGATGTCGTCGCTCGCCATCTACGGCGTGATGCTCGCCGGTTGGAGTTCCGGGTCGAAATATCCGTTGCTCGGCTCGGTCCGGGCATCTGCGCAGATGGTGTCGTACGAGGCCGCACTCGGGTTGGCGGTGGCGGCCGTGGTGCTCCAGTCCGGATCGTTGTCGACGCATGACATGGTGTTGTCGCAGAGCGCCGGATTCACCAGCTGGGCGATCTTCACGACCGGGGTCGTTCCCTTCGTCGTCTTCTTCATCGCTGGAACAGCGGAGCTCAACCACCCGCCGTTCGATCTCGTGGAAGCCGAACAGGAGCTCGTCGGTGGCTTCCACACCGAATACTCGTCGATCAGGTTCGCGCTGTTTTTCCTCGCCGAGTTCATGAACCAGATCACGATCGGCGCCATCATCGTCACCTTGTTCCTGGGGGGTCCCCAGGGTCCGTCGCTCTTCCTCCCCGACGGTTGGTGGGTCGGCACCATCTGGTTCTTCCTGAAGCTGTCGTTCTTCCTGTTCGCCTTCGTCTGGATCCGGGCCACGCTGCCCCGTTTCCGCTACGACCAACTCATGGATCTCGGGTGGAAGTTCCTCATCCCGCTGTCGTTGTTCTGGTTGATCCTGCTGTCGGGGCTGCGCATCGGCGACACCAACAACTGGGCCCTGGGGAACTACGTCGGTTGGTTCCTGGGCTGGTTCGCTGGGGCTGCCTTCCTCGGCAGCCTGCTGTCGATGGCAGTGAACACGGCGCGCGCCGACCGGCTCGCCGAAGCGGCGGAGAAGGAGGCCAGTCGTGGCTGACGGTTCGTACCTCAGGGGCTTCGCGGTCACGTTCAAGAAGCTGTTCGAAGATCGTGTGACCGGCGACTATCGAGGGGGCAAGGCGAAGGAGGGGGCACCGGACGAGAAGCGGGTCAAACCGGAACGGTTCCATGGCCGCCACGTGCTCAATCGGTACGAGGACGGCATGGAAAAGTGCATCGGCTGTGAGCTGTGCGCTGGCGTGTGCCCGGCGAAGTGCATTTACGTGCGTGGTGCTGACAATGATCCGGTGGAGCCGACCTCACCGGGTGAGCGGTTCGGCTATGTCTACGAGATCAACTACCTGCGCTGCATCCACTGTGATCTGTGCGTGGAGGCCTGTCCGACGCAGGCCATCACCGAGTCGAAGTTGTTCGAGTTCTCGTTCACCACTCGCGGCGATGCGATCTACACCAAAGACGAGTTGCTCGTCGGAAGCGATGGGACACCGAAGCAACTCCCCTGGGAAGACTGGCGTCCGGGTGACGACGAGCTGACCTCGGGATGGATGCGGGCGACCTCACCGGCTGGCGATCACCGCTACGAGGGCGTCGTGCATTGGGCCGGCGAACTCGGGTACGGCGTTCGTGATCCGGAGCCGCCACAGAAAGCGTCTTCCGATGGCTGAGTTCGTCACCTTTGCGGTGGCTGCCGCCCTGATCGGCGCCGGCGGGCTCGGCGTCATCACGGCCCGCAATCCCGTGCATTCTGCGCTGTTCCTGATTCAGACGCTGATCGGTGTCGCCATCCTCTTCGTGGTCCAGGATGCGCACTTTCTCGCCGCAGTGCAGGTCGTCGTGTACGCAGGCGCGATCGTCATCCTCTTCCTGTTCGTCATCATGTTGTTGGGGGTCGACAAGGCCGAAGATCTCGGTGTCGAGCCGATCGCCGGGCAGAAGCCGCTTGCCGTCGTCGTCGGTGCTGCACTCGCAGCATCGGGAGTCGTCACGGTCGTGGTCGCTGTCGACGGTGCCACCGGCTCGGCTGCTGCGCCCGGCATCGGCGAAAACGCGCTCGACAACGGATACACCGACATCGAGCGCATCGGTCGAGTGCTGTTCACCGACTACCTGCTGGCGTTCCAGATCACTGCTGCCCTCTTGACCATCGCCGTCGTCGGAGCAGTCGTGCTCACCCGGACGGTGCGAGCCGACGACCTGCTCGACGACCTCGATCCGCTGAGCATGGACGTTGCACCGCTTGCTCCGGCGGGGGCAAACGACGAGCAGCATGTGTCGGCTGACCAACCCGACCACGGGGAGGGCAGCTGATGTTGGCCGGAATCGAGCTCACGACCTCGTACTACCTCGTCCTGTCGGCGTTGCTGTTCGCGCTCGGCGCAACCGGGCTGTTGGTGCGGCGCAATCCGCTCGTGATGTTCATGTGCGTCGAACTCATGCTCAACGCCGTCAACGTCTCGTTCGTGGCCTTCGGCACCGATCTCAACGATGTCGGTGGTCAGATGGCGGTGTTTTTTGTTCTTGTGGTTGCTGCGGTGGAGGTCGTCGTCGGCCTCGCCATCGTCGTGGCGATCAACCGGCGCCGGCGAGATGCCACCGCCGATGATGTTGCGATACTCAGGGGTTAGGTGAGGGGCTGACCATGCTTGATGCTGTCTTTTTGATCCCCACCTTCCCACTGCTCGGCGTTCTGGTGATCGTGCTCTGGGGCCGTCGGCTCGGTGAGCCGGCGGCAGGGTGGCTTGCAACCCTGGCGATGGGTGGTTCGTTCGCAGCGGCGTTGCTGACCTTCGTCGGGTTGCGGGCCGAAGCGCCCGAGGAGCGTCGCTTCGTGCAGACGCTGTGGGAATGGGTCCCGGTCGGTGACTTCTCGGTCGATGTCGGGTTCTTGGTCGACCCACTTTCGATCACGATGACCCTGTTCATCACCGGCGTCGGGGCGCTGATCCATCTGTATTCGATCGGCTACATGCACGGTGACGAGAACTTCTCGAAGTTCTTCCTCTACCTGAACCTGTTCGCCTTCTCGATGTTGATGCTGGTACTCGGCGACAACATGCTGCTCACCTTCCTCGGGTGGGAAGGGGTGGGGGCGTGCTCCTACTTCCTCATCTCGTTCTGGTTCACCGACGAGGCCAACGCTTCAGCGGGCAAGAAGGCATTCGTCACCAACCGGGTCGGCGACTGGGGCTTCATGATCGCGATGTTCGTGCTGTTCACCACGATCGGGTCGATCTCATATGTCGACATCTTCGGCAATGCCGGTGAACTCGAGCAGGGAACGGCGACCGCAATCGTGGTCCTGTTGTTCGTGGGTGCAGCCGGAAAGTCGGCCCAGTTTCCGCTCTATCTCTGGCTCCCCGACGCGATGGCCGGCCCGACACCGGTATCGGCACTGATCCATGCGGCGACGATGGTCACCTCGGGCGTCTACCTGTTGACGCGCGTCAACCCGATCATCGCAGAGTCGGCGGTGTGGGCTCCCACCATGATTGCGTGGATCGGGGCGGGTACGGCGCTGTTCGCCGCCACGATCGCCGTCGCCCAGAACGACATCAAGAAGGTCCTTGCGTACTCGACCGTCAGCCAACTCGGCTACATGTTCCTCGCAGTCGGGACCGGTGCCTATGTGGCTGCAATCTTCCACATGATCACCCATGCGTTCTTCAAGGCACTGTTGTTCCTCGGGTCCGGGTCGGTGATCCACGGGATGCATCACGATCAGGACATGCGTCACTACGGCGGGCTTCGCAAGCTCATGCCGGTCACATCGGCGACCTTCATCATCGGTTGGCTCGCCATTGCCGGCGTGCCCCCATTCTCGGGTTTTTGGTCGAAGGACGAGATCCTCGCCTATGCCTACGACGACTCGAAAGCGCTGTGGGTCGTCGGCCTCGTCACTGCGATCCTGACCGCCTTCTACATGAGTCGTCAGGTCTTCATGACGTTCTTCGGCAGGTACCGCTACGCCGACGTGCGGCCCGAAGAACTTCGGTTGGTCTGGGACAACCGGGTCGAGGCGGCCGAGGCGAACGTTGCCGAAGCTGAGGCCGGACTTGCAGCGGTCGAGGACGAAGCCGGTTCGGCCGCCGAGAAGGTCCAGAAGGCGGAGGAGAAGGTCGCGCAGCGAGAGACCGAGGCGGCGGACGTCGACCAGAGCGACGACAAGGCTGTCGAGAAGGCGGCGAAAAATCTCGACAAGGCCCGCGATGCGCTGGTCAAGGCGCAGGAGAGCGCGCATGCGACGACCGCAGCGATTCAACCTGCGCAGGAGCGGTTGGAGACGGTTCGGGCCGAAGCCTCGATGATCTCGGTGGAGGCGATGAACGCCATGTCCGACGAGGCGGAGATCGATGATGCCGAGTTGCCTGCGGCGGTGCGAGAGCGTCGAGAGTTCCAGCCTCACGAATCGCCATGGCAGATGACCGTGCCCCTCGGCATTTTGGCCATCGCAGCGGTCGTCGCCGGTGGCATCAATCTGCCGTTCACCAAGGATCTTCATGTGCTCGGTACGTGGCTCGAACCCTCGCTGTTCCACAACGAGGCCCACCTGAAACTGTCGGGTCTGGAATTGTGGGTGCTGGCCATCATCGCAGTGGCAGGTGGGGTGATCGGTATCGCGCTTGCGGTTCGTGTTTACCTGTTCGAGAAGATCGATCCCGCGGTGGTCGAGCGCCCGATCCTCGCCGATGCCTGGAAGTACGACTCGGCGGTCACGACGTTCATGGGTGGACCCGGCCGAAGGTTCTTCGATCTAGTCGCATGGTTCGACCGCACGATCGTCGACGGTGCGGTCAACGGCACCGGCCGCCTGGCGCGTTCCGTCGGCGGTGAACTTCGGGCCACGCAGTCGGGTCTGGTGCGTAGCTATGCCGCCCTGGTGGCGGTCGGTGCCGTGGCCCTCATCTTCTGGTTCCTCGTGAGGACAACGTTCTGATGCAGTCACTCCTCGCCGCCGCAACGGCTTCGGCCTCCTTCCCACTCCTGACCACGATCGTGGTGTTGCCGCTCATCGGTGCCGTCACGCTTCTGCTGCTGCCGAGCAACCGAGAGAGCTACTTCAAGGAGGTCGCCTTCCTGTTCGCCGCCGCAACGGCCGGAATCACGACCTGGCTGATGCTCGAGTTCGACAAGGCCGCGGCCGCCGACATGCAATTCGTCGACTCGTGGATCTGGATCGAACGGCTCGGCATCTCGTGGAGCCTCGGACTCGACGGTATTTCGCTGTGGTTGGTCGTGTTGACCGTGGCGCTGTTTCCGCTCGCGATCGTCGCCATCGAGGCCGAGCACACCCCAAAGGCCTATTTCGCCTGGCTTCTGGTCCTGGAGGCCGGGTGTCTGGGGGTCTTCCTGGCGCTCGATCTCTTCGCCTTCTTCGTGTTCTTCGAGATTGTGCTGGTGCCGATGTACTTCCTCATCGGTCAATGGGGGCACGGCGAACGGGCCTACGCCGCCACCAAGTTCTTCGTCTACACGATGTTCGGGTCCGCCTTGATGCTGGTCGGTATTGTGGCGACCGCGTACCTGACTGCCGCCGAGACCGGGAATCCGCTCACCTTCGATCTCGTGACCCTGGCCGAGACGCAGGCGCTGGCGACCACCACCGGCCGCTGGATCTTCCTCAGCTTCGCAGTGGCATTTGCGGTGAAGGTTCCGCTGTTCCCGGTTCACACGTGGCTTCCCGATGCACACACCAATGCACCCACTGCAGGCTCGGTGATCCTCGCAGGTGTCATGTTGAAGCTCGGCACCTACGGCTTCCTGCGTTTCGGCATCTACCTCTTCCCCGAGGCGGCGGTGTTCTTCGCCCCGGCGCTGGTCGCACTGGGCACGGTCGGCATTCTGTACGGCGCCATCGCTGCGACCATGCAGAAGGATCTCAAACGTCTGGTCGCCTATTCGTCGGTGGCTCATCTCGGCTTCATCGTGATCGGTACCTTTGCGCTCAACACCGAAGGCTTGTCCGGTGGTCTGCTCCAGATGGTCAACCACGGTGTGTCGACCGGCGCCCTCTTCCTGCTCGTCGGTTGGCTCTACGAGCGTCGCCACACGCGAGAGATTGCGAAGCTCGGGGGCTTGCAGAAGCCGGCCCCGATCTTCGCCGCAGTGTTCATGGTCGTGCTGCTGAGCTCGATCGGTCTGCCCGGATTGAACGGGTTCGTCGGCGAGTTTCTCGCCCTGATCGGCGCGTTTGCGGCGTTCAAGTGGTGGGCGACCGCAGCAGCAACCGGTGTGATCATCGCCGCTCTGTACCTGCTGTGGGCGTATCAGCGGGTCTTCCACGGACCGGTCGACGACGACAACGCCGACATGGCTGACCTCACCTGGTCGGAGGGTGCCATCATGTTGCCCTTCCTCGTGGCCATCTTCTTCATGGGTCTCTACCCGAAGCCAGTCATCGAGCGGATGGAGCCAGCTGTCGACGCGCTCATTGCACATGTCGAAGCCAACGTCGACGAATTCGACGAGCCCGACGCCGACGTGTTGCCGTCGGTCTCCCTCGATCGTCTCAATCGTGGCGAGGCCCCCGATGATGGGTCCGGTTCCGAGGAGGAGCAGTGATGTTCACCCAGGTCGCTGTGCCCGTCGTTCGTCCCGAGATCGTCTGGGAAGGTCTCGCCCCGCTGATCATTCTCGGTGCTGGGGCCTTGCTGATCGTCATGTTCCGATCCGTCCTCAAGCAACTTCCCCCCGCCATTGCCGCTCGGGCCGTTCCAGCTGTTGGCGCTGCGGCCGTGATCGGTATGGGTCTCGCATACGGGCTCGCCGGGACCGACGTGGCGTTCTCGAGTCTGCGAGCCGACATCGGCAACGCGGTGTTCGTTCTTGGCGTTGTCGGCGTCGTCGCGATCGGTGCCGTCGGAGCACAGCGGTTGCGGATCGGTCTCGACGCTGCCCTCACGTTGGCGGTCGGTCTCGTCACGTTGGCGGCGACCTTCGGGTTGTGGAACGACCGACTCGAAGTCGACGGTGCCTTCGGCGCACTGGGGAGCCAGTACGGCATCGACGGGTTCGCGCTGGTGATCACCGGTGTGATCGCTTCCTCCGTCGTTCTCGTCTCGCTGCTGCTCGACGAATACCTGCGCCGTGAAGGCATCGATGGTGTCGAGATGTATGTCCTGATGTTGTTCTCGGCGGCGGGCGGTGTGGTCATGGCTGGTGCCAACGACCTGATCGTGCTGTTCCTCGGCCTCGAGACCCTCAGCATTGCGGTCTACGTGATGGCAGCGATGCACCTGCGCCGCAGTGAGAGCCAGGAAGCGGGCCTGAAGTACTTCGTCCTCGGTGCCTTCGCATCGGCCTTCCTGCTCTACGGCATCGCGTTGGTGTACGGCGCCACGGGTTCGACGAATCTGATCGAGATCCGGGCGGCACTCGCCCCGATCGTGCTCGTCGACAATGGCCTGCTCATGGCCGGATTCGCGCTGTTGATCGTCGGGCTCGGCTTCAAGGTCGCGGCAGCGCCGTTCCATGCCTGGACCCCGGACGTGTATCAGGGGGCCCCGACGCCGGTGGTCGCCTTCATGGCCTCGGTGGTCAAAGCGGCTGGATTCGCCGCGATCGTGCGCGTGTTCATGGTGACCTTCGTCGACTATGCCGTCGATTGGCAGCCGGCGGTGTACGGCCTTGCACTCCTCACCCTGGTCGTGGGTTCGTTCATGGCGATCGTGCAACGCGACGTCAAGCGCATGCTCGCCTACTCGTCGATCAGCCACGCCGGTTTCATCCTCGTGGGCGTCCAAGCGGCGTCGCCCGACGGCATCAGCGCCGTGGCGTTCTATGCAGTCGCCTACGCGTTCCTCGTCATCGGCAGCTTCGGTGTGCTGTCACTGGTCAGCGGTGTGGGTGACCGAGCCACAAGCCTCGACGATCTCGACGGGCTTTCGAAGCGGCGTCCAGCTCTGGCCCTCGCCTTCACGATCTTTTTGTTCGCACAGGCCGGTGTGCCGTTGACGTCGGGGTTCGTCGCGAAGTTCGAGGTGATCGGCGCTGCGGTCGAGGCCCGTTCGTTCTGGTTGGCCATCGTTGCGATGGTGACGGCCGTCGTCTCGGCGTTCCTGTACCTGCGGATCGTGCTGTCGATCTATCTCGGTCGACCGGCTGACGACGCACCGGCGATCGCTGTGCCGCGCACCGCAGGTCTGGCGATCGCCGTCGCTGTCGCCGTGACGCTTGTGTTCGGCGTGCTACCCGGTGAACTCGACTCGATCACTCGCGAGGCCATCCCTCGACTGGTCGCCGCAGGCTGATCCCATGGCGGACGACGACGCCTCCGCCGACGACCTGCCGATTTCGTGGGACGAGGCGCGCGAGGTCGTGATCGTGGTTGCCACCGTCGCAGCGACGGTCATGCTTCTCGGGCCCGTGGTCGGCTTCTTCGGCGATCGCTACAGCGGCTTCTCGCTCAGTGACGACATCGCCGAGGTCACCCGCAACGCCGGGCCCTCGACCGGTGTGCTGGTCCTCGTCGCTGCGCTCATCGTGGCGGTGACGCCACCGACCGATGTCGTACCGGTGCTTCGTCGAGGGGTGGCTGTCGTTGCGTTCGTCATTGCGGTTTTCGCGGTTGCGGCGATGACGGTCGAGATGACCCGCCCGTCGGGATCGGGGGTGGCTGGGCGGCTGCAGATCGTCATGTCGCGCAGCGGACCCGGATTGATGCTGGCGGTCACGGCGCGATGGTTGACGTTGCGCGTCGTGCCCTTTGGTGGACGGGCCCGGTGACCAACGCAGGGTTTGGCAAGCCCGAGAACGGTTTCCGTGTGCACAAGCGGAGCCTCGAGCCGACGACGATGGCGCTGGGCGTCGAACGCACGCCGATCGACCGCTTCTTCGTCTGCAACGTCGACGACGCGCCGCAGGTCGAGCCGGGCGAGTGGGTGCTGACCGTCACCGGCGCAGCGGCCGCAACGCAGGTGTCCCTGTCGCTCGTCGATCTTCAGACGCTTCCCCAGCATGAAGTCGACGCCTGGTTGGAATGTGCCGGGAATGGGCGCCGGTTGTTCGAGCTTGTCGACGGTCACCTGCCCTCGACGTTGGAAGCTGACACCCAGTGGACGCTGGGTGCAATGGGTATGGCCTCGTGGCGAGGACCGCGTCTGGCCGACGTCCTCGCCCTCGCCGAGCCCACCGCAGCCGCAGCATGGGTGAGCCCACGTGGTCTCGATCACGACAATGTCGAGGGTGAGCCACCCCGGATGTGTATGCCAATCGACAAGGCACTCGATTCCGACACGATCATTGCGCTCGAAATGAACGGCCGGCCCCTCGCCGCCGCCCACGGCGCTCCGGCACGCCTGCTCGTGCCGGGGTGGATCGGCGCGTACTCGATGAAATGGGTCGAACAGATTGACATCGCTGCCGAGTGGGTTCCCTCCTGGCGAAACGACGTCTACTACCGGCTTCGTGACCCGGACGGGACCGACCATGGCCCGGCCACGACCCATCCGGTCAAGAGTTCGCTGGCGCTCGAATGGGGCGAGGTCGTCCCGGCTGGTCCGGTCGACATCGTCGGGTATGCCCGTAGTGGGACTGGGCGTGTCACCGCAGTCGAATGGTCGCTTGACGACGGCCCGTGGCACGACGCCGAGCTCGTCGAACTTCCTGGTCGGTGGTCGTGGACACCCTTTCGGTTTCGTGCCGAACTCGCCCCCGGTCAGCACCAGATCCGCACTCGTGCAACCGACTCCAACGGCGACACCCAGCCCGACTCGGTCTCCTACAACCCCAGCACCATCCTGTGGAACGCGGTCACCCCCCATGCCGTGGTCGCCCGATGACGAGGCTTCGGTGCGCCGTGCAAAACGAGCAGGTCGACCATGGTGGGCGGTTTCCAGCATTTGCCGTGTTGACGGCACAAAAATGAGCGGCCCGATCACGGTGAACAGGGCCACGCGGCGGTAGCCTCACGGCGCTGGGAATCGTTCTGTCCTTGCTTTGTTCTGCCCAAAAATCCCTGAGTAGGCTCATCGTCCGTGTCGGATTTTCTTCGTAGCTACCTGACCGTCGGCATCTTCGGTCTCACCGGTGTCGCACTGGTCGGTGCGTTCCTCGGTCTCGGTCGCATTTTCCGACCCCACAAGCCGACCGAGGCGAAGTTGGAGGCGTACGAATCGGGCGTCGATCCCACCGGTGACATGTGGTCACAAGCCAACATCCGGTACTACGTGTTTGCCCTGCTCTTCGTCATGTTCGACGTCGAAGCGGTCTTCATCTTCCCCTGGGCCACCCGCCTCGAGGTCTACGAGGTCTTCGGTCTCGTCGAAATGGCGATCTTCATCTTCATCCTCTTGCTGGGGCTGATCTACGCCTGGCGCAAAGGAGTGCTCAAGTGGGCCTAGTCGAATCCGGGAAAGTCGGCGGCGGCCTGCAGACCCTGCTCAACATGAGCCGCAAGTACTCCATGTGGGTCTACCAGTGGGGCCTGGCCTGCTGCGCGATCGAGATGGGCGCGGCGTTCGCGTCGCCTCGCTACGACGTCATGCGCCTCGGTGTGATTCCCCTGCCGGCCTCGCCCCGACAGGCAGACCTCATCGTCGTGTCCGGCACCGTCACCGACAAGATGGTTCCGTCGGTCAAGCGTCTCTACGAGCAGATGCCCGAACCCAAGTACGTGATCTCGATGGGGTCGTGTGCCAACTGCGGCGGCCCGTACTGGGACTCCTACTCCGTCACGAAAGGTGTCGACCAGATCATTCCCGTCGACGTCTACGTGCCGGGCTGCCCACCTCGTCCCGAAGCACTCCTCGAGGGCATCGTGTTGCTGCAGGAGCGCATCCAGAACGAGGACATGGCTGAGCGTTGGAAGGGTGAGCCGATTGTCGTCGACTGACGCCCCCGAAGAGACGATGGACGCGGCCGAGGCTGCCGTCGACCGTGCTCGGGATGAACTTCTTGCCCAGCTCACCAGCGATCTCGGCGACAGCCTTGTCGAGAGCCACCTCGTGCCCGGTGACGATCTATGGATCCGCGTCGCTCGTGGGGCGTGGGTCGAGACAGCCGAGTTTCTCAAGACCGGACTTGGGTTCCAGTACTTCAACTTCCTGTCGGCCATCGACTGGATGCCATCGCCGTTCGGCCGAGACATGGACTCGCAGGTCGACATCGAGCTCGGTCACGACGAAGCGTCCGAGGTCGATTCGTCGCTCGAGCACGGGGTCGCCGGCGGTGAGACGCGCTTTCAGGTCTTCGCCCGCGTCAACGACATCGTCAACGGGCTCGGCGTGACCGTGAAAGTCGACATCCCCGATGACGATCTCAGCCTGGCGACGTGGACCGGTGTCTATGCAGGCGCCGACTGGCACGAGCGGGAGTGCTGGGAGATGTACGGAATCTCCTTCGACGGTCATCCCGGCCTGCGCAACATCTATCTGCCGAGTGGATTCGAAGGGAATCCACTTCGCAAGGACTATCCGCTGCTTGCCCGGCGCTTGAAGCCGTGGCCCGGCATCGTCGACGTCGAGCAGATGCCCGGCGACGACGACGATGAAGAATCTGGAGACGACTCGTGACTGCGATCTCCGATCGGGACCAGCTCTCCTACATCGCTGCGCAGGCAGCCGATGCCCGTGTCAACGTGGAGCTCGAAACCGAGGGCATGACCCTCAACATCGGGCCCCAGCACCCGGCCACGCACGGCACCCTGCGGATCGTCGCCAAGCTCGACGGCGAGCAGGTCATCGCGGCCGACCCGGTGATGGGCTACATGCACCGGGGGTACGAAAAGCTCACCGAAGTTCGCACCTACCCGCAGGTCACCACCCTCATCAACCGCATCGACTGGGTCGGCAGCTTTGCGAACGAAGTGCCGTTCATCCTTGCCGCCGAGAAGCTGATGGAGGTCGAGGCCCCACCTCGGGCTCAATGGATTCGCACCATCCTTTTCGAGATGAGCCGGATCGCCAACATCGCGCTCTTCCTCGGTGACATGGGCCTGCAGGTCGGCGCGGTCACGCCTGCGTTCTTCGCCTTCCGCGACCGCGAGCACGTGCTCAACCAGATCGAGGCCGTTACCGGAGGGCGCTTCCATCCGAACTTCGACCGGATCGGCGGCCTCAAGGACGACCTTCCGGCCGGCTGGATCACCGAGACCAAGCGTGCGATGAAGAAGATGCGCAACTTCTGCGACGAGATCGAAGGTCTGCTGCAGGGAAACGAGATCTTCGAAGCCCGCACCCGCGGCATCGGTGTTATTCCCGCCGATATCGGTCTCGGCTACGGCCTGTCCGGAGCCAACATCCGGGCCTCCGGTGTCGACTGGGACACCCGTCGCGACAACCCGTGCGGCCTGGTGCACAACGAACTCGACTGGAAGGTCTGGACCCACGTCGACGGCGACTCGTTCGCCCGCTTCTGGGTCCGTCTCCAGGAAGTCCGCGAGAGCACGAAGATGGTCGATCAGTTGCTCGATGGCCTTCCCAGCGGTCCGGTCATGGCAAAGGTGCCACGCATCATCAAGGTTCCTGCCGGTGAGGCCTACGTCGAGACCGAGAACCCGCTCGGCGTCATGGGCTACTACATCGTGTCGAAGGGTGATCTCGTCCCTTATCGGGTCAAGATCCGGTCGGCATCGTTCAACAACATCTCGATCACGCCCTGGCTGCTGAAGGGCGTCTACGTGCCCGACATCATCACGATCCTGGGGTCGCTGTACTTCATCCTGGGGGACATCGACCGATGATCGCCGCCATTACCGACCCCTGGTGGTTCCAGACCACGCTGCGCGTCGTCGGTGGGCTCGCAGCGGTGCTGCTGGTCGCCGGCACCCTGGTGTACCTCCACCTGTTCAAGATGGTGTCGTTCATGCAGAGCCGGCTCGGTCCGATGGAAGCCGGTCCGTTCGGTTCGCTCCAGCTGCTCGCCGAAGTCGGCAAGTTCATCCAGAAGGAAGACATCTTTCCTCGCAAGGCCGATCGCTTCGTCTTCGCAGCGGCGCCCTTCGTCGTGCTCATGTCGACATTCCTGCTGGTGGTCGTGGTGCCCGGTGGCCCCGACGCCTGGTTCGTCGATTCCGAGATCGGTATCTATCTCGGCATGGCCGTCTCCTCGGTGTCGGTGATCGGCATCCTCATGGCGGGGTGGGGCTCTGCCTCGAAGTACTCGCTGCTCGGTGGGCTTCGTGCCACGGGCCAGCTGATCGCCTACGAACTGCCGCTGATCCTGGCGGTACTCGGCGTCGTCATCCAGGCCGAGACGATGAACATGCAGGGCATCGTGCTGGCCCAGGCCGAGGGTGAGATTTTCGGCTGGGGAGCCATCGGCAACCCCTACATCCTCACCCAGGGTGTGGCGTTCCTGGTCTTCCTGGTCGCCATGCAGGCCGAGCTGACCCAGACGCCGTTCGACATGCCGATTGCGGAGTCGGAGCTGGTCACCGGCTACATGACCGAGTACTCGGGCATGCGGTTCCTGCTCTTCTTCATCGGTGAGTTCGCCACCGCCGGCGTGTTCAGTGCCATCGCTGCGGTCCTCTTCCTCGGCGGCTGGTACATCCCCGGTATCGATCCCACCGCCGGCATCATGAACGTCCTCGGACCGATCGTGTTGATCTCGAAGGTCGTCGTGCTCACGTTCATCGTGTTCTGGGTTCGCTTCACCTTCCCCCGCTTCCGAGAAGATCAACTCCAGAAGCTTGCGTGGAAGGTCCTCATTCCGATCGCCCTGGCCAACATCGTGGTCACCGGCGTACTCAAGGTCGTCTTCTAGGACTCGCTATGGGACTCGTACCAGGACTCATCAAGGGACTCGGTGTCACCGGTGGCACCATCTTGCGCACCGTCTTCCCCGATGGCATCAAGAAGCCGATCCCGAACCCGGTCAAGGGTGCCGAGACCGTGCAGTATCCGCACGAAAAGGAAGAGCCGTCGGCGCGTGCCCGTGGCGTCATCGCGCTGCACGAGGAGAACTGCACGGCATGCATGCTCTGCGCTCGTGAGTGTCCCGACTGGTGCATCTACATCGAGGGCCACAAGGAGAAGGCGCCCCCCCGTCGGGCCGGCGGCAAGCCCCGCCAGGTGAACGCGCTCGACCGGTTCGACATCGACTTTGCGCTCTGCATGTACTGCGGCATCTGTGTCGAGGTCTGCCCGTTCGAGGCACTGTTCTGGAGCCCGGAGTACGAGTTCTCCGAGCCACGCATCGCAGACCTGCTCCACGACAAGTCGCGCCTTGCGGAGTGGATGGAGACGGTTCCGGATTTCGAACCATACGAAGCTGGTTCGGAGGCCAAGGTGAAGAAGGTGCCACCGACGTGACCGGTCTCCTGCTCGCCGAGTTCACGACCACCGAGAAGTGGGTGGTCAATTCGTTCTGGGGCGTCATCGCCGTCGTGATGGTCTATGCCGCGCTGCGGGTTGTCACGACCAAGAACGTGGTGCACGCCGCGCTGTGGCTCGTGGTCGTACTCGCCGGTGTGGCGGTCCAGTTCCTGTTCCTCGGCGCCGAGTTCGTGGCGGTCACCCAGATCCTCGTCTACATCGGTGCGGTGATCGTGCTGTTCCTGTTCGGTGTCATGCTCACCCGCGCATCGATGGGCGATGACGAGACCGTCGCTGACGAAAAGCGAGCAATGGCAGCTGTTGTCGGCGTCCTTCTCCTTGCCGTGATGGCCTTTGCGCTCGTCGATTCGTTCGACGATGTCGAGATCACCGCCGATGGACCGCAGTCGGTGACGACCGTGTCCGACTCGATTTTCAGCCAGTACATCGTGCCGTTCGAAGCGGTGTCGGTGCTGCTGCTCGCCGCCCTCATCGGGGCCATCGTCGTGGCTCGACAGGACTGAGGAGGATCGCCCATGCTGCTCAACCAGTTCCTCCTGCTTGCCGCCGTGCTGTTCTGCATCGGCGTGTACGGCGTGCTCGTTCGCAAGAACGGCATGCTCGTGTTGATGTCGGTCGAGTTGATCCTCAACGCCGTCAACATCAACCTCGTGGCGTTCGGCACCCTGACCGACGATGTCGGTGGTGCCGTGTTCGCCCTCTTCACGATCGCAGTGGCCGCCGCAGAAGTCGGTATCGGTCTTGCCATCGTCTTGCTCATGTACCGCAACCGCCGCAGCATCGACCTCTCCGAGGCCGATCTGCTGAAGGGCTGACGCCGTGTTCGCCACCCTCGCCGCCGAAGCCGTCTCCACCGTCACCACGGTCACCAACGACGCCGCCTGGTTCCTCGAGAACGCGTGGATCATCCCGCTGCTCCCGGCGATCTCGTTCGCCTTGATCCTGTTCTTCGGCAAACGCATGCCCTACAAGGGGGCCGAGATCGGTATCACTGCCGTCTCGGTGTCGTTCATCCTTGCGATCCTCACCGGGGTCGCCTGGCTGGACCACCGCGACCATTTCGAGCTGGAGAAGTACGGCGAGGAGCAAGCCATCGCCGTCAGCGACGGTGCGGCTTCTGCGACTGACACCGTTGCGTACACCGCCAGGTTCGTGGCCGCCGAAGCAGGTGAGGGCGGTGCGCACCCCTACGTCGCAGTCCAGAGCTCCACCCAGTGGCTGCAGTCGGGCGGCATCGAGTTCAACGCCGGCATCATGGTCGATGGTCTCAGCGTGATGATGCTCTTTGTCGTCACCTTCATCTCGTTGCTGGTGCACGTCTACTCGACCGACTACGTCGGGGGCGATCGGCGCTACACCCACTTCTTCGCGTTCCTGTCGCTGTTCACCGCATCGATGCTGTTCTTCGTGCTCAGCGACAACATCCTCCAGATGATTGTCGGGTGGGAGCTGGTCGGTGTCTGCTCGTTCGCACTCATCGGTCACTGGTGGGAAGAGAAGCCCAACAGTGATGCTGCGCTGAAGGCGTTCCTCACCAACCGGGTGGGCGACGTCGGCCTCCTAGTCGGCATGATCACCCTCTTCTTTGCCGCCGGCGGTGGCAAGACATTCGACACGATCAAGATCAACGAAGCGGTCGTCCAGGGTGGGGTGAGCCACACTGCGCTGGTCGTGGCTGCGGCCTGCCTGACTGCTGCCGTCATGTCGAAGTCGGGTCAGTTCATCCTCCATACCTGGCTGCCCGATGCCATGGCTGGCCCGACGCCGGTCTCGGCGCTCATCCACGCCGCCACCATGGTGGTCGCCGGTATCTACATGGTTGCCCGTCTCTACCCGGTCTTCTGGGAAGGGATGCAGATCGAAGGCTCGAGCATCAACCTGCTCGCCACCGTTGGAGCGATCACCGTCGTCGGTGCCGGCCTGCTTGCGTTCGTGCAGGACGACATCAAGAAGGTGCTTGCCTACTCGACGGTCTCACAGCTCGGGTACATGGCGATGGCGCTCGGTGTCGGCGCATGGACCGCTGCCGTGTTCCATCTCTTCACGCACGCCTTCTTCAAGGCCAACCTCTTCCTCGGTTCCGGTTCGGTTGCGCACGCCGTCCACAGCTTCGACATGAAGAAGGACATGGGTGGCATGCGCAAGTTCATGCCCAAGACGTATGTGACCTTCGTGATCGGGTCACTTGCCCTCGCCGGGGTGTTCCCGCTCGCCGGGTTCTGGTCCAAGGACGAGATCCTCGTCAACACCGGCGGCTGGGATCTCCTCGGTGGAAGCGGTGCCGCGCCCGGCAGCTACACCTTCCACTTCGTGATGGGCATGATCGGCGCAGCGCTCACTGCGGCCTACATGACCCGCTGTGTCTACCTCACGTTCCACGGTGAGTACCGCGGGGGCCACGCTGCTCATGACGATCACGGTCACGACCACGAAGAGGATGCAGCGCACGGCCACCACGGTGAGCCGCACGAATCAGGGCCGCGCATCCTGTACCCGCTCTACATTCTGTCTGCGTTCTCGATCCTGATCGGGTTCGTCAACCTTCCGCCTGGCTTCCTCGCCGGTTCGAAGAAAGACCCGGCAGGCTGGCAGGAACGCTTCCTGCATTTCGTGGAACCGGCCGGATCCTCGTACTTCCCTGCAGTCGGTCACGCCACCCCCAGCTGGTCGCTCGCCATCGTGGCCTCGCTCGTTGCGGTCGCTGGTGCCGGGTTTGCGTACTACTACTACTTCATTCGTCTCGACCGGCTCTCGAAGCAGCTCGGTGAGTCGCTCGTCGCCATCCCGAACGGGATCACCACCACCAACGTGTTCGCACGGGCCGGCCACACCCTGTTGGTGAACAAGTACTACTTCGATCATCTCTACACAGGCATCATCGCCGGGTTCACGAAGGGCCCGCTTGCTCGGGCAGCAAACTGGATCAACCAGAACGTCATCGACGGGACTGTCAACAAGGCCGGCGAGTCGGCGGTGCAGGCCGGGCAGCTCGTGTACCACAAGATCGACCAAGCTGTCGTCGACGGTGCCGTCAACCTTTCGGGCCGTGTCTCCGATGCCTCCGGCGAAGAACTCCGCGCCATCAACTCCGGCAAGGTGCAGAACTACGCCGCCCTCATGTTCGCCGGTGCCGCCGTCTTGGCCGGTGCCTTCGTCATACTCCTCGCCCTCTAGCTCTCACATCCGTTTAGGAAGCACTGATTCATGGATCCCATTGCAGGAAACGACTGGATGCTGACCGCCTTGGTCTTCGCGCCGCTGGCCGGCGCGCTCGTCATGGCGCTGTTCCCCAAGGAAGAGGAGGGGCTGCACAAGCAGCTTGCCCTCGTCACATCGCTGATCACGCTCGGCCTCGGCGTCTGGCTGCTCGTCGACTTCGACTACGGCAGTGCCGGTCGGATTCAGCACTGGCTCGACAAGGAGTGGATCGAGGTCATCGGCGCCGGCTACACGATCGGTGTCGATGGCATGTCATTGCCGCTCATCGCGCTCACGGTGCTGGTGATGCCGCTGGTCTTCGTCTATTCGTGGGATCACATCCCGTCGCCGGGCAATGCGAAAGCGTTCCTGATGCTGATGTTGATCCTCGAAACCGGCATGATCGGCACCTTCGTGGCGCAGGACCTCATCCTGTTCTTCGTCTTCTTCGAGGTCGTCCTGCTCCCGATGTTCTTCATGATCGCGGTGTGGGGTGGGGAAGACCGTCGCTATGCGTCGTTGAAGTTCTTCCTCTACACGCTGTTCGGGTCGGCGCTCATGCTGCTTGGCTTCCTGGCGCTGTTCTTCCTGTCGGCCGACTCGCTTGGTGAGCACACCTTCAACATGGTCGACCTGACCAACAACGCCGGGATGGGCATTGCCCGCAGCAGCCAACTGCTGATCTTCGGTGGCATGTTCCTCGGGTTCGGCGTGAAGGTTCCGATGTTTCCGTTCCACACCTGGCTGCCCGATGCACACACCCAGGCCCCCACCCAGGGCTCGGTCATTCTGGCGGCGGTGCTCCTCAAGCTTGGGACGTACGGCTTCATCCGAATCGCCATCCCGATGCTGCCCGAGGCCGCCGAGGCATGGGCCCCCTACATCGGTCTGCTCGCGGTCATCGGCATCATCTACGGTGCGCTTGGCTGCTTGGCCCAGACCGACATGAAGCGGTTGATCGCCTTCTCGTCGGTTGCCCACATGGGCTTCGTGATGCTCGGCATTGCCACGCTCACCGACTTCGGTATCAATGCCGCCATCTTTGGCATGGTGGCGCACGGTTTGATCACCGGCATGCTGTTCTTCATCGCCGGTTCGGTGAAAGAGCGCTACCACACGCTCGAGATCAGCCGCCTTGGTGGCATGCTCGTCCAAGCACCGCACTTGGGTTGGATCCTGGGCTTCACGGCGATGGCGTCGCTCGGCCTGCCCGGCCTCGCCGGGTTCTGGGGCGAGTTCCCCGCCATCCTGTCTGCGTACAACCCGGCCAACGGCCTCGCCGAAGAGACCTTCCGGGGGTACATGGTCGTTGCTGCCGTCGGTACCGTGCTCGCTGCCGGCTACCTGCTGTGGCTGCTGCAGCGCACTGCGATGGGCGAGCCGCCCGAGGAATTCAAGAATGATCCCGAGATCACCGACGTGAACACGTTCGAGTGGATCGCGTGGACGCCGTTGCTCTTCCTGATCGTGCTCTTCGGCGTCGCGCCCGGTTTGATCTTCGAGGTCACGGACCCGGCTGTTGTCGAATCGCTCAACAACTGTCTGCAGCTGCCCGACGGCTGTGACGGTGTGGCCGACGCAGCCCAGGCGGCGTCCGGAGGCTGATGATGCTCGCCCAGCTCGCCCAGTCGGTCGGCGAATTCGTCCGGCCGCCAATCGACTGGCACGCGGCCGCGCCCGAACTCACCTTGCTGGGCGTCGGTGCCTTGTTGACGATGATGGACATCGTCTGGCTCGAGCGTGGCCGTCGGCTGGCGCCGCTGCTCGCATCGCTCGGCTTGCTGGCGACGATGGTCCCGATCGTCACCTTGGCCGTCGATGGTGCCGATCGTTCGATGTTCAACGGCGCGTTCGTCGTCGACAACTATGCACTGCTCATGAAGGCGCTGTTCGTCCTTTCGGGCTACGTCGTGGTGCTGCTCTCGACGAACTACATCGCCGAGGGCGACTACTGGGAGAACGAGTACTACGGCCTGCTGCTGAGCTCGGTGCTCGGCATGGTCCTGATGGCTTCGGCCCGTGACCTCATCACGATTTTCGTCGCCCTCGAGTTGCTGTCGATCCCGGCGTACATGCTTGCGACCTGGCGCAAACGTGACCTGAAGAGCAACGAGGCAGGTCTGAAGTACTACCTGATGGGTGTCTTCGCTTCGGCAATCATGCTCTACGGCATGTCGCTGCTTTACGGCGGTGCCGGCTCGACGCTTCTCGTCGACATCGACGAAGCGATCAGCGCCGCCGACAGCCCGTCATCGGTGATCGTTCTCGGCATCATCTTCGTGATCATCGGCTTCGCCTTCAAAGTGTCGGCGTTCCCGTTCCACACCTGGGCCCCCGACACGTACGAGGGAGCGCCCACCCCGGTGACTGCCTTCTTGTCTGTCGCCTCAAAGGCTGCTGGCTTCGTGGCGCTGATGAACCTGCTGTTCGTCGGCTTCTTCGGCCGCGACGATGTCTACGAGCCGGTGCTGTGGATCCTCGCAGCGGCGTCGATGACGGTTGGCAACCTCATCGCCCTGCGGCAGACCAATGTCGTTCGCATGCTCGCCTACTCCGGTGTGGCGCAAGCCGGCTACATGTTGGCGCCACTCGCGGTCGCCAGCGCCGTCGGTGATGCAGCCCTCGAGGCGACAGTGACCTACCTTGTCGTGTACGCCGCCATGAACCTCGGGGCGTTCGCCGTCGTCATGGCGGTGGCCCGCAAGACTCGATCGGCCGAAATCGAAAGCTTCCGGGGCCTGTTCCACTATGCGCCGGGGCTCACGGTTGCCATGACGATCTTTCTGTTCTCGCTCGCCGGCATTCCTCCGCTCGGGGGCTGGTGGGCGAAGTTCCGGGTCATGGAAGCTGTCATCGATGCGAACACGGCGTCCGGTGTGGTGATCGGGGTGTTCGTCGCGGTCAACTCGGTGATTGCGCTGTACTACTACGCCCGGATCGGCCTCGGGATGTGGGCCGAAGAAGCTCCCGACGGCGACGTCACCCCGGTGCGAGTCACGCCGTCGCTGATGGCAGCGCTCGGCATCACTGCTGGGATCACGCTTGCGTTCGGCGTGTATCCCCAGCTGATCAGCGATTTCGACGTCAGCCTCCTGGCCGGCATCGGCGGCTGAACCGGTGGCGGTCCCGCTGGCCGACCGCCTCCGCGCCCGCATCGATGCAGAGGGTCCGATCCCGGTCTCGACGTTTGTCGAGGCTGCACTGTACGACGAGCACGACGGCTTCTATGTGGTCGGCGGTCGCGCCGGCCGCCGTGGTGACTTTCTGACCGCGCCCGAGGTCGGGCCGCTGTTCGGCGCCGTTATCAGTCGGGCGATCGACTCGTGGTGGGAATCGGCTGGGCGACCGGAGACGTTTACCGTGGTCGAACATGGCGCTGGCCCGGGCACGCTCGCCCGGACGGTCATGGCAGCAGCGGGTGCGTGCCTCGCTGCCGGGGCGCTGCGATGGGTGATGGTCGAGCCGTCGGCTGCGCAACGTGAGGCCCACCCGAGTGGTGCTCATCTCCACTCACTCGCCCAGGTTGATGACGAGTTCGTCGAGCGCGTCGACGTCGTGTTCGCAAACGAACTGCTCGACAACCTTCCATTCGACATCGTCGCACGACGAGGCGACAGGGGAGTGGTGCTCGATGTCGATGTCGAGGGCGGGCAGTTCGTGCTGGTCGATGGCCCCGACACTGCTCCCCCTCCGATTGCCGACGGAGGAGCGGTTCCGCGAATCGACGCTGCTGTCAGCTGGATCGTTGCGCAGCGTGCCCGGTATGCCGATGCTCGGATCGTGGTGTTCGACTACATGGCCACCATCGAGGAACTCGACAACCGCAAGGGTGGCTGGCTTCGTGCCTTTCGAGACCACGAGCAGGTCGATGACTGGCTCGCCGATCCGGGCCGGGTCGACATCACCATCGATTTGCCGCTCGACGAGTTCTTGCTGCTCGGTCCCTCGAGTGTGTGCCTGCAGGCGGATTTCCTGCAATCCCACGGGATCGAGCAACTAGTCGAGCAGGGTCGAGCGGCATGGCATGCCGGCGCCGCCGCCGGTGACCTGGCTGCGTTGCGGGGCCGTAGTCGGGTCCGGGAAGCCGAGGCACTCCTCGATCCCGCCGGCTTCGGAGGATTTTTCGTTCTGGAATGGGGGGCCTGACCACGGGCTGTCGACCCGGTGGGTTCGCCGACTGCCCCCGGGCGTACACTCGCACCGTGCCCGTCGTCGAGCGTCTTCCCCTCTCTCGTGAGCGCATCGCCGACACAGCACTGCGTTTCATCGACGATCATGGTCTCGACGCGCTCAGCATGCGAAAGCTCGGCGCACAACTCGGTGTCGAGGCGATGTCGCTCTACAACCATGTCGCCAACAAAGACGACCTCCTCGACGCAGTCAGCAATGCGCTCTACACGCAGGTGCTCGACACCTACGGTGACCCGTCCGGTGATTGGCGGGCCAAGGCCCGTCGGATGGCGGCGAGCTACGTCGAGGTGGCGTCGGCGCATCCGCAGGCCCTTTCACTTTTGTTGAGCCCGTCGCCGCAAAGCCCGGCACGGTTGCAGTTCCTCGATCGCGTGGTCACCATCTTCGACGATGTCACCGACGATCTTCGGGTAGCGGCGTTGGCGTTCGCCGTCGTTGCGAACTGGGTGGTCGGGACCCTGGTGCAGCAGTTCGATGCCACCGCTGGTGACGGTGTCGAGTCATCGGTTGCGGGATTCGAGCGGGTTGTGGCATTCCGGAAAGCCCTGCTCGTCGACATCGGTGGCAAGGAACACTTCGCCGAGGGCCTCGAAGTCGTGCTCGACGGCATTGCCCTGCGCTATTTCGCCGATCGCTGAGGCTGGTTCCGACGGGGGTCGAACAGCTACTCCGTGTGGATCTGACGAAAGCTTTCGACCGCAGTCCAACCCGTGCCGGACGCCTCGGCGTTGGTGGCTGCCCACTCGCGGATCATGGCCGGGAGCACGTCGGCGCGCGGGCCGTTCTGACTTTCGTGAGCCATCAGCGCCGTGATCTTCCGCTCGAGATTCGCCGAGATGTCGACATGCACATTGGTGGATCCGGCCGGGCCGGCCATCAGCCACACCCGTGAGACGGCATGAGGTTTGTGACCCTCGTGGAGCAGTTCGGGAAATGATTTGGCGTTTCGGGCGTCGGGGTAGACCGCGCTGACGACCGCCTCGCCGGTTGCGAGGTGGTCCGGGTGTGCCGCGTAGATTCGCTCGAAGTTCCGTTCCGGTGTCTGGGTGATCACCAGGTCGGGTTTGACGATTCGGATGAGGCGCGAGATCGCCCGGCGGAGTTCGAGGTCGGCGACGACCGCGCCGTCGGGAAAGCCGAGCCAGTGCAGTTCGCTCACCCCGACGATCGACGCAGCGGCGCTCTGCTCTGCTTCTCGGAGTTCGGCGAGTTCGGTAGGGGAGAGATCGGCTGGTTCACCTGCCTGGCCAGAGGTGACGAGTCCGTAGACGACGTCGACACCATGGTCGGTGAGCGTCGCCACGGTTCCTGCGGTACCGAAATCGATATCGTCGGGATGGGCGACGATCACGAGCACCTTTGCAGGAAGAAAGGTGTCCTCGTCATCGGGGCGGATGAGGGCGGCCAGTGGTGAGCCGGGAGATGGTGCGACCATCAAACGAGCCTACGAGGGCCGCTAGAGGTCGGGGAGCCCGAGTTCGAGATTGCTGCCCTGAATACCGCCCGAGACCGACAGAATTTCACCGGTGACGTAGCCGGCTGCCGGGGAGGCGAGGTACAGCACTGCTGCGGCGATCTCCCAGGGTTGTCCGAGCCGCTTGAGTGGGGTGTCCGCCACCATGGCATCGCGCAGCTCCGGGGACTCGGTGACGATCTGCAGCGCGGAGGTGGCGATGGCCCCGGGGCTGACGGCGTTGACCCGGATCTTGGGCGAGAGGTCTGCGGCCAACTCGCGAGTCAGGTGGATGAGCGCAGCCTTTGCGGTGCCGTACGCCGACATGCCGCGGATCGCGAACCGCCCGGCGGTCGAGGTGATGTTGACCACCGAGCCGCCGCCCCGGGTGAGCATGGAAGGAACGGCGAGCTGGGTGAGGTTGAAGGCAGTGGTGACGTTGAACCGTAGGGCCGCATCGAACGCTCGCTCCGAGGTGTCGAGGAAACCGGCGGGCATGGCACCTCCGACGTTGTTGACCACGACGTCGATGCCCCCGAACTCTGCCGCCGCATCGACGAGTTGCTGCATGCCGTCACGGGTCGAAAGGTCACCCTCGACGCCGATGGCGCGTCGTCCGTGGGCCTCGACGGCTGCTGCGGTTTCGGTCAGTTGGTCGACGGAGCGCGCCCCGATCACCACATCGGCCCCGGCTTCTGCGAGTGCTTCCGCACACGCAGCACCGATGCCGCGCCCGGCGCCCGAAACGATCGCCACCTTGCCATCGAGTCTGAACTGTTCGAGTACCACGAGACAGACCGTAGACCGCATCGCAGTGCGAGCGTCTGGTTCGGGCGGACGGCTACGGCCCCGTGCCGCCGTAGACTTTGCGGCGCGATGCCTGCTGCCTCCTCTCCCACCCCTGCTGATCGGCTCGATGCGATTCTGATGGCCGAGGACGTGTCGGCTTCGCTGTGGTCGGAGATCGACAGTGGTCGCATCGACGAACTCGTCCCCGAACTCCCTGCGTTGCGAATGGAGCAGGATCCGATCCATCGGCACAAGGACGTGCTTTCCCACACCGTCGCAGTCGTCGCCAAGACCCCAGCCGACCTGACCGTCCGGCTTGCCGCCTTGTTCCACGACATCGCCAAGCCCAAGACCCGGAGTTTCGACCATGGAGGGGTGACGTTTCGCCATCACGAGGCGGTGGGCGCCCGCATGACGAAGAAGCGGATGACCTCGATGGGCTACGACGAGGCGATGATCGAGTCTGTGTCGGAGTTGGTTCGGATGTCGGGGCGCTTCAAGGGCTACGGCGATGGTGATGGTTGGTCCGATGCGGCGGTTCGACGCTACGCCCGTGAAGCGGGTCCGTTGCTCGGCCGACTCAACGCGCTGATCCGCAGTGATTGCACCACCCGGAACCGCGCCAAGGCGCAGGCCCTGCAGGACTCGATCGATGATCTCGAGCGCCGTATCGCCGAACTTGCCGATGCAGACCGCCAGGCCGCTGAACGCCCGCAGTTCGACGGCGATCGGGTCATGCGCCTCCTCGGCATCGAACCATGCCCGCAAGTGGGCGAGATCATGCGCTGGCTCATGGAGGTGAAGCAGAACGAGGGTCATCTGCCCGAGGCCGAACTCGAGGCACGTCTTCGGGCGTATCACGCGTCGTTGGCCTAGGCGGGTCCCCACATCCGGTCCGAAACCGGTCGACGGCCCGGCTGTGGGCTCGGCCGTCACGACCGGGAATCGGCGGACGCCCCGTTGGCGGGCAGCGGTAGCATTGCGTCCATGCATGTAGGAATCGTCGGCGCCACGGGCCAGGTGGGCGGTGTCATGCGCACCCTCCTGGCCGAGCGCAATTTCCCGGTCACGTCGCTTCGGCTCTTCGCGTCGGCGAGGTCCGCAGGCAAGGCAATCGAATGGAACGGCCGCGACATCACGGTCGAGGACGCAGCCACCGCCGACTACTCGGGTCTCGATGTCGTGCTGTTCTCTGCAGGGGGTGCCACGGCAAAGGAACTCGCCCCCACGGTTGCAGCAGCGGGTGCGATCGTCATCGACAATTCGTCGGCGTGGCGCATGGATCCTGACGTCCCGCTGGTCGTCCCCGAGGTCAACGCTGCCGCACTGCAGTCGATCCCGAAGGGCATCGTTGCCAATCCGAACTGCACGACCATGGTCGCCATGCCGGTCATGAAGCCACTTTCCGACGAGGCCGGTCTCGAGGCGATGGTGGTGTCGACCTACCAAGCAGTGTCCGGTGCTGGACTGTCGGGGGTCGATGAACTCGACGGGCAGGCTCAAAAAGTCGGCACGGACGGCCCTCAGCTGACGTTCGATGGCCGAGCCGTGTCGGTCGGCGAGGGGCCGAACTTCGTCAAGCCGATTGCGTTCAACGTGGTGCCATTCGCAGGCGCGCTTGTCGACGACGGGTTGGACGAGACCAACGAAGAGCAGAAACTGCGGTTCGAGAGTCGCAAGATCATGGATCTGCCGGATCTGAAAGTTTCGGGGACGTGTGTACGGGTGCCGGTGTACACCGGCCATTCCCTCGTCATCAATGCCCGATTCTCGTCGGCGATCACCCCTGAGCGTGCTCGTGAGCTTCTTGCTGGGGCCGAAGGGGTCGAGCTCATGGACGTGCCCACACCCCTCGACTCGGCCGGTGTCGATGTCACCTATGTCGGGCGTCTACGAGTCGATGACACGGTCGAGCACGGGCTCAGCCTGTTCCTGTCCGGTGACAATCTTCGCAAGGGTGCTGCACTCAACACGATCCAGATCGCCGAAAGCCTGGTCGAACAGGGACTCGTCTGAGCCTGAGCTCGACTGCGATTGGCGAGTAGCGTCGCGGTCCATCCGACGAGGATCGTGTCGCCTTCGGGTCGAATCGGTTCGGAGAGTGGAGGTAGTGCTGTGACGACGTCAACCGAGACCGTCTCGTTCACCCGTATGGACGAGGGAACGACGGCCGACTACGAACTGCTGGCGCGCAAGTTCGAGCCGTACATGGCTGAGTCACCCGATCGGTACATCGCAGCGCTGGAGGCGCAGCGCCACGAACGTTCGTCCGGCTATCCCATCGATCGTTGTGAGCATGCGTTGCAGTCAGCGACGCGGGCCCGGCGAGATGGCGCCGACCCCGACTGGATCGTCGCAGCACTGCTCCACGACATCGGCGATGCCCTTGCGCCCATGAACCACGACCGGATGGCTGCCGAGATCATTCGGCCATTCGTGCGGGAAGAGGTCACGTGGGTCGTGGCCCACCATGGAATCTTTCAACAGCACCACGCCGGACCGATGAACGGAACCGATCCAGACGCACGCGAACGGTTCCGAGGTCACCCGTACTTCGAGGCGGCGGCAGCGTTCTGCGCACGTTGGGACCAGATCAGCTTCGATCCTTCCTACGAGTCCGATTCGATGGAGAGTTTCCGTCCGGAACTGACCGAGGTCTTCGCTCGGCCGGCGTTCGATCCGCTGTACGTGCGCCCCGACGAAGTACTCGGGCTGCCGAGTGCCAGTGGACGCACGCTCGACGACGACACCAGAAACGGTCGCTACTGACCACTGGTGGGGATCTCAACTCGACCGAGATGGGATCGTCGCGGAGGGTCCTGGGGTCGATCAGGGCGGGTCGTCGACGTAGCGCTGCATCGCTTCGTCGAGCGTGATGCCCATCTGATTCGCGAGGGAGGCGAGCCACGCAAGGACGTCGCCGAATTCGTGGACCTGCTGCTCGCGCGTGCCTTTCCGGACGGCTTGCGCGAGTTCGCCGAGCTCTTCGGCCAGCCACGCGACGGTCGAGGGAACGCCCCGCGCTCGGTCGTTCTCGCCGTACAGCTCGTCCATCAACCGCTGCAGTTCGACCAAGTCCATGTCGGCGAGCGTAGTCAGGCCGGTTGGGCGGCACGGCGAGCCGGGTGTTCGCCGAGTGCCCAGCCGATTGTGCGCAGGAGCAGTGTTGCGGCCGGTCTGATCGCAAGCGGTTCTGCCAGCGGCACGACGGGGAGGCGAAGTTGGCGTCGGGCGAAGCGCGGCAGCATCGACGTGGCGGCAGCGAAGACGACACCGTACGGAGCCCGCGCCGCCAACGACAGGGGCGGGAAGGCGAGAAATCGAACGGTCTCGTGCGTGTCGGGGGACGCGGCCAGCTCCGAGCGGTAGCTCTGGAGCCGGATTCGAAGGTCATGGCGATTCTGTGGTGGCTCGGTCACGCCGAGTTCGGCCCCGATCTCGCCCATCTCCTCCACATATCGATCGGCCATGTCGGCTGGTAGCGGCGAGACGCCGTAGCGCATACGGGCTCGAAGGAAGCTATCCACCTCGGTGCAGTGGACCCAGGCAAGGAGGTGGGGGTCGGTGGCGGAATACGGCACACCGTCGTTCGTCGTACCGACGACGTGCTCGTGCACGGCACGCACCATCGCCACCGCCTGGTCGGCGTCGGCTCGGGATCCGAACGTGGTGACCCCGAGGAACGCCCCCGTGCGCTGAAGGCGCCCGAGAGGATCGGTCCGGTACGTGGAGTGTTGGGTCACACCTGCGAGCGTCGGTGGGTGCAAGGTCTGAAGCAACAATGCTCGGAGCCCCCCGACCAGCATGGAGATGTCGCTGTGGACCGTCCACACCGCAGATGTTGACGGGAACCGTCGATCCCCCTCGAGCAGGGGCATCGGGCGAGGCTCGGGGTCACCGGCCAACAGCGTACGCACGCTGCGCCCGAGCCGCTCACGGAGCTCGGTGACCGGATCAGCCCGAGGGTTCGCCATGGCTGCACGGTAGGCGACGTATCGGTTCGATGGGAGGCGCGATTCGACGGTACCCATGCCCTGGCCCCCTCACCTCGCTAGCGTCGCACCGTGTTCGTTCCTCATCCGTTGTCCGTCGACACCACGGCTCGACTGCACGCTGTCGGCCTCGATCCGACGGCGGTCGAGCAGGTGATCGGAGCTGCGCTCGTCGAGGATCTTGCCGACGGTGTCGATGTCACATCGGTTGCGACGATCCCTGCTGATCAACGGTGTGTCGTGACGTTCGCCGCTCGTGAAACCGGAGTGATTGCCGGTCTGCCGGTCGTTGCCGCCGTTGTCGAGATGGTGTGCGGTGATGCACCGAGCGACATCGATCATCTGATGACCGATGGAGATGGTGTCGCGGTCGGTTCTGCGGTCGCTCGGGTCACCGCCCCGACCGGTTTGCTGCTCACCGCCGAGCGAAGCGCGCTCAACCTGCTCTGTCATCTCTCGGGGATTGCCACCCAGACTGCTCGGTGGGTCACCGCATGTGCCGGAACCGACGCCGTGGTGCGTGACACCCGAAAGACGCTTCCGGGCCTGCGGGCACTGCAGAAGTACGCCGTTCGCTGCGGCGGTGGGGTCAACCATCGCATGGGCCTCTTCGACGCTGCGATGGTCAAGGACAACCATGTCGCCAGCGCTGGTGGGGTCGCCGAGGCCTATGCAGCCGTGCGCGAGCTGGAGGGGACGATACCGGTCGAGGTCGAAGTGGACTGCCTCGACGGGCTCCGCCACGCGATCGAAGCGGGCGCCGATCAGGTGTTGATCGACAACTTCACCCCCGAGCAGATGCGCGCTGCGGTGGCGCTCCGTGACGAGATCGGCCCGGAGGTGTGGCTGGAGGCGAGCGGTGGCCTGACCCTCGAGACTGCGGCTCAGGTTGCGGCGACCGGTGTCGACTCCATCGCAGTCGGTGAGCTCACCCACTCCGTTCGGGCGCTCGATGTTGGGCTCGACTGGGAAACGGTCGCCTGACCGTCACCGCTAGATCACAATCGGCGAGACCCGGTTCTCGATCGCACGTACGAGGCTGAGCGCAGCCAGGGCCGAGGTTTTGGGATTCGTCGGCAATGGGTTGTTGGCCAGGACGACGTCCATGGTGCCGAAGCCGCCCTCTGCGTGGAGTTCGTGACGGTTCGTGGCAGCCGAAGGGTCGGCGACGAGCATGATCTCGGTTCTGTCGGGTCCCACGCCCGCCAGTGCGGTGGTCATTGCCACATTGGCGTTCTTCGGGAACGTTCGGGCTGCATCGGCAGCGGAGGTGTGCGAGAACACCGTCGGCTCAGTGATGCCATCGAGGTCACAGAGCCCTTCGGCGGGCGTTCCCTTCCATGCGGTCGGTGGCTTCACGATGCGGTGGCGGACGATGTTGATCCCCATGGGTCGGGCGGCGACGAGTGCATCGATGCCCGTGAGGGCGCCGGCGTGGATCTGTACCTGTGCACCTCCGGCGACGGCCGCGGTTCGGAGATCTGCATGGGCGTCAGGATCGGCAAGGGCCGACACCGACGAGACGACGAAGTCGGCGCCGATGCCGAGTGCAGCCCGTCCCCAAGGGATCACGGCGTCACGACTGGCCGCCTCGGCCACAACGTCGGGGGCGAGCGCGGCCAGGTCGAACGGATCGGTGATGACGGTTGTGGGCGAAGGAATGTCGGGACGGGTGCGGTCGGACCGGACGCCAACCCCGACCAACTCGATGGTGTCGGAGGAGAGCAGTCCGGCGACGGTTCGACCGATGGCTCCCCAGCCGACGAGAACGAGCCGAACGCTCACACCTGCAGCCCGCACTGTTCGAAGGCGGCCCGGGTCGTCGCTTTCTCCTCATCGGTCAACTCGAGCATGGGGGCACGGACCCGGCCACCCACCTGCCCGAGCAGTTCCTGCCAGTACTTCTGGTGCGCGTGTGGTTTTTCGGCGGGCCGGGTGCCCATCAGGGCATCGCGGACCGGTTGCAGGGTGGCGCTGATCGCCCGTGCCTCGTCGATGCGGCCTGCGAATGCAGCCTCGGTGTAGTCGTGCATCCGTCGATCGATTGCGGTCTGGATGAGGAATGGAGGAGACGAGCAAAGGTAGAGCTTCCAGTCGAGCTCGATGATGTTGTCGAGCCACTCGTGCTCGGCGGACGTGCTGACGTGGATCCGGTCGGACGCAAGCTCGGTGAGTTCGGCATACAGGTCGCGTGGTACCGAGTACTTGATGGCGACGACATTGTCGATGTCGGCGAGGCGGTTGCAGAGGGCGGGTGACATCAGATAGCCGCTGTCGGGGTGGCTCCACAGGGCGATGCCGATGTCGACGGCATCGGCGATGGTGCGGTAGTAGCGCAGCAACGTCTCGTCCTGCGCCTTGGTGAAGTGCAGCAGGGGTGCGTGCACGACGATGTAGTCGGCGCCACACAGCTCGGCGTGGCGGGCCAGTTCGATGGCGACGTCCATGTTCTGATCGCTGCACGACATGATCGTCTGGGCGTGACTGCCGGTTGCCTCCACCGCCAGTTCGAAGCTTCGTTTCCGCTCTTCGAGCGTCATGGCGTAGAACTCACCCTGCTTGCCCGAGATGAACAGTCCCTGGATCCCGAGGTCCTGGGTCCAGTGGCGCACATTCTCGCGAAAGCCGTCCTCATCGATCCGAAGCTGATCGTCGAACGGCATGAGCGCAGCAGCCCAGATACCGGTCATGGTTGCTCGGGCATGGGCCTTTGCGTCCGCCTTCGTGTACTGCATCGATATCCGCCTCCTCAGACGATCGTCATGCTGTGCGACACGTTCTTGACGACCGTGTAGTGGTGGAGACCCTCGGTGCCGCCTTCGCGTCCATAGCCGCTCGACTTCACCCCGCCGAAGGGGGTTTCGGGCAGTGAGGCTTCGAGCGTGTTGATCGAGAGGTTGCCGGTCTCGACGTGATCGACCATGCGGTCGGCGTAATCGGCCCGGTTCGTGAAGCCGTACGCCGCAAGTCCGTACGGCACGCTGTTGGCCCGCGCGATCGCCTCGTCGAGCGAGGTGACCGAGTTGACGATGGCGAGCGGCCCGAACGGTTCCTCCTGCATCACCCGCGCGTTGTCGGGGACATCGGCAAGCACGGTCGGTTCGAAGAAATAGCCGGGACGATCGATCCGACTTCCACCGGTCACGAGGGTGGCGCCGGTCGCAACGGCATCGGACACGAAGTCGGTCAGGGCAGTGATCCGCCGGTCGTTGGCAAGGGGGCCCATCTCGACCGATTCGTCGAAGCCGTCCCCGACGATCGTGGCCGCACACCGTTCGGCGAAGCGGTCGAGGAAGCGGTCATAGACGTGTTCATGGACGAAGAATCGCGTTGGGGAGGTGCACACCTGCCCGGCGTTGCGCATCTTGCGAATCGCAGAGGTCACCGCTGCTTCGTCGACGTCGGTGTCCTCACAGACGATGACCGGTGCATGGCCGCCGAGTTCCATCAAGACCGGGGTCATGTGCTCCGAGGCGATCACGGTCAGGTGCCGACCGACGACCGTCGAACCGGTGAAGGCCACGAGTTTCGTGATCGGGCTCGGGATGAGGTGGCGGGAGATGTCGGCGGGAACCCCGAAGACGAGGTTCAGGACTCCGGCGGGAAGGCCGGCGTCGGCAAATGCGTTGGCGATGTGGAGTGCGCCGGCCGGGGTCTCCTCGGCCGCCTTGAGAATGATCGAACACCCGCTCGCGAGCGCACCGGCAACTTTGCGGGCCGGCTGGCTCATCGGAAAGTTCCACGGCGAGAACGCTGCGACCGGGCCGATCGGTTGGTGGTGGACGATGTAGCGAACACCGGGTGCACTCGGGATGACGCGTCCGTACGTGCGAACCGCTTCACCGGCGTCCCACTCGAAGAACTCGGCGCCTCTGATGACCTCGAGCCGGGCCTGCTGGTAGGGCTTGCCGTGCTCGAGGGTGATCGAGTGGGCGATCTCGTCTTGGCGCAGGCGCAGCAAGCGTGCCGCCTCGCGAATCAGATCGGCTCGGTCACGCGGTGCGGTGGCCCGCCAGACCTCGAACCCCTGCTCGGCGGCCCGCAGTGCATCGTCGAGGTCGGCCGACGACGCAACGGGGAGACGACCAATGGTCGTTTCCGTCGACGGGTTGACGACGGGCAGCGTGTCGGTGCCACTCCGCCACTCTCCGCCGATGAAGAGTCGAAGGTCTGGGTAGGTGGTCATCGGTGCACTTTCGGTCAGAACTCGGTTCGGATCGCCCACAGGTCCGGGAATGCAGGGCGGAACAGCGTCTTCTGGAGGTAGGCCGCGCCGTCGGATCCTCCGGTGCCGTGCCTGGTGCCGATGGTGCGACGCACCATCATCACGTGGCGATAGCGCCACTCCTGGAGGCCCTCGTCGAGGTCGGTCAGCGTCTCGCAGACGGCGGCAAACGCCTCGTCGTGGTACTCGCTCACGATCAGCGCTTGGAGTTCCGGGTCTTCGACGATGGTCTGGGTGACGTCGCGTGTGGCCGCACGTTCGGGGACGTCCATTCCGTGGCTGACCATCGCAGCGATGAAGGCGTCCCACAGTGTTGGGGTTCCGAAGCGGCGTTCGAGACGTTCACGCTCATGTCCCGAAAACCAGTCGAGTTGGACCCGGTCCTTCATGCCGAGCACGAACTCGAGTTCGCGGAACTGGGCGGATTGGAAGCCACTGGCCGAGTCGAGAAACGCACGGAAGCTCGCGAATTCCACCGGCGTCATCGTCTCGAGAATGTCGACCTGGCCGACGAGTGTCTTCAGGATCTTCAAGACTCGCTTCATGTGGAGTCGTGCGGTTGCAAGGTTGTTGGCGAACATTGCCGCCACCACATAGTCGAGTTCGTGCAACAGCTGCTTGAACCACAGTTCGTAGACCTGATGGATCACGATGAAGAGCAACTCGTCGTGTTCGGCCTGACCCGTGCGGGGATCGGTGGACCGCGGGGTCTGGAGGCCGAGGAGCTCGTCTGTTCGCAGGTAGCTCGAGTAGGTGAGTGGTTCGGTGCTCATGAGACGGACAACGCTTCCGGGTCGGCAAGCGGGTCGAGTGCAGGCAGTGGTGGAAGCTCACGCACGAGCGCATCGACGTCGAGGTCGGGGTCGGCGAGGGCGTCGACGATGATCTCCTTTTGGCGAACAGCTCGCTGCAGGGCCTCGGCGTACGGCATGGTGGAGAACATGACCATGTTGTAGCGAGGGCTCAAGCGGGTCGGGTGTCGCCGTTCGAGTTCGAGTGCCAGTGTTCGCTGCGCGACGTAGTCGGGATCGACGACGCCAGCTCGCATCTCGATGTAGTTGTCCAAGGCCATGCGGGCGATTGCGTCGGTGTCGGGTCGCCGCTCGGTTTCGAAGCGTCGGAAGGCACCGGTGACGTCGTCGGGTCGGTTGGCCAACTGTGCCGCAAGGGCTCGGGCCGACTCCATGGCGGCATTCATCCCTTGGCCGTGGAAGGGCACGATGGCGTGCGCAGCATCACCGATCACGATGGCGCGGTCGTCGTGACTCCAGCCATTGGTTCGGAGGGTGCCGAGCGGGCCGGTCGGGTTGGTGGCGAACTGATCGGTGAGATCGGAGACCATCGCGGCGAAGTCGGGGAATTCGGTGGTGAAGAACCCGTCGACGGCGGCGGCGTCGGTGAGCTCGGCGAAGACGGCTTTGGGCGCGAACAGGGTCACGGTGAAGTCACCGCCAGGGTTGGCGAGTGCGATCAGCATCAGTTCACCGCGCGGCCAGATGTGGAGTGCATTCGGGTCGAGACGGTGCATCCCGTCCGCACCGGGTCGAAGTGTCAACTCCTTGTAGTCATGGTCGAGCCACTCGGTGTGCGATGTGCACGACCCGGCGGCTTCGATCGCCTTGCGCACCGGCGAGCCTGCGCCGTCGCATCCGAACACCACACCGAAGGGTTCGGACGAACCATCGTGGAAGGTCAGGGTCGATGTCGCGAAATCGACGGCCTCGAGTTGCCGTTCGAATTCGATTCGCACCCGCCCCGTCGCTTCGGCCTCGTCGAGCAAGATGGCGTTGAGGTCGTTGCGCGACACCGAGTGGATGACCTCGTGGGCTTGCGACCCGTAGGGCTGCAAAACCGCGGTCGACTCGTTCTCGGCGTGGATCATCCGGCCCCGCATCGGGATCGTGATCTCGTCGACCCGTCCGATCGCACCGATCTCCACCAGGGGGACGATGCCTCGGGTGGCGAGCGCCAGGTTGATCGAACGCCCGGCATCGACATCGCTGGTGCGCAGATCAGGGCGACGCTCGTAGATGGTGACGTCGTGGCCCTGGCGGGCGAGATAGATCGCCAGCAACGATCCGGCCGGGCCGGCACCGGCGACGACGATCGGCGTGCGGAGTGTGCTCATTGCACGATCCCGTCGAGGATCTGTACGAAGCGTTCGATGTCGCTGAAGGAGTTGTACAGGGGGACCGGAGCCACGCGAATGACGTCGGGCTCGCGCCAGTCGCAGAGCACCCGCGCCGCTTCGAGTGCGTCGAACACCCGCTTGCCGTCACCGGCGGTGACTTGCAGGGCGAACTGGCACCCACGCTCCTCGAGGGCCCGGGGCGTGATGTTGCTCACGCGGTCGCCGATCACCTCGTCGAGCCGTCGATCGAAGAACTCGATCTGACGCTCGGACTTGGACCGAAGTGCTTCGATCCCGCCAGCCTCGTCGAAAAGATCCAGGGAGGCACGCAGCGTTGCCATGGCCAGCACCGGGGCATTCGAGAGCTGCCACGACTCGACCGTGTCGATGGCGTCGAAGTCGGTTGCCATCTCGAACCGAGTCGAGGGGTTGGTTCCCCACCAGCCAAGGAGCTTCGGCAGGGTTTGATCGGTGACGTGACGGCGGTGGACGTAGGCGCCCGCCACACCGCCCGGCCCACTGTTCAGGTACTTGTAGGAACACCAGGCAGCGAAGTCGACGTTCCAGTCATGCAGGTCGAGTTCGATGTTGCCGACCGCATGGGCGAGATCGAATCCGACGACGGCGCCGACGTCGTGTCCGGCCGCAGTGAGTGTGGCCATCGGCATGACCTGACCGGTGTAGTACTGCACGCCGGGGAGCATGACCAGAGCCAACTCGTCGCCGAGTTCGGCGATGGTTGCGAGCATGTCATCGACTCGGAGGGTCTCCTCGCCGGGGCGGGGAGCGAGGGTGACGAGCGACTGGGCCGGATCGAACCCTCGTTGGCGGATCTGCGACTCGGCGGCGAAGTGGTCGGACGGGAAGGCGTGCGCCTCGATCAAGATCTTGTGGCGCTTCGGGGTGGGTCGATAGAAGCTGATCAAGAGGAGGTGGAGGTTGACGGTGAGTCCGTTCATCGCCACCACCTCGTCGCGACCGGCACCGACGAGTCGAGCCAGTTGATCGCTCACCAGGGCGTGGTAGTCCTTCCACGCAAGTTCGCCGGTGAAGTGGCCCTCGACACCGAGTGTTGCCCATCGCTCGAACTCGGTGGCGACGTAGTTGGGGGCAGACTTCGGCAACGCACCCAGCGAGTTGCCCACGAGATACAACTCCCCGGGCAGGTGGAAGGCGTCGCGCAGGCGTGCAAGCGGATCGGCGCTGTCGAGTTCGGCTGCGGTGAGGGTCGCAGTCACAGGCGATACTCCTTGCCCGGATGCACCGTTCCGCACGACGCGCAGGTGCGAGCGGTTTCGTCGCCGTGAAACGCAGCGAACAGCGGCGGAAGATCCTTGTCGATCGCCTGCACCTGAATCTCGACGCGATGCACGACCCGATGACACGTCGGGCACGGCCACTCGAAGGCATCGAGTTCGCCGAGTGGCCGCTGGTACTCGACGACGAGTCCGATCGAGTCAGGATCCGGGCGTTGCGGCGAGTGTTTCAGGTTGGGTGGGAGGAGGTAGATCTCGCCCTCGCGGATCGGCATTTCGAACGGAGCCGAACCCTCCTCGGGCCACAGCCAGAGACTCATGTCACCCTTGAGTTGGTAGAAGAACTCCTCGCGTGGGTCCTCGTGGAAGTCGTTTCGTTCGTTGCCCCCGCCGACCATCATGATGACCATGTCGGCTTCCCGGAACACCTGTTTGTTCGCAACCGGTGGGGTGAGTTCAGCTCGGTGATCGTCGATCCACTGCAGCAGGGCGAACGGTCGGCGAGCGGTCGCATCGGCGGGGTCGTACTCGGGCATCGGGTTCTCCTGCATCATCCGGCTCGCTGTGTTGTCTGGGGTGTCTGCGCTCGTGCCTCGACCGCTTCGGTGAGGGCACGGAGTTGTTGCGACAGTGCGCTGAGGCCGCCGACCTCGGCAAGGGCCTCGCGTTGGAGTGCGGTGGCCTCGTCGATCAGGGTTGCGGTGAGGCGTGCGCCGCTCGGGGTGATCGAGATGATCCGCTGGCGTTTGTCGTGGGTGCCCGGCCGTCGGGTGACGAGGTCTCGATTCTCGAGGCGGCGGAGGGCGTGGGTGACGGTGGGTTGGGGACTGAGTGACGCGGCAGCGAGGTCGACCACTCCGAGATCGCCGAGGTCGTGGAGGACTGCGAGGACGCGCCATTCCGAACGAGCGACGCCGTAGCGGTTCAGTACGGCATAGAACGGCTCGGACAGTGTCTGGTCGGCTTGACGCAGGAGGTAGGGGAGGTAGCCCTCGAGGAAGCTCGTCGCCATGCCTCGATCGTAGATACATTCAGATGAATATGTCAATGGACCGACGCCAGCGTCGGAACCGTCGACCGGATGGCGGCCCCTGCGCTTTTGCCCCCCGTTGCGAGTTCTGCTCAACTCGTTTCATGGACATCCGTGAGGCGCTCTACACCACTCGAGCAATGCGACGGGTCAGGCCCGATCCGATCCCCGAGGACGTGCAGATGCGCATTCTCGACGCTGCGATCCGTGCGCCGAGCGGAGGGAACGGGCAGCAGTGGCGGTTCATGCTCGTCGACGATCCGGCCATGAGGGAAGCATTGGGAGAGCACTATCGGTTCTGCATCGATCAGTTGTGGAGCACGGTGTATGCCGAGCAGACCGCAGCGGCTGCGGATCCCCAGAACGAATCCGATGAACAGTTCGGCCGCATCATCAACTCGGTCACCTGGGCGCAAGACAACTTTGCGACCTATCCACTCCTGTTGTTCGCGTTCGAGCGGGGCGACACGAGCGGCGGATCGATCTACCCGGCGATCTGGAGCGCCCAGCTCGCTGCTCGGGCCGAAGGTGTGGGTTCGTCGCTCACCACCGTGCTGGGGTACTGGAAGGGCGACGAGGTGAACGAGCTCCTCGGCGTTCCCACGGGGGAGGGCTGGAGGATGGCCGGTTGCGTCCCGATGGGCTATCCGACCGGCAGGTGGGGCGTCGCCAAGCGAAACCCTGTCCACGAGGTCGCCTACCGCAATACGTGGGGCAGCGACATCGGCTTCACGATCGACGAGCCACTCTGGCCCTGAGCGCTCCAGCTCGGATCCGGCGCACCACCGTGGCGCGTTGGTGACGCGCAAGCGAGAATCCTTGCTGTGCTCGACCCTGCGATGCTGCTCCGTCCCGACATCTTCGAGATCAATCGGCTGGCAGCCCGGCCGCCACTCGAGCCGTACCCATCGGCGTCGGAGGCCCGCGTCGGTGGTGGTTCGCCATGGCGCCGCTCGCTCGACGGCGACTGGCGATTCCGGCTCGTCGACTCGCCTGCTGCGGCACCGGCCCGCTGGGCGTCGCCGGGGACATCCGACGAGCGTTGGCGCACGATTGCCGTCCCGGGTTGTTGGACTCGCCAACACACCGGAGACCTGCCGCACTACACGAACATCGTCATGCCGTGGCCCGACGCCGAGCCTCCGTACAGCCCACCGAACAACCCGACGGGGCTGCATCGCACGACCTTTCGGGTTCCTCGTGTCTGGAGGGGTCGCGACGTGGTGTTGCACCTCGGCGGCTTCGAGAGCGTCGCCGCAGTGTGGTGCAACGGCGTGTTCGTCGGGGTGGGCAAGGACTCCCGGCTCCCGTCGGAGTTTGATCTCACGCCGCACCTGACCACAGGTGACAACCTGCTTGCCGTCATGGTGATCCGCTGGTCCGATGCGACATGGATCGAGGATCAGGACCACTGGTGGCATGCGGGCCTGCATCGGTCGGTGCACCTCGAGGCGAGAGGTCGCACCCGCATCGATGATCTCCGGATCGAGGCCGACTATGACTCGCATCGTGGCACCGGCTCGCTCCGGCTGAGCGGCCAACTCAATGTACCGCCGGCGGCGCACACACTCCGGGTCGCGCTCGAGACGCTCGGCGGGCGTCGACTTCGTCGTGGCACGGCGACAGTGGACGACCGAGCCCGAGGCTCGATCTTTGCCGAGGTCTTGGCCGCCGACGATTTTCTCGGCCATCTGGCCTCGGTCGAATTCCTCGATCTCGACATCGACCCGTGGACTGCGGAGACCCCGACGCTGTATCGGGTCGTCACCGAACTGGTCGACGCCAACGGTGTAGTCGTCGAAGCGCATCTGACCCGCGTGGGATTCCGGCGCATCGAACTGGTTGATCGTCGGCTCATGATCAATGGTGTGCCGATCAAGATCTTCGGCGTGAACCGTCACGATCATCATCCGGTCACGGGAAAGACCGTCACCGTCGAGGACATGCGAGACGAACTCGTGCTGATGAAGCAGCACAACCTCAATGCCATTCGGACTGCGCACTACCCGAACGATCACCGCCTGCTCGATCTGTGCGATGAGTTGGGGTTGTACGTGATCGACGAGGCGAACGTCGAGTGTCACGGGCGAGAGAAGGCCCTGGCCCACGACCCCCGGTACGAGGCCGCGATCATGTCCCGGGTCACGCGGCTCGTGGCCCGTGACCGGAACCACGCCTGTGTCATCGGTTGGTCGCTCGGCAACGAGTCCGGCCATGCACCGGTGCACGAGGCAGCTGCCGCGTGGATTCGGCGGGTCGACCCGGGCCGATTTGTCCACCACGAGGGTGCGGAACGGTGGCGAAACGCATCGGCGGCAGATGCATGGTGTCGATCACCGACTCCATCCGAACGCAATTCGAACGACGTGCTCACTGCGATGTACCCGTCCCTCTCCACGATCGTGACCTGGGCTCGATGGGCGGAGCAGACGGGTGACGATGATCGCCCGATGCTCATCTGCGAGTACTCCCATGCCATGGGCAACTCGAACGGATCGCTCGACCGGTACCTCGATGCATTCTGGTCCGAACCCGCAATCACCGGCGGGTTCGTGTGGGACTGGCGCGACCAGGGGCTTGCCGAACGCGATGCCCACGGTCGGTTCTATTGGGCGTACGGCGGCCACTTCGGTGATGAACCGAATGACGCCAACTTCTGCATCAACGGACTCGTCGGCCCTGATCTCACTCCCCATCCGGTGATGCGGGAGCTGGCGTGGGGATGTCGCCCCGTGACCGCCGAGCACCTGGGCGGGCGGCGGGTACGGATCACAAACCGACGCTTCTTCACCGGTATCGACGATCTGCAGTTGCGTTGGACGGTCGATGTCGACGGACGTCGGGTCGAGCGAGGGACAACGAACGTCGAGGTTCGTGCTGGCACATCTGTCACGGTCTCGCTCCCGTTGCCCCGACAGCTACCCGACGGAGAAGCTCACCTGCTGGTCGAGTTCATCCAGCGCCGTTCGACCGACTGGGCTCGAAGGGGACACGTGGTCTCGTGGCAGCAGTTCCCGCTCGGCGGTCGACCGGCGGCGAGACCGGCTCGTCGCCGCAGCGTGGAGGTGGAGACCACCGAGACGGGAATCGCCGGCGTCCGCATCGACGATGTGACGGTCATCGACGGGGACATCGTGCCCTGGCTGTGGCGGGCCCCGACCGACAATGACGGTGTCCAGCAGGGGTGGATGAGCGAGATCCAGGGTCGCCGGCAGGCATGGCTGCGCTGGGGGCTCGAGGGGGCCGAGTTCATCACGGACTCGCTCACCCGCCGTCGCCCGGGTGACGCCGAGATCATCTCGATTGCTCGGCGAATTGTCGGTACAGACGAGGAGGCCCGCCATCGGACCACGATCACGATCGAGAACGGGATGGCCCGATTCGACGAGCGCATCGACCTGCCGAGTCGGTGGCGAGACATGCCCCGAGTCGGTGTGCGCTTCGAGGTGCCTGCTTCCTTTGCCCGTATGGAGTGGTTCGGTCCTGGTCCACACGAGACCTACCCCGACCGCAACTCGAGCGCCACGATCGGACGGTGGTCGTCGACGGTGGACTCGCAATACCACCCCTACGTCGTGCCACAGGAGCATGGCGCCCATGTCGCCACTCGCTGGATGACGCTCAGGAACAGGGGGGGCCAGGGTTTGCGAGTCGAGGGTGGTCGGCCGCTCGTGATGACTGCTCGTTCGCATCACGACGCAGCCCTGACCGCAGCCGCGACCCTGGCGGAGCTCGAGCGAGCCAACACCACGGAAGTACACATCGACGCGGCCGTTCGCGGCCTCGGCACCGATGCCTGCGGACCCGACACGCTTCCCGAGTTCATCGTCGGCGCCGGCTCGCATCACTGGACCTGGTACCTGGGCTCCGCCCGCTGAAGGGAGATATCGTCGATCCATGAGCGCTGCAGTGGCCAAGATCGGAGCAGTCGTGATCAATGTCTCGGACTTCGATTGCGAGAAGGCCTTCTGGTCAGCGATGCTCGGAACCGGTATTCGAACCGAGTTTCCGGGGTTTTGCTGGTTCGAACCACAGCACCCCGGGGGTGTGATGCTTGCGCTGCAGGCATCGCCGGAACCTGGAGCAGCTTCGGGTCGGGTCCACCTCGACACCCAGGTCGACAATGTCGACGAGGCGCGCGCTGCCGTCGAGACGCTGGGTGGCACCTTCGTCGAGGAGCACGAGGCAGCGGGGTTTCGGTGGGCGATCATGGCCGATCCCGAAGGCAACCGTTTCTGTCTTGCGTCGGGTCACTGATGGACATCGATGTGCAGCCGATCGAGGGTGCCCGTTTCGGTGCCCGCATCTTCGGGGTCGAGCCGTCGGCGTTGCCCGATGATGCGGCGGCAGCCAACCTGCTTCGTCGAGCAGCGATCGATCATCACGGCACGCTCGTGTTCGAGTTCGGACGCATGCTCGAGGTCGCTGAGCTCAACGCGCTCACCGGCGTGTTCGGCCGCAACGAGTTCGCGCCGGGACTGATCACGGGCTACGGCAAGGGCAGGGTCGACGGTGAAGAAGAGCTGACGGTCGAGGAACAGGTCGCCCGATTGGAGGCGCGGGGCATCGATCCGTATCTGCTCTTCCTCGGCAACGTGGATCCCCGGACCGGCGAACGGGTCGAGACGAGTGAGATGTTTTTCGGCGAGTGGGAGTGGCACACCGACATGAGCTACATCCCGAACCCGCCGACGTTCACCCTGCTGCACGCTCGCCACGTCCCGGAACGGGGCGGCGATACGGGATTCTGCAGCCAGGTCCTCGCTGCGCAGAGCCTGCCAGCCGAGCTTCGCAGGCGGGTCGAGGGCAAACGGATCAAGCACGATTCGACGTTTTCGAGCAACGGGGCGTTGCGTGTCGGCATGACGGAACCAGCGACGCCGATCGAGGCGATCGGCACGTATCATCCGATCCTGCGGCGGCTACCCGGCACCGAGCGCGAGGCGCTCTTTCTCGGCCGGCGGACCAACGGGTACGTGGAAGATTTGCCGCTCGAAGAGAGCGAGGCGTTGCTCGATGCGCTGTGGGCCCACGCAACGCAGGATGATTTCACCTATCGCCATGCGTGGCAGCCGGGCCAAGTCGTCGTGTGGGACAACCGGCTGGTGATGCACTGTCGCCACCCGGTCGATCCGTCGGAGACACGCTTCATGTGGCGAACACAAACGGTGGGTGAAGCAGTTGTTGCGTCGTCGTCATGACGCATCATCAGCTGGTGTCGTCGGCCTCGACGAGCGGCCGGCGCGCAGCTAGGGATCGACCCAGCCGTTCGGTTTGCACCCACCGAGTCCCTTGGTTTGTTGCATCATGATCGGTGCGAGCTGACCGGGGCCGGGGCAGCCGGGATGACCGGCGCCGAGGATGTAGTGACCGATCTCGTGGTTGACGAGATAACGGCGATACGTGTCGAGATCTGCTGGCCACGAGTCGGTTGCGCCGAACCAGCGATCGCTGTTGAACACGATCCAGCCGTTGCGCGCGCACGAGTATCGACCGTTGGTCCGGAGCGGCCAACACAGCTCGTCGGTTCGGGCTGGTGTCGCAACGGTGACCGTGAACAGTCCGCCGTCGTCGACCAGGCGAAATCCCACACCGCGACTGATCCACGACCGTTCGTCGCGCAGCGTCTCGACAACGAAGGTTGTGAACCCGGCTTCGGTGAGTTGCCCGTCGAACGGCTCCTCGTCGATGTCGATCGAAAACTCGATCATCGGAGATCCGTCGATGTCGATGGTCGGGACGGTGGTTGTGGTTGTCGTCGTGACTGTTGTTGTCGTGGTCGGTTCGGTGGTGGTCGGTGGGGTGGTGCTGGTCGTTGTGGGTGTGGTGACGGGGGTCGTGTTGGCGGTCGTCGTGGTGACGGGGGCCGTGATCGACACTGCCGGTGCTCCGACATCGTCGGCGCTCCTGCAGGCGACAAGCAGGAGTGCCGCCGCCAGCGCCACGGTGGAAATCCCTCGCATGGCGAGGCTCCGATCAGCTGTTCACCTTGATGACGAGTGCATCGCCCTGTCCACCGCCGCCGCAGAGCGCTGCGACACCGATGCCGCCACCCCGGCGCCTGAGTTCGTAGGCGAGATGGATGGCGATTCGGGCACCGGACATACCGATCGGATGTCCGAGCGCAATGGCGCCACCGTTGACGTTGACGATGTCGGTGGGGATGCCCAGGTCGGCCATCGATGCAATGGCAACGGCGGCGAACGCCTCGTTGAACTCGAACAGGTCGACATCGGTGAGCGTCAGTCCGGCCCGTTCGAGTGCAACCATCGTCGCACGGCTCGGCTGGGTGAGAAGCGACGTGTCGGGGCCGGCAACCTCGCCGTAGGCGACGATCTCGGCCAGTGGCTCGATACCGAGCGCGTCGGCGTTCGCCTTCGTGGTGATGACGGCTGCTGCGCCACCGTCGGAGATCTGCGAGGCGTTTCCAGCAGTGACGTTCCCAGCACCCCCGAATGCGCCCTTCAGGCCGCTCAACGATTCGGCGGTGGTACCGACCCGGATGCCCTCGTCGTCGCGCACGACGATGTCTTCTCCCCGGCGCTGGGGAACGGTCACCGGCACGATCTCTTCGGCCAAGAGACCATCTTTTTGCGCGATCGCGGCACGCTCGTGCGACAGCGCCGAATAGGCATCCATCGGCTCTCGGGCCATCTTGGCTGCGGCTGCGTAGCGCTCGGTTCCGGCTCCCATCAACTCGTGTTCGATCGAGCAGTAAAGGCCGTCGAGCGTGAGCGAATCGTGCATCGTGGCGTCGCCGTAGCGGTACCCCGCGCGACCCTGCGGGAGGATGTACGGGGCCTGGGTCATCGATTCCATGCCGCCCGCCACGCACAGTTCGGCTTCTCCCACGGCGATCTGGCGGTGGGAGAGGGCGATCGCATTGAGCCCCGATGGGCACGCCTTGTTGATTGCCGTCGAAGGAACGGAAAGGGGGATGCCGCCCTTCAGCGCAGCCTGACGAGCGGGAACCTGACCCGCCCCACCCTGGACCACCTGACCCATGTAGACGAAGTCGACATCCTCGCCGGCCACGCTGGCCCGCTTCAGCGCTTCTTCGATTGCGAGCCCACCGAGGTCGGTGCCGCTGAACGAGGCGAGCGCACCGGACATCTTGCCGATCGGGGTACGAGCGCCGGAGAGAATCACGGTTTCGGTCATGACCCAACGCTACCGGCGCCGGCAGACCCGGGCGACGACGACCGAGGGGCCATCCCGCGATGGTGCAGGGATACCCATCGGGTGCACTGCGTCGGCCACCGGATCTGGCGGGGTGACAACGGTGCTGTGCGATCATCGTGGGGTGAAGATCGAGTGCTGGGTTCGTCGAGACGAGAAGACGACGATGACGGCACCGACACCGAAGCCGGAGGTTGTGACAGCGTTGCGGACTGCGATCGAGGATCGTCGTGCAACCGACAGCGATGACGCCACGGCGACACTCGAGGTGCTGTCGCCGGTCCCGGGCTGGCTGCGAACTGCAGCTCGAGTTGTGTTGGGGATCGGATCGGTCGCGGTCACGGGGTTGTTCCTGGCACTGGTCGTGGTCGGGGGCGACACGCGCGGCACACTGCTCCTGGCGACCGGTGCCGTTGCCGGACTCGGGGCCGTCTTCGTCACGGCTGTGTGGCAGTTCGACGTGACGCTCACGCTCCACCGCGATGGCCGACTCGTCCGCAAGGGATGGAACGGGTTCACCGAGGTCTGGCTGCGGGAGTGTCAGCGAGTTGTGATCACGATCGGCCGGACCGAGAGCGCCGACGCGTCCGACCGAGAGGGCGACTGACGCAGCGACGGGCCTGGTCTGGTCTGCCCGGCGACAGTCCGGCTCAGTCGCTCACCACCCGCGGGCGGCCCACTCGTCGAGGCTGGGGGCTTCGGCTCCAATCGTGGTGTCGAGCCCGTGGCCGGGCAGCACGACCGTGTCGGGTTCGAACCGACGGAACATCCGGTCTTCGATGCTTTGCATGATGGTCGGGAAGTCACCTCCCTCGAATTGGGTCGCTCCCGGGCCTCCCGGGAAGAGGGTGTCGCCGCTGAACAACAGCGGTGCACCTTCGACGCTGAACGACATCGACCCTGGGGTGTGACCGGGGGTGTGATGCGTATGGATGCGAAGTCGACCGATCTCGATGACGGACTCGTCTTCGAGGATGTAGTCGTAGGAGGGAAGCATCGCAGCGTCCTCCGCAGTGATCCCGACCTCGTAGCCGGCATCACGAATCTCGGGCACCGCTTGGATGTGGTCCCAGTGGCCATGGGTTTCCAGCACGGTCCGCACGCCCAGGCGCTGGCACAACTCCAGAAGTTTCTCGTGCTCGTTGGCGGCGTCGAGCAGCACGGCCTCACCAGTCTCGTGGCAGCGGATCACGAACACGTTGTTGTCCATGGGGCCGACCACGTATCGGTAGACCTCGACTCGACTGTCAGACCAATGCGGTGTCATCCCTGCTCCCTCCGACGTCCGTCGTCACGGTATCGGCCCGGCCGGAGACCATCCAGCAGGTCAGGCCGCGTTCTCGTCCTCAACGACGAGGCGGGCGTGCCCGGCCTCGATCCCTGGCAGACCGCAGAACCAACAGGTCGTGGCGGTGTCGCCCCGCCAGGTGACCTCACAGCGCGGGCAGGCGTGAAGAACCCGCGGCGCACGGCTGTCGTTCGGAGGTTTCGTCTGCCTCACAATCGTCACCCTAAGCCGATGCTGATGGCGGATTGGGTGATCCCTCGCCCGCGGTAGCCTCATCGGCGGCGAATCCGCGCCGCACCGAGATCGACGAGAGCGAGATCACCATGGCGACCATGTGTCCCAATGCCGACGGTTCCAGCCCGAAGCAGCAGGAGTTCGACGACGCACCTCCGATGTGCATCGACCCCGAGAAGACCTACACCGCCACGATGGTCACCACCCTGGGCACGATGGTCATTCATCTCAACGCAGCGCAGGCGCCGAAGACGGTCAACAACTTCGTCACGCTGGCCCGGTATCACTACTACGACGGCATCATCTTTCACCGCATCATCAACGGCTTCATGTGTCAGGGTGGCGATCCGACCGGTACCGGTCGTGGTGGCCCCGGCTATCGGTTCGAAGACGAACTCCCGGCACCGGGCCGCTATGAGATCGGATCGGTTGCGATGGCGAACGCCGGTCCGAACACCAACGGGAGCCAGTTCTTCATCGTGTCGGGTCCGAGTGGTGTCGGGTTGCCGCCGCAGTACTCGCTGTTCGGCAAGGTCGTGAGTGGACTCGAGGTCGTCGACGAGATGCAACGGGTCGAGACCGACCGTATGGACCGTCCCCATACCGACGTGGTCATCGAATCGGTCACGATCGAGGAGAGCTGAGCATGGCGATCACCACGCTCGGGGTCATCGGAACCGGCGCAATGGGGTCGGGCATCATCGAGGTCGCCGCAAAGGCCGGTGTGACGGTGATTGCCCGCGACATCAACCCTGCTGCGGTCGAGGCCGGGCAGGGCAAGGTCGAGGGTTCGATGGCCAAGGCCGTCGAACGAGGCAAGCTCGACGACGCAGCGCGCGCTGCCGCTGCAGCCAACATCACTTGGACGACCGAGATGGCGGATCTTGCCCCCTGTGATCTCGTCATCGAGGCCGCACCGGAGAACCTCGACCTCAAGAAGGCGATCTTCACCGAGCTCGATGGCATCCTCGACGCCGAGGCGATCATCGCCACCAACACGTCGTCCTACCCGATCATCGAGGTTGCGATGGTCACCGACCGCGCCGACAAGGTCGTCGGGATGCACTTCTTCAACCCGGCGACGGTCATGAAGTTGGTCGAGGTCATCTCGACACAACGAACGTCCGATGCCACGAGGACAGCGGCAGACGCGTTCGCCACCGACGTGTTGGGGAAACGAGTTGTGCATTGCAAGGACCGAGCCGGCTTCGTGGTCAACATGTTGCTCGTGCCGTACCTCTGCCAGGCGATGCGGATGTTCGAGAACGGCCACGCCTCGGCGCCCGACATCGACGAGGCGATGAAGCTCGGTGCCGGCCATCCGATGGGCCCACTCGAGCTGAGTGACATGATCGGCCTCGATGTGATGCTCTGGACCGCCGAGTCACTCCACGACGAGTACAACGAGGCGTTCTACGCCCCGCCACCGCTGCTTCGGCGCATGGTTGCCGCCGGCCAACTCGGGCGCAAGACCGGCCAAGGGTTCTACAGCTACTGACCCTGACAGCCCCGTCGCTGGCAGTGCTCGCGTGCTGGTCTGCGACACAGGGTTGGGCGGGTCGACGCTGCTCGTCCCGCCGGGCGTTACGAGACCGTCCGCTGACCGGCGCTGCCGGCGTTCCGGGCCCGCCAGGCGCGGGCGTCGTCTCTGGCCTCGACCTCTGCAGGTATCGACAGGTACGCCTCGCGATGGTGGCGATGGCGAAGCAGGCCGAGCGCGTAGTGCCGCAGGTAACGCAGCGAGAAACGGATGTAGCCGAGCTCGGCGTACTGGCGGACATGAACGAGTTCGTGGGCCATCAGTTCTCGGTCGCCGTCGTGATCACCGTCGTCCTTGAGAAAGATCCAACGACCGATGGTCATCCCGGAGGCGCCACGGGGCAACACCGGGACGGTAACGATCCGAACGCGCTTCGCCAGATCGGCGTCGATCACGTCGTACGATGCGAGTTCGGGTCCTTCGAGACGGCGCACTGCGGTCACGATAGGCCAGCACCCGACCGAGGGGGACAGCGCATGGTCAGCGATCACTACACCCGGGTGTCCGATCTGGCAGCCACGATTCTCGCTGCATACGGCGATACCGACATCGGGATCGACGATCTGGCTCCAGCCGACGAGTTCCACCTCGGAGGGGCGGCTGCAACTGCGGCGCTGGCTGCCGACCTCGGCCTCGATGCCGATGATCACCTCCTCGACATCGGGTGCGGGATCGGGGGCCCGGCTCGTCGGTTTGCCACGCTGTCGGGGTGTCGGGTCACCGGTATCGACCTGACCCCGTCGTTCGTCGAGGCCGCCGCGTCTCTGTCGGAAGCGGTCGGACTCGCCGACCGCACGCGGTTTGTGGTGGGTGACGCAACGAATCTGACCGTCGATCCGACCGTCACCGCCGCGGTGTTGATGCATGTCGGGATGAATGTTTCCGACAAACGGACGCTCTTTGCCGCCATCGGTGATCTGCTTTCGCCAGGAAAACGCTTCGCGATCTACGACATCATGCGAGTGGGCGATGGCGATTTCGACCTTCCCCAGCCCTTCGCCAGCCAACCAGGGCACGCCCACGTCGAGACACCAGCGGCCTACCTTGCTGCTCTCGAAGCCGCCGGATTCACTGCTGCGACACCGGTCGATCGGACCGAGATGGCGCTGCGGGCTGCGGCGGCTGCCGCCGAGCAGGGTCCGCCCCCTGCGTCACTCGCCACCGTGATGGGACCCGACTTCCAGACCATGTTCACGAACCTGGGCGCAGCGTTGCGAAGCGGCATCCTCGCTCCGGTGCAGATCATCGCAACGCGCTGAACATCAGCGGATGCTCCAGTCCGTCAGGAGGGCAGGGAGGTCGCTCAACGACTCGATCACCGGAGCGTCGTGGTCCCCCGTGTGTTGTTCGTGGCTCCAGGTGACGTGGTACGGCACGTGGACGGCTCGGCCTCCGAGCGCCATCACCGGGAGCACGTCGGAGGGCAGGGAGTTGCCGACCATGACGAACCGCTCCGGTTCGACACCGTGGAGACCGAGCACGCGTCGATAGGTCGCAACGTCCTTGTGGGCGACGACCTCGGTCTGCCAGAACCGTTCTTTCAGGCCGCTTGCATCGATGCGAGCCAGCTGGTGGTAGAGGTCACCCTTGGTGATGAGCATCAGCGTGAGATTGGCAAGCTCGTCGAGCACCTCGACGACACCGTCGAGCAACTCGACGGGTCGATCGAGAAGGGCGTGCCCCATGTCGATGATCCCGGCGATGAGGGCTGCGTTCGCCTGACCGTCGGACACTGCGATCGCTGTTTCGATCATCGACAGTGTGTGCGCCTTTACGCCGTAGCCGTAGCGGGGCATGTTGCGCATTTCGATCTCGAAGAGTCGATCCTCGATCGTGTCCGCATCGCCCCACTCGGCCAGCAGCGCCTCGAACTCGCGTTGGCTGGCCTGAAAGCCGTCTTCGTTGTGCCACAGCGTGTCGTCGGCATCGAACCCGATGATCATGCATCGAGCGTAACTCGGGCCGTTTGCGGGGCTCTGCGGTGGTTATCCACAGATGTGGTGAGGATCCCAGAGGCTGTCAGGCCCCTTGGGTACCTTCCGCGATATGGGGTCGTGTCAGCGTCCGACATGCGGTCGAGAGCAGGCGGGGATCCTGCTGTCGCACTACGGCGAGCACCGGGTCGAGTTGCTCTCGCTTGGTGACCCGACCGGTGACCGCTACGGAACCGCGCTCTGTGCCGTGCACCTCGAGCGAGCCTCGGTCCCCAACGGCTGGACGCTCACCGATCGGCGAGGTGCGTCGACAGCGGTGTCGGGCGGCCCTGCTCCGGCGCGGCCCCGTTCGCACGGTGCTCCCGGATCAGCGACCAACTCCGACCATGGGCGGGGCGGAGCAACCGATGCACCACAGATGCAATGGGCCCCTCTGCGAGGCCGCGACGTCCCCGATGCCGTGGCATCGGTGCGGTCACCGCTCCTGCGTCGGGCGTTCCTCGGCGACGAGATCCCCGAGAGCTTCACCGGGATCGAGCGGACGCATCATGAGGTCGATGGCAACCCAGAGGGTCTTGCAGGTGGGGTGGAGGACCGCAGGAACGACGATGGCGATGCACAGCGGAACGATCGACAGGCGCACTGCGTCGACGTCGGGCCACAGCACCCACACACCGGCAAGGACGCTGATGAGAATCAGGCCGAACGTGACGATCGTGCTCATGATGACCGCACCGAGGAAGTGACCTGGCTGACGCTCGAAACGGAAGCCGCAACGCGGACACGTTTCGCTCAGGGCGACCACTCGGCGCGTGAGTCGGCGTTGGCCACACACGGCGCACGCACGGCTGAGGCCTCGCCAGAACAGACGGCCGTTGCTGGGGGTCGGTCTGGTCTGCACGATCCTGAGCCTACGGTGGGTCAGCTACGCCTCGCCGTGTGATCAGCGGCGAGGCATTCCTGTCGGCTCGGATCACCCGGGTTGCCATCGTGGGGTTGTCGCTCACCCTGGCATTGCTCGTGGCATCGGTGGTGTGGCCGAACGCCGCCGGCGAGATCGATGCCCCCGAGCAGGCCGCCGAGGCCAGTGCGTCGTCGACGACCATGCCAGCGACCACCACCATGCCAGCGACCACCACGATGCCGGCGACGACCAGCACCACGACCACAGCGCGGCCCTACCTCGGGTGGGTCGACCCGGCCTCTGTCGGTGCGCCCTACGGGGAGACGGTCGACGGGTTGTTGACGTTCCGGGGCAACCCGACCCGGACCTTCTACGGGCGGGGCCCAGTGCCCAGGGACCCGGTGGTGGTCTGGTCGTACCCCGATCGAGCGATGTGTTCGACATCGACGGTTGGTGGCGAGGCGACCACCTGGTGCGGGTCGGGGTGGACCGGCCAGCCCGCAGTCTTCGAACGCGACGGCGAAACCTGGGTTGCGTTCGGCGCATACGACCGCAACGTCCACTTTCTCGACTTCGAGACCGGCCGGGCAAAACTGCCGCCGTTCCCAACCGGCGACATCATCAAAGGATCGGTGACCATCGATCCGGACGGCTATCCACTGCTGTACACCGGGAGCCGCGACAACAACTACCGAATCATCGCCTTCGACGGGGAGGAACCTCGCGAGCTGTGGGCGCTCAACGCCTACGACGTTGCCCCCACCAAGTGGAACAACGATTGGGACGGAGCTGGGTTGATCCTGCGCGGTCATCTGTTGATCGGCGGTGAGAACTCCCAGTTCCACATCGTCGAGCTCAACCGGGGCTACGACGAGAACGGAGCTGTCACGGTCGACCCCGAACTCGTGTTCAACCGACCCGGCTGGGACGACGAGCTGATCCGGGCGGTCGGAAACAATGTTTCGATCGAAAGTTCGGTCGCCGTGTCGGGCAATGTCGTGTACTTCGCGAACAGCGGTGGGCTGATCCAGGGCTGGGATCTCGCCGGCCTCGAGCACGACCTCGATGTGCTGCGGGTGTTCCGGTTCTGGGCGGGGGACGATGCCGACGCCACGCTGGTGATCGACGACGAGGGCATGCTCTACGCCGGTGTCGAGTACGAGCGCGGGACCGCTCGGAGCCGAGACGTCGGTCAGATCATCAAACTCGACCCGACGAAGCCACCCGAGGAGGCGCTTGTCTGGGGGGTCGATCAGCGACCGAGGCTCGATTCGGGCGTGTGGGCAACCCCGGGTCTCCATGCCGACCTGTTGATCGTGCCGACCGACAGTGGCGACGTCCTCGGCCTCGATCGATTTACCGGTGAGGAGCGGTGGCGAATCGATCTGGTCGGGCCCACCTGGGCCTCACCGGTCATCGTGGATGATGTGTGGATCCAGGGCGACTGTGGTGGCGCGCTGCACGCGTTCGATGTCTCCGACACGATGGTCGAACCACCGAAGCTGTGGGAGATCGACCTCGGGGGCTGCATCGAGTCGACGCCGGCGCTGTGGAACGGGAAGATCATCGTCGGCACTCGCTCCGGTTTCGTGTTCGCGGTCGGAGACCGCACGGAGGGGTAGCGCGGTCGGAGACCGCACGGAGCAACCGTTTGAACTCAGTCGAACAGAGCAATGATCTGTTCGAGCCAAACCTTGGGTGTGTCGTAGTGCTCCTGGGGAGTCCGACCGAGTCGCACGACGACGAGGTCGGTGCTTGGCACGCAGATCACGCGTTGGATCTCGAAACCGCTGCACCAGAACGATCCTCGTCCGTCGGCACCGACCCACCAGTGGGTGCCGTACCTGTTGCCCTCCTCGTCGACGGCCCAGGCACGCCGGCAATCGTCCACCCATGCACGCGGCACGATCGTCTCGCCGTCCCATTCCCCACCGCGGAGGTAGAGGAGGCCGAAGCGAGCCCAGTCGCGTGCGGTCATGTGGAGATACGACGAGCCGACGAAGGTGCCGGCTGCGTCGAAGCTCGGGTCGGCGGTTCGGATGCCGATCGGCTGGAACAGTCGATCGTGCATGAACGATCGGACTCGCTCCGAGTTGCCGCCAAGTTCGTTGCCGATGATTCGGGCGATGATGTTCGATGTGCCCGACGAGTAGTTGAAAACGGCACCTGGCTCATGGCGAGCAGGCCGATCGATCGCGTAGCCGGCAACGTCGTCCATACCGCTCCCGAACAGCATGTCGATGCAGTGGCTCCATCGAGCGTCGCTCGGGTCGGTGTCGTTGGACGGAAGGGCGTAGTCCTCGTTGAATTCGAGCCCGTCTGTCATCCGGAGCAGGTGTTGCAGGGTGATACGGGCGCGGGGATCGCAAGCGCCCTGCCATGCGTCGATTGGCGCACACGCTGCCGGGTCGAGCCGTCCGTCCTGGACCAGGATCCCGACCAGCGCATGGATGACGCTTTTGGCCATCGACCATGACAGCAGCGGAGTGTCCGGACCGCTGTCGAGCCCGTATCGCTCGGCGACGATACGACCTTCGTGCACGACGACGAGCGCGTGCGATGCGCCAAAACCGGCGTCGGGCTCAGGTCCGAAGGCGCGATCGATGAGCGCCTCCAGTTCGGCGGGGTCGACGCGCGCAGGGAGTGACCCGGTAGGCCAATCCCTTGTCGGCCATGGCACTCCCGCCGGCTGGGATGGCAGGGTCGGGAGCTGGTCGAGGGGGACGGGTTCGAGGATCGTCACCTAGGAACGATGCCAGATCGGTCCGTTGGGGGTGTCCTCGACCGTGATCCCGAGCGCAGTGAGTTCGTCGCGGATGCGATCGGCTTCTACAAAGTCTTTCTCGGCACGAGCCTGGGTTCGGGCCACAACGAGGGCATCGATGTCGGTGTCGTCGCCGGTCGGCTTGGTCCGCTGCACCTCGAGACCCATTGCTTCGGCAAGCTCGACCGCGGTCGCGACCAGCGCCCCAGCCGTGTCGTCGCCGACGTCGAGGGCAGCGTTGGCCCGGCGGATCGTCTCGAACATGGTGGCGACTCCCTCTGGGGTACCGAGGTCGTCATCCATAGCGGTCGTGAACGCGGTGATGGCACCGGTATCGCGTTCGGGCCCGTCGAGGGGCACACCGGCCGACGTCGCCTTGCGCGCCATGGCGTCGAGGCGTTTGACCCCCTCGCGGGCCTGCTCCATCACCGCGGGGTTGAGCTCCATCACCTTGCGGTAGTGCGTCTGCAGGAGGGCCAATCGGAGCGCTCGACCGTTGTCGGGGTGCTCGTCGAGCAACGCGCCGATCGTGGTGTAGTTGCCGAGGGACTTCGACATCTTCTCACCGCCGATGTTGAGCATCGCGTTGTGGACCCAGTGTTGAGCGAAGTCGCGACCTGCTGCAATCGCCTCGGCCCGCTCATTGGTGTGGTGGGGGAAGGCGAGATCGGTCCCGCCGCCGTGAAGGTCGAAGCCGTCTCCGAGGATCCCGAGACTCATCGCCACGCACTCGATGTGCCAACCGGGCCGACCATCACCCCACGGCGAGGGCCATACCGGTTCCCCCGGCTTTGCCGCTTTCCACAGCGCAAAGTCGAGTGGGTCCTCCTTGTTGTCGTCGACATCGACGCGTGCACCGGCACCCTCACGGAGTTCTTCGAGCGAGCGGTGCACAAGATCGCCGTACCCCTCGACGAGATGGACGCGGAGGTACACCCCGGACTCGTTGGCGTATGCCGTGCCGTTGTCGACGAGGGTCTCGATGAACTCGACCATCTGGGCGACGAATTCGGTGGCGTGGGGACGGTCGTGAGGACGGAGGATGTTGAGCCGTTCGAAGATCGCCTCGTCGTAGACCGCCTTCCACTCGGCTGCGACCGCGGACTCGGTGGAACCTTCCCGCTTGGCGCGGTTGATGATGTTGTCGTCGATGTCGGTGACGTTGGCGGCGTGGTGAACCTCGAGCCCACGCCATTCGAAGTAGCGGCGCATGAAGTCATAGGTCATGGCTTGCCGGGCGTGCCCCAGGTGCGGATGGTCGTAGACCGTCGGCCCGCACGCATACAGCGAGACCTTGCCCTCGTCGCGTTGCGCGAGCGGACGGACGGCACCGGTGAGCGTGTCGAAGAGGCGGATCACGGTCGGACTCTCTCTGGTTCGGGATTCAGGCGAGCGGTGCCGGGGCGGCGCCAAGGTCGATGCCGACGAGGGCACCGAGCTCACCCAAAACTGTAGGGGCAGCTGGGTCGTCCCCGCCCTCGAGGATCGCATCGGCAAGCTCGGTCAGCGCGTGGAGCGCAGCGGGTGCGTCGAGATCGTCGTCGAGCGCATCGCGAACACGAGTGCCGTAGCCCGCCGGGTCAGGGCCACCCGCCGCCCGGGCGGCATGATGCAACCGGTCGAGGAGCCGGGCTCCGGTTGCGATGTCGTCGTCGAACCACTCCCAGTCGGAGCGGTAGTGGTGGCCCATGAGTGCGAGTCGAATGGCCCGAGGGTCGTGGGTCTTCGACAGTTCGCTGACGAAGACGAGATTGCCGAGCGACTTCGACATCTTGGTGCCCTGGTAGGCAACCATGCCGGTGTGCATCCAGTGGTTGGCGAAGGTGACGCCGTTGGCCGCTTCGCTCTGGGCCCGACTGCACTCGTGGTGGGGGAAGATCAGATCGGAACCACCACCGTGGAGATCCAGCGTGGGGCCGAGGATCCCCATCGACATCGCAGAACACTCGATGTGCCAGCCGGGGCGGCCGTCGCCCCACGGGGACGGCCAAGACGGCTCGTCGTCGAGCGACGGCTGCCAGAGGATGAAGTCGAGTGGGTTGCGCAGCCGCGGGTCGTCGGGATTCCCACCCCGCTCGGCCGCAAACTCGATCATCGTCGCCTCGCCGTAACCGGAGAGTGCACCGAAGCTCGGAAATGTCGACACGTCGTAGAAGACGGTTCCGTCGACGACGTAGGTGTGGCCTTTCTCGGCGAGCGTCTCGATGAGGTCGACCATCTCGGTGACCCAGCTGGTCGCATGGGGTTCCTCGAACACGGGTCGGGTGTTGAGCGCCTGCATGTCGCGATGGAAGCGAGCGGTCTCGGTCGCCGCAAGTTCGAGGAAGTCGACCCCGAGCTCTCGAGCCTTCGGCAGGATCGAGTCGTCGACATCGGTGATGTTGCGGACGAGCTTCACCGAGTGGCCGAGATCTTCGAGTCGGCGAATCAGGAGATCGTAGGTGAGGTAGGTGTTCGCATGGCCGAGGTGGGTCGAGTCGTACGGCGTGATGCCACAGACATACATCCGGACCTCGGGGCCCGGCTCGAACGGGACGACCGCACCGCGGGCCGTGTCGAAGAGTTGCACGGCCGCCCACCGTAGCGGGCAAGGTCGTCGGGTCCGAGACGACTGCCCACCACGCTCGAGGCCTAGGGTGCCGCGGTGGAATCGAGCAGGCAGCCGCACGTGGTCGTGGTCGGTGCCGGTCCGGCCGGCTTGATGGCTGCCGAGGCTGCAGCCGTTGCGGGAGCGAGGGTGACGCTGCGCGACCAGCGGCGTTCGTTCGGGCGGACACTGTTGCTCGCCGGTCGTTCAGGCTTGAACCTGACCCACGACGAACCACTCGAAGAGTTTCTCGGTCGCTACGGCACCGGTCGTGAACTGGTCGAATCGGCGATCCGAGCCTTTCCACCGAGTGCTGTTCGGACGTGGGCCGACGAGCTTGGTGCCGACACCTTCGTCGGGTCGACTGGCCGGGTCTTTCCGGCTGCGATGCGGGCAACGGGACTGGTACGGGCGTGGCTCGGCCGTCTGGTGGAGCTCGGTGTGGTCTTCGAGCCGGCCACGCCGTGGACCGGGTTCGACGACGCGAGCGAGCGGACCGTGCTCGCATTGGGCGGTGCGTCCTGGCCCCTGGTCGGTGGCGACGGCTCCTGGGTCGCGATCTTCGTGGCGGCCGGGATCGCCGTCGATCCCCTCGTCGCGTCGAACGCAGGCGTCGAGGTCGAGTGGTCGGCGGCGCTGCTCGACCGGTTCGAGGGAACACCGTTGAAGAATGTTGCCGTCTCGATCGACGGGCAGACCGTGCGGGGCGAACCGACCATCACAGCCCAGGGCTTGGAGGGTGGACCGATCTACGCACTGGGACCGCGCATTCGTGTCGCGCTCGCCCGGCAACGGGTCTCGCTCGAGATCGATCTGCAACCCGACCTCACCGAGGCCGACCTGGCGCAGCGACTTGCCGCCCGGCGTCGGGCGAAGGACTCACAAAGCACGTGGTTGCGTCGTGCCGGCCTGCAACCGGCGGCGGTCGCGATCATGCGAGAAGCGACCGACAACCGGCTTCCGACCAGCGCCGACGGCCTCGCCGCGCTCGCCAAGGCAGCACCACTGCCGGTGCGTGGTCTCGCCCCGATCGATCGGGCGATCAGTTCAGCTGGGGGTGTTGCTGCTGCCGAGGTCGACGAGACCGGCATGTTGCGCCGGCGACCCGGTACCTGGGTCGTCGGCGAGATGTTGGGTTGGGACGCCCCGACCGGGGGCTATCTGATGCAGGCGTGCCTGAGTACCGGCCGCCGGGCCGGAACAGCTGCGGCAGCGTCGCAGGTGGCCTGAGCACGCAGTCGGGACCGCAGGTCGAGCGGTACCGGCGAGGTCTGGCGCGACCTAGGCGCACCGGTCAGACTTCGCCGATGGCCGACATGCACCCGACCGACATTCTTCCGCCAGCGCCGCCGTCGTTCGGTGGAGAGATCAAGGCCACCTACGCCGAGTCGACCCCCGATTGGCCGCCGCCCACGCGTCCGCCGCTGAACGCTCCCAACATCGTCGTGATCCTCATGGACGACCTCGGCTTCGGCCAACTGTCGTGCTACGGCGGACCGATCGAGGCGCCGAACATCGCCGCCCTGGCCGAGAACGGTCTGCGATACACGAACTTTCACACCACGGCGCTCTGCTCGCCGACCCGGGCGGCGTTGTTGACGGGCCGGAACCACCACTCGGTCGGGTTTGCCACCATCGCCGAGATGGCGACCGGCTTTCCCGGGTCGAACTCGTTTCTGCCCGCGTCGGCGGCGTCGATCGCCGAGGTGCTCCGCCAGACGGGCTACTCCACGTACTGCGCAGGCAAGTGGCACCTCACGCCGACCTCGGAGTCCACGGCAGCAGGACCGTTCGACCGGTGGCCACTCGGGCAAGGGTTCGAACGCTTCTACGGGTTCTTGCCGGGGGAGGTCGATCAATGGCATCCGATGGTCACGGTCGACAACCACCGCGTCCCGACGCCGACCGAAGGTCGCGACGGCGGTGCGTACCACGTGAGCGAGGATGTGGTCGACAACCTCATCGCGATGATCCGGGACCAGCAACAGGTTGCGAGCGGCAGGCCCTTCTTCGCCTATCTGCCCTTCGGTGCGTCGCATTGCCCGTTCCACGCACCAGAGGAGTTCATCGAGCCATATCGGGGACGGTTCGACCACGGGTGGGATGTCGAGCGCGCCCGGATCTTCGAACGGCAGAAGGCACTGGGGATCGTTCCCACCGACTGCGAGCTCCCCGAGCGAAATCCGGGCATCGCACAGTGGGACGAACTCGACGACGACTCGAAATACCTGTTCGCCCGTCTGCACGAGACGTACTGCGGGTTCGTCGACCACACCGATGCCCAGATCGGGCGGCTGGTCGATGCGTTGCGTGACCTCGACGTGCTCGACGACACCCTGGTGCTCTTCTTTTCGGACAATGGTGCGTCGGCCGAGGGGGGTCACCGGGGGACAACGAACACCGAACGATTCCGCAACCTCATGAACATGTCCGTCGCCGAGATGATGGAGCAGGTCGAGGACCTCGGTGGTCCCCACACCGATCCGCACTATCCGATGGGCTGGTCGATGGCCGGCAACACGCCGTTCAAGCGGTGGAAGCGCGACACCCACCGTGGAGGGAACACCGACCCGATGATCGTGCACTGGCCGGCCCGCGTGGAGGATCCGGGCGCCATCCGCACGCAGTACCACCATGTCACCGACATCTTTCCGACCTTGCTCGAGGTCGCAGGTCTGCCGACGCCCATCCGGGTCAACGGCGTCGATCAGCAGCCCTTGGAGGGGGTGAGTTTCGCGGCGACCATCGCCGATCCGGCGGCACCGGAGGTGAAGGAAACCCAGTACTACGAGATGCTGGGCAGTCGAGCGATCTACCACGACGGGTGGATGGCGGTGACGTGGCACGCACCCGGGACCGACTGGAACGACGATCCCTGGGAGCTGTACCACCAGGTCGAGGATTACAGTCAGGCGCACGATCTGGCCTCGGAGCAACCCGAGAAGCTCGAGGAACTGATCGACCTGTGGTGGCGGGAAGCCGAGGCGCACAATGTCCTTCCGCTCGACGATCGTGGTCGTGAGCGGTTCATCGACCCGCAACGGCCGTCGGCATCCGAGGACCGCGACGTCTACCGCTACTACCCGGGCACGAGGCCGATCCCGAACCCGTCGCTTCCCCGCATCCTGAACTGCGAGCACGCGCTCACGGCGTTCATCACCCGCCACACCGCAGCCGATGACGGCCTACTGGTCTGCCAGGGCGGAGAACTCGCCGGTTGGTCGCTCTTCGTGCAGGGTGGGCGACCGCACTATGTCCACAACGTGCTCAAGATGGAGATGCACGAACTGCAGGGGCCGACACTCCCGGTGGGACGTGAGTGCGAGGTGCGGGTCGAGTACCACCCCACCGAACAGGGTTGGGGGACGGCAACGCTGCTCGTCGACGGCGTAGTGGTCGACTCGTCGGACCGGTTTCGGATCACGCCCATGGGCTACTCGATGGTGCAGGAGGGTTTCTGCGTCGGGCGCAGCTGGGGGACGCCGGTGGCGTACGAGCACTATCGGGGAGCATTCGCCTTCACCGGTGACATTCGGGTGGTGGAGCTCCGCACCGATCCTGCGTCGCAGGTGTGGACTCCGCGTCCCCAGTGGAGCAAGGCCTAGACCGCAAGGCCGGCAATCAGCGACCCCGGGTTGATCCGATGGCGCGAATCAGCTGGGCGCGCTGCCGTAGTCCTCCCAGGGATCGTCGCGTTCGCGCACAACGTTGCGAAAGCCTTTCTCCGAAAACGCTTCGACCCACCGGTATGCCTCCTCGGTGTGGCGTGTCATCCCGTCGAAGAAGGTGCCCAGCATCTGGCTCGTGCGAAGTCCCATGTTCTCGAAGGCCTGATTGATGAGGAGCTTGTTGAGGGCGAGCTGGTTCGCAGGGATGTTGGCGAAGCGACGAGCTTCGGCCTCGACCACGTCGGCAATGTCGGCGGGATCGACGACGTGGGAGACGAGTCCGATGCGATGTGCTTCGGTCGCGTCGATGGCGCGACCGGTGAGCAGGTACTGCTTCGCATGCTCGAGACCGAGTCGGTACACCCACATCATCGTGGTCGGCGTGCCGTAGATCCGGCTCGGGGCATACCCGAGGTGCGCATCGGTCGCCATGTAGAGCAGGTCGGCACACAGGATCATGTCGGTGGCACCCCCGATTGCCCACCCCTCGATCTGTCCGATCACCGGCTTGGGGCACTCCCAGATCTTCATGAACCGTCGAACGTTGTTGCCCATGAACTGGTAGTCCCTGACCGGGTCCCATGCGCCGGCGCGGGGACGCGGGCCCTTGGCGCCGTACGGTGTGGACCATCCCGAGTCGATCGCATCGGAGTCGGGAGTGAGGTCGTACCCAGCCGTGAGTGTGCCGTCGGCGCCTCGCAGGACGATGGCGGCCACGTCGGGAGATTTTGTGGCTGTGTCGACACCGTCCGCAACTCCCTGCACGAGTGCATCGGTGAGCGTGTTCTTCTTCTCGGGCCGGTTGAGGGTGATGATCGCGATGTCGTCACGTTCTTCGTACAGGACGGGGTCAGCCATGGTCAGGAGTCTCGCGCCCTTCGTCGGCCCGGTTCACGAGTGGTGCGATCTCGGCGATGTGGGAGGGGCCGATCCCACAGCAACCACCGATCATCGTGGCGCCGGCTGCCATCCAGGCCGGCACATACGAGGCGTAGTCACGGGGTGTGATGATGCCGTCATGCACGATGCGGCCGTCGATCAGGGCTGAGGCGTGAGCCCACACGCCGATCGGCCCCGACCACGCTCGTCGCAGTGCCTGGGCCCCGCGTTCGGCGACCCGTACGTCGGAGTGCATGATGACCATGGCATCGACTGCCGGGTTCGCAGCGGCGACAGCGACGGCGTCGGTGAGCCGTCCCCCTTCACGAAGTTCGATCGGATTACCGATCTCGTCGGCCTCACAGCCTTCCTCCGGTCCGAGTGAGAAGCCGACCCAGATCGGAAGTTCTGCCCTGGATGCTCCTTCGAGGGTGGCTGTCATTCGGGGAATGTCGACCATCATCTCGAGGATCAACAATTCGGCGCCGGCATCGCGCATGATCGCTGCCTGCGTTGCCGTGTCGTGGCGCAGGGTGACCAGGTCCGGCCGGTTTCCCGAGAAGCTCCAGTTGCTGATACCCGCGGCGACGATAACCCGGGCGGTGGAGGCGCCGGCGCGTTCTCGCATGTCGATCGCAATCTCGACGGCTCGTCGGTTGACCTCGTCGAAGTGCTCGGGGGCGCCGATGTCGCGCATGATGTTGGCCCCCGTTGCGAACGTGTTGGCAGTGATGACCTGCGCCCCGAGTGCGAGATAATCGGTGTGAATCGCAGCGACGATGTCGGGGTGGGTGAGCGCCGCTGCGCCGCTCCAGCCGTTGTGCGACTCGGGTACGCCGCGCCGGAGGCACTCCGAACCGGTGCCGCCGTCGATCAGGATCGGGCGGTCGAGTCGCGCATCGGCGATGAGGTCGTCGTATCGAGACATGTGACGGAGTTTTGCATCTCGGATGCGTCTTGACCGCTGGTCGGGTTCCGCGGAAGCTTGCAGGCATGACTCTGACGGAATCACATGCGTTCGGGGTCGAGGATCCCTCGGTTCTCGACACCACCATCGGCGATTTGCTCCGTGCCGCCGCCGCTCGCGCCGGTGACCGGATCGCGGTGATCGAGGGCATCGATGATCCTGCCGGTCGGCGCGAATGGACGTACGCCGAGCTGCTGGCCGATGCGGAACGAACTGCGCAGGCATTGCTCGCCCGATTCTCGCCGGGTGATCACGTGGCGGTCTGGGCCCACAACATCCCTGAATGGGTGCTCGTCGAGTTGGGCTGTGCCCTCGCGGGTATGACCATCGTGACCGTCAATCCTGCGTACCAGGCCAACGAACTCCAGTACGTGGTGAGTCAGTCGAATTCGAAGGGTCTCTTCGTGGTCGACGACCACCGTGGGAACCCGATGCTGTCCATCGCCGAGCAGGTCCACCCACAGTGCCCCGATCTCGAAGAGATCATCAGGTTCAGTCAATGGGACGACTTCTTGGCATCGGGTGACCCCTCCGCCCAGCTCCCTGCCGTTGCCCCTGGCGATCAGGTGATGATCCAGTACACGTCCGGCACCACCGGGTTCCCCAAGGGTGCGGCACTGCATCATCGAGGTCTCGTCACCAACGCCAATCACTACTTCGACCGTCTCGGGATGCACGAGGGCAGCGTCATCATCACGCAGATGCCCCTGTTCCACACCGCGGGAAGCGCGATGTCGGTGCTCGGGTCGATCTCGATGGCCTGCACGCAGGTTCTCGTGCCTGCGTTCGAGCCGGGGCTCGTGCTCGAGTTGACCGAGACCTATGGCGCGCACGGGATGATGGGGGTTCCCACGATGCTCATTGCGTTGATGGAGCATCCGAACTTCGCCGAGACCGACCTGTCGACGCTGATGGCGATCTGTTCGGGGGGTTCGCTCGTTCCCGAGCAGCTGGTGCGCACGCTCGAACGAGAGCTCGGCGCCCCGTTCACGATCGTCTATGGCCAGACCGAGTGCTCGCCGGTGCTCAACATGACCCGACCCGACGACACCATCGAGGACAAGGCCCTCACGATCGGAGCACCGATGCCGTGTATGGAGATCCGCATCGTCGATCCCGAAACGGGAGAGACCCTCCCGGTCGGCGAGACCGGAGAGCTGGTGACCCGCGGCTACCAGGTCATGCACGGCTATTACCTGATGCCCGAGCGGACGGCCGAGACGATCGATCCCGACGGTTGGCTGCACACCGGAGATCTCGCAGCGATGGACGAGCGCGGGTACTGCACCATCGAGGGGCGTCTCAAGGACATGATCATTCGTGGTGGGGAGAACATCTATCCGAAAGAGCTCGAGGAGCTGCTGTTCTCCCACGAGGCCGTGGGCGAGGTGGCGGTCGTCGGTCTCCCCGACGAGAAGTGGGGGGAGACCGTGGGCGCCTTCGTTCGCGCTGCGCCGGGTCACGCAGTGGACAAGAACGAGCTCTTCGCCTTCATGCGCGAGCATCTCGCCCCGCACAAGACGCCGAAGCAGTGGTTCGCCGTCGACGAGTTCCCCTTGACCGGTTCGGGAAAGATCCAGAAGTTCAAGCTGCGTGAGCAGTGGGAAGCGGGGGAGTGGAACGAGCTGTAGCTCAGCTCGGCCGATCAGCCTCGAGGTCGGTGCGGTACGACTCCTCGAGGCCCGCAGCCATGTCGTCGGCGGTGATGTGCCCGCCTAACCCCGCATGGTCGATGAGGATCTTGCTCACCTCGGGATGGCTGGCCTCGGTGGGCCACTCGTCGGGAGTCCACAGCACGCCGCGCCGGATCGCTTTGGCACAGTGGATGTAGGCCTCGTCGATCGTGACACCGATTGCGCTGGTCGGCCGCCGGTACTCGGCGGTGAAGCTGTCGAGGATCTCGGGGTCGACGGTTACACAGGCGGAGCCGTTCACTCGGAGCATCTCACCAACGCCCGGAATCAGGAAGAGGAGGCCCACTCGGCCGTTCTCGACGATGTTCTGCAACGAGTCGAGTCGGTTGTTTCCGTTGAGGTCGGGGATGACGAGTCGCTGATCGTCGAGAACGTTGACGAAGCCCGGATGCCCCCCTTTGGGTGACACGTCTTCGTCGCCGGCTGCACTGCTCGTGGCGATGAGGACGAAGGTGCTGCGATCGATGAACTCGCGACACCCGACATCGAGGTGGTCGGTTGCCTTGTTCTGCACCAACTCGCTGGGATCCCGGTAATGGTCGCGCAGGCCGGCTACCTCAGTGATCGTGTGCTCGAAGGATGCCATGCCCCGACCGTAGTCAGCCCGGTCCACTCGCAGCGATCAGTTCATCGATGCGGGGGCGATCGTCGGGGCCCCTGGACCAGAATCCGTAGACGAGCGTTCCATCGGGACCGATGACGAAGTCGCCACCCAACTGCAAGGTGTCTTCCGTGGGTCGGCGGAGATCACGCCATCGACCCCGGACGAAGAGTCGAAGATACGCCAGCGCCGCCCGGAACCCCCAGGCCCGCACGATCGGTGCTCGGCCGAGTCCGAATGCCCGATAGGCAGCGCGATCCGGATCGATCACGACCGGAAACGGGAGATCGTTGCGGCCGAGGTAGTCGCAGAGCCGTTCGGGATCGGTGAACGTCACCACCACGACGTCGGTGTTCGGAGCGAACTCGTCGAGCCGATCGCGCACGGCGGCGGCGTGAGCTGCGCAGGGCAGTCAATGGATGTGGCGGTGGAAGATGAGCAGGAGCGTGCGGCCGCGGTGATCAGCAGACCGCCACCGATCTCCGTTGGCCCGGCGAAGGATGAGTTCGGGCGCACGCTCACCGACCGCAGGCCGAGTCATGGCAGGCGCTCGGTCGACGGGTTGGTGAACGACGCGGTCGGGGTCACGCCCGAGCGTCCTCCACGACCGCTTTCATGGCATCGAGGGTATTTTGCATGTTGGCCTTCATGCGCTTGCGGCGACCGTTCAGGACCGAAACCGGGTCGTCGGAATCCATCGCCATCGCATAGGTGAGGTTGTTCTCCATGCCGATCTCGACCGAGAACCGCACGCGGCTGCCGACCCCTTGGTCCATGATCTCGAACCGCCAGCGAGCTCCCGGGTTCGCCGGGTCGACGGTCGACCACTCGAAGACCCGACCATCCTCGAATGCGGTGATGTGGTTGTCGACGCTCCACTCGTTGTCACCGAGCTTGTTGTGGCCGATGAAGACCGCCCCGACGCCGCGGTCGCTCGTCACCCATTCGGCATCTCGAAGTTCGGTGTCGGCTCCGGCCGGGAACGTGATGTCGGACACGACCGGCCAGACTGCCTTCGGCGGCGCATCGATGTCGACTTCGGCAACCACGCCGGGACCGTCTTCGAAATGGGTGCCACCGTCTTCGCTCGCCCGGGCGCGGGTGTACCCCCAGCGATCGAAGTAGGTGATCTGCTCAGCCGGGCGACGCGCCACCGGCGTGAAGTCGGTTCCCTTCGTGTACGCCACCGGGAAGGTCACGATCGTCGTGACCCCAGGGGGGATCGCAAGGATGTCAGCGAGCTCGTCGACGCTTGCATTGAGCAGGGTGGTCCACGCCGAGCCGAGGCCACGCGCTCGGAGTGCAAGGTTGAAGCTCCAGGCCGACTGGATGACAGAGTCGAACAAGCCCGGACGACCGGAGTCGTCGTGGATTCCCCAGATCGCGGCGATGACCAACGCCGGTGCCTTTGCGAAGTGCTCGACCAGGTATGCCGATGAACTGAAGACCTGTTCCTTGCCGTGGCCGCTGCCGGCGAGCCGCTCGGCGACGTCGATCATGAAGGCGCCGTTGCGGCGATAGATCTCTCCGCATTTCTGTTTGGTCGCCTCGTCGCGCACGACGATCCACCGACGGCTTGCGTCGTTGCCGCCGCTCGGCGCCTGTTCAGCGATGTCGATACAGTCGAAAATGACCTGGTCGGAGACGTTGCGGTCGAAGTCGAGACGCTTGCGGACGGTTCGCGTCGTCGTGAGCAGCCGGTCGATCTCGGCGACGTCGAAGGGGGAGTCGGTCATGGTTGTCCCTGGTCAGCCGTGATGGGCACGGGCGGCTTTGGCGAGATCGCGCAGATCGGCGCGTTCGGTGTCGGTCAAGACGTCGAGGTCAGCAGCGTGCAGGCGATCGGTGAGCATCTCGGCCTCCTCACGGATCTCGGTCAGGCTGCTCGTGTCGGGGTACGGCTCGGGCCAGCCGAACATCTTGGCGTTCCAGTCGCCGGCCGGCCCCGACAGGATGGCCTCGAGCGGCCCAAGGCCCACTGCTTGGATCGCAATGCAGTGCCGGCTGAACCGCAGCTCACGCATCACCTGCGCGAGCTGAAACGTGCGGGCCGGGCCGGGTTCGGTGGGGCGAGGCATGTCTCGCCAGCCGACGAACATCGGGGCGCCGAGTGGAGATGCCGTGTCGACGACCTTGGTGAGGATGTCGCCGAGACGCTCGACCCCGTCGAGGCCGGCAAGGCGATCGGCGCCCCACTCCTGGCAGATGCGGGTGTAGATCGCGGCACCTTCGGCCGGCGACTTCACCGCTCGCCCATCGGCCACCATCGTGCGCATCAACCCGGGTTCCCAGAAATAGGCAGCGCTCACCACCGCGTCGGGAGGACAGTCGCCGAGGACGCCGAGCCGTCCGACGGCGTAGGCCCCCCGGCCGACAGCATCGAGGCCGAGGGCTGCGGCTTTCGTTGCGGTGGATTCGTCCAGCAACCAGGCCATGGCCAACATGCCGATCGACCCTCGAAGGCTGCGAGCAACGGTGATGCTTTCCATGTCGGACAGTCTCGCACGTTGCGCTGCTCGACTCCCGAGGAGGCCGGTGTATTCGAACGGTCCTTGATCGATCTTTTTCACGACCGTACGGTTTCGACGGGTCGGTTGGCCTTCGAGCACGTGGCCCGCCACCGAGAGGCCGAATCGGAGAGCGAGGCGGTATGGCAAGGGTCGAGGTCGCGAGGTCGGGAGCGATCGCTGCCGATGATCTTGCGTCCGTCGTGCTCGGTGCTGCGTTCTGCGGATCCGGTGGCGGCGGCTCGTTCGAGTCCGGTGGTCGACTTGCCGGTGTCGTGCGGCGAGCGTGTGGCGGCGATCCGGTAGGGGTCGTTGCGCTGGGCGACCTTCCCGACCGGGCACGGGTTGCGGTCCCTGCGTCGTTTCCCGGACCCGGGGCCACACCGTCCATCGATGCTGCGTCACATGCGTTTCGAGCGCTCGGTGAGCGCACCGGCGATGCGTTCGATGCGGTCGTTCCCGTCGATCTCACCGTGCACGGCATATTGACAGCCCTCGGTGTTGCTGTGTCATGCGGCATCCCGGTCGTCGACGCTGCCGGATCGGTTCGCGCCGCACACCGGTTCGACATGACGACCTGGGCGGCAGCAGGGGTCGTGCCTCGTGCAGTGGTGATGGCCGATCCGACGCGTTCGGTCGTGATCGACACCGACTCGACCGACGGAGCCGACTCGGCTGCTCGTGCGGTGTTGGCCGGCATGACACTGCATGGTCCGGTCGGGGGTGCGTCCTGGGCGATGCATGCGGCCACCCTGCAGCGATCCTCGATCCCGGGTGCGGTGAGTGTGGCGCTGGCCGCAGGCCGGGCGGTGTCCGACGCGTGGGACAAAGGCGCCGATCCTGCCGGTGCGCTTGCGGCCACCGTTGATCGAGCGGTCGTGGTCGGTCGAGGGCGACTCGGAGAGGTCACCGTCACGCTGACGGACCGACGCGAGCGGGTCGAGGCTCGCATCGACACGATGCAGGGACCATTCCACGTCCATTCGCTCGACAGTCACATTCACCTTCGATCGACCAACGACGTTCTCGTCGGTGCGCCCGACCTGATCTCGGTGATGACAACCGAAGGGATTGCGCTCGATGTCGGCCAACTGACGTCACCGGAGTTCACCGACGCCGAGGTGGCCATCGTCGCTGCACCGAGCCTCGATCTCGCCCCGGGGGCCATGCGGCGTGAGGCGTACAACCGAGCGCACGCCATGTTCGGTGTCGAGGGTCCTGTTCCGTTCGGAATCCACCATCTCGATCGCTGACCAGCAGCGTAGGGTCGCAGACATGTTCGAGCCGATCGTGACCGAGCGTCTGCGCCTGCGTCGGCCCGTGGCTTCTGATCTCGAGGCGCTTGTCGCTCGGCGCAACGATCCTGCGGTGTCCGAGTATCAGGATTGGACAGTGCCGTGGCCCGAAGATCGGGCTCGGATCGTGCTCGCCGATGCCGCTGGGACCCCCGAGCCGATCGATGACGACTGGTGGATGCTCACCGTCGAGACCCTCGACTCTGAGCAGATCATCGGTGACGTGTCGGTGCGGCTCCAGTGGAATGGTCGGGCCGCCGAGATCGGTTACACCGTGGCCCGAGACCACTGGGGCAACGGGTATGCGTTCGAAGCAACCGGTGGACTTGTCGACTGGCTGTTCTCCGATCCGAAACGCACCCGGATCGGTGCAACGCTGCACCCCGACAATCATCGTTCGGCTCGTGTCGTCGAACGACTCGGCTTCGTGCACGAGGGCCACACGCGCCGGTCGTGGTGGGTGGGCGACGAGAACACGGACGACTGGATCTATGGCATCACCCGCGACGACTACGAGGTGTGGCGTGCGCGTCCGACCGAACCGCCCGGGCATGTGGCGCTCGAGGAGATCACGTGGGACCTGGTCCGTCCGGTCATCGCACTGTCGACCCACAAGAGCCAGGAACGCATGGTGAGTCCGAACGCGGTCTCGCTCGCCGAGGCCTCTCTGCCCGAGCCCTACGGTGGCAAGCCGGTGACCCCGTGGCCACGGGCGATCGTGGCAGACGGAGCGTTGGTCGGATTCGTGATGCTCGACACGGCAGCCGAGAGTGGCGGCCGGCCGTATCTGTGGCGATTCATGATCGATCGGCGTCATCAGCGCCGTGGGATCGGGCGTCGGGTGCTCGACCTTGTCGTCGATGTCGTGTGTGCGTGGGGGCATCACGAACTCGACGTCTCCTACGTGCCGGGTGTGGGTTCCCCCGAGCCGTTGTATCTCGGCTACGGCTTCGTCCCGACGGGCAACATCATCGATGGCGAAATCGAAGCGCGGCTCCAACTCGGTGACCCGTGACCGCCCCGACACCCACTCAGACGTCGACCGACCAACGCCTCGTTGCGACGATGGTCGTCGCCACGGTTGCGTGCGTGTACCCCGGCTTCCTCGTCGGGGCGGTGTCGATCCAGGTCAGCGACGAGTTCGGCGTGACGGCAGGTCGGTACGGCTGGGCGATGAGCTCCTACTTCCTGGCAGCAACAGCAACGTCGATTCTCGGTGGGCGGTTGGTGCAGCGGATCGGACCCCGGCACCAACTCAGCGGTTGTCTGATCCTGACGATCGTCACCCAGAGTCTGATCGCCACGATGGCGCGGTCGTTCCTGGCGATGGTCGTCTTGTTGGCGGTGTGCGGTGTGGTGAATGCCCTCAACCAGACTGCGGTGAACCTTGCACTGACCACTGCTCGGTTGCCGCGGCTCGGCCTGGCGATTGCGCTCAAGCAGTCGGGCATGCCGTCGGCTGCCATGGTCAGCGGTGCCACGGTGCCCCTGCTGGCCCTCACCCTCGGGTGGCGGTCGACCTTCGTGTTGGGTGTCGTGCTCGCTTCGGTTGCTTTGGTGTTGGTGCAGTTGTTCGTCGGTCGCGGCAGCGTCGAGACGTTGCGATCTGCCCGACCTTCGTCATCGAGACGGGCGCTCGGGTGGTCACTCGTTGGTGGGTCCTTCCTGGCGTTCGCAGCCGGCGGCCTCACGTCATGGACAGTGGCATCCGGCGTCGAGGCGGGCCTGAGCGAAGGCGTCGCAGGTTGGATGCTCAGCCTCGGCGCTGCATTCGGTATCGGGTGGCGACTGTTCTGGGGTGTGCGAACCGACACGATGGTCGCGCAGCCCTACTCGATGGCTGCCGGTCTCGCTGCACTCGGTTCGATCGGGACGTTGGGCCTCGCCGCTGGTGGGGCTGGTGTCCACGTTGCGTCGACGCTCCTCGCCTTCGGTGCCGGGTGGGCATGGCCGGTGTTCACCAACTTCGGCATCATGCGGGCCAACGGTGATGCTGCAGGTGCAGCGAGCGGGGTGACACAGATGGGGATCTACCTCGGCGTGTTCGCCGGACCGCTCACAACGGGGTGGATGATCGACGAATACGGCTTCGGTGCAATGTGGCTTCTGGTCGGAACATGCATGCTCGTCGGCGCTGCGCTCACGTTCTGGATCCGCGACGAGTTCTGAGATCAGTCGGCGAGTCTCTCGATCTCGGCCACGATCGTGTCGGGTGATTCCCAGTTGAGGCAGTGGCCCATGCCCTCGACGGACACGAACGTGGAACCGGTGATCCCCTCGTGCAGCTGCCGCGAGTGGAATGGAGGCGTCGTTGCGTCCTTGGTGCCGATGATGACGGTGGTCGGTAGGTCGATCGAGCCGAGGAGGTCGTAACGCTTTTCGTCGACCATGGCCCGCAGAATCGGAATGAGCGGTTGGTGGTCGCTCCCGAGGAACAGCTTCGTGAGCGCTGGCGTCATCGCCGGCTCGAAGGCGTCGCCGGTCAGGCTCTTCGTGAACCCGGTCGCCACCGGGCCGAACCGCAGCAACCGCTGCAACATGCCGAGTCGGATCATCGGGATCTGAAGACGGTTCTGTGGGTTCTTCTCGCTCACACCGCCGGCGAACGTCGCCATCAGGATTAGGCCGCGCAAGCGCTTCGCTGCGTCCCCCGGCGTCTCGGTGAGGAAGGCAACCGACAAAAAGCCACCCATCGAGTGGCCGACAAGAATGCCGTCGTGCACGTCGTACGCCTCGAGGATGGCCCCATAGTCGGAAGCCATCGCCGCCGAGCTGATGCCGTCCGAGCCGATGGACGAACCCTGGTGGCCGCGCTGATCGAACGTGATGACCCGAAATCCCCGGTCGACGAGTTGGGGTTCGACGAGGTTCCACTCCCAGGCGCCGAAGCCGTAGCCGTGGGCGAGGAGCACGGTCTTGGGGCCAGTCCCTGCACAGAACGTGCGCAGACGGGTGCCGTCCGGCCGCTCGACGATGCGCGCGTCGCCGGTGAGCGGTGCGGAGTACTCGTGTCGTGCCATGGCGTTGTCCTTCGTCATCGGGCCCGTCGAGGAGCGCCCCGGGGTGCGGAACGCTGCCCTTGCATCATCGCACAGCCAGGGAGGGAGACAGCGGGCGACGGGTCGTACCGGTCGTGCAGCGCTTCTTTCTAGGCTTGCGTCGTGTCCGGTTCGGGAGAGTTCACGTTCGACGCAGTGGCGGTGCCGTTCGTTCCTGGTGACCATCTCCTCACCGCACTCCTGCGGGCCGGTTTGCATCCGACCGGCGGCGGAACGCTGTGCGTCGAGGGTCATTCCCCGCACTGTGTGGCCGAGGTCGATGGTGTTGCCTACGTGCACACCTGTCAGACGCTCGCCCGGGAGGGGATGCTCGTGCGGGCGCAGGCGATCGGTGACGCGCCGATGTTGCCGAGCACCGACCCGCTGGCACAGCCGGTCGCGGTGCGGAACGCCCATCACGACGTGGTGGTGATCGGTGGTGGGGAGGCCGGCCGTGGCGCAGCGGCATCGATCGGTGCGCCGATCGTCGATGCCGGTGACGGAGGGGAGGTGGTCGGTATCTTTCCGGGCCCGATGGTTGCGGTGCGGGCCGATGCCGGCATGGTCCACACCCATGTCGAGCGGGTGGTCGTCGCAACTGGCGTCCTCCCGTTGCTTCCCGTCTGCCCAGGAAACGACCTTGCCGGGTTGTACACCCCGAAGCTCGCGGAGCGACTGCAGGCGGCCGGTGTCGATCTCGGTCGAACGGTGACGATCACCGAACCACCGCAGCGTTTCGAAGGTGCAGATCGGGTACAGGCGGTCGTGGTCGGCGACGAGCGGTTCGAGTGCGATGCGGTGATCGTCGACATCGGGACGACTCCCAACGACATACTCGCCCGCATGGGCGCTGGACTGGCCGTCGACGCCGTTGGGGGAGCGTCTGAAATCACCGCTCCACCACCGTGCCCGACGGAGGGGACGGTCTGCCCGTGCAACGAGACGACGATGGCCGAACTCGCCGAGTGTTGGGATCGCGGGTTCACCAGCATGGAGCTGCTCAAGCGAGCCAGCCTCGCCGGCACCGGTGTGTGTCAGGGCGCGGTCTGCTCCCCCTATCTGCAGAGCTTCATCGCAGATCGAACCGGCTCGCTCGAAGCCCGGTTCACCGCTCGTCCCGTGGCTCGACAGGCGACACTGTCGGAGCTCGCCGCCGGCCGACACCACCCTGCCATTGCGCGGACCACACTCCACGCAGTCCACGAAGCCGCAGGTGCCACCATGGATCGCTTCGGTGGCTGGTGGCGGCCCTGGGTCTACTCCGATGTCGACGCCGAGTGCGCAGCGGTTCGTTCCGCCGTGTCGATCGGTGACGTCGGCACGCTCGGCAAGTTCATCGTGTCCGGCCCCGACGCCGAGGCCGCCTTGCAACGGCTGGTTCCGACCGATGTCTCGACGATCGGTCCGGGACGCAGCCGCTACGTGTTGATGCTCGACGAGCGCGGGTACGTGCTCGACGACGGCATGATCATGCGCGAAGGCGAAGGGGAGCGCTTCTTCGTCACCGTCACGTCCGGGGGTGCGAGCGTTGCCGAGATGTGGGTCCGTGACTGGACGGCCGATCTCGACGTTCGGTGGATGAATGTCACGATGTCGGTGGGAGCGATCAACGTGACTGGTCCGCGGGCGAGCGAACTGCTCGCCCGAGTCGGGTTCGACCAACCGTTGGCGATGCTGCGCCACGTCGAGGCCGACATCGCAGATGTGCCATGCCGGGTTGTTCGACTGAGCTTCACGGGCGAGGTCAGCTTCGAATTGCATCATCCGTGTGCGCGTTCCGCTGAACTCTGGAGGTCTCTCCTCGATGCCGGTGCCGATCTCGGCGTGGTACCGCACGGGCTCGATGCGCTGTCGCGGTTGCGGCTCGAGAAGGGTCACATCATCGTCGGTCAGGATTCCGACTACGACTCGACTCCTCGACGCCTGGGCCACGACTGGATGGTCGATCTTGACTCTGGTGACTTCATCGGTCGCCACGCCATCGAACGGACCGGTCGTCTCCCGCTCGACAAGCAGTTGGTGGGACTCGAAGGCGACGGACCCCCACCGTTCGAAGGGGCAGTGGTCTGGTCGATGGACGGAACGTACGCGGGGTATGTCACCTCTGCTGCGTGGTCGGTGACCCTCGGTCGGTCGGTGATGCTGGCGTGGGTTCGAACGGTTGACGGCATGCTTCCCGACGAGGTTCGGGTGGAGGGCATGGTTGCGCGCCGCGCGGAGTTGCCCTTCTACGACCCGGAGGGGGTGCGGGCCCGTGGCTGAGTTCGTCGTCGCCGGCGAACTCGTCGCTGCCGTGCGGGTCGTGGCTGTTCCCGAGGCGCTCGACGCTGCGACCTGGCCCGCCGACGCAACCGAGATGCGACTTGCCCCCGATGAGGTGTTGCTGCTCGACGTGCTCGACGCAACCGCTCCCGAGCCACACGCAATCGTGTTCCCCGACACCGGTTGGGTGCGTTTCACCCTGTCGCCCGATGTCGGGGCGCAACTCTTCGAGGGGGCAGCGACGTGGCCGCCACCCTCACTCGGGTTCGGTCAGGGGGCCATCGCCGGTATTCCGGCGAAGGTGTTCGTCGAGGCTGACTGTTGGAGCGTGGTCGTCCCGGCTGGGTTGGCCAGCGACTTCGAGGATCGACTCGGGGGAGTGCTGACGTGAACGAGCATCCTGAGGCCGAGATCACGCTCCGGTGGAACGAGCCGGAGGCGAGCTACGACGTCGTCATCGTCGGGGGCGGCGGACATGGACTCTCGACGGCGTACCATCTGGCAACTCGCCACGACATCACCCGAGTGCTCGTTCTCGACGCTGGCTACATCGGTGGTGGCAACAGCGGGCGCAACACCACCGTCATTCGCGCCAACTACGGCATCCCGGAGGCGGTGCGGTTCTACCAGCACTCCCTCGAGCGGTATCGACGGCTCGAGGAGGAAACGGGTCGGTCGATGATGCACGATCGGAAAGGGTTGCTGTGGATGGCACATTCCGAGGCGGGTGTGCGTCGGGAGCGAGCGCGTGCTGCCGTGAACCAGGCGTTCGGGGCCGAGACCGTTTACCTCGAACCGGACGAGATCGCGACGACGTGTCCCGAGATCGATCTGGCCTGTGGCGGCGGGTTTCCTGCGGTCATGGGAGCGTCGTTCCACCAGGGGGCCACCGCACGACACGATCGTGTCGTGTGGGCCCTTGCCGAAGGAGCGATGCGTTGTGGGGTACATGTTGCGCCCCACACGGCGGTGACAGGGCTCATCCACGAACACGGACGCATCGTCGGTGTCGAGACACCGGCAGGACGGGTTGCGGCCGGCACCGTCGTGTCGGCGGTCGGCGGCAACGCCACGTTGCTGGCCGACATGGCGGGCGTGCGATTGCCGATCAAGACGCATCCGCTCCAAGCGTTCGTGACCAACCGGTACCAGCGCCGATTCGACCCGATCGTCGCCTCCGGAGATCTCGGGTTCTACGTCTCACAGACGGCACGCGGCCAGATGCTCCTCGGAGCCGAGATCGATCGGCAGCCCAGCTATTCCCGAGGCTCCACGTATGAGCTGCTGGCCTCGTTGTCGCATCGAGCCATCACCGTTCTGCCCTTCATGCGCAACCTGCGGGTGCTTCGGCAATGGACCGGGAGTTGTGACATGTCACCCGACTACTCCCCGATCATGGGCGACACCGGGGTCGATGGCTTCCTGGTCACCACCGGTTGGGGAACGTGGGGGTTCAAGGCAATTCCGGCGGGTGGCGAATGTATGGCGGAACACATCGCGACCGGTGTGGCGCCAGAACTGATGGCGCCGTTCTCGCTCGATCGGTTCGAACGCGACCGAACGCTCGCCGATCGTGGCTCGTCGGGTACGCACTGATGAGCATGCGTGTCCCCTGCCCGCACTGCGGCCTGCGCTCGATCGAGGAATGGGTTCACGGCGAGATCCCCACCGTGCCCGACACGATCGTCGATCCCGATCGGCGTGACGTCGATCGCGGCTACATGCACACCAACGTCCATGGCGCGGTTCGCGAGGCGTGGTTCCACCTGTCGGGATGTCGCCGTTGGGTCACGTTGTGGCGCGACACCCGCACCGACGAATGGATCGAACCACCCGGTTGAACAGGTCAGCTGGGGAGGGTCGACGAAATCGCGGCCAGATCGAGTCGTGCGTCGGCGTGGCTGCAGCCAGACGCCTAGCCTGACCGACGATGAAGGGTTTGACGACGGTGCCGAAGCCGAGCTCGGGTGATCTCGTTGCCGGGATTTCGGTCGCTCTGGTCGCGCTGCCGCAGTCACTCGCCTACGCCGAGATTGCCGGCATGCCTCCCCAGTACGGCTTGTTCGCATCGGCCCTGCCGCCGATTCTGGCCGCGGTGTTCGTCTCGTCTCGGTATCTGCAGACGGGGCCGGTTGCACTGACCGCATTGTTGGCGTTCGGTGCGCTCGAACCCCTTGCGACACCCGAGTCCGGCCAGTACATCGAGTTGGCGGCACTGCTGGCGTTGCTCGTCGGTGGGTTCCGTGTGGCGCTCGGCCTGTTGCGCATGGGTGGGGTCGCGTATCTGCTGTCGGAACCGGTGCTGACCGGATTCACCACCGGGGCGGCGATCTTGATCCTCTCGAGTCAGCTGCCGAAGATCTTCGACGTCGCTACCGATGGTGACGGTGTGCTGGTCGATGCCTGGCAGGCCATCACCTCTCCCGACGAATGGCAGGCCGGAGCGATCGGTTTTTCCCTGTTGACCCTTGTGTGCATGTTCGGGGGTCGACGACTCCACAAGCTGTTCCCAGGTGTCCTCGTTGCCGTCATCGTCGGGGTGGTCGTTTCGGGGGTAGCGGACTATTCGGGGACGGTGGTCGGCGAACTCGACGGTGGGTTCGTCTCGCTGACCTTCGACTTTCCGTGGGACCAGGTCGGCGATCTCGTCCTCCCGGCACTCGTCATTGCACTTGTGGGCTTCGCCGAGCCGTCATCGATCGCCCGAACGTTCGCAGCTGAAGAACGCGAGCCGTGGGACGCCAACCGCGAGATGGTTTCACAGGGCGTTGCGAACCTTGCGTCGGCTGTCTCGGGTGCGTTTCCGGTTGGTGGTTCGTTCAGCCGAAGCTCGCTGAACCGACTGGCCGGCGCGAACAGTGCCTGGGCCGGTGCGATCACCGGAGCGTTCGTGATGCTTGCGCTGCCGCTCACCCCTCTGCTCGAAAACCTTCCGGGTGCGATTCTCGGAGCGATCGTGCTGGGAGCAGTGATCAAGCTGGTGGCACTCGGCGAACTGGTGCGACTGGTCCAACGCAACCTGCTGCAGGCCGCGGTCGGTGTCGGCACACTGGTCGCCACGTTGGTCTCTGCTCCTCGGGTCGAGCGCGGGGTCCTTGTCGGTGTTGCGCTTGCGCTCGGGAGTCATCTCTACCGCGAGCTTCGGGTCACCACGCCGAGCTCGCGCACGGGTGATGTGCTCACCGTCGCCCCGGAAGGGGTGTTGTGGTTCGCCACGATTCCCAACATTGAACGGCTCATTCGCAGCGAGATCGCCGAGCATCCCGACATCGTGTCGGTGGTCCTCGATCTGGGTGGCGTCGGCCGCCTGGACTACTCGGCCGCAGCGGCGCTGCGCCGACTCGTCGAGGAGATCGGTACCACCGACAACGCCGTGTCTGTCCAGATCATCAATGTTCGCCAAGGCGCCGCCCGCGGTGCGGCCCTGCACCTCGAGGACTGAGCGCTACCAGACGATTGGGCCGGTGGCGCCGAGTGCCGTGCCCTCGGTGCGGACACCTTTCGCAGTCAACTCGGGACCGATCTCCTTCCACAGTTTCGGCAACTTGTAGTGCACGACGCGAGGGAAGAGATGGTGGAGTGCGTGGTGATCGTGGCCGCGAATGATGATCGTGGACCCGGGGAATGTCGCAACCCGCGTGTCGACGTAGCGGCCGACCTGCCCCTCGGCGGGGTGATGCGGATACCAGGCGAAGATGAACGCGAGCCACCAGATCACGAATGCGCTCGGAACGAACCACAGCCACAGGGCTTCCCAACCAACGCCCATGATGAACGCTCCAATCAACGCAAGGGTGCGCAGCAGCCAGAAGCGAAACGTGTAGCGGTTTTCGGCGGGGCTGCGTTCGAGGCGAGCTCCGTCTTGTTTGATCACGCTCGGGAGAAGCATTCGGGCTGCTGGAACGAAGGCGAACAGCGGCAGAAATGTGTTGACGAGGGTCCCGGCGTAGAGCTTGGGCAGCAACTCGAGTTTGGAGCCGTGGACGAAGAAGTCGGGGTCCTTCGCAGGGTCGTTGGTGAAGGCGTGGTGTTTCATGTGGGAGATCCGGTGCCCCCGATAGGAAAACCCGACCCAGAACGACGAGGTCATGCCGACGACCTCTTCACCCCAGCGGGCCGTCGAAACGTCACCCCAGACATTGCCGTGGGTCGCCTCGTGCAATGGCATGTAGAACGTGGTCGAAATCACGAAACTCCCGAGTGCGCCCAGCCACAGAGGAACAGGACCGGCGGTCGTGGCGATCACGAGGGCTACCCAGGCTGCGATGAAGAACATCCAGGTGACGATCAGTCGTACGGCGATGCCACCGCGGTAGGGCGCAACCGTGCGCCGTTCGTCTCGACGTTCGATCCGGAGCTGGTCGGCGGTATCTGACATGACGTCAGCTTACGCCGTAAGTTCGTTGTTGTCGAAGGTCACTCGAACGGCCGCTCGTCCCACCACGGCATGCTGGGCGGGAGCTCGCTGCTCGGCTTGCCCTCGAAGTGCGCAGGACGCTTTTCCAGGAAGCTCGCGACGCCTTCGGCCGCATCGGGCCCGGCCCCGAGCTCCTGCACCATTCGGCTGTCGACCTTGTGGGCCTCCATCGGGTGATCGGCGCCCAGCATGCGCCACAGCATTTGACGGGTGGTCGACACCGACAACGGGGATGTCTCCTCGGTGAAGACCCGGGCGAGTTCGCGGGCGGCAGGGAGGAGATCGTCGGGGGCGTGGAGACTGCGCACCAGTCCGGCATCGAGGGCTTCCGAAGCGGAGAACACCCGTCCGCTGTAGGTCCATTCGAGCGCACGGCTGATCCCCACGATGCGGGGGAGGAACCAGCTCGAGCATGCCTCGGGCACGATGCCGCGACGAGCGAACACGAATCCGAACTTCGCCTCGGTCGAGGCCAGTCGGATGTCCATCGGCAGCGTCATGGTGACCCCGACCCCCACTGCGGCGCCGTTGATCGCACCGATGATCGGCTTGATCGATTCGTAGATACGCAGCGCCAGCTGGCCCCCACCGTCTCGTTGCACCGTCGGCTCAGCGGCCCCGTCGCCGATGCGTGCCGAGTAGTCGAACGTGCCGCTCCCACCGGAGAGATCGGCACCGGCGCAGTAGCCGCGGCCTGCCCCGGTCCAGATCACGGCCCGGACATCATCGTCGGCATCGGTGTGGTCGAGCGCGGCCATCAACTCGCGGCGCATCGGCTCGTTCATGGCATTGAGCTTGTCGGGCCGGTGCAGGGTGACTGTGGCGATGCCGTCGTCGATCTCGAGGACGATGTTGTCGAAGTCGGGTGTGTTCACTCGGCTGCGCCCTCCACGATGAACGAAGCGGTGGTGGCAGTGGACCCGCCGATGTTGAGTGTTGCGACGCGCGTCGCACCGTCGACCTGGTACCCACCCGCAGTTCCGGTGACCTGTTTCATCGAGTCGACCAACATGCGGGCACCGGTGGCGCCGACGGGATGACCACCGCCGATGAGGCCCCCGCTGGCGTTCACCGGCATCTTGCCGTCTCGTTCGAGCCAGCCTTGTTCGACCGCCTTGAACGACTCTCCCGCAGCGGTGATGCCGAAGTGATCGATCGCAAGGTATTCCGACGGTGTCATGCAGTCGTGGGTCTCGATGGCATCGAGGTCCTCGGGACCGCTGATACCGGCGCGCCCGAACGCATCGGTGATCGCCCTCCTCACATGGGGCATGACGTACTCGCTGTCGGAGCTCCGCTCAAACTTCTGGTCGATCGGCAAGCCGACGGTGGTGTGACCCCAGCCCACGATCCGAGCCTTTGGTGTGCGGTGTCTCGCCTCGAGCCAGCGATCACTCACCAAGACGATGCCGGCTGCGCCGTCGGTGATCTGCGTGATGTCGTTGCGGCGGAGGCGGCCCTCCACGACCGGGTTGGCATGGTCGTCGTCGCTGAAGGATTCGGGGGTCAGCTTCCACATCCGGGTCTGCGCATTCGGATTGTCCTGGGCGTTGCGAAGGTTGAGTTCGCCGATGGCCCGCAGATGTTCGTCGCTGATCCCGTATCGCCGGTCGTATTCGTCGGCAACACGGTTGAAGGCGTAGGGCCAGAAGAACTCGACTCCCTCGGTCTCGTGACCGACCCAGGCAGCCGCACTCTGCACAGAGGCAGCTTGCGCCCCCGGCATGTTCTTCTCCTGCTCGATGCCGAGGACGAGCACGCAGTCGTAACGCCCGGCCTCGATCTCGGCCATGGCGGCGAGTGTGGCCATCGACGACGACGCGCAGGCTGCCTCGTGTCGCATCGCAGGCACGCCCCACAGCTCGGGGAGCACGGTCGCCGGCATCGCCCCGAGATGGCCCTGCCCGTTGTAGAGCTGGCCGAACGCATTGCCGACATGGATCGATTCGATGTCGGTGGCGTCGACGCCGGCATCGGCAAGGGTGGCCTCGATTGCTTCCTTCGTGAGGTCGCTGACGTCGAGATCCTGCTTCGCGATGTTGCGGGCGAAGTCGGTTTGATGGCCGCCGAGGATTGCAGTCACTGTTCACTCTCTTGTGTTGTTGGCTGGCGCTCGGGTGTTGCTGGGTCGCGCCAGATCTGACGGAGTTCGGGTTTGACGACCTTGCCCACCGGATTGCGGGGCAGGGCGTCGAGGTAGTCGAGTCGTTCGGGCAGCTTGTAGCTGGCGATTTCATGCTCGCGCAGATGGGCAACGAGTTCGTCGAGCGATGGTCGGTCGGCGTCTGGGCCGGCGACCGCGAACACGCCGACCTTCTCGCCGAGGTCGGGATGGGGGAAGCCGATCGCAGCACACTCCACGATGGCCGGGTGATCGGCAACCAACGCTTCGATCTCTGCGGCGCTGATGTTCATCCCACCGCGAATGATGATGTCTTTGGCCCGATCGACGAACTTCAGCAACCGGGGAGGGGTGTCGTCGGCGACGTATTCGAACAGATCGCCGGTGCGGTACCAACCGTCGGCATCGAATTCGGCCCCATCGCTGCCCACGTAGCCGTCGAACACCGTGATACCGCGAAAGCGCAACTCGCCGACCGTTCCGGCCTCGGTGATCGTCACCTCGTGCTCGAGGTCGACGAGCCTCGTCTCGACGCCCGGTCGGTCAGGGATCGGGAAGTACCGAGCCCGTTCGGTGGGGTCGGGCACAGCTGCCATCGTCGACAACAGCGCAGCGCCCTCGTTGGATCCGAACACGTTGGCGATCTCGATGCCGCGCTCCTGCCACCCTTCGACCATCCATGGGTCGAGCGGTGCCGAACCGGACGAGATGGTGCGGATGGTGGACAGGTCGAGCGAGTCGAGCAGCTCGGTGTTGCCCAACAGCATGTTCAGCGCAGCCGGTGGCACGACGGTGTAGGTGATTCGCTCGCTGACGAGTTGCCCGAGGAACACCTCGAGGTCGAGCGGCTGATGGAGGGCCAGGAACGCCCCGGCCTCGGCCCACGGTACGAGCATCCCGCCGATTCCTGCCATGTTCACGACCGGGAACGGGCACAGGATGTGGTCGGATGCTGCGATTCGCAGCTCGCTGACCTGGAAACTCGACGATGCCATCCACTGACCATGGGTTCGCGGGACCCCTTTGGGCGTGCCGGTCGTGCCCGATGTCCAGCAGATCGTGGCGCGGGTCTCGGCACCGACGACGGCGGACTCGACGGGAGGTCCGGGCGCAGTCGCCGGTGGTGTCATCGCCACCGGGCCGTACTGGCGCAGGGTCGCGGTGGCCGACTCGACCTGGTCGGGTCGGTCGGGTCGGTCGGTCGTGACGAAGACGTCGAAGCCGGCGGTTTCGATCCCGTGGCGGAGTTCGTGGGCGCGATGCTGGATCGGAAAGGGGACGGCCACCGCACCGAGTCGGAAGCAGGCGAGAATCGTGATCGGCAGTTCCACGACGTTCGCAAGCTGGATCCCGACCGGCACGCCAGGCCCCACCCCGAGGTCGGTGAGAGCTGCTGCCGCACCATCGATTCGGGCGTCGAGTTCCGACCACGTCAGTCGCACGGGATCGGCGCCGTCGACCGACGCACGGTTGGGGGCATCGGCCAAGGCTGCCTCGTCGGGTCGGGCGGCAACGGCGCGACGGACGAGATCATCGATCGAGGTTGGCTCGCTCATGATGTTCAGCCTGCCAGAGATGGCGCCGCTCGTCTCCATGCGCAAACCTGGGAGGTATGCAGGTCCAGTTGGTCAACGAGGTGCATGGCGGGCTTCCGCCCGATGACGATCACCCGTACCGCACAGGGGTGTGGCGTCCGCAGTATCGCGAGTACGACGCATGGGATCTCGATGTCGAAGGGGAGATCCCCCACGATCTTGCTGGCACCTACCTTCGCAACACCGAAACCGCCGTCTACGAACCGATCCGGCGCTACCACCCGTTCGACGGCGATGCGATGCTGCATTCGATCTCGTTCGGCGGGGGAGAGGCTCGGTACGCAAACCGTTTCGTTCGCACCGAAGGGTTCCTCGCCGAGCAGGAAGCCGGTCGATCGCTGTGGGCGGGCATCACCGAACATCCGTCGAACGCGCTCGCCGATCATGGTTGGGGTGCCCGATCGATGATGAAGGACAATGCGTCCACCGACGTCGTGGTGCATCGGGGAGAGGCGCTGGCGAGCTTCTATCAGTGTGGTGAGCTTTATCGACTCGACCCCCACACCCTCGAGACGAAAGGAACCACCCGCTGGGACGACTGGTTCCCGAACGAGGGTGTTTCGGCCCACAAGCGGGTCGACGAGCACACCGGTGAACTGCTGTTCTTCAACTACGGGGTCGAGGCGCCCTACATGCACTACGGGGTGATCGACCCCGCTGGCCACGTCGCCACCTATATCGACATCCCCCTCCCAGGGCCGCGTTTGCCCCACGACATGATGTTCACCGAGCACTATTCGATCCTGAACGACCTTCCGCTGTTCTGGGACCCCGACGCCTTGGCGAGCGGCTATTACTCGAACGTGTTTCGCCGCGATCTGCCGAGTCGGTTCGCAATCGTTCCCCGGCACGGCACCACCGACGACATCCGGTGGTTCGAGGCCGACCCGACGTTCGTGCTGCACTGGACGAATGCCTATGAAGACGGGGACGAGGTCGTGCTCGACGGCTTCTTCCAGCACAACCCGACCGCCCGGGGTGTCGAGCGCAGCGCATCGATCAACCCGCACCACAAGGGGTTCGAAACGCTCGACATCAACGTGTTGCAGGCCCGCCATCATCGCTGGCGGTTCAATCTCGTGACCGGTGAAACGTCGGAGGAATCGCTGAGCGATCGGTGCCTCGAGTTCCCGATGATCAACGGGCAGCACGTGGGTCGTCCGTACCGATACAGCTACAGCGCCCGTTGCACACATGGATTGTTCGCGTTCGACGGCCTCGTCAAGCAGGACGTGGAGTCCGGGGTCGAGGAACTCTGGGAGGCCCCGGCAGGAACCTTTGTCTCCGAGACGGTTGTCGCGCCGCGACGTGGTTCGACGGCCGAGGATGACGCCTATCTCGTGACGTTCTCGTCCGACATCGTGAACGACGTGTCGCACTGTGAGATCTTCGACGCCGCCGATCCGGCGGCCGGGCCGATCTGCCGGGTCCAGCTCCCCGAGCGCATCTCGAGCGGCACGCACGCCACATGGGCGCCACAGAGCCGGTTGGGCTGAGCGCTGCCGGTTGGGCTGAGTGCTACTCGCCCGGGAACGCCACCTCGTCGAGGAACCAATCGACCAACTGGTGGCAGCGTCGCGAGTTGTCGGCCTGCATCTCCCGCATCTGTTCGATCATCTGGTCGGGGACGATGCCGATCTCGTCGAGGTAGGCCGGTGGCGCATCCCGGAGGAAGCCCTCGACATGGGGGACATCCACCTCGGGGTGAAACTGGGTCCCGACACTTCGACCGATCCGGATCAGTTGGGTAGAGGACTCGTTGCGACCGAGAACATCGGCGTGGGGTGGCGGGTGAAAGCGGTCGTGATGCCACTCGAACCACGGTCCGTCGGCGATGACGTCGGGAGCACCGTCGAGCGGTTCGACCTCGTACCAGCCGACCTCGACCGTGGGCGAGACCTCGACAGAGCCACCGGTCGCGTCGGCGATCAGCTGACCCCCGAAGCACACGCCCAAGACGGGTTGGTCTCGCTCGATCGCCGCCCCGATGTCGGCGATCTCGTCATGGATCCACGAACTGATCTGGTCCTTGTCGGTGAGCGATCGGATGGAACCCATGACGACGATCAGGTCGAAGTCGTCGAATGCCGGCCAGGGGGCGAAGGCTTGGGGCCGGTCGTAGTCGTCGGTCACCAGGTGGGTGTGGAGGTCGAAGCCTCGTTCGGTGAGGCGGACACCAACCTGGCCCGACGGACCGTCGGGCTCGTGGGCAATGACGAGGGCGCTGCGACCGGTTCCGCTCACAGATCGAACCATACGTGGGCCTGACCCGTTCCTGCGACGGCCTCGTAGGCACCGAATTGCTGTCCTGTTGCGGTGCAGGCAGCACCGCCGAGAGCACCGACCATGGTGAGGTAGTGGCCGAAGAATCCCTCGGGCGCATGACGGGCGAACTCGGGCACGAAGTCGATGATCGCCGCGTGGTCGCCGCCCGTCATCCACTCGAGCACTCGACGGTCGGCCGCTGCAGCCTCGGGCGTTCGGGCGTGGGTGTCGGGGTCGGCTCCTTCGTGATCACGGAACTGCTTGAGCGGCCAGAACCGATGGCTGAGACCACCGCTCGCAAGGATCACAACCCGTCGATCCAGCGACTCGACCGCCTGGGCGAGCAGGTTCCCGAAGAGCAAGAAGTCGTCGGGCTCGGCGGTTTGACAGATACCGGCCGACAGCCACGCCTCGTCGCCCTGGAGGAAGGGGAGGAGGTTGATGGTGGGGTAGTGCACCGGCAGGTACTCGTCGTCGATCGCAGTGATCCAGGTGTCGTCTCGGTCGTCGGACAGTTCGGCCCAGCGTTCGGCGAGCTCGCGATCGCCGGGCATGTCGTAGGGCATCTGGCGCATACCCCGAGGTAGCTCCTCGGAGGTGTACCTCCCGGTGCGGCGGTCGTGGGACGCGACGACGTGTTCGATCGTGGTGAACCAGTGGGTGTCGAGCACCACGACCGTGTCGGCTTCGAGCGGTGCGAGTTTTTCGGCCCGCAGGCGATGAAGCCCTCCAACCAGCGTGGTGTCCTCGCCGTCGTTCATCGCACGGCGCACCGCTTCGGGCAACACCAGCGGTGGGACATGCGACACGAGTGCGGCTCCGACGATTGCTCCCATGGTCTGCTCCTCGGCCTGTGGTATCGGTGGGTAGGGGCGCTCGGCTAGGCGATCACGCGCACCGGCATGCGCTTGATGCCAGCGATGAAGTTCGAGCGCAGGTGGGCGATGTCACCGGCCAGCTCGAGTCGATCGATCCGTTTCATCAGTTCCTCGAACACGAGGCGAACCTCCATGCGGGCGAGCCAGGCACCGAGACACAGGTGGGGTCCGTTGCGGCCGAACGTCATGTGGTCGTTCTTGTGGCGGGTCATGTCGAAGCGGAAGGGGTGCTCGAAACCCTCCTCGTCGTGGTTGGCCGAGTTGAACCACATGGCAACCTTGTCGCCGGCGGTGATCTGCTTGCCGCCGAGTTCGGTGTCGGCGGTGGCGGTGCGCCGAAAGTGCATGGTGACTGCGCTGGTGCGGAGCACCTCCTCCACTGCGTTCGACATGAGCTCGGGATGATCGCGGAGACCCTGCCAGAGCTGCGGGTGGTTCATCATCGTCCACACGCCGTGAGTGATCGTGTAGCGGGTGGTGTCGTTACCGGCTGCGACGAGCAGGGTGAAGAAGTTGTTGAACTCGTGGTCGGTGAGGGGTACGCCGTCGATGGCCGGTTCGAGCAACTGGCCGATGATGTCGTCGCGCGGGCAGCGTCGGCGCTGCTCGGCCTGCTCCTGGGCGAACGAGAAGATCTCGATCGCTGCGGGGGAACGGAACGGAACCATGCGGAACTCGTCGGTGTCGACCAAGTCGACCGGGTAGTCGGTGAAGTCGGGGTCGGTGTTGCCGAGCAGGGCATCGCCCCAGGTGACGAGCTGGCGGCCGTGTTCGTCGGAGGTGCCGAGGAGCTTGCCGAGCATGCGCATCGGGAGTTCTTCGGCGATCTCGTGAACGAAGTCGAAGTGGTCGTGTTGCAACGCCCGCTCGACTACCTCGGCGGCGAGGGACCGGATCGGCTGCTCGTAGGACTCGACCGTTCGGCGGGTGAACCCCTTGTTGACGAGTCGCCGGTAGCGGGTGTGCTCCGGTGGATCCATTTCCATCATCGTCTTGCGAGCCGCATGCTCCTCGGCATCCATTTCCTCGAGGCGGATGCCCTGTGCAGAGGTGTAGGTGTCGACGTCGCGGCTGACGTGGAGTGCGTGCTCATAGGTCGTGATCGACCAGAAGCCCGACCCGTCGGTCTCGGGGGTCCAGTGGACGGGATCCTCCCTGCGAAGTCGGGCGAAGGTCGCGTGCGGGACGCCGTGGGTGTAGGTGTCGTGCGAGGTGATGTCCGCGTCGTCGGGACCAAGGTCGGCCAGGTAGTCGTCGACGAACGTGGCGCCCTTCACCATCCGCGGCACCCTAATCGTTTGGAGCCGAATGACATGGCCCGGGTCGGTGAGCGGCTCTCGCTCGTCGGCATCTCATGTCGCCAACGGGTTCGGGTGGGCGACGACCGTCGTGCCGGCGTGCATCGACTGACCGACCTGGCGGAAGTACCCCCCGATGATCTCGAAGGGGGCAAGACGGGTGAGCTCCTCGGTGGGTGCGTCGAGGAGCTCGAGCGTTGCATCACCGGCATAGACCGGGCCGGCCTCGGCGTCGTAGCCGGTCATGGTGACGAGTTCGTCGAGCGAATCGCGACCGTCCATCTCGATTGCGGGCATCTGGCGGCTGTGGAGCATCGGGTGGCCGTTCACGAAGCCAGGCGTATCGGCCAGTCCCGTGATGGTGAAGCTGGCGTTCGCGAGACGGCGACCGAAGGTCGACAGGGTTGCGCCGAACCGCCCACCCGGTTCGAGGCGGGGCCCGGCCCTGCCGTACGGCACCGGCTTGGTCATCCACATCTCGCCGAGTTTCTTCGGGTAGCCCTGCACATGGCCTCGTGACATGGCGAAGTCCTTGTCGACCCAGATGTACACGGCGCGGCTGTAGGTGACCCCGTCGTACCGGCAGCGCACGACGAGAAAGGTCTCGTTGTATTGGGCCCGGGACGGATCGAGCAGTTCCTCGAACGAATCCGAGCAGCTCTGCCACCACGCCCAGATCAGTGCGCATGCGCCTGGGTCCTCCTCGGCGAGTTCGAAGCCGTTGGGGAGGAGTTCGGCCACGTTGGCCGGGTCGGTGCGGAATTCGATCGTCAGCATGTCCCCGGAGTAGTGCCATGGGGGGTCGGGAAGAACGCTGCCTGCCCCGGTGGGGGTTCGGGGGTACGTGAAGCCCGTGAGTTCGGCCATGCCGGGACCGTAATTCGTTCGGATCCGAACGATCAATCGGGTCTGCAGCGGTCGGTCGCCGCTGGTCGGGTTCTGCTGTGTCAGCCATTCGAGAAGATGTGCCCGGCGAGGGTGACGTCACCCTCGAGGGTCTGGGAACATGCAGGCCGTGTCCACCACCTCTGATGCCAAGCCCCAGGACTTCGACGACATCCGGACCGAAGTTCGCCGACTCTGCGACAGGTACGGCAACGAGTACTGGCGCGGTCTGGAACCGGACCACTATCCAACCGAGTTCGTGCAGGAACTCACCGACCAAGGCTGGCTCGGCTCGTTGATCCCCGAGGAGTACGGCGGTGGAGGGCTCAGCCTCGCAGGCGCGTCGGTCATCCTCGAGGAGATCGCGGCGAGCGGAGGCAATCCGTCCGCCTGTCACGCGCAGATGTACGTGATGGGGACACTGCTCCGCCATGGTTCGGCAGAACAAAAGGCGCACTATCTGCCCCAGGTCGCCGATGGCCGAAAGCGTCTGCAGGCGTTCGGTGTGACCGAGCCCACCGCTGGCTCAGAAACGACGGCCATCTCGACCCGAGCGGTACGCGACGGCGACGTGTGGCGCATCAACGGCCAAAAGATCTGGACCAGCCGCGCTCGACAATCCGACCTGATGATCCTGCTGGCTCGCACGACCCCTGCCGACGAAGTGACCAACCGGGTCGAGGGCCTCTCCGTCTTCATCGTCGAGATGCGCACCGAGTCGGGTGAACTCATCCCCGGTCTGACCATCAACCCGATCGAGACCATGATGAATCACAACACCAACGAGGTGTACTTCGACGATGTCGAGATTCCCGCCGAGGCGCTCATCGGCACCGAGGGCATGGGATTCCGTCACATCCTCGACGGGATGAACGCCGAGCGGATCCTGATTGCCGCAGAGTGCATCGGTGACGGCCGGTTCTTTCTCGACCGAGCGAGCGACTACGCCAATGAGCGACACGTGTTCGGCCGCCCGATCGGCATGAATCAAGGGGTGCAGTTCCCGCTTGCGAAGGCGTACGCCAACGTCCGAGCTGCTGATCTCATGCGCTGGCAGGCCGCCAACCTGTTCGACCGAGGCGAGTCGTGTGGGGCGGAGGCCAACATGGCAAAGATGCTGGCATCAGAGGCATCGTGGGAAGCAGGCAATGCCGCCGTGCAAACGTTCGGCGGCTTCGGATTCGCGTCGGAATACGACATCGAACGCAAGCTGCGTGAGACCCGCCTCTACCAAGTAGCCCCGATCAACAACAATCTCGTCCTGGCCTTTGTTGCACAGAAGTGCCTTGGCCTGCCCAAGAGCTATTGAGAACGACATGACCTGGCAACTGACCGACCAACAACTCGAACTCCAGGCCAAGGCCCGATCGTTGGCCCAAGATGTCATCGGCCCGCGGGCCGCCGCCGTCGACGAGGCCGAGCAGTATCCCTGGCCGAACGTCGAGGCATTGCAGCAGGCCGGCTTCACCGGCATGTGCATTCCCGGCGAATACGGGGGTCCGGGGCACTCGATCCACGACGCGATCCTGGTGGTCGAGGAGATGGCGAAGGTCTGTGGCGTCACCGGTCGCATCGCCGTCGAGGCGAACATGGGCGCCATCTCTGCGGTGATGACCTACGGCACCCATGCACAAAAGCAGCTCGCCGCCGAACTGGTGCTTGCCGGCGACAAGCCTGCGATCTGCATCACCGAGCCCGGTGCCGGTTCCGCCGCGTCGATGATGACGACGCGCGCCGACCGCCACGGTGACGGGTTCGTCCTGAACGGAACGAAACACTGGATCACCGGTGGGTCGGTCAGCCGCCTGCATCTGATCTTCGCTCGCGTCTTCGACGAGGACGGCGCCGAGGAAGGCATCGGCGGCTTCCTTGCGATTCGCGACGAAACCGAGGGTCTGCGGTTCGGCCGCCGCGAGCCGACCATGGGTCTTCGAGCAATCCCAGAAATGGAGGTCGCCTTCGAGGACATGTACGTCGGCCCCGACATGGTCGTGATGCCACCCTCCGGGTTGCGTCGCGGGTTCGCTGACCTGATGAACGCCTACAACGCGCAGCGAGTCGGTGCCGGGACGGTGGCACTCGGTATCGCCCAGGGTGCGTACGAACAGGCGTTGGCCTTTGCGAAAGAACGAGAGCAATTCGATCGGCCGATCGCCGAGTTTCAGGGTCTCCAGTGGATGCTCGCCGACATGAGCGTCAAGCTCGAAGCGGCCAGGAGCCTCACGTATCGAGCCGCTGCATCGCAGGGACCGGACGGATCGGCGTTCCCCGATCCTGCGCTCGCCGCCCAGGCGAAGATCTTCACGTCGGAGGCTGCCATCCAGGTGGTGAGTGACGCGTTGCAGGTGCACGGCGCAGCCGGCTACTCGCGACGCCACCCGCTCGAGCGCATGTACCGCGACGTTCGAATGTTCACCATCGGTGGCGGGACGGCCCAGATTCTGCGGACGGTCGTGGCCAGCCGAATCCTCGACATGAAGCTGCCCCAGACCCGTGGTGGTTTTCTGCCCAAGGACCGCTGATGGCAGCCCCACTGGACGGAATCATCGTGCTTGCGGTCGAACAGGCGATTGCTGCGCCGTTCTGCACCAGGCAACTCGTCGATCTCGGGGCACGGGTCCTCAAGATCGAACGGCCCGGGTCGGGCGATTTCGCCCGCGACTACGACACGGCTGTCGAGGGCAGCTCGGCATTCTTCGTGTGGGGCAACCGCGGCAAGGACAGTCTCGAGCTCGACCTCAAGGATGCCGACGATCGAGCGACCTTCGAGTCGCTGCTCGCCGGGGCCGATGTGTTCATCCAGAATCTGGCCCCTGCTGCTGCTGATCGCCTTGGTCTGCTCGCCCATCAGGTGCGCGATCGCCACCAGACGATCGTCGCCTGTGGGATCAGCGGATACGGGCTCGGCGGTCCCCGCACCGACGACAAGGCGTACGACCTTGCGATCCAAGCCGAGGCCGGTGCCATCGCGCTCACCGGCTCGGAAGACACGCCGAGCAAGGTCGGCTTCTCCGTCGCCGACATCGCCAGTGCGATGTATGCACTGTCGTCGATCCTTGCTGCGCTGTATCGCCGCGCTCGGACCGGGGAGGGGGCCACGATCGAACTGTCGATGCTCGAGTGTCTCGCCGAATGGACCGCAGCGCCCACATACGGTGCTGTGGGGCGCGGTGCTCGGCCGGTGCGGGCCGGCCACCGCCACGCCATGATCGCCCCCTACGGCGTCTACCCACTCGAGGACGGCAGCGAGATCGTGCTGGCCGTCCAGAATCAGGCCGAGTGGGAGGCGCTTGCGTGCGACGTGTTCGCCATGCCCGACCTCGTGACCGACGACCGGTTCTCGACCAACGAGGCACGTATTCGTCACATCGATGCCTTCGAACCGCTGCTTCGAGCCGCCCTCTCTGCGGTACCGGCCGAGGAGATACTCGATCGTCTGCGGAACGCGCGGATCGCCTTCAGCAGGGTCAACGACCCGCATGCGGTGTGGGAGCACGAACAGTTGCGGGCCCGCGATCGTTTCGTCACCACCGAGTTGCCGACCGGCCGGACTCGGACCTATCGGGCCCCGTTCAACATCGACGGTCTGCCCGACGCAGATCCCGCCGTGCCGGCGCTCGGCCGGCACGACCCCTGGCTGCTCGACGAACTTCGTCGGCGAGCCGACTGATTCCTCGTTGCCGGGCACCGAGGATGCCCGGTCGGCTACCGTCGATCTTTGACGGCCGAGCGACGCCGAACCGTCCGCAATGGAGGAGACCCATCGTGTTTGTTCAGATCATGGAATTCGAACTCGACCCTCAGGAGGCGGTTCGCCTGCTGAACGAGTATGCCGACGCGGCGCAAGGCGAGACCTATGCCCGTCGGGCGATGATCTGCGCCGACCGAAATCGGCCCGGGGTCGTGCACCAGTTGATCTTCTTCGACTCGGTCGAGGAAGCCGAGTTGAACAACGAACTCGCAGTCACTCAGGCGGCGGCAGCCGAGTTCGGTGCAGCGGTCGGTGAGGTGACCTTCACCGACCTCGATCTCATCGCCGACATCACGATCTGACGCCCGGCGATGCCTGCGCCACCGGCAGGCTCAGTCGTCGGTGGCGTTGGTGATCACCCGCCGCAGATGGTGGGCCAACGCCTGCTTCTGCTCGACGGAGAGACCGGCTGACATGTCGCCTTCGAAGGCATTGAAGAGGGGGAAGACGTCCTCGATCGTGGCGCGGCCGACATCGGTGAGGTGCACCACGACGCGCCGTCGATCGGCTTCGAGCCGTGTTCGCTCGACCAGCTGTTGCTTCTCCAGCGTGGTGAGAAGCCCGGTGAGCGTGCCTTTCGCCAGGTCGCATTCGGATGCGAGATTCGCAGTCTCCATCTCGCCCCAGACCCACAGCACCCACAGGCAGGTGAAACCGCCCCACGACAGGTTGTGCTCGGCGAGAACGGTTCGTTCCGCTCGTCGGCGAACCGACGCGGCGGCCCGGTAGATGTTCGAGATGGCCTGCATCGAGGTGAAGTCGAGCGGCCGGTCGCCGAGTACTGCCTGGATCTGCTGTTCGGCGTCGAGGATCTCGTCGCCACCGGCCGGCTCGGACACGAGCCGACCATAGCGGGGCTGTCGTGGTGGTCGATCGTGGGACGTGGACATCGCTCAGTAGAGCGAACCGCCTTCGTCGTCGACCTGCGTCCCGCGGGCACGGGCGAGATCGGCTTTCGCTCCGGCCGCCAATGCGATCTGATCGGCGATGGCGGTCACCATCCGCATGCCCTGGCCGAACCGTTGCTGCACCAGCGATCCGGAAGCGTGGCAGCCGGGCATCACCCCTGCGTTGTCGCACTCGGCGATGATCGTGGCATAGGCCTCGTCGAACGCAGCGTCGCCATCGTTGTTTGCGGGCGGCAGCCCCAGCGTGAGTGAGAGGTCGGCCGGTCCGACGTAGACCGCATCGATTCCGGGCACCTGGAGGATGTCGGGCAGGTTGTCGACCGCCTGCTTGGTTTCGATCATCGGAATGACCGCAATGTTCTCAGCCGCCCACTCGACGTAGTCGGCGCGTCGCACCCGCCCGACCGTCGGACCGAACGACCTCGATCCGCCCTGGGGGGCGTAGCGACAGGCACTGACCGCAGCCTGGGCCTCCTCGACGGTGTTGACCATCGGGATGATGACGCCCTCTGCGCCTGCGTCGAGCATCTTGCCGATGATGCCGGGTTCGTTCCACGGCACTCGCACGATCGGTGTCGAGCCGGCGTGTTCGATGGCTCGGATCAGTTCGACGGTCACTTGGTAGTCGACAGCACCGTGCTGGGTGTCGACGCACACATAGTCGAAGCCAGCTCGGGCCATCACCTCTGCGGAGAGGGTCGCAGGAATGGAGAGCCATCCGCCGATCAGATTCTCGCCGTCGGCCCATCGTTGTCGCATCGATCGCATGGCTGGGTTCTAGCAGGTTGCACTCTCGTGAGAGGGTTGACGCCATGAGCGACTTCGACACCACCCCGCTTGCCAAGTCCTTCGCAAGCGTCAACGGCAAACAGATGGCGTATCACGAGCGCGGGAGCGGTGACGCCATCGTGTTCCTTCATGGCAACCCGACGTCGTCGTACCTGTGGCGCAACGTCGTTCCCCATGTCGAACATCTCGGCAGGGTCATCGTCCCCGACCTGATCGGCCAGGGGGACAGCGACAAGCTCGACGACACCGGTCCAGACTCGTACCGCTTCGTCGAGCATCGTGCCTATCTCGACGGACTGCTGACCGAACTGGACATCGGTGACGCCGTCACGCTCGTCATCCACGACTGGGGTTCGGCGCTCGGGTTCGACTGGGCCAACCGACACCGCGACCGGGTACAAGGGATCTGTTACATGGAGGCCATCGTTCGTCCCGTGACCTGGGACGAATGGCCCGATGCAGCCACGCGGATCTTCCAGGGGTTTCGGTCCGAGGCCGGGGAAGACATGGTGATCGAGAAGAATCTGTTCGTCGAGGCCGTGCTCCCCGGCTCAATCATCCGCGCTCTCCGCGACGAAGAGATGCACGAATACCGTCGCCCCTTCGTCGAACGGGAACACCGTCGGCCAACCCTCACCTGGCCTCGCGAGATCCCGATCGGTGGCGAACCCGCCGATGTGGTCGACATCGTGCAGAGCTACGCCGACTGGCTTGCCGAGAGCGAGGTTCCGAAGCTGCTCGTCAACGCCGAACCTGGCGCCATTCTCAAAGGACCACAACTCGACTTCTGTCAGGGTTGGCCGAACCAGACCGAAGTGACCGTGGCCGGCAATCACTTCTTGCAGGAGGACAGTCCCGACGAGATCGGCCGAGCACTCGCCGACTGGCTTGGCGGCATCACGGCGACGGCGACGTCGTGACGAACATGGCGCGGGGACCGCGGAACTCGAAACCGCGGATCTCGACGTCAGCACCGTCGGCCATCCGCAGTTCGGGAAAGCGGGCCAGGATCCGTTCCACTCCGACCCGGACTTCTTGGCGGCCCAGCCACTCGCCGAGGCAACGGTGGGCGCCGAGCGCAAACGCAGCATGGCTGCCTTCGCGCCTGTCGAGGTCGATCTCGGTCGGGTCGGTCCAGTGGGTCTCGTCGAGATTGACCGAACGCAGCACCCCGCTGACCAAGTCGCCCTGGCGGATCGAGACTCCGGCAAGTTCGAGGTCCCGGGTTGCTTGCCGGGTGACTGTGCCGACGGGGGTGTAGACCCGGAAGACCTCTTCGATCAGGCGTCGAAGCTTGGCCGGAGATGCCTCGATCTCGGAGCGAAGGTCGGGCCGGCTCAACACCACGTGGATCACGAGGCCGATGCCGTCGCGCGGTTCGTTGATCCCACCGGAGATCATCAACCTGACGTTGTTGACGATCTCCTCGGGGGTGGCCCCGTCGCGGACGAACCACGAGATCGCAGTGTCGTCGACGGCGCTGTCGGCGATGCGTCGGGTGATCGCTTCACCGAGCGATGCTTTGGCGATCTCACCGGCCTGTGCGAGCTTCGGGTCGTTCCCGAAATTGGCGATGTCGGCACAGAGCCCGGTGCACCACTCCCACATCTGGTCGTAGCCGTGGTGGTCGAGTCCGAGCACCGTCGCCAACGCGCCGGCCGACAGCAACTGGGCGTAGTCGGCCATGAGATCGAAGCCGGCGGGGTCGACGGTGTCGAGCAGCGTGTCGGCAATGCTCGCCAACTCGTCGGACACGAACGAACCACTGCGTCCACCGGGCTGGAACGGTGGCTGCATGATCTGTTGCAGCCTTGTGTGTTCGGGTGGATCACAGGTGAGCATGTTGGGCCCGAGGGCCCGGGCGAGCAGCGATGGCTCGGTCGCCGCCGAGAAGAGTTCCGGGTGTGCCTCCATGAAGGCGACGTCGTCCCAGCGGGTCACGAGCCACATCTCGAGCGCAGGCACCCAGCACACCGGTTCGTCGGCGCGAAGCCTCGCCATGATCGGATCGGGGTCGAGCTCGAGGTCGGCCAGCGTGATGTCGTCGCCGAGACGTCGCATGGTGCCTTCCGGAATCAGTGGGCGCCGGTCGTGGAGATGCGTCAGTGATACATGAGGTACTCGGCGAGTTCCCAGGCAGTGGCCTGGTCACCCCCCTCGTAGGCCCCGGCCGCATCGATGAATCGCTCCCACTCCGCCTCTTTGATGAAGAGAAAGTTGTCGCAGAGGTCTTGACCGACCGCTTCTTGCAGCGCCGTGTCGGCGGCGAGATCGGCGAGCGCGTCCTTCAGGTTCTCGGCAGAGTGGACATCGGTGTTGACCGTTTCGAAGCCGTCTTCGGTCATCGGATCTGGACAGGTGAGCGAGTGGACGATGCCGAGGCGGGCACTCTGGAGAACAGCAGCGACCGCAAGGTGAACGTTGGCCGAACCATCGGCCAACCGACTCTCGATGCGAGTGCCGGGTCCACCCACCTCGGGGATGCGGTTTCCGGCACAGCGATGTTCGAACCCCCAGTTCGCCCAGTAGCCACAGAGTTCTCCGGGTTGCAGACGGCGGTACCCGGTGATGGTCGGTACGCACAGGGCGGTCATGCCCCTGTGGTGTTCGACGAGTCCGGCGAGACACGCCTTTGCGAGCGATGACAGACCGTCGTCGGACGAGGTGTCGATCAGTGCGTTGTTGCCGTCGCCGTCGAGCAGCGAGAAGTTGACATGGACGCCCGATCCCGAGACGCCGGCGAACGGTTTTCCGAGGAACGTGAGGTCGAGTCCGTGGGCGAGGGCAACCTCACGGGCCAGCACACGAAAGAGAAAGATGTCGTCGACCGCCCGAAGTGCGTCGTCGTACTCGAGCGTGAGCTCGAACTGTGCTTCGTCGAACTCCGCGTTGATCGACTCGGTCCGGAACCCGCAACGCTCTGCGGTCCACATGATGTCGTCGATCACGCCGCCGGGATCGGATCCCGGACCCGTTCCGTAGACCATCGAGCGAGGTGTTTCCCAACGCTTCCAGCCCCCGTCTCCGTCGGGTTCGATGACGTACGCCTCCAGTTCGATGCCGACCTTGACCGTGTAGCCGAGATCAGCCCAGTCGGCGACCGCCTTTTGCAGCGCATGCCTGGGGGCAACGGTGTACGGCGCGCCTTCGAAGTCGAGGTGGGCGACTGCGACGGCCGTGCGATCGTCCTCCCAGCTCGGTTTGATCGTGTCGGGATCCATCGTCGCCCAGACGTCTTTCAACCCTTCGAGCAGGTACGAGCCGGGGGCGGGAACCAGCGAGCGGTCGTAGCCGAGCGCAAAGGCACTGGCGCAGTGGCCGGTGCCCTTCGCCGCGATGCGCGCCGGAAGGTACTTGCCTCGGGCAAGGCCGAGGTGGTCGGGCCACAGCACGCGATAGCGGTCGTAGGTGGTCATCGAGCCTCCTTCTGGGATTGCGTCGCAGACCATACTCGTTCGGTGCCGAACGGTCTCGGGCGCAGCTAACGTCGAGACGATGAAGCCACTGATCGGTCTCGTCGGGCGTCGCAAGAAGGGTCATCAGATTGCGGGGATGTCCGAGAACCTCCACGAGATCGACATCGATCTGTTCATGAGCGATTACGGCCGGGCGGTGCAGGAAGCTGGGGGTTTGCCAGTGCTGTTGCCGGTCGACATCGACCCGTCGGACTATGTCGGGCGCCTCGATGGTCTGGTCCTGACCGGAGGAACCGACGTGGGCCCCGAGCGCTACGGACAGGCATCCGAAAGCGATCTGTTCCCGCCCGAAGCCGAACGTGACGAACTCGAACTTGCCCTGATGGGACTTGCGATCGCCGGTTCGTTCCCGGTGCTCGGCATCTGCAGGGGCTTGCAGATCGTCAATGTCCACGGTGGGGGCACCCTCCACCAGGACGTCCCACCCCACGCCCGATACGACGTGCCCCCACAGGCCGCGGTGCATCCGGTGGAGTTCGCCGAAGGATCGGTGCTTGCCGATCTGTACGGCCTGCGTCGCGAGGTCAACTCGTTGCATCATCAGACGGTCGACGAGGTGGCCCCCGGCTACATCGTCTCCGCCCGCGGTGATGACGGCAGTGTCGAGGGTCTGGAGCACGAGTCGCTCCCGATCGTGGCGGTGCAGTGGCACCCCGAGATGATGACGGATCGGGCAAGCGATCCGATCTTCGCCTGGCTCGTCGAGGCTGCGGTATCGTCAAACGCATGAGCTACGAGCGAATCCGGGTCGAGCGTGACGGCGCCGTCGTCACCATCACGCTTGCCAACCCCGAGAAGCGAAACGTTCTCGCTCGAGACACGATGCTCGAATTGCGCGACGCCTTTCGCGAGACCGGCCAGTCCGATGCGCTCGGGGTGATCCTTGCAGCCGAAGGTCCGGTGTTCTCGGCCGGCCACAACTTCGGTGACATGCTCGGGGCCACCGAGGCCGAGGCCCGGGAACTTCTGGATCTGTGCACGGAGATGATGCTCCTTGTCCAGCAGTTGCCCCAGGTCGTCATCGCTCGAGTGCATGCGCTTGCCACCGCTGCGGGTTGCCAGCTGGTGTCGATGTGCGACATGGCGGTTGCAGCCGAGTCATCGGCCTTCCAGGCCCCGGGCGGTAAGGGTGGCCTGTTCTGTCACACACCGATGGTGGGTATCGCTCGGGCGGTCGGACGCAAGCGCGGTCTCGAGATGGCGATCACCGGCGACCCGATCGACGCACACACCGCAGCCGCATGGGGTTTGGTCAACCGGGTCGTGCCCGACGCCGAACTGATCGACGCAACCGACGAGTTGATGCGCCGAGCAACCCGCGGTTCGGCCACCTCCAAGATGGAAGGCAAGCGGGCCTACTACGCCCAGTACGACATGGCGACGGCCGATGCCTACGACTACGCCACGGCTGTGATGGCAGCGGGGGTGGCGTCGCGGGACGGGCAGGAGGGCATTGCGTCATTCGTCGAGAAGCGTCGGGCGGAGTTCGGCCCTCGCGAATGATCTACGAGCTCGCGCAGCTCAACATCGCCCGCAAAAAGTATGACGACGATGACCCGCGTTTCGCCGGGTTCATGGACCATCTCGATCGCATCAATGCGCTCGGCGACGCAGCCCCCGGTGCCATCTGGCGTTTCACCGACGGCTCGGGCGCGGCAATCGAGACGCAGGTGCTCGACGACCCGAACCTGCTCGTCAATTTGACGGTCTGGAGTGACGTCGAGTCGCTCTGGAACTTTGCCTACAGATCCGAGCACGGCGAGTTCCTGCGCCGCCGCAACGAGTGGTTCGACATCGAGATCGCCGCAACGACCGTGCTGTGGTGGGTGCCCAAGGGTCACCGACCTACACCGGAGGAGGCGATCGAACGGCTCGAACATCTTCGTGCACACGGTCCGTCGCCCTCTGCGTTCTCGTTCCGCGATGCCCACGAGCCGCCCCATGACTGAGCGCTCGCGGGTGGTGGCGTTCGCGCACGAGACGCGGCTTGTCGACATCCCCGACGATGCCGTCCGTCAAGGGCGACGGCTCCTGCTCGACCTCCTCGGTGTGGCCGCGGCCGGGTCGACGACGGAACTCAGCCGTATCGTCCGCGACCACGCGGCTGCGCACTTCGGTGCCGGCCCGGGAGCGAGTTCGGCACCGATGCTGTTCGACGGTCGGTCGGTCTCGCCGGCCGGTGCTGCGCTGGCGGGTGGCATGACCATCGACTCGATCGATGCTCACGACGGTCATCGGCTCACCAAAGGCCATACGGGGTGCGGCCTGCTGCCTGCGTTGCTTGCCTTCCATGCCGCCGAGCACATCGACGACTGGGACGAGTTCATGGCCGCCCTGATCGTGGGGTACGAGGTGGGAACCAGAGCCGGCATCGCGCTCCACGCGACCGTGCCCGACTACCACACATCGGGTGCGTGGATCGCGGTCGGGTGTGCGCTCGTCGGCGCTCGGACACTCGGCCTCGATGTCGCGACGACCGAAGAGGCCATCGGTATCGCCGAATATCACGGGCCCCGGTCACAGATGATGCGAGTGATCGATCACCCCAGCATGCTCAAGGACGGATCGGGCTGGGGGGCGATGGCCGGTGTTTCTGCCACGTATCTCGCGGCCGATGGCTTCACGGGTGCGCCTGCGATCACGATCGATTCCCCCGAGGTCATCGAGTTCTGGTCCGATCTCGGCTCCTCGTGGCTGATCGGCGATCAGTACCTCAAACAGTTTCCGGTGTGCCGGTGGGCGCAGCCGGCGGTCGCCGCTGCACACCACCTGATGACCGAGCACACCCTGCGAGCCACCGACGTGGTCGATGTCGAGGTGGCAACGTTCCACGAGGGTGTCCGCCTCGCCGTGCGTCACCCGTCGACCACGGAACAGGCACAGTACTCACTACCGTTTCCCGTGGCAGCAACGATCGTGCACGGCGAGATCACCCCTGCCACGGTGACGAATGGGCTCGACGACGAGGCGGTCAATCGACTGTCGGGCCTGATCCGTGTCGTGGAAGATCTCGGCCACTCGGCGGCGTTCCCGAGTCGACGCCTCGCTCGGGTGACGTTGACACTGGCCGACGGTCGTCGACTCGAGTCGGCCGACACCGAGGCACCGGGCGATCCGCACATGCCGCTCACCGACGCCGAGGTCATGGCGAAGTTTCGGTCGTACGCCGGTGCGGCCGCTGACGGTCTGGAACGAGCCTCGTCGGTTACCGAGATCCTTGCCCAGCGGATGTAACCCACCGGTCGATCTCGAGTGAACATCGCCGCCTACGGTGCATACGAGCGCTTCGCGACTTCCTCGAGCATGACCTCGGTGGCGCCACCGCCGATGGGCAGGATGCGGGCGTCGCGCACCAGCCGCTCGATCGGGCTCTCGCGCATGTAGCCCATGCCGCCGTGGAACTGGAGGCAGTCGTACATGATCTCGTTGACGACCTCGCAGCCCCACGCTTTCACGCCCGACATGGCCTTCACGTTGTCCTGGCCGGCGTCGTGCATCCATGCTGCGTGATACATCGATGCCCGGACGGCATCGATCTTGGCCTGGTTCATCGCCATGCGCTGACGGATGGCACCAAGGTCGAAGAGATGTCCACCGAAGGCCTTGCGCTCCTGGGTGTAGGCGTTGGTCAGGTCGATCGCTGCCTGCGCTGCGCCAACTCCCATCCCGACCAGCACCATCCGTTCGTTCTGGAAGTTCTTCATCGTCTCGTAGAACCCGCGGTGGACCGTGCCGAGCACCTGCTCGTCGGAGACCCACACGTCGTCGAGGACGAGTTCCGCGGTGTCGGAACACAGCCAGCCGTGCTTGGTGAGCTTGGTGGCGACCTCGAACCCTTCGGTGCCGGCCGGCACGAGAAACATGGTGATGCCGTATTTGTTGTCGGGGTCGGTGCGGGCCGCGACGATGGTCAGATCGCCGTAGACCGCGTTCGTGATGAACATCTTGCGGCCGTTGATTCGCCAGCCGTCGCCGTCCTTCACCGCAGAGGAGCGAATACCGGCAACGTCGGAGCCGGCGTCGGGTTCGGACACACCGATCGAGAAGATTGCGTCGCCCGACAGCATCTTCGGAACCCATTCGGCGTGTTGTTCTGGACTGCCGGAGTTGATCAGGTGAGGGCCGGCCATGTCGGTGTGGACCAGCACGGTGACGTCGAAACCGGCGAAGGTCGACGCACCGAGCGCTTCGGAGAAGGTTGCCGAGGCAAGCATTCCCAACCCGAGTCCGCCGTGTTCTTCGGGTACCCGCAAGCCGAACATGCCGAGTGCTCCCATCTGGCGCAGCACGTCACGGGGTACCTTGCCGGCCTCTTCCCAGGCGTTGCCGTGCGGGTGGACCTCGTTGGCTACGAACTCGACGGTCTGGTCGTAGATCGCCTCGAGTTCATCGGTCATGTATGCGTTACGCATCGGGGTCGTCCTCCTCGAAGGTGACAAGAATCTGGTTGGTCTCGACTTGGTCTCCTGGCCCGACACGCACCTCGGCGACCACGCCGGGCCCACCGGCGGTGAGGGTGTGGAGCATCTTCATCGCTTCGATCACGACCAGCGGATCGGAGCCGTCGACGGCTCGGCCCGACTGGGCGTGGACCTCGGCGACCACGGCGGGGAACGGCGCAACGACGGCGTTGGCCGACCCGTGAGTCCCGCCGGAGGTCGGCGCCCATCGTTGGGATCGTGAGATGGGCTGGAACGTGTGCGATTGACCGCGAACGTTGACCACCCCGTCGACGGCGGTGCCGGGGACGGGGACGACGTCGAGAACGTCACCGTCGAGCGTGCGAACCGATGCAGGGCGATCGGCGCGATGGGGCGTGAATCGGCGGTCGCCGCCGGTCCACGGGCCGTCGCCAGGAGGGGAGAACGCGGCGATGGCCGCCGCTTCCTCGGTGCCGTAGTCCTCGGGAAGCTCGGTCTCGTCGAGGAATCGTGTGGTGATACGGCCGTCACGAAACTCGGGTCGATCGATCAGCCAGCGGTGGAAACCACCGTTCGTCACGACCCCGCCGATCAGCAGGTTCTCGAGTGCTTCGCCGAGGTTGGAGATGGCGGCTTGGCGGTTGGCACCGTGCACGATCAGTTTGGCGACCATCGGGTCGTAGTGCGGTGTGATCGGGGTACCGACCTCGATCGCCGCATCCCAACGAGCGTTGGTCGGGGGTGACACGACGGTGACCGTTCCGGTTTGGGGGACGAAGCCGGCGGCTGCGTCCTCGGCATTGATTCGAGCCTCGATCGCATGTCCCGAAAAGGCGATGTCTTCCACATCCAGGGGCAGCGATGCCGCAGCCCGGAGTTGGAGTTCGACGAGGTCGAGTCCGGTGATCTCCTCGGTCACTGGGTGCTCGACCTGCAAACGGGTGTTCATTTCGAGGAAGAAGTAGTCGCCGGTCTCGTCGTCGACCACGAACTCGACGGTGCCGGTGGAGTCGTATCCGATCGACTGTGCGAGGCGGACGGCCGCTTCACGAAGCCCGGTCTCGGTCGATTCCGGCAGGTTCGGGGCCGGCGCTTCTTCGAGGAGCTTCTGGTAGCGCCGTTGAACCGAGCACTCTCGGGTACCGAGTTCGATCACGGTGCCGTGTTTGTCGCCCACGACCTGTACCTCGACGTGACGTGGGCGGGTGATGTAACGCTCGACGATGACGCGACCGTCGCCGAAGGATCGCTCGGCCTCGGTGGTCGCCTCGGTGAGCGCGACGGAGAACTCCTGCTGTGTGTGGGCAATACGGATGCCCTTGCCGCCACCGCCGGCCGCCGCTTTGACGAGGATCGGGTACCCGATGCGTTCAGCGGCTGCTTCGAGGTCGTTGGGATCTTGGGAGTTGGCGTAGCCGGGGATGATCGGCACCCGGGCCTCGGCGGCGAGCCGACGCGCCTCGATCTTGGAGCCCATGGTGGCGATCGCCGCCGGGTTCGGTCCGATCCAGATCAACCCGGCATCGATGACCGCTTGGGCGAAGTCGGCGTTTTCGGAGAGGAAGCCGTAGCCGGGATGCACAGCGTCGGCACCGGTCGCTGTTGCCACGGCGAGGAGGCGTTCCGCCGACAGGTATGACTCGGCCAGGGCGGCCGGCCCGATCAGCTCAGCCCGATCGGCGTCGGTGGTGAACGGAGCACCGAGATCGGGCTGGGCATAGACGGCGACCGTCTCGTGCCCGAGTCGCTTGGCGGTTCGGATGACCCGGCGAGCGATTTCGCCTCGGTTTGCGATGAGGATGCGCATCAGTTCGTCACCTCACATCCGGTAGACCAGGCCCGGTCCCGGCTGTGGTTCGTCGTGGCGGGCGGCGAGGGCCAGACACAAGCCCAACGCATCGCGGGTGTCGATCGGGTCGATGAGGCCGTCGTCCCACAGACGCGAGGTGGCGTAGTACGGGTCGGACTGTTCCTCGTATTGACCGCGGACCTCGGCTCGAAGCGCTGCGATCTCTTCGTCGGTCGTCTCGGCGCCCTTCATTCCGGCAAGTCGGATGTCGACGAGCACGGTTTCAGCGGTGTCGGCGGCCATGGTGGCGATGCGCGAGTTCGGCCACGCGAAGAGCAGGCGGGGATTGAAGCCGCGACCGCACATGCCGTAGTTGCCGGCGCCGTACGAGCCGCCGACGAGCACCGTGTATTTCGGCACCGTGGCGTTCGCGACCGCAGCGACCATCTTGGCCCCGTTCTTGGCGATGCCTCCGACTTCGGAGTCGCGTCCGACCATGTACCCGCTGGTGTTCTGGAGAAACAGGAGAGGAATCCGGCGCTGTTCGCACAGCTCGATGAAGTGCGTCGCTTTGAGGGCCGATTCGCTGAAGATGATGCCGTTGTTGGCGATGATGCCGACGAGGTGGCCCCAGATGCGAGCGAAGCCGGTGACGATCGACTGACCCCACTCGGGCTTGAACTCGGACATTTTCGACCCGTCGACGATGCGGGCGATGATCTCGGTTGCTTCGAACGGGATGCGGTCGTCGGACGACACGATGCCGTAGAGCTCGCTCGCCGCATAGGCGGGGGGCTCTGGCTCGGTCCAGTCCATCCACGGCTGGCGGGCATCGACTCGTCGCTGGTTGGTGGTGGCGCAGAGTTCGCGGAGCTTGCCGTACGCCTCGCGCTCGCTCGTCGCCATGTAGTCACTCACCCCGGAGAGCCGGGTGTGGAGCTCGGCACCTCCCAAGTCGTCGGGTTCGATGATCTCCCCGAGTGCGGCTTTCACGATCGGTGGGCCACCGAGATAGATGCGGCCGATGCCCTCGACCATGATCACTTCGTCGCTGAGGGCTGGCACGTAGGCGCCACCGGCGGTGCAACCGCCGAGCACGACCGAGAGCTGGGGAAGGCCCATCGCCGACAGTCGGGCCTGCCGGTAGAAACTGCCGCCGAAGTGGTCCTTGTCGGGAAAGATCTCGTCCTGCAGGGGGAGGAATGCGCCACCCGAGTCGACGAGATAGATCACGCCGAGGCCGTTCTCCTCGGCGATCTCCTGGGCCCGGACGTGCTTCTTGATCGCAATGGGGACGAGCGAACCGCCTTTCACCGTCGCGTCGTTGGCGATGAACACCCACGGAACACCGTGAACGATGCCGATCCCGGTGACGATGCCCCCACCCGGTACTTCGTCGCCGTACTGGCCGTAGCCCGAGAGCGTAGAGAACTCGAGGAACGCCGAGTTGCGGTCGGTCACCATGTCGATGCGATCGCGGACCATGAGCTTGCCCCGGGACAGGTGCCGCTCGATCGAGCGGCTGCGGCCGGGCCCACCGTCGATCGCGATCCGTTGGCGTTCGCGCAAGGTGGCGACGAGTTGTTCGTATGCCGCCCGGTTGGCGGCGAATGCGTCTCCACCGATGTCGATCCGGGATTCGATCTGTCTCATGCGGCGACCCCGTTCCAGAACTGATGGGTGATCGTGTCGGCGAGTTCGTCGAGATTGCCACGATCGGCATCGAACCATTCCACCGTGGTGTTCATTGCGCCGAACAACGCCAGGCGGCTGAGCCCGACAGGGGTGCCGTCGGCCAACTCGCCGTCTGCGGCCAGTTCCCCGAGAAACGCTGCCCACCGCGCTTCGTAGGCATCGCGCATCGGTACCACCGCCTCACGAACGGTCGCCGGTGCAGTCCGAAAGGCGGTGACGTGCGCAGCGGTGTAGGGGCCGTGATCGAACAGGGCCGAAAGGTGGGCGCGGATGTGGGCGGCGAGTCGCGTCCGAGGGCTCGCTCCCCGGGTGCGTTCGGCGGCTTCGTCCCACGCGTGCTCCATGACATCGATCCCGCGACGGAAGACGGCTTCGACGATTTCGTTCTGGCTCGCGAAGTGGTGGTAGAGCGAGGCAGCGCGGATGCCGACTCGCTCGGCGATCTGGCGTTGGGCGACCCCGGCGACGCCGTGTTCGATGATCAACTCGGCGGTCGAGTCGAGGATTCGCCGTCGGACTCCGTGTTGGTCGATCGATGGGTCGGCAAGCACCGGCATGGCACGACCCTACCGAACGTTCGTTAGGGGCGCCAGTGGCTGCGCACCACCCAAGCAAGACCACAGTCAGTCAACTCGTCACGGTGAAGGCCCGAAGAGGAGCGGTTCAGTGTGACGCGTGCACGCAAGGCGATGCCCGCCGCAAGGCGCTCGTGCCGCAGCGGTGATGCGGTTGACGGATGCGGACAGTGAAGCCACCATGGTCGCACGTCGGGTGCGTGGCCCGAGGCCTGTCTGGAGCGCACATGAGTTACCTCTACGTCACCGCACTCACGGCGACCAACGTCGACGGATTCGCCGAGTCCGGCGCCACCTGGGCCCAAGACCACTACAGGGCGCTCGGTGCTGTCACCACCACCGCCAGCCAGATCATCATGGGCGGCGAGATGGCCGGAACCATCCTTGTTGCGTTCGAATACGAGACGGTGAATGGCGCAATGAACGGCCAGCAAGCGTTTTACGCCGATGAGGCACTCGTACGACTGATGCACGACCATCAGGTGCAGATCAGCCGACGAAGCCTGATGCGAGTCCAGACCGAGTTCGGTGAACGGACCGGTGAGTATGGCTCGGTGCTGTACCTCTCGACCTCACCGATCGACGACGCGTCGGCCCAGACCAATTTCGCCAAGAACTGGGCGCACATGCAGCACGGAGCACATGGCATGACGGTGCTCGCAAATGTTGCGGCGGGCCCGTCTCCGTTCACCCACACCGTCGTCACGTGGGCGGACTCACTCGACGACCTCCTGGCCGCCTCGGCACAGAACATGGCCGACCCCGAAGTGCAACAGATCATGGCGGAGTGGAACGTGAATCTCCTGGGTCGCGTTCTCTCACGCCGGCTGTTCTGATCGACCGACCTGACCTGGCGCTAGCGGTGCCGCCGTCGCCATCGGTTGCGCCAGCTTCGGCTTCGTGATCCGGGCCTGAGCATCCGCATGGCGAGGCGCATGTCCTCCATGCGCTCCCGCAATTGATCGCGCTCCAGTTCGGCCAGCTCGGCACGGTGACGCAGGGCGACCAGTTCGTCTTCGAGACCCGGCTTTCGTTCGTCGATCATGTCGCGTTGCTCGTTGGTCGCTCCGGACATTGATCGACCAGCAGGCGTCCCGGCCGCAACCCCTCGACATCGAACGATGGGCCTCGTTCGACGTCAACCGGGTCGGCTTGGTTCCTGGCAAGCAACGTCCTACGGTTACCGCCATGAAGCAGCTGGCGATGTGTGTTGTCCTGGTCGTGGCGCTGACGGGATGCGGATCAGCTTCCTCCGAAGAGCCAGGAGTGAACGATCCGACCACCTCGACTGACACGGGTGAACCGACGACCTCGACCGACACCGGCGGCTAGTGCGCCGGTCGTTCAGAGCCGGTTGTTGAAACGCGGCTTGCACAGAAGTGGTCGTGGCGAACGCAATGTCGGTGACCGTGCCCAGGGTCGTCAAAGATCAAGCCGTTACGGAGGCGATGGGTCAGTCCTCGTTGGTGATGGTGACGGTGAGGTGATCGAGGCCATGGAGTCCATTGTTGCGCCGCCACGACGCCCCGCTCACCTCGAACTGGTCGACGTGCGCGACCCACTGATCGACCACTGCCCTCATCTCCTGCTGCGCCAACCCGGCTCCGACGCAGCGGTGGATCCCCCGCCCGAACGCCAAGTGATCGGTCGGGTTGCGACTGACGTCGAAACGGTCGGGATCAGGGAAGCGCCGTTCGTCACGGTTCGCTGATCCGAACAACAGCACGACCCTCGCCCCTTCTGGGATCACGACACCACTGATCTCCACGTCGGTCGTCGTAACCCGCGTGAACCGCTGCACGGGTGGCTCGATGCGCAGCACCTCCGCAATCGCACTCGACATCAATGAAGGGTCGCCTCGCAGCCGATCCCACTGGTCGGAATGCGTTCCCAGCAGATGGAGAGCTGCCGAGATTGCGTTCACTGTGGTGTCCATTCCGGCCCAGACGATCGCCATGACGAGTCCGGCGCAGGCATCGGGTTCGATCTCGCCGCCTGACCCGGCCTCGTGAAACGCTCGGCCCCATCTGCCGGCACTCAGACGTCCGGGGGTCAAGAACTCGAAGCAGTACTGGTACATCTCGTAGAAGCCACCGAAACTCTCGCGAGCCAAATCGTTGTCAGGACCGGTGATGTTGAAACCGTTGTCCGCCCATCGCATGAAATGCTCGCGGCCCTCCTCCGGCAGCCCCGTCAGCGACCCGACGACGTCAATGCTGAAGGGTTGCGCGAGCTCGGTAACGGCATCGAATGATTTGCGATCTACAAGCGCAGCGACAAGAGCAGCTGCCGTGGACTCCAGATAGTTCTGATGCTTGGCTACCGTCTGGGCAACGAGTTGGCGATTCATCACCCTTCGAAGCTGCTCGTGTCGGGGTGGATCCGTGGTGAGGACACCGTTCCCGGCGAGACGATTCCCCTTCTCACCGACGCCGACCCCCTGGGCAGAGCTGAACGTCTCCCAGTCCTGCACCGCCCGCCGAATCTCGTCATAGCGGGTGAGTATGAACACGTCTCGATCTCTGTCGAACACCACCGGCCCGACCGCACGCAGCTCCGCGTACATCGGGTACGGATCGACCAGCACGTCATCGGACCAAAGATCGACGTCGACGCTCGGGACAGGGGTCACAGCATCCACCCTTCGACGCAACTGTCAACCATCGTGGGAAGCGTAGGTGCTTCGGTCCAGCCGGTCTCAGTTCACGCGAAGCTGGGTTTCTTGCGCAACGCGTGCATCTGCGAGCCGCAGCGGGTAGCCGTCCCCGCCCTGGCCGGCAAGACTCTCGTTGCAATGTCTTGGCGTTCCGATGGAGGGATTCACCAGTACTCCTCGTAGTGGATGTTGCCGGGCTGGCCGCGTTTGTCGATGGTGAAGCCGCGCTCGACGAGCAGCTCGACCACGCCGGTGGTCGCGGGAAAGACACCCTCCTCATCGGGGATCCCGATCATCGCTGGGTTGCCACACATGTAGACGTGGGTGGTGGCGGGGTCGAGCGACACGCCCATCGCAGCGAAGTCGCCATCGCGGACGAGATCTTGGATGTAGCGCTTGGCGATGTCGGGTTCGCGGGTCGGCATCGGCAGGTAGTGGTAGTTGTGATGGCGCCGTTCGAGCTCCCGGTGCGTGTCGAGATAGCCGAGGTCGACCGAGTTGCGCACCGACACGGCGCAAACGATCGGACCGTGGTGCCCCTTTCGCAACAGCTCCGTCGCCATGGCGTTGTGGGGCGCCTCGCCGGTCCCGGTCGAAAAGAACATGACCGTCCCGGCTGGGTTGGTCACGGCGTCGAGGGTGTAGCGGCCCGCGACCTTCGGGCCGAGGTAAATGCGATCGCCAGGGCGTTTGAGCGCAAGGCGGGGTGTGAGTTCGGGGATGTTGTCGTCGGTCGGCGGTACGAGAACGATGTAGAACTCGAGTTCGTCGAGCCCACCCTCGTCGACGAGGTAGCCGTGCTCGTCCAGAATCCGAGAGCTGATCGAATACGACCGACGAATCAACTTGAACCAGCGGTTCTCGAGGTTGGGATCGATCGCGTCATCGATCCGTTCCTCCCAAAAGCCCAGACCCAGCGTGGCGTATTGGCCCGGGGTGTAGTCGGTGCCGCCATGGTCGGGTTTGACTCGCAGCACCCAGAGGTCGGAATGCGTCGGTTCGAAGTGGGTGATCGTCGCGTTGTAGTGCTCTTCGCGCAGTTCCTCGACGGCGCCCTCGTGGCGGTGTCGTCTGGTCTTTCGGGGCTGAATGCGCTCCGGGTCGAGTTCGGGAAAGGCAGCCGCCATGTCGAGGCCGACGCGATGGCCGGGCGACACGGTGGCGATGGAGTCACCGTCGGGTTCGCCGAGCAGCCAGACCTTGCCGGTGGCGAGTGCCTCGGTGGTCACACCGCGTTCTTCTGGCTCGAGCGTGCGCCGATGCGACGCAAACACGACATGATCGAACTGCAGGTCAGGTGTCCGCCGGTCGTTGAAGTACGCCATGGGATGGCCGTCGACCACGGCGATCTCGTCGGGGACCGAGCGGTAAAGGATTGTGATCCGACGTTCCCGTTCCATTCGCCGCAGGGCGTTGTCGGCGGCCGGAGAGAGCAGGTCGGGATCCATCCCGCCGGCGGCGAGCACCACGTTTCCGCCCGCTGCGGCGATCGTCGCAGCCAATTCGACAGCATGATCGGTGTAGCCCACCACCAGCACGTCACGGTCTTGGGGGTTCTCGGGTTCGGTGTCGACCGTGATGGCCGGCAGGTCGGGAACCGGAATCGGTGGCGTGTAGTCGGGCAGAGCCGGACGATGGGCCAGCAGGACCGCTCGAGCCCGATAGCGGTGGCGGTTGGTGACGATGAGCAGCTCGTCACCCCCCTCGACGACGTCGACCGCCTCGATCATCTCGCCGTAGCCAATGTCGAGCTGGTTGTCGCGCACGAGCTCGGGGAAGGTGACCTGGTTGCTGCGCGAGATCAGACGAACCGACTGCACGCCCGATCGTTGGCTCGAGATCGCAACGCTCAACCCGCCGGCCGTCCCGCCTGCGACCACGAGGTCGTACACGAGATCGAAGTCCTGGTGAATGGCCATGCCCAGAGTGTTGCAGAAAGCAGTCGGGCCGCCCGTTGTGGGCGGCCCGATCGATGCAGATGGATTAGGGGAAGTTGCGGATGCCCGGGCTGACCGGGCCGATCCGGTTGGGGCCTACTGGTAGGCGTCGAGGAGCTCGGTCACCGGACCGAGACCGCCGTCACCCAGTGTGGAGTCGTAGGCCGAGAGTCGCACGCCGTCCTGCGCCCCGCGCTTTTCTCGTGAAATCGAGGCTGGGCCGACCCCGGGCAACTCGAAATCGTCGAAGGCGCCACCATATGCCGCTGCCTCGAAGGTCTCGGGCGTCAAGTCGACCCCAGCTGCGGTGGCGATCTGCACGAAGATCGAGAGCGCAAGGCAGTAGCGACGAAGCGGGTTGAACCAGTTGTCCTCGTCGGGGGCGTAGCTCAACGGATCGCGAAGGTCGTGGTCGGGGATCCGTTCGACGACTGGGGCGACGCACTGTGTCTGGAACGTCTCGCTCTCCCAGATCTCGGAGTCGGTGGGGCCGGTGCTGACCAGCGCCCCGTTGGCGATCGACTTGTCGGTGATGGTGGCGCCGAGGTTGGCGAGTCCACCCGAGTCGTTGCTCCAGATTGCGATCTGGCCGGTGAGGCCGGCAGCGGCGGCGCCGCGGATCTCGGCGGACGGGGTGCCGAACACGAACAGGGTGTTGGCACCGGATGCCTTGAACCGCTCGAAGGCCACCGCAAGCTCCTGGTCCTGAGCGATCGTGTCGCCGTCGAGCGCTTCGATGATCGCCGACCCGACGACCTCGATGCCTGCCGCCTCGAGTTGTTCGATCGAGAAGGCCTCTTCCGACGCTGCTGCGGCACCACCCATCGTGAAGACCTTGGCGCCATCGGCTCGGCCGGTCTGTACGAGCAGGTTGATCAGGTTGATCGTCTGGTACTCGGCTGTCGGGCCGGCGTGGAACCATGGGGCCACCGACTTGGCGAGTTCGTCGCCGGCGATCTCGCCGCCGATCATGATCGTCTCGTTGGTGCCGGTCACGCAGATGTCGGCGGTGCCAGCCGGTCCGACGAAGCCGGCAAGATTGGCGAAGACCTGATTGTCCTGGGTGTGGATGAGACAGACCCGTTCGGCATCGGCCGCGTCGATCGCCGAGTAGAACTCGTAGATCCCCTCGACCATCCGGCCGTTGATGCCGCCGCGGTCGTTGAGATCGTCAATCAGTGCCTCGAAAATGCCCTGCTGGTCCCCCCAGCCGGCCGGGCTCAGCCCCATGCTCGTGAGCTGCTCGAAGTCGAGCATCGACATGCCGAGCAGGATCCGTTCGGCGGTCACGCCAGGCGGGTAGCTGTCGAAGGGCTCGACGACCTCGGGCTCGGCCGGCTCGTCGGCATCATCGCTGTCGTCGGCCGGCTCGTCGTCGGCGGACGCATCGTCGCCGTCGTCGGCAGGTGCGTCGTCACCGGAGTCGTCGGTCGTCTCGGTGACGTCGTCAGCGCCCTCGTCCTCTTCACTGCTCACACACGCTGCAGCGATCAGCGAGCAGGCGAACAACAGGGCGAGCAGGCGGAACAGCCTCGATGACTGCATCGTCTTCATGAGTCCCTCCATGGGTCAGCAGGTGCTGGTGGGAGAGATTCAAGCAGACAATCTGACGGGGTGTCAGGCCGTTGGTGCGTCAGACGGTGGAGGCGATGATCTGGCCATTGGGGCAGGCGAAGAATCCGGCTGGCTCCTCGCTCCACGCGCGCCACCCACGAGCGATCTCGGCGAGCTCGTCGAGCGTCGCATATCCGAGGTCGGTGGCGTGGGTCGCGTACGACGAGTGTTCGACTCGGTCGGCCCACAGGTCGCCCCACCAGTGCCGGCTTGCAGGATCTGCGAAGGTCCACACATCGACGCTGACCTCGATGTCGGTGAAGCCGGCCTCCTGCACCCACCCGAGCAGATAGCGGCCTGCGTCAGGTGTCGATTCCTGTTCGCCCGCGATGCCTCGATAGATGGCCATCCACTGCTCGATCGCCGGCGTCACCGGTGCCCAGGTCATCCCGCCGTAGTCGGCGTCGCGCACCGCCAGAATGCCGCCCGGTTTCAGCACGCGGTTCATCTCTCGCAACGCAGCGACCGGATCGGAGAGATGTTGGAGGACCTGATGGGCATGGACGATGTCGAACGCATCGTCGGGGAACGACATGGCGTAGACGTCGTCGACCATGAACCGACAGTTGGGGGGCGCAGTCGGCTCGGCGAGGAGTGCCTCGGCCCGTTTGATCACGTCGGGGGCGATGTCGAACCCGATCACCTCGCCGGGGGCGAGTCGCACTGCGAGATCGACAGTGATGGTGCCAGGTCCACAACCGATGTCGAGCAGGCGCCGGCCAGGACTGAGATGGGGGATGAGGTGCGGTGCAGAGTTGGCGACGGTTCGCCACGCATGCGACTTCATCACTGCGTCGGAGTGGCCGTGCAAGTACGGATCAGGCGGCACGACCCGAGTCTGGCATCATTGCGCGATGACGACCGTCGAGTTGATGGGCTGGACAGGTCCTTGGGCCGACGACGACAAGGACGCGAACTTCAAAGCCGATATTGCTGCCCATGCTCATCTCGATCCACTGGGCACGATCACGAACCTGAGCACCGGCTGTGGTGTGCCGGTCGGGGCTCTTGTCCACTATGTGCTGTGTCGGTGGGCGTCGGAGGGAAGTAGTGCACTGCTCGAGCTTGGCCCGCGCATGACCCGGCGGCTTCACGAGCCGTTCGCAGCAGCAGAGGCCGCCGGCTCTGACGAGGCCCGCCTTGCCGCCTACGAACAAGTGCGGCAGATGGTCGAGTGGCTGCAGTTTCCGCTCGACAACCCGGAGGTCTACGACGATCTCGGCCCGTCGTGAACGCTGATCAGTGCGGGCTGATCGGCGACTGCGCCGTCAGCCCACCATCGATCGTGAAGCACGAACCCGAGACGAACGCCGCATCGGGCGAGGCGAGATAGACCGCCAGGCCAGCGACGTCGGCCGGCGTGCCCATCCGGCCAACCGGGTGCTTGCCCGCAGCCTCGGTCCGAGCGGCAGCCGGGTCGTCAGCCCGGTCGAAGGCGGCCTCGGCGAGGGCGGTCAGGATCCACCCCGGGCTGATGGCGTTGCAGCGGATGCCTTGCCGACCGTTGTCGGTTGCGATGGCTCGGGTGAGCGCGTGCACCGCGCCTTTCGATGCGTTGTAGACGGCCATGCCGTGATCGGCGACGTTGCCTGCGACCGACCCGATGTTGATGATCGAGCCCCCGTCGGTCTGGCCGGCCATCTGCTGAACGGCAGCTCGGCAGCAGTTGAAGACGCCCCGGATGTTGACCGCCATCACGAGATCGAACTCAGCGTCGGTGGTGGTCTCGATCGGCTTCTCGATCTGCACTCCCGCATTGTTGACGATCGCATCGAGTCGCCCGGAACGTGAGACTGCGGTGGCGATCAGCGCGTCGACTGCGGTCGGGTCGGTGACGTCGGTCGGTACCCACGTGACGCCGTCGATGACGACCTCTGACCTCGCCGCCGCGAACACCGAGGCGCCCTCTGCCACGAACCGGGAGGCAACACCCGCTCCGATACCGCTGGATGCGCCAGTGACGATCGTGGTGAGGCCGGCGAGGCGCGAGCTCACCCGTGGCCCTCGAGGGCGATGGCCTCGCATCGGCTGAGGCCGCGTTCGAGCGCTTCGCGATCAGCCCAACGGTTCCAGTTGATCCACAGCCCGTTCTGCAACGCAATGACGTCGGTGACACGGCGGCTGACTGCGTCGGGCGAGAGCGACGGATGGGCATCGGAGATCGCATCTCGGAGGAGGTCTGCTCCTCGTTCGTAGAGGTCTCGCTCGGCGGCGGCGACCTCGTCGTTGGTGCGTCCCACTGCCCAGATCGCAGCCCAGATTTCGAGATGTTCGAGGTCGGAGAACTCCGGGTCGAACCAGCTGCGAAGCGCAGCACGGATTCGGTCGCGCGGATCGGGCCCGGCTTCGGCGATGAGGTTGCGGGTGTGCTCGATCAACTGATCGGCGGCGCGTTGAAATGCTGCGACGACGAGGTTCTCCTTGCCGTCGAAGTGATAGCTGAGCAGTCCCAGCGAGACGTCGGCCTCCTCCGCGACGGCACGCATACTCGTCGAATCGAGGCCGTCGCGAACGATCACCTCGACGGCGGCGTCGAGGATCTGCTCTTGGGTCTCCGACAAGCTCACCCGTCCAGTCTGGCACGATGCAGGGGTGCCTCATATCGAGCCCGTCTACGAGCATCCCTATCCGCCTGCCGAGTTGGAAGCGCAGCACCCGTTCCGAGAACTCGACTTCGTTGAGTATCCACCCGACGAAATGCTCGAGCGCGCCTCGGCGTTCGAGTCGTTGATGAGCCGACGGCGGAGCCCTCGCTTGTTCTCGGATCGACCGGTGCCACGGGAACTCATCGAGTCAGCGATTCGTACGGCAGCTTCCGCACCCTCCGGCGCCCACCGGCAACCGTGGCGCTTCGTGGCTACCGAGTCGGCGGCGGTCAAGGCGGCGATCCGGATCGCAGCCGAAGAAGAGGAACGGATCAACTACCTCCAGAGCCGGATGAACGAGGAGTGGCAGCAGGCGCTGGCACCGATCGGCACCGATCATCACAAGGAGTTCCTCGAGATTGCGCCGTGGATCGTCGTACTCTTCGAAGAACGCTTCGAGCGGCGCCCCGACGGCGAGACACGCAAGAACTATTACGTCAAAGAGAGCGTCGGCATCGCCGCTGGGATGTTCATCGCCGCACTCCACAACATGGGGTTGGCGACGCTTACCCACACACCGTCTCCGATGGCCTTCCTCACCCGGGTGCTCGGCCGCCCCGACAACGAGCGTCCCTTCGTCATGTTCCCGATCGGGTACCCCCTACCGGGGGTGAAGGTCCCCGATTTTGGACGAAAGCCACTCGATCAGGTCATGGTGACGGTGACCGAGCCGCACAACGACGAGCCACACAACAACGAGCCACACAACACGACGGGCGACGAAAGGGATGTCGATGAGTGACGACAAGAGTTGGGATGTCGATCGGCTGACCGAGTCCACACGGGCGTCGGTGCCGATGGCGGAGCAGACCGGTGTGCGAGTAGTCGCTGCCGAACGGGGCCGGGTGAAGCTCGTGATGCCGTTCGAGGGGAATCAGAACCACATTGGCACGATGTACGCCGGTGCGCTGTTTGCGCTGGCCGAGTTCCCGGGTGGGACCCTGTTCTCGACGACGTTCGACTCGTCTCGGTATTACCCGATCGTGAAGGGGGTGGAGATCCAGTTTCGTCGTTTCGCTGCGACCGACATCAGCGTCGAGGCATCGATGACCGAGGAGCAGGCCGCAGCGGTCGCGGCCGCAGCCGACGAACACGGCAAGGCCGACTACGACCTCGAGATGGAACTCGTCGACACCGACGGCAACGTCGTTGCCATCAGCACCAATCACTATCAACTTCGCGCCCACGGCATCTGAGACACGGCAGACTCTGGGTTGTGCTCTGTCCCGTAGGATCCGGGCCATGAGTCGCCTGATCGAGCTTCTCCCATCGCCAGAAATCGACGAGAATCTCCTCGCCTCCGAGCGGCTGGAGAACCTCCGCGGCACGATGCTCGTCGACGGACTCGACGTGCTCGTTCTCACCAACCCGGTGAGCATCCGGTACGCCACCGGCTACCGAGTCCAATCGTCGATGCAGAGCCGCATCCCGACGGTCTATGCGATCGTGCCGATCGTCGGTCCGATCATCGTGCACGGAACCCACAGCGGGAATCTCCCGTTGGTCGACGTCTTTCGTCGCTCGCATGCGATCACCAGCTTCGATGCCGGTCTCGAACTTTCGGTCGCAGCCGACCGGTTCGCGGCCGACATCGAACTCGCGCTCGACGAACTCGGCTACGACTCACGCGCCTCGGTCGGGGTGGAGCGAACCACGCCGACCGGTCACCGGGCCTTCGCCGACATCGGCCTCAACGTCTTCGATGCCGAACCGACGGTGGAACTGGCCCGGAGCCGCAAGTCCGACCTCGAGTTGGTTGCACTCGACTTTGCGGTTGCGGTCGCCGAGTACGGGATGACGGTCATGCAGTCCGTCCTCGAGCCCGGCATTACCGAGAACCAACTGTTTGCCATCCTGCACCAGGTCAACATCGCCCACGGCGGCGACTCGATCGACGGACGCATGCTCTGTTCCGGTCCGCGAACCAACCCCTGGTACCAGGAAGCCAGCCATCGAAGGATCGAGTCCGGTGATCTCGTCGCCTTCGACACCGACATGGTCGGACCGTACGGCTACTGCGCCGACATCGGCCGCACCTGGGTGTGTGACGCGGAACCTACGCCGGAGCAACAGGACCTCTACCGACGGGCACTCCACGAGATCGAGCACAACATGGCCTTGCTGCATGTGGGTGCCTCGTTCGAGGAGCTTTCGCATTCGGTGTTGCGGCATCCGGACGAGTTCGTGGCGAACCGGTCTGCGAGTGTCTTCCACGGAGTCGGTATGACCGACGAGTACCCCAAAATCCCGCACCCCCAGGACTGGGAGTGGGCGGGCTACGACGGTCAGCTGGAGGACGGGGTTGTTCTTGCCGTGGAGAGCTTTGTCGGATCCGACCGAGGATCCCAGGGGGTGAGACTCGAGCAACTGGTGCGAGTGACCTCGGGGGGGATCGAGGTCATGTCGAGCTATCCCCTCTGGGACCTTCAGCCGTAGCGATCAGGTGATCGCGTAGTAGGAGAAGACCTCGGTCTCCTCATCGGTCGCGTCGTTCTCGGTGCGGACCCGCACCCTGATCCGACCGTTCTCGATCTCGACATCGACGTCGACCTCGAGTTCGCCCATCTCGAAGGTGACATCGGGACCTTCGGCGTCGACGTAGGACTCACTGACCGTCCAGCCAGCAGCTGGGGAGACGTTCGTCAGGGTCCAGACGCCGTTGTCGTAGGTAAAGGCGACGGTGCCGACACCGTCGACGGCGTGGCTGACCGATGCAACGCCACCTGGATTCGGGAGGGTGGTCGAGGTTGTGGAGTCGTCGCTGTCGCTGTCGCTGTCGCTGTCGTCACCGTCGTCGGAGTCGTCTGCGTCGTCGGAGTCGCTGTCGCTGTCGCTGTCGTCGGAGTCGCTGTCGCTGTCGCTGTCGGAGTCGTCTGCGTCGTCGGAGTCGCTGTCGCTGTCGTCGGA
>JAPOHW010000029.1 GCA_029979265.1 Actinomycetota bacterium | reverse complement strand
GTCGACCGGGTTCACCTCGGCACGAGGTCGACGAAGCGGTGAAGAAATGCCGCCATCTGCCCGCGGGTCGCGGTGGCGTCGGGCGAGAATTCCGTGGCAGTGGTCCCGCTGGTGACGCCGACGAACTTCGCCCACGCAATGGCGTCTGCGGCGTAGCTGCCGGGATCGACATCGTCGAACTCGAGCGGACTCAGGGGATCGGGTCGACCTGCGGCTCGCCACAGGAAGGTGACGAACTGGGCTCGGGTGACGGTCTCGAACGGCGCGAACGTGGTCGACGTGGTTCCGGTGGTGATCCCGTTCTCGACCATCCACGCAACCGGAACCGTGAAGAACTGGCCGGAGGGGACATCGTCGAACGTTGTTTTGGAACCGGGGCTGGGCTCAACGCGGCCGAAGAGTCGCCACAGGAAGGTTGCCACCTCGGCTCGGGTGACGATCCCGTCGGTGCAGTAGCGCCGTGCATCGCAGCCTGTGGTCAGGCCAGTGTCGTGGAGCCAGACGATGTCGTCGGCGAACGGACTTCCAATCGTGTCGCAGAACGGTCGGTCGGGATCGGCGTCGGGGTCGAAGCCGGCGCACAAGATGTTGTCGATGCCGACGTAGACGAACTCCCATGGCTCTGGTTCAGGACCGAGATCGCCCACCCCGTCCGGATAGCTGGGGAGCCATCCGTGCGCCATGGCATTGGCGAAGTTGTTCTCGCTCAGCCACGCATAGGCCGCCGAGTCCCGGAAGGCGAAGAGTGAGGCCGGTCCGCTGCGCAGATCGACGGCGTACCCGGTGTGATGCTTCGAATACCCGGGAACGGCAACCGTCTGCATCAGGAGGTCGAGCGCCTCATCGGAGGTACCCCGCATGCGATCGAGCCAGATCGAGCGTTGACCGGCGGCACTGCGGTAGCCGGAGGTGATCTCGATCGAATGCCCAGCACTGGCCGCAGCGGCGCGGAGCCGTAGCCATGCCGCCGCTGCGGCCGGTTGCAGGAGGTGGCCGTCGGTGTTCGTAAGCGCACCGCTTGGCGACGGGCGGCGCGTGTACCCACGTGCCTCGCCAAGGGTTCGGATGCGGGCGTCGAGTTCGGCTTGACCGGTGATGCTCGGCGGCTCGGGATCAGGACCTCGAAGGTTGGCAAGGAGCGCCTCGTCGAAGGCGGCGACCATCTGCTCGGGTGTGAGCATCGACCCGAACTGGGCCACTGCGTCGACCTTCGGGTTCGCAGCAGCAGCTGGTGCCACGACACCCATGGCCAGTGCCGCAGCCAGCGCAATGCGGGCTGTTCGAAAAGCGCGCGTCCTCACGGCGCGAGACGCTAGTCGTGCCCGGCTCGGGCACCTTCGATCCTCGCGGTGGTGAGCTTTGGCGCGGCATAGACGAAGAGGGCGACGTGCAGTGCAGCTGCTGCGATCCACGGCGACCGAAGTGCTGCTTCGCGTGATGCGACCGCATCGACGGCGATGATCATTACCCCACCGAGCAGCGAGCCGATCGGGATCATCCCCCAGGCGAAGAAGCGGTAGACACTGTTGACTCGACCCAGGATGTCGTCGGGAATGATCGTCTGACGCAAACTGACGGTGATCACGTTCCACACGGTGCCAAGACCGGTGGAGACGGCGAACATCAACCAGACGATCGGCCACCAGCCGGCCACGCCGATCACGAGCGAGGAGAGGCCGCTGCCGATCAGCGTGAGGTACAGCGATGGGCCGGTACCGATCCGCTTCGAGATCGCCGACGCAGTCCAACCACCGATGATCCCGCCCACCGCACCGCCCGTGTTGAGGAGGGCGAACTCGGTGGCTGACGTTCCGAGGAGCTCCTGGGCGAAGAGCACCATGGCAGCGATCGTGATCGACCCGAGGGCGTTCAGGAGTCCGAGGATGATCGCCAGGTGGCGCAGAAAATCATGGTTCCACAGCCACCGGACACCTTCGCTCAGTTCCGTCGTCCATGGTTTGCGATGCTCCGCCGCCACCGGTGCCGTTCGGTTCGGAACCGTGATCAACCAGACGAGCAGTGCTGCGACCGCAAACGTCAATGAGTCGACGAAAAAGGGCAGGGAAAAGGCAAGGGCGATCAGAAACGCGCCGAGGGGTGGTCCGGCGAATGTGTTGGCGATCATCTCGGTTCCCCACAGACGCCCGTTCGCCTTTTCGAGTTGGGCCGGCCGCACGACCGCCGGCATGAATGTCTGGGCGGCGTTGTCGTGAACGACTTCGGTGACCCCGAACAGCAAGGTGGCGACCAGCAAGACGATGTAGAGGCCCACATTGGTCTCGAAGGTGAGGCTGCCGTCGGCGATCTGATCGACGTCGGGCAGTGACCCCTGTGCACCGAGGACAACGCATGCGACGATCAAGGCCAGGAACGACCGAGCGACGTTCGACCACGCCATGAGCGTTCGCCGTTCGTAGCGGTCGGTGATCACACCCGCCGGAAGACTGAACAGCAGCCATGGCAGTCGCTGCATCACCGCAACGAGTGCGATGAGGAACGGATCGCGGGTGATCGCCGTGGCGAGCCATGGATAGGCGATCAGACCGATCCCGTCGCCAAGGTTCGCGATGGTGGAAGCGGCGAAGAGTCGGCGATAGTTCACACCGAGCGATCGGTTGGCAGAGCCATCGTCGGTGGTCGTCGGTTCGGTCACGGCGCGACGCTAGCGCCCCCGGTTCAGACCTCCGGGCTCGACCTCCGGTCCGTTCTCGATCAGTGGTCGATGCGCCGGATGTGGTCGAGCAGATCGAACTCGAGTTCCGGAACGCGACGTCCGCTCGCAGCGAGCATGATTGCGTCGGTCCGTCCGGTGGTGAAGGCCAATGCCTGGGCGGCGAGCCCGATCGCCCACCACGCACAACGCGCCGCGGTCCACCAGTCGAACGCCCGTTGACGGAATGTTCCCCCGGCGGTCTCGTACCCGTCGACGAGGGCATCAATCGCCCCGAACCCTCCGACAGGTCGATCGTCGGCGCCGAACCGCCAGGTTCGCAGGCAGAGCCAGGCCAGGTCCTGCATCGGATCGCTCCGCTGTGCAACCTCCCAGTCGAGCACTGCGACGAGGCCATCGTCGTCCACGACGATGTTGCCGTTGCGGAGATCACCGTGAACGATGGTCGAGTCGACGGGGGCGGGCTCGTTGTCAGCCAGCCACCGCAGCCCGTAGCGGATTGCGGGTCTTGGCCGCGCCAAGAGTTCGAGGCGCTCGGTCTGCAACTCGACAAACCGGGTTGGGCTCACCTCTTCGAAGGCCGGTGGCGCCTCGGTCGTCGGAATGGCGTGGAGCGCGGCCAACGCAGCGCCGCACTGGCGGGCCAAGTTGTCGCCCGCATCACGATCGGGGAGTGCTCGCAGAATGTGGCGCGGGATCGTTCGGCCTCGGGCCCGTGAGAGGATCATGGCGGGTAACCCGATGCCGGGAAGTTCGTCGGTGGCGGCATACACGGTGGGTACCGGCACCCCATGGCGGCCAACGAGCTCGAGCAGCGCCGCCTCGGCAGTGACCGGCCGCGTTTCGACCGCACCGGTGCTGATCTGGGCCACCGCCGACTCGACGCCGGTGGATCGCTCGAGGTCGACGAAGAGGGTCGAGCGCTGGGCGCCGAGCGAAGCCGCACCGCTGATCGTGACCGGGCAGCCCACCAGTTCCGACAGACCGGCAGCAGCGGCGTCAGGTTCCATCGGTGAAGGTGTAGCCGGGCTTGGTGATCTCGGCCCGTCGTGTCACATCGGCGAGCAGGACTGCCAGCGTGTCGGGCGGTGCGTGACCCGATGCGATCAACTGGTCGAGTTCGGCAGCAAGGTCGCCACGTTTGCCGTCATGGCCGATCAGCGCAGCAAACATGTCGCGATCGGCACCGGATTCGGCGAGTTCCCGAGCCAGGATCCGGCACAGGTTGGCGACGATCCGAGCTTCGTGCTGCACGCCGTCGTGCAGGGCCGGTACCACGCGGTCAGTCAGCGTGGCAGCCATCGCCTCCAGCAGGGTCACCGCGTCCGGATCATCGTGCACGTCAGTCGATACCTTCGAAGTTCGGGGCGCGTTTCTCGGCGAATGCGGTCATCGCCTCGAGATTGGCCGGGCCGCCCATCAGCGTTGCGAAGGCGGCGTTCTCTCGCTCGTGGGCGGCATGGAGCGCGGGCCGTAGGGAAGCCATGATCGTCGCCTTGGTCTCGACGAGCGAGCTGATCGGTTTGGCCGCCAGGGTATGGGCTGCGGTCATGGTCCGATCCATCAGTTCGTCGGGTTGACAGAGTTCGAATACCAGTCCCATCTCGTGGGCTCGCTCGGCATCGATCCATTCACTGCTCATCAGAACCCAACTCGCGTTCTGGCGACCGAGCAGGTGCGGGAATGCAACGCTGCTCGCCAGTTCGGGAGCGACCCCAAGTTCGGTGAACGGACATTTGAAGCGGGCGTTGGTCGATGCGAACACCAGGTCCGCGAGTCCGAGAATCGTGACGCCGAACCCGAGCCCGACTCCGTTCACGGCGAGCACGACCGGCTTCGGAAAGTCGATGAGCGTGCGGCAGAGGCCGGCGAAGCCGTGTTGCTGTTCGGGACCGTCACCGGCTGCCATGGCGGCCATCTCGAAAAGATCCTGGCCTGCCGAGAATGAGTCTTCGCTGCCGGTGAGCACGACAACCGCAATCCTGGGATCGTCTGCTGCTGCGATGAACGCGTCGGTGGTGCCGTCCCACATCGCCGTGTTCATGGCGTTCTTCGCTTCTGGGCGCCGGAACGTGATGGTACGGACCCTGCCGTCGTCGGTGAGCTCGATCATCGCCGACCGCCGTCGACCAGGAACTGCTGGGCGGTGCATGCGGCGCCGTCGTCGGCGGCCAAGAACAACACCATCTGCGCAAACTCCTTGGCGTAGATACGACGCTTGATCGCTTGATCGGCGAGTGTGCCTGCTTCGCCCTCCGGTGACCACCATTTCTCGAGTTGCCGCTCGGTGGCAACCCAGCCCGGTAGGACGGTGTTGACCCGAATGCCGTGAGGTCCGAACGTGCGGGCCATCGTCCGGGTGATCCCTTCCACCCCGGACTTCGCAACGGCGTACCCGGGGAAGAAGTCCTCCTGCATCATGTAGCTGCTCGAGCCGATATTGATGATCGAGCCGTGCTCTGCCTCGATCATTGCCGGCGCCACCGCCTGGATCGCAAAGAATTGGTGTCTGAGGTTCGTGTTGAGCCGGTCGTCCCAGTAGTCGGGAGTCATCGCGTCCCACGTGTGGCGATCGTCGTTGGCTGCGTTGTTCACCAGCACCGTGAAGTCGCCGATCTCGGCCGCCATCTCTGCGATGGCGGCCCGCATTGCGTCGATGTTGCGCAGGTCCACGATCCGGTGGATCGGAGCATGCGTGGCACCGGCGTCGACGGCACGGGAAACGACCTGGGTCGCCTTGTCCTCCTGGAGGTCGAGAAATGCGACCTTCGCCCCCTGGCCTGCCAGCTCCTCGACGATTGCGGCTCCGATGCCGTCGGCTCCTCCCGTCACCAGGCAGGTGCGATCCACCAATGAGGGGTAACGCGCATAGTCGACATCGGGGGCTGCCGTCGGATCGATCATGTGTCCTCCACGGGTGGGAAGCCGTACACACGGCCAGGGTTATCGACCAGGATCATGCTCTGCAGCTCAGCGGGAATCCACGCAGTACGCCAATCGTCGAGGTCGGCGATCGTCGGCGGATCGTCCTGGCCTGGGTGCGGCCAGTTGCTGGCCCACAGCAGCCGTTCGGGTGCGACACGGATCAGTTCGTCGATCAGGATCGCAACATCGTCGTGCGGAGGGGGAAGGCACGAACCCTCGTACGGCGCCGAAAGCTTGACGTGACAGCGCTCGGAATCGATGAGTCGGCACAGCGCCCTGAACCCGGGTGATGCGAGGCCCCGAGGCGGCATGAAGCGACCGACGTGATCGATCACGAGGTCGGTCGGAAGGGCGAGCAGCCGATCGACGAGATCAGGGAGATCGTTGCCGTCGAGTTGGAGCTGGATGTGCCATCCATGAGCGGCGATCGCGGCTGCCGTGGCTTCGAGCTGATCCCAGCCGACGGCACCACCGGGGAGCATGTGGAACCGTGCCCCCCGGACGCCCAGTTCGGTCAGGCGCCCGAGCGCAGCCGTCGGCGTCGATGAGTCGACCACGACAACGGCGCGAGCACAGTCGCCGAGGTCGGCGACCGCCGCGAGTTGGCACCGGTTGTCGACCCCATAGGTGGTGGGCTGAACGACGACCACACGCTCGAGTCCGAGCGAGCGCTGGACCGAGCGATAGTCGGCGATTCCTGCGTTCGGTGGATGGAGCACTGCACCGGGTGCGGGTGGAAATCGATCGTCGTAGAAATGGATGTGGGTGTCGGTTGCCCCGATCACGAGTGTGTCCAGGCTTGTGGGTTGGCGAGGCGGGGCGGCCGCTCGCCACGAAGGATCGCATCGATCTGCTCGACCGAACTGCGCGCCTGTGCGTCGGCATTCTCCGGTGTGAGGCCACCGAGGTGGGGCGTGGCGACAACGTCGGGTCGAGCTGCGAGGCGGGGGTTCGGTCGCTGGTCCGGCGCCGAGCCGACGTCACACCCGAATCCGCCGAGCTGGCCTTCATCGAGGGCGGTTTCGATGGCGGTCTCGTCGACGATTTCGCCACGACTGACGTTGATGAGAAGAGCGCCGGATCGCATTCTGCCGATCGCGTCGGCATCGATCAGATGATGGGTGGTCGGCGTGCTTGCAACCAGCGGGAAGACCGCATCGCTGTGTGCGAGGAGCGTTTCGAGATCGACGGTCCGGAACCGTTCGGGGACCTCGGCCTCCGGCTCGCTGACGATCACCTCGAGTCCGACAGCGAGCAGGAGATCGGCGAGGTACGACCCGATGGCGCCGTAACCGATGATGCCGGCGGTCATGCCGCGCAACTGACGACCCGACCGCTGCCACGGTTCCCGATTCGAGCGATAGTCGTGACCGCTGGTGGTGATGTGTCGGGTGGTGTCGATGAGCAGGCCGAGGGCCAACTCGGCGGTCGATGCCACGAAGCTCTTGTCGGCGTGTCCGACGATCACGCCGTGCGCCGTGGCAGCGGCAACATCGATGGTGGAGATGTCGACTGCGGTGCGCAGAAACGCTCGGAGCTCAGGTCGTTCGACGAAGAGTTCGGCGTCGCCGGGCGTCGAGCGATGAGCGATGATCACCTTGGCACCGGCTGCGTGCTCGATCAGCTCTGGTGTGGTGAGGTCGCGGTCGAACGGGTTGTGGCGGATCTCGACGCCGAGTGCAGCGAGTTCGCAAAGTGCTCTGCCGTAATACGCCTCGAGGTCCTCGGAATTGTGGGTCAGAAAGACTCGCAGTGTCATCGATGTCGAGGGTAGTTCTCGGCTCGGTCGGTCCGAGAGCCGGCTCGTACCCCCGCACTACAGTGCGAAGCGATGAAGATCGAATCGCTGCTTCCCCTCGGCAAGCTCGACCCGGGCTTGCGGGAACCCGACACGCCACTCGATATTCGTGACTTCGCCCGTTTGGCGGGGGTGGCCGAGGAGGTGGGTCTCGATGCGGTGCTCGTCGAGGAAACCAAGGACGACCCCTTTCAGATGATGGCGCTCGGGGCGGCGGCAACGGAGCAGATCCAGTTGGGGACCTCGGTTGCGATGGCGTTCCCCCGTAGTCCGACCGCTACTGCGATGTCGGCGTGGTCGCTGTCGAAACTCAGCGGTGGGCGCTTCATGCTCGGGCTCGGGACCCAAGTGCGGGCGCACATCCAGCGCCGTTTCGGTCTCGGCTGGTCCGCACCTGCGCCGTGGATGCGTGACTACATCGGTGCCGTGCGAGCGGTCTGGCGGTGCTGGCAGGAGCGCACGCCGCTCGAGTTCGCAAGCGATCACTACAACCTCGATCTGATGGTGCCGCTGTTCGATCCGGGGCCGATCGACCATCCCGACATTCCGATCCATGTCGCCGTGATCGGACCGAACATGACCGCCATGGCAGGTGAGTGCGCCGACGGTATCCGACTCCATCCGGTGGTCACGCCAAAGTTCATCGACGAAGAGATCCTGCCGAACCTCGCGCGTGGTGCAGCCCGGGTGAATCGTGATGTCGACGAGTGCGAGGTGGGTATCAAACCATTGGTCGGGACCGCGCCCGACGAGCAAAAGCTCGAGGCAGTGATTCGCACCGTTCGTGCTCGCACTGCCTTCTACCTGTCGACCCCGTCGTATCGACGCGCCTTTGCGATCCATGGCTGGGAGGACCGGGCGCGGGAGGCGAGCGAGTACAGCCGGGAAGGCCGCTGGGACGAGATGTCCGATCTCGTCGATGACGACATGTTGCACACCATTGCCACGATCGGCACGTACGACCAGATTGCCCACCGGCTCAACGAGCGGTTCGCGGGTCGGGTCGACCGCATCGAGTTCTCGGTGCCGGTCAACAGCCCCGACGATGCCGCTGCGTTTCGGGAGATTCTCGGCGAACTCGACCGAACCTGATCGACCGGCGTAGCGGCCTTCTCGTCGCCCTCGATCGGTGCGATGCGATCGGGCGCCGGTGCTGGGTGCTGCGATTGGTGTCAGGCGCCGACGATGTTGTGTTCGGGGCCGTACGGGAAGCCGGTGATGTTGTCGACAGTCCCGTCGTCGTTGATGACGAGCACGTCGTGCTCTCGGTACCCGCCGGCGCCCGGCTGTCCCTCGGGGATCATCACCATCGGCTCCATCGACACCACCATTCCCGGCTCCAAGACCGTCTCGATGTCTTCGCGCAACTCCACCCCGGCCTCGCGTCCGTAGTAGTGGCAGAGCACGCCGAAGCTGTGGCCGTAACCGAACGAGCGGTACCTGAGGAGGTCGTACTCGCGGTAGATGTCGTTCAGCGTTGCAGCGATATGGGCGCAGGAGTTCCCGGGTCTGATCAGTTCGAGGCCGGCCTCGTGGACCTCGACGTTGCGGTTCCAGATTTCCATATGCGCGTCGGAACACGACTCGACGAAGAGGGTGCGCTCGAGTGCCACGTAGTACCCGAAGAGCATCGGAAAGCAATTCAACGACAGGATGTCGCCTGGTTCCAAGACGCGATTGGTCACCGGATTGTGGGCGCCATCGGTGTTGATGCCTGATTGGAACCAGGTCCAGGTGTCCATCAGTTCGGCGTAGTCGTAGGTCTTGGCGAGCTCGCGCACCATTGTCTGCGTCGACGCAAGCGCAACCTCGTGTTCGGGCACGCCGACAGCGATTGCGTCACGACAGGCTTCACCGCCGAGGTCTGCGATTGCGGTGAGCTTCTTGATGTGGGCGATCTCTTCGGCCGACTTGATCGTGCGCATCCACATGGCTGGCTGGCCGACATCGACGAACTCGACGCCGGGCAGGGCGTCCTGCAGAAGCTGGCGATACTCGAGCGAGACGTCGTCGAACTCGATGCCGATGCGTTTCGCACCGGCGGTCTGAGTCTGCACGGCATGGAAAAAATTGTCCTTGCGCCAGTCGGTGTAGGTGATGTTGTCGCCGTGGGTGAGCCGCCACGGCTGGCCACCGTCGATCCCGGCACTGATCGTGGTGACGCCCTCGCCGGTGGAACCGTCGGCCGTGATCACCAGACCGTACGTGCGACCGAACGCGCAGTACAGGAAGCCACTGAAGTAGCAGATGTTGTGATAGCTCGTCAGCAGCGCAGCATCGATGTCGTGGGCAGCGAGGTGGGTCCGAAGGTTGGTCTGCCGGCGCTCCATCTCGTCGGTGGAGAATGGTCCGGGTGTCTTGTCTCCGTTGTGCCAGGTGACCAGGCGGTCCATGTCGGCGCTCATGTCTCGTCCTCGTGGAGTGGGCGGTGCTCGCCGGAGCATAGGACGGTCACCGATCAGCTACCGAGTGGTCCGATGGTCTGACGGATGAGCGGTACGCCGGGGCGATAGGCGAGGTGGTGATGGCTCGGCGCATCGAGGATCACGGCATGGCCAGCCGACCCAGGGGACAGACGACCAACATCGGTGCGGCGAAGTGCTGCGGCCCCGCCCGTCGTGACCGCTCGGAGCGCCTCGTCGATGGTCATGCCCATGTCGCGCACGGCGATCGCGATGCAGAACGAGATAGAGGTCGTGTAGCTCGAACCCGGATTGCAATTCGATGCGATGGCAACCGTTGCGCCGGCATCGATCACCCGGCGAGCGTCTGCGTAGGGTTGTTTCGTCGAGAAGTCGGCTGCGGGAAGGAACGTCGCAACCGTGTCGGAACCGGCGAGGGCGTCGATGTCGTCGTCGGTGAGATAGGTGCAGTGGTCGACCGAGGCGCAGCCGCACTCGACGGCGAGCTGCACCCCTGGTCCCGGCTCGAGCTGGTTGCCGTGGAGCCGACCGACCAAGCCGATCGCAGCGCCCGCTTCGAGTACGGCTCGACTCTGATCGGCATCGAACGCCCCTCGTTCACAGAAGGCATCGATCCATTTCGCATGGGGAGCCGCGGCTGCGAGCATGTCGTTGCAGACCAGAGCGACATAGTCGTCCGCTCGGCCGACGTACTCCGATGGGACGAGGTGTGCGCCGAGGAACGTGGTCTCGTCGGTGTGGCGCTTCGCAATGTCGAGACTCCGGGCCTCGTCGTCGACGTTGAGTCCGTAGCCCGACTTGATCTCGATGGTGGTGGTGCCGGCTCGGTGTGCTTCGGCGAGACGCAGGCGAACCAACCGGTCGAGTTCGGCGGTGCTGGTCGAGCGAGTCGCCTCCGTCGTCGTTCGGATACCGCCACCGTCGTAGGGCTGGCCCGCCATGCGAGCGGTGAACTCCTCGCTTCGATCCCCGGCAAAGACCAGATGGGTGTGGCTGTCGACGAAACCGGGAAGCACGCAGGCGCCGTCTGCGTCGATTCGGTCGTCAGCGACCTGGCCGGTGTGGCCGACCGAGACCACGCGGCCTGCTTCTACCACGACCGACGCGTCGTGGCGTTTGCCAAGTGGACCTTCACCGAGGGTGGGATCGTTGGTGATCAGCAGGCCGATGTTGTCGATGACGGTTGCGGTCATGGGATGAGTTCCTCGATCGATGCCCGAAGTTCGGCTCCCACATCGACACGCTGATGGTGATGGTCGGCAACGATGGTCGTGCCGTCGACGACGACGGTGCTGATGTCGGCTGTGGTGGCAGCGAAGATGGCCGCCTCGATCGCATGCTCACCCGAGGAGCCTGCGGTACGTTCGCTGTCGAGTCGGATCGCGACGAGGTCGGCTCGATCGCCGACGGCGAGGCGACCGGCCGACTCCCAGCCGAGTGCTCGTTGCCCATTCACTGTCGCCATGGCCAGGAGTTCGGGCGCGGTGTGGAGCCCGCGGCGTTCGCTGCGCAGACGCTCGTGGAGTTCGATCGAGCGGGCTTCGACGAAGTGATCGATGGTTGCGTGTGAATCACTCCCGAGGTGGATCGGGATCCCGGCTTCGGCGAATTCGAGGGCAGGCCCGATGCCGTCTCCCAGATCTCGCTCGGTTGTCGGGCACATGCTCACCGTCGACCCGCTGGACGAGAGGCGTCGCACGTCGTCGGCACAGACGTGGGTTGCGTGCACGGCAGTGAAGCCAGGGCCGAGGGCGCCCGATCGGTCGAGGACGGTGAGTGGCGTGCCACCGAGGACGGCAAGGCATGCATCGTTTTCTGTGCGCTGCTCGCTGACGTGCGCATGCAGCGGTGCGCCGAAGCCACGGGTCGACTCGGCGGCCATGGCGATCGAGTCGGGATCGACTGCCCGGATGCTGTGGATCGCACCACCGATCAACTGGTTGGTGCCGGGTGAGAGGTCGTCCACCCGTTGTGCCCACTGCTCTGCATCGGTGTCGGCGTAGCGACGCTGGGGACCCTCGATCGGCTGATACCCGCCGGCATCGAGACCACCGTGGAGGTAGAGGGTGTCGAGGAGGGTGATACGGATGCCCGCTTCCTCGGCCGCAGCCAGCAGTGCGTGGCCCATCTGATTCTGATCGTCGTAGGGCGTGCCGTCAGGCTGATGGTGGACATAGTGGAACTCGCCCACTGCCGTCTGGCCGGCCAACGCCATCTCTGCGAACACCGCTCGAGCGAGGCGATGATAGGTGTCGGGATCGAGGCGGGTCGCAGCTGCGTACATCACGTCGCGCCACGTCCAGAACGAGCCACGATCGGCCTGGGTCCGGGAGCGCAGCACGCGGTGAAAGGCATGGCTGTGGGTGTTCGCCAGTCCGGGAATCGTCAACCCGGCGAGGCGCGTGGCATCAGCCGATGGCGCGGTGTCGGGGTCGATGGCGGTGAAGCGACCGTCGCGGGCGGTGATCGTGACACCGCGATGGACCACACCGTCGATTGCTGCGTATTCGCACCACCAACCGGTCACGATCCGACTCGTTCCACGAAGGTGGTGATCCGCTCGATAAATGCATCGCGATGATGCTGTTCGAACTCCGCCCAGGTCGCGAGCGAGGCCGGGTCGGCTCGATCGGTGATCAGCCGCCCATCGAGGTGGTCGCATTCGTGCTGCCAGGTTCCGGCGGTGAGTCCTCGCTTGATCTCGTCGTGAGCCACGCCATCGCGGTCGAGGTATCGCACTCGAATGTTGACGTGGCGCGACACGTTGCCTCGCAGCGGAACCGAGAGGCAGCCCTCGTTGATGTCGACCATCTCGTCGTCGAGCGGCTCGATCTTCGGGTTGATCGCTACGGTCAGCGGGAGAGGCGGCTTGTACGGGTAGCGCGGGTTCGACGTGACTTCCATGACCACGACTCGGCGGTGAACTCCGATCTGCGTTGCTGCGAGGCCGGCACCGTTGGCGTTGCGCATCGTCTCGATGAGGTCGTCGATCAGCGCCGGCACCTCGCCCGATGCCACCTCCGCCGGCGTGATCGGTTCGGCCACGACGCGAAGAGCAGGGTCGCCGAGTTGGAGGATGGGGTGACTGGTCATCGATGCATCGGTATCCGAAGACCCCGTTCTTGGGCCACATCGATGGCCCGGTCGTACCCGGCATCGACATGACGCAACACGCCTGTGGCCGGATCGTTGGTGAGGACCCGCTCGAGCTTGGCAGCGGCGAGATCGGTGCCATCGGCGACCGACACCTGCCCGGCGTGGATCGATCGACCGATCCCGACACCTCCGCCATGGTGGAGACTCACCCAGGTTGCGCCCGAGCAAGTCGTGACGAGCCCGTTCAGAAGGGGCCAGTCAGCGATGGCATCGGAACCGTCGGCCATGCCTTCGGTCTCTCGATAGGGGGAGGCGACAGATCCCGAGTCGAGGTGATCGCGGCCGATGACGATCGGTGCGCTGAGTTCACCGGATTTCACCATCTCGTTGAAGCGGAGGCCGAGGCGGTGCCGTTCGCCGTATCCGAGCCAGCAGATACGGGCGGGAAGTCCTTGGAACGCCACCCGCTCGCCGGCGAGGCGGATCCAACGGGCCAATGGTTCGTTCTCGGGAAACTCCTCGAGCACGGCTCGATCGGTGGCGGCGATGTCGGCTGGATCTCCCGAAAGCGCAACCCAGCGAAACGGCCCCATGCCTTCGCAGAACAGTGGCCGGATGTAGGCCGGGAGGAACCCGGGGTAGTCGAATGCCCGCTCGAAGCCGCCGAGCTTCGCTTCGGCACGAAGGCTGTTGCCGTAGTCGAACACTTCGGCGCCGGCGTCCAGGAAACCGACCATCGCCTGACAGTGGGTCGCCATTGCGAGCCGAGCGCGTCGCGTGAACTCTTCGGGGTCATGGGCTCGGAGGTCGGCTGCTGCGTCCGGGGAGAGGTCGTTCGGCAGGTAGGACAGCGGGTCGTGCGCCGAGGTCTGGTCGGTGACGATGTCGGCATCGATGCCATCGGCCAGGAGGCGGGGGAGCACGTCGGCAGCGTTGCCGAGCAGTCCCACCGACAGGGGGGTTCGGGCCGCCTTCGCCTCGGTGACTCGTCGGACGGCGGTCTCGTAGTCGGGGGCGACTTCGTCGAGGTAGCGGTGTTCGACCCGGCGGTCGAGCATGTGCTGGTCGACATCGACGATCAGCACCACCCCGTCGTTCATCGTGACTGCAAGTGGCTGTGCCCCTCCCATCCCCCCGGCACCGGCTGTGATCGTCAGTGTGCCGGCGAGACTGCCGCCGAAGCGTCGCCGGGCGATCTCGGCGAAACATTCGTAGGTTCCCTGCAGAATGCCCTGGGTGCCGATGTAGATCCACGACCCGGCCGTCATCTGGCCGTACATCGTGAGACCCTCGTGCTCCAGTCGCCGGAACTCGTCCCAATTCGCCCAGTCGGGCACAAGGTTCGAGTTTGCAATGATCACCCGTGGCGCCCATTCGTGGGTGCGGAGGACGCCGACGGGTTTGCCCGACTGCACCAGCATCGTTTCGTCATGGTCGAGTGTCCGGAGCGTGTCGAGCATGGCGTGGAAGGCTGGCCATGATCGTGCTGCTCGCCCGGTGCCGCCGTAGACGACGAGTTCGTCAGGGTTCTCGGCGACGGCCGGATCGAGGTTGTTCTGCAGCATTCTGAATGCGGCTTCTTGCTGCCATCCCTTGCAGTTGAGATCGCTGCCTCGGGGTGCCGAGACGGGGGAGGGGGTGCCGATGTCGCCGAATGAACTCATCGGTCTGCTGGTGTCGTTGCGCGCATGCTTGCAGTCTGCGTCGCTCCTCCGTATGGTGTCAATCAATGACACTATTGTCACTCAATGACATATCTGAGGATGATGGTCAGTCGATTCCTCGCTCGATCGCTCGTGTCTTCGACTTGCTCGAGACAGTGGTTGGGCAAGGTTCCTGCACGCTCACGGAAGCAGCGGGCGAGGTCGAGCTCACGCCCACCACGGCGCGTCGGTATCTCCAGGCTCTCGTCGCCCGCGGGTACATCGAGCGCACCACCGATGGCGCGTACACCGTTGGGCCGGCGGTGCGGGTACTCGCCGGTGCACTCGATGACCGTGACGAGGTCGCAGCACTTGCGCGCCGAGCACAGCCGCACCTCGAGCGGCTTGCGTCGACTGTGGGGGAGTCTGTGTATCTCGGCGTTGTCGACGACGGCTCGATCGTCTACGTCGCCACCGCCCAGACCGAGCGAGCGATTCGCCACGTCGGGTGGATCGGGCAGCGGCTCCCCCACGAACACACTGCGATCGGTGCCGCGCTCGCAACGCCCGGCCAGCCGGTGTTTCGCAGCGGGGGACTCGAGGCCGACATCAGCGCCGTGAGCTACGGCCTGCCTGGGGACTGGGAAGGAACGGCGGCAATCTCGATCGTTGGTCCCACACACCGATTCGATCATGCGTCGATCACTCGTTTCGAGCTTGCCTTGTCCCAGGCCGTTGGTGCCCTCATCGATGAGCTTCGTCTCGAGGCATCGCGATGACCGTCGTGCTCGACGGACCGGGGGTCACGATCGACGATGTGGTGGCGGTTGCCCGTGACGGTGCGCAGATCATGCTGACGGATGCTGCCGTCGCCCGAATGGCGGCAAGCCGAGCGGTGGTGGACCGACTGACCGAGGGCGAGCCCCACTACGGCATTTCGACCGGCTTCGGCGCGCTTGCCACCGTTGCGATCCCTCTGGAACGCCGGCGTGCCCTGCAGGTTGCCCTCGTGCGTTCCCATGCGGCCGGCATGGGTGACCCGGTCGAGGACGAGGTGGTTCGGGCCATGGTGTTTCTGCGGGCCCGCAGCCTCGCACTGGGATACAGCGGGACCCGACCCATCGTCGCCGAAACCATGATCGCCGTGCTGAACGCCGGCATCGCACCGATCGTTCCCGAGTACGGCTCGCTCGGCGCGAGTGGCGATCTTGCACCCCTGTCCCACGCCGCACTGGCGTTGCTCGGCGAGGGCGAGGTGCGAGTCAACGGGCTGGTCACCTCGGCAGCAGACGCTCTGGCCGCTGCTGGCATCGAACCGCTGCACCTCGTCGAAAAGGAGGGGCTGGCCCTCATCAACGGCACGGACGGGATTCTCGGACAACTCTGCCTGGCCGTCCACGACGCCGCACGCCTCCTTGAGCAGGCGGATTCGATTGCGGCGCTCACCATCGAGGGCCTGCTCGCCACCGATGCGCCGTTCGCCGACGACCTGCAGGCGCTGCGACCTCAGCCTGGCCAGCGAATGTCGGCCGCGAATATCCGAGCTGCGCTGGAGGGGTCTCCGATCGTGGCGAGCCATGCCTCACCAGATGACACCCGGGTGCAGGATGCGTACTCGGTCCGCTGCACACCTGCGGTCCACGGTGCCGTCTACGACACACTCGAGCACTGCTCCCGTATTGCCACCAACGAACTCGGTGCAGCGATCGACAACCCGATGGTGTTGCCTGACGGACGGATCGAGTCGTGCGGCAACTTCCATGGCGCCCCGCTCGGTTTCGCCGCCGACTTCCTTGCGATTGCCATGGCCGAGGTCGGAGCGATCGCCGAGCGCCGCATGGACCGTCTGCTCGACCGCACGCGAAGTCACGGGCTGTCACCGTTCCTCGCCGACGAAGTTGGTGTCGACAGCGGTCTGATGATCGGGCACTACACCGCTGCAGCGCTCGCGTCCGACAACAAGCGCCTTGCGAGCCCGTCGTCGGTCGACTCGCTCCCGACCTCAGGGATGCAGGAAGACCACGTGTCGATGGCGTGGCTGGCGGTTCGCAAACTCCGCAAGGTGATCGACAACGTCCGCCGGATTCTCGCAGTCGAGTATGTCGCAGCCGCTCGAGCCGTCGAGATGCGGGAACCGTTGCAGCCCGGGGACGCGACGGGCGAGATGATCGCTGCGCTACGTGCCCATGTGCCGGGCGTGGGGCCTGATCGCTACTTGGCCCCCGAACTGCAAGCCGCCGAATCGCTGCTCAAGGGGTGAAGTGCACGGGCATGCGGCTCGGACCGAAGATGAAATTCGAGCCCATCCACTCCACGGGGCCGGCCGACTCGAGGTCGGGAAGTCGGGTGAGGATCTCGCGAAGGATCGCGTCGATCTCGAGTCGGGCGAGGTTGGCCCCCAGGCAGTAGTGCGGGCCCCCACCACCGAAGGCGACGTGCGGATTCGGTGAGCGAGTGATGTCGAATCGTTCGGGCGCATCGAAGACCGCAGGATCACGGTTTGCGGCGCCGTAGTACATGACGACCTTGTCACCTGCTTCGATCACGTGACCTGCGAGCTCGGTGTCGGTCGTGGCTGTCCGTCGCATGTAGACCACTGGACTGACCCAACGCAGCATCTCCTCGATCGCCGAGTCCAGGAGGCCATCGATGTCCGAGCGCAGCAGGCCACGTTGGTCCGGATGCTCGAACAGCGCATGGAGACCGCCGCCGACGAGGTTCCTGGTGGTGTCACCGCCGGCGTCGACCAGCAGCATGAACCAGAGAAAGAAGTCAATCGCATCGACCGCCTCTCCGTCGACTGCACCGTGTGCGATCAACGAGCCGAGATCGTCGGCCGGGTGTGCCAGCTTGTCCGCATACGCAGCCTGCGACGACATGAACATGGTGGTGACGGCATTGCGTCGCTCCTCGCTGCTCACGACCTCTGCGCTGGCATGGATGGTTTCGGTGCAGTGGTAGAGCCGTCGGCTCTCGTCGTGAGAGATGCCGAGCATTTCGGCGATCACCAGGCTCGGCATCTCTCCTGCGATATCGGTGACGAGATCACATTCGCCCCGATCGGCGATTCGGTCGACGATCACGGCGGCGAGTTGCTGGATCCGAGGTTGCAACGCGTTGGCAGCACGAGGGGTGAACTCGCGACTGACGAGACGGCGCATCCGGGTGTGGAGCGGAGGATCGGCGACAAGCATCATCGTGTGGTCGTCGAACGGACTCGGCTCGCCGGAACCGTCGCTGATCATGGTCGAAGGGTGTGACGAGAACGTCTCATGGTCGCGTCCGACTGCGCGTACGTCGTCGTGCCGGGTGATCGCCCAAAAGCCCGGTCCGTTCGGCTCGGGGTGCCAATAGGCAGGTGCGTGTTCCCGAAGCCACGAGAATTGATCGTGGGGCTGCGTTCCCCGGTACCCGTCAACCGCCAGCAGGTCGATCTCCATCGCCGGACCCTATGCGCCCGCGCGTCGAACGGGCTCGCCGTTCCAGCGCGCGTTCCCATCGCCGCTGTCGGCTGCGGCACGCCTTGCGACAGAACGACTGGTTGGCGGTGCGGGCTTCGAACAGTTCGCCGCATCGCCAATAGGCGCAGGCGCGAAGACGTTCGGGATCGGGTTCGTCGAAGTCGTCGGGTCCATCGAAGATGCTGATCAGTAGAGCATGTGGATCCTCCGTGGTCGGGAAAACGGTGCGCAGTGCTTGCATGAGCGACGTCGGCCGTCGACACTCGGTCATGGTTGGACCCACCCGTTTCTGCAAAGTGACGGTCTTCGATGGAAGCGGTGCCCCGGGATTCGTCGCCGACGTCGAGATCGACGGCGACCGGATCGTGACCGTCGGTTCGGCGACGGGAGTCGAGGCCGACGAGATCGAAGGCAGCGGTCTGGCGCTCGCCCCGGGCTTTGTCGACGTGCACACCCACGACGATCTTGCTGTGATGACCCAACCCGATCACGGGTGCAAGACGTTGCAGGGGGTCACGTCGGTCGTCGTCGGGAACTGCGGCATGTCGGCAGCTCCGGTGTCCGATGATCCGCTCGGGTTCAGCCGCTATCCGCGTCTGGCCGACTACCTCCGTCAGGTCGAGGCCGCAGGGCCAGCGGTCAACGTCGGTGCGCTCGTCGGTCACGGGACGGTACGGGCTGCAGTCATGGGACTGAAAAGCGATCGGGTACCCGATGACCGCGAACGCGCGGCCATGATCGAGCATGTCGCAGCTGCGTTGGAGGATGGCGCACTCGGCATGTCTTCGGGCCTCGCCTACGAGCCCGGCCGCTACGCAGCGCACGACGAACTGGTCGATCTGGCCGAGGTCGTCGCCGCTGCCGGGGGTGTCTACACGACCCACATGCGAGACGAGGGGCGCGATCTGATCGGCTCGATCGAAGAATCGATCGCCGTATCCGAGGCGACTGGCGTGGCGCTCCAGATCTCCCATCTCAAAGCGAGCGGGCGTGACGCCTGGGGGACGACGGCCGCAGCACTTGCCGTGATCGATGCTGCTCGGCATCGTGGGGTCGACGTGATGGCCGACCAGTATCCCTACACCCGAGGGAGCACCCTGCTCGAGCAGATTGTGGGGGCCGGAGCGCTCGATGGGCCGTCGGCGTTTGCCCATGTCCAGCCCGCAGACCTTCTCATCGCCGCCGCTCCCGGCAACCCACACTGGGAGGGCCGAACCATCGAAGAGATCGCAGCTGACGAAGGGGTCGGTGGTCGGCAGATGGCCGACCGCATCGTCGAAGCAGAGGGCCGGAACTGTTTCGTGATCATCGACTCGATGTCGGAAGACGACGTGCGTGAGGTCATCAGGCACCCGGCCGTCATGACGGGCAGCGACGGTGTGCCGGGTGGTTCGAAGCCGCATCCTCGACTCCACCACACCTACCCCAGGGTGCTCGGCCACTACAGCCGGGACGAGGGGCTGCTCGAACTCGCCGATGCGATCCATCGAATGACCGGTATGTGTGCTGATCGGTTCGGCTTTGCGGATCGGGGCGCGATACGGCCCGGTGCCTTTGCTGATCTGGTGCTGTTCGATCCGGAAACGATCATCGACACCGGCACCTACACCGATCCGACCACCGTTCCCGAGGGGATCAGGGGTGTCTGGGTCAATGGTGAGCGGGTTGTCGCCGACGGTGCAGTGACGGGTGCGCGACCGGGTCGGGTGATCCGTCGCCCCGAGGGTCAGTGACCGCGGACGGCAAGGTGGGGATGGCCGACGAAGTGGGGTCGTTCGTTCACCGAGGCAATGCTTCGTTGGAAACTCGACGACACCATGACGCGAGAGATGGATGAGTAGTCGACGTCGAACTTCATGTAATCGTGGGGCGCGAACTCGAGGCAATGGCCGAGATAGGCGTTGATGACGCCACCGTGGCACACCACGGCCACCCGTTCGCCGCGATGGTCGGCGACGATCCGGTCGACTTCGGCCACGACGTTCGCCTGGAACCCTGCGACATCGAAGTCGTCGTCGACGAACCCGCCAGCGATCCGCTGTCGATATGCCTCCGGGTCGGTCGCCTTCAACACCTCGGTCGGGACATACGACGATCCTTCATGGTCGAATTCGCGCAGATGGTCGCGGAGGTTCATGGTGAGGCCCGAGGCTTCGGCGAACGGAGCTGCGGTCTGCATCGCTCGACTCATCGGACTGCTGTAGAGCGCGTCGATGCCGGCGGTCATCAACCAGTCGGCAACGCGGTGCGCCTGTTCGTGGCCGACCTCGGTCAGGGGTGGGTCGGCTGCACCATCGGCACCCTCGATGTGAACGGGTCGGCCATGCCGGACGAAAACGAGTTCCATGACCCGCAACCTAGGGGAGTGTCGGTTGAAGCGATGAAAACGACAGAACGCCAGGCCGCAGCCTGACGTTCGTTTTTTCCGCAGTCGGCACGACGTACTGCCGACGCGGGAACGCTGTGTACACCCCCTGGGACTCGAACCCAGAACCTGCGGATTAAGAGTCCGATGCTCTACCAATTGAGCTAGAGGTGCAGGAATGACTCCGAGGAGCGATTCTATGGGTGAACGAGGGGATTCGAACCCCCGACCTCCTGGACCACAACCAGGCGCTCTAACCAACTGAGCTACGCCCACCACGCCGCCCTTGGAGGGCGGAGCGATTGGCGAGTGTATCGCCCTGTGACCATGGCCGACACACCGATACCCTGACGGTGCCCCTGTAGCTCAACTGGATAGAGCTCCGGGTTTCTACCCCGGCGGTTGCAGGTTCGAGTCCTGTCGGGGGTGCGTTTCGATCGGTTCGACGGAGGCCGAGCGTGTCCGATGGTGACTGCTGGTTGCGTTCCATGTGAGGCTGGTGTTTGGGCAGAGTAGGCGACTCGAACACGCCTATGATCGGGCCATGCCGCTGGAATCGGAGTGGAGTTGTGTCCAGTGTCGCGCCCCCCTCGACCAACTCCAGGATCGTCGACGTTGCTCCCGCTGCTCACGTTCGTATCCCCTCGTCGACGGGATCACATTCGCCGATCGTCCGAGTATCGGCTCGGATGCTGTCTCGGAATTCGATGCCGAAGCTGCCCGTGAACACCATCGCCGACTCCTCCACGCCCGGTGGAGGCGGCGTCACACAGAGCCGTACGCATGGTTTCGGCCTTTCAACGAGTCGAGTCGATCGTTGGAGCGGTTTTTGCCGCTCATCGCCGAGTCGCTGGCGCCCGAGCAGCCGATTCTCGATCTGTGGAACCGAACCGGCTGGACTGGCGCGTGGCTGGCGGCTCGCTTCCCCGATCATCGAGTCTTCTCGATCTGGGAGGGCGATTGTGACGTGCTTGGACACGGTGGGTTTCTGCATTGGTTCTCGAGCGATCGCCGACCGTCGAATCTCGAACTTCTCTTCACCTCCCCGGCAGATCCGCTTCCGTTTGCAACGGGGACGTTCGGCTTCGTCCACGGGCTGGATTCGCTTCACCGGTATCCATGGCAAGACCTGCTTGACGAGTGTCTTCGGGTCGCCGATCCGGAAGCGATCTTGGCGTTTCCTCATCTCCACCTGACCAACAGTGAACCGGAGCCGTTTTTCGAGCGGGGTTGCCTGCAACGCCACGGCCGCGACTGGTCGGTGGATCTTGCAACGGTGCTCGACGACGACCCTCGCCAAGCCTGGGTGCTCTCGGAGCCGAAAGCATTCGACCGCTCCCGATCGCTCCGATTGGTCGATGACGCCGATACCACCGACTACAACGCCATGATGCTCATCGGCCCGAGCCGGTGGAACGGTGTCGCAGTTGCGTCGGCAACACCGCCGATGAGACGGCAATCCGCCTCTGTGTTGTTGAATCCCGCAGTCCGTATCGACGAGAAAGGCTGCGTCGAGATCGAACGGACAGCCCTTGGGGGAACGGTCGGACACATGCTCGACCGGCACGAGGTTGGTTTTCGGCATGTGCTGGCGTTGCAAGGTCAGCCGCTCTCCCCCGACGCTGCCCGGGTCGCCAAGCTGGCTGCAGCAGGGATGACGGTGGGGGAGATCCAACGCGAACTTGGGGCCGACACGGCGACTGCGGGCATCGAGGAACTCGTGGGCCACGATCTGGCGATCTGCGAGCCGGTAGGTCCGGCTGCTGCACGGCTTCAACAGCACTTTTCAACGACATGGCCCGAGCGTGACGCCACCCTGTCGGCGGTCTGGGATGAACGCCGGTGGCGATACGACGGTCACCCGGTGATCGTCACGACCGCCGGAGACGAATTCCACCTGACCGATGTCGAAGTCATCGTCGATGCGATTCGGGCGCTCCTTGCCGAACGTGAGTTGGCGCCCGGGGAGCGGGTCGCCATCGTGGCCGGACAGCATCCCGAACACCTTCTGGTGGCCTGGGCGGTCTGGCTCTCTGGAGCAGTGATCGTGCCGGTCAGTCCAGATCTCACCGCCCACCAACTTGCGACAGCCCTCGACGCAGCAGCACCACGGGTGGTCTTCGCCGACGCTGCTGGTGAGGAGGTCTTGAGCCACCTTGGCGTTGGCGTCGATGTCGTACTCGATCCGACCCAACCCGATGCCCCGGAACGCGACGCGCATCTCGGTGCCATGCTCGATCGACACGTCGGAAGATCATCCGTACCGGTGGTGCCGCGCCTTCCTGACGACGATGCGGCGATCATCTTCACGTCTGGTTCGACGGGAGCACCGAAAGGGGTTCGCCTGTCTCAACGGTCGCTGTGGTGGACTGGAGCATCGATGGCAGATCTCGCCGGCCTGCGGCCGGGGGAGCGGCTGTGGTCGATGGCGGCCCCCGACACGATGTCGGGACTCAGAAACCCGTGTGTTGCCGCGCTGCGATCGGGGGCAACGGTGGTGGTTCCCACCGGAACCGATGGCAGCGGTCCGTTGGGTACCGAGGACATCGTGCGGCGTCTGGGTGTCGATGTCCTTGTCGCAGGCCCAGCGGTGGTGTCGGCGCTCGATCAGGCTCATTCTCGCTTGAGTGATTTCGGATCCCTTCGGCTGCTTTTGTCGACAGGGGGACCGCTCGATGCAGATGCTGCTGCGTCGTTCGCAGATGCGTGGGGAATCGAGGTTCGCGACTACTACGGGCTGACCGAAACCGGAGGGCTGTGTATCGGTCAACGTGACGGCGGTAGAGATGGACACCTGGGCCGCGAGTGGGGAGCTGTTGTGCGGGTGTTCGGCGATCACGGGCCGGTCGACGTCGGCGACGTCGGGCAATTGGTGGTTTCCGGTCCAGGGCTGTTCTCCGGGTATGTCGGAGGCGCACGTGGCGTCGAGCGAACGAACGGCTGGCTCTACACCGGCGATCTTGCGCGCCAACACCATGACGGGACTATCGAACTGCTCGGCCGGATCGACAATCAGGTCAAGGCATCGTCGGGCCGTGTCGTCGACGGTTCGGCTGTCGTCGCAGTGCTCGAGACGCACCCGATGGTCGAGGCCGCGTCAGTGAGATCGCGCAGCGATGGCTCGATTGCGGCGTCGGTACAACTGCACAGTGAGTTGACCAACGAGCTGGAGATCGAACTGCGCTCGGCGATCCGAAACGAGCTCGGGGACGATGCAGTGCCGAGACATCTCGAGACGTTCTGAGAGGTGATCGTTCCGTGACCGACTGGAATCGTGGATGGACCGAGCGTATGGCGCCGGACAGAGAGCCATTTCTCATCACCGACCGGACACGACTCACGCATGGCGATGTCCGCCTCGCCGTCGGTCGAATCGGTGCCTGGCTCGATGCAATGGGGGTACGGCCTGCGCAGCCGGTCGTGGGCATTACGAGTGACCCTGTAGAAATGACGCGCTTGTCGCTCGGCGTCGTCTTGGCCGGCTACTGCTTCGTCCCCCTGAATCCTTGTGCCACGGCCAGCGAGCTCGCTGGCATCCTGTCCCGGCTCGACACGGGCGTGCT
>JAPOHW010000028.1 GCA_029979265.1 Actinomycetota bacterium | reverse complement strand
CGAAGATTCAGCCAACGTAAGACGACAGAAACCGCGCCTGATAGCGACGAAAGCCAGGCAACGACTTCGGACCCGTGTGATCACAACATCCGGACCCGTGTGATCACAACACCCGGATCCGTGTGATTCGTGCAGTCACCCCGCGCACCAAACCCATAGCCCGTATGGGTGAATCTTTTCTTCTAAGACCCCCTTGGTGCTTGGACCAATACCCAGCGCAAAAGCTTCAAGAAGGGAACGTTGTCGGCGGAGCGCGAAACGCTCCTCAACACAGTGGACTTCGAATGGGACCCGCTGGAGGCTGCGTGGCATAAAAACTATGCGGCCCTCCAACAGTTCGCAGAGCGCGAGGGCCATGGCCGAGTCGCTCAGGACCATGTTGAGGCGTTGAACGGTGAAGACCTGAAGCTTGGTACTTGGACCACCACCCAGCGCCAGGCCCACAAGAAAGACTCGCTCGACCCTGGACGCAAGCGGCTCCTTGACGAGCTTGTTGGTTGGCGTTGGTAAATCCCTGACCTTCTTGCGCAGGTTTCGGGCTGACCCTAGAACGACATCACCTCTTGGACCCTTCTCACTTGAGGGCAACCGCGTGACACAAGTTCTCACCTCTGACTAGCGGAGACGGCCGCTTTCTCGAGCCCAGGACTCGACCTGGGTCCAGTCCCAAATAAGCGCAGACCGCAACGTTGCGACCGGCTCAGGGAAGTCGTCGTAGCGCTTTCGCCAGACGTGGACGACTTGGGGGCGGCTGACCTCGAGGCGTTCAGCGATCTCGTGTGCTCCGACCAGGTCGGCTGGATCGATGAGTTCACCCACATCTCGAAGCTAACGATTCGCTTTGGGGGTGGCGGGGATGTCACATGCCGCGCTACCGTGTGATTATGATCGTAATCAGCATAGTTGGGTTGGTTGCCGTTTGGAGTCATCTCCGGACGGTCAGCTCACATGCACGATCACACGAAGAAAACCAAGGGCACTGCTGCAATCCAGGGGCAGCTGTTCGAGCTCGCTCCGCACAGCCAACTCGAACTTGCTCGCTGGCTGTTGGGCGCGTTGGAGTCTGAGCGCATCAGGTTCGGCGAGGCCATCGGCTTCGCTCGGTCGACGCTGTCGCAGCGACGCGAGGCTCCAACGACTCGCAAGAAGCGCTTGGGCATCATCGATCAGTTCGCCACGTTCGCTTCGGCGTCAGGCGTCGTGCATCTCGATCAGCTTCGCAGCACCCACGTCGACGACTTCTATTGGTCGGCGACACGGCGTGGCGGAGGGTCATTGCGCAGGGCAGTGCCTCGGACTGCCGCCAACCGGCAGTCGCTACTGAAGCCTGTCTTCGCCTTGTGGACCGAAAGCGGCCTGTGGGTTGGTGTCGATCTGGCCGGTCCGACCATCACGCGAGCAGAAGGTGAACAGGCACGACCCGCTAACGAAGACGAACTGGATCTCATTCGGTCGTTTGCTGAGCCTGGGCTCGGATTCACTCGACGCAGTGCAATCATCGCGCTGCGACTCGCTGGCGGTTCTGCGATCGATGTTGCCGCTGTTCGCGCCGGCGACATTGACCTTGAGGCATTGACGGTCACATTTGGCTGCCGCACGAACCCTCTCGATGAGTGGTCGGTGCAGCATCTCGCCGACCTGGTGACTGACATGTCGCCGGACGCTCTGCTGTGCACGACGAATGCATCGAACCCAGCTCATGTGGTGACGGTGCAGACCCGAGAAGTCCTGATCGATGCGGGACTCGGAGGAGTCGCCGGGCTGACCCCTCGTTCCCTTGAACTCGGCGCAGCACGCATCATCTTCGGTGACGACATCGTCGGCGCAGCTCGGTAGCTCGGGTCGGCATCGCTTGACGGCGCCGCAAGGGCGCTCTGCATCGACTGGCAGCGATGACCCATGGCACCCAGAGGAGGACTCCGAACCAACGACGGCACGATCGCTGAGCGCGTCGACGGGGCCGAGTCGTCCGGTCAGGCAAACCGGATCCGAGAACGGCGAGTCCACTCTCCGGCTGCCTACAGCATTCAAATGCGGCTCGACGCAATGGTTGCCTGTCGCCTCTTGTGGGACCTGTGCGAAGACATCGAACTGGTCGAGTCCTCTACCGGTCGTCGCACGACAACGACCATTGCGGCGGTGATGGTTGTCGACCTCGCTGCCGTTCTGACCGGCTCGATCCGTTCTGCCGTGACGTACCTCAATGATCCGGCGACGTGGAAACGACTCGTCGACGTCGCCGAAGAGGCCTGGCCTGACAACCCTGCCCGGCGTCTCCCACCACGCCCCGCCTCCCGAAGCCAATACTGCCGTTTCCGGAAGCGCCACCTAACCGACAGAGCCGAGCAGGTCGACGAGCTTCGCGAATTGACCCGTCGGCTATCTGTTGAAGCCGCCACGGAGATCGACCTGTTCAATTCAGGATCGGGATCGTTCTCGAGGCCAAGCCGCGAACAGACGATTGCTGGCGATGCCACGTACGTGAAAGCGGCGTTCAACACGAACGACCCGACACTCACCGATCCCATCACCGGGGAGGTCCGAACACGTCGGGTCGACGATGACGCAACCTGGACTGCTGGCAACGAAAAGTCGCCCGGCTACCACCTGGTCGACGCTGTCGCCCAAGGAACCACGCCCGGGGCACGGATCATCCTCGACGCAACCCTTCGGCCCCACGGCACTGGTGACGGCGCCGTCTTCTGTGATCTCGTTGAGGCGATCCAGCACGACCTTTCTCGCCACGACCGAGAGGCCTACGCGGCGACCTACGACATGGCATTGCACGCAGCCGATCAAGATCGACTCCTCGACCTCGGGCTGATCCCAGTTGCGAAGGTCCCACTCACGAAGAAGAAGGAGCGGGCTCAACGCAGACTTGGGCCGCACACGTTCACGCTCTCCAACGGCACACACCAAAGCTTCGACGTGATCGCTGTCGATGGCACGCCCCACATCGAGGTCCCGACCACTGCTGGCCTGTGCCCCGTCATGCTCGAGAGGGCGCAGACCAAAAGACGCCGACGAAAAAACGGCGCCTACGAGGTCGCAAGCTTCTGGCGCATCCCAGACCAGCCCGTGGTCGCCATCCGTTTGGTTGGCGCCACAGTCCGCATTCGCAACCAGTCGACCCCAAAAGAGCTCAACCAAAGCACTCCCAAGCCGCGCACCAGAACCTTGCGCGTCATCCCGCCAAGCGACCCGTCATACCGCGAGATCTTCGGGACCCGTGAGTCAACCGAGTCGATGCACCAGCACTGGAAGGCAACGCTCGTGAACAAACGCGCCCGCACCGTCGGCGCCAATCGACTCCGCCATGCGTTCCACTGCTACCAGATGAGCGTGAACATCACGACCCTGCTGCGCCATGCGCAACAAACGGACAACTGGGACATGTTCGGCGCCTGGCGACCACCTCAACGCCGCCTCCAACTGGCGGCCTGATACCCCAACCGCACCCCAGCGGCCCATCGCCGCTGCTTCGCCGCGCCCCAACACCTCCAAATCGGCACGCCTGGCTGCCTCGACACTCACCAACGGCCACCGCGCGCCTCGAAGCACGCCGATAGCCTCTGCCGCACATGGGGACGGACCCAGCAGCGCAGTTTCGCGCCGCGTTTCGCGCCATCCCCGCCCTCGTAGCTCAGTGGATAGAGCGTCGGTTTCCTAAACCGTGCGTCGCAGGTTCGATTCCTGCCGGGGGCGCTCAGGCGAAGAACCTGCCCACCGACGGGCCCGGACTCACCGACGAGACCGAGTACACCTCCGACTTCCGAAACTGAGGAACGCACCATGCCGCTGACAGACTCCGAGCGCCGCACCGTTGCGGCCGCCCTCGTCGAAGCAGAGCTGACCCGTGCCTGGATCGAGCCGCTGACCGTCACCCACGAGGGGGCTGACGTTGATGACGCCTACGCGATCGGCCAGTACGTCACCGAGCTGAAAGTGGCCGCCGGGCGGCAGGTGAAGGGTCACAAGATCGGCTTGACGTCGAAGGCGATGCGATCGATCACCGGCGCCACCGAACCCGACTACGGCACCATCTTCGACAACTGGTTCCTCGACGAGGGCAGCCAGGTCTCTCGGGCCACGCTCAACCGGCCGATGGCCGAGATCGAGTTGGTGTTCGTGCTCGACCGTCCACTCGGGGGGCCGACCGTCAATGCGCTCGACGTGATCCGGGCCACCGATTTCGTCGTACCGGCGGTTGAAGTGGTCGACAGTCGCTACACCCGCCGGGGTGCAGCCGGCGTGGTCGACTCGATTTCCGATGCCGCATCGTGCGGCTTCATCATGGTCGGCGGCAACCCCCGCACCCTCGACCAGCTCGACATTCGTCATGTCGCCGGTGCGCTGTACAAGAACGGCGAACTCGAGGAGAGCGGCACCGCGGCAGCGGTCATGGGAAATCCCGTCAACGCTGTCGCGTGGCTGGCTCGCAAGCTGCACGAGTTCGGGGTGACGATGGAACCGGGCCACGCCGTCCTGTCGGGATCGTTCATTCGCGCTCACCCGATGGAAGCAGGCGACAGTTTCGTCGCCGACTTCGGGGCGCTCGGCCAGATCAGCTTCGGTGTGACTGCGTGAGCATCCTCGGCAACCCGGTGATCCGTCGGGAGGACCCGGCCTTCCTCACCGGCGCAGCAACCTACGTCGACGACCTCCAGCTTCACGATGCAGCCCGAGTCGTCTTCGTTCGCTCGACCGTCGCCCACGCCCGGCTCACAACCGTCGACGTGACCGCTGCTCGGGGGCTCCCCGGTGTGGTCGGGATCTTCACCGCCGACGACGTCGCCCAACTCGGCCTCGCCCCGAACGTTCGACCCACATTTCCGGAAACGATGCGACGCCCGTTTCTCGCTCGTGATGTCGTGCGCTATGTCGGTGAGCCGATCGTGGCAATCGTTGCCGAGACCGTTGCCGCAGCGGTCGACGCGGCCGAGTGGATCGTCGTGGACTACGACGTGCTGGAAACCGTCGTCGACGTCGAGACCGCCGCCCGCGACGACCTTCTGCTCTTTCCCGAGCACGGCACCAACGTGGCCTTCACCATCGATGCCGATCACTCGGTCGATTTCTCGACCGCCGACGTCGTGGTCTCGGAGCGCATCGTCAACCAGCGGCTCACCGCAGCGCCGATCGAGCCCCGGGGAGGAGCGGCCCACTGGACTGACGACGGCCGTCTCGTTCACTACTCGGCGTGTCAGGGTGCCCACCCGAGCAGAGCGCTGCTCGCCGAGATCTACGAACTCGACCCCGATCAGGTACGGGTGATCGTGCCCGACGTCGGTGGCGGTTTCGGGGCGAAGTCGCGTACCTACCCCGACGAGGCGCTCCTCGGCTGGTTCGCCCGAGAACTTGGGCGTCCGGTGGCGTGGACGGAGACACGCTCGGAGAATCTGGCCGCCATGCCCCACGGACGAGGCCAGATCCAGTACGCCCGGCTCGGTGGCACCCGCGACGGGACGATCACTGCGTACCAGCTCGACGTGATCCAGGATGCCGGCGCCTACCCGATCGTTGGTTCGGTCCTGCCCGGCATGACCCGCCAGATGCTGACCGGCACCTACACCATTGCCGATTGTGCCTTCTCGTCGAAGGCAGTGGTCACCAACACCGTTTCCACGACGGCGTACCGAGGCGCAGGACGGCCCGAGGCCACGGTTGCGATCGAACGGATGGTCGACCGGTTTGCGGCCGAGATCGGGATGGACCCGGCTGAGGTGCGTCGTCGCAATCTCATACCGCGTTTCGACGAGCCCCACACGACCGCCATCGGCACCAGCTACGACGTCGGCAACTACCCGGAGGCCCTGCGCCTCGCCCTCGAAGCCGTCGGCTACGACGATCTTCGAGCCGAGCAGGCAGCGCGCCGCCAGCAACGATCGACGCGTCTGCTCGGCATCGGCATCGGCATGTACGTCGAGATCACTGCCGGCGCCCCCGGTGGGGAGTTCGGTTCCGTCCAACTTCTCCCCGACGGCGGTGCCCGGGTGCTCAGCGGTGCCACGCCCTACGGCCAGGGCCACGACACCACCTGGGCCATGATCGTCGCCGACCGCACCGGTATCCCCTTCGATCGCATCGAGGTTGTCAGCCGCGACACGGACCAGGTCCCACGCGGTGGCCTGACCGTCGGATCCCGTTCGGTCCAGATCGCCGGCTCTGCCATCGCTGCGGCGAGCGCCCAGCTCGTCGAGAACGCCCGTCAGCATGCCGCCGATGCGCTCGAGGCTGCGTTCGACGATGTCGTCCACGACCCACGGAGCGGCCGCTTTCACGTCACAGGAACGCCGACGGTGTCGATGGGGTGGTCCGAGATCGCCGCTACCGCCGCCGAGCCACTCGTCGAGGCGACAGACTTCACACCGGACATGCCCACGTTTCCGAGCGGTGCCCACGTCGCCGTTGTCGAGGTCGATCAGGAAACCGGGTACGTCGAACTGCGGCGGATCGTGGCCTGTGACGATGCCGGGCGCCTCATCAATCCCCTGATCGCCGAGGGCCAGGTGCACGGCGGCATCGCCCAAGGAGCTGCGCAGGTGCTCTTCGAGGAGATCAGCTACGACGAGCACGGGACGCTGCTCACCAGCAACTTCATGGACTACCTCGTGATCTCGCCAACCGAGCTGCCATCGTTCGAAACCGTGACGCTCGAAACCCCTACATGGGTCAACGAACTGGGCGCCAAAGGGGTCGGCGAATCCGGGACGATCGGTTCGATTCCCTCGGTCTACAACGCGGTCATTGATGCGGTCGCTCACCTCGGTATTCGACACCTGCAGATGCCCATCACCCCGGCCAAGCTGTGGCACGCGCTCAACGATTGATGGACGGTCGGATCGGGCCACTGACCAGGGTCAAGGCCGAGACGATCTGTGCCTTCACTACTGCTCCCCGACCGTCAACGAGTCAGGGTGCCCGGAGGCGATGCCGCCGGAGATGCGCTGCTTCCTACTCCGTGCGTTGCGGGTTCGATCCCTGGCCGGGATTCGTGCTCGGATAATCGAACTCGAGTTGCTCGCGAATACCTGCCGTCAACCCCTCCAGGGTTGCATCGAGAGGTGTTCCCGTGGCGTTGGCGACACGGTTCATCATCTGAAAGGCAGCGGCGACCGCAGCCGTGTCGACAACGACATCTGGCCCAAGGAGTTTCTCCAGCGCCTTGCGAGCCGCCGAGAGCTCGACATCATCACCACCGACCATCGCTTCGGTGAAACGGAGCAGGGTGGTACCGCCGCGAACACCGCCATCACCGTGTGCGCTCCCTTTCACCGAGCCGACGTCGATGTCCAACCCTGCGACCATGCCACTCAGACCGAGCAGCGCAGCATGGCTCGACGCTCAATAAAAGCATTCGTTGAGGGTCGAAACGCGGGCTGCAACGAGTTCGAGCTGTGTTCGTTCCAGTGACCAGACCTTGGCGTCGAGGTCGAGAGCAAGCGCACCTCCGGGCACGTAGAACGCATCGAGGAGGTTTCCTTGCATGGCCATTTCACCAGGCGAGACGCTGAGCGCCGTGCGCACGTTCGGAAGGTCAGACTCAATGGTCGGGACCCAGTGGGAGGAGATCCGTCCCGAGACTGTCGAACCACCCGTCGGCCCATCGTTGGGAGTGAGCAGCGACGGCGCGAACGAGCCCACTGCGTTGCAGAGATGCTCGAGTGCGTTCGCCATCGAGACGACACCGACCAATTCGACATACGTCGACGGTTCGACACCGTTCGCGAGCACGGTTGCGTACCACTCCCGGGTCAGGGTGCCCGGGTGCATGGTGATCTTCCAGGCTGCATCGACCAACGCATCGTCGATCGAGAGATCAGCGGGTAGGAGTCCGGCGTGATCGCGTGGCGATTCCCACGGCGGGAGGACCGGGGCCATCTGCGCTGTGCGCACGACGTCGACCAGTGCCGTTCGCTGGCGTGCCGTGAGCGACGCGCCGGGCTGCGACCAGTGCTGGAGAAGTTCGGCCACCAGCGACTCGATTTCGGGTCGCATCCCCGGGATCTGACCCAGTGACCGCCTAGTCATGGTGCTGCGTACTTCCAGTAGGTGTCCTTCTTCACGATCAGTTCGTCATCATCGAGCGTGTACAGATCGACCGCAGCGGCGGCGAACGGCGTCCCACCGTCGAGCCCGGAGATCGTGAACGATTGGGTCACCAATCTCGGTGCAAAGTGCTCGACGAGTCCGTCGAAGCGGACGTCGACCCATTCGTCTTTTCGCCGCTGCAACTCGTCGAGCATCTCATCCAGGCCCCGAAGGACCCGTCCGGTCGGAGCGGGTGCAGTCGGGTCGAAGGTATGGGTGTGCCACTCGAAACCTGCTCCCAGAACCTCTTGCAGCAGCCCGCGGTCCGCCTTCGCGTAGGCACGACGAAAGCGGGTCATCAGCTCGGTGTAATCGACGCATTCGTTCATGGTGGAAGCCTTTGAGATGTGGCGAGTCGGTGCGGCAGATGGATCGAGGAGTGGTCAGCTCATGGTCACCATGCGACCGGCGATGTTCGGCATGACGCCGGTTGCGAAGAGGTCGAGCGACCGTTTGATCCGTGTCCACGGCTGACCGCCATAGTCCCCTTGGTACGTGAAACGGTCGAATCGGCAGAGTTCGCGGAGGCGTTCGATGCGGTCGAGGACCTCATCCGGGCTTCCGTTGACGATTGCTCCGTCGATGTCGTCGAGATCGACAATGTGCGCGGGGAGAACGACCTCGTCGGGGTTTACGCCTGATTTTTTGGCGAAGACCCACCGCTGAAACGGAAACTGATAGATCTGCAGGTGATCCCTGGCTTCTTGAGATGTGGGAGCGACATGGACGTGGGCGTTCACCGTGACGCTCGGCGCATGCTCGTGACCTGCGTCTGCCCACGCCTCGTGATAGGCGTCGACAACTCTGGGGAGCACGCTTCTCGGGAAGTAGAGCAACGAGATGGTGATGCCGAGACCCATCCGTGCAGTGGATGCCGCAGACTCCGGACTCGAACAGGCGACATGGATCGGCACGTGCGGTTGCTGCACCGGCCGAGGTTCGAGGGTCACCTGCTCGAGGGGTGGCCGGAAGTGACCCGACCAGGTGACGTTCCGTTCGGTCCAGAGCCTTCGGAGCAACTCGAGCCCCTCCTGTTGCATCTCGAGGACGCGCCCGATGTCTTGGCCGAACTGCCGATAGACCGACGGCTCTACCCCTTTGCCACACCACACCTCGGCACGTCCGGCCGAAATGACGTCGAGGGTGGCGAAGTCTTCGGCCAGTCGGACGGCGTCGTGGTGGGGAAGCAGCGAGACACCGGTTCCGAGCCGGATGGTCGACGTCCGACCTGCCAGCCACGAGAGGAAGACGTGTGGAGCCGACACGATGAAATCGCTGAAGTGATGTTCGCCGACGAACACAGCATCGAACCCGGCCGGTTCGGCGAAGTCGATGTATTCGAGCAGCTCCCGATGTTTCTCGGCTTGGCTGTTCCGCAGACCGGTGGCCGGGTCAGCGCGGTGATCGCCGAGCGTCAACAGACCTACGTCCATTCGTTGATATTTATCCAAACGGTAAGATTTGTCAACACCAACTGACTGGACGTGCGCGAACCGCTGCTCAGGTTGCAGCCGCCGGTCGACCCAGGATCAGCCGGTGGATCGATGCCAATGACGCCTCCACATCTGCCAGCGACAGGGGCTCGGTAACGGCCGGGAGCGGCCTGAGAATCGTCCAGCCAAGTTGCAACGAAATCGCCGTCACCACATCGCCCATTGCCTCGTCGCCGAGTCGAGAGCCTCGAGTCGCAGAGCGGCTCCCCAGCACGAGCCTCATGAGGCGCTGCATCCCGAGCAACTCGAATGCGGGTGTTGCCTGACCGCGGATGAGACGGCCGGCCCAGGACCGAAAGAATGCCCCGTGGCGAACGAACACTGCGAGCGAGCGAGCAGACGACGTCGAGTCGTCGAGTCCGAGCACATCGTCGAGAAACGCCCGATGAAGTGAGGAAAGTGCCTCGTCGAACGCAGCGGCTTTCGAGCCGAAGTAGTGGCTCACGAGGCCGTAGTTGACTCCGGCAACAGCGGCGAGTTCGCGTCCCGTGACGCTCGTCTCGAGCCGGGTCTCGAGGAGCAGCGTTGCCGCACCAAGCAACCGCTCTCGCCCGCGTCCCGTTGGCGCCACCGTCGGTGTACTTGCCAGATCGGGGTCGACATCGACGACGCCCCCCGTCGGCAACTCCTCGACCTCGGCCAGGTCCGCAATCCTGCGACCCAACCGTTCCCAACACTGTTCCCACTCGTCCGCAGAGATCCCCAGACCGCGTTGCAGCGGTTCACGGAAGATCAATGCTCCGAGTGGAGCGGCAAACCATGCTGTGGCGATCGCCTCGACCTCGCCCGAATGCCTGCCGACGCTGCGACCACCGATTCGAGTGGCAAGCTGTCCGATCGGGCCTTCCTCGGCTAGTCGAGTCAGATCGACCGGGCCCGGGTCGAGAAGCACCTGCGCCATCGCTCGCCAAAAATCAGGGAATGCAGCGACGAGAAGCGGGCTCGGCAAGGCTGCGCTGCGGAACGCCTCGGTGTTGAAACGATCGCGTTCAGCGATCAATGCCGCCATCACCAGTTCCTCAACCGAGCCGAACATCTGCTGGATCTGCGGATGATGAACGCCAGCTGCAGCAGCGACCTTTCGGCCCGAAACAGCCTGCGGCCCACCATCGGCGATCGACCACACTGTTGCCCGCAGAAGACGATCCCGACTCTCTCCGCGTCGCCAGCGATCCCCAACCACGGGCTCAACGTACTCCGGCGCCGACCGTGGACCAGACCCGGACCTGGACGGACGCCCGAGTCGCCGGAACCGTGCGAACCGCTCACATCGGAGCTGGCTTCCATGACCGACCCATGAGATCCTGACGTCATGACCGATGATGGCGCCCCCCTCGAACTCCTCGACCGTGGCTACGCCGCGATCATGCGACACATTGTCGAGACCGCCACGGCGCCGCACTTCACCGACCTGGCTGCCGCGCTTGCCATCCCCATCGAGCAGGCCCGCCAGCTGGCCCACGAGCTCGTTGCGATCACCCCCGGCTGGATGGCACCCGACACCGACCTGTTCGCCTCGTTCCCTCCCTTCAACCTCCAACCGACCCAGTACCGAGTGACGGTCGACGGCATCGGCGGCTGGTACGCACAGTGCGGCCTCGAGGCGACAGCGATCCGCTGGCTCTTCCCCGGACAGACCGTGAGGATCGAGGCCCCGTGCCTGTGCTGTGGTGAGGCGATGGTCGTCGAGATGCACGACGAGGAGATCACGACCACCGAGCCGGCCGAGATCGTGGGCTACACGAGCGACGTGATCGGAGGTTCGGCCGAAAGCCGGCCCTTCCGTTGAGCGAACATGAATCTCTTCCGGTCGGAAGAGCACGCCCGCCGCTGGGACGGCTTCAACCCCGCAATGGCCCATGCGATCAAACCACTTGCCGAGTGGGCGGAGGCCTTTGCGAACCCGTTCTTTCGCGAGCGGGCCAGGGCCGACTACATCTCGTGGACCCGCTCCGACGACGGCGCAGCCGCCTTCAGAGCGCTGCGCAGCAGCCTGCCGGTACCCGCCGACCACTGACCCGTTCGCCGATCCACCGACAAGGACCAACGCCATGCCCGACTTCGACATCTCCGAGGCCGACCGACTTCTCAAGACCACGAAGCAGGTGCGTCAGCGTCTCGATCTCACCCGTGCAGTTCCGATCGAACTGCTGCTCGAGTGCATCGACATCTCGAACCATGCACCGGTCGGTGGCAACGTCCAGGCCAACCAGTGGATGATCGTCACCGACGACACTCGAAAGGCGGCGATCGCAGCGTTCTACGCAGCGGTGGGGCGCCCCTACCTTGCCCCGGCCGACACCACCCACCCCAAAGTCAAGAAGATCGTCGACTCGACGATGTACCTGATCGACCATCTGGCCGAGGTCCCGGCCCTGATCGTCCCCATGCGCAAGGGCCGACCGGAGGGGATCGTCGCCGGGTATTACGGCTCGGTACTGCCTGCCGTCTGGAGCTTTCAGCTGGCTGCTCGCGTTCGAGGGCTCGGGTCGTGCTGGACCACCTTCCACCTCCAACACGAAACCGAGGTTGCCGAGATCCTCGGGATCCCTGACGACATGACCCAAGTCGCACTGTTGCCGGTCGCCTACTACACCGGCGACTCGTTCGTCCCCGCCAAACGGCGCGATGCACGAACGATCACCCATCTCAACAGCTGGGGCAACACGCTCCAGGACGGCTAGTTCGACACCCTGTCGTGCACGCAGGATGGTACGTGCGGAGCACTCGGTGACCGAACGAGATCCACGACGAGCGGCACAGTGGCCGGGCATCGAGAAGCGGACCGGTCAACCGATGGCCCACTGGTTCCGGTTCATGGAATCGCTGCTCGGCCGGTCCTACGACGAACAGATGCAGATCCTCCGTGAGGAGCAAGGGTTCACGCGCGCCCAAGCAAACGCGCTCATCATGTACTCGAAGGGTTCGACGTCGTCTCAAAGAGTCGAGACGCCGGCCGACTACATCGAAGCGCTTCTCGAGCCGCAACGCTCGACGGCCCAGTCGATCCTCGACGTCATCTCCTCGGCGTTCCCGCACCTCGAACTCGTCATTGCCTGGAACCAACCGATGTTTCGCAAGGACAAGCGGTATTACTTCGGGATCAGCACGGCAACGAACCACATCCTCGTTGCGCCGTTCGACGCAGCCGTGCTCGATCGACTCGCACCACAGCTCACCGGACTCACGCGGAACAAGAAGACCGTTCAGGTTCCGAACGACTGGGCGGTCGACGAACAACTGCTCGTCGCAATGGTGGCGCTGCAGTTGCCGTCGTGACCTTGCGTGACCGGGCGAGCCGCAACGGCGTCGACATCACCGGTTCGATGGTGGTCCCAGCGGGTTGCCTGCGGCACTGGCGAGCAACTGTTGCACGAGCGAGATCGACTCGGTGTCGGCTCGAGCATCGACGATCGCTCCGTCGGCGATCAAGAAACCCTGGCCGGTGGGGGCACGATCCGCAAAAAGCTGCGCATCGGTGAAGAGACGGGGTTTGATCATCGCCGGGTCCCCCCGTTCGGGGCAGAACGTCATGCAGTTGCCGCACTCGTTGCAGAGTTCGGCGAAGAGCAGGTACTGCTGGCGGCCTTCCATGCCGTCGAGGCTGGCGATACTGGTGAACGCATCGTTGGGGCAGACGGTGATACAGAAGTTGCAGGCGACGCAGCCGAACATCTCCAGGTCGTGATCGACCGCTCGCGGCAGTTTCTCGTTGCTGGAGCAGTGATATGGCTCGAGGCCAGGGCCTCGCAGGCGAGCAACGTAGGCGGCTGCACTCGAGGTGTACCCCGCCGCCTCGCTCGACGCTTGGCGACCGGCCTTCCACCGAGCCAGGTCGCTGTGCCCGGACTCGCGGATCGTTTCGGTGAGGGCCTTGAGCATGGGGGCCAGCCGTCCGTAGCCGCCGGGCTTGAGAAGGTCGGAGCACACGGTTGCGGGGTGGACGCCCGCTGCGAGCGAGTCGGCGAGATTGTCCTTGGCGATACCAGCCGAGAACGACACCATGACATCGCCATCGTGGCCGGGTACGGCGAGACGCCCCGGAAGCGCTCGGGCCAGGGTGTCGAGCAGGGTCATGGCGAGCACGTGCAGCGGTGGACCGGAGAGGTACATCGTCTCCTCGGGCATCCAGTGCTTCCGGTTGTCGACCACCAACGTGTTGGTCAACTTGATCCCGAAGGTTCTTCCCCGGTCCCTGGCGTACTGGTTGAGCTCCTCGATCAGTTCGATCCCGCGATCGAACTGGAGATCATCGGCGAACGCCTGCTCCTTGACCGAGACATCGGTGTAGCCGAGTTCGTCGTTCACGATCCCGGCGACGGTCTCGTAGCCGAGCAACGTCGGGTTGAGCTTCACAATCACATCGAGGTCGTGCACATCGATCAGATGCTTGGTGATCGCTTCGATCTCTTCGGGCGGGCAGCCGTGGAAGGTTGAAAGGGTGAGTGTGTCGGAGATCGTCGGGCCGAAGTCAAGGTCGCGAAGATGCGCGAACGGTCCATCGATCTCGGGACGTAACCGCTCGATCTCGACGGATGCATCGCGCATCCCATCGATGAATGCTGCGACCTTGTCGCTGCTGATACCGGCGAGGTCGTACCCGACCGACATGTCGAAGACGTGCGGACCGGGATCGGGCCCGACGAAATCGGCCAGCGGTTCCCAGTTCCGCAGCACCTCGACCAGCATCGCTGCCTTCACGTACTCGGTGAGGCTCTGGGGGACCGTCAGCTCCTGACTCCACTCGATGTTGTAGCCGATGGTCTGCATGTCGATACAGGGCCGATTGATGACGAGGTCGTCGATGACCTGCACCGTCTTCAGTTCGAACAGACGCGACCCGCCGAGCCAGGACAGCACGATGTTCTCGGCCAGCTGCGAGTGGGGCCCGGCTGCCGGACCAACCGGACTCGCACAGCGACGCCCGAGAAAGTCGAACCCGAGGTCGATCTGTGGGTCGGGCTTCCAGAAACGAGCCGTCGGAAGATCGAAGATCTTCTTTCGGGAACGCCACTCGTGGTCGATACGGCGGAGCAGCGCTGCCAGCGACATCGGCGTGAGGGGCGGGGTTTCCTCCACGGCTCCGACGCTACCGTTTGGTTTTACAAAACGTAAAGAACCGTCAGGTCGCAGACGCGTCGGCGATCGACTGAATCGTCGAGTCGAGGGTGGCATCGAATTCTTCGTCGGACTGCTGCACCGACAGGCCCTCGGTGAGCGCACGGCTGAAGCTGGCGATCATCCCCGGCTGACGGCGGAGGATCTCGTTGGCGTCGCTGCGGCTGTAGCCACCCGACAGGGCAACCACCTTCAGGATCTTCGAGTGGGCGACCAGTTCGGAATAGAACCCGTCGACGCTCGGAAGCGACAGCTTCAGCATCACCTCGACGCCGTCATCGAGGGCGTCGAGGTTGCGTAAAATCGCAGCCTTCAACATGACCTCTGCCTCGGCCTTGGTCGCACTGTGGATGTCGACCTCGGGCTCGATGATCGGCATCAGCCCGTGGGCCAGAATCTGTTTGCCGATCGAGAACTGCTGATCGACGACAGCATCGACCCCGCGTTGATTCGCAGCCTTGATGACCGACCGCATCTTGGTGCCGAACACGCCTTTGCTCAGACCCCGCTCGAGCAAACCATCGAGGTCGGGCATCGGCTTCAAGACCTGGGCATCGTGCTCCTCGTCCGCCAGACCTTTGTCACACTTCAGGAACGGCACGACCCCTTTCACGTTCCAGAGGTACTCGGCAGCGCCGAGGCCTTCGATCGCACGATCCATCGTCATCTCGAAGAGGATCGCCCCGAGCACGCGATCACCGTCGAACGCCGCACTCGTGCAGATTCGGCTCCGCATGGCGTGGATGTGATCGAACATCTCGTCGTCGCCGTGATACTGATCCTCGGTGACGCCGTAGGCCAGCAAGGCGTTCGGTGTGCTCCCGCCGCTCTGGTCGAGGGCAGCGATGAACCCACTGTGGCTTCGGACCTTGTCGAGCATGTCCTGATTCATGACAGAAATCTCCAGTTGACGAACCCCCTGAATCTACCGGGCGACCGGGCCCGCTCGAGCGGGAAGGGGGCCTGTCGTTGACAGCGCCAACCAGGTTCGGGAGCATTCGAACAACGAAGGTGCTGCCAGCGCATGGAAAGGGCCCGATGACCGGCGTCGACGACTACCAGCTCACCGATCGGATGACCGCAGAGGTGGGCGAGGTCGTGCTCAACGGCGTGCAGTCGCTGGTTCGGGCGCCGCTCGATCAGATCCGTGCCGACCGAGCCGCCGGGCTCGACATCGCTGCGCTCATCACCGGCTATCAGGGCTCACCGCTCGGCACCGTCGATGCCGCCTACGACCAGCACCGAACGCTGTTCGAGGCCGAGAACGTCCATTTCACCGACGGTGTCAACGAAGAGCTCGCTGCGACGATGATCTGGGGGAGCCAGCAGGCAGTTCGAAGCGGAACTGCCCGCTATGACGGCGTGCTCGGGCTCTGGTTCGGGAAGGGACCCGGCGTCGACCGGGCCGGCGACGCAATTCGGCACGGCAACCTCGCTGGGGTCGATCCCACCTGCGGTGTGCTGCTCGCCGCCGGCGACGATCCCGCCTGCAAGAGCTCTACCGCTCCATCGGCGAGCGAAGCATCGTTGGCCGACCTGGCGGTACCGACCCTCTACCCCGGCTCGCCGCAGGACGTCCTCGACTTCGCCCGTCACGGCTACGAGATGTCGCGTGCCTCCGGTGCGTGGGTCGGCATCAAGATCCACACCGACGTCGCCGACGGGACCTCGACGGTCGACGTCACCACCGACCGACTGACGATCGTTCGCGAGCCGTTTCTCGTCGATGGCGAACCGTGGAACGCCACCACCGACGACATGATCATCACCCCCAATTCGGTCGGGATCGAGCTCGAATCTCACACGCTGCGACCCCGGGCTGCGGCGCACTATGCCGCCACCAACGGACTCGACCGCATCATTGGCGCGACCGATGCCTGGCTCACGATCATCGCCGCGGGCAAGGCGTATTTCGACGTCCGAGGCGCGTTGGGACAACTCGGTCTCAAGGGCGACGCCGACCTGGCCGACCACGGCATCCGCATCCTCAAACCGGCACTCGTCTGGCCGCTCGTCGACTCGAGTGTGCATCGCGCTGCGCAGGGGGTCGACACGATTCTCGTCGTCGAGGACAAACGGCCGTTCCTCGAAAATGCGGTCAAGGCCGTGTTGTACGGCACCCCCGACGCTCCCCTGGTGCTCGGCAAGACCGACGAGATGGGCGCAGCCCTCATCACCCCGGTCGGTTCGCTCGAACCCGATCTCATCGTCGATGCGATGCGCCGGGTGCTGGAGCGGCGCATCGACCCCCAACGACTCGCCCGGCGGCGTGAGCGCATTCCCTTGGTCGCCACCGACACCGAGCTCCCGGCCCGTAGCCCCTATTTCTGCTCGGGCTGCCCCCACAATCGTTCGACGCTCGTACCCGAGGGCTCGATCGCGGGCGGCGGTATCGGCTGCCACACCATGGCGGTCATGCAGGACCGAGCCGTCGGTGTCACCCAGATGGGGGGCGAGGGTGCCCAGTGGGCTGGGCTCGCACCCTTCGTGACCGAACCACACCGGTTCCAAAACATCGGTGACGGCACCTTTGCCCACTCGGGGTTCTTGGCCGTTCGTCAGGCGATCGCCGCCGGCACCAACATCACCTACAAGCTCCTCTACAACGGCACCGTCGCCATGACCGGGGGGCAGGACGCTGCTGGCATCGCACCCGTCCCCGACCTCACCCGGCTGCTCGAAGCCGAGGGTGTCAAACGCATCGCCGTCGTCTCCGACGATCCCGATCAGTACCGCGACAACGCCCGGTTCGCTCCCGGTACCAAGGTCGCCCACCGCGACGAGATGGATCGCATCCAGCGGGAGCTGCGAGAGGTCGAAGGCACGACCGTCATCATCTACGACCAGGGATGCGCGGCAGAACTGCGCCGAGCCCGCAAGCGCGGCAAGGTAGCGACGCCCACGACCCGGGTCGTGATCAACGAGGCGGTCTGCGACGGCTGCGGTCACTGCGGCCAGATCTCGAACTGCATGAGCGTTCACCCGGTGCAGACACCACTGGGCCGCAAGACCCGCATCCATCAGGAGTCGTGCAATCTCGACATGAGCTGTGTCGACGGTGAATGTCCGGCGTTCATCACCGTCGAGGTCGGCAACGGCCCCACTGCCGAGGGACCACTCCCACAACTCGACCTGCCCAAAGTGCCTGATGCGCACGTCCCCGCCTCGGGCAATGTCTTGACGGTCGGCATCGGCGGCACCGGTGTCGTCACCGTCAACCAGATGCTCGCCACCGCAGCGAGGCTCGACGGCAAGCAGGTGACGAGTCTCGACCAGATCGGTCTGGCCCAGAAGGGTGGCCCGGTCGTGAGCCACCTGCAGATCGGTGAGCAACTTCCCGAGACCGCGAGCCGTATCGGTGAGGGTTCTGCCGATGCCTACCTCGTGTTCGATGTTGTTGCCGGGGTGGCCGCTGCGAACCTTGCCCGGACTGCCGCCGAGCGGACGACCGCCGTCGTGTCGACGTCACGGGTACCGACCGGCGACATGGTGTCCGACATCGAGCAAGAAGCTTTCCCGGGCATCGACGCCTTCCGCCGGCGCATCGATGCCTCCACGCGCGCCGGTGCCAATGCATGGGTCGACGCCGAAGGTATCGCCCGAGCGCTCTTTCGCTCCCAGCCCGCGGCCAACCTCCTGCTGCTCGGTGTGGCCTACCAGCGGGGTCTGATCCCGGTGTCGGCCGCAGCGATCGAGCGAGCGATCGAGCTCAACGGCGTTGCCGTCGACGTGAACAGGCGAGCCTTCGACACCGGTCGCGCCTGGGCCATCGATGCGGCCCCATTCACTGGTCTCGTTCCTGCGGCCGAGGTGGCCACCCCACCGGCTCCGACGCCAAGCATCCAGAAGATGATCGACCGAATCGGCCCTGGCGATCCCATGCTTCGCGACACGCTGGCCTGGCGGCTCCCCGAACTCGTCGCCTTCGGGGGAGACGGATGGGCGGAGCGCTATACCGACACCGTCGCACGGGTGCGCGCCGCCGAGACGACACTGAGCGACGAGACACACCTCACCACTGCGGTGGCCACCCACCTCTGCTCGTTCATGACGTACAAGGACGAATACGAGGTCGCCCGACTTCACAGCGACGCATCGGTGATCGCCGACATCGAGGCACGATTCGGCACGGATGCCAAGATCACGTATCGCCTGAAGCCACCGACGCTCACGTCACTCGGGTACGACAAGAAGATCGCGATCGGGCGACGCACCGGCGCACTCACATTCGGGGCGCTGCGCCGACTGCGCGGCCTGCGGGGCACCGTGTTCGACCCCTTCGGCCGGACCGCTGAGCGCAAGATGGAGCGCGAGCTCATCGCCGAGTACGAGGAACTGGTTGCAGAGCTGTTGACCGGACTCACGCCCGACACGCTGGCCGAGGCTGTCCGCATCGCCGAGCTCGCCGACCGTGTCCGCGGCTACGGCCATGTGAAGCTCGACAACGTGGCCGCCTACCGCAGCGACGTCCAGGTTGCGCTGACCGCATGGCGCGACGCAGGTTCGAGGCAATGAACACTGCGCCGACCGACGACCCGGCGATTCTCGAGACCTGGGTCGGTCGCACCCAGGAGCTTGGCGAGACGATCGACGTCACCACCATGAATCGGCTGGCGATGACCCTCGGCCTCGAACCGACCGTGGGCGCCGGTGATCCCATCGCTCCCCTGTGGCACTTCGCCACCTTCATCGAGGCGGTTCCCGCCGGCCGACTGGGCCACGACGGCCATCCCCAACGGGGTGGCTTCCTTCCCCCGGTTGCACTCCCCCGCCGCATGTGGGCGGGCAGTCGAATCACCTTTGGTGCACCGATACTCGCCGGGGTCGATGCCACCAAACACTCCACGATCGAGAGCGTGGTCCTCAAGAACGGGTCATCGGGGCCACTGTGCTTCGTCACCGTCCACCACGTCACGTCGGTCGATGGTGAGGTCTGCATCGACGAGGAGCAAGACATCGTCTACCGAGACGATCCCGACCCGGACACACCACCGCGGTCGGCCCCGCCCGCCCCGACGGATGCCGAGCTCAGTCGAACGATCGTTCCTGATCCGACACTGCTCTTCCGCTACTCGGCAGTCACGTTCAACGGGCATCGGATCCATTACGACCGTGACTACGCATCCTCGAGCGAGGGCTACGCCGGTCTGGTGGTGCACGGTCCACTGACCGCAACCCTGCTGGCTCAGCTCGCCACCGAGCACGGCGAGACGCTCGCATCATTCTCGTTCCGAGGGGTGTCACCGCTGCTCGACACTGCACCGTTCACCATTCACCGCCGCGCGAGCGACACCGGCGCCGATCTGTGGGCGACCAACCCCACGGGAGGTCTGGCGATGACTGCCCAGGCGACCTACCGATGATCAGGTCGGGGTCAGAGGGGCATGGAGGCGAGTGGTTGCGTCGGTGATGATGCCACCTCGATCACCGATGGTGACCGAGCCGTAGCGACTTGCGAACACCGGTGGAAGCTCCCGATCGCCAGGGATCGACAACCACAACCGAAGCAGATGCCGGGGCCGGAACGGGTCGTCGACGAACCCCTCCCGGTCGTGCAGCAACCCATGGTTGTGCACGAACTGCATGTCACCCGGTGCGAGCTCCATGGCGAGGTGTATGTCTGGATCGTCGAGGACCTCGTCGAAGAGATCGAGCGCAGCAGTCATGTCTGCATCGAGGCGGGGTGCGGCGGCGAACCGCTGTGCAGAGTCGATGTACTGGCGCTGGTACATCACCGTGAGATGACCGCCGTGGCGGCTGAGCACTGGGATCTCGAACCACGGATCGGCATGGGGCGGTACTTCACCGCGCCGGTCGGTGGCAACCGGGTCGAAAAGTCGAGCCGCGAGTTCCGGAGCGCGCCGCTCGACCTCGGCGAACACCGTCTCGACACTCGCAAGCAGCGAGGCTCCTCCATGCGCTGCCGGGGCGAGACAGAGCAGGCCGACGACATCCGTCGAGTCGGTATGGAACGACTGTCGAGCGTTGGTCTGATAGATGCGAGCCGTCGGGTCGGCGGGATCACGGCCGAGATCGATCACATGTCCCAGCAGATGGCCCATTGCGTTCTGGCTCCGCAAGGAGCCCAGGTGGGCGCCGATCCCGAGAAACACCGCTGCGGTCTGCCGACGAGACATGTCGGCGACGGGGAGACCGGTCCAGAGCTCGAAACCGAGCCCGTCGAGCAACCGTCGACGAAGCGCGAGGAGTTCGGGGCCGAGGTGCGGCAGCGGGAAATCGTCGACGTCGATGGTCGGGAGATCGGCGTCGCCATCGGCGTAGGGCGCCGAGGCCGCCACGAGTTCGTCGATTTCCGTAACGGTGAGCGAGCGCCGCCAGCGGTCGGGATCGTTTCGGAGTTCTCGGCCCAGCCAGTTCGACGTCACCGACACGAAGCTACCCGGCATAGCAAGGCCGGCTCGAGGCTGGTTGAATGGGGACGCTTTCGACGATCTGCCACATCTGAGGGGGAGCCATGGCAACCGTCACGCTCGACAAGGTCAACAAGGTCTATCCGAACGGCTTCCACGCCATTCACGACCTCGATCTGGAGATCAAGGACACCGAGTTTCTGGTGCTCGTCGGGCCGTCGGGTTGCGGAAAGTCCACGGCACTTCGCATGATCGCCGGCCTCGAGGAGATCTCGGCGGGCGACCTGTCGATCGGTGAGCGCATCGTCAACGATGTCGAACCCAAAGATCGCGACATCGCGATGGTGTTCCAGAACTATGCGCTCTACCCCCACATGTCGGTACGCGACAACATCGGTTTCTCGCTCAAACTCGCCAAGACGCCCAAGGCCGAGATCAACCAACGGGTCGAGGAAGCGGCCCGTATCCTCGAACTGACCGAACAACTCGACCGCAAACCCGGCCAGCTGTCCGGCGGCCAACGCCAGCGGGTCGCGATGGGACGAGCGATCGTGCGACAGCCCTCGGCGTTTCTCATGGACGAGCCGCTGTCGAACCTCGATGCCAAGCTGCGGGTCCAGATGCGAGCCGAGATCGCCAAGCTCCAGCGCGACCTCGAGGTCACCACGGTCTACGTCACCCACGACCAGGTCGAAGCAATGACGATGGGCGACCGGGTCGCCGTATTGAAGGACGGCTACCTGCAGCAGGTCGACTCGCCACAGAACCTCTACGACCGTCCGGCCAACGTCTTTGTTGCGGCCTTCATCGGCTCACCGTCGATGAACCTGTACGAGGCAACGCTGCGGGGTGCAACGCTCACCCTCGGCTCGCAGACCGTGTCGCTGCCCGACTCGCTCTTCGAAGCCCGTCCGGCACTGCGAGGGTTCGACGGAACAGCCGTGATCGTCGGCATCCGACCCGAGGATCTCGAGGATGCTGCGCTGGCCCCGGCCGAGAAGAACTCGTCGACCATCACCGCCGAGGTGACCCTGACCGAGGCTCTCGGTTCGGAGATCATCGTCCACTTCGGCCTCGACGCAGCGCGCGTCGATGCAGGGGATCCCGACGCGGTCGACGACCTCGGCGAGGACGCAGCTGTGGGCCGTTTCGATCCACGCAGTGCCGTCTCGATCGGCGAGTCGGTGGAGATCGCCGTGAACGGGCGCAACCTGCACTTCTTCGACCCCCAATCGCACCTCTCGATCTGGGAGTAAACCACTCACTCAACTGCGGTAGGCGAGCATCCCGCCGTCGAGGTTGATGACGTCGCCGAATCCTCGAGCGACGAGGAACCGGCATGCCTGGGTGCTGCGACCACCACTGCGACACAGAACCACGGTGCGGCGACCCGCGTCGAGTTCTCCGATTCGGCTCGGCAGCGCACCGAGTGGGATGTTCACGGTTCCGGGCAGCGTTCCCTCGGCCACTTCGTCGGGTTCGCGGACGTCGATGAACTGCGTGACTGCGTCGACGACGGCGGCGAAATCGTTTACCGGGTGGTCTCGGTGCATGAAGATCTCCTCGTTCAGCGAAGGGTCAGGATCAGCGCCACCACGAGCGACAGAAGCGCAAGTGCCGTGGTCGACACGCCGACGACACGGGTCAGCGCGACCTGGGGTACCGAAGCAGCAGGCCGCTGCGGATCTCGAAGCAGACTGTCGTTCGACGCCGCCCAGTTGAGCAACATCCCGCCGCCGAGCACCCACACGATCCCGGCAAGCCCCAACACGGCAGGGCCCTGCGTGGTCACCACCCGGGTGAAGGCGACACCGGCAACTATCGCCGCGATCGCGGTGCGCTGCCACGCCAGACCGGTGCGCTCGTGGGGTACCCCGTCGCCAGTTCGGTTGTGTGGCTGTGGTCCGAAGATCCCGACCGGCTCAGAATGCATCGGCAATCAACAGCACCGTTGCGACCACGGCAACCCCCAAGGTTCCGGCCGCCATCAGCTGCGGGAGCCTCGAGGGCGGCAGCGACTCCCCCAGTCGCATTGCCCGTTCGTTGGCGGCCCAGCGGCCGTACGAGGTGGCTGCGGTGGCAAGGCTCAGCGTCAGCAGCGCAAAACCGAGCAGATCGGACCCGTTGAAGTCGAGGATGCTGATCGTGCCCAGGCCGGCTGCGGTCATGGCAAGCGCAGTGCGAACCCAGGCGAGGAACGTCCGTTCATTGGCCAGGGTGAAGCGGTAGTCGGGCTCCTGCCCGACCGTGCGGGGATCGCGGGGGATGACGGGCACGTCAGCCGGGGACGACGACTGTTTCTCGGTGCTCGCCATCTCCGACGTGACCGACGGTTTTGCTCTGGCGTTCACGAAGATGCAGACCGAGGAAGATGCCGGGAATGGCGACAAGGCCCAGCAGGGCACCCGACGACACCATCACAAGCGCAGGTGCCGGGCAGGTGCCGGCGATTGCCCAACCGACGCCGAACAGTGCACCGCCTTGAACATGGTGCTTTTCTGGCTTGGATCGAGACAGCGCCAGTTCGCCCCCGAACGGGGTGTGGATCTGCCGCCGCTCGAGAAGCCACAGCAGCGGTGCCGAGACGGCGATCGCACTGGCCATGAACCAGAAGACATCGAACTCGTCAAGCCGCAGCATCGCATGAATCGTGTCGTACTCGTGAAGGTTCGAGGCCGCGAGAACGCCACCGAACCCAATGCCGAACAGCAGGCCGATCAGGTTGAGCTTCACAGCTCACCCCCTGTCACGATGCGCAACGCGAGGGTGGTGAGGACCGCCGTGGCCATGAAGGTGGCGGTGACGGTCAGGCTGGCAGGTGACCGCTGCGCCGTGCCACACATCCCGTGGCCCGACGTGCACCCACCGGCGACAGCAGCTCCGTAGCCGAGCAAGGTTGCGCCACCGAAGACGAGCGGAACAACCGCCCACAGCGGAAAGACGTTGCGGAGCGCGTCGTACCCCGAGCGAATCTCGGCGCCCTCCCGCAGTACCTGGGTTACGAGCACGCCTCCAACGAACATGCCGACGAAGTACCAAACTCGCCAGGTCACCACGTTGGGCATTCGCCGCAGCAGACCCGACGTCTGCACATAGGCGCCACTCGCACCGAGCGGTTGGTTGGCGATGGCGAACAGGCCGACGATCAGCAGGCCGAGAAGCGGTCCGCCCACATACCAGGCGAGACGGTCGGGAAGGAGGTCGACCATGATGCCGCCTTAGGCCGGGGTGGGCTCGTGGGCGGCGACCCAGGCGCCGTAGCCACCGAGCAGATCGGAGACGTCGGTGAAGCCAGCCGCAACAAGCCTGCTGGCCGCGATCGACGAGCGGTAGCCGCCGGCGCAGTAGACGACGGTGGGTTTGGAGGCATCGAGGTCTGCGAGTCGGGCATTGAGTTGGGTGAGTGGCAGGAGGATTGCCCCGTCGATGATCCCTGCCTCGGTTTCGCCGGGTTGGCGAACATCGACGATCTGGAGGTCATCGACCGAGTCTCGGGCGTCGCACATCGCGGCAACATCAACCCGGCTGCCGACTGCGACATCGTCAGGATGTTCGGCGAGCGCCCGTTCGGCGTCGGCGAGGTGGCCGACCACGTTGTCGAATCCGATGCGGGCGAGACGATTCTTGGCTTCGCGCGCCATGCCATCGTCGGCGACGAGCACGATCCGCGCGCCGGGTTGGATGACACCGCCGGCGAACTCGGCGTAGCGGCCGGCCATACCGATGTTGACGGAGCCGATCAGGTGACCGCGACTGAACTCGACGGGATCGCGAGCATCGAGGACGACTGCGCCGGTTCGCTGGAGCTGGACGATCTCGTCGACGGTGAGTGCGGTGGGCTCGGCGGCTTCGTCGAGCAGGGCACGGTTCTCACGATTGAGCGCTGCGTCGTAGGCGAAGTAGGCCGGCGGCGCCGTCTGTCCCTCGGTGACGGCGGCGACGAAGTCGGCCTTCGACATCGGCTGGAGCGCGTAGTTGCCGGATCGCTGCTCACCGATCGTCGACGAGGTATCGGTCGAGAGGTTCTTGCCGCATGCCGAGCCGGCGCCGTGGGCCGGGAACACCCGGGTGGCGTCGGGAAGGGTGAGCAGCTGCTGGTGCAACGATTCGAAGAGTTGTTCGGCAAGATCGTCGGCGGTCACACCCTTCGACGAGAGGAGATCGGGCCGCCCGACATCGCCGATGAACATCGTGTCTCCCGTCAGCACCCCGTACGGGACGTCGTCGTCGGCGTGCTCGAACACGACGATGCTGATCGACTCCGGCGTGTGGCCGGGCGTGTGACGAATCTCGAGGGTGACATCACCGAGGCTGATCCGCTCCCCGTCGGCGAGGCTGCGGCTCTCGAACTCGGTCACCGCGCCCTCTCCGTAGGCGATATCGGCACCGGTCGCCGATGCCAGCTCGAGGTGACCCGACAAGAAGTCGGCGTGGAAGTGGGTCTCGAGCACGAGCTCGATGGTCAACCCGTGTTCCGCAGCCGAATCGAGATAGGGCGAGATGTCGCGCCGGGGATCAACCACCACCGCCCGGCCGGTGCGTTCGTCACCGATCAGATACGAGGCTTGTGACAGGCAGTCGAGATAGTGCTGTTCGAAGATCATGTCGGTCTTTCGTGCGTGTGTTCCTTGAATGTACGGACATTTGTCGATGGCGTCAACCCACAGCGCTACGGTGGCAGTCGATGCCCGACACCTCACCACCGACATCGGACCCCCGGATCGTCTGGGAGGGGCGCTACGGCAGCACCACCGAGTTCCTCTACGGCACCGAGCCCAACGACTTCCTCGCTGCGACCGCCCCCACCCTCACCGCTGGCGACACCCTGTGCCTCGCCGACGGCGAGGGCCGCAACGGCGTCTACCTGGCGTCCCTGGGGCTCGACGTCACCGCGTGACCTCGGTCGATCTCACGGAAGCCGGCATGGCGAAGGCGGCGGCACTCGCAACCGAGCGAGGCGTCAGCCTGACCACCGTCGTGGCGGACTTGGCCGACTACGACCTCGGCACCGACCAGTGGGACCTCGTCGTGTCGATCTTCGCCCACACTCCCCCGCCGATCCGGCAACGAGTCCACCGTGCGCTCGCCACTGCCCTGCGACCCGGCGGCAGGTTGATCCTCGAGGCCTACACGCCCGACCAGATCGGCCGCGGCACGGGCGGCCCACCCGTCCCCGAACTGACCATGGATCTCAAACGACTCGAGGAGGAACTCGTCGGGCTCGAGTTCGAACACCGAGCAGAATTCGTTCGACCCGTCATCGAGGGGCCCGGCCATACCGGCGACGGCGCCGTCGTGCAGGTCATCGCCCGGCGGCCGGGCTGAAGGCGGCCGAATCATGCGCCCACCCTCCCGAGCAATCGTCAGCCACGAGGCATCGATCGAGATCGCCGCACCCGCTCACACCCTGTACGACATGGTGAGCGACATCAGCCGCATGGGCGAGTGGTCGCCCGAGGCCACCGGTGGGTACTGGGCCGATGGCGCGACCGGGGAGGCCGGCGATTGGTTCACCGGCAGCAACCGCACGTCCGAACGTGCGTGGGAACGGGACTGTCAGGTCGCAACCGCCGACCCGGGACGCGACTTCACCTTCGTCACCGGCGGGCTCGAGGCGTCGTGGACCTGGTGGAGCTACGAGTTCGAACCGACGTCGGAGACCTCGACGACGGTGACCGAGCGGTGGTGGATCATCAACAAATCGCCTGCGATGGAAGCCGCCACCCCCGAACAGTTCGCAGCCCGCACCGCCTACACCCTGCAGATGATCGAGGCCACGCTCGCAGCGCTGAAGGAACGAGCCGAAGCGGGCACCTAGCCGAACGCGCCGAGGAGTTTCGCCGCGAGCGCGATCGAGGCCACGACCATCGTGGCCCGGATGAAACGCTCACCACCTCGCACCGCAGCATGTGCGCCGAGCCAACCGCCGGCCGCAAACCCGGCGGCGAGAATCAGCGCCGGAAGCCAGCGGATGTCACCCTGCGCAATGAACACTGGGAGTGCGGTGGCGGTCAACACGAAGATGACGATCACCTTCATACTGTTGGCCAACACGAGATCGAACCCGGCCCGCGTCAGGGCGGCAAGAAGCACGAGGCCGACGCCAGCCTGAATGGCCCCGCCATAGATCCCGATCCCGAAGAACACGGCTGCGGTGGTCGGGCGACTCCAGCGGATGCCCTCGGAGCGGAACTGGGGTGTTCGGATCGACAAGATGATCAAGGGGATCATCACGAGACCGAACACCGTCTCGAACGCATCGTCGGTCAATCGACTGATGGCGAACGAACCGATCAGCGAGCCTGCAACCACGGGCACGAGCACCGGCACTGCGTGAGAAAGGCCGTCGACCCCGAGCCGCCGAAACGACGTCGCAGCTGTGAGATTCGACGTGATCACTCCGACCCGATTCGAACCATTGGCTGCATTGCCGGGCACCCCAGCAAGCACGAGCAACGGCACGGTGAGGGTCGATCCGCCACCGGCGACGGTGTTGATGATCCCGGCGAACAGCCCACCGGCCACCAGCAGCACGGCTTCGAGGATCGTCACTGCGGCTCCGTCCGAGCACGGTCACGCGCCGATCCGGCCGGGAACGTGACCATCACGGCGACCGCCGCCGCAAAGTACGACAGGGCGATGAAGGCGTAGGCCCGCTCGACGCCGACAAGGGTTGGCTCGTCTCCTGCGGTCGCAACGATCGTGATCACGATCGCAACACCGAGTGCATACGCCGCGCTGCGCAACGTGTTGAAGGTCGCACCCGCGATACCGAACCGGCTCTGGGGAACGTCGGCGATGCCGGCCGACGACCAGGTCGCCACCGTGAGACCGATGCCAAGACCCAGGAACAAGCTGATCGGGACGTACCGGCTCCAGAGCGCCACGGTCTCGTCGAGAAGCACGATGTACAGCAGATAGGCAACGCCCGACGAGGTGCAGCCGGCGCCGAGCAACCAACGATGCCCGATGCGGTCCGCCCACCGCCCGGTGATCGGTGAGACGGCCGCCGCAAGCAGCGGCGCGAAGACGAAAGCAACCCCGACATCGCGAATCGGCAACTCCCACACGTCCTGCAGGAACACCGAGGTCACGAGCGCCCCCGAGGTGAAGGCGAGTCCATAGAAGACAACGCTGATGTTGGCGCTGGTGAACGAGCGGAAGCGAAAGAGTTCGAGATCGATCAACGGCGTGGGGTGAACCCGGCTGCGCCGGATCAACCACGGGACCAGCGCAAGTGCGACGACCATCATCACGACGATGCGAACATCGCCAAGACCCCACGCCTCGCTCTGCACGATTGCGAGCATGGCGAGGAGGACGGAACTGGTGCCGAGCGCGACGCCGCCAAGGTCGATTCGGCCCGTCGCCTCGGGGTCGCGCGACTCGCTGAGGTAGCGCGGGCCAAGCAGCAGGACCAGCACACACAGCGGCACGTTCATCCAAAACACGGAGCGCCAGCCAAAGGCGTCGATGAAGATCGAACCCAGGAACGGACCGACCACCGCACCGAGCGAACCGGCCGCTCCGGAAATCCCGATCGCAGTCGCTCGCCGGGTGGCGGGGAACTCGGGGAGCATCACTGCGAAACCGGCCGCCATCGTGATCGAACCGCCGATGCCCTGGACCACGCGGGCCCCGATCAACCAACCAAGTCCCGGCGCCAGTGCACAGAGCATCGATCCGAGACCGAAGATCGCGACTCCGGGCAGGTAGACCCGGCGGCGACCGAGACTGTCGGCGAGTCGCCCGGTGACCAGGAGGAACGTACCGACTGCGACGTTGTACGAGCTGATCACCCAACTGAGTCCGGCGTCGGAAACGTCGTATGCACGACGGATGGACGGGAACGCGATGCTCACGGTCGTGATGTTGATCACGACCAGAAAGACGACCACCGTCGACACCGACAACGCCATCCACGCCCGCCGACTGATGATGTCGTCGGTGGGCTGGGGAACATCGATCATTCGGGGACCCTACGCCCGGATCGAACCGGCTCCCTCACCAGATCGCAGCCTTCACCCAACGCTTGGCCCGGGACCCTCAGCCGGTCGGAACGACGAGCCGCTTCTCACCGGTGGCCTGCGCGGCATAGGCGCGGGCCACATCGGGGTCGAGCATGTCACCCAACGAGATGCGTTCGGCGTAGTGGCTTGCGAACGTTGTCGTGATCTCGTCAGCGACCCGCTGCCGCAGGCCCATCATTCGCTCGGGGCCGATACGACCCAGGAACGGCGTGAGCAGCCATCCACCGACGCCCCACGACATTCCATACGTCCGATCCAGCGTCGTGGCCGATCGCTGCAACCCGCCGTAGATGTACACCTGCTTGTGGGTGTCAGACCCGTAGCGGCTGAACGCTGCGCCCGTCGACAGCGCTGCTTCCATGCAGCGCAGTATCGAATCGGCGTAGGTGCCGCCACCGGTCGCATCGAAGGCGATCGTGGCGCCGGTCGCTGCGAGCGCTGCGGTGAGATCGTCGTGAAAGGACTCGGCACTCGAGTCGACCACGTGATCGGCGCCCAGCGCTCGGAGGATGTCGGCCTGTTCGGGGCGACGGACGATGTTGACGAGATCGATGCCGTCATCGATGCAGATCTTCACGAGCATCTGGCCCAGGTTCGATGCTGCGGCGGTGTGGACCAAGGCGGTGTGGCCTTCGTCGCGCATGGTCTCGGTCATGCCGAGGGCTGTGAGTGGGTTGACGAAGCTCGATGCAGCCTGCTCGGCGGTGACCTCCACTGGCACTTCCATGCACATCATGGGTGACACGATCGTGTGGGTTGCGTACATCGAGCCACTCACACCGGTGATCCGCTTGCCGAGCAATGCCTGCGCTGCGTCGCCCGGCCCTGCGGCGACCACCATGCCTGCACCCTCGTTCCCGCACGGCATGGGCTGGTCGAGCCTGCCCCGATTGAGGCCCACTGCGACCTCGGAGAGGTGTCCGATCAGTACCCCATCGACGTTGTCGAGCGTGGCC
>JAPOHW010000027.1 GCA_029979265.1 Actinomycetota bacterium | reverse complement strand
AGTTCGCAGTTTGTTGCCCACTGCGTGTGGGTTGGTACGAGGAGGCGCAGGTACGTGTCCAGGGCGTGAACCGTTAGCGGCGTGAGGCGCCACCGTCGACCGTGCGCATCCGAACTCGCACGGGGCGTCAGGAGGTGGTGTGTGAGCCGACGCCGAGTTTCGTGGACACGTCGCGGATGAACAGCACGGCCAGGGTGGTGCCTGCAGCGACGAGGCCGAGCCCGATGAGCACCATCATGAGCCCGTTTCGGTACTGCTCGGCGTCGAAGACCTTGTCGAGCGCGGCGTCGCCGTACCAGAGGAACACAAGGCCCGGCGCGTAGAAGACGAACCACAGCAGGAGCGCCGATGATTCGCCCTCTCGTTGCCACGTTGAGCCGACCTTGCCGTTCGAGCGGGTCGCGGTGGCGATCTTCCTGATCTCGCCCAGGATCAGCGGCAGAAGGATCAGGTTCGCGAGCGGGATGAACCATGCGCCGATCGCCCAGCCCCGAACCCATTGCCGTTCCTGCGGGTGCAGCCAGTCGGTGGCGCGATGGCTTTGATCGGACCACGCGACCAGCAGCGCAAAGATCGGTATGGACAGCACCACAGAGACAACGAACAACGTGGCGTAGATGGTTTCCCAGGTCTGCCACGAGTCAGCGGCGCCACGGTTGCCCGCCACCGTCTGCTCGTAGCTGGCAAACAGCAGGATCGTCGTGAGCATCATCGCGCCAAGCAACCCGACGTACCCCCAGAGCAGGCGAAGCAGCAATCTGACCAGATCGGCACTGATGAGCGCGACCGGCCCAGCTGCCGCGTCAGACGAGGAGAGGTTCGCCGAGGCCTCGTCAGGAGTACCTGGGCCGGTTGTGAGTATCTGTGCGAGGGCGGTTTCGTCAGCCTCGATCAGCTCGGTCCCGTCCAAGACGTAGGGGACCGCACCGAACATCACCCAATCGCCCGGCTGAAGTAGCGCCTCACCTTCGATCCCTTGGCCGTTGATCGTGGTGCCGTTCTCGGAGTCGAGATCTCGGACGTATACCCGCCCATCGCGCTGAACCACCTCGGCATGCGTTGCCGAGACAGACGGATCCTCGATCACCAGGCCGCAGTGCGATCCGCTTCCGACCAAGACCGGTGACTCCACGATCTCCATCGTTGGCCCCCCTTGCCTTGTCGTGACTCTGCGCGTCCACTGCCTATCGCACCCGACTCCATCGGTCCAGCGTCGGTACGAACCTCATGAACGCAGCGACCTCGCCCGCAATTGGTTCATCATCCCGTCGCGCTTGGTGGCTGTGTGAGCGCCATGTGTGTTCAGGGTGCTTGCTGTAGTCCGAAGACCTCAGTATCGTAGGTCTAACGAACCATCCACTTGTCGCTGCGCCAGTCCTGCAGCAGGAGTTGCAAGGGGAAATCATGGACAAAGCAGAACTCATCCTCGATCTGACCGAGCGGGATCCACGGTTTGAGATGCCACCGTTGTCCGACGACTTCCTCAGGGGTCCCACGTTCGAGCGGCTCAACGAACTTGGCAGCTCACCATCAGCGGCGGATGACGACGATCCCAATGGTGTCTCTGCCCTGCGAGATCGGCTCGCTAAGCGCCGAGAGCGCTGGCTGCTTCCCTGGGGCTGACCTGCGCGCAACGCGGTCGTCGGCAATCGACGGCGCACACAAGCCCTGACTGCCTCGCTGTGCGGGGATCTGCGCGTTTGGTCCACGTCGGTCGTGAGCGACGCCGGGACCCGATCCAGAACGAAAGGGACGGCGTGCGGCCGAAACGATCTGGGCACGTTGCGTGGCTCGTGGGGTCCGCCCTCGTGCTTGCGGCCTGTGGTGGCGATCCTGAGCTACGTGCGGAGACCTCCACGACGTCGAGTGTGGCGACGGCGCCGACCGTCACGAATGTGCCGACCACGGTCGTGGCCGCAGACCCGACCTCTACGACCGTTGCCGAACTCGAATCGGTGCCGCTGTCAGTGGTCGAGTCTTTTGCCGGTGCCGAGTGGTTCCTCGGCCGCGTCCCGGCCGAACCGGTGCCTGCCGATGCCGACCTCGACCCCATCCGGCTCGGGATGATCAATCAGGAAGACACGCCGCTCGGCAGCTATCCAGAACTGCGAGTCGCAGCCGAGGCTGCCGTTGCGTGGATCAACGCCGAACTCGGCGGGGTGGAGGGCCGGCCGCTCGAACTCCTGTCGTGTGTGACGTCGTTCGATCCCGCCCAGTCGCGTGCGTGTGCGCTCGAGTTGCTCGATACCGGAGTTGTGGCCTTTGTCGGTGGGGTGGACGTCACCAGCGAGGGATCGATTGCGGAAATCGAGGCTGCCCAACTCGCCGTGTTTGGCGGCGTGCCGGCCAACGTGGCGGAGCAGCGCAGCGATCGTGTCTTTGCGTTTTCCGGCGGCGATGTGGGTGCCCTCGTCGGGTTTCTGGCCCACGCATCGGAGACGGGAGCCTCGACGGTGGTCATCGCCTTCGGTGCAGGCGTGCCGTCGTTCGAGGTGGCAGCTCGAGACTACGGACAACCCGTCGGGCAGATGCTCGGCCTCACGGTCGAGTTGGTGCCGTATCCGATCTTCACCGAAGATCCAGCCGTTGTATTCGATCCCGCCGAAGCGGTCGATGCCGACGCGGTGATCGTGCTGGCGGCGACGTCGAGCTGCGCCCCATTCATGCGTGCTGCCCCCGAATCCGGTCGACAGCTGTACCTGACGGGCGCGTGCGCCAGCGCGGAATCCCTCAGAGCCGCCGGCGCTGCAGCATCAACCGTGTTGTTCAACGCCGAAGGATCCTTCGACAGTGCCCTTGCCGACCCAGCGATTTTCGAGGCGGTGACTGCACGCTACGCAGACGCACCAGCATTCGGGGCAGGGACGGTGAGCTTTCGGGGGGTGATGAACCTGTATGCACTAATGCTCGACGCCGGTCCTGATCTGACGACCGAGGATCTCGTCGAGTTGGCCCGCTCGTCGCAGATGCGACCCTCGTTTTGGGGTCACCCGTACACCTGCGACGGTGCTCAAGTGCCGGGACTCCCAGCATTGTGCGCACCACAGCAAATCATCTTCCGATTCGATCAAGAGGGTGCTGTCGTCGCTGTCACCGACTGGATTGCCGCCGACGACCTCTTCGACGCTGTTGGCTGAGCAATCAACACCGGTGAGGGCCGGCCTCCTTGCTCGTTTCGCCGAGCAGGTGGGGGAGTGGGTGGCTCACCGATGTGTGTCGACGGGTGAGCGGTACTTGACAACGAACCGACACTCGGCTTGATTTAGAAGCAATTCTAAATCGTTCCTCTGAGGTGCCATGGCTGCAGTCGAACCAACGTCGCTGACCGGTGTCGAGCGACTCAACTACGAACGATCGACCGTCGAGCCCTTCACGTCCTCGTTCGGTTGGCGCACGCTGTTCAACGTGATGTGGCCACTCGCAGGGTGGATCGCAACGGTGACGGCCGTGCTCAGCGATCGGCTACCGATGCTCGTTGGTGTCATCGTGGCGGCCGCCATGTTGCAGGCGTTCTACATGCCAGTTCACGAATCGGTGCACCGAACCATCTCGGCCGGACGGAACCGGTGGGTCTGGATCGACCGGGCGGTCGGTTCCTTCGGCGCGTGGATGCTGCACACCAGCTTCGTCGACCATCGCCACACCCATCTCCTCCACCACACCCACACCAACGACGTCGGCGATCCCGACGTCCTGAACGCAAAAGGCACCCCCCGCGACATCGTTGTCCGCATCCTGCTTGGAGCGGTGCTGTTCCCGATCGTGCCGATGCTCGCCGTCATCCCCGGTGGAATGCGACTCCTGCCCCCGGCGCTTCGCTCCCGACTTGCCGAGGCCGCTGCGTTTCGCTCCGATGCCGCTCGCCGCGGGGCGATGCTGGTCGCATGGAGCCACATTGCGCTGTTCGCCATCGCAGTAGCCCTGGGCTACGGCGTCGAACTGCTGCTGCTGTTCTACGTGGCGTCGTGGCTCGGAAGACTCTGGCTGTCACTCGTGTTCGGCTGGCTTCCGCACCATCCCCACGGTGAAGTCGGGCGCTACCGAGACACCCGCGTGTTCACCTTCCTAGGAAGCACGTTCTTGATCCGAGGCCACGACTACCACCTGCTGCACCACCTGTTCCCCCGCGTCCCGCACTACAAGCTCAGGGCGCTGTGGCGAGAAATCGGACCGCACCTTGCGTCGCAGGGGGCACGGATCGAGGGACGAGCAGCCCGCCAACTCGGTATCGAACCGCAATGAGTACCTCGTACGGGGGCGCCCGGCCGAGCTCATCGCCCGCTTCCGCGCAACGTCGACAGCGGATCGCCGACGCAACCCTTGCGCTGCTTCGAGAACGCGACGCTGCCAAGATCACCGTTGCCGACATCGCCGAGGCAGCAGATGTCTCGGTCGCCACCGTCTACAACCTTGTCGGTCCCCGCGAGCGGGTGCTGTCCGCAGTGCTCGACGGGTACGTCGAGCGACTCGATGCTGCGCTCGGGGCCCGCCCCTTGCACAACGACCCGGTCGAGGCAGTGGTCGACGTCGTGCGGGTCGCAGTGACGCAGTCTCTTCACGATCCCGTTCCCCTGCGCGCCGTTCTTCGCGAACTCGGGCCACTCGAGTTCGCCGAGCATCGAGGGCCTGGCCTCGAGCAACTGCTACTCCCACGCCTGCGCAACGTGGTGTTGCTGCACGACGACAGCGCCGCCCGAACCGTTGCCCAACTGATCGTGTACGGCTTCCGAGGGGTGCTGCTGAGCTGGGCCCACCTGTTGATCAGCGATGCAACATTTCGTCGAGACGCCGAACTGATCACCCGGTCCCTCGTCCCGAACGACCGCGACACCGAGGAGACCCTGTGACCCAGCCATTCGAGGGTGTCATCGCCCGAGAGGTCGCCGACTCGACGCCCTGGTGGCCAGAACCGGAGCTTCCGCCCAGCACCACACCGAACGTGGTCGTTCTGTTGCTCGATGACACCGGGTTCGCCCACCTCGGCTGCTTCGGTTCGATGATCGACACCCCCCACCTCGACCGCCTCGCTCGTCGCGGACTCCGGTTCTCGAACTTCCACACCACCGCCCTGTGTTCCCCCTCGCGCGCCTGTCTCCTCACCGGCCGAAATCATCACTCGGTCGGCATGCGCGCAGTGTCGAACTTCGACACCGGTTTCCCGAACATGCGCGGCCGCATTGCGCCATCAGCGGCCACCGTGGCCGAGGTGCTGCAAGACAAGGGGTGGGCCACCTTCTGCGTCGGCAAATGGCACCTGGCCCCGATGCGCGAAGCATCGGCTGCTGGTCCGTATGGCGACTGGCCCCTCCAGCGGGGCTTCGACCGGTTCTACGGGTTCATGCAGGGCGAGACCGACCACTTTCACCCCGAGCTCTACGCCGACAACCACCTTGTCGCGCCACCGGCAACACCCGAGGAGGGGTACCACCTGAGCGAGGATCTCGTCGATCAGGCGATCTCGATGATCCGCAACCAGGTCTCGCTGGTGCCCGAACGCCCCTTCTTCCTCTACGCGCCCTTCGGCGCGACCCACGCCCCCCATCACGCGCCCGACGAGTACCTGGCCAAGTACCGAGGCAGATTCGACGAAGGTTGGGATGTGTGGCGCGCCCGCGTGCACCAACGTCAGCTCGAACTCGGCATCATTCCGGAAGGAACCGAGCTTGCCCCGCGTAATCCCGGCGTGCGGGCCTGGAACGAACTTGACGAAACAGAGCAGGCCTTCGCCTGCCGGCTGCAGGAGGCGTTTGCAGCATTTCTCGACCACACCGACACGCAGATCGGACGACTGCTCGATGCGCTCGACGAGTTCGGCATCGGTGACGACACGCTGGTGTTCGCCACCAGCGACAACGGAGCCTCCCAGGAAGGTGACGCCACCGGTGTCCTCGACGAGTTCCGGCATTTCAACGGCATCGCCGAAGACATGTCATCGGTGACCGAGCGCCTCGACGACATCGGAACGAGACGAAGCTTCACCAACTATCCGTGGGGATGGGCGCAGGTCGGCAACACGCCGACCAAGCGCTACAAGCAGAACACCCATGGTGGGGGAGTTCGCGACCCGTTGATCGTGTCGTGGCCCTCGGGCATCGATCCTGCCACCAACGGCGAGATCCGCCGTCAATTCCACCACATGACCGACATCGCCCCAACGATCCTGGACATCTGCGGCTACGACGCACCTGCCCAGCTCAAAGGGGTGCAACAGCAGCCGATCGAGGGAATCTCGATGCGTTACACCTTCGCACCCGAGGCGAACGACGCTGTGATGGTGCCGACCCGCAAGCAGGCGCAGTATTTCGAGATGTTCGGACATCGCGGCATCTGGGCCGATGGCTGGAAGGCCGTCACCCACCATCGACCCGGCACGCCACTCGAACACGACGAATGGGAGCTTTACCACCTCGACGAGGATTTCTCGGAGTGTCACGACCTGGCGCAGACCGAACCCGACCGACTCGAGCAGATGATCGAGCTGTTCTGGAGCGAAGCGGAACGGTTCGGTGTGCTTCCGATCGAGGCGGCACAGAACACCGGACTGTTCGCCGGGCGACCCATGCCGGGCACGCCCCGAGCCCGGGACCGTTTCGTCTACTTCCCGCCGCTCGACCGGATCCCGATCGACAGCGCGCCACCGTTCGGCGCACGCTCTTGGCGCCTTCGCGCCTCGATCGACGGTGACGGTCCTCGCTACGAAGGTGTCCTCGTGGCCGTCGGCACCGTCAACAACGGTCTTTCGATCTACGTCCAGGACGACCTGCTCGTCTACGACCACAACGCCTTCACCACCCACACCGTGATCCGGTCGACCCGACCGGTTCCCGAGGGGCCGGTGACGCTCGGTGTCGAACAGCAGCGAGTGTCGCGTGGCCCGTCACGCATCCGACTCTGGATCGACGACGACCTCGTCGGCGAAGGGTTTGTGGTGACCATGCCCGTGATGATCAGCTCGGTCGGGATGGACATCGGCACGAATCCGACCGGCGTCAGCGAGGCATACGTCGCCCCGTTCGCATTCAACGGTCGCATCCGACGCCTCGACGTCACGACCGAACGGGCCCTTCGACCCGAGGATGAACTCGCGCTCGAGATCCGAACTGCGTTAGGCACACAATAAGCACCACCCACTGACAGGAGACACCGAGATGGACCTGCTGCACGACCCTGACCTTCACTGGAGCCGCTTTGTGGGCTCACCGAAGTTCGACTATCCGATCGAGTACTGGGGCGCGATTCTGCACGTCGGCGACGACGGGCATCTCGACTTTGTCTATCGGTGGGCGCCCAACAGCTTCTGTCATTTTCACCGCCATCTCTGCGCGACGACCTCCACGGTTATTGCCGGCGAACTTCACGTCACCGACTTCGACGAAGCAGGCATCGAGACCGAGCGACGGGTGCGCAGCATCGGTGACTACAGCCACACCGACGATGACGACATCCACATGGAGCAAGGGGGCCCCGATGGAGCCGTCGTAGTCTTCAACCTTTATGCGCCCCAGGGGCTGCTCACCGACGCGCTCAGCGACGATCTTGGCGTCATGCGGACGAGCACGGTCGACGAGGTCGTGGCTGCATGGAATCGCCGTCACTAGCGGCAGCTGCGTCAGTGTGGGGCGCGAACAGTGCGTGCTCGCGAGGCCTGATCGTCAACCGCTCGCAGATCGGCTGAACAACAAGTCGGCGAGACGCGCCGATCGGTCATCGACGGGTGACAGCGACCGGCAGCTTGGCGTAGCCGTGCACGAACGATGAGAAGACACGCTCGGGCTCGCCGGCCACCTCGATCTTCTCGAAGCGCTGCAGGATCTCCTCGTACAGCACCCGCAGTTGGAGCTCGGCCACTCGGCTTCCCATGCAGAAGTGAATGCCGTAGCCGAACGACATCTGACGGTCGGCATTGTGGCGTTCGATGTCGAGTTCGTACGGATTGTCGAAGACGTCCTCGTCGTGGTTGGCCGACAGGTACCACATCAGGACCTGGTCATACTGCTTGATCTGCTTGCCGCGTAGCTCGGTGTCTCTGGTTGCCGTGCGACGCATATATGGCAGCGGCGTGACCCAGCGGATCACCTCGGGCACGAAGCCGCTCATCAATCCGGGATCAGCCTTCAGTTTCTGCCACTGGTCAGGGAACAGGTTCAGGCCGTGCACGCTGCCCGACATGGTGTTGCGGGTCGTGTCGTTGCCGCCGACGATCAACAGCAGCAGGTTGCCGAGTTGTTCCATCGGAGTCATGTGCTTGGTGTCCTCACCGTTGGCGAGCATCGTCACAAGGTCGAAGCCCTCGCCGCCGCGACGCTGATCCCACAGTTCGGAGAAGTACGCCACGCATTCCATCAGTTCGTCGATCTTTTGCTGCTGGGTCTCGACCACACCGCCGGGCTGCGGAACGGCAAACACGATGTCGGACCAGCGGGTCAGCTTGCGGCGATCTTCCATGGGGAAGTCGAACAGGGTGGCGAGCATCAGGGTGGTGAGTTCGATCGACACCGTGTCGACCCAGTCGAAGGACTCGCCGTCGGGAAGCTCGTCGAGCACCGCTGCGGTGCGCTCGCGGATCATCGGTTCGATGTTGCGGAGGTTGCTCGGCGCCGAGACGCTGCGCACGGTCTTGCGTTGCTGGGTGTGGGTCGGCGGATCCATCGCAATGAACGGAGACAGGCCCGCTGGCAACTCGTACTCGCCGCGGGCGATCTCCTTGTTGCCGAGGTTGATGCCCTTCGCGGACGAGAACGTCTCCCAGTCGCCGTCCACGGCGCGAACATCGTCGTATTTGGTGATCGACCAGTAGCGGCCCGCAGTCTCGAGTTCGTTGAGATGCACCGGATCTTCGGCACGAAGTCGGGCGAAGTGATCGTGCCAGCGGTCCTCGCTGAAGAGGTATGGATTTGCAGGGTTGATGTCGGCGATCGCCAGATCGGCAGCGTCGGGCACACCCATGCCCTTCTCCGCCATCTCCATCTCGGGCGTGCGGATGTCGGGGTCGAAGAGCGCTGCTGCTTCGGGAGTATTCGCTGTGTCGGTCATCAGGGACGTCCTCGCTCCTCGGGTCCAACGAAGCGTACGCCGCTTACGACGTAAGTGGAAGCGATGGCGGCAGCGTGACTCGACGTCAGGCCATGTCACCGAAGTTGGCAAGCCCGCGATAGTGACCCTCGGGGATGATGAAATTGCGAATGAGCAGCGCAAACGGGTGCTCGTCGGTGGCGGCTGTCAGATGATCACCGATCTCGAGAAGCACCTCGCCGAGCACCGTCTCACCGAAGATCCAGGCGTTGAGCGCATCATGGTTCGGCGCTGGCTCGCCGGGCTGGGAGGCGACCGCCTCGTGGTAGAAGCTCCGGACGTCGTCTGCGAGATGACGGAGCAAGAACGGCATTTCGTGTGACCATTCGATATTGCCCGCCGGTCGTTCGCCGAGCTCACCCGACTCAGCGACCGCAACGAGTGCGGCGACAACGTCGTCGACCTGATCCTCGGAGGCACCCGAGAGTCCGAACGTCGTCCGCCCGCGACGGCGACGGGTCTCGGCCGCCCAGGGCCGAAGACTGGCCACCTCGGCTGTGAGTTTTCCGCTCAGCGAGTCGTCAGGAGGCGTTGCCAGGTTGAGGGGACATGCCCATTGTCCAGGGCCCGCCTCGGGCGCCTCGATCGCATAGTCCTCGATGGTCGGCTCCGTCGCCGATTCGAGCAGGCCGAACGCCGCACGCAACACGTTCGTCTGAAACTCGGTATCACCGGGCACCCCCATTGGGCGCCCAAGAGCAAATGGCACCCACAACGCCCGGGGAGGGCACACCTTCTCGGTCTGTTCACGCACCAGGCTGATGCACACCGTTGCGACCCCAGCGCGCTCGATGAAGTGGGCAAGTGCGCTCACGGCGCCCGAGCACAGCGGTCAAATCGGGACGAGGAGCGCCACGTCGACCCCGTCGGCAGCCAACAGACGACCAACCTCGCTGCCCGCTGACTCGAACATCTGCGGCTGCGGGTGCGCACCCATGAACGTGTAGTGCCACGGCGCAACAGCACCGATTTCCCCGGCGGTCGCCATCTCCTCGAGGCGGTCGAGGGGCATGGCGACATTGGGATCGTCGGCGAGACCGCTGCGGTCGAAGTTGACGCTGATGTGGCTGAGGATCACGTCGCCCCAGTCCACGCCGCGAGGAAGAATCCGAAAGTCGGTCGCCCCCGGCGTGAACGGCGGATCATCACGACGATGCATACCGCACGTCGAGACGAGAGCGACTGTCGATTCGCCCAGAGGTTTGGGCGCAATCCAACGCTCGAGCAGGAGCCTCGGCATGGCCTCGGCGCGAGCACGGAGGTGGTCGGCTTCGGTGTCGTGCAGATCGGAGAGTCTGACCATCGAGGTGCGACACTGCCCTACGCTCGGCGCAATGGCAACCTGGAACCTCGACCCTGCGGTCATCCACCTCAACCACGGTTCGTTCGGGGCGACACCGGTCGAAGTCCTCGCCCTGCAGTCCGAGCTTCGTGCGCAGATGGAATCCAATCCGGTCAGGTTCATGCTCCGCCAGTACCAACCGGCGCTCGAAACGTGTCGCAGCGAGCTGGCTGGTTTCGTCGGCGCCGATCCCGATGGTCTTGTGTTCGTTCCCAACGCCACCTACGGCGTGAACTCGGTGCTGCGCAGCGTCGAGGACCGCCTCCGACCCGGCGACGAGTTGGTCGTGACCTCGCAGACCTACAACGCCTGCCGCAACGCGGTCACGGCGACTGCGGCCCGGACCGGATGTTCGCTGGTGGTCGCCGACGTGCCGTTCCCGCTGTCGGGTCCGGCCGACGTCACCGAGGCGGTGCTTGGCGTCGTCACCCCACGAACGGCACTTGTGCTTCTCGATCACGTCACCTCACCGACGGCGGTGATCAACCCGATCGAGGAGATCATCGCCGCCCTCGACCCATCGGTGATGGTGCTGGTCGACGGCGCCCACGCCCCCGGCATGATCGACGTCGACGTCGCTGCACTCGGCGCCGCCTTCTACACGGCCAACTGTCACAAGTGGCTGTGTTCGCCGAAGGGAGCTGCATTCTTGTGGGTGGCCGAGCCCTACCGAGACTCTGCGGTGGCTGCATCGGTGAGTCACGGCTACAACGACGGTTGGCCCGGCAGTGGCAGTCGGTTCCACGCCCAGTTCGACTGGACCGGAACCGACGATGCAACGGCCCGGCTCTGTGTCGCCCGATCGTTGGCGGTGATCGGGCAGCATCGGAGTGGGGGATGGGCAGCGGTACAGGCTGCAAATCACGAACTCGTTTGTGCCGGACGGGACCTTCTCATCGCTGCGCTCTCGATCGACGCTCCTGCCCCCGCCGAGATGCTCGGGTCGATCGCGGCGGTCCCGGTCCCACCCGAGCCACAGCCGAGCGAGAGCATCTTCGACCCGCTGACCACGGCATTGCACGAGCGATGGTCGATCGAAGTGCCGGTGTTCGCCTGGCCGCAATCGCCGCAGCGGCTGCTGCGTATCTCGGCCCAGCAATACAACCGACTCGATGACTACCACCGTCTCGTCGACGCGCTCACCGAGGAACTCGCACTCGGCTGACCCCGGCTACGGTGCAGCGCATGGTGCCTCGAGCCGACTATCCGTTCGATCTCGGTGAACACACTCGGAAGATCACGACCGAGTCCGAGGACGCACAGGCGTGGTTCGACCTTGGTTTGAACTGGTTGTACGCGTTTCACAACGAAGAGGCCGCATTCTGCTTCCGGCAGGCGATCGACGCCGACCCGGCATGCGCAATGGCCCACTGGGGTGTCGCCCATGCGGTTGGGCCGTATTACAACGGACCTTGGGTCCGGCTTGTCGACCCGCTGCGATCGGAGATGCTCGCAACGGCCTTTGCTTCCAGTCGCGCCGCAGCCGATCTCGTGCACAACGCAACGCCGGTCGAGCAGGCCCTCGTGCACGCACTTGTCGCCCGGTTTGGTGCCGAGCACAACGACGATCAGGCCGCGTTCGATTCGTGGGACGATGCGTACGCCGATGCGATGGCGGCCGTGTACGAGCGGTTCCCCGACGATCTCGACGTTGCCGCCCTCGCTGTCGAGGCGCTCATCGTCCGGACACCGTGGCGCTTGTGGGATCTGCCGACCGGAACCCCGGCCGAAGGCGCGAGCACAGAGGAGGCGATCGCCATCATCGAGCGATGCTTCGCCGATCAGCCCGAGGCGATACGCCGCCATCCGGGTTTGCTGCACTTCTGGATCCACATCATGGAGATGTCACCGACGCCGGAGCGGGCCCTCGAGATCGCTCCGGTGCTGCAGCAACTCTGTCCCGACGCTGCCCACCTGGTGCACATGGCGTCTCACATTCAGGTCCTGTGCGGCCACTACGAGCAGGCCCTCGCTGCCAACATCGCGGCCGTCGTCGCCGACGACAAATACCTTGCGTACAACCCGGGCGTCAGCGTCTACACGATCTATCGCCTTCACAACATCCACTTCCAGATCTACTCGGCAATGTTTCTGGGAAACCACGAACGAGCCGTTGCCGCAGCCGACCTGATCCGTGAGACGGTGACCGACGCGGCGCTTCGGACCGACAATCCGTTGGTGGTTCGGTACCTCGAGGCGTTCTATGGGATGAAGGTGCATGTTCTGATCCGTTTCGGTCGGTGGGCCGAACTCAACGACATGGAACTCCCCGAGGACGGCGAGTTGTACCCGTCGACCCTGGCGCTGTGCCACTACGGCAAGGGGATCGCATGCGCCGCAACCGGCGATATCGCAGCTGCAGAGGAGCACCAGCGGCTCTTCGCCGAAGCGTGGGACGGGGTGCCCGAGGATCACCTTGTGTTCAACAACCAGACGCGCGACGTGCTGCGAATCGGTGAAGCGATGCTCGCGGGAGAACTCGACTATCGACGCGGGAATCTCGAAGCAGCGTTTGGGCACCTCCGACGCTCCGTCGAACTCGACGACAATCTGTTCTACACCGAGCCGTGGGCGTGGATGCAGCCTCCCCGCCACGCCCTGGGTGCGCTGCTGCTCGAACAGGGACGGGTGACTGAGGCGGCAGGCGTCTATGCCGCCGATCTCGGGCTCGACGAAACGCTGGTGCGTTCGTCACGACATCCCGGCAACGTGTGGGCCCTCCACGGCTATGCAGAGTGTCTCGACTCGCTCGGTCGTTCCGACGAGGCCGATGCGGTACGCGTCGAATTGGCCGTTGCCCGAAGGCACATGGATGTTGCGCTGGAGTCGTCGTGTTTTTGCCGCGGCGCCGCGGCTCAGGGCTGACGGCCCACGAAACCGATCAGACGGTCCTGCGCGCTGGCGTCGTCGTCCACCTCGACCGGCGGGCCGAACATGCGCTCGTTTCGGAGCATCTGCTCGGGAAGTCGCTGAAGGCCCATCAAGGTCGACTCGGCGGCTGCTTCCGGCAGCGTTGCATCGGCACCGATCGCCGTGGCGAGATCCCACGAGTGCACGAGGAGATCGGTGGTGATGAGGCCGGCGACCGCTGGCATCGGGGTACCGCCGAACTGTTCGGCTCGTCCTTCCATGCTCGAGGGGTCGTCGAGCTTTGCTCGCAGACTGGCTCGCAAGGCCGGCCAGTCGCCCTCGGCTGCTTCGGCGCCAAATGCGCTGGCCCCTCGGCCCTGCCAGAACATGGCGTGGTCGACGAGTTCGCGCACCGTCCAGCCGTCGCACGGGGTGCTCTTGTCCCAGTCGGCATCGCCGACTTGGGCGATCACCTCGTCCCACTTGTCCGCAGCCATTGCCCAGACGTCACCAATGCCATTCATCGTGTCCACTCCTGTGTCGATCCGTTCGTGCATCGACCTTGCCATGCAGCCTGCCACACCTGCCTGCGCCGCCCGAAGTCTGCACTGTGGTCGACGGGGCAAAGGTGGCCGGACGGCGCCACTGATCGCGCTCGAATCAAGGCGAGCTACCGAGAAAGAGACGGTACGCCGGGTTGTTGCTCTCGTCCCAATAGCGGTAGCCGAGCTCGTCGAGGAAGGTCGCAAAGGCCGGCTGATCAGCGTTCGGCACCTGCATCCCGACAAGGACCCGCCCGTAGTCGGCCCCGTGGTTGCGGTAGTGGAACAGGGAGATGTTCCAGTCGGGGCGCATGGCGGTAAGGAAGCGCATGAGCGCCCCCGGACGCTCAGGGAACTCGAAGCGGTAGAGCACCTCGTCGTTGGCGTGGGGAGACTTGCCGCCGACCAGATGACGCAGATGGACCTTGGCGAGCTCGTCATTGGTGAGATCGAGCGTCGTGAAGCCCGCCTCCTCGAGCCCTCGGGCAATCTCGGTGGCCTCCCCCCGTCGGCGGGTCTCGACACCGACGAAGACGTGCGCCTCACTCGAATCGCTGATGCGGTAGTTGAATTCGGTCACCGCTCGATCGCCCACCTCGGCGCAGAACCGCCGAAACGAGCCTCGCTCCTCGGGAATCGTGACGGCAAAGACCGCCTCGCGCTGCTCGCCGATTTCCGCTCGCTCGGACACGAATCGGAGTCGATCAAAATTCATGTTCGCACCGCACGCCACCGCGATCAGGGTGTGCCCGGCGACTGCCTCGCGCTCGACGTAGTGCTTCAATCCAGCGATGGCCAGGGCTCCGGCCGGTTCGAGGATCGCACGCGTATCGGCAAACACGTCCTTGATGGCGGCACAGGCTGCATCGGTGTCGACTCGGACGATTTCGTCAACGTGCTGCTGGACGAGACGGAAGGTCTCATCGCCCACTCGGCGGACAGCAGTGCCATCGCTGAACAAGCCGACGTCGGTGAGTTCGACGATTTCTCCCGCCTCGATACTGCGAGCCATGCCATCGGAGTCTTCGGTCTGGACCCCGATGACCCGAATGTCGGGCTTGAGGGCCTTCACGTAGGTGGCGATGCCCGAGATCAATCCGCCACCCCCGATGCCGACGAAGACGGCGTCGATGCGGCCGGGGTGCTGGCGCAGCAACTCCATTGCGATCGTTCCCTGCCCCGCAATCACATCGGGATCGTCGAAGGGGTGCACGAACTCCAGGCCTTGCTCGGCCGTCAGCCGGCGCGCCTCGGCCTCGGCATCGCTGTAGGAATCTCCGTGGAGCACCACGTCGGCGCCACGCGCTCGAACCGCATCGACCTTGAGCGCGGGTGTGGTGATGGGCATGACGATCACTGCCCGACAGCCGAGTTCGGCAGCGGCGAGCGCCACGCCCTGCGCATGATTGCCGGCCGAGGATGCAATGACGCCGCGCGCTCGCTGCTCGGTGCTGAGCTTCGCCATCTTGTTGTACGCACCTCGGATCTTGAACGAGAACACCGGCTGGAGGTCTTCTCGTTTGAGCAGCACCGTGTTGCCGAGACGCGCCGACAACGCCGGGGCGGCGTCGAGTGGGGTCTCGCTCGCAACGTCGTAGACGTCGGCGGTCAAGATCCGGCGGAGGTACTCGGTCATGGACGGGGTCTCGTGCACGTCTCCAGTCAACCCGCTGTGGGGGCGTGCCAAGTTGATGGCAGAAGGTTCTGGCTGCCTTGGGGGTTGCGCAACACAGCTAGGGTCGGCGGGCGATGGCGATCGATGAGACCGAGCTGCGAGCTCGGATGCGCGAGTTGGTGACGTCGGGTGAGCTGCTGATGGATGCGGCCGCCCGCGCCCGCCGCTATGTGGCCGAGGCCGATATGCGGCCGGTCGCACCGACCGCCGGCGCAGTGGCAGCACTCGAGCGTTTCCGAGAACCGCTGCCCGAGTCGGTTGGTGATGCCGGTGCGATCCTTGCGCTGCTCGACGAGGTCGGGTCGCCGGGTACCGTTGCGCAAACCGGTGCTCGCTTCTTCGGGCTTGTCAACGGTGGTGTGGTCCCCACCGCACATGCCGCCCGAGTGTTGGCCGACGCCTGGGATCAAAATGCTGCCGTCGGTGCCGTGTCGCCCACCAATGCGGTGATCGAGGAGACATGCCAGGCCTGGCTCCGGGATCTCTTCGGGCTTCCGGAGCAGACGGTGGCCGGTTTCGTCAGCGGGACCTCGCTCGCCATCGTCTGCGGACTTGCTGCGGCTCGCTGGCGTCTCTTCGAGCGCATCGGATACGACGTCAACGCAGGCGGGCTGGGTGGGGCACCACCACTTCGTCTCGTCACCAGCCGCCACGCCCACAGCACCGTTGTGAAAGGCGCAGCCCTGCTCGGCTTCGGGACCGACAACATCGAGTGGGCCGACGTCGACGATCAGGGCCGCCTCGACCCGACAACCCTGCCTGTGCTCGACGACCGCACCATCGTGATTCTGCAGGCCGGCAATGTGAACTCGGGGTCGTTCGATCCGATTCGCGAGTGCGTCGAGCGAAGCCACACGGCAGGGGCGTGGGTGCACATCGATGGAGCCTTCGGGCTGTGGGCGGCGACATGCGCAGCGTTGCAGCACCTCACCGACGGTCATGAAGCAGCCGACTCGTGGAGCGTCGACGGTCACAAAACCCTCAACACACCCTACGACTGCGGGATTGCGCTCTGCGCCGACCCGGAGGCGATGGTTGCCGCACTGCAGAACTCGGCTCCCTACATCGTTGCGTCCGAGCACCGCGACGGGATGCTCTACACCCCGGAGATGTCGCGCCGCACCCGTGCTGTCGACCTGTGGGCGACCCTGCGGTACCTGGGCCGCGAGGGTGTCGATCGCATGGTCCTGTCGTTGCACGAGCGAGCCCGGCAGTTTGCCGAGGAACTCGTCGATGCCGGTTTCGACGTCGTCAACGACGTGGTGTTCAACCAGGTGATGATCCGAGTCGGCGATCAAGCAGCCACCGACAGATTCGCTGCTGCGGTTCAGGCATCGGGCGAGGCGTGGGTCGGAGGGTCGGCCTGGTTCGGTGCGCCCGTCATCCGCATCAGTGTCTGTTCGTGGATGACCTCGCCTGAGGATGTCTCACGGGCCGTGCAAGCCTTCGCGCAGGCGCGGACCGGGTGAACGGAACGCAGAACTCGGCTACCCGATGGCTGCGAGTCGTTGGCGTCGTGGCTTGCCTCGGCGTGCTTGCGTTGTCGTGCTCGGATGGTGGTGGGGCAGAGCCGGCGTCGTCGCTCGAGGACGACTCGACCGCCGAGCTCGAGGCATCCACCGGTGCCCCGAATCCGCTCCTCGCCGAACAGGAGAAGGGTGTGGTGATCGAGGTGTTCCTCGATCGTCTGCCGACCACCACCGGTGGGGTGATCGTCGCAGATCTCGAAGCCCTTCGATCCGGATTCACCCAAGACCAGCTCGACCATCTTCTGGCCGGTCGTGGCTCTGCGCCAGTTGTGGCCGAGATGATCGCAGCAATCGGCGCGATCAGCGCCGATGTCGATCTGTCGAGCGCCACGACCGCCGTGCTTGCCTACGATGCCGACGACGGAGGCGATCGTGTGTTGCTTGCTGCGCTCACGACCAACGCTCCCGAGGCCGCAGTCGGTGGTGATGCATCGGGTACGGCAGCCGACGGTACGCCGCTGTTCGAGGCCGGAGATGGTCGGGTCGCAACGGTCATGGCCGATGGCACGCTGGTCGTCGGGAGCGTTGGGTCGGTCGACGCCGTGTTGACCTCGACCAACGAGGGCCGAGTCGGAATCGGCCCGCTCCAAACGTCGGTCGAGGTGGCGATCGGCGACGGTGCACTCGAATTCGTCCTCAGCTTGCCGGGTCTGGTCGACCCGACGTTGGTTCCGCACACCTTGGGCGGGTCGAGTGCGCTCAGTGGCAGATTCGATGTGGAGGACGGTCAGATCGACGGCCGGTTGGCGTTGCACTCCGAGGGGGCCGAGCAGTACGCCGCCACCTACAACGGCCTGAACCGTCATGCAGTGGGCGCCCCCGGGTCCACCGAGACGCCGGCGGAGTTCGTGGCCCCAAACCAGGTCGTTGTGGCGCTGCCCACCTTCGCGGTTGATGCCACACCTGACGAACTGATCGAGATCCGGCATCGTGCCAAGAAGTTCTTCGTCGGCATGGAGGCAAGTGCCTACGCCGACCGGGTGCCGTCCAGCGCCAACCCCTGGTTCGACCTCGTCGGCACGAGTGAGGCGGATGGTGCCGACCCTCCAACACCGGCGTCGGTGTTCTTTCGCTGGAGGTTCAAGGACGATGCGGCCATCAAGGCGTTCGAGGACAACGAATTGCCCGAGGGGTACCGACTGGCTCCGACACGATTCTTCGATACCGACGCCCCCGAGGGTGAGTACTTCTTTCTGCTCAACCTCTACAACGCCGGTGGTGGCTCGATCGTCGGTGGCGCCCGCGCCGAGTGGGACGTCTACGTCTACTCACCCGACGGAGGTCCGGATCCGAATCCGGGTGAACGCCCTCGTTTTTTCGTCGTCGACGCACTCGCCGAGCAGGTGTCGTTCGATCCTGTGAACCTCATCACCCCGGCCGAGCCGCTCTCGCACGCCATCATCGATGGTCAGGTCACATCGACCGTGGCGACCCTCGTTGGCGACGCGACACGCTCGGTGTGGCAATCGTCATTCCCGCGGCCTGATCCGGCCGTCAACGACGTGGCCCGATTCACCCGCGAGATGGCGATCGGAAACGATTACATCTACTGGGGCTATGGCGCAGCCGACCGAGTGCTCTACAACGGCACCACCTACAACTACGACGCGTTCTTTATCGACCCCGCCGATGTGGCGTACGTCGACAACAGTCGGTGGGCCGACTATCTCGATCCTGCTCTGGTCGACGTCGTGTACTACGACAATTCGCTCGAATATGTGGTGTCTCCGCTCATCAATCTCACCTCCGATCAGCTCGACATCACCCCCGAATGGCGTCAAGAGCTCCTGGGGTTCAAGTCCAACGGTCACCAAGAGGGCCTGATGCGCAAAGCGGTCGAACTGCTCTTTCGCGGGCAAGGCGACGCCATGGTCGGGTTCGACGTCATCAACGAAACCCCGTCGGCCTTCGCTCACGTCGAGATCACCGACCCTGCGGGGTTTGCCGCTGCGATCGACCTGCCACCTTCGATGACGCTTGCACCGATCGCGCTGCTCGAGGGCAGTCCTCCGCGCCACTACCTGACGGTCTCGGTGTACGAGATCGACGGCTCGACCGAAGGGACTCGCGCCGAGTGGAGCACCTACGTCGATTTCGGTGACGGCAGGCCGAAACAGTTCATCGTTCAGCTGCAGACCGAACACCTTGGGATCGACCCCGAGATGCTCGTGAACCTGCCGAGCACGGTCGAGCATGTGTTCGACGGCGCGATCCTGACCACTCGGCTCGGCGGTGACGGCCTCACGTTCGTCGCCTCCCTCGACGCGACGGACACCGACGAGGTCGAACTGACCACCGATTGGGTCGAGAGCGGTGACCTCGTCTGCTATCGAGGCGGCGTCTGCGACGCGCTCTTCTACGACGCCGAGACGCTTGATGTGCCCGTCCGGGTCGCCCGCAACCCGGAGTTCGCCCTGGAAACACCGTGGGACGCTCACCTCGACACCGCAACGGTGCAGATGTTCTTCCGGCCGAACTTCCAGCAGTATGCGGTGAAGCGATGGTTCAATCTCGACGTCCCGGTCGACGAGCTGCCATTCATCGGGATCGAGGCAGCGACCCACACGATCACTGGGCAAGGCACGCTGGTCGGACGCACCAACGCGATCGTCGATTCCGTCTACACCTACAGCGGCGATGCCCGACTCGACGAGGGGCGACTCGTGTTTTCGATGGATCAGGAGATCTCGAACAGCCTTGGTGTCGGGAACATCTTCACGACCGGATCGTTCGACCTGTCGACCGGAACCGGTACACAGACGGTTGTCGACTGCCTCGGTCCTGCGCTGCTGTGCAGCGACATTGTCAACGGCTCGACAACGATTTACACCGCAAGTGAGCTCGATGCCGGTGACGCCATCACTTGGCGTGTCGATCTGGCGATTGTGCTGGGTGGAGCCTTCGGAGTCGCCAACAGCGAGTCGAGCTTCGAGGCAACTGTCGACTAGCTGATTTTCGGGGCATCTTCGCCGACGAAACGGTCACGCAGCTCCCGTTTGAGCACCTTGCCGGTGGCATTGCGGGGAAGTGCATCGATCATCGCAATGTCGACAGGTACCTTGAACTTGGCCAGTCGCTGCGCGCAATAGGACTGCACCAGCTGTCGGTCGATCTCGGCCCCGTCGTCGACGACGAGTACGGCCAACCCGGCTTCGCCCCACCGGTCGCTCGGCACGCCGATCACCGCAGCCTCGAGAACTCCGTCGATCTGATAGAGAACGTTCTCGACCTCGGCCGGATAGACGTTCTCTCCCCCCGAGATGTACATGTCTTTCCAGCGATCGACGATGTAGACGAAGCCGTCCTCGTCCATGCGGGCAGCGTCGCCGGTCTTGAGCCAACGACCCTCGAATGCCGATGCCGTCGCTTCCGGTTTGTTCCAGTAGCCGGGTGTGATGTGGGGGCCGGCGACCCAGAGTTCACCCATTTCGTCGGGGCCGCAGTCGCCACCGTCGTCGTCGACGATGCGGAACTCGGTGTGCATGAGCGCCTTTCCTGTCGATCCGACCTTCCTGAGCGCATCGTCGGGGTCGAGAAAGATGGCTGCAGGGCTCGTCTCGGTCATCCCGAAGCCCTGCAGCAGCGGTACGCCGCGCTCGCTCCAGGCTTCCATGATCGCAAGCGCGCACGGTGCGCCGCCGACGCCGGCGACGCGAAGACGAGAGAGGTCGGTTGTCTCGAAATCGGGGTGTTGCATCATGAATTGGTAGGGGGCAGGAACACCGAAGAAGTGCGTCACGCCCTGGTTCGGGTCGCCGATCACACCGAGCGCCTGACCGGGCTCGAACGTCTCGAGAAGCACAACGGTGCCTCCGGCGTGCAGCACCGGGTTGCTGTAGCAGTTCAGACCGCCCGTGTGGAACAGCGGGAGGATGTTGAGATGCACCGTGTCGAGCCCGATCCCCCCGGGGATACCCAGGTTCACGCAGTTCCAGAAGTTCATGCCGTGGGTGATCATCGCCCCCTTGGGCAGGCCCGTTGTGCCCGACGTGTACATGATCGTGACGACGTCGTCATGGGTGAGCGTGACCCGCGCCGCTGCGTGTCCCTCGTGGGCGGCGATCACCCGCTCGTAGGCGGAGTCGGGCGTTCCGCCATCGATCTCCACGATCGTGTCGATGGAACACAGCTGTTGGAGTTCGGTGGCTGCCGCTGCGAACTCGACATCGTGGAAGAGCACCTTCGGCGACGAGTCGTTGAGGATGTACTCCAGTTCGCTGACGGTGAGGCGCCAGTTGAGCAGCACACAGATGGCACCGTTGCGTTGGCATGCAAACTGCACATCGAAAAATTCGACACCGTTGTGGGCGAGCACCGCGATTCGATCCCCTCGTTCGATCCCCACCGAGTCGAGGTAGGCGGTCATGGCATCGACTCGTCGGTCGAGGTCGCGGTAGGTGAAGGAGCGGGCGCGGTCCAGTTCGCGAATCGCTTCCTTCCCACCGCGGTTCTTGGCGTGGTGATCGATCCAGTCGTAGACCCTCGGCGCACCCCGACCGGCCGGCCGCGACGTGCGCAGGGCAGCAGCTGCATCCGGATCGAGCTCGAATGTGGTGTCGTCGTCGTACGCGGCCATGGCGTGTCCTCCTCGTCGGCCGCAGCGTAGTGTCCGACCATGACAGGGATCCCGAGTTGTGACGCCGGCGAGGATGTCGACCGCATGTACGACGTGTTGGCCGACACTGGCGTGCTCGTCGTGCACGGTATGGCGACCGAGGATCACGTCGCTGCAGTGCGTGGTGAGCTGGCCCCGTACCTCGAGGAGGCGGCGGCGCAACCCGACGATCCCGACGCGTTCTATCCGGGCCTTACCCGCAGGCTCACGGCACTCATGCACCGTTCACCCATGGCACGCGAGTTGATGATGCATCCTGTCGTCGAGGCGTTGGGGGAGCGTCATCTCGGTCCGAACTGCAAAACCTGGACCCTCAACGTCAGCGCTGCGCTCGAGGTCGGACCGGGTGCTCGCGACCAGGCCCTCCATCGTGAAGAAGACCTGTACCCGTTCTTCGAGCTTCCTCGTCCGAATCTGATCCTGGCCTCGATGTGGGCGATGTCGGACTTCACGGTCGACAACGGCGGCACCCAGGTCGTGCCCGGGAGTCACCGGTGGCCCGCCGGACGCGTGGCCGAGGATCACGAGATCGTTCGGGCTGACATGCCGGTCGGCTCGGTGCTGTTCTGGCTCGGTGGGGTCCTCCACGGAGCCGGCGCAAACGTCACGACCGACGACTGGCGTTACGGCATGATCCTCACGTACAACCTCAGTTTCCTGCGTCAGGAGGAGAACCAGCACGTGTCGATTCCGCTCGCAGACGCACTCCAACTGCCCGAAGATGTACAGGCCCGGCTCGGTTTCGCCCAGGACAATGGTGACGGCCTCGGATTTTTCGATCCCCGACCGGTGCTCGGAACGTGACGGCTGCAGGACTGCAGACCTCAGCCCCCGAGTTCTATGACGCTGCCCGCGCCCAGAGGCGGTCACACACGTCGAGCCACAGTTGGGTGGTGAGCTTGAGCGACTCGGTGTCGATGCGCTCGTTGTGCCCGTGGAAGCGGTTGAGGAACTCTTCCACCGACACCTGGTTGCTCAACAATCCGGCGCCATAGGCCGCCGTGCCCTTGCGTCGGAAGAACCTGGCGTCGGTGCCGCCGGTCACGAGGCTCGGCACCACCCGAGCGTTCGGGTAGGCGATCTGGATCGAGTCGACCATCGCATCCCAGAGTGGCGTGTCGGTGGTCGTCGGCTGCGCTGCATCCTGCATGTTGGGAAGGAGGGGCGTGATCTCACAGTCGGGCATGAGGTCCGGCCCGATGATCTCGACCAGCAGGTCGTCGATCTCCTGTTGTGTCTGCCCCGGCATCATCCGGATGTCGAGCGCAAGTGTCGCCTTGTGCGCAATCGTGTTCAGCTTGTCACCCGCAGTCATCATGTTCGGGCTGATCGTCGTGTGGCAGCACGAATGGGTGTTGCGGGCCAGTCCCGGCGGCAGCGACGCCAGCGTCTCTTTGATCAGACCCGGATCGAGCAGCCCTTTTTGCTGCTCGGGGGTGAGGCCGAGGGCCTTGACTCGATCGCGGAACATGTCGTCGATGTGGGGTTCGAGTTCGGCCTGTTGGACGCGGCGAACGATCTCGGCCGCCTTCATCAGTGCGTTGTCGGTTGCGTACGGCATCGAACCATGGCCCGGTGTCCCGTGGACGGTGATCTGACGGGCCGCCCCGGTTTTCTCCCCGGCGGTGAGCAGCACCCAGGTGCCATCGTCGGCGTGTGACGGTGTGCCCCCGTACTCGGTCAGCATGTAGTCGCAACCGACGATGTCCCAGTGCTTCTCGACGATCGGGCCGGCACCCAGCACCCCTCCAGCCTCCTCGTCGGCAACGGCGAAGTAGATGATGTCGCCCGGGTAGCGCTTCCCTGAACGCACGATGTCACGAAACGCGACCAGCATCGAGGCCGTGAGGTTCAACATGTCGACCGCACCGCGACCCCAGATCTCGTCCACCCCATCAGCAGATCTGATCAGCTCCCCGCCGAACGGGTCGTTGACCCAGCCTGCAGGATCGACCGGTACGACGTCGGTATGGCCCATGAGGCACAGTGAGGGCGCGTCGGGGTCGGTGCCCTTGTAGCGGGCGACCACCGAGGTGCGCCCTTCCCGTTCCTCGAACGTGTCGAAGTCGAGTCCGAGGCCCTCGAGTTCGTTGCGGACGAGTTCGGCATTGCGAAACTCGAAGCCACTGTCGGGCGTTCCGTCGTTCACGCATTGGTTGCGAATCATTTCCTGCAGCAATGCGACGGTCTCGCCGGTCAATGTGTTGATGTCAGTCCCCATGTCGCGACTGTATGCGAGAGACGGTCGCCGTGAGGAACGCTGTCGGGTCGAGCGGTGCGGCGCCCCAGGTGTACCTGTGCGCCACGACCTGCCATGCTCGGCGCATGCCTCGCCTCAGAGAGATCCGTCGAAGCGACGACAACGCACCGATCGTGAAGACCATGTACCGCTTCTTGTTCGGCGATCGTGACCCGGTCGACGAACGGGGAACGGCGACCGGGACCCCCGGTGACTGGTGGACCGTCTTTGCCAATTCACCCGATGTGCTCGAACACGCCGTGCTCGGATTTCGTCTCTACCAGAGCCCGACTCGGGAGTTGGCGCCGGTGTTGCGAGAACTCGGCCAGACCCGCGCCGGGTACGCAGCTGCGAGCCAGTTCGTCTTCTCTCAGCATTGCAAGTCGCTTCGCGGTCTCGGTGTTTCCGAGGAGAAGATCGCAGCGATTCCGGCGTGGGCGACGTCGGACCTGTTCGATCCGACGGAGCGGCTCGTCCTCGCCTATACGGACTGCCTCGTCTACGACCACGGGCGGGTCCCCGATGGCATCTTCGAGCCACTGAAAGAGGCGATCGGTGACACTGCGCTGCTGGAACTCACCTACATCACGACCATGTATTTCAAGCATGCGGTGATGTCGAGAGCGCTTCGTACGGAGTACGACGATGTCGAGGAACGGATCACCGAGGTCGTGGTCGACGGTGCCGAGCAAGAGATCCTGTCGATCCAGGGCCACTGATCGACAGCACAGTGCCGGGGGAGGGTCGGAACGGTGATCGTCTATGTCGACAATGAGCACGCATCGGTGTACGAGCGGGAAGGGACCGAGTGGCTGTTGGCGGCGCGTGCCCGGATTGCGTACCGGCTCGAAGATCTCGTCGGCGACACATGCCTGTTGCAGCGGTATCAGTCGATCACCCATGACCTGATCTCCGACCACAATGTCCGAGCACTGTTCATCAGCGGACACGGCGCACCGCAGGAGGCGTACGAGGAGGCCGACCGGGCTGCGCTGCGTGAGATCATTCGGGACGGCACGCTTCCCACCTTCGGGTTCTGCGGTGGCCTGCAGTTCATTGCCGAGACGCTCGGCGTCGAAGTCGCTCGTGTCGGCCGCATTCCGGATGGGGAGGAAGATCCCGCCCCGACGTATCAGCCTGGCTGGATCAAGGAGGTCGGGTATCAGCCGATTCGTCTCATCGGTGATCATCCGCTCCACGCCGGCCTCGGGGATGCGCCGGTGTTTCGTCACGCCCACACATGGGAACTGACCAGCGTGCCCGAGGGGTTCGTCTGTATCGGAGAGACCGATGTCACGCCGATCCAGATGGCCGTGCACGAGACGCTTCCGCTGGCCGGTACCCAGTTCCACCCCGAGTACTGGACAGACGACGCACCGGCGGGTCGACAGCTCATCGAGAACTGGTGCCGCCACGTCGGTCTGATCGAGTGAGCTGCACCTATGGGAGAGATGCGGTGGTGAGACGTTCGTCTGTTCGTTGTGGGCTCGTTGTCGTCGTGTTGGCCCTGGGTGCTGCGAGCTGCGGTGGGAATGACGATGCGGTTGGACTCTTCCAAGAGGACGCCGAACCGGGCGACACGGTTCCCGACTCGGTGGACGAATCGTTGCCGGTGGGCGAATCGGCATCGGTGGATGAACCCACAACGAACGCCCCATCGTTCGATTTCACTGCGGTCGACGAGACGGTTGCGACGTTTGTCGATGTGTCGGGTATCAGCGGTGCCGGGCTGATCATCGTGCATCGCGACTTCGGTGTGATCCACCACGAACACTGGGGGATATTCGACGAGGATCGAGTCTCGCTGATTGCGTCGTCCACCAAGATGGTGACGGCCGGTGTGCTCCTGCGTCTCCAGGACGACGGGCTGCTCGACATCGATGCGCCGATCGCCGATTACGTCGAGTGGGGGGCTGGAAACCCCGCGATCACGACGGCCCAGTTGCTCTCGAACAGCTCGGGTCTGGTCGGCCTGTTCGAGCCGAATCCCTACACCTGCATGTGGGTGTCGAGCACGACGTTGCAGGACTGCGCAGCCGAAATCATGACCACCACCGGCGACGACGACGGCGTCATCGCCCCCGACACCCGGTTCCGGTACGGCGGCGGCCAGTGGCAAGTCGCCGGCGGCCTTGCCGAGGCCGTCTCGGGAAAGACCTGGAGCGAACTCGTCGACGAGATCTACATCCAGCCCTGTGGCCTCGAGATGTTCGGCTACGGCAGCCCGTTCGACCAGGTGGAGATGGACGGGTTCAATCATCCGCCCGGTTTCGACAACAACCCCGACGAACTGCGGGTCAGTGCGAACCCGAGCATGGAAGCAGGTGCGTTCAGCAACACCCTCGACTACGGCAAGCTGCTCTTGATGCACCTGCGCGGTGGCATGTGCGACGACACTCGGGTGTTGAGTGCCGAGGCGCTCATGCTCATGCACGACGATCGGATCGGCACGGTGTACGACGGGAGCGCCTACGGCTCGCAGGCCGGCTATGGCATGGGCTGGTTCGTGGATCGCAGCAACGGTCACATTTCCGATGGTGGGGCATTCGGATCGAGCCCGTGGCTCGATCTGGAGGACGGGTACGGCGTCCTCGTGCTGACCGAGTCGAACAGCGACACGTCGACTGCGCTTGCCGGCTACGTTCGCGAGCTGATCGACAACGCGATCGCAGACGGTCTCGCCTAGTCGGCGTCACGCGGTGCAGCCTCGGCGATCGGCTGGCGAGAACCGTCTTCGCCCACCGCGATCACAGGAACGGGGCCCTCGTCGCAGGCCTACCCATCGGCAGTGGCCGTCTACGCTCACCCACATGTTGGAGGCGATGTTCGAGCGGGACGGCCCGCACCTGGTGCCCGGCCCGATCTGCACGGGACCATGGGACCCAGCCGTCATGCATGGCGGGCCGCCCCTTGCGCTGTGTGGTCGCGTCCTCGCCGGCCACGCCGGAGGTTCGGACGAGTTTCACCTGGCGCGGATCACCGTGGAGTTGGTCCGTCCGATCCCGCTGGCTCCGCTCACCGTCGAGGTGATCGAGACCCGAATGGCGCGCCGTATCCAACTGTTGGATGCCGTTGTGCGATCCGGCGATGGCCGCGAACTCGCCTTTGCCCGTGCAATGCGCATCCTTCGCGCCGACAACGGGCTCGACGAAGCCACGATCGACATGCCCGGTCCGCTCGACCTTCCCGGTCCCGAGGAGTCGACAGTGTTCCGTCACGACTATCGGCTCGCTCCGGGAGGGTTCTATCTCGATGCGTTCGAAATCCGTTCGTGCGACGGTCGAACGTTCGGCCCGCTCGGTGCGTCCGCAGCGTGGTTCAAGCTGCTCGTACCGGTGTTTGCGGGTGAGGACATCAGCCCCCTCGATCGGGTCCTGTCGGTCGGTGATTTCGGCAACGGAATCAGCAACATCACACCCAGATCGAGCCACGTGTACATCAATCCCGATGTTTCCGTACATCTGCACCGCGTGCCGATCGACCACTGGGTCGTCAGCGATGCCGTCACCCACGCCCGTTCCGCAGGATTCGGAACTGCGTCAGCCGTGCTCGGCGATCGAGCCGGTCACCTCGGCGTGGCCAACCAGTCGTTGATGGTGCAGCAACAGCCATGAGCGAGAGCGCCGGACTTGCCCTTCACCGTCGCAGCGGCACCGACATCGAGGTCTTGATCGGCCATATGGGCGGCCCCTACTTCGCCAACAAGCACGAGGGAGGATGGACCTTTCCCAAAGGGCTGGTCGAGCCCGGCGAGGATCCATGCGCCACCGCAGAGCGAGAGTTCGCCGAAGAACTCGGCGCTGCTGCACCGGCGGGCGACACCCACGACCTCGGCGTGATCGAGACGCACGGAAAGTCGATTCGCCTGTTCGCCCGTTCAGGAGACTTCGACCCCGACATGATCGAATCGAATCGGTTCGAACTCGAATGGCCACCGAGGTCGGGGCGTTTCTCGACGTTCCCCGAGCTCGATCGGGCCGCCTGGGTTTCGCTCGAAGATGCGGCGCAACTGCTCGCCAGGAACCAGCGAGGGTTCGTCGATCGGCTGCGGACAGCCCTCAGCTGAAGGCGTGCGCAGCTTCGGCCAGGTTTCGGAGCTTTGCCAGGGCCAGTTCGCGGGGGAGATAGCCGAGTCCACAATCGGGTGCCGCCATCAGCCGATCGGGAGGAAGATGGACAAGCGCAGCTTCGAGACGAGCAGCGATCTCGGGCACGGTCTCGATCCGACTGCGGGCAACGCCGATCACGCCGAGCGCAATCGTGGTCGATGCGAAACGGGGAAGGAGTTGTGCCAGATCGTTGTTCGCATGAGCGTCCTCCAGTGAGAGGACCTCGATCGTGGTCGTATCGAGCGCTTCCGCCAGCTCAAGATAGGCATGGCGGTCTGCCTTTTCGTAGTCGTCTTGATCGAGGTGGTTCGGGTACCCGCAGCATGCGTGGGCGATTCGGGTGACACCGGCGGGTAGGCCGTCGAAGCAACGCTCGAGTTGCGCGATGCCGTAGGCGAGGCCAACTGCAGGGTTGCGGGCCAACACCGGCTCGTCGATCTGGATGTGCCGGCACCCGGCTGCGGCCAGGGCCAAGACGTGCTGGTTGATCGCAGCGGCCAGCGCCGCGCCCAAGGCATGATCGTCGTGATAGTGGCAATCGACGGTCGAATCGATGATCGTCATGGGGCCGGGGAGCGTGATCTTGATCGGTCGATCGGTCGCAGCCTGCGCAACTCGGAAGTCGCGAGGCAGGGGCGAGTCACCCGTCACCGTGATCGGTCCGGTGATCGTCGGCAGCATCGCCGGGGTGATGCCTCGGATCAGCCGAGGCTCGAGACGCTCGAAGTCGATTCCACCGAGGTGACGGCAGAGATAGTGGATGTAGTTCTCACGGCGGACCTCTCCATCGGTGGGGATGTCGATGCCGGCATCGACCTGGGCCATGACGACGTCACGCACGGCACGGTCGAGTGCCTCGTCGGTGGTCAAGGCGAGTTCGTCGAGATAGGTGGCGGTGTAGTTGCCGTGCTGCTTGGTGAACCAGTCCGTCAACGGGATCGAAGCTGGTTTCGGAAAGGCACCGATGGTCGTCGTGAGCATCGCCGCGCACTGTACGGCGTACGCTCGCGGCGTGTCGCGCTATCAGGCCGTCGTCTTCGACAAGGACGGCACGCTCATCGACGTTCAGCGCACCTGGGGTCCGGTGTTCGCTCAGGTCATCCCGGCCCTGGTGGGCGATGACGCACAGCAGGTGTCCGCTGCCCTGTCGCTCGACCTCGCGACCGCCACCATCGGAGCCGACTCGGTGGTTGTTGCGGGAAGCAACGCCGAGATCGCCCAGGTCATCGGATCGACCATCGGCGAGCCCGCAGCCGACGTGCTGGCACGGCTCGAACCGCTGATCGAGGACCTCGCCGTTCGCCATGCCGTTCCGCTCGACGCGACCGGTGACGTCTTGGCGACGCTGACCGGTCGCAGGGTCTGGCAGGGGTTGGCGACCAACGACAGCGCCGCAGCAGCCGATCGGCAACTCGATCACCTCGGCTGGCGAGATCACTTCGCCAGCGTGTTGGGGTACGACTCCGGTTTCGGCGCAAAACCCGAGCCGGGCATGCTGCACGAGTCGGCGCGGCGAGCCGGCGTGGCGATCACCGAGATGCTGTTCGTCGGCGACAGCGAGACCGACCGACGTACCGCAGCGGCAGCGGGGTGTGACTTTCACCTCGTCGATCCCGAGCACCCGCTCGAACGAGTGCTTTCCGAACTCTGATACCTGTGGCAGCGTGGTGATCGTGGCTGGTGCTCCCTCTCTGTGGCTCGATCAGCTCGATCCGTTACCCACGCGTCCGGCATTGCAGGGTGAACTCGAAACCGACGTGGCCATCGTCGGTGGCGGCTTCACCGGTCTGTGGACCGCCTACTACCTGGCCCAGCTCGATCCGACACTCCAGATCACCGTGCTCGAGCGCGACTATGTCGGATTCGGGGCATCTGGTCGCAACGGCGGCTGGGCGGTTGGCGAATTGGCGGCGGGGGTCGAGAAGTACGCAGCCCGAAGCTCACTCGATGCCGCACGTCGCCTGACACGCGAACTGTTCGCAGCGGTCGACGAGATCGGACGGGTCATCACCGCAGAAGGAATCGATTGTGGTTACGCCAAAGGCGGCAACATCCGGCTCGCCCGGAATCGCTTCCAGCGAGACCGCCAGATCGAGGAGGTCGAGCATCACCTCGAACTCGGTTTCGCCGAAGACGATCTGCGGTTGCTGTCGGCGCCGGAGGCCGAGGCGATGTGTGCGGGTACGGGAGTCCACGGTGGGATCTTTTTCGCGCACTGTGCCGCTGTCGACCCGGCCCGACTCGTCGCCGGGTTGGCGAAAGCCTGCGAAGCCTCGGGGGTTTCGATCTTGGAGCGGTCCCCGATCGAGGCGATCGAGGCGGGTCGTGTCGTCGGCGAGTCCGGCACGGTTCGGGCAGGCATGGTGGTCATGGCCACCGAGGGTTACACCCGCGATCTTGCTGGCCGTCGCCGCGACCTCGTCCCGACCTACAGCCGCATGCTTGCGACCGCGCCGCTCACTGCTGACCAATGGGCCGAGATCGGGCTCGATCACCGCCCAACCTTCTCCGACGATCGGTACATGGTCATTTACGGCCAGCGCACCGAGGATGGCCGGATTGCATTCGGTGGGCGCGGCGTGCCGTATCTGTTCGGTTCGCGCATCGACCCCGCCTGTGAGGTGCGTGCCGATTCGCATCGCCTCGTTCACGAAGCGCTCGTCGATCTCTTCCCCATGCTTGCCGATGTGGAGATCACCCACCGGTGGGGAGGCGTACTGGGCGTCCCCCGGGACTGGACACCGTTCGTGCATGCCGATCTCGCCGCCGGCTTTGCTGCCGCAGGCGGCTACGTGGGTGAGGGGGTTGCCGCTGCCAACGCAGCAGGCCGCACGCTCGCCGAGTTGATCACGCGCACGGACTCGGCGCGGACCGATCTGCCCTGGGTCGGCCCAATGCCGCGGCGCTGGGAGCCCGAGCCGCTCCGTTGGATCGGTATTCGGGGCAGTCGCCGCATCATGGCCAGCGCCGATGCTCGCGAAGCCCGGGGCCGGGAGGCGAAGCTGGCGGTGCGTGTCTCGCGGTGGCTGCGCGGCAGCTGACCGTCAGCTGTCGAACCCGACACCCATTGAGTCGAGGAGCCGCAACCAGGGCCCGGACTCCCCAGTTTGGTCCTGCTTGGCGAGCGCATTGCGGGTCGTACGGATCGCAAGCGATCTGAGCGGTTCGGGCGGGAACGGCATCGGTCGACGGCGGACCATTTCGATCATCGAACGCTCGGTGGCGAGTCCATCGACGAGGTCGAGTGCGACTCCTGCTCCGAACCGGCTTGCGGCAACGCCGAGCCCGGTATAGCCGCCGACCCACGCAAGCCGATCGCCGTGCTTCGTTCCGAAGGTGGCAGCGAACTTGGTGGTCGTACCGATCGGTCCAGCCCAGCGGTGACTGAAGCGGAGACCCTCGAGTTGGGGGAAGGTTTCGAAGAAGTGGCGGGCAAGGAGTTCGTGGCTTTCCGTGCGCTGTTCGTAGTCGGGGCCCATGCCGTTGTTCCAGTGGTAGTTCGCGTCGTAGCCGCCCCACAGAATGCGGTCGTCGGCCGTGAGGCGGTAGTAGTGGAACTGATTGCCGGCATCGGCGAGTCCTTCGCGACCGGACCAGCCGATGTCGGCCATCTGTGCAGCCGAGAGGGGCTCGGTCATCAAGACGTGGTCGTACACCGGGACGATGTAGCGACGCATGTGTCTGAGCGGCTCGGCCCATGCATTGGTTGCGACGATGACGCGTTGTGCGTGGATCGCACCGTGATCGGTGCCGACCCGGATCCGCTGTTCATCGGCGTCGATCTGGGTCACGCGCGAGTGGTCGTGGATCACGCCGCCTATGCGTTGGACGGCGCGCCGAAGACCCCAGGCGAGGCGGGCCGGATCGACCAGCGCGATGTCGGAGCTGGTGAGTCCACCCAGATAGGTGGGTGAGTGGGCCACGGCGTGAGCAGCGCGCTGGTCGAGCAGGGTGTGCTCGATGCCGTGAGCCGTCAGTGTCTCGGACTCTTCCTGCTGCCATTCGAGTTGGGTTTCGCTGGTGGCGAACGAGACCTCGTCGACTCGTTGGACGTCGGCGTGGATGGCGAAGCGATCGATCGAGTCGAGCAGGTCATCGAAGTTCTGGCGCCCGAGGCGTTCGAGCGTGTGGATTTCGGCGGGCCAGTGCTTGAGTCCGTTGAGGAAACCGTGGGTCAGGCTGGGATCGCAGAACCCACCGTTGCGGCTCGATGCTCCCGAGCCACACACGTCGGCCTCGAGGACGACCACGCTGCGACCCGGGTTGTCCTCGAGGGCCTGCAGTGCCGCCCAAAGACCGGTGAATCCACCGCCGACGATGCAGAGGTCCGAGCTGAACGAGCCGTGAAGTGGCTCAGCAGGGGTTGGTGCATCGGCCCGGTCGGTCCAGAAGACGGCAGGTTTCGCCGCCGCAACGAGCGTGCTCGGATCGCTCACGGAAGGATGACGTAGAACTTGCGCATGTCCTCCACGACCTCCCACGTGCCCGACCAACCCCGCGGGAGGTGAAACGCGTCACCCGTGCGGAGGTCGTGCGTCGCACCGTCTCTGTCGGTCAGGCGGAGGTGTCCGGCCAAGATGACGCAGACCTCCTCGACGGGATAGTCCTCCTCGGTCCACGTCGCCGCGGTGGCCTCCCAGACCCCAGATTCGAGTGATCGTGAGCCGAGCGGCGCATACCGCCAGACCGAGTCGAGATCGGCGGGCTTTTCCGGGTCCGGCTCCATTGCGTCGAAGAGACGGTCGAGGGTTGCTGTGAGGGTGCGGAGGGTGTCGGATTCGGTCATGGGTGGCGGTCAGGATTCTCCCACACGATGAGTACCGAGTTGTTGCCCACCGACGGGTCGTCGAGGTAATTCTCGATCACCCCGCGGGCTTCGAACCCGTTCTCGAGTTGGAAGGTGAGGGTGGGGTCGTACAGCTCGCCGGCCACCACCCTGTCGATGTACGTCTGCGCACTCATCTCGTCGATGTGGTCGGCGTAGCCGGGGATGACTCCACCGGCGACGATGCCTTGCTTGCCGAGCGATCGCACACACTGCTTCCGGAGCTCGTAGAGGCGACGCCCGACTCCTCGACCTCGGTACTCGGGATACACCGAGATGTCGGTGCCGTAGTACCAGTCTGCGTCGGGATCGTGAAGCTCGGTTCCCCCCACCTCGGAGAGCGAGTGCTGGGTGTGCGCGAAGTCGAAGTCGGTCAGGATGCCGAGTCCCATGCCGACCGGTCTGCCCTGGTCGAGGACCACGAAATTGCCCTCGGGGAAGACCGCAGCAAGCGCGCAGAGTTCGGCTGCGTCGTAGAGGTCGTCCGGGTTGATCGTGGAAAACACCGCAAGTTCGAGCTCCTCGAGCGCGTCGGCGTACTCGACGGAGAGATTGACGTACTGCAACTCGCCCATGAACACCGATTCTGTTGGCCGAGATCGACCTGCGCAACCGATTCGGTTGCAGCTGCCCGGGTTGTGGTGTTGAATCCGTGGCGAGCTGGAGGGAACACGATGACGTCGAACGTCGAACTGGCCGAGTTGGCAACCCGACACCTGTGGGGTCAGTTCTCGAGTCTCGGCCGCAGTGTCGACGGCATGACGGTCATCGAACGCGGTGAAGGCTGCTACGTGTGGGACTCGCAGGGCACGCGCTACCTCGATGGTCTTGCTGGTCTCTACACCACCCAGGCCGGGTACGGCCGGCCCGAACTTGCTGCTGCGGCGGGCGCTCAGGCCGAGACCCTTGCCTTCTTTCCGATCTGGACCTACGCGCATCCGGCGGCGGTTCACCTGGCGGCGCGACTCGCCGACCTGGCGCCTGGCGACCTGAACCGGGTGTTTTTCACCAGCGGGGGTTCCGAGGCCGTCGAGTCGGCCTGGAAGCTCGCCCGTCAATACTTCAAGGCGAAGGGTGAACCGCTTCGGACCAAGGTGATCAGCCGCGATCTCAGCTATCACGGCGTCACCATGGGGGCGCTGTCGATCACCGGACTCGCTTCGGTGAAGGGCATGTTCGAGCCGCTGGTTCCCGGCGCGATCAAAGTGCCTGCCACCAATAGCTACCGTCTGCCACCACACGCAGCCGATGACTCGTACTTCGCAGAGGAGATCGAGCAGGCCATTCTGCGGGAGGGTCCCGAGACCATCGCCGCCGTCTTTCTCGAACCGGTGCAGAACGCAGGTGGCTGTTTCGTGCCACCCGACGGGTACTTCCGGCGGGTGCGTGAGATCTGCGACACCTACGGGGTGTTGCTCGTCTCCGACGAGGTGATCTGCGCCTATGGCCGGCTCGGAACGATGTTCGGTTGTGAACGTCTCGGCTATCAGCCCGACATCATCACCTCGGCCAAAGGGCTCACCTCCGGGTATGCCCCGCTCGGTGCCATGCTCGTGAGCGACAAGATTGCCGAACCGTTTGCCGACACCGACGAGCAGTTTCTCCACGGCTACACCTTTGCCGGGCACCCCGTCTCGTGTGCGGTGGCGCTCGCCAACCTCGACCTGTTCGAGCGCGACGATCTCTGCGGCAACGTACTGGCGAACGAGGCGTCGTTCCGGGCTGCGCTCGACGACCTCTCCGACCTGCCGATCGTCGGTGACGTGCGCGGGATGGGTTACTTCTACGGAATCGAACTGGTCAAGGACAAGGGGACGAAGGAGACCTTCACTGCCGAAGAGGCCCAGCACCTGCTGCGGTCATTCCTCTCGAACCGCCTCGCTGAACTGGGATTGCTGTGTCGAGCCGACGCCCGGGGTGAGCCCGTGATCCAGCTGTCACCACCCCTGATCGCAGGCCAGGCGGAGTTCGACACCATGAATCAGGTCATTCGCCAGGCCCTCACAGAAGCCATGGCTGAGATGCAGCGGTTCCACTGATGGAGTCGGTCCATCTCGACGAGATCGACAAGGCAATCATTCGCGAACTCCAGGTCGATGGCCGCGCCGCCTACTCACGGCTCGCCCCCCTCGTCGGACTCAGCGAAGCCGCCGTTCGTCAACGGGTCAATCGGCTCCAAGATCGCGGCGTGATCCAGATCGTGGCGGTCACCGATCCCGTCTCACTCGGCTATCCGTTCCAGGCGATGCTCGGGATCAAGGTCTCATGTGCCGCCGATACGACAGCGGAAAAGATCAGTCAGATCGACTCGGTCGACTACACGGTCGTCGCGACGGGTCGATTCGACGTTCTCGCCGAAGTCGTCTGTCGCGATCGCGAACACCTGCTGGAGGTGAGTGATCGAGTTCGCGATACCGACGGAGTCAGTGATGTGGAGATCATGACGTACCTGCGGATGGTGCAGCAGAATTACGACTGGGGAACCAACTGATGACCGCAGCAGTCGAGCTCACAGGAATCACAAAACGATTCGGCGATGTCGTTGCCGTCGACGCCGTGGATCTCGTAATCGACGACGGTCAGTTCTTCGCAATGCTCGGCCCTTCCGGGTGTGGCAAAACCACCACACTG
>JAPOHW010000026.1 GCA_029979265.1 Actinomycetota bacterium | reverse complement strand
TTCGACCCGAGACTTCCCACCACCGACAGCGGCAGGACGGTGACGAGCATTGAGCGCCCAAGCCCCTCGAGCCCGCCCAACCGGGCGAGGTCGCGTCCGACGTCGTCGCGAACGAGCTGACGGATCGCATGCGGTCGGTTGGGCAGCATGTGCTCGGCGGCTGGTGCTAGTCGGCCGGTGCTTTGGCGAGGTCGTCGACCACCTCGGCAGTCGGGAGCGCTGCCACGGCCGCAGGCGGACACAGGACCTTGCGATCTCGACTGCCGCCACCGACGATCACGCGCGATCGGGCCATGACCCGATGGTCGATCCATACCGGCAAGTCGCTCGGGAGCCCAAAGGGTGTGACACCACCGATCTGCATGCCGCCCGACCGCGCGATCGTCTCGTCTGCGTCCGCGAAGGACGCCTTGCGCGTACCGAGCCGCTTGCGGACGACCCCGTTTACGTCGAGGCGAGTCGAGGCCAACACCAGACAACAGGCCATCGGGCGCTCAGCGGATTTCCCGAGGACGAGGATCGCATTGGCGCTGTCGTGCGGGGAGTAGCCGTACGCCTCGCAGAACGCAGCGGTGTCGGCAAGCTCAGGGTCGCAGGGGACGAGTTCGTAGTCGACTCCCGTTGCGTCGAGGCTTGCGACGACTGCGTCCATAGCCGCATTGTGCCACTGAACGCTTGATCAGGAAAGGACTGCAGGCCCCGATCAGCCCACTGCGATCAGGCTGGCCCCGAACAACGCAGCGAGGAAACCCAGCCGTTGGAATCTGGTCAGGCGCTCGTGCAACACGACGCTTGCGAGCACCGCAGTGGCGACGGGGTACAACGAGGACAGCACTGCTGCGATCGTCAAGGATCCGGCATCAGCGGCATAGAGAAACAAGGCATTGGAACTCGTGTCGAGGACGCCCAGCCCGAGCACGAGTCGACAGGTGATCGGGTCGGTTGGCACGATTCGCTCTCGGCGCATGGCAAAGAGGAGCAGCAGCCCGCCTCCGGTGAGGAGGCGGGCGCCCACGATGGGCCAGGGTGCCGATGCCGCATCGGTTTGCTCGAGGATGACGAACATAAAACCGAACCCTGTTCCGGCGAGCAACCCTTCGATCACGGTCAGTGCCGGTACCCCTCGCGTGCCGGCGGATTCTCCGCTCACCAACACGATCGATGCAAGCGCAATGGCCACCCCGGCCCATGCGCCGCCGGACAACACGTCGCCACCGATGACGACACCCCAGGCGGCGGGGACTGCGGCAGAGGTGATCGCCGTGAGCGGAGCAACCACGCCCATCGGACCGCGTGCGAGACCGCGATACAACAAGCCCAACCCGACGAATCCCGCCACACCCGCAGCAGCTCCCCAGACCAGATCCACGGCGATGAAGTCGTCGGCCAGGACGAGCGCAGCGAAGGTGATGCCGACCAGGCCGACGAGGTGCGACGCAGCGAGAACCTGGCTCACCCGTATCCGGCGACCGGCAAGACCGCCGAGGAAGTCACCGGCACCGAACAACGCAGCCGTGAGCACGCTGAGAAAGACAGCCACCCCTCGAGGCTAAAGGGCCACTGACCACGGGCATCAACTGGCCTCTGGGACCCTCGACGCAGCAGAATGCTTTCCGACGGCGCACCCAGATCGGAGCGAGACGTGCAGGGACTCATCTGCGAAGGCACCACCGAGGACAGCGTTCGCCTGTCGAACGACATCGAACTGGTCGGGGAGCTCGCACCTCGTCAGGTGCGGGTCGAGATCCACGCCGCCGGTGTGTGCGGCAGCGACATGAGCTGCATCCACGGCAAGTACTACATGCCGACACCGCTCGTGCCGGGCCACGAGGCCGCAGGCAAGGTCGTGGCCGTGGGATCGGCAGTGACCTACACGCAGGTGGGCGATCATGTCGTGCTGTCCACCTTCGGCAACTGCGGGCATTGCGCCGACTGCGAGGCGGGAGAGCCGGGCAACTGTGCCGTCGGGATGGGAGGTCTGGCCCAGCCGTATGCGGAGGGCGACCAGCCGCTGTACAACTTCGCCAACCTCGGTGCATTCGTGCAGGAAACGATCGTGTCCGAGAACCAGTGCATCCCGATCCCGAAGGAGATGCCCTTGACCTCGGCAGCCCTGATCGGATGTGGGGTGATGACCGGAACCGGCGCAGTGTTCAACCGGGCTCGGGTCGGACTCGGTGACAGCGTCGTTGTGATCGGCGCCGGCGGTGTCGGTTTGAACGTGATCCAGGCGGCAAAGTTGGTCGGCGCAAAGCAGATCATTGCGATCGACCGGATCGCAGAAAAAGAACAACTCGCGACCGCCTTCGGAGCCACTGACTTCCTTCTCGCAGCGGACGACGATTTCGACGCGATCGGATCGGTCAAGGCACTCAGCGGCGGCGGGGTGCACCACGCATTCGAGGTCGTCGGCCACACCGGTCTGCTCGCCGATGCGATCCAGATGACGCGAGCGGGCGGCAACATCTGCGCAGTGGGTGTGCCCGATCTGACGGCGAGCGTCACCTACAACTTCCAGTCTCTGCATCAGAACAAGAATCTGATGGGCATTCGGGCCGGGGGCGCCCGTCCCCGCAAAGACTTCCGCACGCTCGCCGACCTCTACATGAAGGGAATGCTGAAGCTCGACGAAATGATCAGCAACACGGCCGGACTCGACGGCCTCATACCGGCGTTCGACGCCATGCGGGCGGGAACCGAGGCTCGCACGGTCCTCCTCCCCCACGCCTAAGGCGCACGAACGTCCGAGAACCGGTCGACGTTGCGCAGTGCCGGGAAGTACCGCCACCACAGTGCAACGACGACGAGGGTGCCGACGGAGCCGAACAACATCGCGCCAACCAACCCGAACGCTGCCGCCGTCAATCCCGACTCGACCGCCCCGAGCTCGTTGGAGGCCCCGATGAACACGTTCTCGACCGCCAGCACGCGGCCGCGCATCTCTTCCGGTGTGGCAAGCGGCACGAGCGTCGAGCGGATGTAGACCGAGATCTGGTCGGAGCCGGCTGCGATCACCAGCGCAACCACCGCAACGATGTAGTTGGTGGTCAGCGCCACAGCGACGTGCATCACGCCGAAGACGGCGATCACGCCGAGGAGGACCTTTCCGACATGGCGGCGAAGCGGCCGCACAGCGAGTCCGAGCGCAACCACGGCGGAGCCTGCACCTACTGCGGCTCGAAGTCCACCGAGGCCCACCGCTCCGACCCCGAGCCGCTTTTCCGCAATGGCGGGAAGGAGCGCAATGATGCCGCCGAACAGGACGGCGAACAGGTCGAGACTGATCGCACCGAACACCACCGGCTGCCGCCTGATGAACCGAAGCCCCTCCCGTGCGTCCCGAATGGCCTGCATTCCACCTCGGGTCGACAACTTTCGTGTCGGAAGTTTTGGCATGGAGGCCACGATGACCACAGCAAGCCCGTAGGCAGCAGCGGCCACAAGATACGGCGCAGCGATGTCGAGCACGAACACCCAGGCAAGGACCAGAGGGCCGCTGATGATCCCGGCCTGGAACGCGACCGATCGGAGCGGGATGACACGCTCCAGCACGTCGGGTGGAGCCATATCGATCGTGATGGCCCGGGCAGCGGGTGTACCGACCGAGCGGGTGAGCGCGAACAGAACCATCAGGCCGAAAATCGGGCCAACTGCCGTCGGATCGGTGTTCACATAGGAAAACATGGCGATGGACACCACCACGTCACCGGTGAGGCCGATGCCGAACATGAGGCGTCGATCGAACCGATCGGCCAACGACCCGGTGATGGGGGCCAGCAGCGCCATCGGAAGGAACTCGGCAAGGCCGATCAGCCCGAGGTCGAGTTCTCGACCGGTCATGTCGAACACCTGCTTCCCGACGATCGTCACCGTTCCGACCGTGGCAAAGGCATTCAGGAAGTAGGCGCCGAGCAGTACCCGGAGCGGAAGGGGAATCGGCGGCCGCGCCTGCGGCTCGGTCACTCGGACCGCATGACGTCCATGACCTGCTCCTTGAAGCGGTGGACGTGCTCTGGGGTCGGCGGATGGCCGAAATCCATGGTGAAGTGTGTGATCTCCAACTCGTGGAGGTGGCTCAGATGGTCCAGCAGTGCTTCGCTCTCGGCGTCGGTGGTGGGAAGTGCCCGCTCGATCGTCGTCCCAACCTCGATCGCCAGCGGATTCCGTCCCGCCTCCTCCGCTGACGCACGTACGATCCCCAGCCGCATCTTCCAGTCTTCGTCATCGAGATAGAAGCAGTTCCATTGATCGGCCTGCCGCCCCACGAGCGGGAGGCCCACCTTGGCCCCGAAGGCACCGATACAGATTCGGGGCGCAGGATCAGGTAGTGGCGGGGCACTGGCATCGTCGATACGGAAATGGCGGCCCTCGAACGTCGGGTGATCTTCGGTCCACATCAGGCGGCAGATCTGGATCAACTCCTCGAGCTGCGCAAATCGCACCGATGGCTTTGGGAAGTCGTAGCCGTAGGCCGCATACTCCTCGGCTCGCCAGCCCGCACCGATCCCAAGGACAAAGCGGCCACCCGACAGGGTTTGCAGCGTGGCCGCCATTTTCGCGGTGAGCGCCGGGGGCCGGTATCCCTGCCCCAGCACGTGATGACACAGTGTGACGTTCGGAAATCTGGCTCCCAACCAGGTCAGGGTCGTCCAGGCCTCGAGGAACGGGTCGGTCCGAGCGTCGAACCCGTAGAAGTGGTCGGCAATCCAGAGGCTGTCGAAGAACGGCAGCGCTTCGGGAAGAATGTGGTCCTGCTGGTAGAGGACGATCGATTGGTGGTCGCTGCCTGCGTTGCCGATCACCGGCGACAGCCAACCGAACTTCAGTTCATGAGCCATTCCTCGACGCTAGGCGGTACTGGCCCTGCGTTCCGACTCCTGCCACGATCGTGGCGTGCTGGTGATCCGATCCGACGTCCATCGTGGCCATCACTGCCTGGAACTCGACGGCACCGCGCTCATCAAAAGCTGGGAGGCACCGGCGCGGGCCGAGCACGTCGATGCAGCGATCCGTGCGGTGTCGGATGTCACACTCGAGGAGCCCGATCCGTTCGACCGCACGGCGGCAGAAGCCGTCCATGACCCCGGCTATGTCGAGTTCCTGTCGACGGCATGGCACCGCTGGACCTCCGAGGGCAATACCGCCCCAGCCGCAATGGCGTTCGGTTGGCCGGCCCGTCGTTTCCGCAACGTCCGGCCCCGGACGCTCGAGGCGCAGCTCGGGTACTACTCGTTCGCGGCGGACTGCTCCATCGCAGAGGGAACGTGGACGGCCGTAGCCGACAGCGCAGCAATTGCGCACACTGCAGCTGATCGAGTGATCGCAGGTACACGCGTCGCGTTCGCCCGCTGCCGACCCCCGGGGCATCACGCCATGAAGGATCAGTTCGGGGGCTACTGCTACCTCAACAATGCTGCGATTGCGGCACAGCGGATGCGCAACGCAGGGGTCGGGCATGTTGCCATCCTCGATGTCGATTACCACCACGGCAATGGCACCCAAGACATCTTCTACGACCGCCCTGATGTGAGCGTGTGCAGTCTCCACGCCGATCCGCTCGAGGAGTTTCCCTACTTCCTCGGCCATGCCGACGAGGTCGGAACCGGACCCGGTCTCGGCCACAACAGGAATTTCCCTCTCGCCCGCGGGACGGACGCTGCGACGTGGCTGTCCACCCTTGGCCGTGCTGCGGCGTGGCTCGAAGCTCGACGGCCCGACGCGCTGGTCGTGTCACTCGGACTCGACACGTTCGTCGATGATCCGATCTCGCACTTCCGGCTCCGTCGCGGCGACTTCGCCACCCTGGGTCGACAGCTCGCCGGCTTCGCGCTCCCGACCGTGCTCGTGATGGAAGGCGGCTACGCAACCGAGGAACTCGGCCACAACCTGGTCGCAGTACTGTCGGCGTTCGATGCAGCGGGTTAGGCCAGCAACGCCTCCAACCCGAGTACCCGGCCGAGCGTCTCCAGCGTCGACTGGTCACCGACCACCGATGCACGTCCAGCCGCCACCGCATCAGCCAGGGTGATCCGTTCGGCGACGAGTTCGGCAAGTGTGGTCCGGTCGAGCTCGAGTATGGCGTCGGCCCCCTCTCCGCCGGTCGGGACCGCCACCGAGTGCCGAAGGTGCAGCCCGGCGCGACCGTGATCGGTGACATCGAACCCGACGTGGGCATCGATCCCCACGGCGAGACCGGGATCGACCCGCACCCGCAGCGCCGCGATGAGGTCCCTGGGGTGCAGGGCAAGGGCGGCACGAACCCCGAACGTGTGGCGACGATGTCTGCTCAGATCGATGGAGCCTTCGAGCTCACGCGCTCGCGTGAGCGCCCAGCTGCGGATGTTGGCCGATGTGGTCCGCTGTCCGACTGTTCGCAAAGCGGTGGCAAGTCGCTGGCGATCGGCGACGGACGCATCCTCGAGACGCACGAGCCAGCTCGCCAGTTCGATGGCCCATCGGATGTCGTCTTCCTCGATTGCTCGATCGCAGGCGGTCCGGACGGTGTCAGGGCCCCCGAAGCCGTGGACGAGTCGCTCGGCCCGCTCGACGGGGGGAAGCGGAAAGAGATTGGCCGGATCCCCGTCGAACCATCCGCGCAGCCCGGCGTGGATCTGCCGTACGTGATGCTCGGCGAGGCCGTAATGCATCTGGGTGAAATACGAGGACGCGTACACATCCGGGAGACGCACGGCAGTTCCGATCTCGGCACTGGTCAGCCCGAGGTTGATACCTCGGACCGTCTGGTCCCAGAGGAACTGGATGCTGTCGCGGTACCGGATGGTTTCGACGTTGATCCGCTCGCGTCCCGACAGCGGGGGGCCATGCGCGCACACCAGATGCTCCGGCTCGAGGCCGACGATGTGATCCACTCCCTCGAGGAGCACCCTCGGGTCTCGATACTCCTCCCCCCTGATCGGGAACACGTTGAACAATGCCGGCCACACGATGTTGTTGACGCACAGCTGCTTCGACGGAAACCAGATGGTCACGTTGTCGTCAGCGTCCGATGGCGCAGGGCGAAACGCAACGTCGAGCCCGGCAATGGTGGCCACCATCGGTCCAGTGATCAGGTGATCGGGGGGCAGGAAGCCCGGCGTGAATGGGGCATGCTGCGCGAACCGATAGCCGAGGCCGAGCCCAACGTTGAGGAGGCCATCGGGTCCATCGGGTGGAAGATCGATGCCGAACTGCTCGATCAGTCCGCGCCGTGCAACAGGACCGACCTCCGTCCCCATGCGGGCCAAGTTGCCCTCGATCCCCTCGTGGCCCCAGATCGGCAGTGGGCCCGGCGAATCGTCGAGGATCGCTGCAGTGCCGTTCGTGTAGTGAAAGTGGGTGTAGATCACTGCCACGATCGGCCGCTCGGTCACCGTTCGAAGCTCGGCGATCGCCGCTGCCATCTCTTCGCGACACTCCCCTGTGTCGATCGCAATGATCCCCTCCGGACCTTCCACGAAGATCTGGTTGGAGAGACCGTTCCCCACCAGACACCAAACACCATCGGTGACGGTCCACAGACGACGGGCAAGACGCTCGGTGTGATCGACCAACGACTGGTGGGCAATCTCGCCCCTGGGTCCGACCCCGGACGAGCTCGCATCGGAACTGAAACTTTGTGGATTCGTCATCCGTTGCTCCCCACATCGCCCAGAGCACGAAGGAACTTGTCGTTCTCCTCCGGCGTGCCGATCGTCACCCGAAGGCCCTCATCAGCAAACGGACGGGTGACAACACCGTGCCGTTCGAGCTCGACGCAAACGTCGAGCGTGCGTTCACCGAGATCGAGGTACACAAAATTCGCCTGACTGTCGGGGAGGGTCCACCCCGCACCGGTCAGGGCTGCCACCACCCTGGTCCGTTCGGACACGAGCCGCTCGATCGCAGGCTCGTAGGCACCCGCGTTGCACACCGCAGCCAAGGCACCCGCTTGGGCAACAGCGTTCACCGCGAACGGCACCAGCGTCTTGTCCACCTCGGTCACCACGTCGGGGTGGCCGACGAGATAGCCCGTGCGGGCGCCGGCCAGCCCAAACGCCTTGGACAGCGTTCGCGTCACGACGACGTTGGCGAATTCCGGGACCAGGTCGCGCACCGGGTCACCGAACGCGGGATCGAGAAATTCTCGGTACGCCTCGTCGACGACGACCATCACGTCGGCGGGGAGAGCCGTGACGAGTGCATGGAGCTCCGCCGTCGAGACGGCGGTTCCCGTGGGATTGTTCGGGGTCGCCAGCAGGACGAGTTTGGTGGCGGGCGTCACCGCATCGGCCACCGCCTCCAAATCGAAACGATGCGCAACAAGGGGCACCTCGACGAACTCGGCCCCCATCAGTTGGGTGAAGATCGGATATGCCTCGAACGAACGCCACGGACTGACCACCTGGTCACCGGCATCGACGTAGGTCAAGAACAGTTGCTGCAGCAGACCGACCGATCCACAGCCGATCGCCACCTGATGCTCGCTGACCCCGATCCATTCGCCGATGGCCCCGCGTAGCGCAGTCGCCCGATGGTCGGCATATCGGTTGACTCCGGTGGCTGCGTCCTGCATCGCTTGGACCACCTCGGGAATCGGCTGGTACGGGTTCTCGTTCGAGGCAAGTTTCACCGCATCGCGAATACCGTGCTCGGCCTCGGCTTGTTCTGCGGCCTTTCCCGGACGGTAGGGAGGCAGGCCGGTGACAGCAGGACGAATTCGACCAATCGACATCCCGTGAGTATGCACCGGCTAGACAAGCCCACGTGGATCTCGGGACGGTTGCCGCGCTCTTCATCTTCGCAGCCATGGTCGGCGCGTACGGCACGATCATCGGTGCAGGCGGTGGCTTCCTGCTCATCCCGGGGCTTGTTCTGCTGTTCGACTTGGACGGTGCAGCCGCAGTCGGCACCGGTTCAGTCACCTTGTTGGCGATCGGCGCCTCGGGAGCCGTTGCCTACGACCGGAGGGGCCTCGTCGACCGGCGCGCCGCGGTTTGGTTCGCCAGCGGATCACTGCCGGTCGCGCTCCTGTGCGGGCTGGTCGTCGCCAGTCGGATCGATCGCGATGCGTTTGCCGACTTGCTCGGCATTCTGCTGCTCGGGCTTGCGGTGTTCGTCGTGTGTATGCCGACGCACCATCGGCTCCACGATGTCCCTCTAGATGCCGTGCCTCGCCCGCTCCCGCTGGCCGGTGCGTTCGTCGGTTTCCTGTCGGGAACCTTTGCGGTGGGCGGTGGCCTCGTGAGCTTGCCGATCTTGGCCCGTACCCGGCGATTGGAACCCCACCGGGCCGCCGCCACGACATCGGCCACTGCGATGCTCGGGACGCTCGGCGGCGCACTGGGTCACACGCTTGCGGGAACGGTGGTGTGGAGTCGCGCTGGCGTGCTCATCGTGGGAGCGATGATCGGGTCCACCGCCGGGGCACGAATCGCGGGCCGACTCTCGGCGAGGGCCGTACTTGCCCTGGTCGCCGTCGGACTGGTCGGGGCCGGGGTTCCGCTCCTCGTCACCCGGTAGCGAGGAGCGGTTCGTTGCGATCGCTAGCCGTGGACCGACATGGACGAATGAGGATCGATCTGACGGTTCCGGCTGAAGAACCCGACGTCGAGATCGACACCTGAGTATCGGCCCTGCACCACGAGTGGATCTCGGTCATGGTCATGCCCGGCCTCGACTGCCTCGATCAGGTCCGCCATCATCTGGCCCGCGGATCCAGCATTCTTGTACTGGTTGCCACTCGTGCCGATGGCGACATAGAAACCGTCGAGGTCGGTGCGATCGTAGATCGGGATCCAGTCGTCGCTGACGTCGTACAGATCGACAATGCCCTTTCGCTCGTGCGGTATTCCAAGACCGGGCAGGCGACGTCCCGCTCGAAGCACTTGGGCCTCATACTGCTCGGGCTGCAGAGATCGGTCGTACACCTCCGGATCGACGAACTCCCGAGGATCACAGACCGGATCACCGGAGCCGATCAGAATGTGGTTGCCGACCTCCGGTCGGAAGTAGATCCCGAGATCGTCGTCGGCGACGGTGATGCCGTTGCGATCGAAGTCCACGCCGTCGGGGGACGGAACGTGGTGCACCTCGTGACGCAGCGCCTTGGTCTTGATGTTCATGCTGTCGTACACGCCGGCCATCTGGTTGATCAGATAGCTGTGCGGACCAGCGACGTTGACGACGACCGGTGCCTGCGCTGTTCTGCCGTCGGCAAGGCTGACGCCGGAGACCCTCCCTCGATCACGGTCGATGGACACAACCTCGGCGTTGAACCAGAACGCTGCGCCTCGTGCCTCAGCCCCGCGCTGGAGGTTGTGGCACGACAGTTGCGGATCGCTCACGTACCCCGCATCTGGCGTGAAGTATCCGCATTCGACGACGCCGCTCGGTTCGGCCCAGAAGGCATCGTCCGATGGCCGAGTCGGCGGCCCGAACAGGCCAGGGTCGATGTATGGACAGCGCTGCCTGATCGTCTCTGTGTCCCAGACCTCGTGGGGGATACCGATCTGGTCCCACAGCATCTTGACTCGAGCGGCATGGGTTGTGTCGCCTGCCTGCTGAAGGACGAGTTGACCGGTCATGTGGTAGTCGATGAGGCCCAACTCGTCGTCTGCAGCGATGTAGCCGGCCCAGTCTTTCCAGTAGTGCATGCCCTCCCAGGCAAGGTTGATGCCGGCGACGCTCGAATAACTGAACCGGACGATGGCGCACGAGTTGATCGTGGAACCGGACCCGGCCGTGGGTCCCTTGTCGACGCTCAGGGTCCGGTAACCCCGATCGGCCAGTTCGAGCGCTAGTGCACCGCCGATGACACCGGCGCCGATAATGATGGCGTCGAAGGAATCCTCGCTCATGCCTCGAACGGTACCGAGTGCCGTGCCCGATGTCGAAGACGGTCGCACCGAGTCGTACCCAGCCCGCACCATACCTGACGGACCGTCAGGTATGGTGCGGGCATGGCCGTGTCACTGGAAGACTTTCCGAAAATCATCAGTGTCGACGACCACGTCGTCGAGCCTCCGCATGTCTGGCAGGACCGCCTGCCCGAGAAATATCGAGATGCGGGTCCTCGCATCGTCATCGCCCCTCAGGGCGACATGAAGCTGGTCGACGGAGCCTGGGTCGAGACGCCCGGCACCGGCGACAAGATGGCCGCGTGGTGGCATTACGAGGATCACCGCTATCAGATCAAAGAGATGATCGCCTGCGCAGGCCGTGACCCTCGAACGGTCACGATGCAGGGCGTCACCTATGACGACATCCGGCCCGGCTGTTACGAACCGAAAGCCCGCCTCGAGGACATGGACGACAACCACGTCGAGGCATCGATTTGTTTCCCCAACTATCCCCGCTTCTGTGGTCAGTTGTTCGCCGAGCGGAAGAACACAGAGCTCTCAAAGCTGTGTGTCGAGGCCTACAACGATTGGATGGTCGAGGAGTGGTGCGGCGACTCCGAAGGCCGACTGATCCCACTGTGCATCGTTCCACTGTGGGACGTGGAACTGGCGGCCAACGAGATTCGCCGCAACGCGGCCCGTGGGGTGAACGCGGTTGCCTGGTCCGAGCTACCGGCGTGGCTGGGCCTGCCGTCGCTGCACACGGGATATTGGGACCCGTTCTTCCAAGCCTGTGAAGAGACCGGAACGGTTGTCACCATGCACATCGGCTCCGGCACTCGAACGGTACGACCGGCCGACGACTGCCCAACCATCGTCACCGCAGCCATGATCTCGGCCAACTCGGCTGCGTCCATGATCGACTTCTTGTTCTCCGGCGTGCTGCATCGGTACCCGGGTCTGAAACTGATGTATGCCGAGAGCCAGATCGGCTGGATCCCCTACTACCTCGAACGGGCCGACGACAACTACAAGACCCACATGTGGGCCCAAGGCGAAGATCGCCTGCCGGAGCCGCCGTCGCACTACTACTACCGCCAGATCTACAGCTGTTTCTTCAAGGATTCGGCGGGAATGAAGCTGCTCGACGAGGTCGGCGTCGACAACGTCTTGTTCGAGACCGACTACCCCCACAGCGACGGGACCTTTCCGCACTCTCGCGCCGTAGCTCACTCGCTCTTCGGCCACCTCGACACCGAGACCGTGCACAAACTCGCCCGCGGCAACGCGATCAAACTCTTCGACTTGCCATTCGACGACTGAGGTGCCGGTCCTTCTTGTCCTCAGCCACGCCCCTGGCATCTCGGTGCCCGCAATGGTGGCGGCCGCCTGCGAGGGCGCAACGAGCGAGGGACTTGAGGACGTCGAGGTACGCCCCGTCCAAGCATTGGCGGTCACGAGCGCCGACATGCTGGGCGCCGATGGCTATCTGCTCGCGACACCGGCCAACCTCGGCTACATGTCGGGCGCAATGAAGCACGCCTTCGACACGACCTACACCGACGTCCTCGACGTCACTCGCGGCCGGCCGTTCGCCGCGCTGGTCCACGGCGAGTCGGACACCACCGGTGCGCTGCTTGCGATCACGAAAATCACCACGGGGCTACGATGGCGATGCGTGATGGAACCCGTGTCGGTGATCGGACCCGTCGGTGACGACCACCTTGCGGCGTGCGCAGAGGCGGGTGCGGTCGTGGCCGCCTCGACCCTGAGCCTCTAGCCGTCGAGCGCCTGGCGCAGGTCAGCCCAGAGGTCCGCAGCTGCCTCACACCCAACGCTCATCCGAAGCAAACCGGCCGGCAAGTGGGCCTGCCCGGCGTAGCGGCCGCGCCGCTCGATCATCGACTCCACGCCACCGAGGCTGGTGGCGTGACGGATGATCTGGAGAGCGGCGCAGCACCGATCGGCCATGGCGCCATCGGCGAGATCGAAGCTGATCACCGCACCGAATCCCGGATAACGGACATGGGAGACGGCGGCGTGGCTGCGGAGATGTTCGGCCAATGCGCCCGCATTCTCCTCGGCTCGGTCCAGGCGCATGGCCATGGTCCGGATCCCACGCAACATCAAGAAGACCTCGAGAGCGCCAGGACTCGCACCGAGGCGGGCGCGGCGGGTCCGCAATGCTGCAAGGAGGTCCGGGTTGCGAGTGGTCAACACGCCACCGAGGAGGTCACTGTGGCCACCGATGAACTTCGTCGTGGACTGCATGCACACGTCCGCCCCGAGGGCCAGTGGCTGTTGGCGGAGCGCAGTGGCAAAGGTGTTGTCGACGACCAGAAGACACTCGTGACGCCGCGGCGCATCGCAGATGGCCTCGAGGTCGGCGACCGTGAGCAACGGATTCGTCGGCGATTCTGCCCAGACGAGGTCGGCGGTCTCCTGCGCAGCCACCCACTCCGAGGTCGCGTCCATCGGGAGCTTCGTCATGGTGAACCGGCCCGTCGCCACACCCTGCTCGGCCGTCTCGGCGACGCCGTGATAGCAGTCGTCGGGGATCACCACATGGCCACCGACCGGCACGAGGTCGAACACCGCACTCACTGCCGCCATGCCGGAGCCGAACACGAGCGCCTCTGCTTGCTCGAGCCCACCAACGACAGCTTCGAGGGCTTCCCACCCCTCGGTTGCGTCGCTGCGGCTGTAGATACGGTCACCACCGTGTTCGAACGTCGATGCGGGCACGATCGGATGGTTCAACGGGGCGCCCGCGTCAACGGGTCGGCCACCGGAGATCAGCCAGGTCGTCGGGTCGAGGTTGCGAGGATCGAGTGCCACCCGGGCGAGGGTAGTGGGAACGACCCGAGGTAGCTGCCAGACTCGCCCGCATGTCCCATGGATGGCGTGCGGAACCGTTCCCGGTCGGCCCGTCGACGCCCGAGGAGATCTGGGCCAGTCGCTCTCCAGACTCCATCGCCGTGATCGACGGCGACGAGACGATGACCACCGCTGCGTTGCAGGCCGAGGTCGAACGCGTCGCTCGCATCCTGGTCGGACTCGGGCTTCGACCCGGTGGTCGGGTCCTGTGGCTGCTGGGCAATGAACCCGCCAGTCTCGTCAGTCTGCTCGCAACCATCCGGGCGGGTGGCGTCTGGCTCGCCCTCGACCGACGAGCCACCGATGCCGAACGCGAGCACGTCATCAACGACGCAAACCCAGCCCTCGTCTTCGGTTCACTTCCCGAGGGTGAATCGCTCCATCCCCTCCCGCCGCCCCCCGACCGGCATGCGATCGCTGCGATCGCCTACACGAGCGGGACCACCGGGGCTCCCAGAGGTGTCGTACACACCGTCCAGCAACTCCTCTACCCCGCTGCCGCGGCAATCGAGACCGAACAGCTCAGCCGCTCCAGTCTGGTCGGGTCGCCACTGTCCTTGGCAACACTCAACATCCTGCTCCTCGGCCCGCTCACCGCGTTGGCGTGCGGTGGCACCGCCGTGATGTTGCCTCACACCGATCCGGCCGGGCTCGCCGCCGACGTGCACCGGTTCGGGGTCACGAGACTGCTTGTCGTGCCGACCATCGTCCAAGATCTGCTCGACGCAGACATCGATGTGGCAGCACTCGCCACTGTGGAACGAATGATCATGGGCGGCTCAGGTTTCGACCATGATCGAGCGGCCGTCGCCCAGACGACGTTCGGGGTGCCGCTGATCGCGAGCTACGGACTGTCCGAGGCCCCGACCGGCGTGGCTCGCATGCGGGTGGGTGAGGCGGGGGCCCGTCCTCTGCCCGGTGTCGACATCCGGGTCGAGACCGACGGTGAGATCTCCCTGGCGCCAACCGAGACCGGACCGTGGGCCCGTTGCTGGCGCGGCGCCGTCGGCTACTGGGGAGACGACACAGCGGAGCTGTGGCGCAACGGGCGTATCCACACCGGCGATCGAGGGTTCATCGACACAGACGGCCGACTGCACGTCGAGGGCCGGATCGTCGACATGATCAACCGAGGTGGCGCCACGATCGCGCCTGCGGAAGTCGAGCGTGTATTGCTTGCCGTGCCCGGCGTCGAGGACGCCGCCGTCTTCGGGATCGACGATGATCGGCTCGGCCAACAGGTCGCCGCTGCGATCGTCGGGAGCGCCGACCCAGGTGATGTGCGGGCGGCCGCGCGGGAGGTGCTCAGCGGGTACAAGGTGCCTGCGACGTGGTTGGTTCTCGACGCCATCCCGCGCAACGCCAACGGCAAGATCGATCGAAAGGCCCTCCGAGCCCTGGCCGGTTGATCAGAGCGGTCGCAGGTCGGTGTCGAGGCCGAAACGGAAGCGCCCGATCGGCTCGTAGATGCGCTCTGAGATCATTGCGTGCTGGGTCGCAACATGGGCGTCTCGAAAGACTCTCTGCATCGGCGACCGCTTGTAGACCGCGGTTCCCCCGGCAGCCCGGTAGCACCGGTCGACGGCAGCCACGCCGGCGTCGGCGGCGTGATTCGCCGCCAGCCGCAGTGCAACCCGACTGTCGTCGCTCACCCGGCCGTCGGCCAGCACCTCGTCCCAGGCCGTTGCGACCGTCTCGCCCACCAGGGCACGAGCGGCGCGAAGGCCTGCCTCTGCCTTTGCGATGTCGACCTGCACCCCAGCCCGTTCGCCGAGGCCGCGGGTGGAACCCTGCGGGATCTTGGCGGCAAGCTCGACGAGTTCGTCGATCGCTCGCTCGCCGAGGCCGACCAGCACCATGGACACACCCAGCGCCAGTGCACCGAAGATCGAACATCGGTAGAGGGGTCCATCGACCTCCAACACCCGCTTGTCCATCGGTGCGATGTGGGCGATTGGGATCTCCACCGCATCGACGCGATAGTCGGTCGAGGCAGTGCCCTCGAGTCCGGCCACGTGCCACGTGTCGAGCAGCTCGACGCCCGATCGAAAGAACGCGAAGCCGCTCCGACTCCCCGCAAGCTGGGTCGGTGCACCATCGGGATCGACATAGCGCACACCCCCGCCCATGGTGGTTGCGTGACTCGAACCACTCCCCCACGCCCATTGGCCGGTGACCTTGGCCATTGAGCCGCTTACTGTGGCGACTCCGACCGGCGGGGCGAAGCCGCCACAGATTGCGTCGGGAGCGCCAAACATGAGGTCGGCGGCCTCGGGCTCGAGGCGGGAGGCGAGTAGCCCGGTCGTGTTGGCGATCATGACGACCCAGCCGGTGCTGCCACAGCTGCGGCTGATGGCTGCGATCGCCTCGAGTGCGGTGTGGAGATCTGCTTCGCCCCCGCCGTACCGGGCCGGCACCCAGAGCTTCATGATGCCGGCCTCGACGAGGGCATCGATGACCGGGCGTGCGACTGCCCCACCGGTCTCCGTCGCCTCGGCGTGTTCGGCGGCGATCGTTGCGGCAGTGGACCAGTCGGTCATTGGGCCTCCTGGCCGAGATCATCGCCGACCTGTGCGGCTGGAGCCAGTCGGACCTCCGACATGCCGAACTGCGGCGGACTATGGTCCCGCTCATGGGTGACATGATCGAACTGGGTGGAGATGCGCGCGGCTATCTCGCCGTGCCCGATGCGGGGTCGGGACCGGGAGTCCTCGTACTGCAGGAGTGGTGGGGCCTGAACCCGCAGATGAAGGGCACAGCCGATCACCTGGCCGACAACGGCTTCGTGGCCCTTGCACCCGATCTCTACCGGGGCGAGCTCGCGGGTCACGACGAGATGGACAAGGCCGGGCATCTCATGACGACCCTCCCGGCCGACCGGGCCGCTGCCGACATGAGTGTGGCGGTCGACTATCTGCTCGGTCACGAGGCCGCCACCGGCGACTCCATCGGTGCGGTCGGCTTCTGCATGGGTGGCCTCATGACGATGCTGATCGCAGCGATGCGGGGAGAGGTCGCAGCCGCCGTGCCGTTCTACGGCTACCCGACCAGCGACGAGCCCGACTGGTCGGGAATGAACGCCGTGATCCGGGGCCACTTCTGCGAGAACGACGACTTCTTCCCGTCGAGCGTCGCCCGTGACCTCGAAGCCCGGCTCCAGGGCATGGGCAAGGACGTCCAGATCACGTTCCACGACGAAGGCCACGCCTTCATGAACGAGACCGACCCGTTCGGCATCTACAACGCCGAGTTGGCAGCGGAACTGTGGCCGCAGGTCTTCACGTTCTTTCACGAGCACCTTGCGTAACAGCCGCTCTTCACAAGCGTACGACGCGACGAGGCTCGCCGCTGCGACGCGCCGCGGCATAGCCTGAAGGCCATGACCGACATCCAGGACCAGCCCGATCTCGGCGCATTCGAGCCCGACCAGGAGGGCATCGAACTCGAGCGTCCCGAAGAGCACGTCGACGTCGAGGCCGAGCGCCTCCACCGCAAGCAGCGCCTGGCTGCCGGACTTCGCATCCTCGGCCGCATGCACCTCGCGGAAGGCGTCGCCGGCCACGTGACCGTGCGCGACCCCGAACACCCCGACCACTTCTGGGTGAACCCGTTCGGCCTGAACTTCAAGCTCATGACGGTGTCGGACCTCATCCTCGTGAGCCACAGTGGCGAAGTGGTCGACGGCGACAAGCCCGTCAATGCCGCTGCGTTCGCCATCCACTCGGAGCTCCACAAAGCCCGCCCGGACGTGATCGCAGCCGCTCACTCGCACGCGATGTATGGACGTACCTTCTCGACCCTGGGTCAACCACTCAAGATGATCAGCCAGGACACGACGATGTTCTACAACGATGTCGCGCTGTGCGATGCCGGATCGGGTGCCGTCGTGATCGACACGAACGTCAGCGCCCAGATGGCCGCTGCGCTCGGCAACAAGAAAGCACTGATCCACCAGAACCACGGCTGCATCACCGCCGGCCAGTCGGTCGACTCGGCCATCTGGTGGTTCGTCGCTCTGGAGCGCGCCTGCCAGAGCCAACTGGTCGCCATGGCTGCAGGCGATCCCGTCGAGATCCCCGAGCATCTCTGCCAGGAGAGCTACGACGTCCAGGGCCACGAACTCGCCGGCTGGTTCAACTTTCAGCCCTGGTGGGATGAACTCTGTGCCACGGAGCCGGAGTTCCTGAACTAGGTCAGCTTCTGGCTGTTGCGCCGTCGACCGGTGGGAATCGGGTCGTCGCCGCCGCGACCGTCCAGTCCATGTGGTTGCGGACGTACTCCTCCGACGCGTCGCGCCGAGGCTGGTAGTCCCAATCGACCCGGCGCCCGACCGACATCCCGGCGTGCACCGCTCGCCGCATCCGCTGCGACGCCAGCACATCGGCGCGGATGACGGCGCTGTCCCATCGGGCTGCCACTTCGGTTGCGAACGCAGCCTCGGTCTCGGCGTGAGCCGGGTCGGCGGCGAGATTGTCGAGTTCGCCAGGATCGGCGGCCATGTCGAACAGCATCGGAGGGTCGATGTCGCACTGGACGTACTTCCAGCGTCCCCGCCGGATCATGAAGATCGGGTGGGCCGAACCCTCGCCGCAGTACTCGCCCAGAGCGGTCGCGTCGGGGTCGGGCGCAGCGCCGCCCGCCGCAGCCGCGAGCGACCGGCCGTCGAGATCGGCGCCCAACGTCGGCCACGCCCCCGGGGCGGACCAGTCGAGCATCGTGGGCAGGAGATCGATGAGCGAACACGGCTCGGGCGAGGTGCCGTGAACAATGCCCGGGCCGGCCATGACCATCGGTACCCGCATCGAGTGGTCGAGTGTCGACATCTTGTACCAGAGTCCCCGCTCACCGAGCATGTCGCCGTGGTCGGCGGTGAAGACGATGATCGTGTCGTCGAGCAACTCCGCCTCGTCGAGGGTCTGCGCGATCTCGCCGATCTTCGCGTCGACGTAGGTCGTGTTCGCGTAGTACGCCCGGCGAGCGCGTGCCACCTGCTCGTCGGTGACCTCGACGTCCGCCGCCTCGATCGCCGTGAACAGCCGCTGGGAGTGCGGGTCCTCGGCCATCGGCGAGACCGGCAGATCGATCTCTGCTCCGTCATAGCGGTCCCAGAACTCGGGCCGAGCCACGTAGGGGTCGTGGGGATGGATGAAGCTGACCACCATCGCGAAGGGTGTGTCATGGTGCTTGGCGTAGTCGAAGATCCGCCGCTTGGCCGTGAAGGCGACTTCTTCGTCGTAGTCGAGCTGGAAGGTGGTGGCCGCGGTGCCAGCCTCCTTCACAGAATCCATGTTGTGGTACCACTTGTCGATCCGCTCGTTGGACTCGTCCCAATTTGGCGTCCAGGCGTGATCCGATGGGTAGACGTCGGTGGTGAGGCGGTCCTCGAACCCGTGCAGCTGGTCGGGCCCGACGAAGTGCATCTTTCCGGTCAGGCACGTGCGATAGCCGACCTGCCGCAGATAGTGAGCGAAGGTCGGGATCGACGCAGGGAACTCGGCCGCGTTGTCGTAGGCCCCGATCCGGGTGGCGAGCTGGCCCGCCATGAACGAAAAGCGGGCCGGGGCACACAACGGCGAGTTGGTGTACGCCGCATCGAATCGCATTCCCCGTGCCGCAAGGGCGTCGAGATGTGGCGTCTGCACGATCGGGTGGCCGTACGTGGAGGTGAACTGCGGCGCGAGCTGGTCGGCCATGATCACCACGATGTTGGGGCGGGTCGTCACGCGCCGGACGCTACCGTCCGGCTGGACAGTCGTTCAACGACCGGCCTCAGAGACCCAGATGGTGGATGATCTCCGCAACACAGTCGTCGAGCGGCTTCGTGGTGTCGACCCGGGCCTCCGGGTCCTCCGGCGCCTCGTAGGGGGCCGAGATGCCGCTGAACTCTGGGATCTCACCGGCCCGGGCCTTGGCGTAAAGGCCCTTGACGTCTCGCGCTTCGCACACCTCGAGCGGTGTGTCGACGAAGATCTCGGTGAACCCACCCTCTGGATGAAGCTCCCGGACCTGGGCACGGTCGGCCCGGTACGGGGAGATGAAGGCGGTGAGCACCACCAAGCCAGCGTCGTGAAAGAGGCGACAGACCTCGCCGATACGGCGGATGTTTTCGGCACGGTCCTCGGGCGAGAAACCAAGATCACGATTGAGGCCGAACCGAATGTTGTCACCGTCGAGCACGTAGCAGGCAACGCCTCTGGCGACCAGCGCCTCTTCGACTGCGAAGGCCAACGTCGACTTGCCCGACCCGGAGAGTCCGGTGAACCAGACCGTCCGGGCAGGATGGCCGAACAGTCTCCGCCGGGCGAGGGCGTCGACCCGTCCCTCGGCCCGCACGATGTTTTGGCTGACCGGCTCGTCAGCCACGCAACATCCCCCGTTGCACCAGTGCGGCGATGATGGACGCGACGATCTCGTCGACCGTGCTGACACTTGCGTCGATGCGAAGGTCGTACGTCGCATCACGCTCGTAGGTGTAGTCGACACCAGGGAAGTCGACCACGTCACCGGCATCGGCGCGCTCGTACAGACCGCTGGTGTCCCGACGTCGACAGACGTCGATCGGAGTGTCGACGAAGACCTCGAGGTACCGATCGTCGCCGACACGGTCGCGAACCCGGCTGCGCACCTCGGCGTCGGGAGCAACGAAGGCAGCGACGGCAATGACACCCTGGTTGTTCAACAGTCGTGCCATCTCGGCCGCACGGCGCAGGTTCTCCGAGCGATCGCTGGCCGTGAAGCCGAGATCCCGGCTGATCCCCATGCGGACGTTTTCGCCGTCGAGACGGACAGCAACCTTTCCTCGATCGAAGAGTTCTCGCTCCAGTGCCGTCGCGATCGTGGACTTCCCGGCTGCAGTCAGCCCGGTGAGCAGCACGGTGCACGGCTGTTGCCCAAATCGCACCGCCCGTTCGGCGGACGAAATCGTCGATGCCTGCGCTTGCAACCCGTCTTCAGGAGCCCGATCCCATGACGAGCCGGCCCCGCTGATCATGCCGGCGGCCACGGTGGCGTTGCTCAGGCGGTCCACCAGGATGAACGCTCCCGTGACTCGGTTGTCGGCGTAACGGTCGAACAGGAGTTCCCTGTCGCTGCGGACCTGCACGGCCGCGATGTCGTTCAGTTCGAGTTGGCCGGCCGAATGCTCGTGGAGCGTGTTGACATCCACGCGATGATGGATCGTGGTGACGGTCGCGTTGGACATACCGGTGGCGGACTGCAACGCGTACTGACGGCCAGGACGCAACGGTTCGTCAGTCATCCAAACGAGCATGGCGTCGATGTCATGAGCTCGAAGGGGCTCAGCGCCTGGCGTGCTGAGGAGGTCACCGCGGCTGACGTCGATCTCGTCCTGAAGCGTCAGGGTGATCGCCCGCCCAGGCCCAGCATCGTCGAGGTCGCCGTCCATGGTGACGATGCGCGCAACGTTCGACGAGACACCGGAGGGAAGAGCCACGACTCGATCACCGGGCCGGATGATGCCCGACGCAATCGTGCCTGCGAAGCCGCGGAAATCGAGGTCGGGGCGGGTGACCAACTGGACCGGAAGCCGGAAGCTGTCAACGTCGATGCCGGACTCCACGTCGACCGTCTCGAGGTGTTCCATCATCGTCGGTCCGTCGAACCACGCCAGGTTCTCGGACTGTTCGACCACGTTGTCGCCGAGGAGGGCCGACATCGGCAAGAACAAAGGGTCAGCGAGGTCGAGGCGCTTCGCGAACGCCAGATAGTCGGTGCGGATGTCCTCGAAGCGCTCCTGGGACCAGTCGACGAGGTCCATCTTGTTGATCGCGACCGCAACATGGCGAATGCCCAGCAGGTTCGCGATGAAGCTGTGTCGCTTGGTCTGGGTGACGACCCCGTGGCGGGCGTCCACCAAGATGATGGCGAGCTGGCACGTCGAGGCGCCGGTGACCATGTTGCGGGTGTACTGCTCATGGCCTGGGGTGTCGGCGATGATGAACTTCCGCCTCGCTGTGGAGAAGTAGCGATAGGCAACGTCGATCGTGATTCCCTGCTCCCGCTCGGCTTTGAGTCCGTCGGTCAAGAGCGCGAGATCGACGTGGCCGCCGGCACTCCCCTGGGTCGTTGAGTCGGCCTCGAGACTGGCGAGGGTGTCCTCGTAGATCATCTTCGAGTCGTGGAGCAGGCGCCCGATGAGGGTGGACTTCCCATCGTCGACCGAGCCACAGGTGAGGAACCGGAGCAGGTCCTTGCGCTCGTGTTCGGCCAAGTAGGCCTCGATGTCGGTTGCGATGAGGTCGGATTGATGACTCACTAGAAGTAGCCCTCCCGCTTCTTCTCCTCCATCGATCCGGACTGGTCGTAGTCGATCACTCGGCCTTCCCGTTCCGAGCGGGTTGCGAGCAACATCTCCTGGATGATTTCGGGAAGCGTCGTGGCGGTGGAATCCACCCCACCGGAGAGCGGGTAACACCCGAGGGTGCGAAATCGGACCCACCTTTCTTCGGGCTCTTCACCGGGCTCGAAGACAAAGCGATCGTCATCGACCATGATCGTGACGCCATCACGGGTGACGACGGGTCGGGGCGCCGAGAAGTAGAGCGGAACGATGTCGATGTTCTCGAGATGGATGTACTGCCACACATCCAGCTCGGTCCAGTTCGAGATCGGAAAGACGCGGATGCTCTCCCCTCGGTTGACTCGGCCGTTGTACAGATTCCACAGTTCCGGTCGCTGGTTCTTCGGATCCCATCGGTGGAACTTGTCGCGGAAGCTGAAGACGCGTTCCTTGGCCCGAGATTTCTCCTCGTCGCGACGAGCACCGCCAAAGGCGGCGTCGTACCCGCCGGCATCGAGCGCCTGCTTGAGGGCCTGCGTCTTCATGATGTCGGTGTAGTTCTTGGATCCGTGGTCGAAGGGATTGATCCCCTGGTCGACGCCTTCCTGGTTGGTCCAGGAAATCAGGTCGAGTCCCAGCTCTGCGGCAACACGGTCACGGAATTCGATCATCTCCCGGAACTTCCAGGTGGTGTCGACGTGGACGAGCGGAAACGGCAACGGGGCCGGGTAAAAGGCTTTGCGAGCGAGGTGCAGCAGCACCGATGAGTCCTTGCCGATGGAATACAGCATGACGGGCCGCTCGAACTGAGCGACCACTTCGCGCATGATGTGGATCGCCTCGGCCTCCAACTGCTTCAGATGGGTGAGGCGGACTTCGTCGGGAAGGACAGCGGTGCTCATAGCGACAGCGCGAGCCTATTGTGTTCCGAGGCGGGGCTGTTACCGTCGCCTCCGGTGAAAGTCGCAATTCTGTCCCGGGCGCCCAGGTCCTACAGCACGCAGCGTCTCGTGACGGCGGCCACCGAGCGCGGCCACGACGCACGGGTGCTCGACACGCTGCGCTTCAGCATCGATCTTTCGGGCCGCGAACCCGATCTCCAGTATCGCGGTCGTCCACTCGACGACGTCGATGCCGTGCTTCCCCGTATCGGCGCCTCGATCACGTTCTTCGGCCTGGCGGTCGTCCGACAGTTCGAACAGATGGACGTCTACACGCCGAGTCCATCCAACGGGATTGCCAATTCCCGCGACAAGTTGCGGGCAATCCAGATCCTCAGTCGCCATGACGTCTCCATCCCCGCCACCACCTTTGTTCGTGACCGGGCTGATGTGCTCCCTGCCATCGAGCGGGTTGGTGGCGCTCCGGTGGTCATCAAACTGCTCGAGGGGACCCAGGGAATCGGGGTCATCCTTGCCCCTGACACAAAGGTTGCCGAGGCGGTGATCGAGACACTGCAGAGTGCCCGGCAGAACGTTCTGATCCAGCGTTTCGTCGCAGAGTCGAAGGGCCGTGACATCCGAGCACTCGTCATCGGAGATCGCGTCGTTGCCGCAATGCGCCGGGTCGCGAAGGGCGACGAGTTCCGATCGAACGTTCATCGGGGAGGCACGGTCGAACCGGTCGAACTCGATCCGGAGTTTCAACGGGTCGCCGTGCAAGCCGCGCAGATCATGGGGCTTCGAGTCGCCGGTGTCGACATGCTCGAAGGCGCCGATGGGCCCGTTGTGATCGAGGTCAACTCCTCGCCAGGATTCGAGGGCATCGAGCGCGCCACCGAGCTCGACATCGCCGGCGCGATCGTCGACTTCGTCGCTTCTCAGGTTGCTTTTCCCGAACTCGACATTCGTCAGCGCCTGACCGTGAGTACTGGCTATGGGGTGGTCGAACTCGCAGTCAACGAGGGGGCAGCGCTCGTCGCTGCGGGGACCACGATCGGTGAACTTCGCGACAAGGACATTTCCGTGCTCACGTTGCATCGAGGCACCGCTGTCATCCCGAATCCCCGCAGCGAGCGGGTGATCGAGGTGGACGATCGACTGCTGTGTTTCGGCAATCTGGAGGCGATGCGAGGCCTCGTACCGGGACGGCGCCGTCGCAGCCGCCTCCAGCTTCAACCGCTGCCGGACCCAATGATCACCGACGACGCATGACGATACGGGCGCCGTTCCCCATCGGCGACACCACGGCTGCGGCAGGCCGGCGGACCCACACCGAATTGCCGATTGCTCGACTGATGTCGGGGACACCCGTTGCGCTCCCGGTTGTGGTGTTGCATGGGGTCAGCGACGGGCCAACCGTGTGGGTGAACGCTGCCACCCATGGCGACGAGATCATCGGCGTCGAAATCATCCGGCGGGTGCTCGCGCTCGTGCACCCGGGTTCGATGGCCGGAACCCTCATCACCGTCCCGATCGTGAACGTCCACGGGTTCAACACCGGCGACCGCTACCTGCCCGATCGACGTGATCTCAATCGGGCCTTCCCGGGTTCGGCACGGGGTTCACTTGCCTCCCGCATCGCTCACCTGATGATGACCGAAGTCGTCGGTCGTTGCGAGGTGGGAATCGACCTCCACAGCGGCTCGGATCATCGGGCCAATCTGCCCCAGATCCGCGGTGATCTGTCCGATACGAGAACCCTCGAACTTGCGATGAGTTTCGGTGCTCCGATCGTGATCGACTCACGGGTCCGCGATGGCTCGCTTCGTGGCGCAGCCACGGAGGCCGGCGCAACTTGCCTGGTGTTCGAGGGCGGTGAGGCCTACCGCTTCGACGAGACGTCGGTGCAAACCGCAGTTGACGGCATTCTTCGCGTCATCCATCACCTCGGCATGATCGATGATCTGGCGCCGGCTGCACCGCCTTCGCTTCTCGCCACCTCGGCCCGTTGGGTTCGTGCGTCGAAGAGCGGCGTTGTCGACTGTCGACTCGCACTCGGTGCACGAGTGACGAAGGGTGAGCAGATGGGGGTCCTGCGCGATCCGTTCGGAAAGCAACTCGGCCGCCTCAACGCACCGAGCGACGGTGTGCTCGTCGGCAAGCTGCTGCATCCCCTGGTCAACCGAGGAGACGCCGTACTCAACGTCGCGGTGACCGAGTGAGCGATTCGGTCGAGCCTCGCCTGCGTTGCGATACTGGGCAGATGGATCGAACCGCTCTGCGAGAGAAATACCGCGCTGAACGCGACAAGCGGCTTCGAGCCGACGGCAACGACCAGTACATCGAGCCCACCGGCACGTTCGCGCACTACCTCGACGACCCATATGTCCAGCGGACGGAACGGGCTCCACGGACCGGCGACGTCGAGTTCGCCTTCATCGGCGGTGGGTTTGCCGGGCTCGTCGTCGGAGCGGCGCTGAAGCGGGCAGGAATCGACGATGTTTGCATCATCGAAAAAGGTGGTGACTTCGGCGGCACGTGGTACTGGAACCGGTACCCGGGGGCAATGTGCGATACGGCCGCGTTCGTCTACATGCCGCTGTTGGAAGAAACCGGCCACATGCCCACAGAGAAGTACGCGAAGGCACCCGAAATTCTCGAGCACTGCCGCCGGATCGGGGAACACTTCGATCTCTACGGCAACGCTCTCCTTTCGACCGAGGTCACCGATCTCGAATGGGATCCGGCATCGAGCCGCTGGATCATCCGCAGCAACCGAGGCGACGACATCCGTGCCCGGCACGTCGGCATGGGCACCGGACCGCTGCACCGTCCGAAGCTGCCCGGGATCGATGGGATCGAACGCTTCGAGGGGCCCGCCGGGCACAGGAGCCGATGGAACTATGACGTCACCGGCGGGGACCCGAGCGGTGCCCCCATGACCGGGCTGAACGACAAGCGCGTCGGGATCATCGGGACCGGCGCGACGGCGGTCCAGTGCATCCCTCACCTTGCCGAGCACGCCGGTGAACTCTTCGTATTCCAGCGAACCCCATCGTCGATCGATGTTCGCAACAACCACCCGATCGACCCTGGCTGGTTTGCCACGCTCGAGCCGGGCTGGCAGCAGCAGTGGTTGGAGAACTTCACAATTCTGCAAACCGGCGGGTGGGCCGAGGAAGACCTCGTCCAGGACGGTTGGACCGACATCACCCAACGAATCTTCAAGAAGTTCACCGAGATGGACAGTGGCGAACGCACTGTCGAGTCGTGGATGGCGGCCTTCCACGAGTCCGACGACGAGAAGATGGAAGAGATACGGGCTCGTTGTGACGAGGTCGTCAACGATCCTGCCACCGCCGAGGCCCTGAAACCGTGGTATCGGCAGCTGTGCAAGCGCCCCTGCTTTCACGACGAGTACCTGCTCGCCTACAACAAGCCGAACGTCACCCTTGTCGACACCGATGGGCGGGGCGTCCGCGAGATCGACCGGTCCGGAGCCTGGGTGGGTGATCGACACTACGAACTCGACTGCATCGTCTACGCCTCGGGCTTCGAAGTCGGGACCAGTTATGCGCGTCGATCCGGCTACGACACGACCGGACGCAACGGGGTCAAGCTTTCGCAACGGTGGGACCCGGGGATGGTCTCCAAACACGGCATGCACGTGCATGGCTTCCCGAATCTGTACGTGGTCAGCCCCATGCAGGCCGCAAACCTCATCTCGAACATTCCCCACAACCTTGTCGAGGCGGCGAACACCCTGGCTGCGATTTTGCAGCACGCCAACGACACGGGTGCTGTCGAGGTCGAGGTGACGCAGGAAGCCGAGAACGAGTGGATGGACCTGCTGCGTTCGAATCCTCGTCGATTCGGCGCCGACCCCGACTGCACGCCCGGCTACTACAACAACGAGGGCAAGGTCGACGAGATGGGTGATGGCCTTGCCGGCGTGGGATACCCCGACGGTGCATGGGCCTACTTCCAGTACATCAAGGGCTGGCGCGAGTCCGGGGACTTCGACGGGCTCGAGTTCCGCTAGGCGGTGCGAGGACGTGGAGGCTCACTTCGATGCCGTCTGGCCGCTGTCGTCAGTTGCCGTGGCCCCGCAGCCACTCGCCCCCAGACGTCGCGATCTCGAAAACGCGACCGTGGGGTTCGTGTGGGACTACCTGTTTCGCGGTGACGAGTTGTTCCCGTTGTTGCAGGAGGCCCTCGAGGCTCGGTTCCCGGGCGTCTCCATCGTCCCATACGACGCGTTCGGCAACACCCACGGCCCCGACGAGTCGACCATCATCGAAGCACTCCCCCGCCGCTTGCGCGACCGCGGGGTCGACGCTGTCGTGTCGGGTATGGGTTGTTGAGGGAGTTGTACGCCCGCCGTGATGCGGGCTGCAGTGGTGGCTGAGCGGGCGGGGATCCCAGCAGTATCCATCGTCTGTGAGGGGTTCGCCGGACAGGCTCGAGCGACCGGTTGCGGGCTCGGTGTCGCCGAGCCGCCCGTTGCAGTGATCCCCGGTCACGTCGATGCGATGACCTGGAGCGATCTTCGCGATGCGTTCCTGGCGGGGACCTTCGAAGAGATCGTGGATGCACTGACGCTGACACCGTCAGATGCCCTTCAGCTCCAAACTACCGAGCCCGCACCGACAGACCCCGTCGTCTCCGGCGACTTCGATTCGATCCAGGCCGAGTTCATCCGACGCGGATGGTCCGACGGTCTTCCTGTGGTGCCCCCAACCGTCCAACGAGTCGAGGCCATGGTCGCCGGGGGTGGGTTCGAACCCGGGCACGTCCTCGCGTCGGCCCCGACAACGGGTCGTGAGGTGACGGTCTGGTCCATCGCCGTCAATGCCGTCATGGCCGGGTGTCGGCCGGCCCATTTCCCGGTGGTCCTGGCGATCGCAGAGGCGCTTGCCGATCCGAGCTATGGCGTCGAGCACTCCGGGAACACGACCGGAGCGGATGCCCTCGTCGTGCTCGACAGCGCGCGGGCGGCGGACCTCGATTTCACCAGCGGTGCCGGAGCGCTCCGAGACGGCAGCCTCGGCAACACCACCGTCGGCCGATGGTTGCGGCTGTTTCTTCGCAATGTCTATGGGTTCACCACCGATCAGCACGACAAGGCCACGTTCGGTAACACCTTTCGGGTGGTGCTCGCCGAAGACCTTGCGACGCTCGACGAGATCGGGTGGCCCACGGTGTCCGCCGACCTTGGCCACGACGGTGACGCCATCTCCATCGCCCGCTACAACTCGGGCGCCATCGTCGGCAGCGTGTTCGGTTCGACCCCTGAGCAGATCGTGCCCTACCTCGGTGATGGCCTTGCACGAATCAGTGGCTGGGACTTGACCCACGTGTACGGCCTCGGGCGGGGCCACTATCGGCCCCTGCTCGTGCTGTCACCGATCCTGGCTCGGACCATCGCCGCCCACGGCTGGTCGAAGACCAAGCTGCGGGAAGCGCTGTTCGAGCATGCACGCATCCCTGCGTGGCGATTCGAGAAGCTCATCGGCGAGTGGAGCAATCTCACCGCTGGTCGGCGGTCACTGACCGACCTGGTTGCGAAGGGCCACGTGCCCCCTGTCTTCGCCGAGTCCACTGATCCGGATCGGCTCGTGCCGATCGTGACCGAGCCGGCCAAGATCTTGATCGCCGTCGCTGGTGACCCGACCCGCACCAATGCCTACGTGTTCTCCCATGACGGCCCCCACGGCGATGCCATTGCAAAGGCGATTCGGTTTCCCCCCTCCACCGACACGCGTGAGTACCTCGCATGAGCGAATTGAGGCGCACTCTCACCCTCGGTGGCGCAGTCGTCGTTGGTGTCGGCTCGATGATCGGGGCCGGTGTCTTCGCCGCATGGGGTCCGGCTGCCGCCGCAGCAGGCGATGGCCTCCTAGTCGGTCTCGCCGTGGCCGGGTTCATCGCCTTCTGCAACGCCACGTCGTCAGCGCAACTTGCTGCGATCCACCCGGAGTCGGGCGGGACCTATGTCTATGGACGGCGCCAACTCGGCGAGGGCTGGGGGCACGCCGCCGGATGGGGATTTGTGGTCGGCAAGACGGCGTCGTGTGTGGCGATGGCGCTCACCGTCGGTGCCTACATCGCTCCCGACAACATGCGGACGGTCGCAGTTGCTGCAGTTGTCATGGTCACTGCCGTCAACATCGGTGGGCTGTCGCGCACCGTTGCCGTGACCTGCGCCCTCCTTGCGGTGGCGCTGGGATCCCTCGCAGTCGTCGTTGTTACGGGTTGGACCAGTGCCGAGCCGGCTGGAGGGGGGATCGATCTCGGCGAAGGCAGTGTGCACGGCGTTCTGCAAAGCGCGGGCTTCCTCTTCTTTGCGTTCGCCGGCTACGCCCGCGTGGCCACGCTCGGGGAAGAGGTGGTCGATCCGGAGCGAACCATTCCCCGTGCGATTCCCGCTGCATTGGGGGGCGTCCTGGTGGTCTACGCCATCGTCGCACTCACGCTTCTTCGGGCACTGCCGAGTCCGGTACTGGGATCTCTCGACGCACCGCTCCGGCAGGTGCTCGACAACGCCGACTCGTCGCTCGGCCCGATCGTTCAGGTCGGAGCGGCGATCGCTGCGCTGGGGGTCCTGCTCAACCTGATCCCCGGTATCTCTCGGACCACGCTTGCAATGGCTCGCCATCGGGAGCTCCCACACTGGCTCGCGCACGTCGACGGGACTCGCTCGCTTCCGCTGCGAGCCGAGCTGACGGTTGCAGCGACGGTGATCGTGTTGATCCTCCTACTCGACCTGCGAGACGCCATCGCGATCAGCGGGGTTGCCGTCCTGCTCTACTACGCCATCACGAACGGCGCCGCGCTGACGCTGACTCCGTCGCAGCGCCGATTTCCGAGGGCGTTTGCCGTCGTCGGTTTGGCGGGCTGCATCGTATTGATCGGCGCACTTCCGGTCCACGCCCTGGTCGGTGGCGGGGGTGTGATCCTCTGCGGTATCGGTGCCCGCCACACTGCACGTCGTCTCCGCAACCGGACGGCCGAGTGATCCGTTCAGGGCGTTCCCGCTGCCCTCGATCTCGGCTCGCGGTGTCAGGAAACGCGTACTGCTGCTCGAGGTGGCTGGACGCAAGGCCTGATCACCGACCGAACCGCAGCTGCACGTGCCGGCGCCGCTGCGCCAGTTCGTCGGCCCGCCCATCGGGTGTCACCACGCCATCGTCGAACCCCGGAATCACATCGGGCAGCTCGGCGACCGTGGTCGCCGTTACACGAGGCTGATGCTCCGGCGCCATGGCCTCACCCAAGCCGTCGAGACGGACATGCATGAGACCCGATGTCAGGCCAACAGGATCGAGCCAGTTCCGGTAGCCGGGATCCGAGAGGCTCACGATGTGATAGAGCCGGCCGTCCGGCGCCCGATGACTCTGCGAGCCGGTTCGAGACGACGTTGCATCGGCGTATTCGAGGGACGCCATCCACAGATCGGCGAGCTGAATCCCGACATAGTCAGCGTGCGCATCCGACAACGAGACCACGATCGCTGTTGTGTGATCGACGAGTTCGTAGGGCCCGATCGCCATCCAGCGACCTTCGACGCCGGCAGAACGGCCAGGGTTCTGCAATGGTGTGAAGGCGTTCGGGGCGACAAGGTCGAGGATCCGCTTCGCCACAAGGCTCGGCCATCCCTCCGTCGAACGTTGGAGGTCGAGGCCGGCACGCTCGAAGATGGCGCAGATGTCGCGAGCCGATCGAGGCATCGGCGCACCAGGGGCGTCGAGCACCTCGATGACAAGCCGGGAGGCCTCGGTGGGGTCCCACGCGTCGTAGATCTCGCGGACCTGCAGCATGGTCGCTTCGCTCGTGTCCAACTGGTGCCCTGGCCCGAGTTCCACGGCAAAGTGCCCTTCCGCATCGAAGGCGATCTCCTCGTGGGTCAGGTAGGCAACACTGACGTCCTCGGCTCCATATGGCTCACGCGCGTAGAGCTGCATCTCCAGTCGCTTCGCGGAACCCAGCCGGCCAACAACTCGGTACCGACCGCCCTGTTCGATGTGGGCGAACCAGTACTGCTGATCCGGATTGTCTCCACCGGACCGGATTCGATCATCGAGAACGCGAAATCTCGGCCGCACCGGATCGTACACGAGCTCTCGCTCGATCGACTTGAGCAGCGATCGGAGCAGATGCTGATAACCCCGACTCGGCTCACCCTCTCGCGCAAACGTGGAGGACAGGCGCAGTGCGTGCTCTGCCTCTTCGAGCGAGTCGACGAACGTGACGAACGCAGCGTGGAGGTCATCGGAATCACTCACCCGAGCCCGTCCCGAGCCACGATCTGCTCACCGTCGAGATCGACACGGAAGGACCGTTCGGCAAAGTCGATGTCGGCCTGCAGACGTCCAGCCGGTGAGTCCCATTCGAGGTGCAGGCTGCTACCCACCGCTGCGGACGTGAAGGAGCCTTGAAACACGGCGTCATGCTGGGCGCGCCACCGCAAAAGGTCGAGGGTGGCCCGAACCACTGGCTGCTCGAGCGCAGCGCGCCGGCTCGTATCGTCGTAGTACGGCCGGTTGATGTCCCGGCCGACGCCGGTGTCGCTCAGCAACGCGACCTGATTGGGGGCGGCCAGCAGGCCGGCGTAGTACACCTGGGGAATGCCGGGGACGAGCATCTGCACCAGGCGGGCCAGGAAGTGCGCGTCGTCGTCTTGCCCAACCGCATCGTAGAAGGTGCAGTTGATCTGATAGCTGTCGAGGTTCATCGCAGCTGACCCCGTCGCCTTGACCGAGGTACCGCCGCTGGCCGCGTGGATTGCCGTGATCAGGCGATCGACTTGCTCGGCCGTCAGAAGTCCTGCTTCTTCCCCTTCGGGGGCAACGTCGACCATGCCGATTCCGTCGTGGGTGTCGAGCACGGTGACACAGTTGCGAGGCGCCCTGTCGAGCCACTGCCCCAGCGGTTCTGCATCGCTATGCAGCAGGCTGTAGAGCACGAGCGGTGGGAGCGCGAAGTCGTACACCCGGTCGACTCGACTCGCGACCTCGATCTGGAAACGATGATGGGAGTGGACTTCGACGAGGACGTTCATGCCTCGCTGCCGGGTCGCTTTGGCAATGCGTTCGATGAACGCAAAGCACTCGGGGATCATGAAACACGACGTTCCAGCCCGCTTGACGGCATAGCCGATTGCGTCGAGACGAACAAGGTCGACGCCGACCTCTCGGAAACGGTCGAGAACCGTCATCAGATAGGCCCACGTACTCGGGTGGCTGACATCGAGGTCGACCTGCTCGTTGGTGAATGTCGTCCAGACCTCCCGAGAAACACCGGCAATCTCGAAGGTGGTGAACGGCGGCCAGGGACGCGGTCGGTAGATCGCCTCGAGTTGCTCACGAGAGGCACCCTCCGGAAAGACGTCATCGCGGGTGAGAAACATGCCGTCGAACGCCGACGCAGCACCCCGCGCAGCCCAGTCCTGAAACTGGCTCGAATGACTCGACACATGATTGACGATGAGATCGGCCATGACCCGGTGACCCGATCCGATGCGGGCAACGTCGTCCCAGTCGCCGAGTCGCGGGTCGACTGCCGTGTGGTCCACGGGGTCAAACCCTGCATCTGATCCGTCGATCGGAGGATAGAAGGGCAGCAAGTGGACCCCGGAGAACGCACCCGCAAACTCGAGTCGCAGCACCTCATCCAGTCCTCGAAGGTCGCCCGCGAGTCGGTCGACATAGGTGATGAGCTGTGGTTCGGTCGACACGATGAGCGGACTTTACGACACCTGACACCGCGGAGCAGGAACGTCAACCCCCACTGCGATCGGCGCCCGACACAGCGGATCGGAGAGGATCGGACCGTCCGACCTGACGAAGCGACACGAGCGCGCCAACTACCAACACCGGCAGCGTGAGCATGTGAGCGATGACCCACAACTGGGTGACCGCAGCTGTCATCTCGAATCTCGCAGTGACGATGTATTCCAGTTCGCCGGAAAGAAGTTGCCAGTAGCCCGCACCTGCGTCCTCGAACGCCTTTCCCTGCAGCTTGACCACATTGAAGCGGATGATCGACCCGGTCACATGGCCGAGCAACACAACCACCAGTGCTGCCGCTGCGAACCGCACGACATAGAACGAAACCTTGTAGACGAACCATGCACTCCCGAAAAGCACGAGCATGAACGCAGCATCGGCAAACAGACCATGCCAAGCCGCCCAGCCCTCGGACGGGACACCGAAGGGCTGCACCCCCTGGCCCTCAACATAGTTGTACCAATTGGGGTCGGGCCGATGGGTCAGGAATGTGCCAACGCCGGTGGCAAAGAGGCCGAGCGTGAGGATCAACGACAGGCGGGCCAGAACTCGTACTCCGCGCCGCTGTGTCGGGTCGAGGGTCGAGTGGACGATCGCCTCGACGGCGCGGGGCAGGATCTGGGTCAGAGCGAGGCGGAACGAACCGCGCTACGTCGTTGGAACCAATCGCCGACCTGGTTGAGCGACAAGACGGTGAGACTCAGCACGAGCGAGGGCCAGAAGACCTGGGCAACGTTGAGCTTGATGTCGCGCCGGGCCTGGTTGATCATGTTTCCCCACGTCGACTGCGGGAGCTGGACGCTGAGGCCGAGGAACGAGAGGCCCCCTTCGACCACGACGACGAATGCGGCAGCGACCATCGCATACGAAAGCAACACCGGGAACACATTCGGAATGACTTCCCGGAACAGAATGGTTTGCGGCTTGGTACCGATGGCACGGGCCGCCGTGACGAATTCTCGGTTGGAGATCGCCAGGCTGCTGGCCCGGGCGACGCGGGTGTATGACGGGATCGACAACGCTCCGATCACAAGGCTGATCAGCGTGAGGCTTCGGACCTCGAAGATCGACACCAAGGCGAGCAACAGGATGAGCGCAGGGAACGCCAGGATGACATCGATACCGGCCATCAGTACCGCCTCGGTGCGACCCCGAACGAAGCCAACGAGTGTGCCCAGGAAGCCACCGACAATGATGCCGAATGCTGCCGCCGTGACGGCGACGATGAGACTCACCCACCCACCGTGCACTAGGCGAGCAAAGGTGTCGCGGGCGATGGCATCAGTTCCCAGCCAATGGTCGGCCGACGGACTTTCCAGGGGCTCGCCATCCCCGAACTGACCGGTTGCCCCATTGAAGTTGTTGGTTTGCAGGTTGGGATCTTGGAGTGGCAGCGCACCATCGAAAACGGCCACGTCGAGTTTGGCGTAGATGGCCCCGCCGACGACGAGTATCAACCAAATGGTCGAGATCTTGACCAGCCAGGGCATCTCCGAGAACACCTCGCGCACGGTTGCACGCTCGGGCTTGCCAGCAGCGCCGCCTGTCCCGACCGACGTCGAGACAGGTGAGAGCCGTTCTCGCGGGTATTCGACTGGTTCCGAGGGATTGGCCACGGGTCAGCTCCTTCGAATCCGGGGATCGACGACGGCATACAGCAGGTCGACAACCGTGTTGATCACGACGTACACCACCGCGACAAAGACCGTGATCCCCTGGATCACAAGAATGTCGCGCTGATAAATCGCGTTGATCAAGCGGAAGCCAAGACCTGGGATGGCGAACAGCGTTTCGATGACCACGGTGCCGCCGAGAAGTGCGCCAAAGTTCAGGCCCACGATTGTCATCAGACTCAGCGAGCTGGGGCGCAACGCATGCCTGACGAGGATGTAGCTGTCACTCAGGCCCTTGGCGCGGGCCGACAAGATGTAGTCCTCCTTGAGCGTGGCGATCATGTCCGCTCGGACGAGTCGGGAGAAGATCGCCATCTGGGTCGAAGCAAGCGCAGCTGCGGGCAGGATCGATGTCTTGAGATTGTCCACCACACCGTTCCCCAGTCGGTTCCAGTTCGACGCCGGCAACCATCCCAACTGCACGGAGAACAACCAAATGAGGAAGATGCCGGTGATGAAGTTCGGCACCGAGAGCGCCACTTGCACCGCCGCAGAGGTGGTCGAGTCCTGCCACCTCCCTTCCCGATAGGCGCCGATGATGCCGATCGGCACTGCCAGGATCACGGCAAGACCGACGGCCATGACCGCAAGCTGCGCCGTGACCGGGAACCGGGCGACGATCACATCGCTCCAGACATCCTGGCCCTTGTTGATGTACGACTCACCCAAATCGAGGGTGAGGGCGTTGCCCAGCCAGTCGAGATAGCGGGTCGGTATCGGACGGTTGAGGCCCAGGTCCTCGCGGACCTGTTGCAACAGTTCTTCGTTCTGGATGCCGTCCTGTCCGAGCACGGCAACCGCCGGGTCGCCCGGGAGGAGCGACGTCAGCATGAAAGACAAGAACGTCACGGCGAACAAGGTCGCCAAAAGCCTGCCGAAGCGGGCGATCAGTACTCGTCCCATCAGGCGTCACTCCTCCCAGGATTCACCGGTGTCAGCCGACGGAGATGTAGGCCTGGGCCCAGCGCGCTTCAGCGTTGGGGTGGCCAGTGCCGAGCGTGCCGTCGGGGAGCTCCCAACTGTTGAGGCCCTGGATCGACGCGTCGACGATCAGCGCAGTTGCGGTGTGACCCGAGTACCACACCGGAACCTGTTCGGCGAGCTCCATCATGACAGCCTCGTAGAGGGCATACCGCTCTTCGAAGACGTCGGTCTGGGTTGCCGCCTGCAGGTTCCCGAACATCTCCAACGTGAAGTAGTTGGCGAAGTTCAGGGGCGACACGATGCCGTCGAGGCCGTTTGCTGCCGCAACTTCGGCAGTCGGCGGCGCGAACTGCGCGTCGAGAATCAGCGACGGATCGTCCTCGCTCGAGAAGCGCCAGCAGTGTGTGGTGTGACTGCCGACGAAGCCGTTGTCACCACCGAGGGCGTACCCGATGTGGGTCTGCTGGTCGTAGTTCGTCAAGTTGACGTTGACCAGACCACTCTCGGTCCACACCTGCTCGATCACCTGCATCGCTGCAATCAGGGTCGGATCCGGCGGACACGACAACTCGGCATCGATCGGCTCACCGACCGCCTTGCCATCGGAACGACCCGGATCGTTGACGTACTCGGTCAACAACTCCACACCCTTGGCAAAATCGAACTGCGGCCACGCATCAGCGACCTTCTGCGACCACCACGGCGAATCAGGGCTGAAGAACTGCGT
>JAPOHW010000025.1:9244-36551 GCA_029979265.1 Actinomycetota bacterium | reverse complement strand
GCGTGGCCCCGCTCGAAACCCTCACCGAGGCAGTCGTCGAACGGGTTGCCGGTGTTGCGTCCACGGCGGGCGACAACCTCGCCCTGATCAAGACACAGCTCTACCCGGAAATCGCCAAGATCTCCACCCGCTGACTCAGGCGGCCCCCGCCATGAGCGCGCCGTAGGCCGACAGCAACACGGCGCCGCCCCGGGTTTCGCGCTGCAAGGTTGGGGCCATTTTGTTCATCACGTAGGTGACCGTCATCTCCGTGTCGGGGTCGATTACGGCGAGTGAACCTCCCCAGCCTCCCCAGAAGAACGAGTTGGGACTCGGTAGCGGCACGCGGGTGCTCGGCAGACCGAAGCCCAGTCCGTAGCGGAGGTCGGCATCGCCGGCGAGCACCATGTCGCGGCCGACGTACTGCTCCTCGGTGATGCGGGCCACCGTCTCGGGTCGTATCAGCGTCACTCCGTCGACCGTGCCGCCGCAGGCGAGGGCCGAGTGGACTCGGCCGACCGAGCGGGCATTGCCGAACCCGCCGGCTGCGGGGATCTCGGCGGCACGCCATGCCCGAGTCGTCGGCTCGGTGCCGTCCAGGCGACAACTTCTGCCGGTGCGCTCGGCGATCGAGTCGGAGACGCCGGCGAAGATCGGGTCGCGGCTGGGTGGGATCAGTTCGCCGCAGCGGGCATCGAGTTCGGGACCGAAGCCGATGTGGAAGTCGGCGTCGAGCAGCGCTGCGATCTCGTCGCGAAAGAACGTCCCCAGTGAGCGGCCGTCGACGCGTCGGACGATTTCACCTTGCAGATAGCCGTGGGTGATGGCGTGGTAGCCGGCAGCGGTACCGGGTTCCCACCACGGCTTCATCGCAGCAAGGATCTCGCAGCATCGGTGCCAGTCGTAGAGCGTCTCGACATCGATGGCAGGTTCGAACCCGGACAGTCCGGATGTATGGGACATCACCTGAGCCACGGTGACTGCGCTCTTTGCGTTGGCGGCGAACTCGGGCCAATACGTGGCCACCGGCTCGTGCGGCTCCACGAGCCCTCGATCGACGAGCATCATGAGCGAGATCGCGCACATCGTCTTGGTCGTGGAATAGACGTTGACGATCGTGTCCTCGACCCACGGCGTGCCGTCGGGGGCGCGGTCGCCGGCCCAGATGTCGACGACCGGACGGCCGTGCAGGGTCACACAGGCGGAGGCACCGACCTCGAGGCCGTTGTCGAAGTTGCGGGCGAAGGCGTCGCGGACGGCTTCCCAGCCCGGCTCGATGGTTCCGTGGATCTTGGGAACGTCAGCCACGCGGGACGTCGATCCAAGGGATCTCCTTGTCGACGCGTGGTTCACCGGGAAGTCCGAGCACCTGTTCGCCGAGAATGTTCTTCATCACCTCGGTGGTGCCACCCTCGATCGTGTTGGCCCGGGCCCGAAGGAATGCGTATCCCTCGCCACCGCCGGTGCCGGACAGGTCGACCTCGCCAGGACGACGGAACGTGTAGTCGAAGTCGATCTGCCCGGCCATGCCTTGCAGATCGATCGCCTTTTCGTAGATGTCTTGGTTGAGGGTGGCCATCATCGCTTTGCCGACCGAACCCTCCGGACCGGGGTTCCCGGCCTTTGCGAGTTGGCTCGCACGCATGTTGGTGAGACGCAGTGTCTCGGCTCGGATCCAGAGCTTCATGACCTCGTCACGATTTGCCGGGGTCCGGGTGTCGTCCGCGACCTTCTCCCAGATGCGCACGAGCTGGCCGATGGCGCCACCGCCTCGCCGGGGGCCGCCGCCACCGCCGCCACCGATGGCGGTGCGTTCGTTCATGAGGGTGGTGAGCGCAGCTCGCCACCCCTCACCCTCGGCACCGATGCGATGGTCGTCGTGGACTCGCACGTCGGTCATGTAGACCTCGTTGAATTCGGCCTCACCGGTGATCTGGCGCAGCGGCCGAACCTCGACCCCGGGTGCCTTCATGTCGAGCGCGAAATACGTCATGCCGCGGTGCTTGGGCACGTTGGGGTCGGTTCGGGTCACGAGCATGCCGAAGTCGGCGATGTGGGCGAGCGTGTTCCAGACCTTCTGCCCGTTGATCAGCCACTCGTCACCGTCGCGCACCGCTTTGGTGCCGAGGCCGGCGAAGTCAGAGCCGGCGCCGGGTTCGGAGAACAGCTGGCACCACTTCTCCTCACCGGTGAACATCGGTCGCAGGAAGCGTTGTTTCACTTCCTCCGAGCCGTGGGTGAGGATCGTCGGACCGGCGAGCGCAATGAAGAACATCGACGCATCGGTCGGCGCGGCACCGGCATGGTGGAGCCGCTCGTTGACGTGCTTCTGGAGTTGCGGGCGTACCCCGAGCCCGCCGTGGCCCTCGGGAAACATGACCCACGCCAGCCCATGATCGAACTGGTGACCACGGAATTCTTCGTATCCCTGGGCTTTCGGATCGTGGGCCTCGAGAAGTGCGTCGATGGCAGCATCGACCCTCTGCAGTTCAGCGTCGCTCATGCGCACGAGTCTAGTGCGGTCAAGTTAACGGTCGCTAACCCTTCTGCACGGCCGACGACACAGTTGACGCCACGCTGTCGACCCGGGGTGTTCGTTCGCCGTCGCGGCACCCGGCCAACTACCGTCTCGGCCCATGACGTCGCTTGCTGTCTACATCGAAGCCCATCGCACTGCGCTCGCCGAGATCAACGATCTGATCGCTGATTGTTCCGACGAGCAACTGGCAGTGCAGTCGTTGTGCCCCGACTGGGACGTGAAAGCGTGCATCGCCCACGCGGTCAGCATCGAGAAGGCACTCACCGGTTGGGAACCCGATCCCGAGCACCTGTTCGACTTCGGCATCGTCGGCTCGTTCATGGAGCAGGCGACCGCCATGGACGCCGACACGTTCCGAGCCGCGATTCGCGATATCGGTGATGCCCGCCTCGCACACCTCGAGTCGCTCGACCCGGCGATCGTCGACCAGCCGTCGATGACACCCGTCGGGCCGCAGGCCTACGGCAACTTTCTGCAGATCCGGGTGTTCGACATGTGGGTCCATGCTCGAGACTGTGCGCTCCCACTCGGCATCCAACTTCCCGACGGGGGCACAACTGCCGAGCAAGCCGTGAACGAGGTACACCGATCGATGGGCTACATCGCCGGCAAGAAGATCGGCCTCGAGGACGGCATGTCGATGACGGTGCACATCACCGGTGGAGCTCCCCGGACCTTCCACGTCGCCGTCGATGGCCGGGCCGGACTCGTCGACTCGGTCGACGACCCGACCGTCACCCTCACTGCCGATACCGAGACATTCGTGATGCTCGCATGTGGACGAGTCGATCCCCAGGAACGGATCGACGCGGAGCGTATCTCGTGGAGTGGCAACGACGAGTGGGGTGAGAAAGCCGCCCGCAGCCTGCGCTTCACGATGTAGCTGTCGGCACGATGAAGCCGTCGGCGACGACCGACGTGCCGAGGGGCTGTCGCCGAGTGGCCCCTATCCGACGAGGGCCATGGCCGCGTAGAGCGCCACGCCGTGCTTCATGGCGTCCTCGTTCACACGCATGAGGTTGGAGTGGTTGGGTGCTGCAGTCTGTGGCGACTCGTCGTCGGGGCACACACCGAGAAAGGCCATCGCACCCGGCACGTGCTGGAGGACGTAGCTGAAGTCCTCGGCGCCCATGATCGCCCGCGGCATGATCGCAAAGTGCTCCTCGCCCAGGATCTGATGGGTGACGTCGCCGACGAGCTCGGCCTGGTCGTCGTGGTTGATCGTGACTGGGTACCCGGGATCGATCTCGGTCTTGCAGCTGCAGCCGTGGGCGGCAGAGGTGCCTTCGGCAACGCGGACGAGGTTGGCCTTCAGCGTGGCCCGGGTCTCCTCGTCGTGACTGCGGATCGTGCCCTCCATCCAGGCGTGGGGCGGGATGATGTTGTTGGTGGTGCCGGCTCGCACGTGGGCAACGGTGACCAGCCCGGCACGGGTGGCCTCGACGGAACGGCCCACCATGGTGTGAATGCCACTGATGGTCTGGGCCATGGCCGGGATCGGGTCGGTGCAGTGGTGCGGGGCCGACGCGTGGCCGCCTTCGCCGTGGATCGTGATGCTGAACTTGTCGGCCGAGGCGAGCAGAGCGCCGGCCTTTGTGGCGATCATGCCCGATTTCTGGTTGGTCGTGACGTGGATGGCAAAGGCGCGGTCGACGCCGTCGAGCACGCCCTCGTCGATCATGTACTTGGCGCCGTGGAAGCCTTCCTCTCCCGGCTGAAACATGAAGCGGACCTTGCCGGTGAGCGTGTCCTTGCTGTCGGCGAGGAGTTTGGCTGCGCTCACCAGCATCGACACGTGGGTGTCGTGACCGCAGGCATGCATACGGCCGTCGTGTTGTGATTTGAAGTCGGACGGATAGTCCTCCTGCAGCGGCAGAGCGTCCATGTCGCCGCGCAGCAGCACGGTCGGGCCCGGCTTGCCAGTGTCGAGGTCGGCGACGACCGACGTGGTCGAGGTGCCGAGGGTGATGTCGAGACCGAGGCCGGTGAGGGCCTCGGTGATCTTCGTCTGGGTACGCGGCAGGTCGAGGCCGAGTTCGGGGTCGGCGTGGATCGCCCGGCGGAGCTCGACGGTCTCTGCGTCGATTCCGGCGGCGGCCGCAGCGATGTCGGGTCCGATGTCGTTCATGCTCATGCGGTCACTCTCTCGCGATGATGCCGAGGTCTGCAACACTCGACCCATGCGTCTCGGAATCCACCTGCCCCAGTACGGACGAGCGTCGTCGGCCGACGCGATCACGAAGGTTGCCGTTCGGGCCGAGGAGCTCGGCTTTCACGATGTGTGGGTGTCGGATCACGTCGTCGTGCCCGTCGATCAGGGCTATCCCTCGCCCTATCTCTTCGAACCGCTGCTCAGCCTGGCGTGGGCCGCTGCGGTGACATCCCGGATCCGGCTCGGCACCAGTGTGCTCGTGGTGCCGCACCACCACCCGCTGAGCATGGCCAACAGCCTTGCCAGCCTCGACAAGCTGAGCGGTGGCCGGTTGACGCTCGGGGTCGGGGTCGGCTGGTCGGCTGGGGAGTTCGAGGCGCTCGACCAGGAGTTCGCGTCGCGCGGAACGCGAATGGATGAAGCGCTCGACATCTATCGCAAGGCCTGGGAGACCGATCCGTTCACCCACAACGGCACCTTCTACGACATTGCCGAGGTGAAGCTCCAGCCCAAACCCGAAGCCCGTATCCCCATCTGGGTCGGAGGTGGGGCCGATGTCGCCATCCGGCGGGCGGCGCGCCACGACGGCTACCAGGGAATCTCCACTGAACCGGCCGAGATGGCCAGAATCGTCCAGCGGTTGAAGGACGAAGGTGTAGGAGACGAGTTCGTCATTTCGTACCGGACGGGATGGGATCCGAACGGCATGGACGCCTCACAGATTCGGGAGGAGGCCGAGGCCTACGCATCGGCCGGAGTGCACCATGTGGTGTCGGCGCCATGGCGGAGCAGTGCCGACGAATGGATCGAGTCGATGGAGCAACTGATCGAACTCGTGCCCTTCGAGCCGGCGGGGTAGCTTCGCCGCCATGAAGCTCTCGATGATGCTCACCTACTCAGGTGATCCCCGGCTCGCTGCGGCCGAGGCTGCTGATCTCGAACGCGCCGGTGTCGACATCGGCTGGGTACCGGAATTGTACGGCTTCGATGCGGTGTCGATCCTGGGTTACCTCGCAGCAAAGACCGACACGATGCTGTTGGGTTCGGGCATCCTCAACATCTACGGACGCACGCCCTCCACCATCGCCATGACCGCTGCCGGTCTCGACGCAGTGTCGAGTGGGCGCTTCATTCTCGGCTTGGGGGCGTCCGGTCCCCAGGTGATCGAGGGCTTCCACGGTGTCAGGTACGACCGTCCGCTCGGGCGTCAGCGCGAGATCATGGAGATCTGTCGAAAGGTGTGGCGGCGGGAGCGACTCGTGCACGACGGTGTCAGCTACACGCTGCCCCTCCCCGTCGGCGAGGGAACCGGGTTGGGCAAGCCGCTCAAACTCGTGAACCATCCGGTACGTGACGACATCCCGATCTATCTGGCATCGCTCGGCCCCAAGAACGTCGCGTTGACCGCCGAGTTGGCCGACGGGTGGCTGCCAGCCTTCTTCCACCCCGACAAGGCCGATTCGGTCTGGGGTGAGGATCTTGCGGCGGGCACAGCGAAACGGCCGGCGTCGCTCGGCTCACTCGAGATCTCTGCCGGTGGTGCACTCTGCATCACCGACGACGACGAAATGGCTCGCAAACTCCGCGACGCCGGTCGCTTCATGACGGCGCTGTACGTCGGCGGGATGGGGGCGAAGGGCAAGAACTTCTACAACAACATCTTCCGCAAGTACGGCTACGAGGACGAAGCCGAACAGATCCAGAACCTGTACCTCGACGGCAGGAAGGACGAGGCGATGGCACTCGTGCCGCAGGAGTATCTCGACGCCACCGCCTTGGTGGGCGACGAGGGCTACGTCAGAGAGCGGGTCGAAGCGTTCCGGTCTGCCGGCGTGACCCAACTGCAGATCTCGCCGACCGGACCCAACCAACTCGCCGACATCGAAAAAGTGAAGAGCTGGGTCAGCTGACGCAGTCCGGGTCTGGGGCGATCAGTCGGTGGAGCGTTCGCGCTCGACCTGGGCAGCAAGTCCTTCGAGGGCACCGTGCAGCGCCTTGCGCATCCCCCTCGACGCAACGGCGAGAAGGCGAGCAGCGATCTTCGAGCGTGCCTCGAATCCCTGCAGGTAGGTGACGCGAACACGGTCGGTGGACAGCACCCGCACGTCGACCCGTTCGAGGAGCGTCTGCGAGAACCGTCCCAACGGACCGGCGGCTGCGACCACGACGAACCCCAACACGGTTGGTTCGTCCCACACGATGAAGACCTCGTCGAGCCGCCACGTCCTGAACCAGACCGAACGGGTCGAACCCAGTCCGTCGCCACCGGTTCCTTCGGCCCGTTCGATTGCATTGAACCATTCAGGCCAGCGCTCGTGGGCGGCGAGCACAGCCCAGACTTCGTCGGGGGTCGCAGCCATCTCGCGTGTGGCACTGACCGTGATCGGTGCTCGGTCGATCCACTCGGGGGGCTGCCGAACCAGTTCTCTCATGTGGTGACGGTATCGGGCGCGCCGAGGTGGGTGAGGTTGCGGTCACGGGAACGGGATCGTGACGTCCTCGCCGCTCTACCATCCGGGCATGCCGTCGATGCCCGAGTCCGAGCCACCTACCACGAGCGAGCGCTCCACCACGGTCGTCGTGGGCGCAGTCGACGACATCGGCGAGGGCGAGATGAAGATGGTGAAGGTCGGCGAGCGTCGCGTCGCCGTGATTCGCACGGCGTCGGGTGTTCACGCCATCGACAACGCGTGCCCCCACCAGGGGTACGGCCTGGTGACGGGCGCGTTGGACGGAGAGCTCGTCACGTGCCAGTGGCACAACTGGAAATTTCGGGTCGACACCGGTGAATGTGTGATGGGTGAAGAAGACGTCCCGTGCCATGTGGTGGCGATCGAGGACGGCACGATTCACGTCACTGTCGACGAGCCGACCGCCGCCGAGGAACGCGAACGGCTCTGGCCGAGTCTTCGACGCGGTGTGGAGGACAGTTATGTCGGGCAGGTTGCGCGCGACTCGATCCGTCTGTTGGCCAACGACGCCGCTCCCGAAGCGATCGCGTGGGTCGGCTTCGAGCATGCCCTGCCGCGGGAGGAGTGGGGCATCGGGCACGCCATGGCCACCGCCGTCGACTGCCTTGCCTGGACGGTCGAGCGTGATGGCGACGATCGGGCGCTGCCACTCGTCCAAGCCCTCGCTGCGCTCGCCGAACCAACACGTGGGCGGCCCGCTCGGCAGCGACGAGCACCTCGGGCCGGCGATCTCGTCGAAGCGATCGAGGGCGAGGATCACGACGCAGCGATGGGCATCGCTCGTCGTCTCGCCGCCGAGGCCGACCCCGAGGAGGTTCGCCGACGCTTCATCGAGGCGGCATCGATGCACCATCTCAGCTATGGCCACGGGATCATCTACACCCAGAAGGCCTTCGAACTGCTCGATCTCGTCGGCTGGGACAAAGCCGACCTAGTGCTCCACGAACTGGCGCTCGCCACCACCTGGGGGACCCGCGAAGACACGCTCCCCTACATGCGCAAGGCGGTTGCCGAGGTGGCAGCGCTCGACCTCGCAGCACTTGCCACCACGCCGGTGAATCCCGAGTGGAACGACCCCCAACTCGTCGACGTACTGCTCGATGTCGACGATGCGCCGATTGCAGCCGCTGTCGCAGCGCTCGAAGCAGGTGCAGGTGTCGAGCGGCTGCTCGATGCGGTCACGATTGCCGTGAGCCGCCGCCTGCTTCGGTACGACCTCGACATCGAGTTCGATCTCGACGAGGGCTTCGGTTGGCTCGACATCACGCACGGACTCACGACAGCTCGAGCGGCGCGGTGGGCCTGGCGCTCCCATCCCTCACCGGCCACGGTTCGCCAAGCGCTCTGGGCGGTGTGGCTCTGCCACGACACGTCACGGGGCGAACAGCGTCACGGGGTCCGGCCCGACCCCGAAATCGTCGGGACGCCGGGCGACATCACCGGCCTCATCCGGCGAGGTGACGTCGACGGCGCCCTCGCTGCCATCCGGGCAGCCGGTCTCGATGCCAGTTCGTCGATGATCGAGGCGGCCCTCGCCGACAGCGCCGGCTCGTTCATCGTCACCGCGCATCTCATCAAGCTGACCAAGGCCGCGATCGAGGAAGCGGAGGCCACCGGCTCCGATCTCCCACTTCTTGCTGCCGGGCGCTACCTGGCGTCACCTCGACTCGAGCGGTTCGTCAGCCGAAACGTCATCGAATCGCTCGACTTCGTGAAGACTGGGCGCCCGCCGACCCGATGAGCCGGCGAGGCGGTCAGGCGGCGAAGTTGGCGGCGGCGAAGTCCCAGTTGACCAGGTGGTCGAGGAACGCCGCCACGTAGGCGGGCCGAGCGTTCTGATAGTCGAGGTAGTAGGCGTGCTCCCAGACGTCGATCGTCAACAGCGGGGTCTGCCCATGCTTGATCGGGGTGTCGGCGTCGTCGGTCTTGACGATCGCCACGCCGTCGCCTTCTTTCACCAACCACGTCCAGCCGGAACCGAAGTTGCCAACGGCGTCAGCGGTGAACTGCTCGCGGAATGCGTCATAGGAGCCGAAGCTGCTGTCGATCGCTGCTGCCAGGTCGCCGCTGGGGGCGCCGCCACCGTTGGGCGACATCGACTCCCAGTAGAAGGTGTGGTTCCACACCTGGGCGGCGTTGTTGTACAGGCCGCCGGGATCGGCAGCGTCGATGATCTCCTCGAGCGATGCGTCGGCGAGGTCGGTGCCGTCGATCAGGCCGTTGAGGTTGTTCACGTAGGCAGCATGATGCTTGCCGTAGTGAAAGCTGATCGTGTGCGCCGTGATGTGGGGGTCGAGCGCGTCGTCGGCGTAGGGCAGGGCAGGGAGGGTGATGGCCATGGCGGCAGCGTAGTGCCGGTCGCTCGCCTTGCTCAACGCAGGCACGGGGAAAGTCAGTGCTCCCACCGACAGCGCCGCCGAGCGCTGCACGATGCCGCCTCCTCTGCGTCGCCGTGTCGCGTGTGCCTCGTCCGGTCCAAAGACATGTCAGGCTGAGCGGCTGTGACCGCCGAGCGCATCACCGACGCGACGAAGCGCCTCGGCTACATGCCGGCACTCGACGGCTTGCGCGCTGTCTTTGTGGTGGTGGTGGTCGGCTACCACAGTGGTCTCGACATGCTCTCCGGCGGATTTCTGGCGGTGTCGGCGTTTTTCACCCTGTCGGGCTTCCTGATCACGGCCCAACTGCTGGCCGAGTCCCAGGACAACCGTCCGATTGGCGTTGTGGAGTTCTGGCGGCGGAGGTTCGTCCGCTTGGCGCCTGCTGCGACGCTCGTGGTCGCCGTCGTTGTCGTCGTCGGCGCTACCACCGACGCGTTCGGCTCGGCCGCGGCCACTCGTGCCGATGGCATCGCATCGCTGCTCCAGGTCTTCAATTGGTGGACGATCGCCGAGGGCACCACCTACGGCGATCAGTTCGCCGAGACTGGTGCCCTCGTCCACTACTGGTCGCTGGCAGTCGAGGAACAGTTCTACGTCCTTTTCCCGATCGGGGCGGCAGCCCTGCTCGGGCTCGCTCGACGCGGGCGGCCCCGTCTTGCTCACAACCTGCTGGCGTTCACCATCGTCTCCGCACTCGTGTGGCCGGTAGCAGTCGCCGCGACCGGGGCCAGTTCGAACCGGCTCTACCTCGGAACCGACACCCGGATCGGCGAGATCCTTGTCGGTTGTGGACTCGGTTGGCTCTGGCACGTCCGCAGACATCCGACGCCAGTGCGGTGGAGCAGCGCCGGCACTGCGTTCGCAGTGACGGCTGCGAGCGCAACGGTGCTCGTGATGTGGTCGACCGCAAACCCAACCGACCGCTGGCTCTTCCTCGGTGGACTCGCAGTGCACGCAACGCTGATCGGGCTCATCATGGTGTGGGTGCTGGTCTCGACCGGTTGGATCGCAGCAGTCCTGTCGGTGCGGCCCCTGCGTCGGTTGGGGGTTTGGTCGTACGCCATCTACCTCGTCCACTGGCCAGTGCTCGTTGTGCTCGATCGCCACTTCAGCCAGGAGCCGGTGCTCTTGTTCATCGTCGGTGGCTCGGTTTCGATCGTGCTCGCAGCGGGCCTGCACCGGTGGGTGGAACATCCCCTTCGACGTCGCCGCAACGAACGCTGGACGGTCGGTGTCACCGGCGCGCTTCTCACCGTCTCGCTGCTTGCTGCGGTCGTGCTGGCCGACTCGACGCAGGACATCATCGACTTCGATGCCGCGGTCGACGAATTTGCTGCTGCCACAGCGGTGACCGTGCCCGTTGTGTCTCCGCCAGAGTCTGTCGAGTCGGGCAAGCCGGTCGCGTCGGGCCCGGAGGCCGCGTTGCGGCCGCTGCGAGTCGCAATGTTCGGGGACTCGACGGCGCTGATGACCGGGATCGGGATCAATCGGTGGTCGATCGCGGATCCGGCGTCGGTGGAGTTCGTCGGTGGTGTTGTGGACCTGGGATGTGGCCTCCAGCAAGACGGCGTTCGCAAGCAGGGAGACGAGACGTTGGAGGTGCCCCTGTATTGCGCTGATTGGTTGACTGAGTGGGCCGAGTTCGCAGCACTCACCCGACCCGACGTTGCGGTGATCCAGCTCGGTCCGTGGGAGGTCGTCGACTTCCAAGTGGACGGGGACGACTCCTTCACCTCGCTCCAAGACGACGAGACCCGAGAGACGATGACGGCGCAACTCGACGAACTCGTCGCCAGCGTGATCGACGAAGTGGGCCTCGTCGTGCTCATCCTGCCGCCCGACATCGGTCCCGGTCATCCGACCTTCGGCAGGTTCCCGGAAACGGATCCGGCACGCATGCAGCGGTGGCGAGACATCACCGTCGATGTCGCCGAACGGCACGACGAGGTGATGACGGCAGACCTTGCCGCATGGATCAAGACCCAGGACGACGAGGTGGTCCGGCCCGACGGTGTGCACTTCGACCGGCCGTCTGCCCTTGTCGTGGCGTCGTGGCTGGTACCGACCGTGATCGATCGGTACGGCCTGCCCGCTGCGGACGACGTCGTCGACGGGGAGTACCGAGTCCTCGTGATCGGTGACTATCTCGCTCGGCCGCTCGCCGAGGAGCTGAGCGACCGGTACGCCCCGGAGACTTCGACCTCTGTCGGCTTCGCCCACCTTCCCACGATTCCGCGAGACGATGCGGCGCAGGCCAGTTGGGAGACCCGACTCGACGTCGCTCGCCCCGAGGTGGCGGTGTTCGTGCTCGAGCCGCTGGAGGAGTCGCGCCCGGACCCCGACCGGGAGACTTCCGCAGGCTCTGACGTCGAGGACGAAGCCCGGTTCGCAGCCGTGGCCGAGCGCTTCTTCGATCAACTCAGTACCGAAGTCGAGCTGATCGTGATCGCCTTCCCCGGACCATTCGACGACGGAACACTCGATGAGGAGCGCAAGCACCTTGTGGCGGCACTCGTCACGCTTGCAGCAGACCGCGACGCCGTTGTCACGCTCGAGTTGCCGTCGGCAACCGTCGTGAGACGCCTGGGAGAGCCGCGGGCCACCTATGAGCCGGTGACGGCTTCGGTCGCGGTCGACCTGCTGCTGCCGCTGCTCGAACCGGCGTCGTAGGGGGTTGGACTGCCGTCTCCGAACCGACACTGCATTCGCAGGCTGATTCGGGTCGAGGCCGGATCGGACGACATGTCGGTTGCTCAGGTTCGGTGGGTCTGATCCCGGAAGGGGACGAGGGGGTGGTCCAGCGTGCCTGGCGATGGAGCGCAGGCGAGACTGGCGACCGTGACCGTCCGCCGCCATAGTCCCGCCCTCGACGGGTTGCGTGGGTTGGCGGTGCTCGCTGTGGTCGTCTACCACGCATGGCCGAAGGTGCTGCCAGGAGGGTGGATCGGTGTCTCGGTCTTTTTCACGCTGTCGGGCTTTCTGATCACGCGCATCCTGCTCGGCGACCACGTTCTCGCCGGTGCATCGCTCGCAACGTTTTGGAGGCGGCGCGCCCGCCGGCTGCTTCCGGTTGCGCTTGCCACGATCACTGCAACGGTCCTGGCCGTGGTGGCGGTCGGTGGGGAGGTCGACGACACGATGCGTGCCGCGCTCGCTGCGACCCTGTACGTCCACAACTGGTGGGCGGCGGCTTCGGCGGACGGGTACTGGGAGATCTTCGAGACGCCGTCACCGCTTGCCCACATGTGGAGCCTTGCGATCGAAGAGCAGGTCTACGTGCTGTGGCCGTTGCTGGTGCTCGGGCTCGGCGGTCGCCGGGCGCTTGTCGCTGGCGCAGCGGTCGTGGTCGTCGGCTATGCGATGTGGTGGGACGCCGCCGATGCGTACTACGCAACACCGGTGCGGTTCGGTGAGGTACTGGCCGGTGCAGCGGTCGCGGTAGTGCTGCTGCATCGGCCGAGCCTTCGGGTTCCCACGTGGGCCGCCGTCTGTTCCCTCGGTGGCGTTGCGGTTCTCGTTGCAACCCTGTCCGAGGACGATCCGTGGGTGGCTCGTGGTGTCCTTGTCGGGTTGGCCGGGGCTGCCGCCATCGTTGTCGCGTGGGCGGTGACCGACCGCCGTGCAGCCGATGGGTTGTTCGGTGGTCCGATCATCGGCTGGCTCGGGCGTCGGAGCTACGCGATCTACCTCTTCCACTGGCCGTTGCTGGTATTGCTCGACGCACCAGCTCCGGTGGCGATTGCGACCGCACTAGGGCTCGCCGAGGTGTCGCATCGGCTGCTTGAGCATCCGATTCGCAGCGGCGACCGGCTCCGGCGACCGTTGCTCGCCCTGGGCGGGGCGACCGTCCTCCTCGCGTTGACGTTGGTGGTCGCAACGATCGGCTCCGATGGAACCACTGAAGACGAGATCGCTGCCGCCACTGCTGCAGCGCTCGTCACGAAGACGACTGCTGCCGTGTCGACGCTGCCACCGCCCACCGCAACCATCACCGAGGTGACGCCCGCGACCTCACCGCCCCCGGTTGTGACGCCGACGTGGCCGATCGCCGTGCCCGCTGGGGCGTCGGTGCTTCTCGTCGGTGACTCGGCGGCGTTCGAGGCTCGGGGCGCCTTCACCGGCTGGGTCGAAGCACATGGTGGCTCGGTCACGATCCGAGCCTGGGGCGCGTGCTCTCCGGCGTTCGGGCACCATTCGTGGACCGACTGGGTCACGCCGTTCTTCGATGCACTCGAGGAACCGTGCCGAACGCGAATCACCGACAACATCGATCTCGTCGTGGTCATTGACCACGGGGCGGCGTTCATCGATCACCGCTCGATCGAGACGGGCGAGTGGCACGACATCACCGATGACGTGCTCGGGCCCGTGATGTGGCTTGCGTACGAGTCGATGGTTGCCGAAGCGGCCAACGTCGGCGCGCTGGTGGTGATCCTCACCCCACCCACACCGATCAAGACCGAATTGCTTCCCGGCTACCGCCCTGAGCGCATGGAGGCGTACAACCGGATCGTTGCTGCCGTCGGCGAAGAACCCCACGTGTACGTGCTCGATGTTGGTCCAGCGATCGAGGCTGATCCCGAGCGGTATCCGCGCACCGATGGACTCCACCTCGATGCCGAGACCGGTGCCGTGAATCTGTTCGTCGATCTCGTTGCCCCGGCGGTCACCTTCGGGGAAGCAGCGGGTTAGGTTGCGTCGACGTCTCGATGGAAGCTGACATGACCAGGATCCCGCACGTCCCACTCGCACAACTCCCGACACCACTCGAACCGCTGCCACGACTGTCGGCCGAACTCGGAGGACCGCGCATCTGGGTCAAACGCGACGACCAGACCGGTCTGGCCATGGGTGGCAACAAGGTCCGCAAGCTCGAGTACCTCCTGGCCGAGGCCCGAGAGCTCGGCGCCGACATCGTGCTCACGACAGGCGCGACCCAGTCCAATCACTGCCGCCAGACCGCCGCTGCCGCCGCCCGGATGGGCCTCGACTGTGAACTGTTGATCGAGCACCGATTCCCCGACTGGAGTGACGACTACCGGCACGGCGGCAATCTGCAACTCGACCGACTGCTCGGCGCCACGGTGCTCGACTTCGACCAGGGCACCGAGATGACCATCGAGATGGATCGACGGGCCGACCAACTGCGCGCCGAGGGACGCATGCCCTATGTCGTCCCGCTCGGCGGGTCGAATGTCGTGGGTGCGCTCGGGTATCGCACCGCCGCAGTGGAGATCCTGCGCCAGACCGACGACCGTGGTTTTGAGGCACGCGAGATCGTGCACGCAACCGCGAGTGGAGGCACCCAGGCCGGTCTCATCGCCGGGCTCGCGGTCAAGCGGAGCGAGATTCCGCTCCTGGGCATCTCGGCTGGTGCACCCGAGGGGTATCTGGGTCCGATCGTTCGCAGTCTCGCCGAGGGGGTCTTCGATCGGATCGGTATCGACCGTTCGCTCGGGCCTCATGCCGTCGTGATCGATGACGCTCATGTCGGTGAGGCGTACGGCGTCCCCACCGAAGAGATGCACGAAGCGGTCACCCTGTGCGCTCGACTCGAAGGGCTGCTCCTCGATCCTGTCTACTCGGGCAAGGCCATGGCGGGCCTGATCCACCACGCCCGCGCCGGTCGGTGGTCGGCCGACGATGACGTCGTCTTCATCCACACCGGTGGCACGCCTGCGCTGTTCGCGTATCGCTAGCCCATGACCGTCTCGGGGCTCGGGCGCGCCGTTCGTGTGGCCGCAAAGACCCCGGCGGCGGCGAAGCTGAGGAAGCCTGCGACGACGTAGCTGGTCTGGTAGCTCGACTGGTCTCGCAGGAAGCCGAGCAGGAACGGTCCTCCGGCCACGCCGGCGGTGACGATGAGGCTCAACAGGGCGAAGATCCGCGGATAGGCGAGCACGCCGAATCCGGCTGCGGTGATCAACGGCTGGAGCATCAGCAGATTGCCGACGGTCGTGCCGAAGAGGAAGGCGATCACGATGAGCGCGAGGCGTGAGTCGGCGAGACCGATGCCGATCAGCGCCAGGCCCTGGCCGATCGAAAGCGCAGTGGCCAGTCGGATCAGCGGCAGGCGGTCGGCGAGGATCCCCCCGACCAGGCGCCCGATCACACTGCCGAGGGCCAGCGCGGTGATGGCAGCGGCGCCCGTGGCACGATCGATTCGTTCGGAACCGAGGTTGGCGAGCTGCGAAAGGCCGCCGACCTGCGCTCCCATGGCCAGCACGAATGCGGCGGCGAGTACTCCGAAGAAACGGGTACGAATCGCCTCGTCGTAGGGAATGCCCTCGGCCGTCGCCCCGACGGCCGCCCCCTCGCGGGCCCTGCCATCCGGTTCGAGCCCGCGCGACTCCGGTGAGGGCCACAGCCACGGAACCACAACAATGGTCAGGACGAGATAGATCAGCGCCAGGATCGGCGCAGCCTCATCGAGACCTCGATCGTCGATCAGCGCAGACGCTGGCGCACTCAACGTGAACGCCCCGACCGACAATCCGGTCGATGCGATCGACAGGGCAGCCGCTCGCCGCAGCTGGAACCACCGGGTGACAAGCGTGGTGGCCGGAATCAGGCCCACCAGTGCGAAACCGACCGCAAAGAACACGTAGACCGCATAGAGCTCGGCCACGGAGCCGACACTGCCGAGCAGGTAGAGGCTGATCGACGACACGACACCGCCGGCGGTCACGATCAGTCGGACGTCGTAGCGCTCGAGGAGTCGGGCCACGACTTGACCGACGACACCGCTGACGACGAAGAACATCGATGTTGCGAGCGACACGCTGGTGGTGCTGAATGCCTCGGCGTCGGTGAGTGCGTCGAGATAGATCGCCAGGCCGTAAAAGGCGAGACCCGAGCTGGTCATCAGTTGGACGAAGACGGCGCAGACGACGATCCAGCCGGCAAACGGACGTGTCATGCGCAGCTCATCTCCCGGCACGGTTCGGTCATACGAGTTCCTCGAGCACTCGGGCCACGCCGAACTCGACGTTCGTGGAGGTGACTTCGTCGGCCGTTTCCTTGACCCGATCCAGGGCGTTGGCCATGGCGACACCCCGCCCCGCCCACTCGAGCATGGTGAGGTCGTTGTGGTTGTCGCCGAATGCCACCACCTCTTCGGCCACGATGTCGAGGCGGGCACACAGGCGCGCCAGCGCCGCACCCTTGTCGGCACCGTTCGGTGTCATCTCGACAAAGTCGACTCCGGAGGTGGTCAGGTGGTGGCGGGAATCGACGTGGGGCTCGACATGGGTCAGCAGTTCGACGTTCGACAGTTCGGGATGGGCAACGAAGGCCTTGTCGACGCCCGATGGCGCGGTGTCGACGATCCGGTGGCCATCGGCACGGATCTGACCGTCGAGTTTCATGGGGTGAATGTCGAGGAAGGGTTGCTCCCAGTGCTGACGATCTTCGGTTGTCCAGCCGAAGGCGAGGTCGGGATCGTGTTTGGCGAGGCGACGTCGGAACTCGACGATGTCGACGTCGTCGAACACCAGGTGCTCTTCCATTTCGCCGCTGCGGATGTCGAGGCGGTGGCCACCGTTGGAGCCGATGAACCAGTCGAACTCGGCACCGTTCGATGTGGCCCGTCCCAGTCCGTCCCGATGCCCTCGACCGGAGATCGCGACGCAGATGATGCCGGCGGACTGGACTGCGTTGAGCGCAGCGACGGTTCGCGCCTCGGGCAGATGGTCGGAACCGAAAAAGGTGCCGTCGAGATCGGTGGCGACAAGGCGGACGGGCACGAGGTGACCGTACGCCAATCGGACGCAAATGCGAGAACCCCTCCGACCGTCGGTGAGGCATGGCAGCGACAGCAGCGCGACTGGTGACGGATGCGTCAGTCGAAGGCAGGGAAGCTCACGGTGGGATCACGCTCGATCTGCTCGACGAGGGCGACTTCCCAGGTGAGGTAGTCCTGCATGTGCCGGTGAACGACGTCGCCGGGTTCGTCGTGGTCGTAGGGCTTGTACCAGACGTCGTCGGGGGTCGTCGTGGCCCGTTCGAATCCGGGTTCCATGTCGTGTCCGGCGTGGCGCCAGCCTTTGCTGCCACCCGCGAGCGCAACGATGTCGGCATCGGGCCAGTGGGTCCGTGCGTCGGGAACGGCAAGCTTCGCAAGTTGGCCGTCGGTGGAGGTGAGGACGATGGTCCCTGCGTCACCGATCGCAGTGCGGGCTTCGTCGAGACGACTGCGCACTCCCCACCACGCACCGGGAATGTGCCCCCGCGTCCGGTACTTGACGCTGGTGCCGAGGTCGATCACGACGGTCGACGCTGGCTCGTCCGCGAGCAGACGGGCCAACTCGGCCACCGTGAGGGTGGGGGTTCGTTCGACCGGCGTGCGAGCGCTCGGCCCGGTGCGCAGCGTTACGCCTGCATCGACGAGGCCAGGGATTCCGCCGGTAAGGACGGCTGTGTCGGTCCAGCCGAGTTGCCGGAGCCACGAGGCGGTCATCGTTGCCCGCACACCGTTGTCGTCGATCAGCACGAGACGGGCACCCCGAGTCGCGACGTATTCGTCGGTCGCCTGCACCAACTGGCCACCGGGTGCGTTGCGGCTGCCGTCGAGATGCCCGGTCTCGAATTCTTCCGGGGTGCGAACGTCGAGGACATAGGTGGTGCGCGCCCTGTCGCCACGCCAAGCGGCAACCTCGGTGAAGGTGCGCGTCTCGACACCGAATCGAGTGCCGACGGCGTCGGCGGCTGCTTCGGCCCAGGCCCGGGCCGCCGGGCCGGGATCAGGTGCATGCTCATCCACGCCGCGGGCGACATCGAAACCGGCCAGTTCCCACCCCATCGTGCCGTTCTCGAGCGCGACGACCCGGTTTTCCAGGCCGGCGTTGATCAGTGACTGGGCACCGATGATGCTGCGGGTTCGTCCGGCGCAGTTCACGATCACCACGGTCTCGGGATCGGGTGCCAGCTCCTTGACCCGATGGACGAGTTCGGCCCCGGGACAGTCGATGCCGCTCGGGATCGACATACGGCGAAACTCGCCGAGTGGTCGAGTGTCGAGCACGACGACGTCGGTTTCGCCCTGGGCGGCGGCATCGATGAGCGCTTTGACCTCGGCCGCCGGCAGGCGAGGAGTGTCGAAGGTGTGCTCGACGTACTCGCCGAATGCCTTGGAGGGCACATTGACGCCCGAGTAGAGCTCGCCTCCGTCGGCTGCCCACGCTGCGGTGCCTCCGACAAGGACGGCGTTGTCGGTCCATCCGAGCTCGGCCGCCCGACTCGCCGCTCGGGTGGCGAGCCCATCGGTCGAGCCGTCGTCATCGCACCAGACGATCTGGGTCGATCGGCGGGGCACGAGATCACCCAGCACCAATTCGAGATGAGAGAGCGGGACGCATGCCGCATGAAACAGATGCGAACGGTGGTACACGCCTTGCTCGCGTGCATCGAGCAGTGCGATCTCACCCCCGTCGATCAAAAGATCCAGGAGCTCCCCCGACGTGATCGTCTTCGTCATGGGTTGCGTCGGCGATCGGGGCGGGCTTCATGGATGTTGCTCACCGAGTTGAACGTCTTCCATGCCCGGTTCCGAGCGTCGAAAAAGACCCGTTCGTCGAGTCGTTCGAGCGCCAAGCCGTAGCAGTGGAAGTTGAGCGACGGGGTGTTGATGTGGATCGAGTGGAGATCGTCGGGAAGCATGGCAACCCCGGTGCCGGCCTCGACCATGTGCTGGCCGGTTTCGATCACCCCACCGTCATCGGTTCGCGCATAGAAGCGGTTGAGCTCCTGGCCCTCGAAGCCGACGACGACCGCCCAGGTCGTGTGGTTGTGAGCCGGAGTCGAGACCTCGGCGCTGCTCCGCTGGGCGTAGAGCGCGAAGCGGTCGTCGTCGTCTTGTGCCAGCCGGTAGAGACGACTTCGCTCGCCGCCACCGGGGGGCGGGGCAGGGAACTCGTCGAGCGGAAAGAGCTCACGCTCGGCAGCCAGGGCGAGCAGACGAGTGCGGATCGCGTCGACCGCCGATCTGGTGACACCGAGGTCGTTCTCGATCGCCCGGATGTCGGCCATGGCCGCGTCGATCGCAGCCGTGCGCTGCGTCGCCACCGGGGTCGGCATCACTCCATTCCACCGTCTTCGCGGATGAAGACCGGCTGGTCGGTGCGCGAGCGCTCTGGGTCGAAGCGATAGCCCATACCGTCGAATTCGCTGAGCGCTCTCGCCGATTTCACGCGGTTGCGGATGATCCAACCCGCCATCGAGCCGCGGGCTCGCTTTGCGAAGAACGACACGATCTTGTAGTCGCCGCCGTTCTTCGAGTCGAGGAAGGTCGGGCTGACGACGCGAGCATCGATCGCATCGGCGTGGACCGACCCGAAGTACTCGTTGCTGGCCAGGTTGACCAGCACCTTGGCACCCGGACTGTCGGCCATGTCCTGATTGAGTTGGTCGGTGATGCGATCGCCCCAGAACGTGTAGAGATCCTTGCCGCGGTCGGTGGTGAGCTGACTCCCCATCTCGAGGCGATACGGCTGCATGAGGTCGAGGGGTCGGAGCACGCCGTACAGGCCAGAGAGAATGCGAAGCACTTTTTGGGCGTGGGTGTAGTCGCGTTCGGTGAACGTTCCGGCAGGGTCCATCCCCAGGTAGACGTCGCCGGTGAAGGCGAGCAGGGCAGGTCGGGAGTTGTCGGTTGTGAACGGCCGTTCCCAGTCCTGAAACCGTTCGTGGTTGAGTTCCCCGAGCGATTCCGACACCGACATCATCTTCGAGATCTCGGCCGGCGATTTGTCGGACATGACCTCGACGAGCGCTTCGGCATCGTCGAGCATCCGCGGTTCGGAGTGCTTTTTGGTTGGCAGCTTCGAATCGAAATCGAGGGACTTCGCGGGAGAGACGACGATAAGCACACCTCTTATCTAGCTGCTGGGCGGGCCCATTGCCCGCCGGTGGAAGTGGGCGTAGATTCCGCCAATGAATTTCCCGAATCTCGGGGGCCAGAACCAGTGGTACCCCTTCATGGATCGCCCCCTGCCCGAGCAGGTCGACGGCGTCCTGCAGAATCCCGCTGTCGTTCCTCTGCACAACGTCGATCCGCTTCCCCCGAGCGCACGATATGTCGTGGTCGGTGCCGGCATTCACGGAATGTCGACCGCCTATCACCTTGCGATGGCGCTCGAGAAGAGTGGCAAGGGCAAGGGCAGTGATGTCGTCCTGATCGACAAGCAGGGTCCGGGGGCCGGCGCCACCGGACTTGCGTGCGGCTGTGTTCGCAACCTGTACATGACGGGTCCGCTGCACTCGATCCTGCGGGCCAGCGTCGAGGTGTGGGAGTCCGACCCGGTGAACTTCGGCTTCCAGCAGGTCGGCTATGTGTCGATCGGTGAGGAGAACCAGACGCAGGACTACATCGCCCTCAACCAGAGCCAGATCGACTCGGGATATCCGAGCGACCTGTACATGGGTGATGACGCGCACCGCTTCCTCACCTCGCTGTGGCCCGACTTCAAGACCGACAAATGCGATGTCGTGCTCCACGAGCATCGCTCGGGCTACGCCGGTACCCACATGGTCATGTGGGGCCTCGATCAGAAATGTCAGCAATGGGGTGTGCAGCGCGTCTACGGCGTCGAGGTCACCGGGTACGAACTGTCTTCCGGCTCCGGTGGCGGGGTCGGCGGTGGGTCGGTCACAGCCGTCGAAACCAGCGCAGGCACCATCTCGTGCGAGCAGGTCGTCGTCGGCGCTGGTGCCTGGACTCCTCGGCACTGGGAGTGGCTCGGTGGTCCTAACACGCTCGACATCGTCTACCCCGACGGACACGTCGCGGTCGATCATGCGATGTGGACCTACTGGCGTCTGCTCGAGGGCGAAGTCTGGATGCCGCCCGGCGTGGACTACCGAACCGCGGATGGCAAGGACGCTCCGGTGCTGCACGTCGAATTGATGAACACTCCGGTGTACGGCGACGACGGCGAAATGATCCAGGATCACGTCTACACCTACACCCGATACGCGGCGGAGCGAGTGGGTGCGCCGGGACTGCAGGGCGGGACGATCCCGATTCCGATCGGTGACTCCGCCCAGGTCGAGCCGTACGGCCACCTGTCCGACCTCTATCAGGCCGACGACTGGTTCCCCGAGTACTACTGCAAGACACTCGGGATGCTGTTCAAGCGTTTCGAGAACCTCGAGCCGTACTTCAAGCAGCGTCGCAACGGTGGTATCGGCGCATTCACCCCCGACAACGTGCCGATCTTCGACCATGTTGCCGACAATGCCTTCGTCATCGCCGACTCCAATCACGGGTTCAAGATGATCGGTGTCGGCAAGCTCACCGCCGACATGCTCGTCGGCGGAACCAAACCCTGGGAGCTCGAGCCGTTCACCTTTGGTCGTTTCGCCGCCGGCACGACCTTCGGCGATCGCAACAGCAACTGCCCGTGGGTCTGAGGCGGACCGATTGACTGCGTTCGTTCGTCTCACTGCCGACGAGTTCTTCGGAGACCATCCCTGCACCGACCCTGCGCTCTACGGGTCCGACGAGCAACTGCTTGCGTACATGCTGCAAGACGTGCGCTCGCTCATCCGGCGACATCGCTCTGGTGAGATCGACCTGGGGGCGCACGAGGTGTTGACATGGTCGGTGCACGGCCTGGCCCGCCGCCAGGTCGTCTGCGACCCGTCGGCGCTCGCAGAGCAGCGAGACGTTTGCATCGTCGGCTTCTTCGGTGAGCGTCGCAGCGATCTCGACACGCAGCAGCACATCGGCCGGCTCGACGCTGCGTTGCTGGGTGAGTTTTCTGCCGTCCCCGGTGTGCTCAGCTACACCTCGGTCTAACTGGTCGACGACAACTGGGCGAATCTGATCGTGCACACTGCCGCAGAGGATCGCGAGCTGTGGCGCAACCGGTCTGTCCATCGTGAAGCTGCGGAGGACATTTCGCCACGGCACTACCGCAGTGTTCGTATTCACCACGGCATGCTCTCGGGCGGTGTCTGCAGCTCGAACCGGATCCAGCTTCTCCGCACGAAGTACTGGGACTACGGCGATGTTGTGGCGCAGCGACCGTGGATGGCCGAGCGTGAGCTCGCTGCGCCGACCCCGCCTGTTCCTGCGTGACCGCTGCCTGATGAGGCGACCTGGCGAGCCCGTGCAGCGCCGGGCTGGGAAGGTGCGGCAGGCCAGGGGGTAAAGTCCGCGGCCATGCCAGGACTTCTTCCCGACGTCGATCCCGACGGACTTCTCGAGTACTCCGTCGTGTACACCGACCGTGCCGTCAATCACATGAGCGCCTCGTTCCAGGAGGCGATGAACGACATTTCTCGGGTGTTGCGGCAGGTCTACAACGCCGACGGTGTGGCGGTCGTACCCGGAAGCGGCACCTTCGGCATGGAGGCCGTCGCCCGCCAGTTCGCCACCGATCAGCATGTGCTTGTCATCCGCAACGGGTTCTTCTCTTTTCGGTGGACGCAGATCTTCGACATGGGCCAGATCCCGAGCAGTCACACGGTGATGAAGGCCCGCCGGCGTCGGCCTGGTTCGCAAGAGCCTTTCGCTCCCGTGCCGATCGACGAGGTCACTGCCACGATTCGCGCCGAACGGCCTGCTGCTGTTTTTGCGCCCCATGTCGAGACGTCGGCGGGAATGATGCTTCCCGACTCCTACATTCGCGACCTCGCCGACGCCGCCCACGACGTCGGGGCGCTGATGATCCTCGATTGCATTGCGTCCGGCGCGATCTGGGTCGACATGAAAGCCACCGGTGTCGACGTGCTGATCAGTGCGCCGCAGAAGGGGTGGAGTGGTTCGCCGTGCTCGGCGCTCGTGATGATGAGCGATCGTGCGCTGGCCCGGCTCGGCGAAACCGCCAGCACGAGCTTCGCCTGCGACCTCCGCAAGTGGCGCGAGATCATGCACACGTATGAGTCGGGTGGGCACGCCTATCACACGACGATGCCGACCGATGCGCTGCGCTCGTTTCGCGACGTGATGCTCGAGACGGAGGCGTATGGTTTCGAGTCGGTCAAGGCCGAGCAACAGGAACTCGGTGATCGGGTCCGAGCACTGCTCGCCGACCACGGCCTCGTGTCGGTGGCCGCCGATGGCTTCGAAGCGCCGGGGGTTGTCGTGGCCTACACCGATGACCCCGACATCAAGTCGGGAGCGAAGTTCGCTGCTGCGGGAATGCAGATCGCAGGCGGTGTCCCACTGCAGTGCGACGAGGGCGACGACTTCTCGACATTCCGCCTCGGACTTTTCGGGCTCGACAAGCTGCATCACGTCGACCGGACGGTTGTGTCGCTGAAGAACGCACTCGAGCAGGTGCTCTAGGGCGATCACCGCCGGCCGATCACCAACGCCCCCGGTCGGTTCAGGGCCGCCATGTAGTTCACAGTCTCGGTGCGTTCGATCGTCCAGTCGAGGGCGGCGAAGCGGGCCGCGTAGCCCTCCTCGACGTAGGGGGTTGCGTTGCCGAACAAGACGATCGGTCCGCCGGGTCTGACGGTGCGGAAGAGTTCGGCGAAGTGTTCCGGCTCGAGATGGCCGGCACCCATCACGCCGGCACAGATCATCGCGTCGTAGGTGCGGTCGGGAATGTCGAGCGGCCGGGTCAGGTCGGCTTCGATCGTCGACCGGTAGCAGGCCTTGGCGCGGCACACGTCGAGCATGCGGGCGGAGTAGTCGACACCGTCGACGATGCGACAGCCGGCAGCGCCGAGGAGCTCGCCGACGAGTCCGGTCCCGCAGCCGTAGTCGACGATCGCTGCACCTGGGTCGGTGAGGTGTTCGAGGAGGGCGTCGGCTGCGATGCGGTGGCCGGAGTAGCCGAACCTGTCGAGGAGGTCGGACTCGTAGGTGTCGGCCCACTCGTCGTAGATGGCGTCGGAACGGTCACCGGCCCGGAGGAGGGTGACCTGTTCGAGCGGACCGGAGCCGGGGTCTTGTCCCACGCCCTAGAGGCTGACACCGAACGGTACGTCGGTCACGGTCATGGCAGTGACGAGGCCGGGCGCGTCGACATCGAGGCGTGTTCCCGGCTCGGCATGTGCTGTGCCGAGCAGCGCCAATCCGATGAAGCGGTCGAGTTTCGGAGACCACACCGCAGTTCGGAGAAAACCAGCGGCGTGCCCGTCGACCGAGGCGGGATAGGGCTGGTCGGCGGTCCAGAGGTGTGTCTGGTCGACGGTGTCGACGTACACGTTGACCAGTCGCCGTCGGTGCTCGGGTTCTTCGTGCCGCGCCGCAATGGCATCTCGGCCGATGAAGGGTCGGTCCATGTCGCACCACTGACCGAGTCCTGCCTCGAGTGGGTCGGTGTCGTCGTCGGTGTCGGATCCGTAGCTGAGCAATCCGTTTTCGATTCGCTCCATGTGGTGGGGCGTGCCGGGCGCGATGCCGTACGGCTCGCCCGCCGCTGCGACCAGATCCCACAGTGCGTGGCCCATCGTGCCATCGGTCAAGAACAGTTCGTACCCACCCTGGCGGCTCCAGCCGGACTTGCAGATCACCATCGGAATACTGGCGAGCTCGACCTCGCGGTGATGGAAGAACCCAAGGCGCTCGACGAGGTCGTCACCGAACAGGTCACGGGCCACGGCGGTCGCCTTCGGGCCTTGCACGGCGAGCGGGGAGACGTCGGGCTCGAACGCCTCCACATCGAACCCTTCCGAGCCGACGATCGCCTGGCAGTGCTGGAGCAGGTCACCGTCGGCGATCGAGAGCCACCAGCGTTCCTCGGAGAGGCAGAGCACGATGGGGTCGTTGATGAGGATGCCGTCGTGATTGCAGATCGGGGCATACCGGGCTCGACCTGGCGCGAGCGTCGACAGGTCACGAGCCGAGATGCGGTTGCAGAATGCTCGGGCGTCAGGACCGACGATTTCGACCTGGCGCTCGGCTCCGACGTCCCACATCGAAACGCCGGTTTTGAGTCGGTCGTACTCACCGAGGGGGTCGCCGTAGCTGGTCGGCATGTACATCCGGTTGTAGATCGTGAAATGGGTTGCACCAGCGGCGATCGTCGCCGCGAAGTACGGCGACTTTTTGATACGCGAGCCGATCGTCATCTCGGGCATGGCGCCAGTGTACCGACACCATTAGCCTCCGGCTAAGGGTGTGCGTTTCTTCGTTCGTGCCCCGGGATCAGTCGGTTCCGTCCCAGTCGGGCGATACGCGCGGCGCATCCCACTCCAGCAGCGCACCACCGTCGGGACGGTTCGCCATCCGAAACGAGCCGCCGGCGAGTCGGGCCCGCGTCAGCAGGTTGGCGTGGCCACTGTGGCGATCGAGTGTCGTGGGCAGGCCGCGACCGTTGTCGGTCACTCGCACCGAGATACGGTCCTCGCCGGCGATCACCTCGACGGTGGCCGACGACGCCGCAGCGTGTCGAGCGACGTTGGCGAGTCCTTCGCGAACGACGGCGAGGATGTGCTCGTCGAGTGGGGGCGACAAGTCTTCGAGCGATCCCCGCAACTCGATCGACGGCTCGAATCCGAGTGATGCGATGAAACCCGCGCTGATGCCGATGATCCGACTTCGCAGCGAGTCTTCATCGGGCTGAGCGCGGCGGACATCGAAGATGACCTCGCGGATGGCGCGGATGATGTCGTCGAGCGTGTCGACCGCCTCGCTGATCCGCTGATCGTTCGTCTCGTCGGTGGTCGGCAGTGCGGCCTGGAGATCCATCCCGAGCGCGAACAACTGCTGAATGATGCGGTCGTGCAGATCGCGAGCGATTCGTTCATGATCTTCGACGAGGATTCGGCGCCGCGTGGCCTCGGCCAGTTGGCTTTCGACCATGACGACGTCGGTCAGGTCGCGGATCGCAGCGAGCACTCGAGCATCGGGCATCGGCGAGAGGGCAATGTGAACCGGCACGACCGTTCCATCGGCGCGCTTGAGGCTCAAACGGTTCCCGGCGCCCATCGATCGCCGACGGGGCGCGTCGTGGAAGTTGCCACGACGCTCGGGATGAGCGGCCGCCTGATCGTCGGGGACGAACGCGTCCACCGATGTTCCGATCAGTTCGTCGGCGCGAAAGAGGCGGTTCGCTTCGTCGTTGGCATCGAGGATCGTGCCGTTGCGGTCGACGACGATCAGGGCATCGGGTGCCACGAACCACGCACGATCTCGGTGGTCTCCTTCGTCCATGGTAAAACGGTAGGCCTTCAGTCGTAGCGGAGTCGGATTCGTTCCTCGAGCCGGGCGGCCAAGGCGGCAGCCTCGGTCCTTCTCACCATGCCGAGTTTGGCGAGGATGCTCGAGACGTAGTTCTTCACGGTCTTCTCGGCAATCGACAGCGCGTCACCGATCTCTCGGTTGCTGAATCCCTCGCCGATCAGGTCGAAGACCCGCCGCTCTTGGTCGGTCAACTGTTCGAGCGCCCCGGCTTCGGTCGAGCGAAGGCGCTGCAGCGCCATCCGAGTCGCGGCCGAATCGAGAAGGACCGTCCCGTTCGCAACCTTGCGAATCGAGTCGATCAGGTCGTTTCCCCTGATCTGTTTGAGCACGAAGCCGGCCGCACCCGCCATCGAGGCGTCGATGATCGCCTCGTCGTCGTCGAACGACGTGAGGATCAAACACGCCGTGTCGGGAAATGCGCTTCGAATCTGGCGGCACGCAGCGATACCGTTCCCGTCGTCTTCTCCGAGGCGGACATCGAGTACCGCCACATCCGGCCGCTCCCGAGCGACGACCGCAACGATCTCCGACGTGGTCGACGCCTCACCCACGACTTCCATGTCGTCGTGGCTGTTCACCATGTTGGCCACACCCCGGCGGACGATCTCGTGATCGTCGAGCAAGACCACCCGGATGGCGTGAGGT
>JAPOHW010000025.1:0-9235 GCA_029979265.1 Actinomycetota bacterium | reverse complement strand
ACGAGTCTGCAGCACGGCGACCTCGTTGCGTTCGCCTGATCGCTCCGTGGACTCACCGACATCATCGGCGGGGGGTCTCGGGGTCGGGAACCACTGCGATCGGGCAGCGAGGTTGATGGATCAGCGAGGTCGTGGTCGACCCCAGGGCCAGGTGTTTCAGCCCGGTTCGGCCCCGGCGACCGACGACGAGTAGATCAGCCTCCTCCTGCGCTGCGGCGAGGACCCATCGCGGGTCGCCTTCGGCGATTCGCCGTTCGATTCGGCTCGGATCGCGGCCGAGCTCGGCAGCTGCCTTGTCGGCCGTCTCGTTCACGAGTGCCTTTGCGTGGGCTCGGAACGCAGCGAGGTCGAATCGATCACCACCGAACAGAACCGGTGCATCGACGGGTGTCTGCCATGACGTCACTGCGGCGAGTGCTGCGTCGGGGAAGGTCCGACCTGCCCACAGCAGGGCCTCGTAGGCGTTGTTGGAGCCGTCGATGCCGACCACGACCCTCGCAGCTCGGGTGGCGGGCTCGCCCTCCCGCTGCGGGACGATCACCAGTGGAACCGGCGCATGATCGGCGCAGTAGCGGCCGACCGACCCGAGCACGTTGGCCCGGAGCGGTCCCCGATTCCGGGTACCGATCACGATCGTGCCTGCGGTGTCAGCGGCATCGCAGATCGCAACGCCAGGATCACCCTGGACGGTGATGGCGGTCGAGTCGACCCCGTCGAGGGCGGCGACGAAATCGAGTGCTGCCCGTTCGGCGGCGTCCTGCATCTCGGGTGTGGGTGGGATGCCGGCGTAGCCGAACGGTGAGCCGGCGGTTGCCATGATCGGGTAGTCCCAGGCGTAGAGGGGTGTGACGTCGCCCAGAACATCGCGGTGGGCGACGGCCCACTCGACCGCTGCGCACGAAGCGAGCGTTCCGTCGATGCCGACGATGATTCCCTGACGGTTGTGCATGGTTCCTCCGGTACAGGTGGGGTTCAGTACCCCGGTTTTACGAAGGAATCGAGCACGCGAACAGGGACTTACGTCCCGGGTGCACCCGCAACACCGAAGCGGATCGGCGCCGAGGCCGGTCGCTCATCGGTCGGTGGGCTGGTCAGTGATCCGTCGGGAAACTCACAAGGATCGCAGCGTTGGCGATCGTGACGGCGCCTGCGCCTCCGTCATCGATGGGCGGGACGTCGAGTCCACCTTTCTCGGCGTGCACAGTCACGATGCCGTAGGGCACCTCGTCGGCAACGGCAGCAGTGTCGACCTGGTCGGGTTCGGCACACCCGATCAACACGTCGACGTGCATTTCGTCTCGGCGAACTCCAGCTGCATCGAACAGATTCAGGGAGCTGTGCCGGAGCGCATCGAACACCGCCCGACACGCGGCCTTCGTGTAATCGCGACCGCGTACGTCGACCCCCATCCCCATTTCGGTCACCCAGCGTGTCGTCGGTGTCTCGGACATGGCGGTCAGTATGACGTTGGCCGGTGGCCTGCGGCTAGCTTCGGGGCGATGTCGTTGCGCCACGGCCGTGAGACGGTCGCCATTCCGGGTCCCTCGATCATGCCCGAACGGGTGTTGGCCGCCTTCCGGACGGTCATGCCCAACATCTACGACGGTGATCTTCTCGACGCCTCCGACGAGATGTTGGAACGCCTGAAACCGATCGCCAAGACCGACGGTCATCTCTTCGTCACGATCGGCAACGGTCACAGCGCCTGGGAGATGACCACCAGCAACGTGTTCAGCGCAGGCGAGACCGTCCTCGTGCTCGAGAGCGGTCGGTTCGCCACCGTCTGGGGTGAGACCGTGCAAATGTCGGGCGTGAAGGTCGACACGGTTCCCGGGTCGGATCGGGCCCCTGTCGACGTGGCAGCGGTGCAGGAGCGGCTCGCATCGATGCCGCCCGACCACTACGCCGCCGTGCTCATGGTGCATGTCGACACCGCCACGTCGGTGCGAAACGACGTCGCCGGTGTGCGTGCCGCAATGGATGCTTCGGGTTCGACGGCGCTGTTGATGGTCGATTGCATCGCGTCGATGGGTTGCGACGAGTACCGCATGGACGACTGGGGTGTCGACGTCACCATTGCCGCGTCGCAGAAGGGCTTGATGACACCCCCGGGACTCGGGTACGTCTGGGCCAGTGAACGAACCGTCGAACGCGGCCTCGGCAACGACCGGCGCAACAGCTACTTCGACTGGGACAAGCGCATCAACGCCGAGTTGATCTATCAGAACTACGCAGGCACCCCGCCGGTCTCGCACATCTATGCAGCACGTGAAGCGCTGCGCATGATCGACGAAGAGGGCGGTATCGAGGCGGTTTGGGCTCGCCATGCTGTGCTTGCCGACGCCGTGCGCGCTGCGGTCCGGGCATGGTCGACGCCGGGTGGCCTCGACCTCCAGGTGTGCGATCCCGGCGCCTACGGCAATTGCGTCACCACGGTTCGCACCGGTTCGATCGATGCGCTCGAGCTTGCCCGCCGATGTGAAGACGGTGCCGGCGTCACGATCGGCAAGGGGCTGATGGACCCACCGAGCATGTTCCGTATCGGTCACATGGGGCACACCAATCCACCGACAATCCTTGGCACCCTCGGCACGATCGAGGCAGCACTGCACGCCATGAGGGCGCCGATCGGTGGATCGGGGGTTGCGGCGGCGGCCGATGTCATCGGTGCTGCGCTCTGAACCAGCCCGCAGGCGACGATCGTCGACCGGTCGGCGAACAGGTTGCTACGCGGGTTTTGCGCGCAACGCGAGCCGGTAGGGGGTGAGGTCCATCTCGGGCCAACGCGCCGACGTCCGGTGCAGCGTCAGTTCGGTCCAGAACGGATCACCCGGTGCTGGCACCCCGAGGCAGGTGAGCTGCTCGGGCGTGGCGTGGTTCATCACCTGTTCCCAGGGTTCCCGAAACCAGCGGGGCCACGCCGACCAGCCGATCTGGTCGTTCCCCGCAGCCTTGTAGCTGGCGGTGATGGTGAAGCGGTGCGCGCCGGGCGCAGTGAGATTCGTTCCTCGGTGGTAGACGTCGATGCCGTAGGCGAAAACCGACCCGGCGGGAGCCGCGCCGCTGTGTTCGACCTCGATCAACCGTTGGAGGGTGCCGTCGGCAGTGTTGGCGAAGCTCATGCGGTCGTGACCGACGATCGGGTCGCTGGCCGACAGCGGCACATAGTGGATGGCACCGTGGGCGTCGGTGACGTCGGTCAGATAGATCATGAAGTTGATCGTGCGTTCGACCGCCCGTTCACCAGGCACCGTGAGCGTGTGGTTCTTGAAGTCGCAGTGGTGGGGCTGGTCGAAGTCGGTTTGGCCCGTGAACTTGGCCCACGTGTGGTTCTGATAGAGCCGGACGTCGTCGGTCCCCAGCGCTGCGCGTGCGGTGGCGATCAACGCCGGATGCAACCCGAGAAGGTTGACTGCGGGTGACGCCGGAAACGGCATGTCATGGATGTGCTCGAACTGCTTGGCTCGGGCCAACGCCGGTTCGAGCTCGGTGTGGCCACCAGCATCGGTCGGCCGGAGATGGCCGTACATGGCCTCCATGTCGTCGACGACCGGCGCGAGTTCGTCAGGGGTGAAGAAGTCCCGAAGGACAACAGCTCCTTCGCGACGCCAGTGGTCAATCTGGTGGTCGTGGTTCCGCACGGTCGCAACCGTAGGCGCTCAGCCGAAGCGCATCCCAGCAGCAGCGAGTGCTCGCACCGCACTGGTGGGATCGTCGGTGACGGCCGCGACGTACCGGTCGGGTCGGACCAGCACGGTGATCCCCGACTCGACGAGTCCGGGAAACCAGGCAGGGTCGGCGTCGACGGCTCGCACCCCTGCCGGCAGATCGGGTCGGTCCTCGACGGTGGTGACCGCAGCCCAGCCATCGCCGAGTGCCCGGTCGTATCCCATCCCGTCGACGATCGGTTGGGGGAACGGGTACCCCACCCGCCGATGGGCGCCGGTGACACACCCGGCTTCGAGGTGGGGGAACGACCGACCGCCGCCGTACCCCGCCTCGAGAGCAGCTTCGCCGCCGTGCGCAATCGCGTTGATCAGACGGCCCGCGTCGGCGGCATGTTCGACCTGGCCGCGAGCGTGGGGCCGCCGCTCGACGTCGTAGGAGTCGAGAAGCGTCGGGTCGGCCTGGCCGGCGGCAACTGCAGCGAGCTTCCACGCAAGGTTGTCGGCGTCTCGCATTCCTGCGCACATGCCCTGGCCGTTGAACGGCGGCATCTGATGAGCGGCATCTCCTGCGATGAAGACATCGCCGACTCGGAACCGTTCGGCCACGGTTGCATGGAAGCGATAGACCGCCACCCGGTCGATCTGCAGTTCGGCCGCGGTTCCCCAGGGTGCGAGCAGCTCGGCGACCCGTTCGTGGGTGCTCATCTCGTCGTGTGTTTCACCGGGCTGGAGCTGGAACTCCCACCGTCGGCGGGTGCCGTGGCCCGGCACGAACGTGACGACCCGGGCCGGGTCGCAGTGTTGGATGCAGTTGCGCGGCAGCGGCAGGTCGGGATCGAGCAGCGTCGTGTCGGTGACAACCCACGGCTCGTCGAAGCCCTGGTCTTCGAGTGCGATGTCGAGGTGCTTGCGGACGAAGCTGCTGGCACCGTCGGCGCCGAGTACCCAGCGACCGGTGATCGTGCCTGCGTCGGTGTGCACGGTGGTGTTGGAGAGTCCGACGACCTCGACGCCGAGTCGAAGATCGACACCCACGGCACGGGCGTGCGCCTGCATGAGACGCTCGAGGCTGGGTTGGTCGAATGCGACAACGGGTGGGTGACCGTGTGGTCCGACGGAGCCAGGCTCGAGGTCGTACCCGACGACGCGCGTGCCGTATCGGTCCTGAAACTCGGCGCCGGGCATCGGTGTCGAGCAGCGGTGGAGGCCGTCGAGCATGCCTGCAGTGGCGAACAGACGCTGGATCTCGTCGTCCATCCCGATGGCGCGGGGGAGCGGGTAGACCTCTGTCAGTCGGTCGACGGCAGCAACGCTGAGGCCGTGCTGAGCGGCACGAATGGCGGCCATGAGCCCGACGGGCCCGCAGCCGACCACGACGAGATCGGCATCCATGTCACGCCGGACGGTAGTCGGTTCCCTCCCCAGCCGGGCCAGAGGATGTCACCGACCCTCAGCGGCCAATCTCGCTTCCATCGCCGTCCGGTACTGGTCGATCGGTTGGAACTCTGGCTTGTCGGTCAACTCGGCCCGCGTGTGTTCGAGGATCTCGTCGTTGCTCAACTCGATCGGGAGGCGTTCCAGGTACGGCTGGGCGACATGGAAGGGCGTGTCGGTGAAGCACTCGATGCCGTTGCCCTCCGGATCGGTGAAGTACACCGACCAGGCATTGCCGTGCGACACCGGTGCAATGCCGTCGACACCGTGCGCTTCGAGCCGAGCCTTGATGGCGCGCACCGCATCGAGGCCGTCGACCCGGAACGCAAGATGATCGGCGAACATGAACTGGGGTGCGTTCTCCACCCCCCCGACCAGCACAATCTGGTGGTGCTCGTCGGGATCTTGCGAGATGAAGACGATTTCCTCGTCGTCGCCGACCACGCCCCGGTTGGTGACATGGAAGCCGAGGACGTTGCAGTAGAAGTCGACCATCGTGTCCATGTCGCGGGCGGCCCTGGTCGAGTGGCTGAGCGTGAGGCGTGGTGCGGCGGTCATGGCTTCATCATCCGCCACCGCATTGCGTACTGTCGACTCCGTGACCAGGCCTGCACGATGCGACGACCAGCGCTCCAGCACCGATGAACGGCAAGACCTCGTGGTGCGGCGACCGGCGGTGACCTGATGCACACCGGTCGCGGCGATGCCGAGCTGCGGGCGCGGACCCGGAAACGCATTCCGGTCGAGGCCGACGCATCCGACGCCGCCTGTGGGTTCCGTATCGGGTCGGACTTCGAGCGCTTCAGCCAGGTCGACGACGTGTTCAGTCGATCGCGTTTCGACCCCGCGGTGCACAGCGAGAAAGCCGACGCCTTCTACGCGACCTATCGGCGTCCGCTGGCCGAGTGGCGGGCTGCGAAGGGCTATCAACAACACGACTACGCGTTCCGCAACGCCACCTGGCATGTCGCCGATGTGTTTGCCGAGATGTACGAGAACGTCGACCGTCGCGACGGCTTTCTCGACCCGTTGTCGATGCTGCGCGACGGCGCGGTCGAGCAGGTCGATCTTGGGACCCCCGAGCGAGCTGCAACGTTGATGAAGCATGCGGCCCGAGCGGCCGGTGCAGACCTGGTCGGGATCGCGGCGTACGACCATCGCTGGACCTACACCGAGCGGTTCTCGGTGGCGTTGAGTGGCCCCAAGGCCAACGATCTGCCCGACGATCTCGACCAGGTGATCGTCATCGGACAAGCGATGGACTCGACACTGATCGACACCGCCCCTTCGGCACTGTCAGGGGCCGCCACCGGTATGGGGTACAGCCACGATGCCGTCGTGTTGCTCACGCTCGCTCAGTACATCCGCAACCTCGGCTATCGGGCGGTTCCATCGATGAACGACACGGCACTCGCCGTGCCCTATGCGATCCAGGCCGGGCTCGGCGAGTACGGCAAGCACGGACTGGTGATCACCCCCGAGTTCGGCACGAGTGTGCGGTTCGGCAAGATCTTCACCGACCTTCCGCTCGCCCATGACGCACCGATTTCGTTCGGCGTGAAGGAGATGTGCGGACGCTGCAACGCCTGCTCGAAGGGGTGTCCGGCGAAAGCGATCCCCGACGGTGCACCAACCACCGACCGCCACAACAAGTCGAACCTCATCGGGGTCGAGAAGTGGACGATCGACGGCGAGAAGTGTTTCGCCTACTGGACCCGGGTCAACAGTGACTGCTCCGTGTGTGTTCGGGTGTGCCCCTACACCCGCGACTACACCAAGCGTCGAAACCGGATCTGGCAGCGGCTCGCAAGGCACTGGCCCGGCCTGGCGTTGGCGATCGATGCCCGGCAGGGCAGAGGCACCCGTCGTCAGACCACAGACTGGTGGCCGCCGAGCTGAACGGCCAGACTCCGGGCATGGACGTTCTCTCCGCAATCCGCTCCAAGCGCGACACCCGTGCCTTCACCGATCGGTCGGTCCCCGACGACGTCCTCGGCCGGGTGCTCGACGCAGCTCGCATGGCTGGGTCAGCCAAGAACCGGCAGCCGGTCCGTCTGATCGTGGTCACCGATCCTGAGGTGATCGAAGCACTCAAAGGTCCGTGCGATTTCGCGGCCTGGATCCATGGTGCGCCGGTCGTCGTCGTCGGTTGTGTCGAGCGAAGCGACAGCATTCGCCTGCAGTTCGATCTTGGTCGCCATCTCCAGAACCTCATGCTGGCGGCCCATGCCGAGGGCCTTGCCACCTGCCCGGTGACCGTGCAACGCGTTGCCGATGTGTCGCCGATCCTCGACATCCCAGAGACGCACGAAGCGCTCATGTACATCCCCCTCGGTTACCGGGCGGCAGGGGGCGAAGCGCCGCCGGCCATTGCGTCGCCCCGGCTCTCGATGGACGAGTACGTCTCCTACGGCAGCTTCGGCGGATGACACCGGCCCAGCCCGACGGTTCGGGCGAGCATGCCGTCGATCAGCGGGGAACGGCTCCGGTCACGCTGCTCGACCCGATGACGTTCCCACGGGGACCGGCGATGAAGAACCGCTTCATGCTGGCACCGCTCACCAACTCCCAGAGTCACGAGAACGGTGTGCTGTCCGATGAGGAAGCGCACTGGCTGATCATGCGAGCCAGGGGTGGGTTCGGCGTGACGATGACGTGCGCTGCGCATGTGCAGGCGGTCGGCAAGGGGTTCCCCGGGCAGCTCGGGGTCTTCGGTGATGAGCACATCGACGGCCTCACCCGACTGGCCGACGGGATCACGGCGCATGGCAGCGTCGGCATCGTGCAACTGCACCACGCCGGGATGCGCTCGCCGGTCGAACTGATCGGTGAGGCGCCTCGCTGCCCGTCGGCCGACGACGAGACCGGTGCGCGCGCTCTCGATCATGCCGAGGTCCTCGGACTCGTCGACGACTTCGTTGCGGCTGCCGTTCGCTGTGAACGGGCCGGGTTCGACGGTGTGGAGATCCACGGGGCCCACGGCTATGTGGTGGCCCAGTTCCTGAGTCCGGAGATCAACCGGCGAACCGACGAGTTCGGCGGCAGCCTCGAGAACCGGTCCCGTCTGCTCGTCGCCATCGTCAACGGTATTCGTGCCACGTGTGGCCCCGAGTTCCTGCTCGGTGTCCGACTGTCGCCGGAACGGTTCGGGCTTCGGCTCGGCGAGATGATCGCAGTGGCGGAGCGGCTGTTGGCAGACCAGAAGATCGACTTCCTCGACATGTCGCTCTGGGACGTGTGCAAGGAACCCGAGGAGCAGGAGTTCGGGGGACGAACGCTCATGTCGTACTTCACCGAACTCGATCGGGGGGCCGTGCGGCTCGGCGTTGCCGGCAAGATCCGCACGCCCCAGGATGCGGAACGCACACTTGCTGCAGGGGCCGATTGGGTCATGCTCGGGCGTGCTGCGATCGTGCACCACGACTTCCCCGATCGCTACCGCGCCGACTCCCGCTTCGTGCCGGTCGAGAGTCCTGTCACCCGTGCGTACCTCGCGAGTGAGGGCTTGTCCGAAGCATTCATCGACTACATGGCGGGATGGAAGGGCTTCGTCAGCGACGAGCCGGGCTGACCGGCAGTCGGCATCGGTGCCCGATCGGCACCGTGCTCCAGCTGGGCGGATCGATGCGAGGTGCCCACGGCCGGTTGCGGCTGCTGGTCTGGTTGACTGAGGGCATGGCCCCGAGCTCGCCCCAATCGCCCGATCCGGTGCAGGCACTGTTTCGTTCGTTGAATCGTGTGGTTCGCCCGCTCGTCCGGGCTGGGCTCGGGTCGCCGCTGCCGGTCGGCCTCGGCGCAGTCGTCATGGAAAGCACCGGCCGGGTGTCGGGCAAAACCCGGGAGGTGCCGCTCCTCGGATTCCGTTTTGGTGACCGAGTGGTCGTCTCGACCGTTCGCCACGATTCGCAATGGCTCAAGAACGTGGAGGCCGATGGCGACACTGCCGTCTGGTACTGCGGTCGTCGTCACGAGACGAGTGCCACCGTGTCGCGCGGCGCAGTGAACGTGGTGACGCTCAATCCGCGCGTGGCGGACGACGGGTAGCTCGTCGTCGACGCGGAGTATCGTCGCGTCGTGCCGATTGCCGACTACAGCCTCGTCGCCCTCGACTGCCCCGAGCCGCGCCAACTCGC
>JAPOHW010000024.1 GCA_029979265.1 Actinomycetota bacterium | reverse complement strand
GCAATGCCGTGGATGACCGCCGCAATGAGCCCCAGGACCGCTCCTACGTTGGCGAAGGTTGCTCTGCGCTGAATGCCACGTCCCGGCAGAACGGTGAGAGGGAAGCCCGCCTCGGGAACCAACCGAGCCTCGATGCCACGCGAACTACCGACGTAGCGAACCGATTCCATCGGCACACCTCGGGCCACGAGTTCGTGGGCGATTGCAAGACCGGGGACGACGTGACCGGCCGTGCCGCCGCCGGCGATGATCGCATAGGTCGACACGGTCACTGCCCCTGGCGTGCGATGTTCAAAAGGACCCCCATCGCACCAAGCGTCACAACGAGCGACGAGCCACCAAACGACAGGAAGGGCAGCGTGACACCGGCGACGGGAAGCAGAGAGAGAACCGCACCGAAGTTCAGCACCGCCTGCACCACGATCCAGGTCGTGATGCCGACGCCGAGAAGCAGCCCAAAGCGGTCGGGGGCACGGACTGCAGCGAGCATCCCCGCAACACCGATCGAGAAGAATCCGAGTACGACGCCGAGAGCGAAGACCAACCCGAGTTCTTCAGCAATGATCGCGAAGATGAAGTCGGTGTGGGCCTCCGGCAAGAAACCGTACTTGGCGTAGCTTCCCCCGAGTCCGAGTCCGGTCCAGCCACCCTCGCTGATGGCCCCGAGTGCCTGCAACGCCTGGTACCCGGCATCGTTGGGATCAGAGGCCGGGTCGAGAAAGGCGAAGAGTCGGTCGCGTCGCCACGGCGTGACCCACACCATCAGGCCAGCCAGAACGATGCCACCGCCCCCTAGACCGGTCAGAGGACCGAGCGGGGCACCGGCGAGGAACAGCATCGACATGACGATCGTACCGATGACGAGAATCGCGCCCAGGTGGGGCTGAAAAAGCAAGAGCGCGCACCAGCAACCGGTGACGACGACAATCGGGCCGACGGTGATGCGCGGATTGGTCATGGGCCGAGTCGATCTCGACAGCAGTTCGGCCACGAAAAGCACCATCGCAAACTTTGCGACTTCCGAGGGCTGCATCTGCAGCCCGCCGAAGGTCAGCCATCGCGTTGCGCCATTGGCGCTCGCTCCCAGCCCGGGGAGGAACACGGCCCCCAGCAGCAGGGTGCTTCCGAGCATCAACGGTTTCGCGAACACCTGCAGTCGGTGGTAGTCGACCTGTTTCAGCACCATCATGGCCACGAGACCAAGACCGACCCACCGCAGTTGGCGCCAGAAGAGACTCCACGCACTGTCGGTGTCAGCCACGCTCTCGGGGGCGCTCGCCGACAGCACCATGACCGTCCCGAGCAACACCAGCGCCATCACGGTGAGGAACAAAACGACGTACACCCTTGTCGCATTACCGATGGCACGACGCGGGCCCCGGCCATCGGCCGGAACCCGCGACGCGGGATGCCGTCCTCTCGAGGCTGCTTTCTGTCCCTTCCGATGCCGCAGCTGCGTAGCGGTCATGACCGGGCCTCCCGCTCCCCCACGATCCTGGCAAAGTCGTCGCCTCGTTCGGCGTAATTCGAGTACCAATCGAACGAGGCACAGCCCGGCGACAAGAGGACCGGTACCTCTCCGGCACTCAAGCAGCGAGCAAGATCGACGGCAGCCTCCAGCGTCGCGGCCGTCTCGACGGGAACGCGGTCGGCGAACGCGGCGGCAACCTCCCACATGGCCTCGCCGATCGCCACAACCGCACGAACGTGCTCAACACCGGCCGCCAGATCACCGAGATCGATCCCCTTGTTCTTTCCACCGGCGATCAAAATGACTTCCTCGAAGCCTCGCAGGGCAGCAAGCGTGGCATGAGGCGTGGTCGCCTTCGAGTCGTCGAAATAGGTCTGCCCGTCGAGTTGGCCCACCGGGGCGAGTCGATGCGGCATCGTTGAAAAGTTCGCTGCAGCACGAGCCACGGCCTCCGGTTCGACGCCGATCGGATCGAGCAACGCCGCAACGGCAAGCGTGTTGTCGATGTCGTGGGGAAGCGATCGCCAGAGGTCGGTCGTGCACCCGAACGGTCCCTGCGGGCCGACGAGCGTGCTGGCCTCGACCCGCCAATCAGCGGCGGCGGTACCGAAGGTGACGAGCCGACGTCCCGGGGGAACGTTGCGCATCACGACGGGATCGCCGGCGTTCGCGACGACCGTCCCATCGGCACCGACGAGCGCAAAGATCCGCGCTTTGGCCGCCTCGTATGCGTCCAGATCCACATGGACGTCGAGATGGTCCGGTGCGAAGTTGAGCCACGCAGCGACGAGCGGTTGGAAGCGCTCGGCGCGGGCGAGACGAAACGAGGATGCCTCGACCACGAAGACCTCGATCGTCGGGTCGTCGATCGCAGCCACGAGCGGGGTGTCGGTGTTGCCCGCAGCGATGGCGCAGCGCCCATCTTCGGCGAGGGCCGCCACTGCCAGTTCGACAACGGTGGTCTTCCCGTTCGTGCCGGTGACCGCCACGACGGGCCGGTCGTCCCACACGCCGGCAAGATCGAGCTCTGAAACGATGGGCACGCCCCCACGTTCGGCTGCGCCGAAGACTCGGTGATGCTCCGGGAGCCCGGGCGTGGGAATGACAAGATCGGCGGCCGCCACATAGGCCCCAACTGCGTCTGGATCATCGGCGACGAGCAGGCCGAGTTCGGCGGCTGCGGCGTGGACGTCGTCGCCGCCTCGGTCATCGATCACCGTGACGGAGTGCCCGCGGCGAACAAGCGCGGCGGCCACCGCACGATTCGTCACACCAAAACCGACCAGCAGGGCCGCACGCGGTGACGACAGCAACTGATCGAGCGTCATCACGCAGTGATTCCTGCTGCGATCGCGTCGGCGTAGAACAAGCCGAGTCCGACACCGGTGCACAGCCCCGACATGATCCACAGCCGAACGATGACCGTGGTCTCGGGCCAACCCGAGAGTTCGAAATGGTGATGAATCGGCGCCATTCGGAAGAGTCGGCGACCTCCGAACCGCCGGAAGACGACGATCTGCAAGATCACCGACACCGTCTCCATCACGAAGAGACCCCCGATGATCGGCAGGAGCAGTTGCGTGTTGGTGGTGAGCGCAAGCGCAGCAAGGCCGCTACCGATCGCCAAGGATCCCGTGTCGCCCATGAAGATCTGCGCAGGAGCAGCGTTCCACCACAGGAAGCCGACGATCCCACCCACCATGGCCGTGGCGACGACTGCAAGATCGAGCGCGTGTGGGTTGTCGTAAAAGTCGAGGTGACGGAACTGCCAAAAGCAGATGACCGTGAACGCCGAGAAACCGAAGATCCCAGAGCCAGCTGCAAGACCGTCGAGCCCGTCGGTCAGGTTCACCGCGTTGGTGGTTGCGGCAATCAGCAGCAGGGCCCACGCCATCCACCCGATTCGCCCCAACTCCCAACCCGGATTGTCCCACCGAGTGAACGAGAGGGTCGTCGGCACGTTGGTGAACTCGGTGACGAGAAACGCAAAGCCGACCGCGACGATCACGAGACCGAGCATCTTGGCCCGCTTGTTGAGGCCCAGATTGCGGTGGGCGACAACCTTGATCCAATCATCCATGAGGCCGACTGCACCCCCACCGATGATGGCAAGCATCACAAGGATCCCGGTCCTGGTGTAGATACCGCCGATGAAATCGGAGATCACGTAGCCGCTCACCGAACCCGCCACGATGGCAAGGCCACCCATCGTGGGCGTGCCGGCCTTGACCCTGTGCTCCTGGGGTCCATCATCGCGGATCGGCTGCCCGATCTGCCGGTGCGTGAGCCAGGTGATGAGCGCTTTCGTGCCGAAGAGCGAGACGACCATCGAAATCGCACCGGCGAGCAGCAATCGGATCATGACTCGAAGCCTCGCAGGCGAGCGACCTCTTGTCGCGCCACCTTGCGATCATCGAAGTCGAAGACCTCTGCGCCGACGGTCTGGGTCGACTCGTGTCCCTTTCCGGCGATGAGGACGAGATCGCCGCTGCGCGCACCTGCGATCGCGTGGCGGATCGCCAGCCGCCGATCTGGTTCGATGCGTGCAGGAGGCTGCGACATGCCCGCAACGATCGCGGAGATGATCGCATCAGGGGATTCATTGCGCGGATTGTCGTTCGTCACGATCACCCGATCGGCGAGTCGACCGGCCGCCTCCCCCATCTGCGGACGCTTGCCCGTGTCACGATCGCCGCCTGCCCCGAACACGACGGTGAGCGTGCCGGTGGTGAGTTGCCGAGCGGCACGGAGCACTGCCTCGAGCCCATCGGGCGTGTGGGCGTAGTCGACAACGATCATGAAATCCTGGCCGGCGTCGACGGTCTCGAAGCGCCCGGGTACACCATCGAGTTCTGACAGCGCGGAAGCGACAGCAGCGGGCTCGAAGCCCAGCGACACCACGATTTCCGCTGCGATCACCGCATTGGTCACGTTGAAGACGCCCACCAGGGGAACGAAGACATCGTGACTCCGCCATCGGAAGCGACTACCGGTCGACGAGTGTTCGATGCCGGCAACGGATCCTGGACCGATGATCTCGGCTGGAATCTGGGTGCGGTCGGCAAGACGCCTTCCGGCATCGGTCGTCGTGTCGATGATTGCCCGATCGCTCAGGCCAGGGGTGAAGAGGGATGCTTTCGCTTGGAAGTAAGCCTCCATGGTGCCGTGGTGGTCGAGGTGATCGATACCGAGGTTGGTGAAGGCAGCAACCCGGAACCTGGTCCCGTCGACCCGATGCTGATCGAGCGCATGGCTCGACACCTCCATCACCACGGCCTGGTGTCCGGCCGCCCTTGCCGCTGCGAGTTGACGCTGGAGTTCAGGAGCCTCGGGGGTGGTCCGCTCGCCGGTGAGGGTGCCGATCTCGGTCACCTTCCGACCGAGCCTGGTCAGCAGTGCAGCGGCGATCCGGACGGTCGTTGTCTTGCCGTTCGTTCCGGTGACGCCCACAACATCAATCACCTCGGAGGGATCTCCGTGCACCTGGGCAGCAACCGGTCCGATCGCCCGCCGCACCGAGGGCACGAGCAGCTGCGGTACATCGAGCGGCAGGAGTCGCTCGACCAACAGAGCGCAGGCTCCTGCGTCGACCGCGTCGACCGCAAAGTTGTGGCCGTCGACAACCGCTCCGGGGATGCACGCAAAGAGCGTTCTCGGTCCGACGCGGCGAGAGTCGTGTTCGACCTCGTCGATTGCAACACCGTGTCTCGCAGACACCACCTGCACACCAAGGCGTTCGGCGATCTCGTCGACCTGCACCATCACTGGTCCTGTGTGGACTCGCCACCATCGTCGGTCGGGAGGGTGCTCACGGGTGCCCGTACCGGACCGATCTCGCCCTGCGCCGCAGCCACTGGCGTGAGGCGCAACTGCCGAGCAGCGTAGGACGCGATCTCGGCGAACACGGGTGCAGCAACGTCACCACCGCCGACCGCCAAACGACGAGGATTGTCGATGACGACGAGCACGGTGAATGCCGGGCCGAGATCATTGCTGACGATGCCGACGAAACTCGCCGTGTAGTGCCGGCCCTCGGTCGGGTGGCCGTCCTCGCAGTCGCTGTACCCGCCATGATCGCACGGCTGCCAGGCCGTGCCGGTCTTGCCGGCGACCTCGTACCCCGGAATCGCAGCGGCCTTGCCGGTGCCATGCTCGACCACGGCACCCAGCATCTCGAGGAGCTGCACTGCGGTTTTCGCCTCGATGACCTGACGTTCGACGTTGATCGATTCACCTCGAAGCAGGCTCGGCGAAACGTATCGTCCGCCGTTGGCAATGACGTTGTACGCCATGACCAGTTGGATCGGGCTCACAGCGACACCCTGTCCGTAGCTGGCCGTCGGGAGGGCAACGGCCGATGTGAATGGCTGGATGATCCCTGCCGTTTCGCCGGGGAAATCGACTGCCGTGGCCGACCCGAAACCGAAGTCGCGATATTCGTCGTAGAGCGCCTCGGCACCGATGCGCTCGGCAAGCGTGGCTGCACCGATGTTCGACGACTTGGAAAGAATCTCCGTCGTGCTGTACGTGTCCTCGGTGTGAGTGAACCAATCGAAAATCTTGAACGTTTCTCCGTCATCCAACGGGAAATGCAGGGAAGGTTCGAGAGACAGACGTTCGTAGGGGCTGCTCATCTCAGCATCCAGTACCGCAGCGATGCTGATGGCCTTCATGGTGGATCCAGGTTCGTAGGCCCTGGTGAAGTTGAGGTTCTCGGTCGTACAGGCGACCTCGTCGGTTTCGCTGTCTCGGGTCGCACCGGCGAGGGCAACGAGTTCACCGGTCGACGGGATGGCCACGATCGCAACACCCCAGTCCGCACCGTTTGCGGCAACCGCCTCGGCGACCAGTTGCTCACTCTTGAATTGCACGTCACGATCGAAGCTCAACCGCACATCCTCACCCGGTATCGGCGCATGGATCACCGACTCGCCACCGACAATGGTGAGGTGTCCATCGGCACTCACCTCCGCCAATGACACGCCGTCGGTGCCGGTGAGGGTCTCGTCGTGCAGGTACTCGAGCCCGCTGATCCCGAGGTGATCGATGTCGACTCGCCCCAGCAACGCCCGAGCCGAGCAGTCGCCGTTGGGATACTCACGCCGTGGTTCTTCCTGCAGCCACACACCGGGGAGCCCAAGTTCCATGATCGCTTGGCCGACCGTCGGATCGATCTGGCGCTGCAGGAAGCGAAACGCCTTGTCGGACGCCAGTGCCTCGGTCAATCGAGCCGGATCGACGTCGAGATGTTGGGCAAGTTGGGCGACCACCCCGGGAATCTGCTCATCTGCGACGAGACGCGGGTTCACCACCACCGTCGCACTCGGACGGGTGATGGCAAGAGGACGGCCATGACGGTCGACGAGCGAGCCCCGGGTGGCAGGCAGTTCGATGCGCTCGACGTGACGGCCGACAGCGTCGGTCAGCGTTGGATCCTGCGTCACCTGGAGATCGACGAGTCGATAGCCGAATGCTCCGAAGACGAGCGTGAACACCAGGCCGAGAACGCGGACCCGCCCGGCACTGATGGCCGGGCGGACTGCTGTGACGTTGCCGCGTGTGGTGCGCGACCGACGGCGTCCGGTCATCCGCTCGTCCCCTCGTCACCTAAGGGGACGAGGCGTTTGGAGGCGAACGGATCGGCGACGACCGGAGCTGCCAGCGCCCCCTCCGCCACCGGCGAGAGGATGATGTAGCCCGGAGCGCGCACAAGACCCGTTTCCTTTGCCCACGCCTCGATGCCGGCGGGTGACTCGATCCACGCAAGTTGGGCATCGAGCGCATCGATCTGCTCGACGATCGCAAGGTTCTCGGCCTTCTGACCATCGATCCGGGCCTGCGTCTGAACGAGAACCGCCTGCACTGCTGCGATTGCGAAGAGCACAGTGAAGACTCCACCAATCACGACGCTCATCCGGACGAGTGCTCCAGAGCGAGCGGGAGGGGAAACGACCCGCAGCGCGGCGCGGCGCGGCTTGGGTTGGGCGACGGGCCTGGGCCGAGCGGCAGCGGCCCCCGAGCGACGTGCGGTCGCAGTTGTCGCGGCCATCAGGCTGCCGCCCCGAGTTTCTGAACCGCACGAAACCGTGCTGCCTGTGCGCGCGGATTGCGCTCGATCTCGTCGTTCGACGGCTTCTTCGCGCCACGCCACAGCAGGGAGACGGTGGCTTCACTGCCGGGGGGAGCGGGAAGATCGTGGCGCGGTCTCGGGCCTTCGCCGGCCGCATCACGGAACACTCGCTTGACAATGCGATCTTCGCCCGAGTGGTAGGCGAGAACGGCGCAGCGTCCGTCGGGAGCGAGGAGCGCAAGCGTTTGCCGAAGGGCGTCCTCGAGGATCTCGAGCTCGTCGTTGACCTCGATACGAATCGCCTGAAACGTCTTGCGCGCCGGATGGCCACCGGTACGGCGGGCCGCCGCAGGAATTGCGTCGCGAACGATCTCTGCGAGTTGCCTAGTCGTGGTGATCGGACGAGCAGCGACGAGTGCTCGGGCGATGCGAGGTGCATGACGCTCATCACCGTTCCGACGCAGGATTGCGATCAGTTGGCGCTCGTCCGCTCCGTTGACAAGGTCCGCTGCGGTGACACCACCACTGCGGTCCATTCGCATGTCGAGAGGCCCGTCGTTGCGGAAGCTGAACCCACGGTCGGCGTGATCGAGTTGTGGAGAACTGACCCCGAGATCGAACAAGCAGCCCGAGATCCGATCGACACCGATACTCCGGACGGCGTCGGTGATCCCGTCGAAACGGGTGTGACACAGCCGCACCCGTTCACCGTGGGGCGCGAGGCGATCGCCTGCGGCTGCAATGGCTGCCTCGTCGCGATCGAGTCCGAGGATCGACACCTCGGCACTGGCCGCAAGGAGCGCCTCGGTGTGACCGCCGCCGCCGAGGGTGGCGTCGACGATCACACCGGGGGGGATTTCGGAGAGTACCGAGACGACCTCATCGACCATGACGGAGACATGCTCGAATTCACGGTTCGATGCGGGCTCATTGGCCTGAGAGTTGTCGTCTGCTGCGGACATGATGGACCAGCCGGGTTCGAGCGAACGACTCGCTCATCTGCAGTCTCCCGATCGGCGGCGCTCGCCGGGATGTCTCCCCGGTCGAACTAATGGCAAGCGGGCGGAGTACGGGTCTTCCATTTGCTGATCGGAAGACTGCAGATGATCGAGGTGTTCGTGTCGGGTGGCTGAGGTGGTCCTTTCTGTTTCGAGGTCTGTCTTGAGGTCTGTCTTGTCGGTGAGAACTGGATGGCGGGCGTGCTGGCCTCAGGGACCGAAGCCGTGTCCTTTCTCGATGGCGTTCGCGAGTTGTTCGGCGCCCGCAGTGCCAAGGTCGTTCCACCGTCCGACGTCCCAGATCTCGATCCGCCGAAGGGCACCCGTGACGATGACTGTGCGGTCGAGACCGCCGAGTTCTCGCAGATGCGGGAGCAGCCGAACCCGACCCTGCGAGTCAGGAGTCACCTCGTCGGCCTGGCTTGCAAAGTGTCGGAGCGCATTCACCTCGACCTCACCGGCGGAAACCTGCGCCTCGAGTCGTTCGGCCATCCGGTCGAACTCTTCGGTCGGGAGGATGGCCAAACAGTGATCGAGAGGAGTGATGTAGGCCCCATCGGCGAGCTTGGGTCGAAACGACGAGGGCAGGATGAGGCGGCCCTTGTCGTCGATCGTGTGCTCGAAATTGCCCACGAATCGTGCCATGTCATCCCCCTCTCACGTTCTCGTTGTTCACCGTTGTCGGAGCGGCAGTCGGCGCTGGACGCCTTGGAGGTCCTCACAGAACCTCCCTTCTCCTCCATTCCGCTCCACATTACTCCTCTACTCCCCATTTGACAAGCAATTCCCCCACGTTCCGCGCGAACGAACGCGCGTTCGGTAGCGACGTGATGCAACAAGCCCGCGTCGCTCCTCGATCGCGTTGCCCAACCAGGGCCCGTCGCCGACTAGCGCAGTGCTGCGAGCAGACCGTCGAGCACAGCCGCCTCATCGACCGCGCCGACAACCGCAACTGCATCCCTCAGCGCCATCTCGGCGACACACCGCTGCTCTTCGCTGAGGGACAGTCCGGCAAGGGCATCCGCCGCGCTCCAGCGACGATGCACCAGGCACTGCAGCCGAACCCAGTTCCGGGTCCGGCGTTGGCTCAGGCCGAGAAGCTTGCGGCCGTCAGCGGTGATGACCTCCCCCGGACCCCGTCCGGCGAAACACACCAGGTCCGACCAAGGTGCAGCCTCTGCACCGCCGGTGTGGACCCGCAGATCGGTCCAGCCCAGATTCGTCATGGTCGACAGCCACGCCTCTCCGAGAGGAACGGCCGCCGCAGCAACATCATCGGTCCAGAGCGGGTCGCCGAACGGAATCCAGGCATCGAGCCAGATGTGCCCACCCGGCACCAACACGACGGAACTCCCACCACTGCGTCGGCGAACGATGTCGAGTGCATGCTCGCGGGCGCGAACTCGGTCGGCCACCTCGATCTTCTGCGTGCTTCCCAGCACCAGGGCCGGTCGTTGGAGTTCAGCGACGACCAGGCAGGGTTCCTCCACCGGTGGCGGCTCGAATGCATGGAGCGTGGCTGCATCACCGCCCCGGCGGAGGACGGACCACCGAGACACGTCAGCGCCGGGCCTCGGCTCGACACCACTCCAACCACGCCACCAAGTCCGCAGCCGATGCCGGGTGCTCCGGATCGCCGTACTGCGTCGAAGCCCGAAACGCGAGCAGTTCAGCGTCGGGAACTGGCAAGAACGGGGGTCGTCGCCACCATCCGTCGGGGACGAAACGGCGAGCCTGCACGATCGCCGTCGCCCACAGCGATGGTCGGGAGATGAGGACGCGAAGGGCACCGAACACGGTTCGAATGGGTGTCATAAGCCACCCACATCCTGCCCGATACCACGCAGGCCCACAGCTGCTGCACCCACCAACGGCCCGTCCGCCCCGAGCGCAGCAGGGACGATCCGAGTCCCGCTCGAGTGTTGGAGCGTCGCAACACGGTCGACCTCGGCCTGGGCTGCCCGAAAGAACACGTCACCGAAGCCGAGCGCAACCGACCCGGCAACGACCGCCAGCTTCAGATCGAGCAGGTTCGCGACGGATCCGACGGCCCGTCCAACCGCCGTGCCCACTCGGCGCCGTTCGGCCTCCGGCGCTCGAGCCGCAGGAATCCCGAGACGCGCTGCGATCGCCGTACCGCTCGCCTCTGCCTCGAGCACGCCGCGAGTGTGCCCGGGCAGTTCGAAACCGTCGGGTTCGACAACGACATGGCCGATGTGACCGGCGTTGCCATCGGCCCCGTCGAGCAGGCGACCTCCCAAGACGATGCCCCCGCCCACCCCGGTGGACACCACCATTGCGAGATAGTCGCTCACCCCAACAGCTGCGCCAAGCCACCCTTCGGCCAGCGCAAGCGCCTTTGCATCGTTGTCGATGTGGGTGACGAGCCCTGTCTCCTCGCAGAGACGCTCCTGCAGCGGGAAGTCACGCCACACGGCGATGTTGAGAGGCGAGACGGCGGAGCCTCCCCGACGCATCGGTCCTCCACATCCAACGCCACAGGCCACTTCCGGCTCACCGTCGACGCGTACCTCCGCAGCGACGCTCGCAACCCGGGCGAACAACTCGTCGGCATCGAGCGGGTCAGTCGAGGGAACCCGAGCCCGGCGGACAATCGTCCCCTCGGTCGTCACGATGCCCGCCTCGATCTTCGTCCCACCGATGTCGATCGCAAGAACGCGGCTCACCTCGACGATCCTACGGCGCAGGTCGAGCAGGCGCGATCACCGGCCCGAGTCCCAAAAGGGGGAACTGGTCGCCTATCGTTTCGGGGCACGAGTGAGAGCGGAGGCTCTGTGGTGACAAGCGAACGTTCGGCGGAAGACCCGGCTGCCACCGGCCGCGACCATGGAGCGAGCCCGGGTTTCGCAGAGCACTTTGATGCACTGACACGCAACATCTCCAAGGCGATCCGGGGCAAGGACACCGTCATCCATCTGATGACGCTTGCGCTGATCGCCGATGGTCACGTGTTGGTCGAGGACGTGCCCGGCGTGGGCAAGACCAGCCTCGGCAAGGCCCTTGCTCGAAGTGTCGACGGGCGTTTCGGTCGGGTGCAGTTCACGCCCGACCTTCTTCCCACCGACGTGACCGGCGTCAGCGTCTGGAATCGCAGCGCCAACGCATTCGAGTTCCGGCCCGGCCCGGTCTTCGCAAACATCCTCCTCGCCGACGAGATCAACCGTGCGTCACCCAAGACCCAGTCGGCATTGCTCGAAGCGATGGCCGAACGCCAGGTCACCGCCGACGGAGCCACCCATCACCTTGCCGCACCGTTCATGGTGATCGCCACGCAGAACCCGATCGAACACGAAGGGACCTACGCACTTCCCGAAGCCCAACTCGATCGCTTCCTGATGCGCCTCGAGATCGGCTACCCCGACCGCCAGGCCGAGCTCGAGATTCTCGACTCACATGGTGATCGTCGGGAGCCGTCCGACCTGCTCGGTCCGGTGGTCACTGCCGATCAAGTGGTCGAGATGTCTGCGTCGCTCGAACGGGTGTACCTTGCGCCGGCGCTGCAGTCCTACCTTCTCGACCTCGCCGACGCGACCCGCCGTCACCCCTCCCTGTCACTCGGGCTCTCTCCCCGCGGTGTGCTTGCGCTGCAGCGTGTGGTTCGAGCCCACGCGGCGAGCGAACGCCGCGCTTACGCCACCCCCGATGACGTCAAATACCTCGCCGACTACGTCATCCCGCATCGGCTTCTCGTCACCCCCGAGGCCCGTATGCGTGGCACTCGGCCCGCCGATGTCGTCACCGAGATCCTCGCTGGCGTTCCCATTCCTCGTCCGGGCGGATCCTGATCATGCCCACCCGAGCCGGGTGGGGTGTCCTCATCGGCGGCAGTGGTTTCGTGGTCGCCGGTCGCTTGTTCGGCGCAATTGAGTTCCTCGTGGTCGGGCTGGGCGCCGTCGGAGCCGTCATCATCGCCGTGTTGATGCGAAGCATGGTCCCCAGCCGCGTGACGATCACCCGCCAACTCACGCCTCCGCAGGTTCCGGCCGGTGAACCTGCGCGCATCGACCTCGAGATCGTCAACCATGCGCCGTACCGAACACCGGTGATGACACTGCATGATGCAGTGAGCGGCAGTCGCGGTGTGACGCTGTCACTGGCACCAGTTGCCCGCAACGGCGGACGAGTGCACGGCGCATATCGCCTTCCCACGACCCGACGGGGTGTACTCACCCTTGGTCCGATCCGCATCGAAGACACCGACGGACTCGGCCTTGCCCGGCGCCGCCACCACCTCGAGACACGAGTCCGACTGGTCGTCCACCCGCCGATCGAGTCGCTGCCCCCGCTTCGCATTCCCGCAGGTGACGATCCATTGATCGGTGAGGATCTTCGACAAAGCCTCGGTTTGAGCGACGAGGAGTTCGACGGTCTACGCGAGTACGTGCCCGGTGACGATCTTCGAAAGATCCACTGGCCGTCATCGGCACGTCACGGCGAACTGCAAGTACGCCAGTTCCGCCCGCCCCGGCATGGTCGACTGTCGCTCGTCATCGACACCCGTCCCCCGGGTGACGCCGCCACGGCGATCGACGCAACCGCTTCCATCGCCGGTTCAATCGCCGCTGCCGTCCTCGAGTCGGGCGATGCAACCCGGATCGAGACTACCGACGGCCGCACGACACCACTTGTCACCGGTATGGCATCGCTCGACGGTCTCCTCGAGTTCCTGGCCCTGCTCGACGGCGGTTCCGAACGTCTCCACCCGGCCGTTCCGTCCGGTGGCGGCACCGTCGTGGCGATCAGCGCCGATCCTGACATCGCCTCCGATGCGGGTTCCCGACGGCGACTCGCAACCCGTCTGCGAGCAACTGTGGTCATCACGGTCGACGCACTCGCGTGGGGCACAGGGACGGCTGCGCCACGCAGCGCAGGTGACTGGATCCACCTGACCGGGCCCGGTCAACTCGCCACCAACTGGAACCTGGGCAGTCGCAGGGTTGTGGGGCAGTGAGCAGTTCGCGGTGGACCGAGACGCTCAACGAACTCGCCGTCGTTGCCCTGACCGTCGCCGTGGCGCTCGGGCTCGAGCGACTCTTCACCACCGACAGCTACGAACCCGATCTGCTCATCCTCGTGGGTGGCTCACATCTGATCGCCATCGTGTGTCGCCGTACCGGCCTCGGCTTCGCCGTGTCAGTTGTCGTCTCCGGCGCAGCCCTGCTCGTGGTTGGCAACGTTCTCCTCTTTCCCGAGACTGCCGGCCAGATCTTCCCCTCACGAGAGACACTCGACCTTCTTCGCAACGATCTCTCACTGGCGCAAACGACCTTCTCGGCCGAAGTTGCACCGGTCGACCCTGTTCGCGGCTTCGTCGTCATCGCCGGCGCGGCGCTCTGGTGGACAGCCGCGCTTGCCGACTGGGCGGCTTTTCGGCTTCGAAGCCTGGTCGAGACGATTGCCCCTGCCAGCACCATCTTCGTGTTCAGTACCTTGCTCGGGGACGGGAGTCAGCCCCTCCTCCACGGAGGTCTTTACGCAGCCTCAGTCGCAGCGCTCATCTTGACCACGCGCCTTGCTCGCCGAGCCCGCGACGAGATCTGGGTTGCGTCCGGCAGCACGGCTGGATTGTCCGCCACCCTTCGCAGTGGCGTGATCGCTGCGACGCTCGCCATCACCATCGGTATCGTCACTGGTCCCGAAGTACCCGACGCTGGCGACCAACTCCTCGATCCGAGCGAATGGGACAACGGGCCTGAGCCGCGTCGCGTGCTCAGTCCCCTCGTCGAGATCAATGCCAATCTGGTCGAACAGAGCCAGTTCGAAATGTTCTCGGTCAAGGTGTCGGATCCATCCGACCGCAGCTACTGGCGACAGATGGCGCTGACGTCATTCGACGGACGCTCGTGGAGCCGATCGAGCAACTTCGACGACGTTCGCGGTCCGGTCGGCTCCGACATCGACGAGACGATTCCCCGTCGGACGATCCGACAGGAAATCACCACCCGCTCACTCGGCGGTATCTACCTCCCAGCGGCCTACGAGGTCGCCGCCCTGGTCGACTCCGAGGGGATCGGGCTCGAATACGAGATCGAAACCGGCGCGCTCGTCGTGACCAGGGAATCCGAAGAAGATGCCGCCCGAGGCTTCACCTACATCCTCGAGTCGCGGGTTCCTGACTACTCCCCTGCCTTGCTCCCCATCGACGCCACTGCCGGTCTCGATGAACAGTTCATTGCCGAGTACACCGCACTTCCCCCGTCGTGCAGTTCTGGGCAGACCTCGGCCGATCGCTGTTGGCCCGACACGATCGCCTCGTATGCCGACGAGATCACCGCCGGGGCCACATCGGACTACGAGCGTGCCCGCCTCCTCCAGGATCACTTCCTCGATCCGGCCAAGTTCGAGTACGACCTGAACGTGGCCCAACGTCACGACGTCAACAGCATCGAGGACTTTCTCTTCGTCGTCGAAGCGGGCTACTGCGAACAGTTCGCATCGACTTTTGCGTCGATGGCCCGCTCTGTTGGCCTCCCGGCCCGCGTCGCTGTCGGCTTCACCTGGGGCGAGTGGAACGATGCCCGTCAGGAATACGTCGTACGCGGTGAGCATGCGCATGCCTGGCCCGAGGTCTACTTTGCGGGTGCAGGCTGGGTCGTCTTTGATCCCACCCCGGGACGAGCTCCCGCCGGCGACAGCGACATCACCGGGCAATCGCCCGCCCAGCTCTTCGAAAACGACGAAGTGAACCGTGGAGGGGCAGCACCACCACCGAGCACGGTTCCGATTGCCCCCGACGACAACTCGTTCATCCCCGACCAGCAGCTTCCTGATGACTTCCTTGATGGACTGGATCCGGCCGACTTCGACCCCGAGGCGGTGACGGACGAACCGGGGCCGAACCGGTCGGGGCGCTTCATTCGCTTCGCGCTCGCCCTCCTCGGTGCGTTGGGCATCTTCAGTGTCGTACCGATCCTTCGCGCTGTCATTCGGCGTCGCCGCTTCAGCCGTATCGCCCACGATCCGCTCGGTCGCAGCGAATTCGCATGGGACGAGGCGGCCGCTGCGCTTCGACTGGTCGGGATCGAGCCTGAGCCCTCAGAAACCGCCTACGAGTTCGCGGAGCGCACCCTCAGCGCACCTCGGCCGGTCGGCCCGATCGATGATCTCGCCGAGTCGGTCACGATCCTTCGCTACTCCACCCCCGCCGATCCTGGGTCCCACGCCCAACGAGCCGAAGCAGCCGCGTCGGCAATCGGCACTGTCTGCCGCGACCAGGTGCAGTGGAAGCGGAAAGTCGGGGACGCACTCGATCCCCGCACCATCCTTCAGCACTGACAATGATCGCTTGGCCAGCAATGATCGCCCGGCCAGGCAACCACCGAATCGACCTTAGAGATCGTCGCTCTCTTGGCGGTTGAACCGGTCACGAAGCTTTGCTCCGGTTCCACCCACTGCGTCCTTCAACCCGGCAGACCGCGCCGCAGACGTCATCTGCTCGAGACCTGCGCGACCAAGCTTGCGCGCATTGTCGACGAACCAGAGGAGGGCACCAAGCATCACCAACACGCTGACAAACGAGGCAAGGAAACTGAGCGACAGCAGCGCAATCATCGCAGCCGTGCCGGCAACGAAGACGAGCGCAGCCCACTTGAGACCTCGGAACGCATGCGTGTAGATGGTGGTCTGCGCGACCTCACGCGCAAGTGCGGGGTCGGACTCGTAGAGATGGTCCTCGATTTCGCTGAGGATTCGCTGTTCGTCCTCACTGAGCGGCACGCCGGCCCTCCTTGCTCGATGCGTCATTCTCTCACACGGCCCCCGCTTCAACAACGCGGGCTGTGCACCGATCCAACCGAGACGACCACCAGTCAGAGGTCGTCGGGACCCCACTGCTGTTGACCACGTTCCATTCGGTCGAGACCGCCCCCGGGCTTCGCAAGACTCGCCGGACCGATCGCGTCGCCGCCGAATCTGCCCCGGATCTCCTCGACCACATCGTCAGCCTCGTTCCAGCCCGGTCCGGCCGCATCGTCGAGCGTCAACTGGTAGGCAACCGGCTCGGCGAGCTGGCTCACACTCACCCCCAACAACCGCACACCCGAACCGGTGTCGACCTTGTCGAGCAGGGCCTCAGCCGTGCGGAGGATCGCCGTCGCACCATCGACCGGCTCGGCCGACGTCTGGGCGCGGGTGATCGTCGTGAAATCACCGAAGCGAACCTTGATCGTGACCGTACGGCCGGCGACACCTGCCGAACGCAACCGAGTGGCCACCGCATCGGCCAACCGCACGAGTTCTCTGCGCAGAACCGGGCCATCTGCGAGGTCACGAGGGAAGGTCTCCTCGTGACCGATCGACTTCGCTCGCGGATCGACGATGACGGGTCGGACATCGATTGCGTGCGCCAGTTGATGGAGATGGCGACCTGATGCGAGACCGAGACTCGCCTCGAGCCGTTGACGTGGTTGGAGGGCCAGGTCTCCGACCGTTTCGATCCCCATTCGCGAGAGCTTCGCTTCCGTTGCCGGTCCGACTCCCCACAGATCGCGAACCGCCATCGGGTGGAGAAATTCGAGCTCTCCACCAGGCTCGACGACATGGACACCAGAACCGAACTTCGGACCTTCGGGGGTGGCCCGAGGCTTGGCTCGCTCGGTCGCCAACTTCGCCAGGAACTTGTTGGTGGCGACCCCTACCGAACACGTCAGACCTTCGGCTTCGAACACACGACGGCGGATCATGCTGCCGATGTCGGGGGCGTGATGCGTCCCGTGGAGGGCCCCCCGCACATCGAGGAATGCCTCGTCGAGAGACAGGGGTTCAACCAACGGCGTGATGTCGCCGAAGAGTTCCATCACTCGGCGGGAGATCTCGCTGTAGTACTGATGATCTCCGGGCAGGAACACTGCGTGCGGACACAAGCGACGAGCTTGCGAGGAAGGCATGGCCGAGTGGATGCCGAACGTTCGAGCGACGTAACTGGCGGCGGCGACGACCCCCCGATCACCCGTGCCACCGACGACTACCGGTTTCAGCCGCAACTCGGGCCGGCGTAGCAGTTCGCATGACGCAAAAAACGCATCCATGTCCACATGGATGAACCCGAGAGATCCGTCGGGTGGGCGGCCCACAAGTGGAGCCTGCGTCACGGCCGGAGACGCTCGGCGCGAAGATCTCCGGCGAGACCGGTCGCCCGATAGCGGAAGTGGGGACGCCCTTCGAAGTCACTGGTGAGCCAGGCCTGCAAGGGCTCAGCTACCCAGCGAGCCGCACCGGCCAAGCGTTCGGCCACGCCACGGTTGTCGTGGAACCCGCCATCGTGCACGATGCCGTCGGGGTCGTCGAAGGCAAGCTCTCCTGACCAACCGGCAGCTCGGTGGACCTCGACGTGCAGGTGCATGTCCAGATCGACGAAGTCCACCTCGACGGTCCAGCACAGTTCGTCCCAGCCGGAGACGACCAGATTCGTCTCTTCGGCCACCTCGCGGCTGAGCGCATCCAAGGCAGACTCGCCGTCGTCGATCACACCACCTGGAGTCGACCAGTCGACGCTGCCATTGCGGCGGCGGTTCGCAACGAGCAAGAGCCCGTCGTTCTCGGTCAACAATCCCCCGGCAACCTTCCAGCGGCGCATACCGCCAGCATGGCAGCCCATCCGGACCGCCGCAGGCTGTGGTCTGGGATCAGCTACCGGTGTTCACCTCGACCACGGCGCTGCCGAGCTGGGTCTCGACGCTTGCAGCGATGGCAAGCGCCCCGCCGGCGCCGATGTCGGTCACGACAGCGGGTGCGGCGATTGCGGGCGTCGACACATCGGTCTGGGTCCCTGTCGCGTTCGGCTGGGCTGCGTCATTGGAGCTGGCGACGAAGACGAGCACGCCGGCAGAACAGGCAGCGAGCACAACACCGGCCAGCGGCAGAAGCATCCGACCACGGAAGCGCTGCTGCGACTTCGTGATCGCTTCCTCGTCGCTCATCAGACGCTTCAGGCGCTCTTCGATGTCGATCGTCTCGATCTCGAGGGCGGTCGACAGCACCTCGAGATCGACATCGCGAAGCGGGATCGGCGAGCCGACCGGCATGTTGCGAAGGTGATAGACGAAGGCAAGGTACCGAGCGAGGATTTCGTCGGGTCCGGAGAGCCCATCGGTCGAAACCTGGGACTCCTCGACGGCCATCCGACCCTCGTCGAGATCGATCACGAGCTTGGAGCGGGTCGGCACCAGACTGGCCTCGTCGAGACCGTACGCCGCCATGACTTCCTTGAGCTGAGCATCGGTGAGCGTGCGACGACCGAGCTCGAGATCGTCGATATCGACCACGGTGAACTCGGGGTGACGCGCAGCGATGTCCTCGAGCTCGAGACCCTTGTCAATACGGGCCTCACGCAGGAGCGATCCGAGGCGCCGGGGCGGTACAAGCGTTGCCGATTCGTTCTGCATGGGAGGAGTATCGGACTCTCTGAAGCGGTTCTTTAACGAAATTTCGGAAATTTTCGGAGTTTCCGGAGTTGATCTCGAAGGCCCCACCCTGTCACCAGCACCAGGGCCTCCGCAATGATGCGGCTGGACATTTTCGACTCGCCACGAACTCGATCGGTGAACGAGATCGGCACCTCGGTGATGGTACCCCCGCAGCGCAAAACCCGGTATGCCATCTCGATCTGAAAGCCGTACCCGTCCGCACGGACGTCGTCGATGGCAACCGCTGCCAGCACGTCGGCGGTGTAGGCGCGAAAGCCACTCGTTGCATCAGTGATCCCAAGACCAAGGACACGAGCTGCGTACCGGTTCCCCCAACGGGAAAGGGCACGGCGGTACCACGACCAGTCAGGAATCGAACCGCCGGGGACATACCGACTGCCAAGCGCCAGCGAGGCACCCTGCTCCACTGCAGCAAGAAGGGCTGGCAGGCTCCCGGGGTCGTGTGAGAGGTCGGAGTCCATCTCGACCATCACGTCATAGCCCCGGGTGAGCCCAAGACGAAAGCCGTCTCGATAGGCAGACCCGAGGCCGGACTTCGCAGGTCGTCGCAGCACCTCGACCGACCCGAGTTCGCGTCCGATGCCCTCGGCCAGATCGGCTGTGCCGTCCGGACTCGAGTCATCCACGACCAGCATGTCGGCCGCAGGTACTGACGCGCGCACCTGGCGCAACACCTCTTCGATGTTGGCGGCCTCGTTGAACGTGGGAAGGACGACCAGCGTGCGCACAGCGTCTGAACTTTACGGCCATGACTCGCCGGTTCGAGCCATCACTGCCTCGGTAGACTTCACAGCAATGTCCTCGTCCCCTCCGTCGGCCGCTCCTCCCCTCTTCGCACGGATCCTGGCCGTGGTGGCCATTGTCGTTGCTGGCCTATGCGGCGGATTGATCGGCTACGCCGTCATGGACCTTCAATGCGACGCCGGCTGCACGACGTACGCCGGCTTGACCGGCATCGGGGCTGCCGCACTCGCAGCAGGGGGCGTGGCCATCGTCGCAGTGCTGACCCTTCGGGCCATGAGCGAGTGGGAGGCCACCGAAGCCCAGCGAGCTGCACACGAACCCGAAGACACCTGATGACCGTCGATCTCCACGAACTGCGCGCTGTCGCGATTGCTGCGGCCGATGCCGTCGTCCCGACGCTCACTGCTGACGACGCTCGCAATGATCTCGGGATCGACACAAAGTCATCGGCCACCGACATGGTCACCGCCATGGATCGGTGGGCCGAGACGACCATCACCGGCACCATTCGACGGACTCGACCCCACGACGGGTTCCTCGGCGAGGAAGGCACGGTCGAGCCGGGTACGACCGGCGTGGTGTGGGTGATCGACCCGATCGACGGAACCACGAACTTCATTCGCGACCTTCCCGGCTTTTCCGTCTCGATCGCAGCTCGAGTCGACGGCGTTGATGCTGTTGGTCTCGTCCACGACCCGATCCGAAACGAACGGTTCACCGCCGTGCTCGGCGAAGGAGCGTTCTGCAACGAGGACCGCCTTCGGGTGAGCTCGCCACTCGGGCTCGATCGGGCAGTCCTTGCCACCGGCTTCAACTACCAACCGGCGGTGCGGGCCCAACAGGCTGAGGTCATCGCCCACCTGCTCCCCCACATTGCCGACATCCGCCGCTTCGGCGGTGCTGCGATCGATTGCTGCAGCGTCGCTGCGGGCCGCCTCGATGCCTATTTCGAGATCGGCGTTCAGGACTGGGACATCGCCGCCGGCCGATTGCTCGTGCACGAGGCGGGGGGCCTCAGCTGCGACCGTCGTCCCAACCTACCGTTCGTCTGCGGGTCACCAGCCATCTTCGATGCTCTTCTCGATGCGCTCGGACTCACTGAATGATCATGCGTTTTTGCCGTCGCGCCCCCGTCTCCGGTGAGAATCTGCAAGCATTCCACTGATGGGCACGCGCATTCTCACCGTTGAAGACGACGAACGCATCCGTCAGTCGGTTCGTCTCGCCCTCGAAGACGAGGGTTGGACTGTTGTCGAGGCTGCCAGTGGCGAGGATGCGCTCAACGCCTTCACTCGAGAACCGACCGACGTCGTCTTGATCGACATCATGCTGCCCGGCATCGACGGTTTCGATGTGTGTCGCTCCATTCGTCGCGCCAGTGACGTGCCGATCGTGATGGTGACCGCCCGTGCCGATACGCACGACGTCGTTGCGGGGCTCGAGGCCGGCGCCGACGACTACCTGACCAAACCGTTCGCCCCCAAAGAGCTCAGCGCCCGGATCCGTGCGCTACTGCGCCGTGCCCGTTCGCTCGATCCGGGCTCACCCCAGATGGTCTTCGGCGATCTCGAAATCATCCCCGACCAGGGGGTCGTGCGGCTTGCCGACGAAGAGGTCCACCTCACCAAAACCGAATTCAGGCTCCTCGTCGAACTCGCCTCTAACCCCGGGCGGGTGTTGAGCCGCGAGGTGCTGCTCGAACGGGTGTGGGGCTACGGCTACTTCGGTGACGGCAGACTCGTCGACGTCCACGTCCGTCGCCTTCGCACCAAGATCGAGCCAGATCCGGCGAATCCGAGCTATGTCGTGACCATTCGCGGTCTCGGCTACAAGCTGAAGTCCTGATCCGGAAGATCATGTGGAACGTCTGGGGTCGGCTCGGACTTCGGGCCCGCATCATGGGCCTCTACGCCCTCGGAGGTTTGTTGTTGTCGCTGATAATCGCCATCGCGACACTGACGCTGGCCCGCCAGAACCTCTTGGAAGACCGAGAGGACCGAGCCTTTCCGGTCGCCGTTCGCAATGCGGCACGCGTCGAAGGTGCCCTGTCGGGTGAAACAGAGATCGAGGATGTGCAGACGATCTTCGACCTGCTCACCGTGACCGAGCGTTCGGTTCCGCTGGTGCGCCTCGGTGACGAGTCCACCTCGGGCAGCCCGCAGGTGTTCAATCAAGAACTCATCCCTTCCTCACTTCGTACGCAGGTCGACGCAGGGAATGCTGCACGAATGCGAACCCGAGTCAATGGGATCCACATGATCCTGACCGGCATCCCGATCCCCGATGTCGACGCCGACTACTACGAGGCCGCCCTCACCGACGATGTCGAGGATGCACTCGACGCACTCGGCATCATCGTGCTCGGTGTTGCCGCAGCCACGACGCTGCTCTCCGCTGCGCTCGGCTCGTGGGCGTCACGACGTGCCCTGACCCCGCTCGCCGATGTCCGTATAGCGGCAGAATCGCTTGCGGCGGGTGAACTCGACACCAGGCTCGATCCTCCTGCCGATGCCGATCTCGCATCACTCACTGCGTCGTTCAACGGCATGGCTCGCTCGCTCGAGGACCGGGTCGAGCGAGACGCCCGCTTTGCGTCGGAGGTCAGCCACGAACTGCGTTCGCCGTTGATGACACTGAGTGCATCGGTCGAGGTGTTGCAGAACAGCCGTGACCAACTGTCGGAACGCAGTCAGATGGCACTCGACCTGTTGACCGACGACATCCAGCGCTTCACGCTGCTGGTCGAAGATCTCCTCGAAATCAGCCGCTACGACGTCGGAACCGCATCGCTGCAGGCCGAACCCATCGACCTGATCGAATTCGCTCATCAATCGATCCGTCACGTTCCCCACGACGACGTGAGCGTCGACTTCGGTGATCTCGAGCACCTCGTGATCGTCGGCGACAAGCGTCGTCTCGCTCAGGTCATCACCAACCTCGTCGACAATGCCGCGAAATACGGAGGAGGGGCGATCACGGTCACCCTTCGCGAGCGTGACGGCAGTGCACTGCTCGCAGTCGAAGACGAAGGCGTTGGGGTACCGGAAACCGAACGGACGGTGATCTTCGACCGGTTCTCTCGCGGGAGTGCCGGCGGGCGACGGGGTCAGGGAACAGGATCAGGGCTCGGATTGGCTCTCGTCGCCGAACATGTGGGACTGCACGGCGGAACGACCTGGGTCGAAGATCGCGAGGACGGAGCATCGGGTGCCCGCTTCGTCGTTCGCCTGCCCATCGCTGAAGTCTCCGAGTTCGAGGGGGAGTTCGAATGAAGCGGGTCCTCTTGTTGCTTGTTGCAAGCATGCTCACCGCTGTCACGAGTTGCTCGCTCCCGACGGACGACCAGGCCGCAATCGTGAACCCCGAGGACCTTCCCGATGTGTTGCGCAGCGATCTCGAGGTGCAGGTCGAGGAGGCCGAAACGCCTGGCCCACTCACGGTGACGGTCACCATCTTCTTGCTGGAGGTCGTCGGCGAACGCAACGTCGTGGTGCAACGCGATCGTGAGGTCTCGCCCCAGGCGGGCTTCGCCAACCGCATCGGACTGCTGTTTCGCGATGAGGTCCGTACCGAGGAGGAGCGGGAGCTGTACAGCAATGCGCTGCGGGAGTTCACGCTCCTCGACGCCCAAATCAACGAAAACGGCGTCGCAATCATCGACATGGTCGCCCTCGACGAGGAGGGCTCACCGATCCCGTCTGAGGCCGAAGTGCTTCGCAACGCTGCTGCACAACTGGTGTACACCGCCACGGGGTTCCCCGACGTGATCGCAGTACGTATTCGGATCGATGGTGAGCGGATCTCGTTACCGACGAGTGAGGGCGACACCGAAGGCGTTGTCGACCGTGACGACTACTTCCAGTACGACCCGAGCTTCGAAGTTCCCACCACGTCCACCCCACCCTCGACCACTGCGCAGTCCGACGAGGAGACCTGACGCTCAGGCGAAGAAGGAGCGAGCGGCAGCCCGAAGCTCCGGGCTCGTGTACTTGATCTGCGCAATGGCGTCGGCGAGTGCGACCCGAACCATGGAACCGCACTGAAACGCCACCATCGATCCGAAGTCGCCTTCGGCGAGCGCGTCGGCGGCTTCGACGCCGTACCAACTCGACAGCGCCCGGTCGAACGAGGTCGGTGTTCCGCCCCGTTGCACGTGACCGAGCACCGTGACGCGGGTCTCGAAGCCGGTGCGTGCTTCGATCTCGGCCGCGACGACGTTGCCGATTCCACCCAACCGCCGGTGGCCGTATTGATCGACCGGTGGCTCCGGCACCTCGATCGTGCCCTCGGCCGGTCGGGCCCCCTCGGCAACGACGACGATCGAGGCGAACTTGCCTCGGGCATGGCGGCGGCTCAGTGCTTCGCACACCTCACCGATGTCGAAGGGCTCCTCGGGTACCAGGGTCAGCGTGGCGCCACCCGCCATGCCGGCCCATGTTGCGATGTGGCCGACATCTCGGCCCATCACCTCGACGACCATCACCCGGTTGTGTGACTCGGCGGTGGTGTGGAGACGATCGATGGCATCGGTGGCGATCTGAACCGCAGTGTCGAATCCGAAGGTTCGTTCGGTCAGCCCGACATCGTTGTCGATCGTCTTGGGCACACCCACCAGCCGAATCCCGCTCAGGTGCATCTCGTGGGCGCACGACAGGCTTCCTTCACCACCGATCACCACAAGCGCATCGAGCTGTCGGCGCTCCATGGTTTCGTGGACCATGTCCATGCCACCCTCGTGCATGAACGGGGTATGACGACTGGTACCGATGATGGTGCCACCACGCGGCAAGATGCCGCGGCAACCCTCGACCGTCAGTTCCTCCATCGAGTCGTCGAGCAGGCCTTTAAATCCTTCGTGAATGCCGAAGGTTCGCCAGCCGTGCTGCCACTCGGCCTTGCGCACGACGCCGCGGATGACGGCGTTCAGACCGGGGCAGTCTCCACCGCTGGTCAATACACCGATCGTCTTGATGTCGGGGGGAACAGACACCCGTAGGACCCTACCGGCGATGCTCGAAGGCGGACGGCTATGGTCGGCCGCTATGGGAATCGTGATAGCAATCGATGCAGGGACGACCGGGGTCCGCTCCTTCGCCATCGACGAGTCCGGGACCCCACTCGGATTCGCCTACCGAGAATTCACCCAGCACTTCCCCCAGCCTGGGTGGGTCGAACACGACGCCGAAGAGATCTGGCAGGCGGTTCTCGCAACCCTTGCCGAGGTCACAGACACGATCAGCGAACCGATCGCCGCGATCGGAATCACCGACCAGCGAGAGACCGTCGTGATGTGGGATCGGCGATCCGGCACACCCCGGCACAGGGCGATTGTCTGGCAGGACCGTCGCACTGCGGCTCGGTGCGAGGAACTGCACAACGCCGGCCATCTCGACATGGTTCGTCGCACAACCGGCCTCGTCCTCGATCCTTACTTCTCGGGGACCAAGGTCGAGTGGCTGCTCACGACAGGGGGTGTCGAGGTCGACGACGATCTGGCGTTCGGCACGGTCGACTCGTGGCTCGTGTGGAAGTTGACCGGTGGTGTCCACATCACCGACACCACCAACGCAAGCCGGACCTTGCTCTATGACATCGGCGAGCTTCGATGGAGCGACGAGATGTGTGACCTGCTCGGTGTGCCGATGTCGATCCTTCCCGAGGTTCGGGCGTCGTCGGAGCGCTACGGCGTCACGACCGATGGGCTGCCAGTCCCCGCCGGTACTCCGATTTCGGGTATCGCCGGCGATCAGCAGGCTGCACTCTTCGGCCAAGCCTGTTTCGAGCCCGGGCAGGCCAAGAACACCTACGGCACAGGGTCCTTCGTGCTCATGAACGTGGGCCAGGTCTGTCCCGACCCGGTCGAGGGTCTCCTCACCACGGTGGCATGGACCCTCGACGTCGACGGCGCGTGGCAAACGAACTACGCCTACGAAGGCGCCATCTTCGTCACTGGCGCTGCGATCCAGTGGTTGCGCGACGGGTTGGGAATCATCGATGACGCCTCGGAGACCGGTCCCCTGGCGACGTCCGTCGCCGACACCGGCGGCGTGGTCTTCGTTCCGGCGATGGCAGGACTCGGTTCGCCGTACTGGGATCCGCGCGCCCGTGGCACCATTGTCGGGATCACCCGTGGTACCGGGCGGGCCGAACTCACCCGAGCGACCGTCGAGGCGATGGCCTACCAGACCCGCGACGTGGTCGATGCCATGGCTGCTGCCAGTGGAACGGGCGTACGCGATCTCCGCGTCGACGGAGGTGCGTCGGTGATGGACTTTCTGCTCCAGTTCCAGGCAGATCAGCTCGGTGTTCCGGTGATTCGGTCCAAGGTTGCCGAGACGACAGCGCTCGGTGCGGCGTATCTGGCGGGGTTGGCCGAGGGCGTCTGGGACTCCCCTGCCGACGTCACCGCCAATTGGGCGGCCGACGGCGAATTCGTACCCACGTCCGAGCGAAGTGGGGCAGATGCCGACTACGCCCGCTGGCAGCGTGCGGTCGAGCGGTCACGGCACTGGGACGCGGACTAGGCCTCGAGCAGGGGCAGTGCGTCGCGGAGATTGCGGATCGCCTGGGCGATCCGTTGCTCGTTCTCGATGAGCGCGAAGCGAACATTCCCCTCCCCACCGGGGCCGAACCCCACGCCGGGCGACAGGGCGACGTTTGCGTCCGTGACGAGCATCGATGCGAAGTCGACGGAACCCATGTGGCGGTACTCGGGTGGGATCGGCGCCCACGTGAACATCGTCCCCTTCGGAGGTTCGACGTGCCATCCGATGCGGTGGAGTCCATCGATCAGGGCGTTTCGTCTCGCTTCGTAGACGGCACAGGCATGCGCCGGATAGTCGGGTGCCTCATTCATGGTGACCGTCGCGGCGATTTGAATCGGCTGGAAGGTCCCGTAGTCGAGATACGACTTCATTTTGGTTAGCGCAGCCACCACCTCGCGATTCCCGGCCATGAAGGCGACCCGCCAACCTGCCATGGAGAACGACTTGGTCATCGAGTACAACTCGACGGCAACCTCCTTGGCCCCATCGGCTTGCAGGATCGACGGCGGTGCATAGCCGTCGAAACCGAGGTCGGCGTAGGCGAGATCGTGCACGACCACGACCTCCTGTTCACGGGCGAAGTCGACGACCCGCTGCATGAAATCGGCGTCGACACAGGTCGTCGTGGGATTGTGAGGAAACGAGAGCAGAATCACCCGAGGCCGCGGCCACGAGTACGTGAAGCGATCTTTCATCGCCTCGAAGAACGTGTCTTGATCTTCACTGAGCGGAATCTCGCGTACGTTCGCGCCGGCGAAGATCGGGGCGAAGATGTGGATCGGGTACGAAGGCGCCGGCACGAGCACGCTGTCGCCGCTCTGGCACAGGACCCACATCAGGTGTGAGAGCCCCTCCTTTGCGCCAATGGTGTTGATGACCTCGGTGTCGGGGTCGAGGTCGACGTCGAAGCGGCGCTTGTACAAGTCGGCGAACGCCTGCCGAAGCTTGGGAAGGCCCTTGCTCGACGAGTAGCGATGGTTGCGAGGGTTCCGGGCAGCTTCGACGAGTTTCTCCACAGCGATGTCGGGAGATGGCAGATCAGGGTTGCCGAATCCGAGGTCGATGACGTCTTCGCCAGCTCGACGCGCTTGCACCTTCAGCGAGTCGATGATGGTGAACACATAGGGAGGGAGACCAGTGATCCGCCGAAATTCCATACGCCAAGGCTACTGAGAGGGCCGGACCGATCTCGGCAAAAAGCCCGCCTTGTTGTCGATGGGCCCTGTTGTCCTGGGTCCTGCTGTCAGCATCTCGTGCGAGGGGGCACGGTGGGCCCGTTCGGCGACGCTCAAGCGCCGGACTCCACATAGGTGGTGAAGTCGTTGACCGCAGTTCGCACAATGCGGGCCTCGGCCCGTCGTTTGACGAATCCGGGTAGTGGCACGGAGAGGTCGACGGCGAGGTGGTACACGATTTCGGTCGACGACGGGTCGGACGACACCGGCAAGAACTCGTACTCACCATCGAGGCGGCGCGCAATGTCCCCGCTCTGGAGCCGCCACGCAAGCCGACTCGGATTCGAACCGTAGAAGTAGCGCAGCGTGTAGGTGGTGGATCGGCCCATGGCTGCCGCTCGGAACTCCACATCGACGGCACGACCCTCATCGTCTCGAGAGAGCACGCGCGCCATCTTGATGTCGGACGCCCAATCGGGGTAGCGCTCGAAGTCGATCGCAGCCGCAAAACACGCCTGAGGAGAGGCGGCAATGGTCGTACGAACGGTGGCCTGATCAACCATGGCAGGACACTAACAACTAGGTCTCGGTATCGGTGTCAATCGGCCGATCGGTGGGTTCGAACTCACCATGACGAGCCGCCCACAGGCCCATCAGTCCGATACCGAGAATCGGCACGAGGGTTCCGAACGCCAGTGAGGTGAAGGGCCGAATCGACGCCGTGGCGATCCCGACGACGACCTGCAGCACCAGCGCGCCGAGGAGGTGTTGTCGAACCGCTCGGGGCGAGCTCCCCATGCCGAGATACAGACCACCCACGCCGATCGCATCGACGCGGCTGCGACGAACGGCAACTGCGAACGCCCACAGCATCGTGACGATGCCCACGGCGAAGAGAACCAGCGCTACGACGACAGCGGGCCAACGCAACCAGTCCGGCCCGATCACCGCCGCAACCGCAGTGATGGTGAACATGGCGGTCGCCTGCCACGAAAACCGGATGAGGCCGGTTCCCGGGCTCGGCAGGTCGAGGAAGCTCACGGTGCTGTCACCATCGCATCGATTGCGGCGCCAAGCCGACCTGCGAGCACGTCGTAGTCGAAGTCGCTCACCGCTCGGGCGCGAGAAGCGGCAGCCATCTTCGCTCGGCGAGCCGGGTCGCGCAGCAGCGCTGCGATCGCTTCGGCGGCGAGCGCAGGGTCACTCGGGTGTTCAACAACAAGACCGGACGTGTCGTCCTCGACCGCCTCATGAGCACCACCACTCCGCCCGGCAACCTGCGGAACACCGGCCGCAGCCGCCTCGACGAAAACAATCCCGAACCCTTCCTGCTCGAGCCCCCCCCACCGAGAACGACACAGCATTGCGAACACGTCGCCGGCCCCGTACAACTCGACGAGTTCGTCGTCCGGGAGACGACCGACCAGTTGCACCGGTGCACCGGAGTCGTCGATCAGACCCTGGAGACGGCCGCTGTCACGTCCCGCCCCCGCAATCACGACGGCCAAGTCGGGGAATTCCTCGACGAGGATCGCACTGGCCGCGATCAGCGTGTCCATCCCTTTTCGAGGTACGAGCCGAGAGACCGACGTGATCATCGGTTGGTCGGGAGCGATGCCGTAGCGCGACCGCGCTTCAGCTCGGCCGGCTGCGTCGAGCGGTGCAAATCGGTCGGCATCGACACCCGGGGGCACGATCGTGCACGGCGGCAACGGTCGCCCGAGGCTCCGTTCGCCCTCGGCCGCCGGGTACCCACCGGCGGCGATGACCCCGCGCGCGTCGGCCAGCACACGATTGAGGAGTTGACGGGTCCCGGGGATCCTGCCGGGGATCGTGACTTCGGCGCCATGGAGGACGACACCGTAAGGAACATCGAGATGGGGCCCGATCAAGCCGACGGGCACGGCCGGATCGAGAATCACCACCTCGGCCTCGTATTGGGCGACCAGCCGATTCACCCGTCGAACCAGCATCGGTTGCGGCAACAACCACGGCTCGGTGCTGCGGACAATGGTGTGGTCTTGCGCAGCATCGAAGGCCTCGGCACCCTGGTGAGGCGTGGTGTGAACGATCACTTCGTCAGCGGGGAGTCGACGCCACAGTTCCCAGAGGTAGTTCTGGATGCCACCGATCTTCGGCGGATAGTCGTTCGTGACGAGCAGGTGCCGGACCACGTTTTGACCCTACGGCCGCGCGACCTCGATAGCGACGAGTGCATCGGGGTCGGTTGCCACCCGTCGAGGGAGGACGATGTCGAGTCGGCGAGCAGCCCAGACAGCATGGGCGCGAAGCATCGGGTTCGGTGATTCGAGGTAACGCTCGACGGTGGCGCGCACCGCAGGATCAGTGCCGTCGGCGACATTCGCCAGGACGAGAAGCGCATTGCGACGGACATAGTCAGGGTCGCGATGCGGGATGTACCAGCGGCCGAGTCGGTTCATGAGCGACACGTCGTCGGCTGCCAGCACGTCGAGCAGGTCGATCCATGCCTCATCGGCTCCAGCTCGGGACGGCCGCCGCATGCGCACCCGATTCGGAGGGCAGACGTCTTGACAGTCGTCGCAGCCATACATTCGATCGCCGAGCGCCTCACGGAACTCGACCGGGAACATGCCGTCCGCTTGCACCAACCAGGCGAGACATCGGCGAGCATCGATCACTCCCGGCTCGACGATTGCTCCGGTCGGACAGCCCGAAAGGCACTGCGTACACGTACCGCAGCCGTCAGCGACCGGTTCGGGATGGTCTGGCGCGATCTCCGCATCGGTCACGACTGCACCGAGGACGACGAGGCTTCCGGCACCGGGGACGAGGATGTTGCTCGATTTCCCCCACCAGCCGATCCCGGCACGGTGGGCGGCGGCGCGATCGACGAGATGGTTCTGGTCGGCCACCACGACCGCTCGATGACCCTCGGCGCGCAGCGGCGCAGCGATCGTCTCGAGCGCGTTGCGAAGCACTGCATAGTGATCTTCCCACGAGTACGCCGCCACCCGGCCGACCGCGAGTCCGTTCGGTGGGATAGGGGCCTCGCGCTGGTAGTCGTAGGCCCCGACGACCAACGATGTCGCTCCCGCCAACACCTGCTGGGGGTCGGTGGAACGGCTCGGATTGCGAAACGTGAACTGCATGCCTCCGTGCAGTCCTTCGGCTCGACGGCGTTCGATCTCGTTCCGTACCTCGACGAATGGGGCAGCGTCGGCGGCACCGACTGCACAGAGTCCGGCAGCGAGTCCGATGGTGCGAAGCTCACCGATCGACGGGGTCATCCTGCCATGGTGCCAGCTATGCCACGCCGTTGCGGGATGCGAAGCGGGAGGGCGGCACGAGACCACCGTCGACGAGCAGGCCGACGGCTGTTTGTTCGGCTTCGTCGAGCACGACGGGCGTGCCGGCCTCGTGCCCCACGAGATACGAGACGAGACAGTCATCGCAGGCATCGGTGAACTGGGCGACGCAGGCGTCGCAGTCGATGATGATGCCGGGTTCGGAGGAAGGCGACGGCACAAGACGAAGATGGGGGACGTTGGTGCGGGTCATGTGTCGAACGTTACGGACGGGGTGTGACAGCGAACCGCAACGGACCGAGACTTGACACACGAACAGGTGTTCGTGCATCGTGCACTTCGATGACCGAACGCCTGTTTGCCGATCCGCAACCGACGCCCGTTGCGGCTCCGTGCCAACCACAGCAGCGCAGCCTCGACGACCTGGGTGCATCGCTGCACGAGGTCACGTTCGTCGTGTTCGACGTCGAGACCACCGGAGGTTCGGCGGCAGATGGAGCGATCACCGAGATCGGCGCCGTGAAGCTACGCGGCGGAGCGTGCCTCGGCACCTACCAGACGCTTGTCAACCCGGGCCGGGCGATCCCTCCCGAGATCACGGTCCTCACCGGGATCACGCAGGCCATGGTGATGCGGGCCCCGGCAATCGACACTGTTCTCCCCTCGTTCATCGACTTCGTCGGGACCGACTCGGTACTGGTCGGCCACAACGTCCGATACGACCTCTCGTTCATGGCCGCTGCGATGCAGCGCGCAGGCCGCGAGACGTTCACCCACCGCTCGGTCGACACCCTTGCATTGGCCCGCCGACTCCTGCGTGACGAGGTTCCGAACTGTCGACTCGGCACCCTGGCCGATCGCCTTCGTCTTTCACATCGCCCGAGTCATCGTGCCCTCGACGATGCCCTCGCCACCGGTGATCTGCTCCACCTACTCCTCGAGCGCGCCGGCGCGATCGGGGTCACCGGCCTCGACGACCTCCTTACCCTGCCGAAGATGGCCGGAAACGCACAGGCCGGGAAACTCAGGCTCACCGAACGACTTCCCCGCTCCCCCGGTGTGTACCTGTTCCGGGGACGTACCGGTGAGGTGCTCTACGTCGGCAAGGCCGCCAACATTCGCTCACGGGTCCGTAGCTACTTCTCGACCGATGAGCGCCGCAAGATCGCCCAGTTGCTGCGTGAAACACACCACATCGACCATCAGGTCTGCCGCAACGGACTCGAAGCTGCCGTGCTCGAACTGCGCCTCATCCACGAACACCTTCCCCGCTTCAATCGCCAAGGCACCCGTAGCTCGGCCTACCCGTACGTGAAGCTCACGCTCGAAGAGCGATTTCCTCGCCTGTCGGTTGTTCGCAAGCTGCAAGACGACGGGGCCCTCTACCTCGGCCCAGTCGCATCGTCGAAGGCCGCTCATCGGCTCATCGAGGCGATCCAGACCGCATCCCCCATCCGGCGTTGCACCACCAAGTCGACGAGCCGCACTGCGAAGCCGATCTGCACTGCCGCCCAGATCGGCGTCGCTGCATGTCCATGCTCGGGGCAGACCTCTCACGACGACTACCGAGAGATCGTCGTCGACCTCGTCATCGGCCTGACCTGCGAGCCGCGCCGGCTCCTCGATCCGCTCGATCGACGCATCGCAGCACTCGCCACTGACGAGCGCTACGAAGAGGCAGCCGACGTGCGGGATCGCGCTGCTGCGCTGTCGGCGGCCCTTCGTCGGCAGCGCCGCTTCGATCTGCTTCGCCGCGCCGGCCGGGTTCGATTCCAGGTCGACGATGCATGGGCCGAACTCGACCACGGCTTGTTGCGTCGCTGCGGGAGCATCGACGATCCACCGTCGCTGCTCGACAACGTCGACACCGAACCGCCACCGCCGCTCAACGGCCCGCCGCAACGTGATGAAGCCGACGAACTCCTCTGTATCGCTCGCTGGCTCGACGACAACGCCCACCGCATCTCGCTCGAGTTGACCACTGGCGAGCTCGCCGAGCCGCTCCCCCGCCTGCCGACCTTCCTGCCCCCGAAGGATTAACCGGCGAGCGTTGCGAGCTTTGCCGCCGCCGAACCGTCGTCGATTGCCGCCGCAGCAGCCTCGACCCCCGAGCCAAGATCGTCGACAACGCCGGATGCCACGAGACCTGCGCCAGCATTGAGCACGACGATGTCGCGAGCCGCGATGCGTTCGCCGGCGAACACCCGATGGGCGATCTCGGCGTTCGTCTCAGCATCACCACCGGCAAGCTCATCAGGCGCGACCCGGGCCAAGCCGAATTCGACTGCATCGACTTCAACCTCGGTGATCTCCCCGTCATCGAGCGACACCATCCGGGACTGACCGGTGGTGGTGAGTTCGTCGAGGCCGCCGTCGCCGTGCACGATCAACGACCGAACCGAGCCGGTGGCCCGAAGCGTCTCGGCAATGCGATGCGCGAGCGTCCAGTCGGAGGCACCGATCACCTGACGCTGCAATCGGCCGGGGTGTGACAGTGGACCGAGGATGTTGAAGACGGTCGGGATCCCAAGCTCGGCGCGCACGGGGCCGACATGACGCATCGCCGGATGAAACGCTCGGGCGAAGGCGAACCCGAGGCCATGCTCGGCGACCTGCGTCTCGAGTTCTCGGGGAGTGATGTCGACATCGACACCCAGCGCTTCGAGTACATCGAAACTGCCAGACGTCGACGAGGCCTTCCGATTGCCGTGCTTGCAGACCGAGGCACCGGCACCGGCGGCCACGAACGCCGCCATGGTCGACACGTTGAGGGCGTGCACACGGCGTGAGGGCGCACCACCGACCCCGACGATGTCGATCGTGCCATCGGGAACCTCCAGCGGTGCAGCAGCAGCCATCATGGCGGACTGCAGGCCGATGAGTTCGTCGACGGTTTCACCTTTGAGCCGAAGCCCAATGATGAATGCAGCGATCTGGGTATCGGTCGCCTCACCGGCGAGGATCTCGCTGAGCACGGCGTAGCAACGGTTGGCATCGAGGTCGTTGCCGGCTGCGAGTTGACCGAGCACCGCCGGCCACCCTCCGAGCTCGGCGATCGAGACGGTCATTCTTGTCCCTCCGCAGTCCAGTGGCGTGCATCGGCCAGCCGTGCGAGATGGTCGTGTTGGGCCGCAGCGAGCTTGTCCATCCACGATGCCAAGTCGCCCCGGCCGCCGGCACGGAGTTCCTCGGCCAGTGATGCGTGGTGTGCGGCATGGGACGGCAGACGTTCGAGCAGATCGTCAACACCGGGTCGGGCATCGGCCGTTTCGGTCTCTTCCGCCAGCAGCGCGTAGAGACCTTGAGCCAACCCTCGATTGCGTTCGGTCATGGCGCGCAGCAGAGTCGCAAGCTGCGGTTCACCATCGACATCTGCCTGTTCGGCCAGGTACTCGGTGCGGGTGACCGACGCGCTGATGTGCCGGATCCCGGCTCGCAGGGCGTCCATCGCGTCGGTACCGGTCGACTCGGTCATCGGCGGTACTCTAGGGCTCTTGTGAACGACGCCCTCAACGCCCCCGCCGTCCTTCGCGGCTCGCTCGCCACGCTCGTGATCGCCACGCCAGCCGTGCTGATCATCCGAGCTCTGGGCGATACCGCCGACGGCACGGACCAGAGCAACTGGGTGTATCTGGCATTCGTGTTCGTTGTTTTGGCCTACATCGCAGGTGGTTGGGTGGCGGCCCGCCGGTCGTCCGAGGCTCCGTTCGTCAACGGCGCTGCCGCACCCGCTGCGGGATTTGTGATCGTGCAGGCGATCGCCTGGATCGCTTCGGGTGGCGGAATCAGTGTGGTCGCTGCTGTTTTCAACCTGCTTCTCGCAGCCACCATCGGGGTGGTCGGGGCGGGCTTGGGCGGCATGCGTGGCACACTGGTGGACGGTGGCGGGGAGCCGACTGGGTGACCGCGGCCCTTCGGGGCTGAGGAAAGTCGGGGCTCCGCAGGACAGGGTGCTGGCTCATGCCAGTCGAGGTGACTCGCAGGAAAGTGCCACAGAGAACAGACCGCCGGCTTAGGTCGGCAAGGGTGAAACGGTGCGGTAAGAGCGCACCAGCACCCCTGGCGACAGGGGTGGCTCGGTAAACCCCACCCGGAGCAAGGTCACGCAGGGAGAGGGCGGTCCGTCCGCAGACACTCCCGGGTCGACCGCACAGATGGATGGTCATCCACGGACCGACTCGTCGGTCCCGGACAGAACCCCGCTTACAGGTCGACTCCCCGCCACCACACTATAAGTAGGGGCTTTTGATGGGCTCATGCAGGGATGTGTGCACCAGATGTGCACCGAGATCCGCTCCGAGCGGCTGGATATTCCTGCCCTTGGCACCGTGATCGCCGGCAGCGGATCGCAAATGCTGACAATGTGTCGAGATCGCAGTTTTGGCCGTCAGTCCAGCGTCTCGAGTTGTTGCCGCAGTCTCGTCGCCTCGCCCTCGGACATCGCGACGGATTCGGCCGGTCCTGGGAACTGCGACTCGGTGACATCGTGGTGGAAGGCCCGTAGCGCGTCGACGCGTTCTCGGTGGGCCTGGGCGATGGTCTGCCCGACATCGCCGTATCGGCGGACGTGTCGGGGCGGATCGGGGTTCTCGCCGGTTATGTCTTCGGTGAAGAGGAAGATGATGTCGCCGGCAGGGCCGCCACCGATCGATGAGGTCAACAGTGAGGTGCGCTTGGTGATCTCCTCCAGCGCTTCGGAAGCTACGACTTCCATCTCGACGGCGAACGCGCCGGCGTCTTCGAGCTGTCGGCAGTGATCGAGGATCGCGAGCGCCTCATCGGCCGTCTTGCCGACGGCGCGCAATCCTCCTGTCCACGTGGAGAACCGAGGGACGAGTCCGGCGTGCCCCATGACGGGAATCCCCTTCTCGGCGAGCAGTTCGACGGCGCTCAGACCTCGGATCGTGTAGAGGGCGTCGGCACCGGCCTCCATCGCCGCGAAGCCGTTGCGCAGGAGGTCGTCGTCGGTGGGGTGATCGGTGAGCATCAGGGCAGCGGTGATGAACGTGGTGGGGCAGACGCAGCGAACCATGGCGACGTCCTGCGTGACGATCGACAACAGGTCGACGCCGGCCTCGGCGACCGCCTCGGCCTGCTCGGGCGACGTTGCGCTCGCCTGGGAGTACTTCCGGCGCCCCTTCCCCGCCTGGAGGCCGCCAACCGTGTGGTTCCGCTCCGCTAGCTCTCCGCCGTAGGTGTAGATCCGCGCCATGTCCTCTCCGCTTGTGCTGTCGTTCATGATCGCCCGGCGCTTCGTTGGCGCTCCCGCATGGCGACGTGTGCCTCGGGGGTGCCGTCGTGGTACGTGCCGAACACCTTGTCGAGCGGCACGAGCGTGTTGCCGTAGTTGCACTCGAAGTACCGGTGATGAAGCTGGTGGAAGTAGTCGCCCGACAGGAACGACGCACCGTCGTTGTCGACATCGCCGAGCCAGACCCGCTCGAACCCGGCGTGGGTGAGAATCGGGGACAGCAGGCTGAAGAACAGCAGCGTCAGCGTGACCACGGGATGTCCGGGAATGAACCAGAGGAGCACCGGAGGGCTCATGTAGAGCAGGTGTTCGATGGGGTGCATCGAGATGCCCGACCACGGGCCCGGGTTGGGGTTGCGGTGGTGGACCGAATGAGCCCAGTCGTAGAGCTTGCCGACGTGAAGGAGCCGGTGGTTGGCGTAGAAGTGGGCGTTCGACCAGTAGAAGGTGAACACCGTGAGGATGATGAGGTAGGGCCAGTTCCCGGCGAAGTCACGGTAGGGCGTGTGGCCGTTGGCGAACATCCACCAGCCGACGGCTTCGAACCCTGTGGAGACTGTGACGCCGCTGACGATGGTCCAGAACACGTTGTCCCACGTCTGATCGCCGAAGGTGAAGCGCTCGCTCTTGCGCGGCCACCGCTCGTTGAACTTGGCGGTTGTTCCCTGGCGGCGTCGGACGTACAGCCACCAATGCAGGCTGCCGGCGAGCACGGTGACGATCGCGGTGTTGCGAAGCCAGAGGAACGCGATCCACCTGACCTCGAAATCGTGCATCGATGCGAGGTCAGGCGTTGCGTACCACCAGCACAGCCAAGCCGCGGCAATCCACATTGCGCCTCCCGGCCAGAACTGCTTCCACGCGAAGAAACGCAGCACACCGAGGGGCTTGGGCGGCCATTCGAACATCGGGGCAACCGGGATCGGGACCGCTGGCTCCCACTTCTGGTCCTGGTCCGACCGGTCGGCGGGCATCAGGCGGCCTCCGATCGCCCGAGGTTCGCTTCGCGGATGCGTTCGATAATCGCCGCCTGCAACGGATCGGGTTCGGCGTCGCCGTCAAGGCGCCGCGCCCGCACGACCCCGACGACGTCGCCAGGTTCGGGCAAGTCGGCCGGGAGACCGCAGCGAACATGGCGTTCGTCGAGCTCGCTGACATTCCAGAGGGCCACACCGACTCCGGAGGCGAGGGCGTCGCGCATGCCCTCGCGACTGATCACCTCGAGGACCACCTCGTGCCGTACGCCCGCGGCCCGCAGATGGCGGAGGCCGAGATCGGCGAACGAGCAGTGTTCACCGAAGGTCACGATCGGCAAGAGATCGGCGTCGGAGTAGTCGGTGTCGCGCCCCTGCGTCCACTGCAGCCTGTCGCGCCACAGCACGACATCGGAGTCGAGGAGGGATTCCTCCGGAAGCGACAGCGTAGCGAGGTCGATCTCGGCGGACTCGAGCCGGTCGAGAACCCGCAGTGGCTGGTCGACCCGAACCCGCATCTCGATGTCGGGCGCGTTACGACGCATCCAGGGCGCGACGTCGGAGATCAGCGGACCGGCCAGCCGTTCGGTCGCGCCGATGTGCACCCGACCCCGGAGACCGATCGACTCGAACTGCCCGACGGCTTGCGCGTGCAGAGCGAGCATCTCTCGTCCGATTGATGCGAGCTCTCGCCCGGCATCGGTGAGCACCACCGACCTTCCCTCACGCCGGTACAGCGGCACGCCGGCTCGTTCCTGCAGCCGTTTCAGCTTCCAGCTCACCGCCGACTGGCTGATGTTCAGGACCCCTGCGGTGGTGGTCATCGACGCGGTGTCGGCCACCGAGACGAGGGCCCGCAACGACTCGAGATCGAACTTCATGCTGTGGCACACCCCTCACATGAACATGACGAAACTTGGATACAACATGTCATTGGATCCTGGTTGACTCATCTTTCTGGTCGAGACGATACTTGTCAAGATGTCCGACAAGCGACGACGCCGCGGCCGCCCCGACCGATCGGCGGCACCCACCGACGCTCCTCCGAACTATGTGCGCGGCCTGGCGCCACACGACCTCTTGACCGCACAGCAAGTCGTCGCAGTCGAGACCGAGGCCGAGCGACTGCTCGAAGAGATCGGCATCGACATGGCGGGCAACGACGACCTCTGTGCGCGATTCGACGCGGCTGGAGCACGGGTCGAGAACGGGCGCGTGCATTTCCCCGCCGGCCTCGGGCACGAATTGTGCGCCACTGCGCCGTCGGAGTTCACGATGACCGCCCGCAATCCGGCGCGGTCTGTCACGTTCGGTGGCGACAACCTCGTGTTCGGGCCCGGCGACTCGATCCCATTCGTGACCGATCTCGACGAGGGGCGCCGCTATGGCACCGTCGCCGACCATGCCAACCTCACCAAGCTCGTGCAGATGAGCCCCGGCCTGCACCACAACGGCCAGGCGGTGTGCGAGATCTCCGACGTCGCCGTGAACAAGCGCCATCTCGATCTCTCGCTTCACCAGCTCACGCTCACCGACAAGCCGATGATGGGTGCGACGCTCACTCCCGAAGCGGCGCGTGATTCGCTCGACATGTCGCGGATCGTGTTCGGCGACGACACGGTCGACTCCAGCCACGTCATGCTCGCCGGCACCAATGCACAATCACCGTTGGCGTTCGAGGCGCGCACGCTCGACGTGCTCCGGGTGTACTCCGAGGCCAACCAGCCATCCCTCATCACGCCGTTCGTCATCGCGGGCGCCATGAGCCCCGTCACCATGGCCGCGGTACTGGCGCAAGTGCACGCCGAGGTACAGGCGGGGGTCGCCATCACCCAGCTCTATCGCCAGGGCTGTCCGGCGGTGTATTCGTCGTTCGTGACCACGATGGACCTCCGCACTGGCGCACCGACCTACGGCACGCCCGAGTCGACGCTCGCCAACGCGGCGATTCCCCAGCTCGCCCGGCGACTTGGCCTTCCGGTGCGGGCCGGCGGGCACATCACCGCGTCGAAGGTGCTCGACGGGCAAGCCATGCAGGAGTCAGCCGACGCGTGCACCGCGGCCGTGCTGGCCGGCGCCAACTATGTGCTCCAAGCGGCGGGTTGGCTCGAAGGCGGGTTGACGATCAGTTTCGAGAAGTTCGTGGTCGATGCGCACCGATGCGAGGCGATGGGACGGCTCGTGCAAGGCATCGCCTTCGACGACAACGCGTTCGCCGCCGACGCCTACCGCGAAGTGGCGGAGGCCGGCGGAACCACCTTCTTGGGGGCGGCCCACACCTACGCCAACATGCGCACTGCCAACATCGATGCCGGTCTCGCCGACACCGCGTCATTCGAGCAGTGGACCGAAGAGGGGTCGCTCACAGTCGCCGAACGGGCCAACGCGAAGTGGAAGCAGATGCTGGCCGACTACGAACCGCCGCCACTCGACGACTCGATCCACGCGGCACTCGTCGATTTCGTGACCGACAAGAAGGGGGCCGCCGCCGATGCCTGGTACTGACGGCCATCTGAACCTCGACGGCGCGATCCTGCTGCTCGGAACCGCCCCCGATGCGATCACCCTCCAACTGGCGGGGAAGCAGCTCGCCCTCGACCAGGTCGGCCCGCTCCGCGACGACGTCTCGACCGACGAGATCACGCCGTTGCCGACGCTGCTGACCTTCGACGAAACCATCGCGCAGCACGCCCACACCGGGCTGACCATCGACGGCAAACGCCCGATCGGTACCGGCGCCATCGCCGAGGCTGGCATCGCTGTGATCGTCGCCGGACGCCGATACGGCAAGGGGTCGTCACGCGAGCACAGCCCGTTCGCGGAGCAAGCCGCTGGCGTGCGGCTGGTGATCGCCGAGAGTTTCGAGCGCATCTACCGGCAGAACTGCGACAACCTCGGCCTGTTCACCTCAACCGACATTGGCCTGCTCGACCGCATCCGAGGTGGCGAACAGATCTCCGTCGACGAGCTGGTCGCCGACCGCGATCCCCTGGCCGCCACGATTCTCCGCGCGGGCGGCCTGCTCCCATTCGCAAAGCAAAGGCTCGCCTCGGCCGGCCCGCTCGATCGACCACCGGCGGGCCCGCAGACGCTCGCGGAGAAGATCGTGGCGAGATACGCACTCGACGTCGACGGCATCGACTGGGACTGCCGCAAGGACACGGGCGGCTTCGTCCGAGCCGACTACCGCTTCATCATCGAGCACTACTGCCCCATGGCGGCGCACCTGTTGCACACCACCTTCGGCCGCCCGCTCAACCTCCACGACTCCGACACCATCATCTTGTTCGAGGACCATCTCTCGTACGCCCACCGCTCCCCCACCCACGTGCGGCTCGGACTGCTCGACAAGGTCGAATCGCTCTCCGAGGCCCACCGAGATTTCGGCGAGGAGTATGGACTGACGAATCATGGCTGGTTGCCCAACGAGGAAGGGTCGGAGGCGATCAGCCACGCGCTCATGATCGAGCGCTACGCACTGCCGGGGCGCGTCGTCGTCGGCACCGACAGCCACACCTCGCATTCCGGCGCTCTCGGCTGTTTCGCGTTCGGTGTGGGCACCACCGACATGGCGAGCGCGTTCATGACCGGCGCCATCCGCCTGACGATGGCCGACAACCTGCTCGTCCGACTCGAGGGCGAGCTCTCGACCGGCATCACCGCGAAGGACATCGCGCTCACCCTGCTCACACACCCCACCATTCGAGAGGGACGCGGGCTCGGGTGCATCTTCGAGTTCACCGGCCCGATCATCGACGCCATGTCGATCGACGAGCGAGCCACGCTCACCAACATGGTCGCTGAGATGGGCGGCCTGACCGGCATCTGTGCACCCGATGCGGAGACGGCTCGGTTCCTGCGTGAACGGCGAGGCATCGACTTCGAGATCGAGGACTGGATGCGCTCCGATCCCGATGCCCACTACCGCCACGAGATCGTCGTCGACTGTGCGACCGTCGGGCCAATGTTGGCCCGTCCAGGTGACCCCGGCAACGGTGTGGCCGTCGCCGAGCTGACCGAGCGGGTCGAGATCGACATCGCATACAGCGGCTCGTGCACCGCTGGCAAGCGAGAGGACTTCGACCGCTACCACGCGGTGGCCAGCTGGGCCGCCGCCAATAGTCTTCGCGTCGCGGACGACGTCGTGCTGTATCTCCAGTGCGGCACCGTCGACGTGCGCGACTACTGCATCGAGCGCGGCTACCTCGAAACCTTCGAGCAGATCGGCGCCGAGATGCTCGGCCCCTCCTGCGGGGCCTGCGCGCAGTGCGGCCCCGGGGTATCCGAGCAGCCCGAGCAGGTCACGATCTCGGCGATCAACCGCAACTTCGCGGGCCGAGGCGGGCCAGGTCAGGTGTGGCTCGCCAGCCCTCCGACCGTCGTGGCGAGTGCGATCGCCGGCGAGATCGTCTCGTTCGACGACCTACAGGCCGCATTCCGATCAGGGCGCATCCAGGCATGAAGATCGCCGTTGTGGGCGTGGGCGCCATCGGCTCGGTGTACGCCGCGTTGTTCGCCGAGGCCGGCCACGACGTGTGGGCCATCGATCAGTGGACCGAACACGTCGACGCCATCAACCGAGACGGCCTCACTCTCACCGGCTTCACCGGCGACCGCACGGTTCCCATGAACGCCAGCACCGAGGCCGCCGACGCCGGCGAGTGCGACATGTACGTCATCGCCACCAAGGCCGCGGGCGCTGGCGCGGCGGGGAGCGCCATCGAGCCATTCGTGCGCCCCAACACCGACGTAGTCACCATCCAGAACGGATTGGGAGCCGCCGAGCGCATCACCGAGCACCTCCCCTCGTCAGCGGTCGTAGTGGGCGTTGCGCAGGGGTTCGGCGCCGAGATCGTGAAGCCCGGTCACTCGCATCAGCACAACATGCAGATGCTCCGGCTCGGCGAGCTCGACGGCGGCGACACCGCCCGTCTCCGAGCGCTGGCCCAGGTGTGGGCCGGCGCCGGCTTCCCGGTGCAGACCTTCGACGACATCGACCAGCTGATCTGGGAGAAGTTCATCTGCAACGTGGCGGTCGGTGGGCCGAGCGTCGTGTCCGGGCTGGCCATCGGTGCGCTCCTCGCGAGCGACGAATGGCGCCCGGTCGCACTGGGCTGTGCAACGGAGGCGTACGACGTCGCCAGGGCGCTCGGGGTGAACCTGTCGTTCGACGACCCCGAGGCGTACGTCGACGAGTTCGTCGCCAGACTCCCGAACGCCAAGCCATCGATGCTGCAGGACTACGAGAACGGGCGGCGTAGCGAGCTCGACGCCATCAACGGCCAGGTCCCGGTGCAGGCCGCCCGGGTCGGCGTCGCGACGCCATACAACGACACGATCTGCGCACAGGTACGAACACTGGAGGAACAGCTGTGAAGGGAGCAAGCAAGTGAAGGGCGTGGTGTTTCTCGGAGATCGCGAACTCGAGGTCCGCGAGTTCGACGACCCAACTCCGGGTCCGGGTGAGGTCGTGCTCGAGATCAAGGCGTCGGGCATGTGCGGGAGCGACCTGCACTTCTACCGGGCCAAGGATGGCCCGGCGACGCTCGGTCTGGTCGTCGACAGCCCCAAGATCGGCGGCCACGAGCCGTGTGGCGTGGTGGTTGCGGTCGGCGCTGGGGTTGAGCACCTCGCGGTCGGTGACCGGGTGATGAACCACCACTACAGCGGCTGCGGCTCGTGTGCCGACTGCCAGGCCGGTTGGCAGCAGCTGTGCGACGACGGTTTCGTGGTGTACGGCGCCACCGCCAACGGTGCGCATGCCCCGTACATGGCGGCCAAGGCCGACACGATGGTGCCGCTCCCCGACGAGCTGTCGTTCGCGGCAGGTGCGGCGATCTCGTGTGGCACCGGCACCGCGTTCTCCGCGCTCGCCCGCATGGGCCTCGCTGGCGGCGAGACCATCGCGATTTTCGGGTTGGGGCCGGTCGGGCTCAGCGCCGCGTTGTTCGCCCAGCAGATGGGAGCGCGGGTGATCGCCATCGATCTGTCGAGCGAACGGCTCGCACTGGCCGCTCAGTTGGGTGCCGACGAGCTGATCGACGGTTCCGTCGTCGACGCGGTCGAAGCTGTCATGGAACTCACCGGCGGCCGAGGTGCCGAGAAGACGCTCGACTGCACGGGCGCGGCACCGGCGAGGGCCCAGGCGGTCCGGTCGACGCGCACGTGGGGCACGTGCTGCTTCGTGGGCGAAGGCGGCACGGTCGAACTCAATGTCACCCCCGACATCTTGCGCCGCCAGCTCACGATCCTCGGCTCGTGGACCTTCTCAAGCATCGGCCAAGCCGAGTGCGCCCGCTATGTCGCCGAGCACGGCCTCGACGTCGATCGGCTGTTCACTCACCGTTTCACGCTCGACCAGGCTCACGAGGCCTACGAGCTGTTCGATCAACAGACGACCGGCAAGGGCGTCTTCGAGTTCTGAGACAGGACCAGCATGGAAACGTTCAACCACTTCATCAACGGCGCTGCCGTCGCTCCGGCCTCGGGTGAGTACATCGACACCGACAACCCCTACACCGGTGAGGTTTGGGGCCGCATCGCCCGGGGCACTGCGGCCGACGTCGACGCCGCGGCTGCGGCCGCGGCCGCCGCGTTCCCCGGATGGAAGGCCACGACGCCAACCGCCCGAGGGAAGCTGCTGGTGAAGCTGGCCGAGCTGATCGAGCGCGATGCCGAGCGCCTCGGCGAGATGGAGGTTCGCGACAACGGGAAGCTCATCGCGGAGATGGGCGCCCAAGCCAAGCTCACCGCCGAGTGGTATCGCTACTACGGCGGCCTCGCCGACAAGCTCGAGGGTTCGGTCATTCCGCTCGACCGACCTGGGATCCTCAACTACACCAAGCACGAACCACTCGGTGTGGTGGGCCTCATCACTGCGTGGAACTCGCCCCTGCTCTTGTTGGCCTGGAAGTTGGCGGCCGCGCTCGCCGCTGGCAACACCGCGGTCATCAAGCCCTCGGAGTTCACCTCCACCTCAACCCTCGCGTTCGCCGAGCTCTTCGGCGAGGCGGGCTTCCCGCCCGGCATCGTCAACGTTGTCACCGGACTCGGCCACGAGTGCGGCCAGGCGATGGTCGATCATCCCGACATCGTGAAGATCGCGTTCACCGGATCTGACACCACCGGCCAGCGCATCTTCGAAGGCGCAGCCAAGAACCTCAAGAAGGTGACACTCGAACTCGGCGGCAAGTCACCCAACATCGTGTTCGACGATGCCGAGTTCGAAGCAGCCGTCATGGGCGTCATCTCGGGCATCTTCGCCGCCACCGGCCAGACGTGTATCGCCGGATCGCGCGCCCTCGTGCACCGCAGCATCCATGATGCGTTCGTCGAGCGGCTCGTCGAAGTGGCCGGGAGCGCCACGATCGGCGATCCAATGTCGTTCGACACCCACGTGGGGCCGGTCACCACCGAACCGCAGTTCCAGAAGGTGCTCGACTACATCAAGGTCGCCAAGGAGGGCGGGGCCACCTGCGTCCTCGGTGGCGACATCTACGACGGCCCGGGCGCTTCCGGGACCCGCTTCGTACAGCCGACCGTGTTCACCAACGTCACCAATGACATGCGCATCGCCCAAGAGGAGATCTTCGGGCCGGTCCTGTCGGTCATTCCGTTCGATACCGAAGACGAGGCGATCGCCATCGCCAACGACATCAACTTCGGCCTCGCCGCCGGCGTCTGGACCCAGAATCTGGGCCGGGCCATGCGATCCTCCGACGCGCTCAACGCCGGCACTGTGTGGGTCAATACCTACCGAGCCGTCGGCTTCAACTCGCCGTTCGGGGGCTGGAAGCGCAGTGGCCTCGGACGCGAGTCGGGCATCGAGGGAATCATGGAGTACGTCCAGACCAAGTCGGTTTGGATGGCCCAGGAATCCTCGGTTGCGAATCCATTCATCATGCGCTGATTGCTCGTCACGCACATGGAATCGCTGCGCATTGCGCTCAATCTGGCCAACACCGAACTCGTCACTGGCCACGATCCCGGCGGCTCGCCTACCGGCCCGGCGCCGGAGATGGCTCGTCGCGTGGCGGCTGCTGTCGACCGCAGCCCGGTGTGGGTCGAATACGCGCTGCCCTCCGAAATCGTCGCCGCCGCCCACAGGGACGAGTGGGACATCTGTTTCATCGCGGCTGACCCGGCGCGAGCTGACGTGATGAAATTCACCGAGCCGTGGACCCGGCTCGAGGTCTGCTTCGCCGCGCCTGCCAACGTCGATCTCGAAGGTTTCGACCTGGCGACCGGACGGATCGCGTGCCTCGACGGCGGGGCCTACACCCTGTGGCTCGAACGCCACATGCCGTCGGCGGTCCTGGTTCGATGCGCTTCCTTCGCCGAGAGCGTGAGCGCCGCTATCGAGGGTCGCGCCGACGTGGTACTCGGCGTACGCCAGTTCTTCGCAGACCTCGACCTGGTCGTGAGCGGCAATACCGTCACGACTGTCGAGCAGGCCATCGGAGTGAACCTCACCCTCAACGATGGGCTCTCCTCGCAAGTGATGTCGTTCATCCGGGCGGAGGCCTCACCGTCATCGGCCGTGCCTCCAACGGACCGATAACACCCCGGTTCCCCGCTTACAGGTCGACTCCCCGCCACCGCCATACAAACACAAAGGGTACGGGACCCTGCGAGCAAGGTATGTGCACCAGATGTGCAACGAGATGCTCCCCGGTTCCACGTTCAGGAACGCTAGGAAACCCCCAGCAGACCCACATCGAAACCAACACTCCCCAGCGATCTGGCGCGAAAGAGTCAGTCCTTTCAGGCGGTTCCGATGGGTCGTCACATCCCACCCAGCGAACCGAAGAAGCAGGCTGTTTGCACCCCACCGCGCCCCAGTTCCGCAAAGTGGTTTCGCGTACGCGTGTGAGAAGTTTCCGGAAGTGGGGTGCTGTGGGGTGCAGATGCCTTTGTGATCACCGCTGCGACTGAGACCCGTCAGTGAAGGGGTCGGTCGGCGGCAGCTACGTGGCAGCGCTCGCAGCTAAGGAATCTCGCTGACATCTATCCGCACCCATGGAGAAGTGAACACTTGCCCGGTAGGGATGACGGTGAATTGGTAACGGAAGAAGAACGGCGCAGGGGGTCCTACTAGTGCCTCGGAGGGATTCCACGGACTCCTCCACGACCCATCCCTCCACAGCCACGTGCCGACACTTCGGTAATCGCAGCTCTTGCTTCGTCCGTCGGGATAGCTGCTGGTAACGGTTCGCTCGGTTGT
>JAPOHW010000023.1 GCA_029979265.1 Actinomycetota bacterium | reverse complement strand
TAGCCGGTTCCTTCAGCGCGTACTCGAAACTTCGTCGTCGCGGTTCTTGCACAAAGTAGATAGTCGGAATAGTCACGTGTTGGAGGAGGCTCGGTGCCTGGGTGAAACGCTGAGGATGGACGACGAGCGCGTCGAATGATCGTTCATTGATTTGCCTGGCGATTCTTCGTTCGGCTCGGAGCACAGCCGGGACCGTGCGGCTCCAACGGCCAAGCCGAGAGTCTCCTCCAGCCTTCACCGGAAAGACATTCACCTCATCAACGAACTGGTGGAGGTAGGAGTGGTCAGGATTTGCGTACGGGTCAGGTTCACTGATGTCAAGCTCAAAAAGTACGTATCGGATGCGATCGGCACTGCGTCGGGTCAGTTGCTCCAGCGAGCGAAGCGCACCGCCTGGTGGAAGGTGATGGTAGAGCGCAACTGTAGGGCGCTTCGCACGAGGGGCCACGGTGCCCTATCGGCGCGAAGGCCGTGCTCTACAGGACTTTGCCAGGAGCGGGTAGCGTTATTTTAGGGGCTGCCGTCGGAAGGTCAGCATCCTTGTGTCCTGTATGCGCTGCGGTGTTCAAGATGTTCTGCGTGCTTGTGCGAAGGCAATTGTCGCGTTTCCCGGAGCGCGCCCGATCGTGCGGAAGCTGGCGCAGGCAGGTTTGACCCCCCGGGTGGTTTGGCGTCGCCTGACACCGACTCCTGTGGTCAAGTTCGCAATCGAAGGCGTGAACCTCTCTTGTGCCCTGCCGGATACGGACGGTGTAGCGAGAGAACTTGACTGGGTCGGACTTTCGGGCGATGAGGCAGCGACAATCCGGGTCGTCGCCCGCTATGCGGCGCGGCCAGGCGTAGTGGTTGATGTTGGTGCGAACGTTGGGCTCTACAGCTTGGTGGCGGCCCTATTTTCAGAGGAAGCCGTCCGCAGCTACGAGCCCGTTCCCCGAACGTTTACGGCGCTCCTGGCCAATCTCGAGCGTAATGCTCTCGGCGGGTCAGTCATCGCGACCTGCGCAGCGGTCGGCGTAGCCAGTGGCCGAGCCGCATTTCACGTTCCGTTTGGTGAGTCACCATCGTCGGCTTCGCTCGGTCCTGCGGGATTTCGGGGGTTAGATGGTGAGGTCATTGATGTCGCCGTTGTGACGCTCGACGAGGAACTTGCCGACGTCGAGGCGATCGCTCTTGTGAAAGTCGACGTAGAGGGCTTCGAACATCTCGTGCTGGAGGGGATGCAGTCTGTGCTTCAGACCCACGGGCCGCCAATCATTCTCGAGTCAAATCATGACGGTCCTTTCCTTGAGGTGGAGGCCAAACTTCAGTCCCAGGGCTACGGCTTCAAGCAGCTGCGACCAGAGGGACCAGTTGTTGTGGAGTCCCTGCGGACAGCACCGAACGAGCGCTTTCGAAACTTTCTTTGTGAGCCGCTGTTCCGCGAGGGACGCCGATGAGTGAATCGTGCCTGTTGATCGGCTAACTCACGGTTGCAAGGGTGACGACAAGTCGCAATTTCCCGTGGGGTCCGTCCGCAGTCAGGAGCGGCAAGTAGACGCCACGCCAAAGCATTCGTGTTGGTGAGTACGAAACAATGGTCGATGGTTTGTGGCTCTTTCGATAGGCGGACCCGGACCATGCACCGGCGCCCTAGTCTCGTCGACGATGGTGCAGCGACCGCCCGCAGGAACAATTCCCGACACTCCGGGGTCCTACCAGTTCAAAGACGCCGATGGTCGGGTGATCTATGTCGGCAAGGCGAAGAGTCTGCGGTCGCGCCTGTCGAATTATTTCCAGAACCCGCGCAACCTGCACAGCCGCACTCGTCAGATGGTGGAAGTGGCCGAAACGGTCGAGTGGATGCAGGTCGGCAACGAAGTCGAGGCGCTGATGCTCGAGTACACGTTGATCCAGCGGCACAAGCCGCGTTTCAACGTGCGCTACATGGACGACAAGTCGTACCCGTTCCTGTGCGTGACGACGATCGACGACTGGCCGCGGGCGATGGTCATGCGCGGGAAGCGCAAGAAGGGCAATCGGTACTTCGGACCATACGGCCAGGCCTACGCAATCCGCGACACGCTGGACCTGTTGTTGCGGACCTTCCCGATCCGTACCTGCACCGACAACAAGTTCCGGCATCACGAGAAACTTGGCAAACCATGCCTGCTCTTCCACATCGAAAAGTGTGCAGGGCCATGTGTTGGCGAGATCGAACGGGACGCCTACGACGAGTTGGTTGCCGAGCTGTTGCGGTTTCTCGAGGGTGACACCGATGAGGTCGTCGCAGCGCTCGAGAAGCAGATGGCCGGGGCGGCAGAGGATCTCGAGTTCGAACTGGCCGCCCACCTTCGGGATCGTCTGGCGGCGGTGCAGAAGGCCATCGAGAAACAGCAGATGGTCTTTCCCAAGAACGAGGACGCTGACGTGATCGGGATCCACGAGGACGAACTCGAGGCCGCAGTGCAGGTCTTTTTCGTGCGAAAGGGCCGGGTGATGGGGCGGAGAGGCTTCGTCGTGGACAAGGCCGAGGAGCTCGATCGCCCCGAACTTGTCAGTCGGGTACTCGAACGCCTCTACTTCGACGACAACCCGATCGGCTGGCCCAAGGAGGTACTCGTCCCGGACCTTCCATCGGATCCCGAACTGTACGAGTCATGGCTGTCGGAACTCCGGGAGAGCAAGGTCACCATCCGGATCCCGCAACGTGGCGACAAGCGCAAGTTGCACGAGACCGTCACACACAACGCCGAGGAGACCTTCACGCGCCATCGGCTCAAGCGAAGTGCCGACCACAACAGTCGGGCCCGAGCCCTCAACGAATTGCAGGAGTACCTGGGTCTTCCTGTCGCCCCGTTGCGCATCGAGTGCTACGACATGAGCCACATCCAGGGCACCGACTATGTCGGCTCGATGGTGGTCGTGGAGGACGGTTTGCCGAAGAAGTCGGAGTACCGGCGATTCAAGATCAAGACGGTCGCCGGCAACGACGATTTCGCGGCGATGGAAGAGGTGCTCGAACGCCGATTCTCGGCCTACTTGGCGGATCGGGAGCGCTCGGTCGAGGAACGCGATGGCAAGTTCGCCTATCCGCCGCAGCTGTTGGTGGTCGACGGCGGCAAAGGGCAACTCAGCTCCGCCGTTCGGGTTCTCGATGAGCTTGGACTGCGCGACGAGATTCCGGTCGTGTCGCTGGCGAAACAGTTCGAGGAGGTGTTCGTCCCCGGCAGGAGCGAGTCGATCAAGCTGCCCCGCCAGTCCGAGGCGCTCTTCATGCTGCAGCGGATCCGTGATGAGAGCCACCGGTTCGCCATCACCTACCACCGGCAGCTGCGGGACAAACGCATGACGAAATCGGCGCTCGATGGGATTGTGGGCCTCGGCCCGACCCGAAAGCAGCGTCTGACGAAAGAGCTCGGTGGGGTGAATGCGGTGAAGCGAGCCGAGCTGGAGACACTGAAGGCCCTGTCGTGGCTCCCCGATCAGGTGGCCGAGAATGTCTATCGGGCGCTGCATTCCGCTGGTTGATCGACGTAGCGTCCTCGGTGAGCGTCTCGGCGGGTCCTACGCTCGCAGGATCGTTCGGGGGAGCGAGAAGGTGTGGTGACCGGCATGCCGCCAGAACAGCAAGACGCACACGACACAGCGTCAGACGAATCGTTGGCCACCGTCGCCGACGGTTTTCGGTCACCTGGGATCGCGGACACCACGCGATCTGAAGGAGTGGAGGCAGGCGGCGAGTGGCGTACCGACGGGTCGTGGGAGGCCGATGCAGAGGTTGGCCAACTGGTGTTCGACGACGATGAACCACCGGCCATCGGGTCGACGGTGACGGTGCCGAAAAACGTCCGCATCGGCGTTGCCGGTGTCGTGATCGTTGCGATGTTCTTCCTCTGGCGTTCTGGCGGCGGCGGTGACGCAACGTCAGGCCTCCCTGGTGACGGCGGGCCCGCGGCAGCCGAGGCCGACTCGACGGCTGCTGGGACCGACGCCGGTGGAACCGAGGACGATTTTGGTGCGCTCGAGCGCCGTATCGGCGAACTCGAGGCAGAACTTGCCAGTGCGAAACCACCTGCAATCGCTGGTACTGCGATTCGACGCATCATTGTCCCCGCCGACGCTCGTTTCGTCAGTCTGGGAAACCAGGGACTGGCGGTGATCGGACCGTTTGGTGGGTATGCCGCCATCGACCCTGCCACCAACGCCGTCGTTGCTGCGACCCAGGCGGCGAACGGGGCAACACGAGTCATGCGCACGCCGTCCGCGGTCTGGATCACCAATCGCAACGACGATCAGATCGTGCGTGTCGACGCGGTGGCGAATGCGGTGGTCAGCGTTTTCGAATTTCCAGGGCCGGACGGCGTCGCCAAGCTCGGTGACACCTTGGTGGTCGCCTCATCCGACGAACGGTTCGTTGCCCGACTAGATCCTGCAAGTGGTCAGATTCTCGACAGGGTCGAGGTGCCCGGGACTCCGGGTGATGTGTGGATTTCCGGCGACGAACGGTGGATCTGGATCGGGCTGGTCGACACCGGTGAAGTCGTGAAGGTCGATGCCGAGATGTTCGTCGTCGTGGAGCGTGTCACGGTCGGTGCCGGTCCGGTCGATCTCGAAGGCGATGGCGGCATTTTGTGGGTCACCAACAACATCGAACAGACCGTCGTTGGTGTCGACATGGAGACGAACGTGGTTGGTTCGTCGTTCCTCGTCAGTGGCGAGCCGACTGCGAGCGCGGTGTACCGAAACGATCTGTGGGTGTCGCTCACCGCCGCTGGCGAACTCGTCCAGCTCGATCTCGTGACCGGAGCGGTCCTCAGCCGCACACCGCTCGGCAGCAGCAGTCGGGGCGGTCCGACAGGGATGGCGGTCGGCGCTGGCTCACTCTGGATCGCCATGCAGGGCGAGCGGTCCGTCGTACGTGTCACGATCGACGACTGATCTCGGTGGTTTCGTCGCAACCGAGCGTTCACCCGGCATTGTTGCACCATGAGTGAACCGCATTGGGACGACCACGCCGACTGGTGGCAGCGGGAGTTCACCGACGGTGTCGACCCGGAATACGTCGAGCAGATCATCCCGCTTGCACTCGAGTACCTCGGGGGTCGCCGAGATGTGCTTGACATCGGCACCGGTGAAGGACAGGTGGCTCGCGCCGCAGCCGCCGGCGGGTCGATCGTCGTCGGTCTCGATCCGACGGCAGCACAGATCGAGGTCGCGGCAACGCGAGGAGGGGGGCCGTCCTATGTGCAGGCGACATGTGATCTGCTCCCGATTCTCGATCGATCGTTCGATGCGGTGATCGTGTGCCTCGTCTTCGAACATGTCGATGCCTTCGAGGCCTCGCTCGCCGAGGTTGCTCGGGTGCTGCGCCCCGGGGGGCGGCTGCTGTTTTTCCTGAATCACCCGCTGCTGCAGACCCCGCACAGCGGCATGATCATCGATCACATGATCGACCCACCCGAGACCTACTGGCGGATCGGGCCGTACCTGCGGGAGGCGGTGACGGTCGAGGAAGTCCAAAAAGATGTCCACGTTCGGTTCGTGCACCGGCCGCTCGGTCGATACGTGAACGGGTTGGTCGACGCGGGTTTGCAGTTGGTTCGCATGGAGGAACCAGCTCCTCCCCCTGGTTTCATTGCGAAAGCGGGGGAGTACGAGCACGACGTGGTGCAGACCACGCCGCGTTTGCTGCTTCTGGTGGCAGAGAAACCGACACTACGATCGGGCTCGACGTGAGCGAAGTTGTAGTGATCGCAGGGATGTCGGGGGCGGGTCGAAGTGTGGCGGCCGACAATCTCGAGGACCTCGGATGGTTCGTGATGGACAATCTTCCGCCACAGCTCATCCCGAAGGTGGCCGAGCTGGCCGACGGCTCGGGCAGTGGCGGCGACCGACTGGCCCTGGTGGTCGGTTCGGGGCGCTACCACGACGAAGTCGTACCCCTCATCGGCGGGCTTCGCCACCAGGTCGACCGGCTCCAGCTGGTGTTCCTCGATGCGTCGACGGAGGTCTTGGTCCGTCGCTACGAATCGACCCGCCGACGACACCCGTTCGATGTCGATGCACGGTCTGGTGACACCCTCACCGATGTCATCGAGGCTGAGCGGTTGGCGCTCGAGCCCCTGCGGGCGGAAGCCGATCTGTTGATCGACACCACCGAGCTGAACGTCCATCAGTTGCGTGGTCGAATGCTCGAGGCCTTCGGTTCGATCGGCAGTGAGACTGCGATGCGCACGACGGTGACGTCGTTCGGCTACAAGTACGGACTTCCGCTCGACGTCGACCTCGTCTTCGATTGTCGCTTCCTTCCGAACCCGCACTGGGTCGAAGAGCTGCGGCCCCAGACCGGCCTCGATGCTGCCGTCGCCGACTATGTGCTCGAGCAGCCGGTGACAGGAGCGTTCCTTGCCCGGCTCGAACGGCTTCTTGCCTTGATCCTTCCCTGCTACGTGCAGGAGGGAAAGTCGTATCTCACGGTTGCGTTCGGATGCACGGGAGGGCGGCACCGTTCTGTGGCGATCGCCGAGCGGATGGCGCAGACGCTCGACCGACTCGGGCACGCCCCGGCGATCGTGCATCGAGATATCGACAGGTGACCGAACCTGCAGTGGTCGCAATCGGCGGTGGGCATGGCTTGTCGGCGGTGTTGGAGGCGCTGGTCGATCGCTGCGCTGCCCTGACCGCCGTGGTGTCGGTCGCCGACGACGGTGGTTCGAGCGGGAGGCTTCGGCGCGATCTCGCGATCGTGGCGCCCGGCGACATGCGACGGTGCCTGGCCGCGCTGGCCCCGCCCGGACTGGCCAGCGATGCGCTGGAGCACCGGTTCGATACCGGAGTGCTCGCCGGTCATCCGGCCGGCAACGTGCTGCTCGCAGCGATGCTCGAGCTCGAGGCCGATCCGGTTGTCGTGATGGACACGCTTGTGGAGATGGTGGGGGCTCGCGGGCGAGTGTTGCCGGCAACGGCTGAGCCAGTCGACCTGATCGCAGCCACCTCGCGCGGCACGGTGAAGGGGCAGGTGGCTGTGAGCGAGAGCCGGGCCATCGACTCGATCCGGTATCTGCCGGCGAACCCGGTTGTCCCGGCAGCGGTGGTCGAGTCGATCATTGCGGCCGATGCGGTGATCGTCGGCCCCGGTTCGCTCTACACCAGCGTGTTGGCGCCGGTCGTTCCCGGTGTTGCCGCAGCGATCGAGGCGACGAAGGCCACCGTGATCTACGTTGCCAACCTCGCCGACGAGGCGTCGGAGACCGACGGCTACGACCTTTGCGACCATATCGACGCGGTCGTGCGCCATGGCGTCGTGCCCGATGTTGTCATAGGCGACCGATCGGCTGTGGTGCCCGACACGTGGCTGGATAGGGTCCAGACGTTCGAACTGACGGGTGAAGACCCCGATGTGCACGACCCGCAAAAGCTTGGTGCGGCGCTTGCGTCCATCCTCGCAGCGGGCTGATTCCCCAACTCCCCGGAGAGCGTCATCGTGGTCCGTGCTACCCGCAACGGCTGTGCTTGTTTTGTCACAAAACCGTGCCGGACAACCATCACCCCCGGCCGGACTGCTACCACAGAGCGATGAGCAACGTTCCGAGTCTGGAAGACCTTGGCGATGTCGATGGCTTGTCGGTTCTGGTTCGGGCCGACTTCAACGTCCCCATCTCGAACGGCGAGATCACCGACGACCTTCGGATCCGGGCGGCGTTGCCAACGCTGCGCCACCTGCTTGGGGCCGGCGCATCGGTCACGGTGTGCACCCATCTCGGCCGTCCGCAGGGCGTACCCGATCCGGCATTCGATGTTGCTCCGATCCGAGCGTGGCTCGCCGAAGTTGTCCCCGAGGTGGAGTTGCTCGAAAATCTGCGCTTCGATCCAGGCGAGACCGCCAATGATCCGGCCTTCGTGCAGCAGTTGATCCAGGGCCACGATGCCTATGTGAACGATGCATTCGGTGCCTCGCATCGGGCTCATGCATCGATCGTGGGGCCGCCGAAGTTTCTTCCGTCGGCCGCCGGCCGCCTCCTGCACCGAGAGGTGGAGGTCCTTGGCAACTTGATGACGAGTCCGCGTCGTCCCTTCGTGGCGATCATGGGTGGTTCCAAGGTCAGCGACAAACTCGCCGTGATCGAGTCACTGCTCGACACGGTCGATTCGTTGATCGTCGGCGGGGGCATGTGTTTCACGTTCTTGAAGGCACAGGGTCACTCGGTCGGCTCGAGTCTTTGTGAGGACGACATGCTCGACACGTGCCGAGCGTTGCTCGCAGGGCCGAAGCCGATTCATCTGCCGTACGATCTCACTGCGATGGGGCCAGGGGGCAAGTTGTTCGAACCCGAGGCGGGTGGTGAGATCCGACAGATCGGGGTCTAGGTTCCCGATGGCTGGACCGGTGTCGACATCGGTCCGGGTTCGGCAGCCCAGTTCGGAGACATCATTCACGACGCCGGGACGGTGCTGTGGAATGGACCGATGGGCGTGTTCGAAGATCCCCGATTTTCCGGGGGCACCGGTGCTGTTGCTGAAGCGCTTGCCCATGCCCGTGCGTTCACCATCGTCGGCGGCGGCGACAGTGCCGCGGCTGCCAAACAGTTCAAGGTCGATCGCGATATGGATCATGTGTCCACCGGTGGTGGTGCGTCTCTCGAACTGATCGAGAAGGGTGACCTGCCCGGACTCGCTGCCTTGAGAGGAGCCCCCAATGTCGGCTGAACGACGGCCGCTGATCAGCGGCAACTGGAAGATGAACCACAACCATCTGGAAGCGATCCAGTTGGTGCAGAAGCTTGCCTATGCCATCGAGCGCGATGACTACGCCGTTGCTGATGTCTCGGTGCATCCGCCGTTCACCGATCTCCGATCGGTGCAGACGGTCCTGCAGGCCGATCAGGTTCCGATTGCGCTCGGCGCACAGACCACCCATGAAGCCGAGCGCGGGGCGTTCACCGGGGAGGTGTCTGCCCCGATGCTGGCCAAGTTGGATGTCTCGTATGTGATCGTCGGGCACTCGGAGCGTCGTGCGCTCTTCGGTGAAACCGACGCCGATGTGAACGCCAAGGCTCGGGCGGTCCTCGGGGCCGGGATGACTCCCATCGTATGCGTGGGGGAGACGCTCGACGAGCGGGTGAGTGGTCGGGCTGAGCTCCGGGTTGCCGAGCAGTTGACGGGTAGCCTCGCCGGTTTGGCAGCGGCTGCCGTTGCCGATCTCGTGATTGCGTATGAACCGATTTGGGCGATCGGTACGGGTGAGACCGCCACACCGGCGGACGCGCAGCAGATGTGTCGTCATGTCCGTTCCCGCGTCGCAGAGGCCTTTGGAGACGGCCCGGCTGCCTCTGTTCGGATTCAGTACGGCGGATCTGTCAAGCCTGGGAATACGCCGGAGGTGATGGCGCAGCCCGATATCGATGGAGTGCTCGTCGGGGGCGCCAGTCTCGATGCCGACGATTTCGCCCGCATTGTGAAGTATCGGCTCTATCAGCCCTGACATTGCGTTGCCGGAGGGACCGTCGGCGTTGGTAGCCTTCGGAACGTGATCTGGCTTGTCGCTCCCTTGCACATCCTGTCGGCACTTGCCCTCGTCTTCCTCGTGTTGCTGCACAGTGGAAAAGGCGGAGGGCTCTCCGACATGTTCGGTGGTGGTGCCGGAGCCGCAGCCGCCGGTTCGACCGTGGTCGAGCGAAACCTGGATCGCATCACCGTCATCGCTGCGTTGGTCTTCGGCTTCAGTTCGATCGCCTACGGGCTGATCTTCTGATCGCGTCACGCATGGTTTGCAACGTGCTACGGATCATCGGCCAGGGGCCGATGAAACTGACGTGAGCTTCGGTCCGATGGGTTGGCGCCGACTTCTCGTGGTCGTTGCGCTGTCGTTGATCGCTGCTGGGTGTTCGACGGACTTGCTCCAGGGTGGAGATGAGCCCGACGAGGCTGCCGATTCCCCCGGTGCAGATACCGGCGGAGGTGGTGACGCCGACGGAGACGGCGACTCGGGTGAGGTTGTCGACGACGGTGCCCCCGACGGCGGACCGGAACTCACCACACGATCGATTCGGCTGGCGATCGGAACGAATTGGTCGGGCGATCCAGCTGATGCCGGACCCGCATCGGTGGGTGCACGACTGGTTGCCGGCCTTCTGCACGAAGGTCTGACAGCTATTTCGGCAGATGGCACGCCGAAGCCCGGCTTGGTCGAGCGTTGGTTCGTGTCCGACGACCGGTTGCAGTGGACGTTCGTATTGCCCGAAGGGGCGTCCGACGGCCTCGGCGGAGCGTTGACGGCCGGTGATGTCAAGGCAAGTTTCGAACGACTCGCCGAGCGGGGACCCTTCGATCAGCTTGTTGTTGCGCTGGGGGTGGTGGACGGTTGGAACGACTTCGTAGCCGGTGATGCCAGCGAGGTTGCCGGCTTCGACGCCGTCGACGACCTGACATTGGTGATTACGCTCGCAGCACCGTACGAGCCGATTCTGGAGCTTCTCGCAGCACCGGGATACGGAGTGACGGGGATGACGGCCGATGGCAGGATTCGGACCACCGGGGCCTACCGGGCGACTGATGACCCGAACTGGCTCGAAGCTGTTGACCCAACAGCGGTGGTCGATCGGATCGAACTCGTCCGCAGCGACGGAAACGGGGGAGCGCTACTCGCTGCGGGCCGCGTCGATTTCGCGGTGCTGGCCTCCGACGACACAGGTGCCGACGTGCCCGGCGACGTGCTTCGACAGCCACTCGACGTTCGGGTTGGCATCGCTGTCCGATTCGACGACGCAGCCGCTCGGCTCGCCACGCTCGCAGCGCTGCAGGCTGCATCGCTCGCAAGGACTGTGCCGAACGGCAGCCTTGATGTGAGTGGAACGCTCGAGGCTGCGCCCGCATCGCTGCCCGGAGCTGTCACGGTTCATGTCCCGGCAGGAGAGCTCGAGCCTCTCGGCGTCGAAGTCGCAGCCCAACTGCAAGCCGCTGGTATCGAAGTCTCGCTGATCGTCTTGGCACCCCCAGACTTTGCTGCTGCCGTTGCGAACGGCGAAGCGACCGTGTTCCCGATGGTCTCTGCCGGGGGCGGATGGTCACAGAGTGCAGGGCTTGCCGTGGCTGACCCGGGCGGTGCCGACGATGTGTTCGGTGTCCAGGCCGAGGCCCGTGCCGCGCTTGTCGACGCAATCCTGGCCGAGCCCGACCCGGCCGAGCGGGCGGCACTGGTGAACGCGCTCGAACGCCTGTTGCTCGAGGAAGGCCTGCTGCTGCCGGTGGCGATCTTCGAAGTTCGGGTTGGCGTTGGTGAGGACATGAATGCGCTGCGCATTCGGGCTGATGGCACGCTCGACCTGAGTTTGTTCACCGGCTGACAACGAGGCGCCCGCATCGTCGAGAGCGCCACCGGAGTCGTCGACAGGTGTGATTGGCCAGTGGGTTCAGGCTCTCGCTGGACCCACGTGGCGGTTCTGTCCCGAGGCGCTACCATTGCGATCCGCATCCACCTCGGTGGATGGCCACGTCGGAGTGGCGGAATTGGCAGACGCGCTGGCTTAAGGTGCCAGTGCCCGTTAGGGCGTGGGGGTTCAAGTCCCCCCTCCGACACCACCGCTAACCCTCGGTGCGACCGAGAGTCGGGCTCGGCGGCATCATCGACCTCGATTCGCTGGGCGTTGGAGATCCAGCCCTCGACGTCGGAAATCTCGCAGCTCACGTCTTGCTTCGGGCGTTGCAGCGGGGTAATCCCATCGAAATCGGACGGCGGGAGGCGAGCGTCGTGTTGTTCGCTCATCCCTCAGGGGAACTGGGTGGTCAGATCTGGGGGGCGAGAACCCTGTTTCGCCTGTCGATCCTGTACCGATTCCGCATGCGTTGGGCGTACCTGGTGCCGACCTTGCTGCGCGAGTCGGCCCGGTGGGGTGACGGCTCATGTTCGCTGTTCGCAGACTGACGCATGTGGCGCAACAGATTGCCGGCTCTCGCCGTGTTGCCCCGTCGAGGAACGCCGTCACGCACCAGCAGGGATGCGCGCCTGAAGGCCGAGCAGTTGGCGCCGAACCATCAGCCCATCGCCTGGGCCGAGGCCGAACCGTTCGACCAGTCGACCGGTCGGGAATCGGAGTCGGACGCGCAACCGGGTGACGAGACGGGTTGTGAGTTCCTCGGGGCGCAGTTCGTAGGCCAGCGTGAATCCGATGCGTGGCCGAAGCAGGGCAAGCACGAACGCCTCGCCCGGTCGAGCGATCGGGGCGGTGAAGGTGATCGGGCCACCGGGGACGATGTCGCCCTCGTAGCACTGCCAGTCGTCTCGGATGGTGGTGGCGCTTCGTCGCCCGAGATTGTCGAGCCAGTCGTAGCTGTACCAGCCCGCTTTGCCGAACCCCATCTGGGCGAGCCACGGGTAGACATCGGCCGGTGCGGCGTCGAGCGAGATCGAGCGGGTTGCGATCAGGGTTGCATCGGCAACCAGATCGTCACCGACGACAGGGCCGCTGATCTCGTCGAGTCGAGCGCCCCAGTGCTGGAAGAGCATTTCGAGACGGTAGTGGCCCGACGCCCAACCGCGGACGCGCCGCTCGGCGATGCAGCAGGTTCAGAAGCTGAGGCAGCGCTCGGCCGAGGCGCTCAGTGTCGAGACGCCGGGTGGGCCACTCCAGTGCATGTCGAGACCGGGGACGAGTATCGAGTCGGCGTTGTCGGGAGTGACGCCGGCGAGCGCCTGCGAGCCCGTCGAGCAGTACACACCGCGTGCTTTGTCGATGAGGGTGTCGAGCATGGCGCGACACGAGCCCGGTTCCTGTCCGGCCTGCTCGTCGAGGGCATCGATGTAGGCGGCATGAAGCAAGCGGACGGCGTGTGCTGCGAAGAACACATCGACCGTGTGACCGTCGCTCGCAATCTGACTCGCGCACGCAATGCCGACTGCGCACTTCCGGGGGTCGACATCGGGATCGGTGGCGAACATCACAAAGTACGTCTTCGACATCTTCGGCTCCTTGGAATGTGCTGCGCTACGACTCTAGCTCCCGCAGCATCTTGCAGTTCCGGCCACGTGCGGAGCGGAACAGACCGACCCCAACGGTTCGGTACGATTTCGCCATGTCGCTGGTGGATGTCTCGGGAAACGGTCTCGTCTGCTCCACCTGGGGTGACGGGCGGGCCGACATCGTCATGTTGCACGACGGTCTCGGTTCGATTGCACAGTGGCGTGATGTCCCAGGAGCAATTCACAACGCGACGGGTCGAACAGTGCTGGCCTACGATCGGGCCGGGCACGGGACCTCGACACCGGTGCCGACCGGGCCGTGGCCTGTCGACTGGCTTCACCAAGAGGCAGAACTGTTGGCAGAGCTGCTGGACCTTCGGGCAGTCGATCGTCCCCTGCTCGTCGGTCACAGCGATGGTGGGTCGATTGCGCTGCTCACCGCAGCTGGCGGCCGATCACTGCGAGGCGTCGTCACGTTGGCAGCCCATGCCTATGTCGAAGAAGTGTGCGTGGAGCGGATCCGTTCGATGCGCGCCGAGGCAGAGGGCTGGGTGGCGCGGCTGGGGCGTGTCCATGACGAACCTGCGGCGGTGTTCGAGGCGTGGAGTGGCGTCTGGACGAGCGAAGCGTTCCGTGCATGGGATGTGCGGCCCGATCTGCATGCCATCGAATGTCCGTCGATGATCGTTCAGGGCCTCGACGACGAGTACGGCACTCCGGAGCAGGCATGGTCGACCGCTGCGGCCATTGGCGACAATGGCACCTGCGTCCTGTTGCCCGGCCTGGGCCACCTGCTTCATCACGAGGCACCGGAACGAATCGTCCAAATCGTCAGAGGATTCGAGCGCTCGTTGCCGATGTGAGCCGCCAGGCAACTGAGCGTAGGACACCTGTGGTTCACTTGTTCTGCGATGCGTGAGCGATCTGGAGAACGAGAGGTTGCGGCGGAGTTGGCGCCGGTGCTCGGTGCACGCCGCGACGGCTCGGCCACGGTCGAGACCACCCGAGGCTTGCTGATGACGATGCTCGGCGAGTTCGTCCGGCCTGCTGGTGGGGCTGCCTGGACACGCACGTTGGTGTCGGGCCTCGATCTGCTCGGTGTGAAAGAAAAGGCTGCTCGTCAAGCACTGTCTCGGTTGGAGGCGGATGGCTGGTTGCGTCGTGAGCGGATCGGGCGGCAGGCACGCTGGTCGCTGACCGGACATGCATCGCAGTTGTTGGAGGAGGGCGCGGAGCGGATTTACGGGTTCGGTCGTGCCGGTCGAAGCTGGAATGGCGAGTGGGTGGTGTTGCTCGCCTCGGTGCCTGAGCCACAGCGGGCCACGCGCTATCGCATGGCACAGCGCCTGTCTTGGATCGGATTCGGGCCGCTGGGCCCGGCCATCTGGGTGTGTCCGTGGACGAGCCAGGAAGCAGCGGCCCACCACGTCCTCGAGGAGCTTGGTGTCGAGGCGACGTCGTTTCGTGGCCCGGTCGGTGCCGTCGGTTCAGCCGACGTGGTCGCACGGCGGGCGTGGGCGCTCGGCGATCTCGGCGAGGCGTATGTCCAGTTCTTGGCAGACTTCAGCAACGGCACCAACGAGGTCGACGACGCTGCAGCGGTGGCTGGTCTCACCCGGCTGGTCCACGCGTGGCGGAAGTTCCCGTTCTTGGATCCCGACCTCCCCGCCGAGCTCCTCCCCGTCGGCTGGCCGGGCCATCAGGCGACGGAACATTTTGCGGCATGCCGAGACCGATGGCGGGAACCCGCTCGTCGGTGGTGGAGCAAGGTCGAAGGCGAATAAGTACTACAAAAGCTTGACGTGACGACCCCTAACTGTAGTATCTAGAGGAGCCGGTCGAGGGGAAAACCGTGAGCGAACCGTTCGTCGATTTCCAGACGCATCCGCAGCACTACCGCCACTGGCGCCTCGACGTCGACGGAACGGCCGCAACGCTCGTCATGACCGTCGACCCAGACGCTGGCCTGCGTGAGGACTACGAGCTCAAGACGAACTCCTACGATCTCGGTGTCGACATCGAACTGCGCGATGCCGTCGATCGGCTGCGGTTCGAACACCCCGAGGTGAAGGTCGTGGTGGTGACCGGTGGCCTCGAGAAGATCTTCTGCGCCGGCGCCAACATCCAGATGCTCGCCGGCGCGTCGCACGGTCACAAGGTGAACTTCTGCAAGTTCACCAACGAGACGCGCAATGGCATCGAGGACGCGAGTGCGAACTCGGGCCAGGTGTGGATCGCTGCAGTGAACGGAACCGCGGCCGGAGGCGGGTACGAACTGGCCCTCGCCTGTGACGAAATCCTGCTCATCGACGACAAAGCCTCGGCAGTGTCACTGCCGGAAATCCCGTTGCTCGCTGTGCTCCCAGGCACCGGCGGGTTGACTCGGGTGGTCGAGAAACGAGGGGTCCGACGCGATCTGGCCGACGCGTTCGCGACCCGCACCGAGGGTGTGCGCGGCCAACAGGCGGTCGACTGGCGCCTCGTCGACCACATTGCAGCCGCAAGTGACTGGGATGCACTCGTCGCGGCGCGTATCGAGGCGCGTGCCGCAACGAGCGACCGACCCGCAAACGCCGCAGGGGTGACACTGACGCCTCTCGAGCGGGCGATCGAGGGCGACACCATTGCCTACTCCGTCGTCACGGTCGAGATCGATCGCACAACCGGCGCAGCCACAATCAACATTGCGTCACCCGAGGGGGTCCAGCCCACGACTGGTGAAGAACTGGCCGCAGCCGGTGCCGATGCGTGGATTCTGCGGACCGTGCGAGAACTCGACGATGCAATCCTTCATCTCCGGTTCAATGAGACCGACATCGGCACGTGGCGCTTCACCACCACAGGCAACGCAAAGGCAGTGCTGGATGCGGAAGCTGTCCTCGGGGCTGATACCGACCACTGGCTTGCACGAGAAGTACGGCTGCTGTGGGCTCGCACCCTCAGCCGGTTGGACGTGTCGGCCCGAACGCTGATCGCGACGGTCGAGCCCGGCAGCTGCTTTGCCGGCACCCTCGCCGAGTTGGTCCTTGCTGCTGACCGTTCGTTCATGCTGGAGGGAACCTGGGAAGACGCCGACGATCCTCCGCCGCCAGCATCGATTCGTCTCAGCGAGGCGAATGTCGGTTGGTTTCCGATGGCGAACGATCTCTCACGGCTGGGGACTCGGTTCTGGGGGCGTGACGACGCCTTGGCGAAGGCAGAGGCGGCTGTCGGAGCGGATCTGCTTGCCCATGAGGCCGCCAATCTCGAGTTGGTCACCTTCACCCCCGACGACCTCGACTGGGACGACGAGATCCGACTGATGGTGGAAGAGCGCAACAGCTTCAGCCCCGACGCCCTCACCGGGATGGAGGCGAACTACCGCTTCGTCGGGCCCGAGACGATGGAAACCCGCATCTTTGGGCGACTGACGGCATGGCAGAACTGGATTTTCCAGCGCCCCAACGCCGTCGGGCCCGACGGTGCCCTCCAGAGGTTCGGCACCGGTTCCCGCCCCGTCTTCGACCGAAAGCGAGTCTGACCATGTCCCTTGTCGACATCGACGCCAAGATCCCCAACAACGTCGCCCTCGCCGGCGATCGCCGGCTTCAGCGAGCGCTCGAGGGCTGGCAGCCGAAGTTCATCCGCTGGTGGGAAGAACTCGGGCCATCGGCGTTCAAGACCAACCCGGTCTTTCTGCGTACCGCAATCGATGTCGGCCAGGAAGGATGGGCCAACTTCGATCATGTCTCGATGCCCGACTACCGGTGGGGAATCTTCCTCGCCGATCCAGAACCCGACCGGAAGATCGCCTTCGGGGATCACAAGGGTGAGGCGGTCTGGCAGGAGGTGCCGGGGGAGTATCGCTCCGACCTTCGCCGACTGATCGTGGTCCAGGGAGATACCGAACCCGCATCGGTCGAGCAGCAACGCCATCTCAGCCTTACTGCCCCATCGCTGTACGACATGCGGAATCTCTTCCAGGTCAATGTCGAGGAGGGGCGTCACCTGTGGGCGATGGTGTACCTGCTGCACCGGTACTTCGGGCGCGATGGGCGCGACGAGGCCGACGAGATGCTCGAGCGTCACTCCGGTGACACCGACAAGCCGAGGATCCTTGGGGCGTTCAACGAGCCCACCCCGGATTGGCTCTCGTTCTTCATGTTCACGTACTTCACCGACCGCGACGGGAAATACCAACTCGCCTCGCTTCGCGAGTCGGCGTTCGACCCGCTCTCTCGAACGTGCGATTTCATGCTCAAGGAAGAGGCGCACCACATGTTCGTCGGCGCCTCCGGGGTGGGCCGGGTTGTGGAACGCACTGCCGAACTCATGCGGGAACACGACACCGCCGATGTGCATCCGCACGGCGGGATCAACCTCGAGGTGCTCCAGAAGTACGTCAACTTCCACTTCACCGTGTCTCTGGACCTCTTCGGAGCCGAGACCTCGACCAATGCCGCCAACTACTTCGCAGCCGGTCTCAAAGGCCGGTTCCAAGAAGAACGACGCGACGACGACCACCGACTGAAGGACGACTACCGACTCGTGCCCGATTTCGCCGACGGGACCATCGGCACCCGGGAGGTGACCCAACTGGCCGCTCTGAACGAGACGCTTCGCGAGGACTACATCGAAGATTGTCAAAAGGGCCTGAATCGGTGGAATCGCACCCTTGTGGAGGCCGGCATCGAGTTCGAGCTTCGACTCCCAGCTGCCAGCTTCAACCGACAGGTCGGCACGTTCAGAGGACGATCGATCGATCCCTGGGGTCGTGTCGTCTCCGAGCAGGAGTGGCAGGCCAACGCGCCCGACTGGCTTCCCAGCAGCACCGACCGAGCGCACGTCGAATCGCTGATGGTTGGCGTGTCCGAACCCGGCAAGATGGCGGGTTGGGTGGCACCGCCGAGCAGGGGCATCAACCAAAAGCCGGTCGACTACGAGTACGTGCAAGTCTGACCGAGACACAACGAACAGGGGGATCGATGACCGGGACCGAGCAGTACAACGCTGCAGCATGGCTCCTCGACCGACATGTCGACGAAGGGCGCGGCGATCGGCTGGCGATTCGATGTGAGGGGCGGTCGACGACCTACACCGAGTTGCAACATGCCGTGTGGCGAGCCCAAGCACTGCTCTCGGAACTCGGAGCAGGTCCAGGCGATCGCGTCGCCATGGTGGTGCGTGACGACGAGATGTTTCCCGCCGTTTTCCTCGGCGCGATGCGGTCGGGACTCGTTCCGGTTCCCCTGTCGACGATGCTCCACGGCGGTGCGCTGGGAGACATCATCGCTGATTCGGGTTCGAGGATTCTGTTCATCTCTGACCAGTTCGCAGGCACGTTGCCCGATCTCCTCAATGCCGCACCCGCAATCGAGCACGTGGTGCTGAGCGGTGAGGCCGAGGTGGACTGCGCCTGCGCCGTGCACCGCTGGGCCGAGGCTCCTGTGGCAGCGCCCCAAGCCGTCGCACCGACGACCCGAAGCTCGCAGGCACTCTGGCTCTACTCCAGCGGGACCACCGGAGTGCCCAAAGGTGTCATGCACGTGCACGGCAGTCTCGAGGCGACGGCGGCGACCTATGCCGAGTCGGTGCTTGCCATCGGCCCCGACGACCGGTTCCTGTCGGTGGCGAAATTGTTCTTCGCCTTCGGCCTCGGCAACAGCCTCACGTTCCCTTTCGCAGTCGGGGCGACCGCGATTCTTCACCCTGATCCACCAGTGCCGAACGTGCTCGTCGAACTGATCAAGTCGGAAGGGGCAACCCTGTTCTTTGCCCCTCCCGGCTTCTGTGCAGCAACCATCGACGCCGCCCCCGCCCGAGACGCATTTGCGTCGGTACGCGCAACGGTGACTGCCGGCGAGTCGTTGCCGGCACCTATTCACCGAGCCTTCACCGAACTGACCGGCGCACCGGTGCTCGACGGCATCGGTTCCACCGAGATCCTCCACATCTTCATCTCGAACACCCCCGAGGATCAGGTCGAGGGATCATCGGGTCGGGTTGTGGTCGGATACGAGGCGGAGCTTCGCTCCGACGCCGGCGACGTTGTGACCGAGCCCGGCACGCCTGGCTACCTCCATGTGCGTGGACCCTCGACCTCGATCGGTTACCACGATCGTCCCGACGCAACGTCGGCCGCCTTTCTTGCCGATGGCTGGGTTCGCACCGGCGATGTGTACGTGCGGTCGGCTGATGACCACTGGACGTTCCTCGGCCGCAACAGCGACATGATCAAGGCGGGAGGGATCTGGGTGTCGCCGGCCGAGGTCGAGAGCGTGCTGATCGAGCACGAGACCGTTATGGAGGCTGCGGTTGTCGGTGGACGAGACGATGCTGGACTCGAGACGGTGATCGCATACGTGATTCCGGCCTCGGGAGGCAGCATCGACACCGAGCTCCTGCTCTCACACTGTCGCCAGCGGATGGCGACGTTCAAGCGTCCCCGTGAGATCCATGTGGTCGACGAACTTCCGAAGACCGCGACCGGCAAGATCAAGCGATTCATGCTCCGCACCGAAACCGAGCACTGAGCAGCCTGCGAGGCGGAGATCCTGCCCGGCACGGTGGCCGGTCCGGGCGAGCTTCACTCGCCGAGAGCAGCGAGGATTTCTTCGAATCGTGCCCGGAGGTGCGGTTCGACGAGTTCACCGGCGGCGCTGTCGAAGTGCTCGTCGAACCGGGGAATCGCCAGGCTTCCGACCACCTCGCCACCGAAGAACGGCGTGACGGTGGCGGCATGATCCAGCACCCCTTGGCCGCCACGCGCCCCGGGCGCAGTGGCGAAGAGGGCAACCTTGCGCCCCTGGTAGACCCCCATGGCGATGCGGGACGCCCAGTCGTACACGTTCTTCCAGGCGACGGTGTACGAGCCGTTGTGTTCTGCGAACGACACGATCACGGCGTCGGCTGCGCCGATCTGGTCGAAGAACCGTTGGGCTGGGTCGGGGATGCCGAGCTCGTCTTGCCGGCGCAGGCTGTAGAGCGGCATCTCGTAGTCATTGAGGTCGAGGACGTCGACCGTTGCCTCGGCAATGAGGCCACCCTCGAGCAGACGGGCGGCATGATCGATGAGGCGCCGGTTGCGGCCGTTGGGGCTGTTGGTCGCCGGGATCGCCAGGATTTTCATGGTCTGTGCGCTTCCTCCACTGGGCACCTGAGTCTGCCGACACCTGTGAGGGATCCCACCGGCGAGAGGCGAAAGGGTCAGGAGGTGACTCGCCGCAGACCGGCAGGACTAGCGTCGACGTATGGACTTCGAGCATCTCATGCGGCTTGCGTTGGCCGAAGCAGAACTGGCGATTCCCCACGGCGATGTTCCCGTCGGTGCGTTGGTGATCGTCGACGGTGAGATCATTGCGTCGCGCCACAACGAGCGACAACGGACCGCCGATCCGACCGCTCATGCCGAAGTCCTCGCGATGCGCGACGCGTGCGCCCATCTGGGAACCTGGCGACTCGACAATGCCACCCTGGTGAGCACGCTCGAACCCTGCACCATGTGCGCCGGCGCAGCCGTGAACGCCCGCATCGACAAGGTGGTCTTCGGAGCGCCCGATCTGGAGGCGGGTGCACTCGGCTCGGTGTACCACTTTGGCGCCGACCCTCGCCTACGCCACACGTTCGACGTACACCACAACGTCCTGGGCAGCGAGTGCACTGCGCATCTGAAGTCGTTCTTCGCCACACTCCGGACCGGTGAGTAGATCGCAGGATGGCCCGCCACCGAATCACGGGTTCACGATGGCGTTGTGCCGTCGGTTGTCGATGGGCTCGATGAGGCACGGACGCCGTAGACTCGCTGCGGCTGATGGAAGAATGATGCGAAGAACGACTGCCCTCACCGAAGTTGTGATCCGAAGCCGGCGCCGTCGCAGGGGCACCGCAGCTGCAGGACTCGCCATGGCCCTTCTCCTCCTCGCATCCTGTGCCGAGGCAGCGGAGACCACCGCTGAAAACGCCGACTCGGACACCACAACGACGCACGTCGACGCAACGAGCGGGACCGATGTCGATTGCGGCCGGTCACCGGTCGACCTCACCGAAGAGCTGGACGGGACGGATGAGAAGTGCTCGTACTCGGCACCGGTGCGTCTCACTGCCATCGTCGCCGGCGAGTTGCGTGTGGTGTCCGATGACATCGGGCTCTGCGCAGTCGATGGGTCGATCGACGGAGCGTCGAGCGGTCCGATGGTCCTGGCAGCTGGCGACACGGTGAATATGACCGATCGAAGCGATCAGCCGTGCCGCTTCCGGTTCAGCTGGATGCCGTCGGGTTCCAACGCCCCAGCGTCGACCACGACCACTGCGCCCACGACAACCACGACGACGGCGACCACCACGACGACGACGACCACCACGAGCACCACCACCACGACAACGACCACAACCCCGCCACCGACAACCACGTCGGCCGTCGGTAGTTGATCGACGAGTCCGGAGATGCCAACACCATGAAGCGTCGAACACTGGCTGTCGGCCTTGCTGCTGCACTGGCGCTCAGTTCCGTGACCTCGGTGTCCCCAGCGGGCGGTGTTGCCGGGTTCGGTGACGTTTTCCCGGCCACGTACTACACCGACGCGGTCCAGTGGATGGTCGATGAGAACATCACGACGGGGACATCACCGTCGTGCTTCAGCCCGAACGCAACGGTGACACGGGGCCAGGCTGCGGCGTTTCTCTGGCGGATGGAGGGATCGCCGAAACCTGTAGGGGGCCACAATTTCACCGATGTTGTCGCCGAATGGCAGCAGGAACCCGTGGCGTGGATGGTGGCCAACGGCATCACCAACGGCACGACTGCGACGACGTATTCGCCAAGCGACCCGCTGACGAGAGCGCAGGTCGCAGTGCTCCTGCATCGCTTGGCGGGAACCCCTTCGGCGTCGCCACCCGATCGGTTCACCGATGTTGTTGCTGGGTGGCAGATCAGCGCAATCGGCTGGATGTTGGAACAAGGCATCACCACAGGCACCTCGGCGACGACGTTCTCACCTGAGCAACCGATCACACGTGGCCAGTTCGCCACCTTCCTGTACCGGTACCGCGGAGCGCCGGCTGTTCGCATTGATGCTGATTCCTCCGGCTGCAAATCATTCGACTCGCTCACCGAACTCCGTACGATCACGGATTTCAGCACGCTGCGTGCGGTGGGTGCACGTCGATGGAGATCATCGGTTCCTGGTATCGAGGACGTCCGGATCGCATCGACTGTCGATGACGCTGAACAGGCAGCGTTCTGGCTTCCACCTCAGCGAGAGGGGAAGCGACCACTCCTGGTGATCTTGCACTCGTGGAGCGCTGGCTACACACAACACGCCGGGATCCCATTCGCGATCTGGGCGAAGGACAATGGTTGGGCTGTTATTGCCCCCGATTTCCGCGGGGCCAACGACAACCCGGACGCTCTCGGTTCTGACTTGGCGGTGCAGGACGCCGTAGATGCCATCGACTACGCGATTGCGCAAGGCGGCGTCGACGCCGATCGTGTCTACGTCGTGGGCTACTCGGGCGGCGGCATGATGGCGCTCCTCCTCGCCGGACGTCATCCCGACAAGGTCGATGCGGTCTCGGCGTGGGGACCGCCACACGATCTGATCGACTTCTTCGAGTTCTCCGCGCCGTTCGGTCGGGCCTACGCAACCCACATCGCCGCAGCATGTGGGGGCAACCCGACAGTCCCCGGTCCGGCCCAGGACGAGTGCGAGCGTCGCAGCCCGGCGACCTATCTCGAGACTGCCCGCCAGCACGCCGTACCGATCTTCATTGCGCAGGGCATCGACGACCCGTGGGTGCATCCCAGCGGTGCTGCTGACGTGTTCAACATCCTGGCCGATCCTGCCGACCGCTTCACCTCGGACCAGATTGCACAGTTCGGAAACAGTGCTGTACCAACCGATCTCCCCGTGTGGAGTGGTGTCGAGACCTTTTTCACCCCTGGTGATCCGTCACCGGTGTATGCGCGACAGTCGGCTGCGGTCAGGCTCGTCTACTTCGACGCCGGGCATGACATGATCTACAACGCCGCGGCGAGGTGGTTCGGCAGTGACCCCGGCAGGTCACGCACCACTGTCCGAACGAAGGACATCGGAGGGTCTCACCGTCATTGAGTCCCGGCGGCGCGTTCGTAGTCGTCGTCGAGCCACGGAAGTGGATGCGAGCGGTAGCGCTTGGCGTCGGTGGCTCGCGCGTTCTCGACGGCGTGATGGAGATTCTCGAACGCCGGTGTGATCGGGGCGAGGTCGAAGCGCTCGGCGAGGAGGGCGTTGTAGGCGAACTGGCGATCACCCTGAGTCAGAAAAGAGCGCTCGCTTGTGCCAGCCCGGCGCAGGGCCAGTTCCCGTGAGCGCGCGAATCGTTCGCGCTCCGTCCGATCCGGAAGTGACGTCGCACCGGTGGTGACGGCTGCGAACGCAGCCGCCTGCAATTCGTACTGGGGGAACGGGATGATCATGTTGCCCAGTCCGATGAAGCCGAGCGACGGTGCAACGGCGGAAAACAGATCGAGGTACAGAGGGTGGATCCAGCCGTCGTCGACGCGCACGATGGCTGGTTCGTTCAAGAATGGCACCGCATAGCGGTAACCCGTGCAGTAGAGAACCACATCGACGGCCTCGATCCGGTCACCATCGGCCAGTACGAGATCATTGCCATCGAACCGCTCGATCGCAGCGCACACCAAGATGTCCTCACATCCTGGCAGGGACCGACCGGCCCGGGCATCGCGGACGGACAGCAGCGTTCGGGAGGCGAACTCGGCGATCTCGATTGCGATGTCGATCCCCGACGCCCTCCCCCCGAGAAGAACGACCCGCTTCCCGGCGAAGTCCTCCGGCCGCCGGTAGTTGTGACTATGCATCCGCACGCCACCGAACGCTGCTGCGCCAGGAAGGTCGGGCACGTTCGGCACGCTGAAGTGGCCATTGCAGACGGCAATCGCTTCGAACTGCTCCTCCTCGGATGCCGCGTCGGCCCTGCTCGAGCGAATCAGCCATGTGCCGACATCACTCGGATCGGTCCACCGGCCACCGTCGGGATCGAGCGGCACGACGGCCTCGACCGTGGTGCGAAATCGTATGTGGCGCTGGAGTTCGAAGTGCTCGGCATAGCGCCGGAGATAGGTGAGGACCTCTTCGTGGGCGGGAAACCGCGGCCACGAGGTATCGGCGCCGCCTCGGACGTCGAACGGATACTCCCGGAAGGCCATGAGATCGCGGGGCAGGTTCGTGCGGAGATTGCGATACATCGAGGTATGGACCCGCCGACGGCGCGGGTCCATCGACATCGGATCAGACTCGGTTGCGTCGGAGTAGACCCACGTTCCGCCAAGGGTTTCTTCAGCCTCGAAGACGACGGGGGAGAGGCCTGCGCGTTTGAGCTGCCGGGTCGTCGCCAGACCTGCGGCGCCTGCGCCGATGACGGCAACGCGTTTCGAGGGTGACATTGCAGGGGACGATAGTGGTGCGAACGGACCTCAAAAACCGCCCTGGCCGGCAGCACGCGGCTGTGAGTGTGAATCCTGGCGCAAGACACAGAATTCGTTTCCCTCCGGGTCGGCCAGCACCACCCAGGGCACGCCCTGCTGACCGATGTCGACCTTCGACGCGCCAAGCGCCAGCAGCCGCTCGACCTCTGCCGTCTGGTCCCCGGGTCGAACGTCGAGATGCATCCGATTCTTCGTCTGCTTTGGCTCGGAACTCGGCACGAAAAGAAGGCCGGGCAGTTGTTCCGGCGTTGCACGGATCTCCACGACCTCCGGCCCGTCATCGACGATTACCCATCCGAGCGCTTCCGCCCACCAACGACCGAGCTCTACCGGTCGTAGGGCGTCGATCGTCACCTGCTCCCACTCGAGTGCCATGTTCGGATCGTAGAGCACGCTCGTTGCTCGCTTTGGCCCGTGTGGCGTCCCAGCGCAGCGATCACGGCTTTTAGACTTCACCTGGTGCGACCCCGACGCCTTGCTGCGAGCGACGTGGACGAGTTGACGTCCATGTATCACCTGATCCGGGACGCGTTCGCCTTCATGGAAGGGATTGTCGATCCCCCGTCATCGGTGCATCGATTGCATCCCGCGCAGCTGGCCGAGCTGCCGGCGGAGCCGTGGGTGCTTGGTGACCCCGTGGTGGCGGCGGTGGTGCTGACCCCGCGTCCGGACTCGCTCTACATCGGAAAGCTCGCAGTTGCGCCCGATCGACGACGAGAGGGTCTGGCGTCTCGGCTGATCGAGCACGCCGATCAGCGAGCAGCGCTGCTCGGCATCGGGTGGCTCGAACTCGAGGTCCGGGTCGAGTTGACGGCGAATCAGCGCGCCTTCACCTCCCTGGGGTTTCACGAAGTCGAGCGCACCGCCCATCCGGGGTACCACCGTCCAACCGGAATCACCTACCGGCGGGCGGTGCACGCCCGAGCCGATGGGTCGTGAGGAACGGGCCCGTGCCGTCGGCATCCCGGCCGGCACAACTCAGGCTGCGGCGTCGAACTCGGCCAACACTCGACCCGCATCGGCGTGCGCTGCAATCCGACGCTCGAGCACCGTGCGCTGCTCGGCGGCGGTCAGTGCGGGCTGGTGGACTGTTGCCCAGCGGACGAGCCCTGCCCAAACGCGATCGATCAGTTCGGCACCGCCGATGGTGCCGCCGTCGATCGTCTTGAACATGACCGCACGAAGCTCACCGAGGTACAGGTTCAGCGAACGGACATGAATCTCCTCGTCCATGCGGATCCGGCCGATGATCTCTGCCGCGAGCTCCGCTTGGTCGCGCCGAGCGGTGAACACATCCGGGGTGCGCAGGATTCGTTGGCTGTCCGCAAATCCGAGTTCGGCTCGAAACTCGATGATCAGCAGGTTGGCGAGGAACGAGAGGATGCCCTCGAACTGCGGCGGGAGCTCCGGCATGTAGCGGGCGTCGGCATCGGGCCGGCCGATGCTTGCGGGTGGGTCGACATCGGGATAGGCGTGGGGGCCGAAGGCAAGATCGCGAGCTGTGAACCACATCGCATCGTGACCGCCGATGCCTCGCTCCGGCTCACCGCCCTCGTCGATGCCATGCGCCACGAGCAGTCCGTTGTCGAGATGACCAATGGCCGTCTCGGAGATGTCGTCGACGATGACATCTTGGAGGCTGGGGAATGACATTTCGGCGAGCAGTCGGCCGCGCGCCTCGATCTTGCCGGTGATGGTGAGGGAGTTCCAGAACGATTCGCCGAGCCCGTTGCGAAGCAACACGAGCTGCTGATCGGCGTTGGGTACCCGCAGCCCGTCCAGGAGCTTTGCATTTGCCCCGAACGGCTCACCGCCCCGGGCTCGCAGGGCGTTCTCCCATGCGTCGAGTGCAGCCTCGCGCACGAGCGCTCGAGGCGGTTGATAGGACCCGTCGGCGAGGAACCCGCCGTGGAGGCGCGTTCCGAGCACGGTGTACTCCTCGGCGAACTCGTGGTCGGTGAGCAGCTCGTCCTGGCTGTAGACGAGGCGGGCCATCGTCGGAGCGTAGGTCAGTCAGGAGCCACTCCGCCCGTACCGAGTGCATGATCGGCGAACAAGGTGCTGAGCCGCTCCCAGAGTTGCGGCGGATAGTCGTGGCCCATTCCCTCGACCAGTTCGAACTGTGCACCCGGGATCAGTGCAGCGGTGCGGCGGCCGGCGTCTGGGCCGATCAGTGTGTCGGCGTCCCCATGGACGACGAGTGTCGGTACCTCGAGGGAGCGAAGCGCGTCGGCGCGATACGGCGCGGCGGCGACGGCCATTGCCTGTCTCGTCGATCCGGCGGGATCGAAGGATCGTTGGTAGGAGCGTTCTGCTTCTCGACGCCAGCGCGCCTCGTCGGCAAAGGCCGGGCTCCCCCAGACGCGTAGCCCGGCCGCCCATGCCTCACAGTGCGTTTCCAGGTCGTGGGGGGCAGGGGCACCGAATTGTGCCGCTGCCTCCGGAGAGCGATAGGTGTGGTCGGGTTCGCCGCTCGAGGACATCACCGAGCACAGCGTGGTGACTCGATCTGGAGCTGCGAGCGCCAACAGCTGGGCGATCATGCCGCCCATCGACAACCCCACGATGTGGGCCTGCGCTGCGCCGATTGCGTCGAGCACGGCCAGCGCATCACCGACCATGTCGTCGATGGAATACCAGGTGCCGTCAGGGTGGGGAAGCCGATCTCCGAGGTGGGTACTGCGCCCCACGTCGCGGTTGTCGAAGCGGATCACTTGCAGTCCACGGTCGACGAGCATGGCGCACCACGGTTCGGCAAAGTTGATGCATTGGCTCCCGAGCCCATTGATGAGGAGCATCGGTGGATCGGTGGGGCGCCCACCCATGACCTCGTAGTAGATCGCAATGTCGCCGTGGTGGGCATAGGGCATCGGCGCACCGTACCGGGAGACCGGGTCGAGGACGTGGGTCCGACACGATGGACCGTCATCGCCCTCACACCGAAGCGCCTGGCTCTCCACTCGCTTCAGAACGAACCGAGCCCAGAGCGCGCCCTAGTCTGGAGTCATGGCGGGCTCGATCGATTCGACGGCATCCTTGCGGCGTCTCCTGGTGACGCCGGTCGGGCTGATGGTGGTCGGGCTGGCCGTGATGTGGGGGATCGAAGTGCTGGACAGCGTCGCCCTCGGCGATGGCTTGCAACGCAATGGACTGCGTCCCCGTGAACGAGATGGACTCGACGGCATCCTCTGGGCACCGTTTCTGCATTCGGACTTCGGGCATGTTGCGTCGAACTCCGTGCCCTTCCTTGCCCTCGGCGGTCTGGTTGCAGTGCGGGGAAGGCGCTACTGGAGTTGGGTCACTGGCTCGTCGATCATTGTCGGTGGCGGGCTGACCTGGCTCGTTGCCGGAGGCGGCAACCACATCGGTGTCAGTGGCGTGGTGTTCGGCTACTTCGGAGCGATCCTCGGCGCCGCGGTGTTCGAGCGCCATGTACGAGCTCTTGGGGCTGCGCTGATCGCACTCGGCTTCTACAGCAGCCTCATCGCCGGACTGGTCCCGCAGGACGCTGTCTCCTGGGAGGGGCACCTGTGCGGTCTCCTCGCCGGTGTGATCATGGCCAGAGTCCTGGCCGAACCGCGGTCCGTATCCTTGGACGACTCCCACGAACCCGAACCGTGGGAACTCGACGAGCCGTGGACGTCGAATTGAAGGGTCACCGCAGACCGTAGACGCGTGCTGCCGTCCCCCAGAACATTGCGGTCTGCTCGTCCTCGGTGAAGTCGGCCGCAATCTTCTTGCAGGCATTCCAGAACACCGTGTAGCTGAGCGACCATCGGTCGACCGGGAAATTGCTCTCGAACATGCACCGCTCTGGGCCGAAGCACTCGATGGTGTGGCGGTAGTACGGCCCCTGCACATCGACGAATTGATCGCTCGTGACGGGTGTTGCGTCGGTCTCGAGTTCGGTCACGTGCCAGTTGAACCCGTTGTCGGGCATCGCCAACCCGCCGAGCTTGGCGACGACGTTCGGGTTTTCGGCGATGGCGGAGATGTCGTCCTTCCACTGTTCGAAGATGGCCGCTCGTCGGCCAGCGAACATTCCCACCCCGAGGGGGGTGCCGAAGTGATCGAGCACCATGGTGGTGTTCGGGACGGCAGCGGCAAGATCGCAGAAATCCTGGTTCTGATGGTGATAGTGCCAGGTATCGAAGGTGAGTCCGCGTTCACCGAGATGGCGCACGCCGGCACGGAAGCGGTCGCGTCGGTACAGGTCCGCCGGAGCGCGACCTGGAATCGTGAGCGCATCGGGCTCCAGGGCCGATGCTCCTGCGTCACGAATCCCGACGAAGCGGCCACCGGCGGCTGCGGAGTGGGCGTCGAGGATCTCGTCGAGGTGGGGACTCTGCAAATCGGCGTGGGCAACGATGCCTGCGATGATCGCCTGATCGGTGCGCCGCTCACTCTCGGCTGCCTTGGCGGCCACGAACTCAGTTTCACCAACCGGGCGCAGGTGCTCGGGTCCGGTCTCGCGGTAGGCGGCGTGGCATTCGACGAACACGGTCTTCACCACATGGTGACCGGCGCTCGTATCGGCGTGAAGATCGTCGAGGCCGTAAGGCAATCCTCGACCGGGAGGCCACAGATGATGGTGGGGATCGATGATTCGTCGCGCCGGATCGACGATCTCTTCGGACACGAGTTCCGACCATTCCTTCATGACGGGACGTTCAGCCATACCGGCACCTTGGCACAGGGAACCCCCGACGCCCACCAGGATGCTGCGCGTCGAGCCGGCCTCCACTAGCCTGCCGACGACAGCGACAGCCCTCAGGAGTTCGTGATGACCGAAGCAGTGTTCGTTTCCTACGCCCGCACGGGCATGGCAAAGGCGGGCCGTGGTGGCTTCAACATGACGCCGGCGATGTCGATGGCGGCCCATGCGATCAGCAGCGCAGTCGAGAAGTCGGGCGTCGAGCCCGAGGCGGTCGAGGATGTGGCGCTCGGCAACGGTGCGCACGGAGCCGGGAACCTCGGTCGGCTGTCCGGCCTGCTCGCCGGTCTTCCGGTCACCACCGGAGGCAACACGATTCAGCGTCACTGTTCGTCGGGTCTCAACTCGATTGCGGTGGCGGCCAACTACATCAAAGCCGATGGTGCCGATTGCGTCGTAGCGGGTGGCGTCGAGTCCATCTCGATCAAGAACCCGGGTGTTGGTGGTGCCGTCAACATGGATCCCAAACTCGAGGAGCAGTACCCGGCGATCTACATGGCGATGATCGAAACGGCCGACATCGTCGCCGAGCGTTACAGCGTCTCGCGCGAGTACCAGGACGAGTACAGCTACGAGTCCCAGATGCGGATGGCGCGAGCGCAGGAGAACGGGCTATTCGAGGACGAGATCGTTCCGATGGACACCAAGATGAAGCTTGTGAACAAGGAGACCGGCGAGGAGTCGATCGTCGACTACACCGTCGATCGCGACGAGTGCAACCGGCCCAGCACCACCCTCGACGGCCTGGCCAAACTGCAGCCGGTGCGCGGCGAGGGCAACTACATCACTGCCGGAAACGCCAGCCAGCTCTCCGACGGAGCTGCTGCGGTGGTGATGATGTCCGACACGGAAGCTGCCAAGCGCAACATCGAGCCGATGGGAGCGTTCAAGGGATGGGCAGTCGCCGGATGCGAGCCCGACGAGATGGGCATCGGTCCCGTCTTCGCGGTCCCGAAGTTGCTCGAGCGTCACGGCCTCACCATCGACGACATCGACATTTGGGAGCTCAACGAGGCCTTCGCAAGTCAGTGCCTCTACAGCCGTGACCGCCTCGGGATCGATCCGGAAAAGTACAACGTCAACGGCGGGTCGATTGCGATTGGACACCCGTTCGGCATGACCGGCACCCGCTGCGCCGGCCACCTGCTTCAAGAGGGCAAGCGCCGCGGCGCCAAATATGGAGTCGTCACCATGTGTATCGGTGGTGGCCAGGGCGCAGCGGGCCTGATCGAGATCTACTGATCGCCATCAGAGCCGGGAGCACCTCCCGGTAACATCAGCAGCGTTGTCCGCCGTTGTCGGCGAACGACTACGTTCGTCACGCATGCCGCTCGATCCGGAACTCGTTCCCATCGTCGATGCCGTGAACACGGCCGCAGCGGGGGCGCCGCCGTTACGTGAGCAGACGGTGGAGATGCGGCGTGCCTCTTATCGAGCGCTGTGTGCGTTGGCCGGGAGCGGGCCAGAACTCGATCACGTGTCCGACGAACGGATTCCGGTCCGAGGCGGCGACATCGGTGTGCGGGTGTACCGCAACGACGGGGCAAACGGAATCTTCGTGTTCTACCACGGTGGCGGCTACACCATCGGCGACCTCGACAGCCACGACGAGGTCTGCCGCCAACTGGCGTTGGAGTCCTGTGCAACCGTCGTGGCGGTCGACTATGGGCTTGCTCCTGAGCACCCGTTCCCCGCAGGAATCGAGGAGTCATGGGCTGCCCTGCAGCACATTGCAGCACACCGGGTCCACTTCGGGGGTCGAGACGATGCCAAGTTGGTGGTCGGAGGCGACTCTGCCGGTGGAAACATCTCGGCCGTGATGGCGCTCAAGGCCCGTGACGCCGGTCTCGAGCTGGCGGCGCAGTTGCTGGTGTACCCAGCGGTGCGTTCCGATGACGACAGCGCATCGATGAGCGAGAACGGCGAAGGCTATGTGCTCACTCGGGAGACGATGGATTGGTTCCACGACCAGTACCAACCCGATCATGACGATGTGCGGGCGTCGCCGATTCGCGCCACCTCGCACGAGGGACTGGCCCCGGCGCTGGTGCTCACTGCCGAGTTCGACCCGTTGCGTGATCAGGGGATCGAGTACGCGAACGTACTGGCATCGGCTGGCGTGCCGACGCAACACACGAACTACGAAGGGATGGTGCACGTCTTCTTCCAATTGGGCCCGATCATCGCCAAGGGGCGAGAGGCGGTGACACAGGTGGCCGAGGCAGCCAAGCGGGCGCTTGCACACGGACGCGATGACGATCACGAGGCGTAGGGAGCGATGGTGCGTCGTCATCGAGCGAGGCACCAACCGGTGACCCTCCGGTCGAGCGGGAGACCTACACTCTCCGCATGACCATTGATGCGCCGATCGAAGACGAACTGACGATCGCTGGGATGACCTGTGGCGGTTGCGCGGCCCGAATCCAAGGTCACCTCGACGGGCTGGACGGGGTCGAGGCTGCCCTGGTCAACTTCGCCACCGGGCGCGCAACGATTCGCCACGCTCCCTCGGTCGATCGACACGTACTCACCGGAGCGGTCGAATCGCTCGGCTACACGGTGGTGGAGCGCGACGAAGGTGACCGTGCCGAAGAAGCTCGCGAGCAGGAACTGCGACGTCGCCTGGTGTTCGCAGGTGTGCTCGCTGCTCCCGCGATGGCGCTTTCGATGCTGATGTCGTTGCAATTCGACGGCTGGGAATGGCTCGTCGCAGGGCTGTCCATCCCGGTGATCCTCTGGTCGGGGTGGCCGTTCCATCGAGCGGCGATCCTGAATCTCCGGCACCGTGCAACCACGATGGACACGCTCGTGTCCATGGGCTCGCTCTCCGCCCTCGGATGGTCCTTGGTCGTGCTCCTGGTGGGAGTGGGCGACGGTCACGTCTACTTCGAGACCGGTGCAGTGATCGTCACCTTGATCCTGCTCGGAAAGTGGTTCGAGGTCCGAGCGAAGCGGCGCTCGGGCGACGCGATCCGGGCACTCGCTGATCTCGGCGCAAAAACGGCATTGCTCGAGGACGGTCGTGAGGTGAGCCTCGACGACCTCGTCGTCGGCATGCGATTCAAGGTTCGGCCGGGGGAGAAGATCGCCACCGATGGGACTGTGGTCGACGGTGTGTCTGCTGTCGACGCATCCATGGTCACCGGTGAGCCGGTGCCGGTCGAGGTGGGGATCGGTGATGAGGTCATCGGTGCGACTATCAACACCAGCGGTTCACTCACTGTCGAGGCCACCCGCGTCGGAGCCGACACCGCTCTCGCCCAGATCATCCGACTCGTCGACGAAGCACAGGGGAGCCGGGCCGAGATCCAACGCTTGGCCGATCGGGTCTCTGCGGTCTTCGTGCCGCTCGCCATCATCACGGCTGTCGTGACCCTCGTGTCGTGGCTCGGAGTCGGTCAACCTGCGGGAGAGGCCTTCACCGCCGCAGTTGCCGTGCTGATCATCGCGTGCCCCTGCGCGCTTGGTCTCGCCACGCCGCTCGGGATCATGGTCGGGACCGGGCGTGGAGCGCAGCTTGGTGTCATCATCAAAGGAGGCGAGGTCCTCGAGGACACCCGGGCCATCGATGCCGTTGTCGTCGACAAAACTGGAACCTTGACGCAGGCGTCGATGGTTGTGTCCGAGATGGTCGCCCCAGAGCTCGACGACGCCACCGCTGAACGTGTTGCCCGGCTTGCTGGCGCCGCCGAGGCCCACTCCGAACATCCGATCGCCGCAGCGATCGCTGCTGCGTACCCAGATCAGGCCGATGTCGAGGGGTTCGAGAACCAGCCCGGGCTCGGCATTGTGGCAACGGTCGACGGTTGCCCTGTACGGGTCGGTCGACGCCTGCTCTTCGACGAGGTTCCGGCCGCGGTCGAGGCTTCCGCATCTGCAGCGGAGGCGGGGGGTGCCACTGTCGTCCTGGCCGGTCGGGCACGTACGGCCGAGATCGTCTTGGTGGTGAACGACCAGGTGAAGCCGACGTCGGCTGCGGCGATCGCAGCACTGCACGACCAGGGGCTGACCATCACGCTGTTGACCGGCGACAATGCGCGGACTGCTTCCGCCGTGGCCCGTGCGGTCGGGATCGGGGACCGGCCCGGTGATGGGGTCATCGCCGAGGTACTGCCCGCCGACAAGGCGCAGGTCGTGGCCACGATGCAGGCCGAAGGCCATCGAGTCGCAATGGTCGGTGACGGGATCAACGATGCACCAGCCCTGGCCCAAGCCGATCTCGGTATTGCGGTCGGGACCGGAACAGACGTCGCCATCGAGGCGTCTGACCTCACGGTGGTTTCGGGAGATCTTCGAGGGGTGGCGGATGCAATCGCGTTGTCCCGCCGCACACTCACGGTGATCAAAGGGAATCTGTTCTGGGCATTCGCCTACAACGCTGCGGCCATTCCGTTGGCGGCGTCGGGTGTGCTCAACCCGATGATTGCGGCGGGGGCGATGGGCCTGTCATCGCTGTTCGTGGTCAGCAACAGTCTTCGACTTCGGCGCTTTGCCGGATACCGGAGGTCGTGAACGCCGGTCGAGCCTTCAGGAACGGCTCCGTTCCAAGCCGTCACCGGTGGTGTTGAAACGTAGCGAGGCCTCTTGTGCCGTGCTCGCCACCCGGCGTCCGGCCGAATTGTAGATCGCGCCGAATGTCAGGCCCCGCTCATGACGGGCGGCCGGACTGTGCATGGCATGGAGATGCCATTCGTTGAAGTCGACCGGCTCGTGAAACCAGATCGTGTGGTCGAGGCTCGCCCCGGTCAACTCGCCGCGTGCCGGAATGTGCGGAAGGGCTGCAGTACGCATGAAAACGCGATCGGTCGCGAAAATCATGACCGCCGTGTGTGCGACCGGATCTGGCGGTAGCACAGGCTGCATCGGGCGCATCCAGACCCAATGATCGGGCTCACTGCGAGCACCATCGGGATCGTCGGTCCGAATATCGATGGGCTGTTCCTGCCAGCCCGGTCGGTCACGGATGCGATCGCGATTGGGGAGATCCTCGGGGGCGACCACCTGGGGCATCGGGTCCTGATGTTCGGCCCCAGGCGGGTTGGCGGCGAAGCTCGCCATCATCTGAAAGATCCGGCGATCGTCTTGAAAGGCGCGGACCTCGCGAACCTCGAAGTTGCGCCCCTCCTTGATTCGCTCGACCTCGTAGCGGATTGGGCGACCTGTCTCGCCAGGCCGGAGGAAGTACAGATGCATCGAGTGAATTGCGCCAACGGTCGTCGTTCGGGCTGCGGCGACGAAGGCTTGCGATGCAACCAAGCCGCCGTAGATTCGTTCTCGGAATCCTTTTCCACCCGGCCCGCTTCCGCCCGTGTACACATCGGCCGCGACCTTGTCGAGATCGAGGCGGTCGAGCAACCGCTGTACCTGGTCCGACATCGTGATGCAGCCTAGGGAGTCTGCGCCGGAGCGCGCCTGCGGCCTTCGAGTACGGCGGTGCAGGGAACTAGGGTCGCCGCCGTGCCACCTGCCTCTTTTCGACGTGTCCTGATCGCCAACCGGGGTGAGGTTGCTGTTCGCATCGCCCGTGCTGCCGCCGAGCTCGGATCGGAAACGGTTGCTGTCTTCTCGGCCGCCGACGCGCAGTCGCTCCACACCCGTGTCACCACGCATGCCGCCGGCCTCGCTGGTGACCCAATCGGTGCATACCTCGATGCCGATGCGGTCATCGCCGCTGCTCTCGACGCCGAGTGTGACGCCATCCATCCTGGCTACGGCTTTCTCTCCGAGCAGGCTGGGTTCGCTCGAAGCTGCGCAGCGGCGGGAATCACGTTCGTCGGTCCGACACCGGACGCACTCGCACTGTTCGGGGACAAGGCGGCTGCTCGAGCATTGGCGACGGACCAGCGGGTACCGGTCGTACCGGGAAGCGCGACGACGGTCGCCAGTTCAGGCGAAGCGGTCGCGGTCGCTGACGACATCGGCTACCCGGTGATGGTGAAGGCCGCAGCCGGGGGCGGGGGGAGAGGCATGCGACGAGTCGACGAACCCTCGGCAATGAACGAGTCGTTCGAAAGCGCAGCCCGGGAAGCTGCGGCGGCGTTCGGGGACGGCGCACTGATCGTCGAAAAATGCATCGTGGATCCTCGTCATATCGAGGTGCAGATCTTCGGCGATGACACGGGTTCGGTCGTCCACCTCTGGGAACGGGATTGTTCGGTGCAGTTGCGGAACCAGAAGGTCCTCGAGATTGCGCCGGCTCCAGCACTCGATCCGTCGCTTCGAGACGCAATCCTGCTCGACGCCGTTCGGCTCGGCCATGCTGTTGGTTACCGCAACGCCGGAACAATCGAGTTCCTTGTCGACCCAGATGCGGGAACGCACTGGTTCATCGAGGCCAACCCGCGGATCCAGGTCGAACACACCGTGACCGAGGAGATCACCGGCCGTGACCTCGTCCAGAGTCAGCTCCTCGTCGCGGCGGGCGCCACGTTGGCCGAGACAGGCTTGGTCGACATCGGTCCACCACGAGGTACGTCGATCCAGGCCCGGGTGACGCTGACATCCACAGGACGTCTCACCGCCTATCGCGAACCGTCTGGGCCCGGCATTCGAGTTGATGGCTTCGCCTACGCCGGATTCGAAGCATCAGGGTCCTTCGATCCGCTGCTTGCGAAAGTCGTCGCCTCGGCAGGCGGGCACAGTGCGGCACTCGATCGACTTCGTCGCGCACTCGGCGAGTTTCAGGTCGATGGGGTCGGGACCAATCTTGCCCTTCTCGAGCGGTTGGTCGACGACCCTCGTGTGCGTGCCGGTGACGCCCGCACCACCCTGGTGGACTCGCTGCCCGCGACGTCCGACGACGAGTCGTCGGCGGCGGTTGCGCTGTTCCGTGCCGCGGCCGAGGTCGACCCCGACGCAGGATCGACGTTCGAGCAGCGTCTCGTCGCCGGCGGGGAACTCGAGCCGGTCGTGAGCCCGGTCGGGTCCACCGTCGTCGACGTTCTGGTTGCTCGGGGTGACCGGATCGATTCGGGTCAGGCGCTCGTCGTGTGCTCTGCGATGAAGATGGAGACCGTGATCTCGGCCCCGTGCGCTGGTGTCGTGCACGATCTGCTGCCCCTCTCGGCCGGCACGCCAGTGTACGAGGGGCAGGTGATCGCGCTGGTCGAGCCGGGGGAGGGGACCGGCACCGGCCCGGGGGATACCCAAACCGACAACGGGTGGGCACCGGAGTTGGCCAGGGCCGACCAACTGCGCAACCTCGCCGTCGCCCGCTTGGCCCCCGGCTCCGAAGATCCAGGTGTTGTCCGACAGCGGAGCCGCAACAAGCTCACCTGCCGCGAACGAATCGAGCTGTTGCTCGACCGTGGATCCTTTCGCGAGATCGGAAGCCTTGCCGGGTTCAGCAGCTACGACGACGAGGGCAATGTCGCAGCGTTCACCCCGTCGAATCACGTGGGTGGACAGGGCACAATCGAGGGGAGAGCGACGATCGTGTGCGCCGACGACTTCACGTCACGAGGCGGCCACTCCGATGGCTCGATCGGCTCGAAAGCCGTGCATCTCGACCGCTTGGCACTCAATCTGCGCATTCCGTCCGTTCGTCTGCTCGACGGTTCCTCCGGTGGTGGCAGCGTTGCATCGATGGTTCCTTCGCAACAACGGGCCGGAACGAGCACTGCGGAGGAGAGCACGGGGGCGATCGATGCCGGCAAACCGCGGGTCACCGGTCCCGGAGGCTCGTTCCTGCCCGCTCATCTGGGTTCTTCCATGTACGCCAAGCAGCTCGAGACCGTACCGGTCGTCAACATGTTGCTCGGCAGCGTGGTCGGTCTCGGTGCGGCGAAGGCGGTACTCGGTCACTTTTCGGTGATGCTGCGCGAGACAGCACAGCTCTTCGTCGCCGGCCCGCCCGTCGTGGTCCAGGCCACCGGGCAAGACATCACGAAAGAGGAACTCGGAGGTTGGCACATCCACTGCCGTAACGGCTCGGTCGACAACCTGGCAGAGGACGAGGACGACGCCGCCGCACAAACCCGGCGCTTTTTGTCGTATCTTCCGTCGAGCGTGTACGACGCAGCACCGATCGTGGCGGGGGCCGACCGGGGGATCGACCGGGTCGACGAACTGCTCACTCTCGTTCCGAGAAATCGCACGACGACGTTCGACATTCGACGCGCCATTGCGCTCATTGTCGATCCTGACTCGTTCTTCGAGATCGGTCCCCATTGGGGGACCGATCAGGTGACCGGGCTCGCTCGCTGTCGTGGCCACGTCGTGGGCGTCGTTGCGTCGGACTCTCGTCACAGCAACGGAGGTGCACTCACCGCCGATGGCTGCGACAAGATCACCCGTCATCTCGGGCTCTGTGATCTGTTCAACATTCCGGTACTGAACCTCGTCGACAACCCCGGCTTTGCAGTTGGCCTCGATCACGAGATCAACGGCACCATTCGCAAAGGCGGCGAGTGGATGCTCGCGTTCGCCCGCATCTCGGTCCCGCTCTTCACCGTGATCATGCGACGAAGCTTCGGTGTTGCCGGCAACAACTTTGCAGCACCGCGGTCCGACGCCGACATGCGAGTCATCTGGCCGGCCGCCGACATGGGTGGGATTCCTCCAGAGGGGGGTATCGAAGCGGCGTACAAGCGGCAGCTCGCCGAGGCCGAGGATCCGATTGCATTCCGGGCCGAGCTGATGCAGCGCATCGAGAGTGCACGAGGTCCGATGGGCCCACTCAACCGATTCGAGGTAGAAGAATTGATCGACCCCTGCGACACCCGGCGCCATGTCTGCGAATGGATCGAGCATGCGACGAGGATCGCGACTCACCCGAATCGGCTGGCTCCACCTCGCGACCGTCGCTGATCCGACTCGACTCACACCCCGCAGTGCACCGTCACTCGACAACGATCGAGAGGTGAGGGCTGTCAGCGCAGCGTTCGGACAGTTCGCTCTTCGGCGATCCGCTTCTTGGTGGCCGCCCACGAACAGATCTCACAGGAGGTGAGGTCGTGGTTGCGGGCAGGGCAGTACTCGCGCCCGAAGAAAATCACCTGGAGGTGACGGCGATTCCACGTCGACTCGGGAAACACCGCCTTCAGATCCCGTTCGGTCTGCTCGACGTTCTTGGCGGCGGACAGCCCCCACCGTGCGGCAAGACGATGGATGTGCGTGTCGACTGGAAACGACGGAACGCCGAACGACTGGGCCATCACCACACTTGCCGTCTTGTGGCCGACCCCGGCCAGGGACTCGAGGAACTCCCAATCGGGGATGACCTCACCCGGACCCTCGAGAATCTGATGGGCCATCGTCGAAAGGTTTCGGGCTTTCGTTGGCGCAAGGCCCACCTCTCGAATGTGCCCGAGGATGTCGTCGGGTGAGAGTGCAGCCATCGCTTCGGGCGTGCTGGCAGCAGCAAACAACGACGGCGTGACCTCATTCACCTTCTTGTCGGTGGTTTGGGCGGACAGCGCCACCGCAACCAGCAATGTGAAGGGGTCGGCGTGGTCGAGGGGCACCGGTGGATCCGGGTAGAGATCGTCGAGGATGACACCGATCCGGTCGGCCTTTTCCTGCCGCTTCATCGCTGCGACACTACCTGAGTGCTCTGCGCAACGGGCCGGCACATCGAGCCGTTCAGGTCGGATGCGGCGCCACGGGACTCTTGCCAGCGCGGTGGTCGCCCAGAGAACCCACGAAGAACACGATGCCACCCACGGCAGCCAGCGCCCCGCCGATCCCGAGCGTGAAACCAATCGAGGTGACCTCGCTGAGCAGCCCGAGCAAGGGTGGGGCGGCGAGAAAGCCGACGTCTCCGGCTGAGCGGTACATCGCGATCGCCATGCCCCGACGCCCAGGAGGTGCGATGTCGGCAACGTAGGCCGCCGGTGCCGGACCGGCCGTACCGGTCCCGAGCGACATGACGATGTTGCCGAGGACGAACCCGAACGGCGTGGCGAGGGAGCCGGCAAGGACGGCGCCGAGTCCGGCGAAGACGCCGGAAAAGAGCACCACACTGCGTCGCCCGATGTGGTCGGCGGCCCATGCCGCCGGGAGGAGGGTGGTCAGGGTGAGCAAACCGGTGAGCGTGAACACCAGGCCGACCTCGGCTGGACCCCAGCCGAGCACCTCGCTGGCATGGAGTGGCATCAGCGTTCCCCGGGTACCCGCTCGGGTCATGAAAATCGTCATCGTCGAGAGGCCCACCAGCAGGAATGGAGTACTGCGCACGAACGCCCAGGTACTGACCGGTGGGGCAGCCTCGGCGGCAGCCTGCTCCTCGAGCGCCCGGTCGCGCGTTTCGGGGAGCCGAAACGCGGCATAGATGGACGTCACTACAGCGAGCACCGCAACGACCGTGAACGGCGTGCTGAGGCTGTATGCATCGGCGATGAGCCCACCGACCCCTGGTCCGAGCGCAACCCCGACGCTGAGCGCCCATTGGTTGGTGGCGACGTAACGCGTTCGCTTCTCCGGCGGTGCGATGTCGATCAGATAGGTCATCGCGCCCGACATGTAGAACGCCGAGCCTGCTCCGGCCACGAACCGCCACGCGAGCAGCACCCAGATGCCGTCGGCCTGTCCTGAGCCGAACATGCCGATCGCAGTCAGAACGGGACCACCGACGAGGAGGACGCGCCGGCCGTACCGGTCGGCGATGAGACCCGCCGGCACGTTGAGAATCAGACGGGCAAAAGCGAATACCGTCAGGGTGAGTCCGACCATCGTGGCACTGACCCCGAAATCGCTGGCGTACAGCGGGATGATCGGTGAGACCACACCTTGACCGGCCATCACGAGAAACGTGGCGCCACACAAGACCACGAGTTCCTGATTGTGGCGGATCCATGTGATCGGTGACTGCATCAGAGACCTTGCTCCACCATGAGGCGACCCAGCCCGAGGCCAACTGTTGGTCGTGTCGAGCCTCGGATGGTGCGGTGCTACTTCTTGCGGTGCACCTGGACCGGCAGGTGCGTGTATCCGTGCACGAAGGAGGAGAGTGGTCGCTCTTCTTTCCCGACGACCTCCACGTGGTCGAAGCGTCGAAGAATCTCTTCCCACAGCACCCGGAGCTGCAACTCGGCCAGGCGGCTCCCCATGCAGAAGTGGATGCCGTAGCCGAATGCGAGATGACGGTCGGCGTTGTGCCGCTCGATGTCGATGCGGTCGGCGTCTTCGAACACCGCTTCGTCGGCGTTGGCCGACACATACCACATCAGCACCTGGTCGCCCTCGAGGATCTGCTTTCCGCCGAGTTCGGTGTCACAGGTCGCCGTTCGTCGCATGTACGACAGCGGTGTCTGCCACCGGATGATCTCCGGAACCATGTTGGTCACAAGGTTCGGGTTCGCCTTGAGCTTGTCGTACTGATCGGGGAACTGGTTCAGCCCGTACACGCTGCCCGACATCGTGTTGCGGGTGGTGTCGTTGCCTCCGACGATCAGCAACAGGAGGTTGCCCAGGTGCTTGAAGGTCGGGATGTCCCTGGTGGACTCACCGTTGGCAAGCATCGTCACGAGGTCGAACCCGTCGCCGCCTCGTCGCTGCGCCCACAACCGATCGAAATAGGAGACCATCTCCATGAAATGGTCGCGACGCTCCTCCATCGTCTCGATCAGTCCACCGGGTTGGGGAACGGCGAAGGTGATGTCGGACCAGAAGGTGAGCTTGCGACGATCCTCAAGCGGAAAGTCGAAGAGCGTGGCGAGCAGGAGTGTGGTGAGTTCGATGGAGACTGTGTCGACCCAGTCGAATGTTTCACCCTCGGGCAGCGCGTCGAGAACGTTGATCGTGCGTTCTCGGATCGTGGGTTCCAGATTGCGGAGGTTGCTCGGTGCGGACACGCTTCGCACGGTCTTGCGTTGATCGGTATGGGTCGGCGGATCCATCGCAATGAAGGACATGATGCCCGGGCCGTCTTCTTCACGAACTCGGGTGGGGTCGGGGCCGAGCGTGATGCCTGACGCCGAGGAGTAGGTCTTGTGGTCGACGTCGACAGCTCGAACATCGTCGTATTTGGTCACCGACCAGTAACGGCCCGAGGTCTCGAGTTCGTTGAAGTGGACCGGATCCTCGCGCCGCAAGCGAGCAAAATGATCCTGAAAACGATTCTCCCGGAAGAGGTGTGCGTTGAGTGGATTGATGTCCTCGAGCGCAAGGCTGGCGGCGCTGCCGACGTTGGCGCCCTTTTCGACCATCTCGGTCTCAGGAGTGCGCTGGATCACCGGGAGGACCTCGGACCGATCGGTCGTGGTGTCGGACATGAGAACATTCTCCCCCAAAGCGAGCGAGAGGTGTGAATACGCCCGGTGTTGTTCGGCGATCTAGGGTCGCGTCTCGTGAGTGAGCACGTGCACGATGCGATCGTCCTCGGGGCCGGAGTCTCCGGGATCTACGCCATCAAGCGTCTTGTCGACTTGGGGCTGGATGCGTTCGTGCTCGAAGCCGACGACGATCTCGGGGGCACGTGGTTTCGCAATCGCTACCCCGGCTGTCGTTTCGACTCGGAGAGCTACACCTACGGCTATTCGTGGTCGCCCGAGATCCTCGAGACGTGGCACTGGAAGGAGTTGTTCTCCAGTCAGCCGGAAAATCTCCGCTACCTGAACTTCGTTGCAGATCGATACGACCTGCGACGACACATGCGGTTCGGCTCCAGAGTCGAAGCCATGGTGTGGGACGAGGAAGCTCGGGTCTGGCGGGTCCAGATTAGGGACGGGTCTTCCTTCGTCAGCCGCTTCGTGGTCCCGAGCATCGGGCCGCTCTCGATCCCGACGCTTCCCGATTTCGCTGGACGCAACGACTTTGCCGGAGACTGGTGGCACACCCACGCCTGGCCGAACGAACCGGTCGATCTGTCGGGCCGGCGGGTGGGCATCGTGGGCACGGGTGCCACGGCCATCCAGATCATTGCGGCAATTTGCGACGAGGTCGGCGAGCTCACCGTCTTTCAGCGTCGTCCGAACTGGAGCTCGCCGCTCAACAATCGTCCGATCAGCGAGCAGGAGATGGCAGACATCCGCTCGCGCTACGACGAGATATTCGCCGCCTGCGCAACAACCCCGGGTGGCTTCGAACACACGCCGAAGTGGGGGTTCTGGGACGCCACACCGCAGGAGCGTCGCCAGCTGTGGGATGAGCTCTACGAGCAGCCAGGCTTTGCCATCACCGGCGCAAATTACGCCGAGATCTACTTCGACGAGCAGGCCAACCGGGAACTGTCCGACTACATCGCCGATCGGATCCGTGACCGAGTGGACGACCCCGTCACTGCCGAGAAGCTCATACCCCGTGACCATGGTTTTGCGCTGCAGCGGCTCCCGCTCGAAAGCGGCTACTTCGAGGCCTACAACCGGCCCCATGTGCATCTCGTCGACGTCTCGGAACACCCCATCGAGCGGGTGACACCGACCGGCATCCAGACAGCCGCAGGTCATCACGAGCTCGACCTGATCGTGTACGCAACCGGCTTCGACGCGATCACCGGCGCGTATGACCGCATACGCATCGAGGGGGTGGGTGGTCAGCGACTCGATGAGCGGTGGCGCAACAGTCCCAGCACCCTTGCCGGAGTGCTGAGCCATGGCTTTCCCAACATGGTCATGGTGGCCGGGCCACAGAGCGTCTCCGGCTCCACCAACTTCCCGCGCGCCATCGAGGGCAGTGTCGACTTCATGGCCCAGCTGCTCGAAGAAGCCTTCGACAAGGGCCACACCCGCATCGAGGCTGAGGCTGGGGCGGAAGCCGACTGGGTCGAGGAGGTGAAGAAGTACCAAGAGCGGCTGCTCATACGAGACAGCAAGGGCTGGTTCACGGGCTACAACTCCAACGTCGCCGGCCACCACGAGGGAACCATCCGCTATCAGGCGTATTTCGGCGGCGCGCCGCGCTACAACCGGTTCGTCGGCATGCTGATCGACGAAGGCTTCCCGGGCGTGGCGTTCGCGTGACATGACCGAGTTCGAGACGATCATCCGCGGTGGGACCGTCCTCGACGGGACCGGGACGCCAGGTCGGTTGCTCGACGTGGGAATCGACAGCGGCCGGATCGCCATCCTCGACGACCTCGGTTCGGCAACTGCGGCCGAAACGATCGACGCCACTGGCAAGTTCGTCGCTCCAGGATTCATCGATATCCATACCCACAGCGATCTGTCGCACTTCATCGACCCGCGCGCAGAGAGTCAGATCCGCCAGGGTGTCACCACCGAGGCGATCGGGCAGTGTGGAACAAGTCTTGCGCCGTGTACGGCTGAGAGCCGTCCTGCGGTGTTTGCGGCCATGGGTTCGAAGGAACGGGGGCACTGGCACACCTACGCCGAGTTGTTGGCCGAGATGGACGCAGCGCGCATTGCCACGAACGTCGTCGGGTTCGTCGGTCACGGCGCACTTCGTGCGGCCGTCATGGGCGTAGACCAGCCCCGCCCGGCCGACGACACCGAGGTAGTCGAGATGGTGCGACTGCTCGAGGAGTCGCTGGAGGCGGGCGCCTTCGGGTTGAGCACGGGCCTGGAGTATCACCCGGGCAAGACGGCCACCTACGACGAGCTCCGGGCGCTCTGCGCAGCGACAGCTGACGCCGGTGCGCTGTATGCCACACATTCCCGCAATCGCGACAGGCGGTATTTCGTCGGGTTCGGAGAGGCGCTCGATGTTGCCCGCGACACCGGAGTGCGCTTGCAGATCAGCCACATCAATCCCAAACACGGGCGACCTGACGATGCACTGCGCAACACGCTGCAGATGATCGAGTGGACGCGGGCCGAGGGCGTTGACGTGGCGATGGACATGATGCCGACGAATTGGAACCACGCGCCTGCGACAGCACTCCTTCCGAGCTGGTCGTTCGGGCTGTCGATCGACGACCTTCTCGACACCTTGACGACGAAGGATGGCAGGCGGCGCCTTCGCCACAACCCGCTACCGATGTGGCAGCTTGCGGTGGAGGGGCGGTGGGATCGAATCCGTCTCCTCGCCTGCTCGGTGAACCAACACCTCGTGGGAAAAACGGTCGAGGAGATCGCAATGCAACGAAATGCGGCCGACGGGTGGGACGCGGTGTTCGATCTCCTCGTCGAAGAGGGTCCTCGACTGAAGGGCGTTGTCCTCACCAGCGAGGCGTTTGCCGAATCGGACAACCGACTTGCGCTCGAACATCCGCTGTGCGCGGTCGAGTCCGACACCATGGCGATGGCCAACGATGGTCCGTTGGCAGGGCGGATGTTCAGCGTCCTCGGTTACAACTGGGTTGCGCGCTTTCTCGGTCACTATGTCCGCGACGAGGCGATTCTTTCACTCGAGGAGGGAGTGCGTCGCCTGTCCGGACTTCCCGCCGACCGGCTCGGGTTGTGCGACCGCGGCTACCTGCGCCCGGGGGCAGCGGCCGACGTTGTCGTCTTCGACCTGGCGGGTGTTCGAGACAACTCGTCGTTCGAGAACGCAACGGTCTATGCCGACGGCATCGAGCATGTATGGGTCAACGGCGTCACTGCCTTCGCCGATGGCGCCCGCAATCCCGATCATGCCGGTGAGGTTCTTCGGCGGCGGTGACGCTGTCGTCGGGACCGCAGTTGGACGAGCGAAGTCACACGTGTGACATTTGGTGAGAGGGAGGCGATCACACTGACGGCAACGGCACCGCACGACACACCGAGAGGACGCGACCGGTTGCGATCGTCGGCTGACGGTGTGGATGGCTCGAGTCGTGCCGGTTGGGCCCTGATTGCCTCGACTGCACGCGATCAGTGGCCAGGGCTCGTGTTCGGCATGTTTGCCGGCCTGCTGTACACGGCCGGTCGGGTTGCCGTGCCGCTGTTGATCCAGCTCGGCCTCGACCGAGGCGTGCGTGACGGCGAACCGCTGTTGCCGTGGAGCCTTGCGATCGTCGGCGCTGGCCTGTTCTCCGCCTGTTTCCTCGGTCTTCGTCGCTATCTGGCGTTTCGCAACGCCCGCGTCATCGAGGCGCGACTGCGCGACCGGATCTTTGCCCATGTCCAGCGCCTGCATTTTTCCTTTCATGACGCAAACGCCACCGGTGAACTGATGAGCCGGGGGAACACCGACCTGCAGCACTTCCAGAACTTCGTGACGTTGGTGCCGCTGACCTTCGGCAATGTTCTGATCGTTGTCTCGGTCACGATCATCATGGTGGTGCTGCAACCGATTCTGGCGCTCATGGCGCTGGCATCGCTGCCCTTCGTCAACATTCTCGGCCGCCGGTTTGCCCAAGAACTCAACCCCGCCATCATGCGAGTCCAGCAAGAGTCGGCCGAACTTGCCACCGTTGTCGAAGAGTCGGTGTCGGGCGTCCGAGTGGTGAAGGGCTTCGGGTCCGAGCCGGTCCAGGCCCGCAAGCTTGCGGCGGAAGCCGACGATGTCCACGACGCCGCGTTGGCGTCGTCGGAGATCCGGGCTCGGTATCTCCCGGCCATGGAGCTTCTGCCATCGATCGGACTGATCACGGTGCTCGGATATGGCGGCCATCTCGTGATCGACGGCGAGATGACCATCGGTGAACTGGTCAGCTTCAACATCTACGTGTTGATGCTCATTCAGCCCCTCCGGATGCTCGGCATGATCGTGGCCAATGGCCAGCGGGCGTCGGCTGCGGGCGTGCGAATCGCCGAGGTGCTCGACACGGCACCGGCGATCGTCGATGTGGCATCACCGACCGCCCTGCCGGAGCAGGGTGCCTTGGGACGGGTCGAGCTGCGAGAGGTCGAGTTCGACTATCACCCGGAGGCTGCGGGAGCCGGGGTGTTGCGGGGGTTGTCGCTCACGATCGAGCCGGGTGAATCGGTTGCGCTCGTGGGAGCGACTGGATCGGGCAAGTCGACGGTCGCCCGCCTGCTGCCCCGCTTCTACGACGTCGACGGCGGGGCGGTCATGATCGATGGCGTCGATGTGCGCAGCGTCGAGCGGCGCAAGCTGCGCAAGGCGGTGTCGATCGTCTTCGAAGAGACGTTCCTGTTCTCCTCGTCGATTCGAGAGAACATCGCTTTTGCCGACCCTGACGTCGATTTGAGTGCAGTCGTGCGCGCCGCAACGTTGGCCGGTGCCGATGAGTTCATCCGTGATCTTCCCAGTGGTTACGACACGGCGATCGGGGAGCGGGGCTTTTCGCTGTCGGGTGGCCAACGGCAACGAATCGCAATCGCCCGGGCAATTCTTGCCGATCCCAGAGTGCTCGTGCTCGACGATGCAACATCGGCGGTCGATCCGACCAAGGAGCACGAGATTCGCGATGCACTCGGCGAGGTCATGCAGAATCGGACGACGATCGTGATTGCACACCGCCCCGCGACGATTGCGCTGGCCCATCGTGTTGTCCTGTTGGACGAGGGCCGAATCGTCGCCGAAGGAACCCACGACGAACTCTTGACCACTAATGCCCGCTATCGCGAGGTGCTTGCCGCTGACCGCGACGTCACCGGCGGAGGCCGCAGCTGATGGGTTGGTCGATGGCGCACGGGACTGCCGACGATGCCCGACTCGGCTTGGTCGGAACGGGGGCGGTGCTCAAGCGAACGTTCCGTTACGGGCGCGCGTATCGACGGGGTGCCGTGAGTGCCGCTGGTCTGCTGGTGCTGTGGACGCTCACCCTTCTCGCCGGACCCCTGCTCGTCCGTCGAGGGATCGACGAGGGCATCGCCAAGGGGGACGGGGGCCAACTCAATGTGTCGATCGCCATGTACGTGGTGGTGGCCGTTGCGAGCTATCTCTCGTTCCGCTTCGCCATTGTGCAGTTGGCGAAGGTTGGCGAGGCGTTCCTGCGTGACATGCGAACGCGGGTGTTCGACAAGTTGCTGCAGCAATCGATGGCCTTTTACGACCGGGAGAAGGCCGGGGTGCTGGTGAGTCGCATGACCTCCGACGTCGATTCACTGCAGGAGCTCGTGCAGTTCGGGTTGGTCATGTTCACGAGTGCTGCGTTGCTCCTGGTCGGTACCACGATGCTGTTGTTCCTGCTGTCGTGGAAGTTGATGCTCCTGTGCCTGGTGGCCATGCCGGTGGTGGCGGCTGCGAGTGTCAAGTTTCAGCGGGACTCCAACCGGGCATACCTCCTCGTTCGCGACCGGATTGCAGACACACTGTCGGGCTTGCAGGAAGGGCTGAGCGGTGTACGCGTCGTGCAGGCGTTTGCGCGCGAACACGTCGAATCGGCCCGTTTCGCAGCGGCAAACCGCGATCTTTACCGCACGCACATGGCAGCTGTCCGTATCCAATGCTGGTATCTGCCGATCGTCGAGTTTGCCGGGGCGGCAACGACTGCCGTTGCGCTCGGCGTCGGTGGCTGGATGGTCAGCGAAGACGCAATGACGGTCGGCACGCTGGTTGCTTTCATTTTGTTGCTCAGCTCGTTGTTCGAACCGGTTCAGCAGCTCAGTCAGCTGTTCAACATGGTCCAGTCGGCCACCGCATCACTCAACAAGCTGTACACCCTGCTCGACGAACCGGTGCTCGTGACCGACCGACACGGGGCCGTCGCCATCGAGCGACGGGAGCCGATTGTCATCGAGGGTGTCGGATTCGCCTACGGCGGGGG
>JAPOHW010000022.1 GCA_029979265.1 Actinomycetota bacterium | reverse complement strand
ACCGGGACGGACGTAGCTCTGGTGTGTCTGTTGTCCTGCCAAGGGCATGGCAGATTAGCGACCTACGGAAGGGATAACCGCTGAAAGCATCTAAGCGGGAAGCCCTTTCCAAGATGAGATCTCTCACCGGGTTAACCGGGTAAGGCCCGTGGAAGAACACCACGTTGATAGGCCGGAAGTGTACGCACAGCAATGTGTTCAGCTGACCGGTACTAATCGGCCGAGGGCTTGGTTTCTACTTGAAATCGACCCTTGATCCGGATGTTCGTGCTCGCTATGGAGTTCTCGAGAAGCTCTGTTTCTCGGGTCCGACCGAGATGATCGGTCGGACGCAACAAGTTCGTCTGTCGACTCGGGTCCGCCCGAGTGCCTGCAGCGTGCAGGTCACCACGGCAGCATTTTTTCGGTGGCGATAGCGGAAGGGTCACACCCGTTCCCATTCCGAACACGGAAGTTAAGCCTTCAAGCGCCGATGGTACTTGGGCCGAGTGGCCCTGGGAGAGTAGGACGCCGCCGGATTTCTCACACGAGCCCCGCCACTGTGCGGGGCTCGTCCATTTTTGGCCTCGACCTGAGGTGCGCCCGAGGCCTCGGGCGGTAACGTGCCCTGTCCAGTGCGTGTCCGAGCGGAGGCGAACCGAGGAGTTTCCTGCCATGCCGAACGACCGTCCCCGCAACAGCCGGAGTGCATCTGGATCCGGCTCGAGCCGCAGGGAAGGCTCCCGTGGCCGGCCGGCGAAACCGAGCGGCAAACGTCCCTCTACCAAGGGAAGCGGGCGGGGTCGCGGCGAGTCAAGCGGCCGTGCAGCTGGGAAGAGCGGCTCTGGTGCGCGTCGTGATGATCGGCGGGATGGTGCGCGTCGTGATGATCGGCGGGATGGTGCGCGTCGTGATGATCGGCGGGATGGTGCGCGTCGTGACGAAGGCGGTGACCGTGATCTTGCCGGCCCGAAACAGTGGGGCCGTATTGCGCGTCGTGGCGCCGGCAACATGGACTACGAGGATCCTGCAGAGGTCGAGAAGCGGGCCCAGCGCAAGGCCGAGTACCTCGAGCGTCAGCGGGCACGAGAGGCGCGAGCGGCGGAGCGGGCTGAGATGGAACGCTCGCTGCCATCGCCCCCGGCGCGCACGCTCCCGGGTGCTGCTGATCTCGAGCGCACGGCCACGCGTGCGGTCAAACGGTCGCGTGCGACGAAGACCACCGAGCGTCGTCCGTTGCCGGCTCGTCCACACCCCGTGGTCGACCCGGCCCAGACACTCAAGCGGCTGGTGGGTGAGCCACGGGCCACCACCCTCAACCGGAAGTTGAACGAGGGTGCCAAGGCGTTCGGTGCCGATCGCTTCAAGGATGCCCGTTCGGCCCTCACCCCCGTCGCAAAGGAAGCACCGGAGCTCCCGGAAGGACGGGAGTTGCTGGGCTTGACCCTGTACCGACTCGGACAGTGGAAGGAGGCGGCCGACCACCTGGAGACCTTCCGAGCGTTGAGCGGCTCGACCGAACAACATCCGGTGCTTGCTGACTGCTACCGCGCGCTCGGCCGCTGGAACGATGTCGACGCACTGTGGGAAGAACTCGGAGAGGCTTCTCCTTCGGCCGAGCTGGTCACCGAGGGTCGGATCGTCGTGGCCGGCGCGAAAGCTGACCAAGGCGATCTCACGAGCGCCATCCGCATTCTCGAACAGAACTGGCGCACACCGAAGCGTCCCCAGGGGCATCACCTGCGCCGGGCGTACGCGCTTGCCGATCTCTACGACCAAGCTGGTCGTATTCCGAGGGCCCGGGAGCTGTTCCGATGGGTGGAGGGACATGCTCCCGACCTCGCTGACGTGCGGGATCGGGTCAAGGCGCTGGGCTAGAGCCCGACGAACTGTCGAACAACCTCGACGATCTCGGGAATCCGGGCTTTCGGCGAGTGGTTGCCGGCCACCCACTCGAGCCGGGTTGGCCCGCCGATCGCCACGAGGTTGTCGGCGAATTCGTCGGGCGTTCCGAACGGATCCCTGTCCCCGGAGACGAAAAGTGTCGGGACAGCGATGGAATCGAAGTGATCGACACGAAGGTTGGTCGGTTTGCCGGGCGGATGAAGCGGGTAGGAGAGCAAGACGAGCCCGGCTGCCGGGAGACCTTCGGCGACGGCGACCGAACACGAGCGGCCACCGAAGCTGCGGCCGCCGAAGACGATCTCGGCGGGATCGCAGCCGATCCGGCCGGCAAGTTCGTCAGCCGCACTGACGACCTTCTTCACGGCGCTCGCCACACTCGTGGTCGCCAGTGTGAGTCGTTCGACGGTGATTTCGGGGAGTCCTCGTTCGAGTGCCACGAGTGTTGCGTCGTCGCGATCGGCACTGGCTCCGGGAGTGAGCAGCAGTGCAGCGGGCGGGGTGGCGAGAACGAGGTCGGGCATCTGGTGGAGTATCGCCGAGATGAGCCTGCCCGGCCCGTCGGCCTAGAGTCCGATCCACACCACTGGTCGGAAAGAGTCTGAGCCCATGAAAGCTGTCGTTTGCAACGCCTTCGGTCCCCCGGAGAATCTCACCGTCGAGGAATGTCCTGACCCCGAACCCGGGGAGGGGCAGTTGCTCGTCGAGGTCAAGGCTGCCCCTGTCACCTTCCCCGACACGTTGATGCTCGAGGACAAGTACCAGTTCAAGGCGCCACCTCCCTACATCCCGGGCGGTGAGGTTGCAGGAGTGGTCGCCGCCGTCGGTGAAGGTGTCGACGGGTGGGCGGTCGGGGATCGAGTGTCGGGTGGTCTCGGCGTCACCGGCGCGTACGCCGAACGTGCGGTCGTGACCGCAAGTCAGGCTCGCCGACTCCCCGAGAACGTGGGCTTTGCCGAGGCCACCGGACTCAACTACGCCTACGGCACGACCCTGTACGGACTCAAGTACCGCGGCCAGCTGACCGAGGGTGAGACGCTGCTGATTCTGGGTGCAGGTGGCAATGTCGGATTGTCGGCGGTGGAACTCGGAAAGATCATGGGAGCCCGGGTGATCGCCTGTGCATCGACCGAGGAAAAACTCGAACTGTGTCGGGCCAGAGGTGCTGACGAAACGATCAACTACGCCACTGAGAACCTTAAGGAGCGGGCCAAAGAGTTGACTGCCGGCACCGGCGTCGACGTCGTCTACGACTGTGTGGGCGGCGAGTATGCCGAGCAGGCCCTTCGGGCGATTGGCTGGGAGGGTCGCTTCCTTGTCGTCGGCTTCACTGCCGGTATCCCGTCGATCCCCCTCAACCTGACGCTCCTGAAGAGCTGTCAGGTGGTCGGCGTGTTCTACGGGGCCATGACGAGCCGTGATCCCGAGCTCGGTGCAGCTGTCACCAACGAACTGATCGATCTGACGGCGAGTGGCACGCTTGCGCCGTACGTCTCGGGCCGGTACTCCCTCGAGGACGCAGGTGTGGCGATGCGGACGATGATGGACCGCAAGGCTGCGGGCAAGCTGGTGATCGAGCCCTGACCGGCACCCCCGGTGGGCGGGTCGTCACCCGTCCGCGGGTCGTCGACAGCAGCGTGGTTCGATCCAGCTGTGAAGGCCTGAGGTTTGCGCAGCTGGCAGTCTCGGGAGGGATGACCAACTTGCGATGCGGCCGCGTTAGTGTCTGGCGTTGTCGCTGCCAGCGACGCGATGAAAGGGCTTCGACGCAATGACCGACACTGCTGACCGGACCGACGAGATCCGCGAAGTCGAACGCATCATCATCCGTTTCGCCGGTGATTCCGGCGATGGGATGCAATTGACGGGCGATCGGTTCACGTCGGCGAGCGCGTTGTTCGGCAACGATCTCGCCACCCTGCCGGAGTTCCCCGCCGAGATCCGCGCGCCAGCAGGGACGCTCGCCGGGGTGTCCGCCTTCCAGATCCATATCTCCGACCACGACATCACCACGCCGGGTGATGCGCCGAACGTGCTGGTTGCGATGAACCCTGCAGCGCTCAAGGCCGAACTCGACAAGATCGAACCTGGGGCGACCGTGATCGTGAACACGGATGCGTTCGAGGAACGAAATCTTGCGAAAGCGGGCTACGCCGACAACCCACTCGAGGACGGCACGCTCGACGGCTACACCAAGATCGAAGCACCGATGACCTCGCTTACCAAAGAGGTCTGCAAGGACATCGGTGTGAAGCCCCGCGACGCGGAACGCTCCAAGAACTTCTTCGCCCTCGGCCTGGTGTCGTGGCTGTACAGCCGACCCGAAGAGCCGACGATGATCTGGATCCGCGAGAAGTTCAAGGGTCGCGACCTCGTCATCGCCGCCAACGAAGCGGCGTACCGGGCCGGAAACGCGTTCGGCGAGACGGCCGAACTGAGCGCAAGCCGACTCGCCGTGCGACCGGCGAAGCTCCCCGCCGGCACGTACACCAACATCAACGGGAACACGGCGTTGTCGTGGGGACTGATCGCTGCCAGTCATCAGGTGGGGTTGCCGCTCTTTCTCGGCTCCTATCCGATCACGCCTGCCTCTGACATCCTGCACGAACTGTCGAAGCACAAGAACTTCGGGGTCCGCACCTTCCAGGCCGAAGACGAGATCGCTGCGGTGGGCTCGGCCCTCGGTGCGTCGTACGGCGGCCACATCGGTATCACCACCACGTCGGGCCCGGGCATTGCGCTCAAGGGTGAGACGCTCGGCCTTGCCGTGAGCCTCGAGCTGCCGCTGATCGTGATCGACATCCAGCGGGGTGGTCCATCCACGGGGCTGCCGACCAAGACCGAGGCAGCCGACTTGATGATGGCGATGTACGGGCGGCATGGCGAAGCACCGATGCCGATCGTCGCGGCCAGCTCGCCGAGCGATTGTTTCGATGTGGCAATTGAGGCGGTTCGTATTGCTGTGCAGTACCGCACGCCGGTCATGCTGCTCAGCGACGGGTATCTCGCGAACGGTACCGAGCCGTGGAAGCTGCCGTCGGTCGACGATCTTCCCCGACTCTCGGTGGAGTTCGCAAGCGAGACCAACGGCATGGATGACGAGGGGCGCGAGGTCTTTTGGCCCTATGTCCGAAACGAGGACATGGCCCGGCCCTGGGCGATACCGGGCACAGACGGACTCATGCACCGCATCGGTGGGATCGAGAAGCAAGACGGGACCGGCAACATCAATTACGCCCCCGAGAACCACGACTTCATGGTGCGACTGCGCGACGAACGAATCCGAAAGATCGCCGAAACCATCCCACCGCTCGAGGTCACAGGCGACGTCGATGCCGACACGCTCATCGTCGGCTGGGGTTCGACATGGGGTGCGATCACGAGCGCCGTGGGTCGCATGCGGGCCGCCGGCGAAAAGGTCGCCCAGGTGCATCTCACCCACCTGCATCCGTTTGCACCGAATCTCGGGCAGATCCTCGGCCAATACGAGCGAGTGATCGTGCCGGAGATGAACCTCGGTCAACTCACCGCGCTCCTGCGTGCCGAATTCCTTGTCGACGCCAGGGTCATCTCCAAGGTGTCGGGTCAGCCGTTCACCGCAGGAGAACTTGTCGCTCGTATTCAGGAGGAAACCCGATGACCGCTGTTCCGCTCACCACCAAGAAGGACTGGTCGTCGGACCAGGAGGTTCGTTGGTGCCCGGGTTGCGGCGATTACTCGATCCTCACGGCGATGCAGTTGCTGATGCCGGAGATCGATCGCCGTCGCGAAGACACTGTCTTCATCTCCGGTATCGGTTGTGCAGCGCGCTTCCCGTACTACATGAACACCTACGGGATGCACTCGATTCACGGGCGATCTCCTGCGATTGCAACCGGTCTCGCCATGGCCCGGCCCGATCTCGATGTCTGGGTCGTCGGTGGTGACGGCGACATGTTGTCCATCGGGGGCAATCACCTCATCCATGCGCTTCGACGCAATGTGAACCTCACGATCTTGTTGTTCAACAACCAGATCTACGGTCTCACGAAGGGCCAGTACTCGCCGACGAGCGAGGTCGGCAAGGTGACGAAGTCCACCCCGATGGGATCGCTCGACCACCCGTTCAACCCCATTTCGTTGGCGCTCGGCGCCGAAGCGACGTTCGTTGCGCGGACCCACGACATGGACCGGGGTCACATGCAGGAGATGTTCCGGCGGGCCCATGCGCACAAGGGAGCTGCGCTGGTCGAGGTGTACCAGAACTGCAACGTGTTCAACGACGGCGCGTTTGGTGCGATCACCAAGAAGGACGCCCGCGACGCAATGCTCATCGACCTGAAGCACGGTGAGCCGGTGCGGTTCGGCGCCGAGAACGAGCGTGGTGTGATGATCACCGACGACGGGGCCCAGATCGTGAACGTTGCCGATGTCGGCGAGGACAAGATTCTCGTCCACGACGAGACCGCTGATCGCGGTATCGCGTTTGCGCTCAGCGGACTGGCACAGGATCGCGAATCGCCGACACCGATCGGTGTCTTCCGAGCGGTCGATCGTCAGGAGTACGGCGAAGCGGCTTCGGCGCAGCTGGCTGCTGCGCAGGAAGCAAACGGTCCTGGCGACCTCGACATGCTCCTGCGCAGCCTTCCCACGTGGGACGTGAGCTGACGGGCTGGGCGCTCGATCTCGACGGCGTCATCTGGCGCGGAAGCGAGACCGTGCCTGGCGCTCCCCAGGCGGTGGCTTCCCTGCGCGCGGCCGGCATTCCCCTTGCGTTCGTGACGAATTCGGCGATGCGCACCCCCGCCCAGGTTGCGGCCAAACTCGCCCACCACGGGATCCCCGATGCGGAGTCCGAGGTCATCACCGCTGCGATGGCTGCGGCGACGATGGTCGAGGCCGGCGAGCGGGTTCTCGCGATTGGATCCGAGGGCCTGCACACTGCGCTGGTCGGGGTCGGCGCCGAACTTGTCGAGGACGGTCCAGCCGATGCGGTCGTGGTCGGCATCACCATGTCATTCGACTACGACGACATGGTCCGGGCGATGCGGGCGGTCCGTGGCGGTGCCCGTCTCATCGCAACCAACACCGATTCCACGTTCCCGAGTCACGACGGTCTTCTTCCTGGGAACGGTGCCCTTGTTGCTGCGATCACCGTCGCCGCCGGGGTCGACGCAAACGTGGCCGGCAAACCACACGAACCGATCGCAGCGCTTGTTCGTCGACAGCTTGGCGCACACGGCCTGATGGTGGGTGACCGCCCCGACACCGACGGCCGTTTCGCCGAGTCGGTCGGGTACGACTTCGGGCTCGTGCTCAGCGGGGTGACCACGCCTGCGGACCTGCCGGTCCAACCCGCACCGCTCGCAATCGCCGATGACCTCCTGGCGCTTGTCGCCGACCGATTGGGCTGACCGATGGCCGCACGTCGCCGTCTTGATGCCGAGTTGGTTCGACGGGGTCTTGTGCCGAGTCGAGCCCGAGCCCGTGAGTTGATCGAGGAAGGTCGAGTGACGGTCGCAGGTGCTCCGGCCGGGAAGGCATCCCGCATGGTCGATCCTGCCGAGGCGATCGAGGTCACCGGTGACCGGCCGAGATTCGTGAGTCGGGCCGGTGAAAAGCTCGATGCTGCGCTCGTTCGATTCGGCATCGATCCTGCTGGGAGGCGAGTCGTCGACATTGGGAGCTCGACGGGTGGATTCACCGACTGCGTCCTGCAGCGGGGCGCAGTCGAGGTTGTGGCGATCGACGTCGGCCGAAACCAGCTGCACGAGCGGTTGCGAGCCGACGAGCGGGTCAAGAGCCACGAGCGGACGAATGTCCGTCATGCAGATGTGGCTGCGCTCGGTGGTCCCGGAGATCTCGTCGTCGTCGATCTCTCGTTCATTTCGTTGCGGACGGTGGCCACCCAACTCCTGGCGTTCACTGCGCCCCAAGGAGAACTCGTCGTCCTCGTGAAACCGCAGTTCGAGGCCGGGAAAGCCGAGGCCGACCGGGGAAGAGGGGTGATTCGCGATGGCGAGGTGTGGCGACGAACCCTCGATGAAGCCACGAATGCGTTGTCCGACGCCGGAGCAGCCATCATGGGGGTCATGGTCTCTCCCATCACCGGTGGCGATGGCAATGTCGAGTTTCTGGTCCATGCACAACGCGACGGCCAGCCGCTTGGTCCTGCTGCCTGGTCCACAGCTCGAGATGCCGCCGTCACCTGTGCTGGGGATCTGTTGTGAGCGCCGTCGGACTCATCGTGCATCTCGGTCGAGAGTCGGCCGGTGTCCAGGCCCGTGAGCTGGCCGACTGGCTTCGAGGTGAAGGGCATGATGTCTGGGTCCCTTCCGGTGACGCTGCGCTCGAGGGACTGACCGGTCTGGCCGTTCCCGAGGACGCTGCCTTCGCCGAGGGACTCGATCTTGTGGTGACCCTGGGCGGTGATGGCTCGATCCTAAGGGCTGTGGAGTTGATCGGGACTGCCGGGACGCCGATCCTGGGTGTCGACCACGGGCAGCTCGGATATCTGACCGAGGTGCAGCCCGCCGAGGCAGCTGCGGCGGTGGCTCGGTGTCTCGTCGGTGATCACGCCATCGACGAACGCATGTTGCTCGACGTCACGCTCGAGCCCGGACGGGGTCAGTCGCCGCAGCATTTCACCGTGCTCAACGAGGTTGTCGTCGAGCGATCTGCCGAGGTCAACACGATTCGGATTCGAGTCGACATCGATGGTGAGTTCTTCACCACGTATGCCGCTGACGGGCTGATCCTGGCCACCCCGACCGGCTCCACTGCCTACGCCTTCTCGGTTCGGGGTCCGATCATTGCTCCCACCCACCGGGCGATGCTGCTCACCCCCGTGTCGCCGCACATGCTGTTCGATCGCTCCATGGTGTTCGGCCCCGGCACCACCCTCACCCTTGCCGTCGAGGGGCACCGTCCAGCGACCGTGTCAGTGGACGGTCGTAGAATCACCGATGTCGGTGATGGTGCGATCATTCGTTGTGTCGCCGCCAACCAGTCGGCTCGACTGGTTTCGTTCGGGGACCGTCGGTTCCACCACGTCGTGAAGGCGAAGTTCGGACTCAATGACAGATAGCACCTCACCTCCGAAGGACGCCGATGCTCGCTGAGCTCGTGGTTCGAGATCTGGGAGTGATCGACGAGGTGTCGCTCGTGCTCGGTGAGGGGCTCACGGCAGTGACGGGCGAGACCGGTGCCGGCAAGACACTGATCGTCGGTGCCATCGATCTGCTTACCGGCGGCCGAGCGGACGCGTCGCTGGTCAGACCGGGGGCCGACGAAGCCGAGATTCAAGGTCGCTTCGTCGTCGGGGACGACGAGCTGATCGTTCGTCGGGTCATTCCCCGTGATGGTCGGAGTCGGGTGTACATCAACGGACATCTCGCCACCGTCTCGGCGCTGTCGGACCATGGCGTCGACCTCGTCGACCTCCACGGTCAGCACGCCCATCAGTCCCTGCTCAAACCGGGTGTGCAGCGAGCGGCGCTCGATCAGTTCGGTGGGATCGATACGCAACTCTTGGCGTCCCTTCTCGACGAGTTGCGTGCGACGGAACGAGTGCTCGACGAGCTCGGAGGTGACGATCGGGCTCGGGCTCGCGAAATCGATCTGCTTCGTCACCAGCTCGCAGAGATCGAAGCGGTCGGAATCCAAGATGCCGACGAGGGTGCTCGTCTCGATGATGAAGAGAGCCTGCTCGCCGACGCAACTGCGCACCGGGAAGCTGCTGCGCAGACGGTCTCCCTGCTCGACGCCGACGGTCCGGCTGCAAACGGCATTGCGGCGGCCATTGCGGCACTCGATGGCCGGTCGCCGTTCAACGATCTCAGCGTGAGGCTCCACGGCCTCGCAGCCGAGATCGCTGATGTTGCTGCCGAAGCCCGGAGCAGATCCGAAGGAATCGACGACGACCCTGTCCGGCTCGAGGCGCTGCGTGAACGACGAGCACTGCTTCGGGAGCTGCGTCGCAAGTACGGCGAGACACTCGATGATGTCCTCCAGTACGAGCAGGACACCGCCGCACGTCTTGCAGAGCTCATGGCGTTCGACGAACGGGCTGCAGAACTCGATGCTCGACGTGCCGCCCTTCTCGCAGACCTGACCCGGGTGCGTGCGGAGGTGCTCGGTGCCCGGACCGAGGCTGCGCCGCGCTTTGCCGAGGCGGTCGAAGCGCATTTGGCAGGCCTGGCGATGGCGGGCGCTCGACTCGATGTCACGGTCGCAGGGGAGGCAGGTGAGGAGGTCACCATCAGGCTTGCCGCGAACGCCGGTCACGAGCCTCAACCCCTCAACCGGGTGGCATCGGGTGGCGAGCTCGCCCGAACCATGCTGGCCCTTCGCCGGGTCCTCACCGCCGGGCCACCGACGCTCGTCTTCGACGAGGTCGATGCCGGGATCGGTGGCGATGTTGCCAACACGGTGGGGCAGAACCTCGGCGACCTCGCTCGCACCCATCAGGTGCTGGTCGTGACGCACCTTGCGCAGGTGGCGGCGTTTGCCGACCGCCACATTGCGATCTCCAAGCGGACTGTCGATGGGGAGACGCTGAGTGACGCAGTCGTGCTCGATGACGATGCTCGCATCACCGAGTTGTCTCGTATGTTGAGCGGTTCCCCCGACTCGAGTTCGGCCCGTCAGCACGCCCAGGAACTCGTGGCCGGTGCCTCCAGCCGTCGTGACCGCTGACCTCGATCGCAGGCGTGAAACCGCTGCGACCAACCGCGCGAGTCAGGCGGCCCGAGGTTAGGGTGAGATCCCGATGACGAAGCACATCTTCGTAACCGGTGGAGTGGTGAGCGGGCTCGGCAAAGGCCTCTCCGGATCGTCGCTCGGGCGTCTTCTGAAGGCTCGTGGCCTCCGCGTCAGCATGCAGAAGCTCGACCCCTACCTCAATGTCGATCCGGGAACGATGAACCCGTTCGAGCACGGTGAAGTGTTCGTCACCGACGATGGCGGTGAGACCGACCTCGACCTCGGTCACTACGAACGGTTCATCGACGAGAACCTCACGATCGACTGCAACGCCACAACCGGATCGATCTACTCATCGGTGATTGCTGCGGAACGTCGGGGGGACTATCTCGGGAAGACGGTCCAGGTGATCCCCCACATCACCGACGAGATCAAGCGCCGGATCAACCGACTGGTGAGCGATGACGTCGACGTCGTCATCACCGAGGTCGGAGGCACGGTCGGCGACATCGAGATCCTGCCGTTCCTCGAGGCCATCCGTCAGTTCCGTCTCGACGTCGGTCGAACCAATGTCTGCTACGTGCACGTGACCCTGGTGCCGTTCATCGGACCGTCGTCGGAGCAAAAGACGAAGCCAACCCAGCATTCGGTGACCGAACTGCGGAGCCGTGGTATCCAGCCCGACGCAATCGTGTGTCGATCCGACGATCCGATCAGCGCCGATCTGCGTCGGAAGATCTCGAACCTGTGCGACGTCCCGGTTGCCGGGGTGGTCAACGCCGCCGATGCCTCGAGCCTGTACGAGATTCCGATGGTCCTCCACGACGAGGGCCTCGACTCCTACGTGTGCGACCTGCTCGGCCTCGGCGATCTCGAACCCGATCTCGACGAGTGGCGAGCGCTCGTGCAGCGAGTCGAGCAAGCCACTGTTCCCGTCCGTATCGGCCTGATCGGCAAATATGTGTCGTTGCCCGATGCCTACCTGTCGGTGGTGGAATCGCTGAATCATGCCGGCATCCATCACGGTGTCAGCGTCGAAATCGAGTGGATCCAGGCCGAAGAGGTTGAAGGTTTGCTGGCTGCTGGTCGCCTGCGCGACCTCGACGGCATCGTGGTGCCCGGTGGGTTCGGCGAACGGGGCATCGAGGGAAAGATCGCTGCAGCTGGCTACGCACGGGAGCACAGTGTTCCGTGCCTCGGCCTGTGCCTCGGCATGCAGGTCATGACGATCGAGTACGCCCGCAACGCCCTCGGACTGGTCGGCGCGAACTCGACCGAGTTCGATCTGCGATCACCGCACCCGGTCATCGATCTGATGGAAAGCCAGCGGGACGTGACCGACATGGGCGGCACGATGCGGCTCGGGGCGTACATCGCCCAACTCAAGCCGGGAAGCCGGGTGGCGGCGGCCTATGGCGAGGAAGTGGTGAGTGAACGCCATCGTCATCGGTACGAGTTCAACCCGAGGTACCGATCCCGCTTCGAGGACAGCGATCTCGTGCTGTCGGGCGAGTCACCCGACGGTCGGCTCGTCGAGTTCATCGAACTCGACAACCATCCGTTCTGGATCGGGACCCAGGCGCATCCCGAATTCAAGAGCAGGCCCGATCGGCCCGCACCGTTGTTCCGCGAGTTCGTCGCTGCGGCACGCAGCCGGGCAGAGGGCCGGAACCCGCAGCTCCCGTCGCTCGAGACGCAATCCGCCTCAGCCCAGTCGTGAACCCCGACCCCCCGACCTCGGTGTCGGGCTTCACCCATGTGGCCGACGAGCTGATCTACGACGGCTTCGTGATCGATGTCGTGAACGGAGTTTTCACCACTCCCGAGGGTGAGCGGATCCATCGTGACATCGTGCGCCACCCCGGTGCCGTGGGGGTCGTTGCCCTCGACGGTGACGAGGTCGTTCTCGTCCGTCAGTACCGACCTGCGATCGACGACGAGCTGCTCGAGATTCCGGCGGGCAAACGCGACATCGAGGGCGAACCGCCAGAGCGCACTGCCGTGCGTGAACTCGAAGAGGAAGTCGGGCTCCGGCCTGCGACGATCGAGCGACTCGGCGGGATGTACTGCTCGGTCGGGTTCTGCGACGAGTACATCCATCTCTTTCTTGCCACCGATCTCGAGCCGGTACCTTCCAAGCACGACGGTCCGGAGGAACGACACATGGCTGTCGAGCGGTGGTCACTCGACGAGGTTTCCGCCGGCCTTTCTGACGGAAGCATCACCGATGCCAAGTCGCTGGTGGCCCTCGGTGCTGTCCTCCGCCGGCTTGGTCGCTGAGCCAGACTGGTTGACATGGCCGTCAACCTCGATCTCGAGGCACCCCAAGAACGCCCCCATCCGGCGGTCGACGACTTCCTGATGTGGCTCACCGTCGAGCGAGGCAGAGCAGCGAACACGCTGGCGGCGTATCGCCGCGACCTTGCGCGCTACCAGGCGCACCTCGCTCGACGCCATACCGACCCCATCGGCGCAACCCACGGCGATGTCCTTGCGTTCGTGCATGTGCTGCAGGGTGAAGGTCTCGCTGCCTCCTCGATCACCCGGACCCTCGTGGCTGTCCGAGGACTGCACCGTTTCCTGGTTGCCGATGAGATCCGACCGGACGACCCCGCAGCCGATGTCGACATCCCGTCGGTGCCCAAGGGCCTGCCGAAGGCGCTCACCCTTGCCCAGGTGACCGCACTGATCGATGGGGTCAACGGTGACGGTCCGGTCGATCGGCGAGATGCTGCCCTCCTCGAGACGCTGTACGGGACTGGCGCGCGGATCTCCGAAGTCGTGGGCTTGTCGATCGGCGACATCGATCTGCACGATGGGTTGGTGCGGCTCATGGGTAAGGGCTCCAAAGAGCGGATCGTCCCGCTCGGCCGCATGGCAGTCGATTCGCTCACACGTTGGTTCGCGCTCGGGGGACGCAACGAGTTGGCGCCGAGACAGTGGGCGCGCCGCACCGATGCCGAGGCGGTCTTTCTCAACCAGCGTGGTGGCCGTCTGAGCCGTCAAGGCGCATTCGGGATCATCAAAGACCGCGGCGCAGCAGTCGGTCTTCGGAGTGGTCTGTCGCCCCACATCCTTCGCCACTCCTGCGCAACGCACATGCTCGACCATGGAGCCGACATCCGCACGGTGCAGGAACTCCTCGGTCACGCGTCGATTTCGACCACGCAGATCTACACGAAGGTGTCTGCGGAGCGACTGATCCGCGTTTACAAGTCGGCCCACCCGCGGGCACGCGGTTCGTGATGGGCGAGTTCTGGCATCTCATGCGCCGGTTCGTGGGCTCATTGCGCCCGGGAGGTCCTGCCGAAGCTGACCGAGCCTGGGTCGAGTCGACGTTGTCTGCCGCCGAATACGCGCTGTGGCGAAGAATGTACGGCCCCGATCGTCGTCATTCGGTTCAGGTTGCCCGTGAGGTCGAACGTCGCCTCGTCGGTGCCGCAACGCAACCGGTGCTTGCAGCTGCCCTGCTTCACGACGTGGGCAAGATCGACGCCGCACTGGGTACGTGGGGACGGGTGGTTGCGACGCTGTCGGCCAAGGTTGCCGGCGTCGAGACAGCGCGGCTGTGGGTCAACGGCCGGGGCTTCACCCGCCAGGTCGGTCTGTACCTCCTTCACCCGCAGATCGGTGCCGACGTGTTGGAGATCGCAGGAAGCGACCCATTGACGGTCGCCTGGGCCCGGGATCACCACAGAGCGGCAGATGCGTGGACAATCGACCCCGAGATCGCGACCGTGTTGCACGAGGCCGATGCCGATTGAGCGCGTCTGTGTCAGCTCGACGCGATCGGTCAGTCGATGAGGAGGCCGACGTTCGTGCGAGCTCGGTCCATGGTGGCGGCGGCGATCTCGCGGGCCTTGTCCGCACCCATCGCCAGCAGCCGGGCAGTCTCGGCAGGATCGGATTCGAGTTCGCGATAGCGAGCCTGGATCGGTTCGATCAGTTCGATGACTGCAGCAGCGGTATCGGCCTTGAGCGGCCCGTACTGCGCGTAGTCGACCGCGAGTGATGCAGGATCTCGGTCGGTCGCTGCACCGAGGATCGACAGCAGATTCGACACCCCCGGCTTCTGGGCGAAGTCGAAGCGAACCTCGCCGTCGGTATCGGTGACGGCACTCTTGATCTTCTTTTCGATCTGCTTCGGATCGTCGAGCAGACCGATCGTGCCCTTGGGCGACTCGGACGATTTCGACATCTTGTTGCCCGGGTTCTGGAGATCCATGACTCGGGCTCCGGTCTCGGGAATCACGGCCTCGGGAAGGACGAACGTCTCTCCATAGTGGGAGTTGAAACGGTCAGCGATATCTCGAGTGATCTCGATGTGTTGCCGCTGGTCGTCGCCCACCGGCACCTCGTTGGTGTCGTACAGCAGGATGTCCGCCGCCTGCAACGCCGGGTAGGTGAACAAACCAGCGGACACGAACGCATGCTGGTCGCTCTTGTCCTTGAACTGCGTCATGCGGCTCAACTCGCCGAAACTCACGTTGCATTGCATCAACCACGCCAGCTCGGCGTGTTCGCGCACGTGGGATTGCACGAACAGGGTGCAGACCTCGGGGTCGAGGCCAACCGCCATTAGCATCTGGGCGAGTCGGAGCGAACCGTCGCGGACTTCGCCGTCGGGCAGCTTGATGGTGAGCGCATGGAGATCGACGACACAGAAGAAGGCGTCGGTCTCGTGTTGACGACGAGCCCAGTTGCGAGTTGCGCCGAGGAAATTGCCGAGGTGCTGTTCGCCCGTGGGCTGGATTCCGGAGAAGACGCGCGTCATGGCCCAGAAGGCTACGGGGTCAACGATCGAGGGCGGTCGAATATGCGGCCAAGGTCCGATCCCGAGCCACGGCATGGTCGATGATCGGTGCCGGATAGGTGTCGTCGAGCACCACCCCGGCCGCTGCGAGGTCGAGAGGGGCCGCCTCCCATGGCGCATGGATGGTCGCCTTGTCGAGCGCATCCAGCTCGGGAACCCACTGGCGGATGTAGTGGCCGTCAGGGTCGAATCGTCGGCTCTGGGTGACCGGGTTGAAGATGCGGAAGTAGGGAGCGGCGTCGGGGCCCGTGCCAGCCACCCACTGCCAGTTCCCAGCGTTCTGCGATGGCTCGGCGTCACTGAGCAGGTGACGGAAGTGTCGTTCTCCACGCCGCCAGTCGATGAGGAGATCCTTCACGAGAAATGACGCCGCGATCATGCGCACCCGATTGTGCATCCATCCGGTCGCCGCCAGCTCGCGCATACCGGCGTCCACGATCGGATAGCCGGTTCGCCCGTGTTGCCATGCAGCGAAGTCTCGGTCGGCGTCGGGCCCCTGTTCCCATCGGATCGTGTCGTACTCGGGTCGGATGGCCCGACGATCGATGTCGGGAAACTGAAGCGTCGTGTGTGCGTACCAGTCCCGCCAGGCGAGTTGACGAACGAAACCCTGACGTCCAGAGGTGTGGGTGCCGAACTCCTCGGCGAGGCGGCGGGCCGAGATCGTTCCGAATCGCAGCGCAGTCGACAATCGACTGGTCCCAGAGATCGACGGTGTGTCGCGACTCGACTCGTAGTCCTCCACGAGCTGCTCCCAGTCGGCGGTGGGGCGAATGGGTCGATGGTCGGGAACCGGTGGAAGACCGATCCCTTGCTCGTCTGTCGGTGTGGCGGTGCCGTCGACGGCCTCGGGTGGAAGGGGAACGGCATCCCAGCGTTTCCAGAACGGTGTGAAGACCCTCGAGAGCGTGCCGGCCTTGGTCAGGACGTCGCCGGGGCGATGGACCAGCGTGCCCCACGACCATTCCACCGCTTGGTCGGTGGCGACATCGACGGCGCGGTCGCGTCGCTGAGCCCACCGACTGACATCGGCATTGGCGTAGATCCGCGCAGCTCCAGGTGTGCTCAGCAGTTGCAGAAGGACCGCTGTCGGGTCGCCGTGTGCGACATGCAGTCGCCCTCCGCGCTGCGCCAGCGCCTGGTCCAAGTCGTGGAGAGCATGCACGAATGCCGCCCGCCGAAACGGTCCGGCGTTGTCGAGAAGCGTCGGCTCGAGGACCACCAGCGGGACCACCCGGTCGTGCGCATGTGTCGCTGCAGCCCACGCCGGGTTGTCATCGAGTCGCAGGTCGCGACGGAACCAGACAATCCCCGTACTCACCCAGTCATCTTAGGGATCAGAGCGCAGGTATGGATGCGCTCGTGACGCACCGCGAACGAGCAGGACGCGTCTAGGGTCATCCGAATGCCGTACGAGGTGCACACGCCTGTGTTCGACGGGCCGTTCGATCTTTTGCTGCACTTGATCCTGCGCGAACAGGTCGATCTCTACGAGGTCAACCTGTCGGAGATCGTCGATGCCTATCTCGTCGAACTCGAGCGGTTAGAACATCTCGATCTGGAGGTCGCAACCGAGTTCTTGCTCATCGCTGCGACCTTGGTCGAACTCAAGGCTCGCCGGCTCTTGCCGGAGGACAGCGAGCTCGACCTCGATGACGAACTCGGGCTGTGGGAAGAGCGCGACCTGCTTCTGGCCCGCCTCATCGAATGCAAGACGTTCAAGGACGCTGCGCTGATTCTTCGCAAGCTGTCGGCGGCAGCTTCGCGCTCCTACCCCCGTCACTGTGGCCCGGTCGAGGATCGCTTCCTGTCGTTGGCCCCCGACCTGCTCGAGCGGACGACTCCCGACGACCTCCGTGCGGCCTATCTGCGCGCAGCGGCTCCCAAGCCGATCGTCAGGGTCGATGTTTCCCACATCACACCGATCAAGGTGACGGTCGAGGAAGCAGTCGAAGAACTGATCGCGGCGTTGCCGCGAGTAGGCAGCATGACGTTTCGAGAGCTCACCTCCGAGTTCGTCGATCGCATCGAAGTGGTGGTCCGTTTCCTCGCCGTGCTGGAGCTGTTCAAGCAGGGCGTTGTCGAACTCGACCAGACGGCAACATTCGGTGACATCACCGTGGTGTGGACCGGATCCGAGGGTCTCACCGCCGACGCGATCAAGATCGACGTGTACGAGGGCTGACGTGGCCGATCACATCGCACCTGCGCTCGAGGCGATTCTGCTGGTCGCCGAAGAGCCACTCCCGCCAGAACTGCTCGCCAAGCTGGTCGGAACATCGATCGACGATGTCGTCGATCACTGCGAGACGCTCGCAGCCGAGTACGAAGCTGACCGGCGTGGCTTTGTCCTCGCCCGGGTGGCCGGCGGCTACCGCTACCAGACGGCGAGCGACCAGGCACCGTATGTCGAGCGGTTCGTGCTCGACGGGCAGTCGGCCCGGCTGTCGGCTGCCGCACTCGAGACGCTTGCCGTGGTCGCCTACAAACAGCCCGTCTCCCGCAATCAGATTGCGTCGATCCGGGGGGTGAACGTCGACGGTGTGATGCGGACATTACAGCAGCGTGGCTATGTCGACGAGGTCGCTCGCGACTCCGGACCCGGCCAAGCGGTGCTCTACGGCACGACGCCGACATTTCTCGAGCGCCTCGGTCTCGACTCGGTCGACGAGCTACCGCCGCTGGGTGAGTTCTTTCCCGACACCGATGTGGTGGAAGCGCTCGAACGTGGACTGCGGGTTGCGCCGCAAGACGACGAACTCGGGGCGGTCGACGATGACGGTCGTTCGAGCGAATCGAGTCCTGACGAGGTTCCATGAACGACGAGGGGGAGCGGCTGCAGAAGGTGCTCGCCCGCCTCGGGTTCGGGAGTCGTCGGCGTTGCGAGGAACTGATCGCCGATGGGCGCGTCACCGTCGACGGCGTGGTTGCCGAACTCGGATGTCGAGTGGACGTCGACGACGAGATCGTCGTGGCGGTCGATGGCGCACCGGTGGGGGTGAAACCGGATCTGGTGCACTATCTGATCAACAAGCCGGCCGGTGTGATCACCACGGCCGACGATCCCCAGAACCGCCCGACCGTCGTCGAGATGGTCCCGCGCGAGCCGCGCGTCTTTCCGGTCGGTCGTCTCGATGGTGACACCGAAGGCTTGCTGTTGTTGACGAACGACGGGCAGCTCGCGCACCGACTCACCCATCCGAGCTTCGGCGTGGAGAAGGAATACCTCGTTGAGGTGACCGGTCAACCCTCCCGGGGGGTGATTCGCCGACTTCGTGACGGTGTCGAACTCGACGATGGTCCGACAGCGCGGGCGCGAGTGAGCGCCGTGCAGCCGTCGGTGTTGCGGATCACGATCCATGAGGGCCGCAACCGCCAGGTCCGCCGCATGTGTGAGGCGGTCGGTCATCCCGTGATGCGACTGGTTCGAACCCGGATCGGACCGATCGTCGACCCGAAGCTCAAGCCGGGGGAGTGGCGAGCGCTGCGCCGAGAAGAGGTGCGGGCGCTCGAGGTGGCGGTCGGTGATCAAAAGCCCGATCGACCGACAGGACGGGGCGGGTAGCCTCGTTCCCCGTGACCGAAGCGAAGCGTGCCGTCGTCGTCGGAGTGGGATTGATCGGAGGATCGATCGCGCTCGGACTGCGCAAGGCCGGCTGGTATGTCACCGGTGTTGACACCGACGCCGATCGCCTTGCGCTCGCAGTCGGATCTGGCGTGATCGACGACATCACATCACTCGAGGAGGTCGATGGAGGGGCCCTCGGTGTCGTCGCGATTCCAGTGGGCGATGTCGCCGGTGTCGTCCAGTCCCTCCTCGATGCGGGACTCGATGTGGTGACCGATGTCGGTTCGGTGAAAGCCCCGATCGTCGCCGCCATCGACGATCCCCGATTCGTGCCCGGTCACCCGATGGCAGGGAGCGAACAGGACGGTCTTACCGGTGCCTCCGAAGACATGTTCAGCGGGGCGACCTGGGTGCTGTGCCCGACGTCGTCGACCGATGGTGTGGCGTTTGCGTCGGTGCGCGAGATGGCGGTCTCGCTCGGAGCCCATGCCATCGCCATTCCCGCTGAACGCCACGACATGCTCGTGGCGGTCGTCTCGCACGTACCCCACCTGACGGCGGCGACGCTGATGCGCCTTGCCGATGGCCGGGCGGTGGAGCATCGAGCGCTGCTTCGGCTGGCTGCTGGTGGATTCCGAGACATGACTCGCATCGCGGCCGGTCATCCGGCCATCTGGCCCGACATCTGTGCCGAGAACGCCGACGCAATTGTCGATGTGCTCGACGAACTTCGGGTGGAGCTCGGGCGGGTCCGCGACGCCATCGCAGACCGCGATCGCGACGGTCTGCTGGAGCGACTCGAAGCTGCTCGAGTCGCCCGACGAAATCTGCCCACCACGGTGTCGGCCCCCGACAAGATGACCGAGGTCCGAGTGCCGGTGCTCGACCGGCAAGGAGAGATCGCTGCGATCGCTGCGCTGGCCGCCGACCTCGACGTCAATATCTACGATCTCGAGATTGCTCACTCGACCGAAGGTCCGCGCGGTGTCGTCGTGTTGCTCATCGAGACTGCGTTGGCCGAGCGGCTTCAGGGCGGCCTGATGGCACTTGGGTATCGCCCCTCCTCGCAGGCGCTCGACGCGTGACACTCATCGATCCCTACCCGGTCACACCTCTGGTCGATCCCCCCGACACGTCGGTGTCCCTCCCCGGCTCCAAGAGCATCACGAACCGGGCACTCGTGTGCGCAGCGCTCGCCGAGGGTACGAGCCTGCTGCGCGGTGCGCTGTTCGCCGACGACACCGAAGCGATGGTGAGCGTGCTCGACGGCCTCGGCATCACGACACGGATCGACCGGGCGGCTGCGACGATCGAGGTCGATGGTTGTGGTGGCGAGCTGCCGGCGGTGCCGGCTCATGTCTCTGCCAACCAGTCCGGCACGACTGCGCGCTTTGCCGTGCCGATGGCAGCGCTTGGTACCACACCGGTGGTGATCGATGCGCACGATCAGATGCGTGCTCGCCCGATGGGTGATCAGTTCGGTGCCCTTCAGGCGTTGGGTGTCACCGTCGAGGCTCTCGGGGCGCCCGAGCGCCTCCCGGTGCGGGTCACAGGTCCGATCAGCAGCCACGAGACCGCGCTGCCCGGCGACACCTCGAGCCAGTTCATCACCGGATTGATGCTCGCTGGGGCTTGCGCCACGCTCCGGGTCCGTCTCACCACGGCGCCGATCTCGCGGCCCTACATCGACATGACCAGCGCAGTGATGCGGAGTTTCGGTGCCGATGTCGAGCACGACGGAGCGCGGGTCTGGACGGTGGATGGGGGATATCGCGCCACTGTCTACGACGTCGAGCCGGATGCGTCTGCAGCCTCATACTTTCTCGCGGCAGCCGCAATCACTGGAGGTCGGGTCCGGATCGACGGTCTGGGACGTGAATCGCTCCAGGGAGACGTCCATTTCGCAGCGGTGCTCGGTCAGATGGGCTGTGACGTCGAACTCGGTGCCGATCATGTGCAGGTGTCGGGGCGAGCATTTCGTGGTGTCGATGTCGACCTGTCCGACATCTCCGACACGGCCCCCACCCTTGCGGTCGTCGCAGCCTTCGCCGATTCACCGAGCCGGATCTCGGGAATCGGTTTCATCCGGGGCAAGGAGAGCGACCGCGTGGCCGGTCCGGTGACCGAGCTCCGGCGAGCCGCGGTCGATGCCGAAGAGTTCGACGATGGCTTCGTCGTCCGGCCGAACGGACGCCCACAACCAACCACCTTCGAAACCTACGACGACCATCGCATGGCGATGGCGTTTGCACTTGTCGGTCTTTGTGTCAGTGGCGTGAAGATTGCAGGACCGAGTTGTGTCAATAAGACGTTCCCGAGCTTTTTCGATGCTTTGGAACAGCTTCGCTGACGCGGCAGGATGACGGACATGCGTGTCATCGCCATCGACGGGCCGGCCGGTTCGGGAAAGTCCACCGTCGCTCGAGCGCTGGCGGGCCACCTCGGCCTCCAGTACCTCGACACCGGCGCGATGTATCGCAGTGTCGCGTTCGCGGTGCTTCGCAGCGGAGGGGACCCTGATGACGGGGAGGCAACGGCAGCGGTCGCCCGAACCGTCGAGCTCGAGATCGGTCTCGACCGCGTCATCGTCGATGGCGTCGATGCCACTGTGGAGATCAGAGGACCGCAGGTGAGCCAAGCGGTGAGCGTCGTTGCTGCCAACCCTGAGGTGCGGGCCGAGCTCGTGTCGCGGCAACGCGAGTGGGTGAATCTGCGTGGCGGGGGAGTGCTCGAAGGTCGTGACATCGGGACAGTGGTTTTTCCCGACGCCGAGCTCAAGATCTATCTCACTGCCGACCCGGCGGAACGAGCCCGCCGTCGCGCCAAGGAAGTGACGGATCTGGACTACGAGGCCGTTGCTGCCGACCTGGCGCGCCGCGACACCATCGACAGCACGCGTGCGGCCGACCCGCTCACCGAAGCAGCCGATGCGGTTGTCGTCGACACGACGGGAATGACGATCGACGAGGTCGTGGCGGCCATCGCAACCTTGCTCGGTGAGAGCAGTGGAGGAGGATCGTGAGCGAACGAAAGTACGGCGGTCAGGATGGCAGTATCGAGGAACGCAGTGGTCATTCGTTGTGGGGCCGAATCGGCTACTTCTTCTTCTGGCGGCTCTTCTACGTTGCCATCCTGATCGTCTTTCGTTTCCGGGTCCATGGACGAGAAAACCTGCCCGATGGACCGTTCATCTTGTCAGGCGTTCACCGTTCGTTCATCGACACGCCGTTGATCGGCATGACGACATCGCGACGGATGCGCTTCATGGGCAAAGAAGCGATGTGGGACAACAGGGTCATGGGTGCGTTCCTCACCGCGATGGGCGGTTTTCCGGTCGAGCGAGGGACCGCCGACCGCACGGCCTTGCGGGCTGCCGAAGATGTGCTGGCGTTGGGTGAACCGCTGGTCATGTTTCCCGAGGGCACCCGCAAAGAGGGCCCTCGCCTTCGCCGGGAAGACCTCCTCGACGGCCCGGCCTTTGTGTCGGCCCGCACCGGTATTCCGATCGTCCCGGTCGGTATCGGTGGGAGTGCTCGGGCGATGCCGCTTGGTTCGTCGATTCCCCGACCCATCAAGTGTGTTGCCGTCATCGGTGAGCCGATCTATCCGCCGGATCGGGGTGAAGGGCGGATGCCTCGGCGTGTCGTCACTGATCTCACCGACACGCTTTTCGAAGAGCTTGGCGACCTCTACATCGAAGCTCGCGTCCTCGCCGGTGACGAGGCGGCTCCCGGCGACTGATCAGTCGCCTTGGGTCGGCGGCTCGAGGAGCGGGTACGGCGTTCCGGCGGCGTAGCTGCGGCCCACGTCGACGAGTGCGTTCCGGCGAAGCGCTTGGCGACCGAGCAGCATGCGAAAGCCCATCGTGTCGCGCCGGGTGAGGGTGCACTGAACCTTCCAACGCCGATCGCCGATCGCAATCGTCGTCTCGATGACGGGTCGCAGTTCGGTGACACCGTTCGAGGAGCGGATACGGCGCTCGTCGACGATGGGTGCTTCGACCCGCATGGAGTCCCGAGAGACTCGCTGATGGGGACGAAACGTGAACGTCGCCCACGACGCACCCTCGCGCTCGAAGATCTGCAGGAGGGGAGCGTGGAGCGCCGATGTCGCTGCTCCCGTATCGATCTTGGCCTTCACAGCGACGTTGCAGCCGAGCCCTGTCATCAACACCCATTCGCGCCAGCCGACGACCAAGGGGCTCCGTTTGGTCGTCCGGGCACTCAAGGCAGTGATCGCTCTGCGAGTGATTCGAGGACATCCGAGGCATCGATGCTGCGATCATCGAGCGGTAGCCGTTTCTTGCCGCCGAGCGTGACTCCGGTGGCCGCATCGATCGCGCTCAGCAGGTTTCGAAGCGTTCGAGGCGGCGGGAAATATTCGTCCTCGTCGGTCACACGGACCTCTTCGACGCCGTCGGTAGGGGAAAGCCGTTCGATGACGGCCCGCACGAGATCTTCGGGCGCCGATGCACCGGCCGTGACTCCTACGGTGCCAGAGAGCGTGTCGGGAAGTTCGTGCGCGCTGTTGATGCGAAACACCTCGGGGCAGCCTGCTTCACGAGCGAGACCGGCAAGCGCGTTCGTATTCGACGAGTTGGCCGAGCCGATCACAACCATCGCGTCGCAGCGGGGTGCGATCGCCATCAGAGCGGATTGTCGGTTGGTGGTGGCGAAACAGAGATCGCTTCGGCCTGGTTGCCAGAGTTCGGGAAAGCGTTCCCGGGTCGCGTCGAGCACCCCCGCCCACTCGCGATGCGACAGTGTGGTCTGTGCCAGCACAGCGATCGGTTGGTCGAGGTCGGGCAGAGCCTCGACTTCCTCGCGGGATTCGACTCGATGGATGACGTCAGGCGCGACCGCCATGGTCCCCACCGCCTCCTCATGACCTTCATGGCCGATGTAGACGATCTGATAGCCCTTCTTGGCTCGGGTTTTCACCTCGTGATGGACCTTGGTGACAAGTGGACAGACGGCATCGACCACATAGCCACCCCGATCTCGAGCAGCTGCAACGACCTCGGGAGCCGATCCGTGAGCCGAGAGCATGATCGGTCGCCCCGGAGGGACCTCTGCGATGTCGTCGACGAAGACGACTCCGGCCTGCTCGAAGCGCTCCACCACGAGCTGATTGTGGACGATCTCGTGATAGCAGTACACGGGCGCTTCGAACGCCCGCACCATCCAGGCCAGGGCCTTGATCGCCATCTCGACACCGGCACAGAAGCCGCGCGGTGCTGCAAGCAGCACCTTGTCGACTGCACCGGCGGACGGTTGCGGATTCTCCGACACGTCGAAAGGTTACCGGGGGCAGGGGTCGTGGATACGGTGCCCCCGTGCCCAACCTGTCGCCCAACGCGCTCGGCTCCATCGCCATGGCATGCGCCGGTCTGGCGGTGACCGTCAACGACGCCCTGCTGCGTTCGATCACCGATGACGGTCCCGGCCCGTACCAGGTTCTGTGTATGCGGAGCATCGCAATCGCAGTGCTGTTCTGGATCGTGGGCCGAGTGAGAGGTGACTACACCCGTCGTGCCCACCTGTCGGTGCCCCTGTTCGTGCGAACCGCTGCAGAGGTTGTCGGAGCGGCATGTTTCTACACCGCACTCGTTCGCGTCGAGTTTGCGAACATCCAGGCGATCGTGCAGGTGACCCCACTGATGGTCACGCTCGGTGCGGCGCTGTACCTGCGCGAGCGCGTGACGACAGCGCACTACCTGACCGTGCTGGTGGGCTTCATCGGCGTCGTGGTGCTGGTCAGGCCCGGTACCGATGCCTTCACCCCATGGGTACTCTTCGCCATCGGAACCGCCGTGTTGGCCACGGTTCGCGAGTTCGCGACGCGCCGGATTCCCCTCTCCACACCCCTCGTCTCCATCTCGTTCGTCACTGCGAGTGGGCTCGCAGTGTTGACTGCCGGGTTGTCGCTCGCCGACGGGTGGGAACCGATGCCCGGATCGGGCTGGTTCCTGATGGCCGGCAGTGTCGTCGCACTCTCGCTCGGGTATCTGCTGTCGGTGTACGCCGTGCGGGTCGGCGATCTGAGTGTTTCGGCGCCGTTCCGGTATGCCCCGGTTGTCGGTGCGGTGGCCATCGGCTACTGGGCCTTCGGGGAAACGCCGGATCTCCCGACCTGGATCGGTGCTGCGATCATTGTTGCCGCCGGTTTGGTGGCCATCGAGCACGAACGGAGAGCGGGGCTGCGACGTCGGCTCGTACCCGTCGGTCCCGCAGCGCGTGGTGGAGACGAAGCCGGAAGCCGTTAGCATTTTGAGTCGTTCTGTGCTCGCGTGCGCGAGTCTCTACAGGAGAGATCCGATGTCCAAGATCTGCCAAGTCACCGGGAAGAAACCCCACTTTGGCAAGCAGCTGTCGCACTCGCACCGGCGCACGAGCCGTCGGTGGGATCCGAATGTGCAGACCAAGCGCTACTACCTTGCGAGTGAGAAGCGCTGGATCAAGCTGAACGTCAGCACCAAGGGCATCAAGACCATCGACAAGCGCGGTATCGAGCGTGTCGTCGCCGACATGCGCGCCGCCGGCCAGAAGATCTGAGGTTCTGCTATGGCGAGCGACAAGCGTCCCATCATCAAGCTGCGTTCGACGGCCGGTACCGGCTACACGTACGTCACCACGAAGAACAAGACGAACACGCGCGAGCGAATCGAGATCAAGAAGTACGATCCGGTTGTTCGCCAGCACGTGGTCTTCAAGGAAGAGCGCTGAGCGTTCGCTCCTCGGATCGACGGCGCTGAACGCCTAGATCGTCGGTCTGACATGGGTCGACCGATCGCCATGTTCGACTCCGGCTTCGGCGGTCTCACCGTTGCGCGGGCCGTGATCGACCTGCTGCCCGGCGTCGACCTGGTCTACTTCGGTGACACGGCCCGGTATCCGTACGGTCCCCGGACCGCAGAAGAGGTTCGCCACTTCGCGCTGCAGATCAGCGACTGGTTGGTGACCGAATTCGATCCGAAGGTGCTCGTCGTCGCCTGCAACACCGCAACAGCGGTAGCACTCGAGGATCTTCGGGTCCGCTATCCACTCCCGGTGATGGGCGTGCTCGAGCCGGGCCTCGAGTCACTGCTTGCCGTCACCACCTCGGGTCGGGTCGGCGTCATCGGAACGGTCGGCACCATTGCCAGCGGCGCCTACCAGCAGGCGGCTGAAGCCATCGCACCAGACGTCGAACTCACCTGCGCTGCATGTCCAGGATTCGTCGAGTTCGTCGAACGAGGTGACACCGACAGCGAACAGGTTCATGTCCTCGCCCAGCGTCTCCTGACTCCGATCATCGAGGCCGAGGTGGATGCGTTGTTGCTCGGCTGCACGCACTACCCGTTTCTGGCACGTACGATCGCCAACGTGCTCGGACCCGAGGTGGTGCTGGTCTCGTCGGCGGACGAGACGGCCTTCTCGCTGCTGCGCGAACTCGACCCGGTTGCCACGGCCGAGCCGAGCGGGCGTCGAGGTACCTATACCTTCGTCTCCACTGGCGACGTCGACACGTTTGCTCATCTCGGACGCCAGTTGCTCGGGCCTGAGCTCGGCACGGTCGTAGCGCACTGTTGGGGTGACTCGTGACGTTCCGGGTCACCATTCTCGGTTCGTCGGGCAGCTACGCCTCCGGCGAGAATCCGTGCAGCGGCTATCTGGTGCGGAGCGATGGCGCCTCGGTCCTGCTCGACGCCGGCCCGGGAACGCTCGGACCCCTCCAGCGCGAGATCGACCTCGGTGAGCTCGACGCGATCGTCTTGACTCATGCACATCCCGATCACTGGCTCGAGCTGCCGGTGCTTCGGAATGTCTTCCTCTACTTCGTTCGGCGAACCATTCCGGTGTTCGGGACGGCCGAGACTGCGCAACTCAACAGCAACATCACGATCGGGGAGAAGACGCCGTTCGTCTGGACCACGATCAACCCGACGTCCGACGTGACGATCGGGGACCAGCGTTGGCGGTTCGGACTGGCCGATCATCCGGTCGAGACCCTGGGGCCCCGTGTCGACTGTGGCGACCGGTCGTTCGTCTTCACAGCTGACTCCGGGCCGGGCTGGGACTATGCCGCTGTCGACGGGATCGACGATCCGATCGACGTTGCGCTCTCCGATGCAAGCCATCTCCAGGTGCACGAGGATCGGGGTATTCCTCACATGAGTGCCCGCCAGGCTGCAGTGCGGGCCAGGGAAGCCGGCGTTCGCCGCCTGATCCTCACCCATCTCGTTCCCGGGTCGGATCCCGATGCGCACCGGGCTGAGGCCGAAGCCGCATACGGTGGACCGGTCGAGGTCGCGCTGCCCGGGCTGACCTTCACGATCTGACCGTTCAGCAACCAGGAGACTCTGTGGCCACTCGCTACGACGGGCGTGCGCCCGACGAACTTCGTCCGTTCTCGTTCACCCGAGACTTCACCACCATGACCATGGGGTCGTGTCTGGTGAGCTTCGGTGAGACCCGCGTGCTCTGTACGGCGTCGGTCGAGGATGACGTGCCGCGCTGGATGAAAGGCAAAGGCGAGGGGTGGGTCACCGCCGAGTACGCCATGCTTCCCGGCTCGTCGCCGGAACGCATCGGCCGGGAGCGTCGCGGTGCGAAGGGGCGGACGCAGGAGATCGAGCGGCTGATCGGCCGATCCTTGCGGGCGGTCACCGACATGCGGGCACTTGGCGAGACGTCGATTCGGCTCGACTGCGACGTCCTCCAGGCCGACGGCGGAACTCGCACCGCATCGATCTGCGGTGCGTACGTTGCCCTGCACGATGCGTGTGAACGCCTCGTGCAGGCTGGCCAGATCTCGGCCAACCCGTTGGTCACGGAATGTGTCGCCATCTCGGTGGGCATCGTCGCCGGGCAGCCGGTACTCGACCTCCCGTATCCCGAGGACTCGACCGCCGACGTCGACTTCAATGTGATCATGGACGGCAACGGCCAACTGATCGAGGTTCAGGGCACGGCTGAAGGCAACACGTTCAGTCGAGCCGACCTCGATCAACTGCTCGATCTGGCCGAGGGCGGCACGGCCACGATCGTCGAGGCTCAGCGAGCCGTGCTGCTCGACGCGCCGGCGCCCCGAACGCCAGGTCGCTGATGGCTCTGCCCCGGCTCGTCTGCGGCAGCGCAAATCCGGACAAGGTCGCAGAGATTGCGCTCGTCCTCGACGGACTCGTCGATCTCCGACCCCGTCCGGAGGGCCTCGGTGACGTCGTGGAAGATGCTCCCGATCTGGAGGGCAATGCCCGGTTGAAAGCGGTTGCGGTCTGTGAGGCTGCCGGGGCCGCGGCCATCAGCGATGACACCGGACTCGAAGTCGATGCGCTCGGTGGTGCGCCAGGCGTCCTGTCCGCTCGCTATGCAGGCCCGAATGTGAGCTACCAGGACAATGTCGACAAGCTTCTCGCCGAACTCGATCGGGTAGGAGCCGTCACGCCGCAGCAGCGACGCGCTCGATTCCGTACTGTGGTGATGGTCGTCTGGCCCGACGGACGGGAAGTGGGCGTCGAGGGAGTGGTCGAGGGCCACATCGCAGCGGTGCCGGCCGGTGACGGCGGGGTCGGGGACGACCCCGTCTTCGTGCCCGACGAGGCCGACGGCCGAACATTTGCGCAGATGGGTGACGAGAAGCACGCGATCTCCCACCGGGGGCGGGCGCTCCGTGCCCTCGCAGCCGCTCTTGTCGAGCAGCGCTGACCATGGATGAGGGCCGCCGACGCGGCTGGGCACTTGCTGCGCTCGGCATGTTGCTCGTCTCGACCGATTCGTTCTTCGTTCGCCTCGCCGACACTGATCCCTGGACCATCGCCTTTGTGGTGTCTGCCCTGTCGTTGGTCGTTCAGCTCACCCTTCAACGTCGGGTCGAGGGCGGGCGTCCGGTTGATCACTTTCGCGCATTTCCGAAAAGTTTGGTGGCGGTCGGTGCGCTCTCGGCGTGTAGCCAACTCTTGTTCATCGGTTCTCTGACCCAGACCAGGGTCGCGAACGTCGTGGTGATCGTCGCTGCGTCGCCGGTCCTGGCAGCGGTGGTCGGACGGCTGTTCTTCGGCGAGCGGACCGATCGTCGGGTGTGGGTTGCGATTGCGATCACGCTGACCGGGGTGGTCGTGGTCGTTTCGGCCTCGATCGGGTCTCCGAACATGACCGGTGACCTGCTTGCGGTCGGCGCAATTGCGGCGTTTGCGACGAACATCAACATCTGGCGGCGATTTCCGCAGCAGAGCCGGTTCGTCGGCCTTGCGATCGCGGCGGCGCTTACTGTCGCCATTGCGGCACCGTTCGCCGATCCATTCCAGCAAGACCGCCGTGTCTATCTGGCGTGCATCGGCATGGGTGTGATCTTCAACCCGCTCGGTCGTCTGTGTCACACGTCGGCACCACGCCACGCACCAGCTGCCGAAGTGGCACTCTTCACGCCGGTCGAGACTGTTGCCGCATCGGCATGGGCGTGGCTGTTCTTCAGTGAACAGCCACCGGTGCAGACCTTCATCGGTGCGGCGGTGATCGTCGTGGGACTCGTCGTCGGTACGCTCGCCCGCCGGGAGGTGTCCCCTCGGCTCGCCACCTAGGGTTGGCAGCATGCCGAAGGTCTTTGTTCATGGAAACCCCGAGTGCGATGCGGTGTGGGGTCCGCTCATCGCGGCGCTGACAGATCGCGGTGTCGATGACTGTGTGTCGTTGTCTCCGCCTGGATTCGGAGCGCCAGTGCCCGATGGCTTTCGTGCGACACCGGCGGGATACGTCGAATGGCTCGCTGCTGCGCTGGGAGATCTGACTGGCCCAGTCGATCTCGTCGGCCACGACTGGGGCAGCGGGCACGTGGCCGGTCTAGCCGCCGCCCACCCAGAACTGATCCGTTCCTTCACGGTCGACTGCGGAGGCCTCATCCACCCTGACTACGTCTGGCACGACATGGCGCAGATCTGGCAAACCCCTGGGGCCGGGGAAGAGGCGATTGCAGCGATGGTCGCCACCCCTCACGATGACAAGGTCGCCATGTTCGAGAGTTTTGGGGCACCGTCCGACATTGCTGCGCGAATGGCGGCTGCTGTCGACCAGGCCATGGGGGAGTGCGTACTCACCCTCTATCGTGCCGGAGCGCAGCCGTTCTCGGCCGACTTGAGTGCCCGACTCGATGGAGCCGAGCCCCGACCTGCGCACATCATCTCGGCGCTCGACGATCCGTATGTGCCTGCCGCGCTCGGTGCTGCAACAGCCGAGCGGCTCGGTGCTCGTCACACCCCGCTACCCGGTCGAGGTCATTGGTGGATGATCACCGAGGTCGATGAGCCGGCCGACGCCATGAAGGCGTTCTGGGACAGTCTGTAGGGATCCCCGACGTACTCTGTCACCTGTGCAGCCGACTCTGGGCCTGCGCATGATCGGTGCGGACGGGGGGACTCGAACCCCCACACCCTCTCGGGCACCAGGACCTAAACCTGGCGTGTCTGCCAATTCCACCACGTCCGCAGACGGTGAAGCGTAGCGATGGGCCGAGCTGCGCTTACGGACGAACGGGCCGGTACCCTGACCGGGGTATGACCGAGTCGAACGTGTTTCCCCCCGTGACCGCCAGTGCTCCCGTCGCCGGAAGCCCGCAGGCCGACATCTACCATCGACTGCTGCAGGATCGCATTGTGGTGCTCGGTACCGATGTCAACGACGACATCGCCAACTACATCACGGCACAGCTGCTCTACCTCGAAGGTCAGGACAGCGAAAAGCCGATCTGGTTGTACATCAACAGTCCCGGTGGTTCGGTCACCGCCGGCATGGCCATCTACGACACGATGCAGTTCGTGCAGCCCGAGGTCGGCACCATCTGTATGGGTCTTGGCGCATCGATGGGGCAATTCTTGCTGTGTGCCGGTGCGCCGGGGAAGCGCTACGCCCTCCCGCACGCTCGCATCATGATGCACCAACCCCTCGGCGGGGTGCAGGGGCAGGCGACCGACATCGCAATTCAGGCTGAGCAGATGGCGTACACGAAGCGACTGCTGCAGGAGCGCATCGCACAGCACACCGGTCAGACGTACGAGCAGATCGAGGCCGACTCGGACCGCGACCGCTGGTTCACCGCCGAACAGGCCAAGGACTACGGCATCATCGACCATGTCATCGTCCGTCGTGGCGAGATGATCTGAGCGCCGCGGTTCAACGCTGCTACCTGACCGCAGTGGTTGTCGGGTGCGGGCGTCGGTCGATCAGCCGTCCCCGCGAGCGATCCGTTCGCCGTACTCTTCCAGACTGATCGTCTCGCCCTCGCGTTCGACCCTTGCCGCATCGTCGGGTGGAAGCAGCGGAGCCATGCCGTCGATCTTCTTCCATGCTGGGATCGGTGCGTTGCCGTCGGCATCGGGGACGTAGCGCGACGCCTCGACTCGTTCATGTTTGACGATGTAGCGGGGACAATTGACGAAGGTGTCTGTGATCGACGCTCGCACAACGAGTTGTGCGCCCGGAACGTCGACCAGGAGTGCATCGTCAGGGTCGATGCTTGCCTCGGCGTGGAGCCGAATTCGGTGGGGGGTTTCGAAGTCGATGAAGAGCATGCCGATCTTCGCCGTGGCCGCAATGTTTCCCATCGAGAAGAACATGCCGTTGCCGTCGTAGCTCGGGAAGACGAGTGTCCGAGGATCGAGAACTCTGACAAATCCGGGCGGGCCGCCCTTGTGCGAAACGGTGGGTTGCCCATCAGCGGTCACCGTCGACAGGAAGAAGAACTCGCAATTCGAAATGAACTCGGCGGATGAGTCGTCGAGTTGGGGTTGGACGATCATCGCCTCGAGTGAGTCGGCGAGCACGCGACTGTCGAATCGATCCTGCAGTTCGCGATGGTGCTCGTCGTAGAGGCCGTCAGCCACGTGCGGCCTCGGCCTTCGCCTTGAGCTCGGCGACACCGGCAGCTGTGTCGTCGTAGCGAAAGAGCGCCGAACCACTGACGAAGACATTCGCTCCCGCTGCAGCACACTCGCCGATCGTGTCGGCACTGATACCACCATCGATTTCGATGTCGATGTCGTGTCCACCCGCATCGACCATCGCTTTGATCTCGGCGATCTTGTCGGTGAGCGGGATGTACTGCTGACCCCCGAAGCCAGGGTTGACCGTCATGATCAGGATGTGATCGACGGCGTCGAGCACGTGCTGAATCGTCGCTGCCGGGGTGTGCGGATTCAAGACCACTCCTGACTTCGCGCCGAGCGTCCGGATGTTGGTCAGCGAGCGGTGCAGATGGGTACACGCTTCGGCGTGAACCATCACCGTCGAGCATCCCGCCTCGACGAAGAGCGGCGCCATGGCGTCGGCTTCCATCACCATGAGGTGCGCCTCGAACGGAATCGACAGGTGCGGTCGCAGGCTCTTCACGACATCGGCACCGACGGTGATGTTCGGCACGAACACACCGTCCATGACGTCCCAATGGATTCGGTCACAGCCGGCGGCCTCGAGCGCAACGCACTCCTCGCCCAGGCGGGCGAAGTCGGCCGGGAGGATGGATGGGCTGATTTCGATGTCGCGGTGCACGGGCGCGACCCTACCCGCGCCGATCGGGGGCACCGGTTCCAAACGAGCGGTGGGTCGGTACCGTTTGGGAGCGTGGAACTCCGGGTGACCGCAACGGCGCGAGATGGGGCCGGCGTTGCGCGTGGCGACGACGGTCGCGTGGTCTTCGTGGAGGGTGCGCTGCCTGGTGAATCTGTCACTGCCGAGATCGTCAGGTCCGACAGGCGCTGGGCTCGTGCCCGGGTGGTCCAGATCATCGAATCCTCGCCTGATCGGGTGCCGGTATCGTGCGCCCACCAGCTCGAGGGCTGTGGCGGCTGCGACTTTCTGCACGTCGCCCCATCCGCCCGAATCACCATGAAGACGGCAATGGCAGTGGACCAACTCGCTCGGGCGGGGGTGGACGGACCCGATCCTGCGATGCGAACGCTCGAGGACGACCACGGAAGAACGACCATCAGCGCTGCCGTCTACAACAGTCGGGCCGCCTATCGCAGGCGCAGTTCACACGATGTCGTCGTCCCTGACTCGTGCGCCGCAGTCGATCCCTGCGCCGAAGCGCTCTTGATCGAAGGCCGGTATCCGGGCTCGAGCACGGTCGTCATTCGGGTCGGCAACCGCACCGGCGATCGACTTGTTGTCGTCGACGGGCCGACCTTCGAAGTCGAGGTGCCCGATGATGTTCGGGTGGTGTCTCGGCGGGAACTGTCGGAAGGAAAGCGGGCGTGGATCCACGAGGTCGTCGCTGGCCATCGACTCCGCATCTCCGCCAATTCGTTCTTTCAGAACCGGCCCGCCGGCGCTGACGCACTCGTCGACGAGGTCGCTTCGATGATCACCGACGCCCCCGACGGCCCCTTGATCGACGCGTACTCGGGGGTCGGGTTGTTCTCGCGAGCGCTGCATGGTGACCGAGCGGTCACGGCGATCGAGCGCAGCCGTGACTCGATCGCAGACGCTCGGGTCAACCTTGCCGGCGTCGACGCTCGCATCATCCGGTCGGGTGTCGAACGCTGGCGTGCATCGAGTGCCGCCGTCGTGATCGCCGATCCGGCCCGTGATGGTTTGGGGTCACGGGGTGTCGAAGCGCTGCTCGCCGCTGAACCGAGCGTCTTCGTCCTCGTGAGTTGTGATCCATCGGCGTTCGGTCGCGACGCAGCTCGTCTGGTCGAAGGCGGTTACGAACTCGACTGCTGGACCGTGCTCGACCTGTTCCCGGGAACGAGCCATGTCGAGACGGTCGCTCGCTTCACGCGCTGAGTCAACCGACAGGAAACGGCACCGGCGACGCCAGGTCACCGAGCACGGCGAGGCGGTGAAGCCGCCATCCGCCCTCCGTGTCGATCGTGACGGTGACATCGAGGCCCATATCGCCGTCGGCGACCGAAAACGTGAGCGGGTCACCCGGGCCGAGGCCACGTGTCTCCGACGGTTCGGTGGTATCGAGTTCGACCAAGGAAAGGTCGAACGCAAACCCGGCTGTGTCGAGGACATCGTCGAGGACGGCGGCCGGAACATGGTTGTCGGCAGTGCCCGTTGTCGGGAGGAGGCTGACGAGTTCTCGTTGGGCAGGCGCGTCGAGCAGGAGGTACACCGAGACGTAGTCTCGGCTGCGGACGAGATGCACGATCGTCTGGACAAGTTCGTTGGGTGTTCCGTTCGGCAGACCGGCACGCCATGTCGTGGCGATGTCGAGGAGTCGTTCCGGGGAAGCGAGAAGTGGTTCTCCAGCGAACGGGAGGTCGGCGGCCGACCCGTCCTCGAGTCGCACCTGGCGGATACGCCAGGTGCCGTCGGAAATCGGCGCCAGTTCGAACACGACCGGTTCGCCGCTCGTCGTCAGGGCCGCATCCACGACCGCCGTGAAACGGTCAGCGCTTCGTTGTGACACATCGTCGATCCCACCGGCGAGATCGACACGAAACCCACCGTTGACAGTTGCCTCTTCCATCGCGATTTCGAAAACACGCAAGACATCGAGTGCGTGGTCACCGTCCCGTTCGAGTTCGATGCGGGCCAGGACGGCAGGCTCGACCTCGGGCATCACCCACGAAGAGAAGTCGGCATTCAGCACGTCGGTGACCATCGTCGCCTGCGTTGCCGGGTGAAGCAGCAGCATTGCGGTGACGAAGTCTCGGCGGACGTACGCCGAGCTGAATTCGGCCACAGCTGCCACCGGCGATCCGAGATCGAGTTGGTCGTAGGTGCGTGGGAGGGTGAAGGTCCCCTCCGGTTCGTCCTCGACACTGTCTCCTCCGCAGGCCACTGCGAGCGTTGCAGCAGCCAGGACGCAGACAGCGAGGCGACCGATCGCTCGACCCGTCCTCCTGCGTTCCACGGGCGCAAGTTACCCCCGGCCGCCCGTCCTGTCAGCCGATGGCGCTACCCGACGAGCCGTTCGCGCACGGAGAGCCGTTCGACGAGTTCATCGGCGACTGGTCCGTAGCTCTCGTGAAGCTCGACGGTGCGATGGGCGAGGTGGCGGTACGGTTCGACGTACTGGTTGTGCATCGGGGCGACGGTGGCGGCGAACTGGCGGCGGACATCGTCGGGCTCTCGTCCTCGTTCGGCGACATCGCGAATGATCCGGCGTTCGAGCCGAACCGCTTCAGGAACATCGATGAAGACGGCGAGGTCGAGGTTGGCGGCGATCTCCGAGAAGCTGAGCAGCAAGATGCCTTCGACGATCACCACCGGCTTCGGTTCGATCATCACAACCTCGCCGGTGCGGGTGTGGGTTGCGAAGTCGTACACCGGCGCAGCGACCGCTCGGCCACTTCGCAGCGCCTGAACGTCGGCTGCGAACATCTCATGGTCGAGCGAACTCGGGTGGTCGTAGTTGACCAAGGCGCGATCGGCGGGCGAGAGGTGACCCTGGTCGCGGTAGTAGGCATCGAACGCCACGACGGAGACTTGGTCGGGCCCGAGTCGTTCGACGAGGTGTCGGGTGAGCGTGGTCTTGCCGGCACCCGAGCCACCACTGATTCCGCAGGTCTTGACCACGGAAGTGCACGGTAGCCCGTGGCCGGCGTGCCAACATCCCCTGATGAGCGCAACCCCCTCTCGACGCAGGTCGTCACAGCGTGGCCAGATCGCTCCCTTCTATGTGATGGAGGTCATGCGAGCGGCCGAGGAGCGCGAGATGGCTGGTGGTGATGTCTTGCACCTCGAGGTTGGTCAGCCGTCGACACCTGCGCCGTCGGGTGTGATCGCGGCCGCCCATCGAGCTCTCGACGAGGACGTGATCGGGTACACCACGGCGGCCGGGACTCCCGTGCTGCGGCGACGGGTCGCTGCGCACTATCGCTCGTGGTACGGCGTGGAGGTCGATCCGGATCGGGTCATGTTCACCGTGGGGGCGTCCGGTGCGTTCGTTGCTGCATTCCTCGCAGCGTTCGATGTCGGCGCACGGGTCGTGGTGCCCTCGCCGGGCTACCCGTGCTACCGGAACGCCCTCGATGCGCTGGGGTGCGAGGTCGTCGATTTGCCGACCACGATGGCGACGAGATTCCAACCCACCGTTGCGTTGCTCGACGAGATCGTCACGGTCGGCGGGCCGATCGATGGTTTGGTTCTCTCCTCGCCCTCGAATCCCACCGGCACGATGCTGGACGACGGGCGAATGGCCGAGATCGCCGCATGGTGCCGGTCACATGGCGTGTGGTTCATCAGCGACGAGATCTATCACGGCCTCACCTACGGCATTCGAGCGCCGACTGCCCTCGAGCACGACGACGAGGCGATTGTGATCAATTCGTTTTCGAAGTACTTCTCGATGACGGGCTGGCGTCTCGGCTGGCTGGTCATGCCCGATGCGCTGACCGAGACACTCACCCGGATCGGACAGAACGTCACGATCTCTGCGCCCACCCTCTCCCAACTCGCGGCCGAGGCCGCCTTCGACTGCCACGACGAGTGTGAGGCGTACGTGGCTCGCTACGCCGTCAACCGAGAGATTCTCCTGTCGGGCCTCCGGTCTGCGGGCTTCGACGAACTTGCTCCCGCCGATGGCGCGTTCTACATCTGGGCGGGTGTCGATCATCTCATCCAATCGGGCCGCGCCGCCGACAGTCAGACACTCTGCGCCGAATGGTTGGCCGACATCGGGGTTGCGGCGACACCGGGTATCGATTTCGACCCGAGTCGGGGGCAGCGATATGTGCGCTTCTCCTTCGCCGGGTCGACCGACGATTGCACGGAAGCGATGGTCCGCCTGAAAGACTGGGCGTCGGCTTCCGGAGGAAGGTCATGAGCGAACTCACCACGATCACCGTCGATGTCGACCCTGAGACCAAGGTGGCAACGGTCACCCTCGACCGGCCTGATGCCCACAATGCGTTCAACCCGCTGATGCAGCAAGAGCTTCGGGCAACCTGGACGGCGTTTCGCAGCAACGACGACGTCAATGCCGTCATCCTCACCGCAACGGGTGACAGAGCATTCTGTGTCGGGATCGATCGCAAGGAAGCCGAGTTCACGAACCTTGCGGGCAGCGACAACCTGTACGGCACGTCGTCCAACGTCATGTACGACGATCCGGGCGATGATCTGGGCCCGAAGTCGTGCGATCTCTGGAAGCCTGTGATCTGCGCGGTCAACGGCATGGCGTGCGGTGGTGCGTTCTACATGCTCGCCGAGTCCGATGTGATCGTGGCCGCCGACCACGCCACCTTCTTCGACCCTCATGTCACGTACGGCATGGCGGCGGTCTACGAGCCGATGAAGATGTTGCAGTACATGCCCCTGGCCGAGGTGCTTCGCATGACGTTGCTCGGGAACCACGAACGGATGACCGCACAGACCGCCCAACGCATCGGTCTGGTCAGTGAAGTGTGCCCTGGCGACCAACTCATGGACTGCGCCCGTTGGGTCGCGGAGGCGATCGCATCGCAGCCGCCCGTCGGGGTGCAGGCGTCGCTCCGGGCAATCTGGGCGGCAAACGATCTTGGCACCAGGCAGGCCCTGTCGATGGGGCCTGCGTTGCTCACCACCGGCTTCGACCGGGCTGGACTGGAGGCCGGCGCAACTGCCTTCTCCTCGGGCGAGCGGGTCGAGCCGAGGCTTCGCTGAGTCAGTTGCCGCCGTTCATCGGGCCAGGGTTCAGCCATTGGTACCGGGGGACGCGGGGGGTGGGGTGGACCTCGACGTCTTCGCAGCCCGGAGGCACGGCTTGTGAGCGGTGGGGTGCGTCGCCCAGCCGGGATTGTTCGCGCCACATCAGGGCGGTGAGTTCGGCTCGGATGTCCGCATAGGCCGGGTCGTCTGCGACGTTGTGTATCTCGTCGGGATCGGTGTCGAGGTCGTACAGCTCCCACTCGGGCGGGTAGCTGAACGGACCGGTGAACGGCAAGCCGAAGCTCTCGTTGTAGTAGTAGATCAGCTTGTAGCGGGTGGTTCGGAAGCCGTAGTGGGCCGGGGCTCGGTGGATGAAGTCCTCGTTTTCCCAGTACCGGTAGTACAACCCGGCGCCAGCTGGGGCCGCGTCGGGGGTACCCCGTAGGTCGGGCCAGAAGCTGCGACCCTGCATCCGATCGTGATGTTCGACGCCTGCTGCATCGAGGATCGTCTGTGCCATGTCGACATTGCTCACGATGCCGTCGTGGACGCCTCCTGCATCGATCGCATTTGGATAACTGACGAGGAATGGCATGCGGAGCGATTCCTCGAACATCAGTCGTTTGTCGAACCAACCGTGATCACCGAGGAAGAACCCCTGGTCCGACGAGTAGATGAACATCGTGTCGGCGAACTCTCCCCGATCACGGAGCCAGTCGATCAGTCGTCCCACGTTCTCGTCGACGGAGTGCACACATGCCAGGTAGTCGCGCATGTAGCGCTGATATTTCCAGACGGCCGCCTCCTCGTAGGACAGGCCCTCGGGAGGATCGTCCTTGAGATCTTGACGGTTGAGATGATCGGCAACCCGCATCGTGGTCCGGCGTACCGATGCGGTTCGTGTCTCGTAGTCGTCCCAGAACGTACGGGGGAGGGGGCGCGGCTGCTGATAGAGCGCTCGGTGCTCGGGCTTGGGCTGCCATGCGCGGTGCGGTGCCTTGTGCCAGACGAGTACACACCATGGACGGTCGTCCTCGCTGTCCTGGTCGGCGCGCTCGACCCACTCGATCGCGAGGTCGGTGATGATGTCGGTGGCATAGCCTTCGATCCGGCGTCGACCCTCGGGGTTGATGAAGAGCGGATCCCAGTAGTCGCCCTGGCCGGGCAGGACCTCCCAGTGATCGACGTTGTCGGGGTCGTGGCCCTCACCGTGACCCATGTGCCATTTGCCGATCATCGCGGTGCGATAGCCAGCCTCCTTGAGAAGCGACAGGAAGGTGGGCTGACTCGCCTCGAATGGGGTGAACAGCGAGTAGACGCCGTTGACGTGGCTGTAGGTGCCGGTGAGTATTGCTGCGCGAGACGGGGTGCACAGCGAGTTGGTGACGAAACAGTTGTCGAACCGCCACCCGTTTGCGGCGATCTCGTCGATACGAGGCGTCTCGTTGACGACAGAGCCATAGGCGCTGATGGCATGTGCGGCGTGATCATCGGTCAGGACGAAGACGATGTTGGGGCGGCGTGCCGCCGTCGTCGACCGTGCTCGATCAGCCACTCAGACGAGCACGAGCTGCGGCGCTCTTGTCGAGCCAACTCTGGGCGATGAACACCCCGTTCACCTCGACCCCGGCTCCAGCGCCAGCGGCTTCGCCGCCTCCACCCGCCTCGGCCGTGGCAGCCGCCGCGGAAGCGGCGAGTTCGGCTGCCTTTTCCGCCTCGATCGCCTCACGGTCACGGGCCACGAGGAAAGTGTCGTATTCCTTGGCCCGGACAAGGATGTCGTGGCCGACGTGCCCCACGGCGTTCCCATCGGCGAAGCGAACCCAGTAGCGCTTCCACGTGATGCCATTGGCGACACTGATTTTCCCGGCGGTCCCGGCTGGGTAGCCCGGGATGTCTTCGAGCAGTCGGACCTTCTCGCCGCGTTTGTAGGTGCGGGCCTGGAGTTCAGCAGTCGTCGGCACGGCTACAGAATCTAGCGGCGCGGACGGTGGTTGCGCCGACATGGGGCGGCGCTCCCGCCAGAGGGCGTCGAGCCTCGACCGGTCTCGGTGGTGCGCCGACGGCCGACCGACCCACGGCCAGCCGCAGCCGTCGAGCTTCCGGCATCGCAGTGTGCACGGCTACCGTGGGAGTCATGACGCCTGATGAGCTCGGGTTCGTGCCGTTCGATGCCGACAATCACTACTACGAGGCGCTCGACGCGTTCACCCGGCACGTGCCAGAGCACATGCAACCTCGCATTGTGCAGTGGGTGGACATGGGTGGTCGCAAGCATCACCTTGTCGGTGGCACGTTGGCCAGGGCCGTTGCAAATCCGACCTGGGATCCGATCGCCAAACCGGGCGCGCTGCGGCCGTACTTCGAGGGCAATCCTGACCGGCTCAATCCGCTCGAGATGCTCAAGGATCGCGAACCGCTCCCAGCCCACTACCTGGATCCTGCCGAACGGGTGAAAATCATCGAACAGCAGGGACTGCAGGGTGTGTGGCTCTTTCCGACGCTCGGCGTGCTCTACGAGGAGATCATCAAGGAAGACGTCGATGCGACCGTCGTGATGATGCAGGCGTTCAATCAGTGGCTGCACGACGACTGGAAGTACAACTACGACGACACCATCTTCTCGGCGCCCTACATCGCGCTGGGCGATGTCGATGCTGCGGTGGCCGAGATCGACAAGGTAATCGGCAAGGGTGCTCGGGTCCTCGTGATGCGGCCGGCCCCGGTAACGACCCGCCATGGGGTCGTCTCGCCCTTCAACCAGATGTTCGATCCGGTGTGGTCCCGTATCGACGAGGCCGGGGTCACGCTTGTCATCCACGCCTCCGACTCGGGCTACTCCTCTCAGGGGTATGCCGATGACCGGTTCACCTCGCTCGGCATGGGTGGGGGAGGTGGACCGTCCATCAAGACGTTCGCGATCGAGCGGGCAGCCCAGGATTGGCTGATCCAAGCCGTGTTCGAGAAGTTGTTCGTCCGCTTCCCGAATCTGCGGGTTGGTTCCGTCGAGAACGGTGCCGACTTTCTCGGCCCGATGTTTCGAAAAATGGATCAGGTTGCGAAGAAGAATTACTGGTGGTTCGACGATCACCCGGTCGACACGTTCAAGAACCATGTCTGGATGAATCCCTTCTGGGAGGACGATGTCGACGAGGTCGTCGCGTTGATGGGTGCCGACCGGGTCATTTTCGGCTCGGACTGGCCCCACATCGAGGGGATGCCGCAGCCACTCGACTACCTGGTCGAGTTGAAGAACCTGAGTGCCGCCGAAACCAAACAGGTGATGCACGACAACGTGCTCGAACTCAACACGCCGCGACCGCGGTGACGGGTATCCGGCGGGGCCGGCCAGGACGCTCGGCGCTGTTGGGGGGCATGATCACCCGCGATGTGAACGCTCACTAACTTCTGTCTAGACTGCGGAGTATGAGTGAGCAGTCTGTCGAAGAGATCCGCGCCGACGTCGAGGCGTGGCTGGACGAGCACTGGGACGAGAGTCTCACGGTCGGTGAGTGGTGGGACCGCATCGGCCCCAGCGGCTACGCCCACCCCATGCTTCCACCGAACGCATTCGGCAAGGGGTACAACCAGGCGCAGGCTGCTGCGGTCAACGCGGTCTTGGCCGATCGCGAGGTGATGGGCCCGCCCACCGGTCTCGGAAAGATGCTCGCTGCCCCGACGATCGCAACGCACGGAACCCAGGCGCAGATCGACGAGTTTCTCCCGCCGATCCTCGACGGGTCTGTTGGCTGGTGCCAACTGTTTTCCGAGCCGGGCGCCGGTTCGGATCTCGCCGGTCTCACCACCAAAGCCGAGCGTGACGGGGACGAATGGGTCATCACCGGGCAGAAGGTGTGGACGTCCGGGGGTCAGATTGCCGACATGGGCATGCTGATCGCTCGCACCGACCCGAACGCCCCCAAGCACAAGGGCATCACGTACTTCGCCTTCGACATGCATCAGCCGGGCGTCACGGTTCGACCTCTCACCGAGATGACTGGCCGGGCACTGTTCAACGAGGTCTTCATTGACGAGGCTCGGGTTCCCCAAGCCAACATCATCGGTGAGGAGAACATGGGTTGGTCCGTCGCCAATACAACCCTGATGTTCGAACGAGCATCGCTCGGATCGGCGGGCAAGTCCCCGGCCTCCGCCGCCGGCTCAGGCATTCGGTCGGTCCGCCACGAGCCTGTCACCAAGTTCAACCGCCGCGAGAGCGGCGAAGGTGGTGTCCCCGGTCTCGGCATCGGTTTGTGGCAGCACTACGTGGGGCTGGCCGAGAAGAACGGCATCAATACCGATCCGGTGCTGCGCCAGAAGCTTGTCCGGCTGTACTCGCTGATCGAGGTCAACCGGCTGTCGATCCAGCGAGCCAAGGACGCCAAGCAGCGAACCGGCGCCGAACCCAACATCGGCAAGCTCGTCATGTCGGAGTTGTTCCGGAGCTTCCGCGAACTCGGACTCGACATCCTTGGAGCCGACGGCATGCTGACCGGCGCCTCCGAGCCGCAGACCTCGGGCGCCATCGGTGAGATCGCGCTGTTCTCTCCCGGTCCGTCGATCTACGGCGGCACCGACCAGATCCAGCGCAACATCATCGGCGAGCGCGTCCTCGGACTGCCCCGTGAGCCAGGCCCCGGCAAAGACACACCGTTCTCGGAACTTCCGAAGAACTGAACCTCCTTCCTCTCGCTCGGGTGCATCGGCGCGAGACTCGACCAGTGACCTCGGCATCGACCGGTCGTTCCGACGACGACTCCTTCGGCCTCGACGACGCGTACGCGGTCGTGACCCCCGACGACAATCGCCGGTTGTACGCAAAGTGGGCCCGAACCTACGACACCAGCTTCGTCGAGGCGACGGGGTACGAGTACCACGAGCGCGTCGCCGACATCTTCGTCGCGGGACCGCGCCCAGTTGGTCCGACGCTCGATGTCGGCTGCGGTACCGGCGTTGTCGGTGAGGCACTGCGGTTCCGAGGAGTCGCCCAGATCGACGGTGTCGACATCTCGGCCGAGATGCTCTCCCGGGCTGGGACCAAGGGCGTCTACACAAACCTGATTGAAGCCGATCTCACCGTCGGTCTCGCCGTCGCCGACAACACCTATGCAGGGGTCACGTCGGCAGGAACCTTCACCCACGGACATCTTCCACCCGAGCCGCTCGATGAGTTGGTTCGGGTGGCGATGGCGGGTGCTCGCTGCGCGGTCGGCGTCAATACCGCTCACTGGACCGAGCATGGTTTCGAGGCCTACCTCGACCGTGCCGTCGCCGACCGCCGCATCAGTCCCTACGAGATCACCGTCGTGAAGGTCTATGCAGGCAGCGATCCCGACAACCCCAACGACATGAGCAACGTCGTGTCGTTCACGGTGCGCTGACCCTTCACCTCACCGGGGGAGCACTCGCCGGCTTGCGTCGTGCACGGCCCGTGCCATTGCCTCGGGTCCCTCGGCCTTGAGCGAGTCGGACAGGACCTCGGCCGCCACAACCGGGGTTGCGCCACTGTGCTCGAGTGCGTCCCACACGGCGCTGAAATCGATGATCCCGGCACCGGGGAGCAGTCGGGAGGTCATGGCTTCGGTTGCGACATCCGCCGACGCTGCGGGCGGAGCGTCGCTCAACTGCACGCTGGTGATGCGTTCGCCGGGAATCGACCGAAGCAACTCGAGGTCCGGTCCTCCGGGCTGGCGGAACCAGTGCCAGGTGTCGAGAAGAATCCCGGCAGCCGAACCGCCGTGGGCGGCGATCTCGTTGGCGGCGGCGAGCGTGGGGATCCCGGTCCAGGGGAGGAACTCGAGTCCGAGCACCTTGCCTGCGGCCTCGGCCTGTGCCGCAATCGCCGCATACCCGTCTTTTGCCGCCTCCAGGTCGTTCACAGGGCCGAGCGTCGTGGCATGGATCACCGGGGCACCGAATTGATCGGCTACGGCGATCAGCCCGTCCATCTCCTCGGCAGCCGCTGCCGAGGGACCCTCTACCCAGGCCAGCGCAGCATCGATGGTCACCACCGAGAGCCCTGCATCGGCCACTGCTGCAGCGACCGCGTCGCCGCCGAACTGAATGTGAAACGCCCACAGACCCACGGCGTCGAAGCCTGCGTTGCGAGTAGCGGCGAGCGCCTGATCGAGCGCCGAGACATTCAGCTCGAACGGGTTTGCCAGCAAGGTCGGTGCGCAGTTCGACAACAGCATCGCTTCGTCAGCCCTCGAAGACGGCGAAGCTCGCGGTAGCACTGGCAATGAGGCGGCCCTCGTCATCGCGTGTTTCGGCGCTGAGGTGAACGATCCGGCGACCGGCCGTGGTGACCCGTGCGGTGGCACGAAGGGTCCCCGCCAGCACCGGACGATGGAATCGGGTTTGCATTTCGATGGTGGCACAGAGGCGCCCGTCCTCGACCGTGCTCATGACCGCACTGCCCATTGCTGTGTCCATCAGTGCGAAGGGAACCGCTCCGTGCACCACGCCATGCGGGTTCAGGTGGACGGGCTCGATCGTCAGGGTGGCGACCGATTCACCATCGATCTTCTCGATCGTGAAGCCGAGCATCTCCTGCAGGGCAAAGCTGGGATCGTGACCGTCAGCCATAGTTGACATCATCGCTCGGATCGTTTCGCCTCACCAGGAGCCGCCGCCACCCCCGCCGCCTCCGCCTCCGATGCTTCCGGAGAAGCCCCCCCCGCCGCTCCAGTCGCTTCCCCCGCTCGACGCAGGCACGGTGATGGTTTTCGAGGCGGCGTTTCCGATGTGGCTGCCCAGCGACACGAAGGCAATGTCGTCGACGGCGCTGCTGGCGAGGTCGGGCGCGTCGGTGGTCGCCGCTTCGACCGCATCGGCCCATGCCTGTGATTCGCCCAGCGCCACGGCCCACGCCGTGTAGTGCCGAAGGACGCCTCGCTGGGCCGCCTCGGTCACATGGCGAGCTTCGGAGTGCTGGAGGAAGCGGCGAAACGACTCGATGCGAAGCCACAGCGCAGTGCCGGCCTCGGTGCGAATCATGAGTTCGGATGATGAAGCGACCAAGCCGACGGCCAGACCGGTCAGGGCTGCGGCAGCGATGACTGCGAGGGTCAAGAGGCCACCGCTGCGGGCAGCGGCTGCGGCGGTGACGGCGGTGAGTGCTAGTCCGATGATGCCCGCGACAACACCTAGGCCAATCGCACGGCGCCGATTCCGCCGTCCTTCGACGTCCCAATGCGCCGCTCCGTCGAACCATTCGTCGAGTTCGTTGCGCAGCCGTTTCCAGCCGGTGGCAAAGGTCTTGTCGTAGTCATCCAGGGTGATCGTGCTGCGGTTCCCGAACATGGCGTCGAGCACCTGATGGACTTGGGGATGAGCCGGCGAACTGCCTCGAGTGAGTACGGGTCGGGTATCGCCCGAGATCTCGATCTCGCCTCGGATGGCCGCCTCGAGCAGCCAGGCCGACAGGTGTTGGTCCCTGACACCTTCGGTGAAGATGATGCCGCCCTCGGTGGCGCTGGTGTCTCGGGGCGGTTCGAACTCGATGGTCGCAAGCTCGGCAAGATCGAGCTCGTCGATGCGAATACCGACCAGATCGTCGCGCTCGTCACCGAAGGCAGCATCTGCGGCTCCTCCCGACCAGACGCGTTCCCGGCCGGCACGGCGGGCAAGGAACCCGCCACCGAAGCCGCCGAGGATTGCCGCGGCAGTTGCTGCGACGAAGGGGAGGAGAATGCCGATACCCGGATCGTCGACTGGAGACGATGGTGACGGAGGAAGCTCGGGTGGCACATCGGCTGTGGCGAGGCTTCCACTGATGGTGACGCCGTCGCCGACCCCGAGCTCATCGATCCTGAGTGCGTACTGGCCCGCCGATCCTGTACTCGCGAGTTCACAGCGACGTTCCTCGAACATTCGTCCTTGGTTGCAGCTCGCATTTTCCAGCTCACCGGCAAGCGCAAGCACGACACCGATGTTGCTGATCGGCACGGTCCATCGGGTCCCGACCGCGTCCCAGGCGAAAACGTTGCCCTGAACCACGGCGTCGAATGGCAGGAGGTACTCGATCTGGTAGCGGTGTCGGCCGGTGATCGTCACCGAAGGATCACCGACTCTCACGTGCACGGTCGATCGCCGTTCGGTCACGAGCGTCTGATCCGGTGCGGTCGACGAGCGCACCGACACGGAACTCGCAATGGCATCAGGAATGTCGCGGTAGATGCCGCGACGGGGCGACGGACCGAAGTCGTAGTCGATGACCTCGGTCACGAGGAGTCCCTCGTTGCCGAGCACGGCGGCAACCTGGAAGCTTGTGATGCGTTCGGCGTCACCCACGACAGCTCCGAGGGCAGCGACTCCGCCGACGAGGAGCGAACAGCCGACAACGACGAACGCAGCGATGTGTCGGCGGCGGGTTCGCATGCGACCACCGTAGATGGCTCGGGCTTCGGCGTGCTCGGATCGTGTCGACTCGGCCAGCAGCCATCGAAGCGTCTCGCCGTGGTCGGAGACGGTACCCTCCCCGACATGGAGGCGATCGAGGTCAAACATCCAACCACGAAGCAGCTCGAGGCTGCGCTCGACCACATCGCTGCGTCACCGGCAGACGGCGGCACCCTCGAACTCATCGTCCAACGTCCCGCCGAGGATGTGCGAGTCGTGGTCGAGGAGGGTTCCTTGCATCCTGACGAGGGGCTCGTGGGTGACAACTGGAGTGCGCGTGGGTCGTCGCGAACCGATCACGGCGGACCACATCCCGACATGCAGCTCAATCTGATGAACAGTCGGGTCTGCGAGGTGGTTGCGGGGTCACCGGAACGGATGCCACTCGCAGGTGATCAGCTGATCGTCGATCTCGACCTGAGTGAGGTCAACATGCCGGCCTGGACCAGGCTCCGGATCGGCTCTGCCGTGATCGAGATCACCGACCAACCCCACAACGGTTGCGCCAAGTTCACCAAGCGGTTCGGGTTGGATGCCCATCGGTTCGTGAACTCCGAGCTTGGTAAGGCGCTTCACCTGCGGGGTGTCAACGCCCGAGTCGTCACGCCCGGCACGATCCGATCGGGCGACGCCATCATCAAGATCGACTGACCGCCTGTGCCGCTCACCCGCCGTTCCGGAGCGCTGGTGGTGCTCGCTGCCGGCACCGTGTTCAGTTTCGGCGCGTTGTTCTTTCGAGCGACCGATGACATCGATGCGTGGCAGTACCTGACATTTCGTGGTCTGGGTGCCGTCTTGGTCGTCGGGCCCCTGCTGTGGTGGCAGAACCGGCGAGATCTCCGAGCGATCCGCCGCCGACTGCCATGGCAACACGGGGTCGCAGGCATGATCCTCGGCTCGATGATGATCAGCTTCATCATTTCGCTCACGCACACCGATGCTGCGTTCGTGTTGCTTTTCCAGGCTGCAGCACCGATCTCGGCTGCGATCTTCAGTTGGCTGCTGCTGCGGGAGCGTCTCGAAACCGAGGCCGCCATCGCCGCAGGGACGACGATCGTCGGCGTCGTCATCATGGTGTCTTCGGGCCTCGATTCGGGTATCGGTTGGGCGATCCTGATCGTGTCGGTGATCCCCGTCGGTTTGGGGGTGTACTCCACACTCATCCGAGCGGGGGCTGACGGTGATCCGCTGGTACCGGTCGTGATCGCAGGGGGCACCTGTGCGATCGTCGGTGCGATCGTCTCGCTGCTCGCTGATGGGCTCGGTGTGTCGCTGCGTGACCTCGTCATCGGTCTGCTCGCCGGTGCACTGCTCATCGGCGTGCCAGTGCCCTTCTTCAACTGGGCGCAGCGTGCCGTGCCCGCCCCCGACGCCACGTTGCTGCTCATGTCGGAGATCGTGCTCGGTCCGGTCTGGGTCTGGCTCGCCTATGACGAGACGCCGGCAACGGCTGCGCTGATCGGCGGCGTGCTCATCCTCGGCGCAGTGGTGTGGCTCACCCTGCAGGCGTCCACCGATGGAGGCGACGTCAGAACGAGCCGAGGCTAGGCCTCGTCGTACGCCTCGGCCAGAAGCGCCTGGAGTGCACCGTCGTAGTCGTCGGGGTGGTTGATGTTGGCGACGTGCCAGAACTGGGCACCGTTGGCCACGACCTTGCGGGTGATCGTCGGGTGACGAGCCCGTCGTCGGAGGTTGAACCCCAGTGCAACCCAACGGGTTGCGCTCGGAAGTCGGCGAACTTCCTGGGGTTCTTCAAGAAGATCCCGACCGATACGACATCGGCATGAACGGGACCCAGGGTTTCGAGATGGGCGATCACGACATCCCAGATCGGCCGCTCATGGTCGGGCCCGGTTGCGAAGTAGAGGTCGAGCGTCAGACCGGGAGC
>JAPOHW010000021.1 GCA_029979265.1 Actinomycetota bacterium | reverse complement strand
TACCCCGCACCCGTCCATGTCTGCCAGCCGGTTGGTGTACCCGAGGACCCGACTGCAAAGACTAGGTCGTCGATGTGGTCAAGGCCACCTGATGTGCACCCCTCAATCGGGATCGTGAGGTAGGCGCTGTAGGACGGTTTGCAATTGAATTTGTGGTCAACCGGTGCCCTCGTTGCCCGCTTCGGTCTCGGACTGGGCGCGGGGTAGATGCCGCCGCTGTTCACCGCTGTCTGCTCGTCGGGTTTGATGTCTCCGCCGTTGCAGGCGGTAGCCGACGTGAAGCATGTCTGCCCCGGGCCGAGGGCGACGAGATTGATCGCTCCAGCCTCCGAGCCGGCACTCTTTGCCACGATTGTCGTAGCCGCGCCGCCGCCGAGACCCTGAACTTCGATGGTTTTGCTCTGTCCCTGGCACTGGGAGCCGTCGCTGTCGAGCAAGATCACCCCAGCTCTGCTCGGGCTTCCCGACTGGACGACGGAGCCGCCCCCTACGTCGAGCGCACCGCACTCGAAGGGCTCGAGGAGCCAGAAGCTCGGCATACGCCGCTTGTCAGCATCGACCTGGCGGACGACAGCCTGAGTGTCGATCTCCAGGGTGTCCTCGCCGAGAATAGATGCGAAGAAGGCATCGACCGAGGATGTGAGTCGGACCATGAGCCGTTCGCACGGGTCCCCGTCATACCCTCGCGTCCCTGTCCTGGCGTCTGCGATGGCTGTGCTCGATACCGGGTAGGTGATTTCGATCTGGTACTTGCCGGCCGTACCACCGTCGGAGACGGTCACCGGCGCAGAAGCACCGGAGCAATTCGCAGGAAGGGAGGCGCATGATACCGCTGCTGTTCCCGGGAGATCATCGACGTTCGCTCGCAGGTACTGCACGGCGGCTGCACAGCCAGCCTGGCCGTCGGGGCCCGTATCCGCGCCCAGGGCCTTTCCGGCCGAGAGCGCAGCGAAATCGACGGCGGACTGGTGGGACCGTCGCTCGTCTCGAATGAAACCGAGGTCGACGACGAGCGCGACCAAGGTGAGGAGCGTTACCAGCGAGATCGCCACCAGCACGAGCACCGCACCGGACTCGCGCTGCGAGCGCTGATCAGGCATTGCTCTCGTGCATTGTGACGGCTTCGGCCGTCAGTGAAAGACTGACCGTGTAGAGACCGGTCTCGATCTCCGCCGGCACGCTGGCCGTGACTTGCACCCGAGTGTCGGAGATGCCGGCTGCCGAGTCGTCGAAACAAGCAGCAGTGCCCCCCGCCGTGGTGTGAGCCGTCGACACGGCGACGGGGGAGACCCCGGTGACGAGCGCCACGCACACGTCACCGGAGGCGAGGCCGTTTCCGAACCGCGACAGGACAACCTCACGGACGTTCGTGGCCCAGTCGCCACCACTGGCGAATGTCTGGTCGCTCGGTATGGTCGCCCCGTATCGGGCCGCGTCTCTGGTCGAGTGGTTGAGTTGCAGATCGTCGTTCAAGGCAATGCCGGCAGTGATGGTTCCAAGCATGATGATGACGAGAAACGGCAGCACCAGCGCGAACTCGGCAACGACGGCTCCCCGGTCGTTTGTCCTGTTCCTCGTGTTCACTGCCAAACGCGCAAACATGCTCTTTTCATCGGCATTCTGCCGATGTTCCTTAGATCGATCATCCGGCCACGCCGGGACTCTTGAGCCTAGCCGGGGTTGTGGATACCTCGCGGTAGGGAGTCGGTGTCGAAGTCAAGCCATTCGCGAGCCGCCGTGATTGCATAGCGGTCGGTCATGCCGGCGACCCAGGAAACGGCGGCATGGCGCACTCCGGCGTCGGAATCGTCGACCAGCAGTCGTTGGGGGAGCCGCGTCGGGTCGGCGCAGAGGTGCTCGACGAGTGACTGCAACACAGTGATCACTCGGCTGGCTTGCTCACGAGACGCCGGGCGCAGATAGATCTTTTCGTAGTTGAAGCTTCGGAAGGCAGCGAGTGCAGCGGCGCCATCGGAGGTCATGGCGATTCGACCGGTGGATTCGGTCGCTGCGATCATGGCGCCGATGAACCCGGCGAGCTGCATCCGCCGGGTCGTTCCACAGAAGTCGCGCACGAGATCGGGAAGGTCGTCCACTCGAACGATCCCTGCGGTCACCGCGTCCTCAAAGTCGTGGCAGACGTATGCGATTCGGTCGGCCCAACTCACCACTTCCCCTTCCGGGGTCGAAGGGGCAGGGCGCGACCACGAATGGTTGCGGATGCCGTCGAGGGTTTGCTCGCAGAGGTTGAGCGAACGGAGCGTGACGTCGGCTCCCCATTCGGCGTGGTTGAAACCTCCCTCGACGAAGGGCGACAGTGCGTCCTCGCTGGCGTGACCGCCGGGGCCGTGCCCGCAGTCGTGACCGAGGGCGATCGCTTCGGTGAGCGGTACGTTCAATCCGAGCGCCCAGCTGACCGATCGGGCCACCTGAGCGACCTCGAGCGCATGGGTCAGACGGGTCCGTTGATGATCGTCGGGAAAGATGAAGACCTGCGTCTTGCCCGCCAGGCGCCGAAACGCCGAGGCATGGAGGATCCGATCACGGTCTCGTTCGAAGCAGGTTCGGGTGCGGTCTGGAGCTTCCTCGACCATCCGTGTCCCCGCACCGACGCTCAGCGTCGCACCGGCACGAAGCGACGCTGCTTCGATTGCTTCTCGGGCCTCGCGGTCGAGCGATTCTCCCGGTGCGACAGCAGCGGTGGAATCGTCATGGGCGACCTCGACGCCGTCGGTGCGGTGTCCCCGCATGGTGGTGCCCCAGAGTGCTTCGCGTTCGGTCAGTTCGCGTTCGGCCCGCATTGGCGCATGGTAGAGCGGCAGCTGCACCGTCCGGTTGACCCGTGGGTCCGGCGGTCCCTGCCATGCCGAAAGTCGACTTCGTCTGAGTGGAGAGTGCGTAGCCTTGCAGGCGTGTCCAACTTCGTCGACGAGTGCAACATCAACGTCAAGGGCGGTGATGGTGGCGCGGGCTGTGTTGCGTTTCGGCGCGAAGCGCACGTGGCGAAGGGAGGCCCTGATGGCGGCGATGGCGGTGACGGGGGCTCGATTTGGCTCGTTGCCGATCGGAATGTGGCGTCGCTGCTTGCGTTTCGGGATCATCCGCATCGCAAAGGCGAGAGTGGCGCGCATGGCAGTGGCGGTAATCGTCACGGCGCCCGGGGGAGCGACCTCGAGGTCAAGGTTCCAGAGGGTACCGTCGTGCTCGATCATGCGAGCCGAGAGCCGTTGGCCGATCTTCTTCACCATGGTGACCGCTGGCTCGCAGCGCAGGCAGGGGAGGGTGGCCGAGGCAACGCGCGGTTTCTGAGTAACAAGCGACGGGCGCCGTCGTTCGCCGAGCAGGGCGAGCACGGCGAAGAACGGTGGCTCCGGCTCGAGCTCAAGCTGATGGCCGACGTTGCCATCATCGGCTTCCCGAACGTAGGGAAATCGACGTTCATCAGCAGCGTCTCGGCGGCCAAGCCGAAGATCGCCGACTATCCCTTCACGACCCTCGAGCCGAACCTCGGCGTGGTGCGAATGGATGACGGGTTCGAGATGGTGTTGGCCGACATCCCTGGATTGATCGAGGGGGCAAGCGACGGGAAGGGGTTGGGCCATCAGTTCCTCCGCCACGTCGAGCGGGCCCGGGTCCTGCTGGTGCTGCTCGATCTCGCACCCTGGGACGGCGTGTCGCCGCACGCGCAACTCGAGGTGCTGCTCGACGAAATCGGCAGCTATCGACCTGACCTTCTCGACCGGCCCCGGCTGGTCGTCGGATCGAGGAGCGACCTGGCTCCCGACCACGACTTCGATGGTCCGGTCGTCTCCTCGGTGACCCGTTCCGGCCTCCCATCGGTGCTGGGCAGTCTTTCGGCACTCGTTCGTGAGGCGCGGGTGGCAACGCCGTCGGTCGAGGCTGCGACCCTGCATCGGCCGCTCGGTCGGGAGATTTCGATCGAGCGCTTCGATGATGGGTCGTGGAACGTTGTCGGTCGATCTGCGGTGCGAGCCGTTGCGCTCAGCGATCTCACCGATGACGAGGCACTCGAGTTTGCCCAGGCGCGGCTCAAGCAGCTCGGCGTGTTCACTGCGCTCAGGCGGGCCGGGGTGACGACCGGTGACACGGTTCACATCGGTGATTTCAGCTTCGACTACGAGGAAGACGAGTGAGTGCGCCAGCAGATTCTCGGGTGACCACGTGAGTTCGGTCGTGGTGAAGATCGGTACGTCGTCGCTGACCGACGACGAAGGCGTCATCGACGAGACGATGGTCGCCCTGCTGACCCGTCAAGTGGTGGAGCTCCGAGCTGACGGACACCGGGTGGTCGTGGTGACATCAGCGGCGATCGCAGCGGGATTGCCCGAACTGGGGCTGGGTGGGGCACGGCGACCGTCCGACCCGATCACCTTGCAGGCAGTGGCGACGGTCGGGCAGTCGGCCCTCATGGAGGTCTACCGACGCGAGTTCGCTCGGCATGACGTGGTTGCGGGACAAGTTCTCTTGGTGCCACACGACTTCATCGTCCGCGCCCAGTACCTGCACGCCCGTCAGACGCTCGGACGGTTGCTCGAACTCGGTGTCGTGCCGATCGTGAACGAGAACGATGCGATCGCCGACGACGAAATCCGGTGGGGAGACAACGATCGGCTGGCAGCGCTCGTCGCCAACCTGGTCGACGCGGAACGGCTGGTGCTGCTCACCGACACCGACGGTTTGCTGACTGCCGATCCGCGGATCGACCAGTCGGCCTCACTCATCGAAGAGATTCACGAGATCGACCACCAGCACGAGGCGCTTGCCGGTGGCGCAGGCTCGGCGCGGGGGAGTGGAGGCATGGCCTCGAAGCTTGCTGCTGCCAAAATCGCGGCGTGGTCCGGGGTGGACACGGTCATTGCCGCTGCTCGCCGTGATGGTGTCGTCGCCGACGCAGTGGCTGGTGTTGCAGGGGTCGGCACAACCGTGCGGGCCCGACCGAATCGGCTGCCGGCACGAAAGGCGTGGATTGCCTTCGCAGTGGTTGCGCAGGGCCAACTTGTCGTCGACCGCGGGGCGCGGACGGCGCTGGAGGCAGGAAAGTCGTTGTTGGCTGCCGGGGTACGGGAGGTGAACGGCGCATTCGATCCCGGCGCGCCGATCGAGATCGTCGACACCGACGGGGAAGCCTTTGCAAAGGGGCTCGTGCGTCATGGAGCCGATGAGATCCATCGCGCTGCCGGCCACCGCAGCGATGAACTTCCGCTGGGCGTGCCAGCGGTCGTGGTGCACGCCGACGATTTGGTGGCGCTTCCGAGGCCGGTCAGTCGCCGTCGGTGAGGGCGTCGGGCTCCGGCGCCGGCGCAATACCGAGATCGGCTTTGATCTGGGCGAGACGGGTCTGTGCCTGCACCCCGCGGGCTGCTTCCTCGATCTCGAGCATGCGCGCCTCGACATTGGTCTCGTTGAGTTCGGCCACTGCGCTGGCCTTGGCGTAACGGGCTTCGATCTTCTGGCGCACCTCGTCGAAGGTCGGAACGTCGTCACCGATTGATTCGTTGAGCGTCGTCATCGCAGCATTGACGGTCTCTTGCATCTTGGCCTGGTCGAGCTTGGAGAGCAGCGCCGATTTCTCACTGAGACGTTTTTGGAGCAGGGTTGCGTTCTGTTTCACGGCCGCCTTGGCCTGATCGGCTGCCTCGGTGGCCTGGAAGTGCATCTGCTTGAGTCCCTCGATCTCCTCTTCGAGGGTGAGGAGCCGATCGGCGAACTGCTGCGCCGCCGACGTGTACTGATCGACCTTTGCCGTGTCGCCGTCGGCCTGCGCGGACTCGGCCATCAGGATGGCCTGTCGGGCATTGGCGTTCACCTTCTCCAGCTTCTCGAGTGCCTCGTTGATGCGCATCTCGGTCTGTTTCTGGTTGGCAACGACATTAGCGGCCTGCTCACGCAACTGCTTGTGCTGCTGTTTGGCGTCGCCGATCGCCTGCTCGAGCTGCACTTTCGGGTCAGCGTGCTCCTCGTGACGCAGGTTGAGCGCCGCCAAGAGGTAGTTCCACCGCTTCTTGAGATACCTAAACATGCTCTGATGGTAGACGGCGCTCCGTATCGCCGTGCGGTCAGCGCCAGATGATGCGGCGAACAGGCCGGAGGACCATGTCCGCTTCACGCACGCCGGTCCGGAAGGCAATGATCACGTAGGCGGCCCCACCGACTCCGACGGTGAGGAGCACGGCGAGCACGGAAGGCAGGCCGCCGGTTGCCAGTTTGAGTGCGGCGGTGACGACGAAGGCGAACGCGGCGGCGACACCGGGCCCAAGCAGGACAGCAGCAGGCGAGCGGAGTGCGGGCAGGTGCCGGTCGAGCAGTCGCGACAGCAAGACGAGTTCGACCCAGGCGCCGATCGCCGAGCCGAGGGCGAGGCCGATCGCTCCGAGGCGCACAACAGAGCCGTCGGCGCGAACGGCGCCGTCGAGCGGGCCGGCCAGACCGAGGGCGTCACCCAGCTGCTCGATCCCGTCGAGACCGATGAAGGCACGATCGAGCGGGAACATGAACAGCGCACCCAGGATGGCGGCCAAGGCCACTCGCAGAGCGGCGACTCGGGCTGGGCCGGCGGTGTCGCCCATGGCATAGGCCGCGTTCTGCAACATTCGCGACAGCCCGATTGCCGGAAGACCGAGGCCATAGCACAGGAGGATCAACCACACGAGTGAGGTGTCCGCACTGGTGAACGCTCCACCCTCGAACAGCAGCGCGACGATTGGTTCGCCTGCAGCAATGAGCAGGAGAGAGGACGCAAGCATCCAGAAGGCGATCCGGCGCAGGGCTGCTTCGGTCCGCTGCGCAACCTGTCCGGGATCGTGGGTCAGCCGAGACAATTCGGGCAGTTCCGCTGCAGCAACGCTCATCGCAAAGAGGCTCACCGGCAGGGTGTAGAGGATCTGGGCCTTGAACAGTGCCGACAGGGCACCCGCAGCCAGGAACGAGGCGAGCAGGAGGTCGACGTAGGCCGAGATCTGGACGGCACCGCGACCGAGAACGGCAGGACCAAATCGACGTCGGACCGCTCGCACGTGAGGGTTGTGGGCATCGAACGCAACCCGAAGTCCACGAGCCAGCGTCTTCGCAGTGGGGTATTGCACGAGGAGCTGCAGTGCACCTCCGACTGCGACACCAACCGCCATCGCACGCGTTGCGTCGGCAACATCCCAGGCACCCTGCCAGGCCAACAACAACGCGACGATCTGCGCGAGGTTCCAGACGACGGGGGCAACGTAGGGAAGGAAGAAGTTCCGGTGGCTGTTGAGAATGCCGAGGCACCAAGCCGACATCACCATGAATCCGATACCGACTGCAGTGATGCGGGTGAGTTCGACGGCGAGGTCGAAGCTGGCGCCGGTGAGACCCCAGGCGATCAGGCGGGTCAGTGGCCGCGCCGCAAGAACGATCACGAGCACGCTGAGCCCCGTGACGAGCATGAGGGCGGCTCCGACGGCGCCCGCCATCCGGCTCGCCGCTCGCTCGTCTTCGGCCTCGAGGAGATCGCTGTAGACGGGGACGAACGAGGCAGCAAGAACGCCTTCGCCGAGCAGGTTCTGGAGCAGATTCGGAATCCGCATTGCGGTAGCGAGGGCGTCCGCTGCGCCGTTGATGCCGATTACACGCCCGGCAACCATTTCGCGGACAAGGCCTGCACTTCGCGACAGGAAGATGCCGATGCCGACGAGCGTGGCGCCTCGGCCGGCCGTGCTCACGAGAGCTCCTCGACGTCGTCGAGGCCGAGTCGCAATGCTTCGAGTTCGTGGACGACGTCGCGGATCGCCGCCCCGACGTGCTCGACGTCTCCGAGCGTGCCGGCCCGTGTGCTGAGTTCCTCGGCTCGCACCACCGCCTCCTCGAGTCGGAACTCGATTCGCTCGAGTTCATCTCGCACCGACGCCTCACGAATCGTGAGGCGCGTGTGACTCGCAAGTTGCGCATCGATCGAGCCGATCCGGGTGTCACCGACCGGCAGTGAGGCGAGATCTCGTTCGAGTCGTTCGGCATCGATGCGCCGGCGAGCGTCGCTGAGTCGCTGCCCGGTGCGAGCCGCTTCCCAGCAGTGCTCGACGCTGGCGGTGAGCGCATCACCGATCTCGAAAAGGCGGGTACGCAACGGGCCCTCGGGAGTGTGCGCAAGTGCCTCGGCGAAACGGGCGCGGGCCTGCAGAGCGTCGCGCACGAAGAAGCGCCAGGGCTCACGCAGCGCAAACGGGTCGATCCGGGGAGGTAGCGCGGCGACTCGACGAGCGACCGTGCGGGCAACGACGACTCGCGTGAGCCAGACGGCGACAGCCACCGCGACGGCAACGTACCAGGGACCGCCCACGAACAGGATCGCAGCGATGCTTGCGGCGACCAGGGCCACGGTGAAGGGGGAGACCATGGCGAGAAAAACCGTGGGTTCGAGACGACGCGCCATTCCTGGGGAGGCTAGCAATCGGCCCGAGTACGCTTGTGCAGCGTGACCGCAACCCCGATACCCATAGGAGAACTGGCCCGGCGGGCCAAGGCTGCGACGGGTGCGCTTGCCGTCGCGTCGACGGCGAAGAAGGACGAGGCGCTCGAAGCAGCCGCCGACCAACTCGAGTCGAATGCCGACACCATCCTCGAGGCCAATGCCCGTGACGTTGCTGCGGCTCTCGCCGACGGGATGGAGGCGGGTCTGGTGGATCGGCTCCGTCTCGATACCGGTCGTATCGAGTCGATGGCCAGTGGCCTGCGCCAGGTCGCCGGTCTGCGAGATCCGGTCGGAGAGATCACCGAAGGCTGGGTGCGTCCGAACGGCATCAAGATCGAAAAGACGCGGGTGCCACTCGGTGTAGTTGCGATCATCTACGAATCGCGGCCCAACGTGACGAGCGACGCATTCGGGTTGTGTCTGAAATCCGGCAATGTCGCCTTTCTTCGTGGGTCGTCTTCGGCCATCAACTCCAATCTCGCCATTGCCGCAGCGCTGCGGGGGGCTCTGCCCACGGCCGACCTTCCGGCCGATGCGCTCGTGGTCGTCGATGACACCAGGCGTGAGGCCGCCATCGAGTTCATGCAACAGCGGGGCTTTGTGGACTGCCTGATCCCTCGCGGTGGCCCGTCACTCATCCAGTCGATTCTCGACAATGCGACCGTTCCCTACGTCATCGACGGTGCAGGCAACTGCCACGTGTACGTCGATGCCTCGGCCGATCTTGCGATGGCGGTCGACATCACGGTCAATGCAAAGACGCAGCGCATCGGCGTGTGCAACGCCGCCGAGTCGCTCGTGGTGCACCATGCCATTGCCGCAGAGTTTCTTCCGATGGCCGCCCGTGCGCTGAGCGATGTCGAACTGGTCGGCGACGAACGGGCCCGGGCGTTCGTTGCGATGGGCGAGGCGACGGACGAGGACTTTGCCACCGAGTACCTCGCCATGAAGATGAGCGTGAAGGTGGTCGACGATCTCGATGCAGCGATCGCCCATGTGAACGAGACGTCCACGGGCCACTCCGAGGCGATCATCACCAACGACATCGGGGCGGCCGACCGGTTTGTCCGGGAGGTCGATGCGGCCGCAGTACTCGTCAATGCTTCGACTCGCTTCGTCGATGGTGAGGAGTTCGGGTTCGGTGCCGAGATCGGCATTTCCACCCAGAAGCTGCATGCCCGTGGACCCATGGGGTTGGAGCAACTGACAACCGAGAAGTTCGTGGTGCGGGGAACCGGACAGGTTCGACGCTGACTTCGGGTGCGCCTTGGGCTCGCTTCGGCCGGGATCGACTAAGGGGCTCCGGTTAACGCCCGCTAACCTGACCGCCATGTCGAACCGTTTCTCCGATGTCGCGTCCCTGAAAGATGAGCTCGCAGGTGTCGACTACCTGTCCGACGACGGCATTGCCGGCGTGGTGTATCTCGCCGACCGACTCGAGAAGCCGATCCTCGTCGAGGGTCCCGCCGGCACCGGCAAGACGCAGCTGGCGAAGAGTGTCTCGGAGATCACGGGGGCCCGCCTGATCCGCCTGCAGTGCTACGAGGGCCTCGACGAAGCCAAGGCGCTCTACGAGTGGAACTACAAGAAGCAACTCCTGCGGATCCAGGCCGAGTCCGGTGGCGAAGAGTGGGACGACATCAGCGACGACATCTTCAGTGATGAATTCCTTCTGACCCGTCCGCTTCTCGAGGCGATCAGCGCTGACGAGCCGGTTGTGCTGCTCATCGACGAGGTCGACCGCGTCGAGGTCGAAACCGAGGCACTCCTGCTCGAGATCCTCTCGGACTACCAGGTCTCGATTCCCGAGCTCGGAACGATCCAAGCAAAGCAGATCCCGCTGGTGTTCCTCACCTCGAACAACACCCGCGAGCTCTCTGAAGCGCTCAAGCGCCGTTGCCTCTACCTGCACGTCGACTACCCCGACCTGGAGCGGGAGAAGGAGATCGTGCTCACCAAGGTGCCGGACATCACCGAGAATCTCGCCGACCAGGTTGCGCGCGTCGTGCGATCGATTCGACAGATCGAACTCAAGAAGCACCCGAGTGTCTCCGAGACGCTCGATTGGGCAAAGACGCTCGTCTTGCTCGGGGTCGAGAAGATCGATGAGCAGACCGCAACACAGACGATCAACATTCTCTTGAAGTACCAGAGCGACATCAACAAGGCCATCAAAGAACTCGCCACTGCGGACGGCGTGTCCCCCTGATCGGTCATCGACCATGTCTGTGTCCGAGAGTGCCGGGTTCGACGATGCTGTGGCGACACAGGAAGGGATCGGTGATCCGATCCTCGACTTGCTCAATGGGTTCATCGTGCAGCTGCGAGCTGCCGGTCTGCCGGTGAGCCTCACCGAGAATCTCGACGCCATGGAGGCGGTCAAACACGTTCCCCTCGGAGATCGACAGACGTTCAAGTACGCCCTGGCGGCGACACTGGTCAAGCACCACAACCACTGGAAAGCGTTCGAAACCGTCTTCGAGGTCTACTTCTCGCTGCGCGGCGACGAGTTCTCCATCGGCGACGACACCGTCGAACTGCCGGAGATGGATGACGACGAGCAGCAGGGAGAACAGGCGAGCGGTGATCAGCAGGGCGGCGGAGGCGACAATCTTTCCCCCGAAGAGCTCGCCGAGATGTTGTATCAGTCGCTCATGCGAGGTGATCAGCAGATGATGCGAGGGGTCGCTCGTCAGGCGGTCAAACGCTACGCCGGGATGGAGCCCGGCCGTCCTGTCGGCGGCACCTACTACCTGTATCGGACGCTGCGCAATCTCGACCTCGACGGTGTCCTCGAGCGGCTGCTCGAACAGGAACAAAACGAGGAAGGCGACGCACCGTCGGACTTCGAGCAGCGACTTCAACGTGACGAATATCAGTCACGCATTGACAGCCTTCAAAAGGAGATCGAGGCCGAGATCCGTCGTCGTCTCGTCGCCGACCGTGGCGTCGAGGCGATGGCGAAGACGCTGCGCAAGCCCCTCCCCGAAGACGTCGACTTCATGCATGCGTCTCGCGAGGAGATGGCGTCGCTGCGCAAGGCGATCTACCCGCTCACTCGCAAGCTCGCGGCCCGCCTCCAACGCAAGCGGCGCCATGGCCGCAAGGGGCCGCTCGATTTCCGGCGGACGGTGCGTGCCAGCCTCAGCTATGGCGGGGTACCGGCAGAGCCGAAGTTTCGGAACCCACGACCGCACAAGCCCGAGATCTTCGTGATCGCCGACATCTCCGGATCGGTTGCGGCGTTTGCCCGCTTCACGCTCCATCTCGTCTACGCCATCTCGGGCCAGTTCTCGAAGGTTCGATCGTTCGTCTTCATCGATGGCCTCGACGAGGTCACGCACATGTTCGAAGGGGTCGAGGACATCAACGAAGCGGTTCACCGAGTCAACACCGAAGCAGACGTGGTCTGGGTCGACGGCCACTCCGACTATGGACACGCCCTCCAGGTGTTCTGGGAGAAGTACGGCAACGACATCGGACCCCGCACGTCGATCATGATTCTCGGTGACGCACGAAACAACTATCACGCCTCGGAGAGCTGGATCATCAAGGCGATGAACGACAAAGCGCGTGCAGTGCATTGGCTCAATCCGGAACCGAACAGCTACTGGGACACGGGTGACTCGATCGTGGGAGAATACGCCCAGCACTGCGACGGCACATTCGAGGTTCGCAATCTGCGACAACTCGAGGGGTTCGTGGATCACCTGGCGTGATCTGGTTCGCTGTCGAACCGGGCGGGAACGACGGGTGTCGAAGCGACTGGTAGGCCCCGCCCGTCGAAGGCCTAGTCTCTCGGCATGACCGATCTGGAAACCAGGCTTGATGACCGGCTACGCAGGGTGCTCCCTACCGATGCCGACTATGCGAGTGCCCGACACGTCGTCGAGAAGCGCACCACACTCGGTGTCCGGAACGGGGTGGTCGAGCCTCCCGCAGCGTCCCATGACGAGGGTGTCATGTTCACGGTGTGGCGAAACGGGGGCCTCGGTTACGGGGCAACGAGTGATCTGACCGATGCCGGCCTTGCGGCAGCGGTCGACCGTGCGTCGGATTGGGCCCAAGCGACCTCGGGACGCAGTGTTGTCGATCAGACGCCGCTGCTCCATACCGTGGGTGACTACGAGACGCCGGTGGTGGAGTCGTTCGACTCGATGGGTCTGGTCGACCAGATCGCCATGCTGACGAACGCCGACGCCGCGATGAACGTCGATGAACGCATCGTCGACCGGGGTGCCGCGATCATCCGGTACGACGTCGAGACGCTCCTCGTCACCAACGCCGGCGGACGGGTCGCGCAGCGCATTCGGCAGGTCTTCCCCGACCTCCATGCCACCGCCAACGTCGGTTCCAACACGCAGACACGGACGTACGGCCGAGCCGCATTCGGTGGCCAAGGTGGTCTCGAGGTGATGGCCGAGCACGGCTTCGCCGATGCACCCGTCAGGATCGGGGAAGAGGCGGTTGCGCTCCTCGACGCACCGAATTGCCCGACCGGCATCATGGATCTGATCCTCGCTCCTGATCAGATGGTGCTCCAGATTCACGAGTCGATCGGTCACCCACTCGAACTCGATCGCATTCTCGGGGACGAGCGCAATTATGCGGGCACGAGCTTTGTCACCCCCGACATGTTCGGCAGCTACCAGTACGGCTCCGAGTTGCTCAACGTCACGTTCGATCCGACTGTTGCCGGTGAGGTGGCGAGCTATGGCTACGACGACGATGGCACGCCGGCTCGACGCACGTACCTCATCGAGAACGGCATCCTGCAGCGCCCCATGGGAGGGACAATCTCGCAGGTACGGGCTGGGCTCGAAGGGGTGGCCAACAGCAGGGCATCGAGCTGGAATCGACCGCCCATCGATCGTATGGCGAACCTCAACGTCGAGCCCGGTGACTCCACCGTCGACGACTTGATCGCCGGGGTCGAGCACGGAGTGCTGATGGAGACCAATGTCTCATGGTCGATCGACGACAGTCGCAACAAGTTCCAGTTCGGCTGTGAACTCGGGCGGATGATCGAGAACGGGGAGATCACCGGAATCGTCCGCAATCCGAACTACCGGGGAATCTCGTCGACGTTTTGGCGGAACCTGACCGGGGTGGCCGACGATTTCACCACGATGGGAACCCCCAATTGTGGAAAGGGTGAGCCCAACCAAGTGATCCGTGTCGGTCATGCAGCCCCGCACTGTCGGTTCAGTGCCGTGCAGGTGTTCGGAGGCGTGGCGTGAGCATCGACGACACCCGCCAACAGTTCGACGATCTCGTCACGTGGGCAACCGGCACCCTGCAGGCCGACGAGGTGTTGCTGGCGTCGTTGCGCGGTGAGAACAGCGATTTTGTTCGCTTCAATCACGCAGTCGTCCGTCAGGCCGGGAGTGTGCAACAGCGGTCGCTGACCATCGATCTGATCAGCGGTCGCAACCACGCAGAGGGAACCGTGACCCTCACCGGGCATGGCGCGACCGACCAGGCTCGTGTCGCAGCGTTGCTCGACGATCTCCGGGCACAACGAGCCGTGTTGCCCGAAGACCCGTACCTTCTGTTTGCAACGGACGGGATCGACTCCGAGCGTTCTGTTGCAGGAGAACTTCCTGCGGCAGCCGATGCCGTCGATGCCGTTGCGACAGGTGCGACCGGAAATGACTTCGTCGGGATCTATGCAGCCGGCTCCACCTTTGAAGCCTTCGGGTCGTCGATGGGTCAGCGCAACTGGTTCGATGCGACGACATTCAATCTCGACTGGTCGTTGCACCTGCAAGGTGACAAGGCAACGAAGAACGCATACGCGGGCACCGGCTGGGACGAACAGGCCTTTCGCTCGAAACTCGAGTGGTCGGTACGCGAACTGGCGGCGCTCGGTCGAGTACCGAAGAACCTTCCGCCTGGCGGGTACCGCGCCTACCTCACGCCTGCGGCAATGCAGGAGCTCATGGGCATGCTGTCGTGGGGTGGCTTCGGGCTTCGGGCTCACGAGACCCGCCAGACACCGTTGCTCCGGATGGTGACCGAGGGCGCCTCCTTCGCGCCGGACGTATCGATCGTCGAGGACATCGCCGGGGGTGTGGCGCCCGACTTCCAGCGGGCCGGCTTTCGGCGACCGGACACGGTTCAGCTGATCACGCGAGGTGCCTTCGACAGCCACCTGGTGTCGCCACGCTCGGCCCAGGAGTACGGCGTTGCGACGAACGGTGCCGAGGACTACGAGTATCCGCTCGCCATTGCGATGAGCCCCGGGTCCCTCCCATCCGACCGGCTGCTCGATGCGCTTGGTACGGGTCTGTACATCGGCAACTTGTGGTACCTCAACTTCTCGGATCGCACTGCATGTCGCACAACCGGCATGACCCGATTCGGGACGTTCTGGGTCGATGAGGGCGAGATCGTGGCACCGATCGAGGTGTTGCGGTTCGACGACTCCGCCTTCAACCTCCTCGGTGATCGGCTCGAGGGTCTCACCGACACGGCCGAGACGATCCTGGACTCGTCGACGTACGAGCACCGGTCGATGGAGAGCCTGCGGCTGCCCGGCGCGCTCGTGTCGGAGATGATGTTCACCCTCTGACGTGCATTCAGCGCAAGTCGTCGAACTCGAACGTCTGGGGGCTGAGGCGCAGCGGCATCTCGTGAGCGTGCTCGCCGGACAGGACCCGTCGTGGGGATCCATGACGTTCGGCGTGGCAGACGGTTGGGCGGTTCTGGCAGGACCCGGCTTGTTCGTCAACCGGGTGATGGCTGCCGGCCTCGCCGAACCGATCACGCACGACGACATCGACGCGGTCGTCGATCGGGCCACGCAGGTCGGGGTCACACCGGCATTCGAGTTCTGCGATGCCACCCGCACCGATGCGGTCACTGCACTACGTGAACGCAGCTGGCTTCCGAACGAGGACCAGATCGTCATGGCACACGGTCTCGGATCGATACCGGAGGCGATCCCCGGTATCGACATTGCCTTCATCAGCGAAGCGGAGCTTCCGATCTGGCAGGTCTGCTCGGCGGTCGGGTGGGGCCACACATCTGCGGCGGCACAGGCTGCCAACGACGCCTTCACCGCAGCAGCATTCGAAACCGACCGTCCTGGTCTGCTGCTCGCTCGTGACTCGCAAGACGGTCGACCGCTCGCTTGCGCCACGCTGCGCATAGCGCAAGGTGTGGCCGTGCTGGGCGGCATGTCCACTCGCCCCGAGGAGCGACGGAGAGGTGCACACGCAGCGCTGATCAGCTGGCGACTTCGATACGCCGAACAACACGACTGTCGCTGTGCGATATCGCTGGCCCGTAGGGGTGGTGACTCGACCAGGAACCTGAGCAGGTTCGGGTTCACACCGGCCTACACGAAGACGGTCTGGCGGATGTTCGATGCGGGGGCCTAGGCCTCGACAACCGGCCCGCGCACGATCGACGCCCCCGAGTGAGCGGCATTGCCGTCCCGAGGCTCGAAGCTGATGTCGACAAGCACGGTGTCGAACGACGCAGGGTCGAACGCTGCGGGAACCTCGTAGACCCGCCCGTCGGTTGGGTCGTCGATCACGCCGACGCTCTGAATCGTGAGTTCACCGGCACTGTCGACACCGATCAACCACAGCTCGAGATCTTCGCCATCGGGCGCAACGGGGAGCGTTATCTGGTCGAGCCGGATCGCATCAGCGTCGCCGTCGGCGAGAACCGACGCCCAGGCTGTCGCATCGACGCCGTCATCCACGAAACCCTCGGCCCAACGCAGTTCTGCGCCACCGACGATCTCGTAGTCCGGGCTTTCGGAAACCGCAGAGGTGACGAAGACGCCGACCAACACGATCAGTGCGGCTGCCGCTGCAACAAGGAACGCTGGTCGCATCCGGAATCGAGCGGCGGCATCGATGACATTGTCGTCGGCATCGTGATCGATGACATTGTCGTCGGCATCGTGATCGATGACATCGTCGTCGGCATCGTGATGCTCCGCTCCCACCAACGCTTCGATCGCGTGCCACAGATCTGTTGGCGGGTTGTCCACTTCGAGATCGTCGACGGTCATCGTCCGCAAAATCGCCTCGATGCGGCTGTGGTCGTCGGCCAGATTCAGTGTGTCGTCAGTCATTCTGGTTCTCCAGGTGGTGACGAATCCGAGCCAGTCCTCGCCGGATGTCGCTCTTCACGGTTCCGAGCGGAATGTTGGTGCGTTCGGCAATCTGAGGATGGGTGAGATCGTGAAAGTAGGCGAGCGTGATGACCTCTCGGGCACGCTCTGGCAATGCGAGCAACGCATCGGCCACGAGCATCTTGTCGCCCGTGGCATCGACCTCTGCGTCGGTGTGCAGTTCGACGGAGTCTTCATCGGCTCGGCGGTCGCTGTGCCGCTTTTCGGAGCGCACGTTGTCGATGATTCGATTGCGGGTGATGGCCATGAGCCAGGCGCCGAGGCGTCCCTTCGCCGGGTCGTACCGGTGCCTCGCCTTCCACGCACTGACGAATACGTCCTGGGTGACGTCCTTGGCCCGTTCGGGTCCGAGCGATCGGGCACAGAAGCCGTAAATCATCCGGCCGTGAGCGTCGTAGGCCAAGCGCAGGGCATGGTCGTCACCACTCGCAAACGCAACTTCGACCTCGTCGAAAACAGGAGCTTCGGCTGAAGTCACACGATGACTGTAGTCAGCTGATTGGTCGATCGTTTGGCGGATCTCGGTCAGCGTCACGGTTGGTACCACCGGACCACCAGCCGTCGGGGCCGACTGCGCCGCCACATCAAGGGCGCCTGTGGTTCGGCTGGCGGCAGCGACATCATCGAAATGACCATGCGATTCCTCACCGTCGACGAAGAGGGTGTTCACCTCACGCAACGACAGGAACCTGTCCAGCGGATGCAGTGCCGGAGGTTTTTTTGGTCAGCCTCGGTTGTGGAGCATGTCGGCGACCATGAACGCAAGATCGACACTCTGGCGGCCGTTGAGTCGCGGGTCGCACATCGTCTCGTACGCCTGATCGAGTGCTTCCTCGTCGATGCCGTCGCTGCCCCCCACACATTCGGTGACGCTGTCGCCGGTCAGTTCGACATGGATTCCACCGGGCCAGGTGCCTTCTTGGTGATGCGCTGCGAAGAACCCCGAGATCTCTGCGAGCACGCTGTCGAAATGGCGGGTCTTTCGACCGTTCTCAGCGGTGTAGGTGTTGCCGTGCATCGGGTCGCAGGCCCATACGACAGGGTGACCCGAGTCGCGAACCGCTGCCAGCAAGGGCGGCAGATTCGTGCGAACGTTCTCGGATCCCTGGCGGGTGATCAGGGTGAGGCGGCCGGGGACACGATCGGGATTGAGTGCCTCACAGATACCGATGATGTCGTCTGGCGTGGCTGTGGGGCCGACCTTGCATCCGAGTGGGTTCTTGACGCCCCGCAGGAACTCGACGTGAGCGCCACCGACCTGCCTCGTCCGCTCACCGATCCAGAGCATGTGCGCGGAGCAGTCGTACCAGTCGCCGGTGAGCGAGTCTTGGCGAGTGAGGGCTTGTTCGTAGTTGAGCAGCAGAGCTTCGTGGCTGGTGAAGAAGTCGACCTCGTGGATCGCAGGCACGCTCTCTCCATCGATGCCGCACGCCTGCATGAAGCGCAGTGCTCGGTCGATCTCGTCGGCCATCTGTGCGTACCGTTCACCGGCAGGAGAGGAGGCGACGAACTCACGATTCCAGGTGTTGATCTGGCTCAGGTCGGCGTAGCCACCCCGCGTGAACGCGCGGAGGAGGTTGAGCGTCGAGGCGGCCCGGTTGTACGCAGTGAGCAGGCGCTGTGCATCCGGTCGTCGCTCCGACTCGGTGAACCCGACGTCGTTCACGATCTGGCCGAGGAACGACGGGAGCTCGGTGTCGCCCTGCGTCTCGGTCGCCGATGAGCGTGGTTTGGCGAACTGGCCGGCGATACGGCCGACTTTCACCACCGGGAGACCCCCTGAGTAGGTCAAGACGACGGCCATCTGCAGGATCACGCGAAGCTTGTCACGGATGGAATCGGCGGAACTGTCGAACGACTCGGCACAGTCACCGGCCTGCAGCAAGAACGCTTCCCCGGCTGCGACCTTGGCGAGCTGGGAAGTGAGGTCGCGGGCTTCACCGGCGAACACCAGGGGCGGCATCTGGCCGAGGATCTTCTCGGCCTGATCGAGTTCGCCAACATCTGGCCACTCGGGCTGATGTCGTGCTTCTCGCTCACGCCAGGTGCTGGGGGTCCAGGTCATTGTCACGGGAACAAGTCTGGTGCCTGGGGATAGCTTCGCCAACCGGATTTCGGGATGACGGGTGCGCGGTTCGGGTTCTGAGGCCTTCGAGTCATCGTCGTTCTGCCCGCCCAAAACGGCCGAAGCCCTCGCCAACGGCGAGGGCTTCGGTTCAGCGTGCTGAAGAACTCAGGCGACAGCGTCGACCGAGTCGGCCATTGCAGATGCGTGCTCGCGCACCGAGTGAATGGCTCGCTTGACCAGGCGGCGGGCGGCTTCGGCCGTGACTCCGAGGTCTTCGCCCACTTCACGGTAGGAACGTTTGCGGCCATCACCGAGACCGAACCGCTGCTCGACGGCGTACTTGGCGCGGTGGTCGAGAATGTCGAGGAGGCCGGTGACCATCTCCATCTCGGCGTTCGCCATGACTTCGACTTCAGGGCCAGGGTTCGAGTCGGGAAGAAGGTCGACCAGTTCGTTGGAATCGTCGTCGCCGATGGTGCGATCGAGACTGGTCGGGGTTGTCAACCGGTGCAGACGAGCGTGTTCGTCGTCGAGTTCATCGCCGTCTCCGGACACGGCTCGCAGGGCAGCGCGAAGGCTGGCCGAGCGATCGCCGGGCAGTCGAACCAGCGACGCCTTCTGATCGAGGGCACGGCCGATGGCCTGGCGAATCCAGAAGGTCGCGTAGGTCGAGAACTTGAACCCCTTGCGCCAGTCGAACTTGTCGACGGCGTGCTCGAGGCCGAGGTTGCCTTCCTGAATCAGGTCGAGCAGCTCCATGCCCGGGGGCAGTGGGTAGCGACGGGCAACGCTCACCACGAGGCGAAGGTTGGCCCGGATGAACCGGTCCTTCGCAGCGGCGGCCTCACGAATGGCTTTGTCGATGTCGCGGCCCTTCTCGCCAGCTTCCTTTCGGGCGGTGGCCTCGAACCCTTTTTCGATGACCTGGGAGAGCTCACGCTCTTCTTGGGCGTTGAGCAACGCCACGGCGCCGATCTCGTTCAAATACTGTCCAACAGAGTCACTCATGGCATTCCTAACCGAGGGCACGCACCAACACGAACCCATTTTTTCAAGGGGGGAAGTCGGTACCGTGGGCGCACTCGTTGCGCGCTGTTCTGCGGTCCAACCGACGTATTGTGCGCACATCGTGACGCGACCGTAAAGAACCAACTACGTGACTTATGTCACGTTGGGGTCTGAAGCCGACAGCCAATCGGTACGCGTTCAGGTCGCTCCCGAAGAGCAGCCGTGGAGGCCTACACTCACCGCCGTGGCTGATGGGTCGGGCGAACGGGTCGGTGTCCTGGGCGGGACGTTCGATCCTCCCCATGTGGGCCACCTTGCTATTGCCCTGGAAGTCAGGCACGTGCTGGCGCTCGATCGAGTCCTGCTGATGGTCGCTGGTGACCCGTGGCAGAAGAGCTCCCACAGCGCGGTCACCCCTGCTGTCGATCGCCTCGCCATGACCGAACTTGCCGCCGCGGGATTGTCCGGCGTCGAAGTGTCCGACCTCGAGGTTCAGCGAAGCGGCCCTTCCTATATGGCCGACACGCTTGCCCATCTCGCAGCAGCGAACCCTGGCGACGAGTTCTTCCTGATCGTCGGTTCCGACGCTGCCGAGGGCCTGGACACATGGAGCCGCCCCGGCGACGTACGGGACCGAGCGGTGATCGTCGTGGTCGATCGAGGTGGTCGGGAGGGCGGTCGTCCCCCAGCGGGCTGGCCCCATCTGGTCGTCGAGGTACCGTCGATCGACGTTTCGTCGAGTGACCTTCGACGGCGAACTGCTGCAGGTGAACCGATTCGTGGACTCGTTCCGAGCGCTGTCGCAGACCTGATCGAGGCTCGGGATCTCTACGGTGCGGTGGATTCGTGACGACCGTCGACCACATCACCCTCGACGACTACGAGGAGCCAGGACCCCCGCATGGGCGGCGGCCAGCACCGAAGGCGAATCCCTTCTTCCGGTTCGTCTTTCCCGTTGTGATCGTTGCGCTCGGCCTTTGCGTGTTTCTGCTGTGGCGAGCTGGCACCAAAGCTGTGCTCGACAGCACCGACGGCACGGTCGTCCAGATCGTGACCGATCCGACCCAGCCGGGCTACGAGGTGTTCGTCGATCCCACGCCCACCATGCTCATCGTTCATCTCGACGACGGCGAGCTCGTGGGGTTGACGGTGCTGGCAGCGACCTTGCTCGACAATGGTGGACATGCCGTTTTGGTGGGCGCCGACGTGTCGTCGGACGGGATCGACGGACCAACCTTCGCCCAACGGTGGCGAACCGGAGGACTGGATGCAATCGAGCGTGATGTCGGGACGATGTTCGGCTTCGGATTCGTCGAGACCGATGTCATCGAAACCCCGGAACTCGCGCAACTCCTGTCGCTCGGCGAACCACTGCCGATCAACCTGCTCGATCCGCTGGTCGAGGCCGATGACGATGGTCGCGAAACGGTGTTCCTCCGAGCCGGCGGACAGCAGCTGCGTGGCGACACCGGAGCGGAGCTCTACCGCTGGCGCAATCCCTCCGAGTTCGAGGCGAATCGCACCGAACGGCAGCTCGATCTGTGGACCAGTTGGCTCGCAGTGATTGCTGCTGCAGACGACCCGCTGTTGGTGACGCTGCCCCACGACTTCGGACTGTCGCCATTCCTGCGGGGATTCGCCGGCGGTCGAGCCGATTTACAGATTCTGCCGGTCGCCCCCGGGAATGGCGATGCGGAGGAGGCTGTCTACTCGCTCGACGAGCGGGGCCGAGCATGGCTCGCTGATCTGACCGATCGCATGGTGCCGCTGCGAATTGCACCGATCGGGTCACCCATACCGACGCTGCGACTGCTCGACGGGACCGGCGATCGTGCCGTTCGCGACGCTGCTCTGGAGACAGTGGCCGATGTCGGCGAGGTTCGGGTGCTCGGAAATGCGACGACGTTCGGTGTTGCCAACTCGGTCGTCACGTACCACCGGGCCGATGCCGAAGGGGCGGCGGCCATCATCGCGGCAGAACTGGGGGCGCAGGTTGTGTTCTCTGACGAACCGGATCAGCCTGTGGACCTCACCGTGGTGATCGGCACCGATTGGAAGGCTCCGTGACGAACCCTGACGACCTGCTCGATCTCGTTCGGCATGCTGCGGCCGTTGCTGACGGCAAGAAGGCGACGGAGCCCGTGATCATCGACGTTGGTGATGTTTTCTCGGTCTCGGACTACTTCGTCGTGGTGAGCGGATCGAACGCTCGGCAGGTTGCCGCCATCGTCGAGGCAGTGGAGCTCGAGATTAGGCGGGTCGGTGGCCCGTCACCGATTCGAGTCGAGGGCGCCGAGTCTTGCGAGTGGGTTCTGATGGATTACGGCCCGTTCGTGGTGCATGTTTTCCGGCAAGAGCAGCGTGACTTCTATCAACTCGAGCGCCTGTGGGGCGACCGGCCGCGTGTTCCGTGGCGCCCCCTCACGCCACAACCCGAAACCGCATAGGACTGCTCGGGGAAGCGGGAAGGGTTGCGAGCCGTTTCCGTTCGGTCGACTCAGGCCGCGTCTGCCGACTCGGTGACGGGGTCGCCGGCGACCCTGGTGTGCCACATCACACGGGGTTGATCAAAGGGCCAGGGCGTTGACCGATGGAGGAGTCGACGGTTGTCCCACACGACGACGTCACCCGCAGTCCACTGGTGGTGGTAGGTGTACATCGGTTCGGTCGCGAGCTCGACAAGACTCGCCAACAGTTCGGCAGATTCGGCTGCTTCCAGACCCTCGATGTCATAGGCATGGCGACCGATCGTCAATGATCGCCTCCCTGTTTCGGGATGACGTTTCACGATCGGCCGAATCGAGACAGGCCCGTCGTGGAAGCCGTAGCCGCTGTACTGGGCCGACGTTCCCGCATGACCTACTTGGGCCTGCGAGTGGTAGAGCGAATGCCGAGCCCGCAGGTCGGCGATTCGGTCCTTGATGGGCTGCTCGAGGCCGGCATAGGCAGCGGCAGTGTCGGCGAAGCCGGTTGCGCCGCCCGTGTCCGGCACGATCTCTGCGGAGAACACGGCTCCTTTGGCTTGGACCGGCATGTACGTCGAGTCCTGGTGCCAACCCATGTTGCCGATGAGGACCTGCATCATGTCGTCGGATCCGTCGGTCGGGCGCACAGATCCGTCCCTGCGAACGTTGCTGAGCGGTGAGGCCCCGAACTCGAGCATTCCGAAACGCTGAGCGAACTTGTCCTGTTCGGCGTTGTCGAGGAACTGACCGGGGAAGATCAACAGACCCCGGTCGAGCCAGGTGGCGTAGAGATCAGCGAACGAGTCTCGATCGAGGGCACGGACGTCGATCTGCGTAACGGTCGCCCCGAAGGTTGTACCGGCGAGCGGCGTGATCACCGGCAGAGAACCCATCGGACAAGCCTGCCACGAAACGAGAAACGGGACCTCCGACGAGGCCCCGTTTCGATCGGAGTGGAGCATAGGAGAATTGAACTCCTGACCTCATCCATGCCATGGATGCGCTCTACCAACTGAGCTAATGCCCCGGGTTGAGGCCCACGATGGTAGCACCGGCGATTCCTGCATCCACCTACGATTCGGGCCTAACGTCGAGGCGATGTCGGCGTGGACCCGGTGGCTGGTGGGCGCGACGAGCGCAGTGTTCTTGTTGGGTCTCGTGATCGCTCTCGCCCCGCCCGGACCGCTGCTGACGATCGACGACCTCGCGTATCTCGCACTGGGTCGTACCATCGCCGGTGAGGGGGGTGCGCCGATGCCTGCACAGTCCCCGTACGGCCCGCTGTATCCGCTGCTGCTTGCACCCGGATGGCTTCTGGGGCTCGAAGGCGACGGGATGATCGCATTCGCACGTCTGGTGAACGCGCTGGCCGGCGCCGCCACCGTGCCGGCGCTCGCGTCGTTTCTGCGGCGCTTGTTCCCCGAGATCGATCGTCGCCGAGTACTCGTCGCTGCGCTCGTCGGCGCACTGCTGCCGGCGGCACTGCTCACTGCATCGATCGTGTGGGCAGAGCGACTCCTTGCGCTCCTGGTCGTGCTGGTGATGGTGGCGTTGTTCGACGCCCTGGAAACGACGTCGGCACGGTCCGCGCTGGTGGCGGTCGCAGCTGCGGTTCTGCTGTTCGCTGCGCATCCCCGGCTCGGGGTAGCGGCGGTTGTGGTCATCGCAGTTAGCAGCTGGGCGGTGCGGGGGCGGGGGACGGCTGTGATGTCGGTGGTGGCGGCGTCCGGTGCGGCTGGGCTGGGGAGCGTCGAGTGGTTCCGTCGCTCACTCGCAACCGCCACCTTCGACCATCCCGGCATCTATGGCCCGTTCGACCTGGCCTCTCGTCGTGGTCTCGGGGAAGGGGTCCAGATGCTGCAACTCGGGCTCGGCGCGCTGACCTATGTGGTGCTGGCCGGCACCGGCCTTGCGCTGTGGGGCATCGTGGTCGTGGCTCGGTCGCGACCGAAGGGATGGTCGGTGCTGGCTGTGGGTCTTGGCGTTCTCGTCGTCGCAGCGTGGTTCCTGACCGGCGTTCCCCGGGCCGACAAATGGCTCCACGGGCGATACGTCGAAGTGATGGCTCCCATGCTCGTTGCAGTCGGCGTCGCCCAACTGCATCGACTGAGCCGGAGAGGGGCGGCGTTGTTGCTCGTCGGTGTGCCGTCACTGGCTGGGATCGTTGCCGCGTGGAACGGCTCTGGGGACACCTGGGCGTCGGCTCGGTCGCCGGTGATGATGCTCGGGGTGGAGGTCGGTGGTGCGCCGTACGGCAACGACATCTTCGAACCGGGAGCCGCAGCCGCGGTGGCGATCGCAGTCGGGCTGGTGGCCTGGGGACTGTGTCGTTGGCGGATCGAGGCGGTCGGGATGCTCCTGGTCGGCGCGTCGTTGTGGGGGGTCCACAGCGGACTCGAAACGCTCCGCCAGTTGCACGAGTCGACGGTCTCCGGCGAAGTCGCCGAGCGCCTCGATCCGAGTACCGACATCAGCGAACTGTTCGTCGATGTGGGTGGGGTGTCCACAAGCCTCACCAATGTGCTGGCGTGGGAGGTCGGGTTCGATCGCAGCGTGACTGCGCAAACACCGAGGACCTCCCATGTGCTCCTCGCACTGGACGCGACCCCGCCGCTCGGGGCGACGCTCGTGATCGAGTTCCGGCAGGGGATGCTGTGGGAGCTGAACCGCTCGGTCAGCGGTCGCCGTCGGCCTGGTTCCGGAGAAACTCCGCGATCTCGGCTGCGACATCGTCACCGCTGATCGACGCTTCGACCTCGGCAGCATTGTCGTATTGCCGCTCCAGCACCCGCAGCATGGTGCGGTGCTGATCGTCGTCGGCGACGAGGCCATCGAGGCGGGTGCGCGTGGCAAGCGCCTCCGCAGCAAGTTCGCTGCTGTCGAAGACAAGGCCGCCTGCGACGACGAGCCCCTCGATCAATGCTTGCGTCGCTGGTGCGTAGCTCGCTCCCGAAAGGTAGTGGGGTACCTGGGCCCAGAGCCCGACAGCCGGGATTCCCGCTCGATGAAGGGCGAATTCGACTGCCGCCTGCATGCCGGCCGGCACGTCGAGGGTGGCAGGCGTAAACCCGAGCTTGGCGAGTTCCGGTGTGGATGCCGTGGCCGAGAGACGAGACGGCCGGGTGTGCGGCGACGAAGCCGGGTAGGCGCCGAGGCCGATCACCCGCCGAACGCCGAATCGACGGGCGAGCTCGACGACGGCGTCGCAGAACGTACGCCAATTGTGGTCGGGCTCGGCACCGTGCAGGAACAGCAGGTCGTTGCCGGTGCTGTCGCGACCGCTGACGAGGTTGATCTCCGGCCAGTCGAGTGCCGTGGTGACTCCTTCGACGATGTGCATCAACGGTCGACGAGCCCGGTGATCGAGAAGCCACTCGGTTTCGAAACCGGCGACAGGCGTCGGCGCAATCTGATCGAGAATCGCATCTCGTGCGTCTGCTGCACAGCCGCTGGCGTCGATCCATCCGGTGAGGTGAATCAACAGGACCGGATCGACGAGCGACGGTGTCGCCAACAGGGTGTACAACTCATCGGGCGAGACGGGGCGCGACATCGAGGGGAGCGTACGCCCAATCCCGTTGGTGCGCCCGCCGGGTCTCGGCCGGCAGCCGATACCTTGGGAGACACCATGGCTGATGTAACCGACGCAACGTTCGAGACCGCCGTGATCGAGCGGTCACACCAGGTTCCTGTCGTGATCGATCTGTGGGCTGAGTGGTGCGGCCCGTGCAAGCAGCTCGGCCCGATCCTCGACCGGGTGATCGGCGACACGAACGGCCAGGTCGAACTGGCGAAGGTCGACGTCGATGCCAATCCGAGCGTCGCGCAGGCATTTCAGGTCCAGTCGATTCCGGCTGTGTACGCCATGAAGGATGGCCAGGTCGTCGACGGCTTCATGGGGGCGCAAGGTGAAGCGCAGGTGCGCGAGTTCGTCGAGAAGCTCTTGCCGACCGTGGAGCAAAACGAAGTCGAGCGCCTGCTCGAGATCGGTGATGTCGATTCGCTCAACGCTGCGTATGCGCTCGAGCCCAACAATCCCGACGTCCTCACTGCGCTCGCCGCAGCGCTGATCGATGAAGGGCAGGTCGACCAAGGCCTTGCCCTGCTCGACAAGATTCCGGAGACGCCCGAGACCCGGCGTCTGCGGGCGGTGGCGCGCACCAGTGGCGAGCCGGTCACCGACATCGACGCCACCCTGACGACCCTTCTTGCGACCGTGAAGAACAATGATGACGACCGCCAGAAGTTCGTCGACCTGCTCGAAGTCCTCGGAGCGGATGATCCGCGTACCGCCGAGTGGCGCAGAAAACTGAGCACAGCGCTGTTCTGATCGCCTGATGGCCTGAGAGCATCAGGCTGCTCGGCCCCTTCACTTCCCCCGCAGCCCTGGCTGACCGGAGGGCGTGTTGGACGCTGACGACCATTTCGAATTCGACGACTTCTCGTGGCGTCGTGCGCCGGTACTGCTCGCCGACCGGCTCGGACTCCGACCTTCGAGTGTTGCCATGGGGTCTGTTGGCGTGCTTGCCGTCGGCCTCGGGGCATGGTGGGCGCTCCGACCCCCGCCACCGCCGGTCGAAACGGCACTGCCGATGGTCGCCGATGTCCCTGCGCTCTCCTCATCCACCACCTCCGGGCCTGCCGTGGTGGTTGTTCATGTCGACGGGGCTGTGGTTCGACCTGGGGTCCATGAGGTGAGGGTCGGGAGCAGAGTCATCGATGCCGTCGAAGCAGCGGGCGGCTTGGGCAACAACGCTGACCGGAGTCGGGTCAACCTGGCTCAGCAGCTGGTGGACGGTCAGCGGATCTGGATCCCGTTGATCGGGGAGGCGGCACCGGATGTGGTGACCGGTGGGGCAGGCATGTCGGGTGCCTTCGCGGACGGAAACAGCGCCGAGTTGATCGTTCTTTCTCAAGCAAGCGTTGCGCAACTCGAGACGCTCCCCGGAATCGGGCCGGCCCTCGCCGCAGCGATCGTCGAACACCGCGAGAGCGAGGGATCGTTTCGCACCGTCGAGGATCTCCTCGAGGTGGCCGGGATCGGTCCGGTGAAGCTCGAGGCCATTCGTGACCTTGTCCGCCCGTGAGGGCGCATGCGGCGGCGATCGGCGCCACCGTCGGTGCGGTGGCGATGTGGCCGCTGCCTGGCGCAGTCGTCGTTGTCGCAGTGGTGGTGGCACTGCGACGACGCACCTGGTTTGCGCTCGCACTGGCGACGGCCGTGCTCTGCTCCTTTCTCGGTAGCCGGGCCCTTGCGGGCCTCGATCCACCCGACGCCGGTCCGGTCGACACGTGGGTGACGTTGACATCGGATCCGCATCCGTTCGGGGCTGCCGGGATGCGGGCTGGTGCACGCTGGGATGGACACCGCGTTTCGCTTGCTGCGCATGGTCGAGTGGCGAGTCACCTCGATGACGCACTCGCCGGCGAGCAGCTTCGGATCGCGGGCCGATTTCGCCCCGCCACCGACCGAGATCGGTGGGCGCGGTGGCGCCACGAGGTCGGAACGATCAGTGTCGATGCGATCTTCGGATCTCAAGGCGGCTCTCCTGTCACCCGGATGGCCAATCGGGTGCGGCGCGTGCTCGGTGATGGCGCAGTGGAGCTCGACCGTGACGACCGCGCGATTTTTCTGGGAATGGTGATCGGTGATGATCGGGCGCAGTCGGCGGTCACCGCCGACGACTTCCGAGCGGCGGGTCTCGGTCACCTCCTCGTGGTTTCGGGTCAGAACGTTGCGTTCGTCATCGCGGTGCTGATGCCGCTCGTCGGCCGCTTTCGTCCCGGCTCTCGGTTGGTCGTGCTGTTCGGCGCGCTCGCATTCTTCGCGCTGCTCACCCGCTTCGAACCATCGGTCCTGCGGGCCGTTGCTATGGCAGGGGTGGCCCTTGGGGCCGCGGCGATTGGCACGCCGGTCGACGGCCGGCGCGGACTCTCGATTGCCGTTGCCACCCTTGTCGTGATCGATCCCTTCCTCGTCCACGTGCTCGCGTTCCGTCTGTCGGTTGCCGCCACGGCGGGCATCGTCTGGTGTTCGCAACCACTTGCTGGCCGGCTGCGCGGTCCATCGTTCGTGCGAACCGCTGCCGCAACCACGATCGCAGCCCAACTGGCGGTGTCGCCGCTCCTCGTGTTCACCTTCGGCCCGCTGCCCCTGGCAAGCCTGCCCGCCAACCTTCTGGCAGGTCCCGCATCCGGTCCGATCATGGTGTGGGGTTGTACGGCAGGGCTGCTCGCCGGCGTTGCCGGCGGACCGGTGGCGGAGCTCGTGCATTGGCCGACGGAGGCACTCGTCACCTGGGTGCGGTGGGTGGCCCACCGGGCCGCACTTGCTCCCGCCGCCATGCTGGGACCAGTGGCGTTGCTCGTCACCGCAGGAGGCGTGGTCGGCCTCGTCTGCGGTGGCCGACGGAGCCGGCTGTGTGCACTGGCGACGCTCGGCGTGGTTGTCGGCGCTGCGATCGCAGCGGTCCCGGAGCCACCCCACGGTCGATCGGTGATCGGAGCAGGGGTGACGTCGATTGTGTCGGATGGGTACACCGTCCTGGTGCTCGACGACCCGCACCGGCCCGTCGACGTCGTCGAACGAGTGCGGGAGGCGGGAGTACGACGGGTCGATGCGATTGTTGCCACCGACGGAGATGCCGCCGATGCGTTTGCCGTGGTCTCTCTCGTCGATCGTTACGGCACCGAGACGATCCTTGCACCACCCATGCATCGGGTGCCTGGCGCATCGACGGTGGGGAGAGGTGCAGCGCAACGTTTCGCCGACCTCGTCGTGCGACTGCGGCCACGCGACGAGGCGCACTTGGTCGTCTGTCCTGCCGACACACCGACGTGCAACGATGGGGTCGAGGAGGTGGCGTGGCCATGATCTCGGTCGGGTCCGACTACGCAGTTGCAATCGAGGAGACCCGAGCGCGGCTCGGCAGGAGTGGTACGTGGTTCGACGCCGCCGTGATCGGCTCGATCGTTGCGCGAGCCGATGCTCGGAGCCGACAGCGCCACGTTGCACCGTGGAATCACGATCTGCCCGTTGCGAACAACACCCTTGGGCGGTCGGCGTGCGCAGTGATCGATCGCATCGCGTGTGAGCCGGGATCTGTCGATGCGGCGTGGGCCGCCGAGCGGATCGCCGAACTGGGAGAAGGTCCCTACGTGGAGCTCGTCGGTACCACCGCCGTTGCCGTTGCCTTGCGTCTCTTTGCTGACGCGGTCGGTACCGAGGTCGAACCCATCAGCCCGGCGACCACACCCGGTGAGGCGTCGCGCCTGACCCCGGACGGACTCGGCGACATCGGCGCCCACGTCAAGATGCTCGAACCGTTTCCATTTGCGAATGTCGCTCGTGCGCTGAGCCAGGTACCGAGCGCGAACACGACCTTCTACACGCTGGTGCGTCCGATGTACTCGGCCGCAGGGTTCGACGAACTCGTCTGGACCACCCCGTTGTCGCGCCCGCAGGTCGAACTCGTGGCAGCGAGGGTGGCCGCGATGAACGAATGTTTCTATTGAACGACTGCCCACACGACGCTGCTCCGTGCGAGCAGTGACGCGATGGATGTCGAGGTCAATCTCGACACGGCCATCGGTTCGGGGGATCCAGCCGAGAGCGGCATCGCCGGCGGAGCCGAGCTTCTCGCCTTTGCCGAGGCCGCAGTGAGGGGCGCGCCGCTTGATGGGCCGAGAAGCGTCCTGATCGCCAGCGTCGGCATGGATGGTGCTGCACAGGCAGCGGCAACCGTCGCCGCGTTCTCTGGGCTGGTCCGGGTGGCCGACGGCACCGGCATTCCGATCGACGAGGGTCTGGCCTCGGCCTCCGCCGAGATTCGTGTTCAGCTCGATCTCGACTCGTTCGCTGGAGCCGCCAACTCCGACCTGCGGGCAGTCGTCGGTGGTGGGGCGGACGACCCGATGTCGTTGTTCGGCGGAGCCTCCAGCTGAGTCGATCAAGCGCTAGGGTCGGCGCCGATGTTCGTGGATCTCGGCACCACCCGGTTCGACATCACGACGCGGGCGCTCGTGATGGGCATCCTCAACCGCACGCCGGATTCCTTCTACGACGGCGGTCAGTACTGGGCGTTCGACGACTTTCTCGCCAAGGCCGAGCAACTCGTCGACGAGGGTGCGGACTTCCTCGACGTCGGAGGTTCGAAGGCCGGACCCGGCCCTGAAGTCACGGTGCAAGAGGAGTTGGACCGAGTCGTCCCTGCAGTCGAGGCGCTTCGGTCCCGATTCGATCTGCCGATCTCGGTCGACACGTTCCGCGCCTCGGTCTTCGACGAATCGTGCCGGGCTGGTGCGTGCATCGGGAACGACATCAGTGGGTTTGCCGATCCAGACTTCCTTCCTGTGGCTGTCCGCCATGGTGCATCGGTTGTTGCGACCCACGTGCGGATCGGCCCCCGTATCCCGGATCCGCATCCGATCTACGACGACGTACGCCGCGAGGTCACCGACTTCCTGCGGGTGCGGGCGGAGCGGGCACGAGCAGCCGGGGTTGCTCGTGAGCGGATCATGGTCGATGCCGGTCTCGACTTGGGAAAAACCCCGATGATGTCGACCGAGTTACTCCACCACAGCGACGACCTGGTTGCGCTCGGCTTTCCCGTTTTTCTTTCTGCATCGAACAAGGGCTTTCTCGGTGAGCTTGTCGGCACCGAGGTCGACGACCGACGCGAGGTCACGTTCGGTGCTCATGCCCTGGGGATCGCGCTCGGCTGCCGGATTCTGCGTGCGCACGACGTGAAGGGCAATCGTCGTCTGGCCGACACGATGAGCGCCGTGCTGCAGCATCGGCGACACTGATCACGTGGCCCTGCGACTGATCATTGGTGACGATCCTGTTCTTGTCGGCGAGGCAGTCATTGCGGCGGTCGACGAACTGGTGGGAACCGGTGACCGCAGCCTCATGCTCGAAACGCTCACCGAAGCCGATTACCGAAACGACAGCGGGGGCTACGAACCCTCCAAGGTGCTGGATGCCGTTCGGACGCCTCCGTTCTTGACCGACCGTCGGGTGGTGGTGGGACGTCACCTAAGCCGTTTTTCGAAAAAAGACGACTACCTGCCGATCGTCGATCTACTGGCCGAGCCACTCGAGACGACGGACCTCGTGCTGGTGTGGGAAAGGGGCATCGATCCGAAGGTCGATCGGATGCCGTCACTTCCGAAGGCCATCAAGGAGGCAGCCGAGGTCGCCGGCGCGCTGGTCCAGCAGACGGCGGCCCCCAAGGGCAAGGCAGCGGGGGACTGGTTGCGCGACCAGCTCGGATCGAGCTCGTTGCAGTTCGAACGACCTGCAGTTGCGGCGATTGAAGAACTGCTGGGCGAGGATCGCAGTCGCGTCGTCGGCCTCGTCCGCACCCTCGAAGGAGCGCTCGGTGCTGATGCCACGGTCAGCGTCGAGGACGTGGCCACCTTCGGCGGTGAGGCCGGTGCGACGGTTCCATGGGCGCTCGACGACGCGATCGACAGGGGAGACGTTGCTGCTGCGTTGCAACTGCTGCCCCGGCTGATTCCCTCTGCCGGCTCACCAACCGACCGCAATGGCGCTGCCTTCAGGCTCGCGGCAGTGCTGCACCGGCGGTACAGCAACATGCTGCGTCTCGATGGTGCCGATGTTCGCGACGAAAAGGCCGCAGCACAGCTGCTCGGGATGAAGGGATCGACGTTTCCGGCCAAGAAGGCGATGCAGCAGGGGCGCAAGCTCGGCACCGAGAAGCTGTCGCGAGCGATCGAACTGCTCGCCGAGGCCGATCTCGACCTGCGGGGAACGAAAGACTGGCCCCCCGAATTGGTGATGGAAGTGCTCGTGGCTCGGTTGGCGAACCTCAGTCGACGCTAGGACGCAGCGCCCGGCGCCACGAATCTGTGGCGGCGGCGACGGAGATCAGGAGCTCGAAGGCGCTTGCGGTTGCCGAGTCAGCTGCTGAGCTGCTTGGCCAGCTGGCTCTTCTTGCGGGCAGCCTTGTTCTTGTGCATGACGCCGTTCGCTGCAGCCTTGTCGATGCGGGAGATCGCGGCGCGAACGAGTTCTTCGGCGTTGTCCGCTCCCTCGGCGACGGCAGCATTGGCAGCACGGGTACGTGTGTGAATCTCGCTTCGCACCTTGCGGTTGGCGAGGTTTCGCTTCACGGTTTGACGGTTGCGCTTGATCTGCGACTTGATGTTGGCCACGACTACCTACCTGAGAACAACGGAGCGGACAGACGAATCCGCGACGTTCGAAGGCTATCGGGGCACAGCCACTGATCGCACCCGAAGGTCGGTAGCTTTGGGGGCTGTCCCCCCTGAACGTCGATGGCGCAACGGAGAGCATCTGCGCCAGCGGCGCAAAGGAGCCCATGGAACTCGAACGCATTCGCAACACGTCGATCATCGCTCACATCGACCATGGCAAGTCCACCCTCGCCGATCGTATGCTCGAGTTGACCGGGGCTGTCGAGGCTCGTGACATGCGCGCCCAATACCTCGATTCGATGGATTTGGAACGTGAGCGGGGGATCACGATCAAGCTGCAGTCGGTCCGCCTCGACTGGAACGACCACGTGGTCAACCTGATCGACACGCCCGGGCATGTCGACTTCGGCTATGAGGTCAGTCGATCGCTCGCCGCCTGTGAGAGCGTCATTCTCGTGGTCGACGCAGCGCAGGGCATCGAGGCCCAGACCCTGGCGAATTGCTATTTGGCGATGGAGAACGATCTCGAGATCGTGGCCTGCCTCAACAAGATCGATTTGCCGGCGGCCGAACCCGATCGCTACGCCGCCGAGATCGAGAACGTGCTCGGCATCCCAGCCGACGACATTCTGCGCATCTCGGCCAAGACGGGGGAGGGGGTCGCTGAACTGCTGAATGCCGTGGTCGACTTCACGCCGCCCCCCGAGGGGGATCCTGACGGACCGCTCCAAGCGCTCATCTTCGACTCGCATTTCGACCAGTACCGCGGCGTCGTGTCGTCGATCCGGGTGGTCAACGGTGTGATGCGGACCAAGGACAAGCTCCGCTTCATGCAGGCTGGGACATCTCATCAGCCCGACGAGATCGGTGTGCGCACACCGGGAAACGTGCCGGTCGACGCGCTCGGCCCCGGGGAGACCGGCTACCTCATCGCCGGAATCAAGGACGTGGGGGAAGCCAAGTCCGGTGAAACCGTGACCACCGACAAACGCGGGGCTCTGGTGCCTCTCGCTGGCTATAAGGAACCCAAGCCGATGGTCTTTTCGGGCTTGTACCCGATCGACGGTGACGAATTCACCGACCTGCGTGAGGCGCTCGAGAAGCTGCGGCTCAACGACAGCTCGTTCACCTTCGAGCCCGAGACGTCGGGTGCGCTCGGCTTCGGCTTCCGCTGCGGTTTCCTCGGCCTGCTCCACATGGAGATCGTCCGCGAACGCATCGAGCGCGAGTTCGGCCTCTCGTTGATCTCCACCGCTCCATCCGTCGAGTACCACATCACGCGGGGTGACGGCACCACCATCGAGGTCTCGAACCCGTCCGAGATGCCGTCGGCGGCGGAGATCACTGCCATTGCCGAGCCATACCTCAGAGCGAGCATTCTCACGCCCTCCGAATACACCGGGACGGTCATGGATCTCTGCCAGACACGCCGCGGCGAAATGGTGAAGATGGAATACCTGTCACCCGAACGAGTCGAACTCCACTACCGCCTGCCGCTCGCCGAGGTCGTCATCGATTTCTTCGACCAGCTCAAGAGCCGCACGCAGGGCTATGCGTCACTCGACTACGAGCAAGACGGGTACACCGTCGACAAGCTCGTCAAGGTCGACATCCTCCTTCACGGCGACCCCGTCGATGCATTCAGCACGATCGTGCACCACGACAAGGCATACGACTACGGCAAGAAGATGGCAGACAAGCTCAAAGAGTTGATTCCGCGCCAGAACTTCGAGGTTCCCATTCAGGCCGCCATCGGCGGCAAGATCATCGCCCGTACCAACGTCAAGGCCTACCGCAAAGACGTCACCGCCAAGCTGTACGGCGGCGACGTCACTCGCAAGAACAAGCTGCTCAACAAGCAGAAAGAGGGCAAGAAGCGGATGAAGTCGATCGGCCGGGTCGACATTCCGCAAGAAGCTTTCATCTCAGCGCTGCAACTCGACGACTGATCACTCCCGCGTTTCCGGAACCACGCTGGATGTGGGTCTTCCCGGTGATTGGGTAGGGGTCGGTCAGAACCCGCCACCATCGGTGCCGTTGTACATGTCGGCCCGGAATCGCTCGCGTTGGAGCCGAGTTGAACCCGGGTCGTCTGCGGCGCGTACCGCCCGTTCCAAGAACCACACGAAGCGCTTCCATCGGCTCGGCTCTTCTGCTGTGCCCATCGCTCGACGGTAGCCGAGCTTGGTACTGCATCCTCGATAGTGATGCCAGTCATCGGGGTCAGGGAAATTGGTCCCGCCCCGGATCGCAAAGCAGTGGGCCCGCGGCGATAATGGGCGGATGCTCGACGAGCGCAAAGCAGCGATCTTGTCGGCGGTCGTCCAGGAGTACATCGGGACCGCTCAACCTGTTGGTTCGGGTCGGATTGCAACGGCACCCGGTGTCGAGGTTTCGTCGGCCACGGTGCGCAACGAGATGGCAGCGCTCGAGGAGGCTGGGTACCTTGCCCAGCCCCACACATCGGCTGGCCGGATTCCGACCGACAAGGGCTATCGGTTTTTCGTCGACCGGCTTCGCAACGACGAGTCGGGTGTCACCTCGAGCGAACCACAGGCGGTTCGGGACTTCTTCAACGGGGCCCATGGGCAGATCGAAGCGATGATGGAGCGCACGAGCGACCTCCTCACCCGTTTGACCGACTGGACCGCTGTTGTCGTCGGACCTTCGGCCGAACAGGCCACGGTTCGCAGCGTGCAACTCATCGATCTGTCGAGTCATGTCGCAATGGTCGTCGCTGTGCTGTCGAACGGTGTGATCGAGAAGCGCACGGTCGAGGTGGAGACCGAACTCACGGCAGCGATCGTCGATGATGCCGGCCGCCGACTCACCCGTGCGGTCGAGGGTAAGACACTGCACGAACTCGGCGGCACCGATCTCGGGTCGTCCGTCGACGCCGACCCGCTGCTCGATGCGGCAGTCGCTGCTCTCGGTGCAGCGGGACGTCGAGCCGAGCTGTACGTCGGTGGCGCTTCGCGGCTCGCTGGGGCGTTCGAGGCCGTCGATCAGGTCCGCGACGTGCTCACCATCCTCGAGGAGCAGATCGTCGTCGTGTCACTCATCCGTGATGTACTCGATCGAGGGATGCGGGTTGCGATCGGTAACGAAACCGGAGTCGAGCCACTCACCGATTGTTCGCTCGTCATCGCTCCGTTCGTGGTCGAAGGCGATGCCGCTGGCACCATCGGTGTGCTTGGCCCGACCAGAATGGATTACTCCCAGGCGCTGTCGGCGGTGGCTGTGGTGAGCAAGCGACTCGAACACGAATTGAACGAGGGCTGATGGCGACAGATCACTACGAGACCTTGGGGGTCTCGCGCGACGCCACCGACGACGAGATCAAGCGCGCCTACAAGAAGCTGGCGCGGACCCACCATCCCGACCTCAATCCCGGCGATGGGGAGGCTGAGGCGACGTTCAAGCAGATCGGGGCCGCCTACGAGGTGCTCCGCGATCCGCAGCGTCGCGCGATGTACGACCGCTACGGCGACGACGGTCCTCCGGCAGAGCCCTTCGGTGGTGGGCTCGGTGACATCTTCGAGGCGTTCTTCGGGGGTGGCTCACCGTTCGGCGGTTCGGGTCGGGGCCATGCGGGTCCGCCCCGAGGGGAAGATCTCGAAGCGCATGTCGACCTCGACCTCGAGGAAGTGGTGTTCGGAGGCGACCACGAGGTCACGGTTCGCACTGCGGTCCGCTGCGAGGACTGTGACGGCTCTGGTGCAGAAGCGGGTTCGGCTCCTTCGCAGTGCAGCGATTGCGGAGGGTCTGGGCAGGTTCGCCGCGTCCGGCAGTCGGTACTCGGTCAGATGGTGACGGCCAGTGCCTGCGGGCGTTGCGGTGGACTGGGCCAGGTCATCGACGACCCGTGCACGACCTGCGATGCCAATGGGCGCACGATCGAGGACCGGACCTACGCAGTGGAGGTCCCGCCCGGGGTCGACAACGGGACGACGCTGCGACTCTCGGGCCGCGGCGCTGCCGGTCCCCGCGGCGGCGCCCACGGTGATCTGTACGTACAGGTCCGGGTTCGACCTCACCCGAGGTTCCGCCGTGAGGGAAACGACCTGGTCCACGACTTCTACATTCCGTTCACGCAGGCCGTGCTCGGCGCTCACATCGAGTACGAGACGCTCGACGGCGTTGAGGATCTGGTCGTTCCGCGTTCGACCGAATCGGGAACCGAGTTCCGAATGCGGGGCAGAGGGGTGCCGCACGTGCGGGGCCGAGGTCGCGGTGATCTGCGGGTTCGCATCTTCATCGACGTTCCCGACAAACTCACCGATGAGGAGGAAGCGCTTTTGCGTGAGTTCGCCGAGCAGCGCAGTGAGGCTGTCGCCGAACCGGACCAGAGCCTGCTGGGTCGAATCAAATCGGCGTTCTCGTGAGTCTGTCTGTGCGATGAGCCACGCCCCCGACGGACAGCACGGACCCCATGTGCTCGTCGGGGACGTCGAGCACCCCGCCTTGTCCACCCAAGATCAGCACCACCTCGCCCGCGTCCTGCGGCTGCGCGACGGTGATCCGTTGACGGTTGGCGACGGTCGAGGGCGATGGCGGGCATGTCGATTCGGGAGCACGATCGAACCGCTGGGCGACATCGTCTCGGTCCCGGCACCTGCGCCGCGTCTCTCGGTCGGGTTCGCCCTGATCAAGGGGGGACGCCCCGAGCTCGTCGTACAGAAGCTCGTCGAGCTGGGTATCGACGACATCCGCCCGTTTCGGGCCGAACGCTCAGTTGTGCAGTGGGACGCAGCGAAGGCGGAGAAGAACCAGAGCCGACTCGATCGAGTCGCTCGGGAGGCGGTGATGCAGTGCCGTCGTGCCTGGCTGCCAACGATCCACCCGGTGGTGGACTTCGAGACGATTGCGGCGCTGCCGAGCGTTGCTCGCGCCGACAGAGGTGGTGGCGCAGTCTCGTTGGCGCATCCCACCGTCCTCGTCGGCCCGGAGGGTGGGTGGAGCGACGCTGAGCGCGCAGCGGACCTTCCCGTTGTTGGACTGTCGACGGCTGTCCTGCGGGCCGAGACCGCCGCGATTGCGGCGGGGGTCGTATTGGCCACAATGCGTGACTGAGAGCGGTAAAAACCGCCACGCTTCGTGGGAAATCATTGATCGGCGGCGCGTTCTCACCTAATGTTGGTCCCACAGTGCGTAGCAGCACTCCCACAAATCGTGGGAGTGGTGCGGCCGGAGAGCCCCGAAACGTCGTTGTTCGGAGTCTGTCGGTTCGGAGGTGCAGGGCAGATGTCGGAACTCAACATGGCTGAGGAGTACAGCAAGCGGGTTGGCGAACGACTGCGCGCCATCCGTCGCCAAAAGCGGCTGTCACTGCAGGAGGTCGAAGCGGTCTCGGTGCAGGAATTCAAAGCGTCGGTTCTCGGGGCCTACGAACGCGGTGAGCGGTCCATCTCGGTGCCACGACTGCAGCGCCTCGCCCGCTTCTACAACGTGCCGGTCGATCAACTTCTTCCAGCCGACATCGGTCCCTCCTTTGGTGTGTTGGCCGGGGACTCCGAGGTGATCGACCTCTCCGACAGCGCGGCGAGCCGAGCGTCCGGTCCGATCACGATCGATCTCAGCCGACTCGACACATTGTCTGGCCCCGAGGCCGACATGCTCAACCGCTACCTCGAGATGATCCAGGTGCAGCGCCAGGACTTCAACGGCCGGGTACTCACCATCCGATCGCAGGACCTGCAGGCGCTCGCCGCAATCCTCGGTACCTCGGTGGACGAGGCGGTTCCGCGGATCGATGCGCTCGGTCTGGCCTATCAGGGCTGAGTGATCGGTGGCAGGGCGATGCTCTGCCCTGCGTGAATCAGATTCGGATTGGCGTCCAGGATTGCTGCGTTCAGGGCGATCATGCGGCGCCAGTACGGGGCGATCACATCGACGCTGGTCGTCGCCCCGGCCAACGCCAGGGTCTTCTCGGCGATCGTCCAGAGGTTGTCACCGGGTTGGACGACCCAGACCGGAGCAGCGCGTTCGCTGCTATCAGGGGTGGTTGGGGTCACCCGGCGTTCGGGAAGCGTGTCCTCGCGACTGACGTCCGTGACCGGCGCAACGATCACTGGTCCGAGGTCGGTGAGCAGAATTGGCTCGAGATCGAACGCCGTCGACGGTTCGACCGGCTCGGCACCGGGTGCCGAGCGCATGATGGAGATATCGCCGTCGAACGGCCTGGCATGCGCTGTTGCCGGCGTTGTTGCGATCGCGAGCGTGAGTGCGCCGGTCGACAGTCGACGACGAAGACCTGGAGAGCAGGCCAAGAGGGCCAGCTGACGGATCCTGGTCAGCCCACGCAAGCCGCCGAGCGCGAAGAGCCCGGCGATCGCTCCCAGATAGGCGAATCCGAGCATCATGGCAAGGCGGATGAGGGCGATGGCGGCCCCCGGTCCGTTGTGCTGCCACCACTCGATCACGGTGGTGGGTGAGGTGAACGTGTTTGGCAGTGGTGGGGCCGGGATCGCCGCAAGGGCAGCCAGTGCGACGACGGCAAGCAGGAGGACGTCGAGTGGTTCTGAGCGGTTCATGAGGACTCCGGAGGGGTGATGAGGCGAGATCCGGTCGAGGTGACGACGCGGAGAAGGGGGCATTCCTGGTCGGTTGCGACGAGATCGGTCGCATCGGCGATGACCGTTGCGACGACAGGTTCGACCGTTGCTCCGGCTGCCGGCCACTGGCCGAACACGGCGACTGCGCCGGTCGTTGGTCGAAGGAGGGCAGGTGTCGGGGTGCCGTCGCAGTTCCAATCGTCCACGACGACGATGTCTCCCACCCGACCGATCGCGTAGCGTCGGCCGGCGTAGCGAAGCTCCAGGGCATTTGGCACCGGACGGGGGACGGTCGGGGGATCGGCCGACACGACTGGTGATGGGCCGGTGGTGGTCGGGTGAGTATCTTCCACGAACTCGAGGCTCGGTTCGACTGTCGCCTCCGGTGGCGTAGTGCTGTCGGTTGAACGCAGCACCACCACGGCGATGAGCGCAACGATGCTCATCACGGCGAGGCAACCGCCGGCTGCGGCAATCGAGCGCCGATCGATCGGGCCGGGAGGTGATGCCGGTGGAAGTCGACGCTGGTCGAGGCTGCGAATGGTTCCCCGGAGGTCCTCTCGTCCTGCCTCGAGCGCAGCAAGGATGGTTTCGATCGCTGCTCGCTCAACACCTGCTCGCGGCGCGAGTTCTCGGCCCAACGACACCAGTGCCTCGACATCGGCGGCGATGGTGGTCGAGTCGGCAGCCGTTGCCCGAGCGAAACCGCACAGCACGGGCGTCCCGCTGGAGTCGACGAGAACATGTTCGGCTCGAAGGTCGCCGTGGGTCAGGCCCGAGTCGTGGATGTCGGCAACCGTTGCACACACGGTGGAGAGCGAGGAAGCGACCTCCTCGTCGATGGGTGGCTCGGTGCGCCAGGTTTCTGGACCGACGAAGATCGTGCGGAGACGCGCTGGTGGGCCCTCGGTGTGATCGACGAGGCGGACGATTCCCGGATGATCCAGTTGCCGAAGAATCTCGGCCTCGTCGCGGAGTCGATCGCAGTCGACGGATCCGTAGGCGGAGTGAACGGCAATCAGCCGATGACCGTCCATCGTGACGGTCATTGCTGTCGCGTACTGACTGTCATTCATAGATATGAAGAATACATGAAACATCATGGAAAATGCTAACGATGCGCGAATGGTTGCTGGCCTGAGAGCTAGCCTTACGGGGTGAGCAGTCCGCGCGTGGTGGCGATCGATCCCGACTCACCCGCAGCTCGGGCCGGCCTCGAGCCCGGTGACGAGATCCTTGCGATCAACGGGGAGGTGCCTCGTGACGTGATCCGTTGGCAGATCCTCACCGATGACGCCGAGGTGCCGCTGGTCGTGATTCGCGACGAGCAACGCTTCGACGTGGTCGTTCACAAGCAGTTCGGCGAACCGATTGGGGCCGAAGTACACGCAGCGATCTTCGACAAGGTCCAGACCTGCGACAACCACTGTGAGTTCTGCTTCATCCATCAGCTGCCGAAGGGCATGCGGCGATCGCTCTACTTGAAAGACGACGACTATCGCCTCTCGTTCCTGTACGGAAACTTCACGACGCTCACCCGGTTCACCGAACTCGATCTCGAGCGGGTCGTCACCGAACGACTCTCGCCGCTCAATGTCTCGATCCACGCAACCGACCCCGACGTCCGGGCCGACATCCTGCAGAATCGACGAGGTGCGGTCTCGTTGCGCTGGCTACGGGCACTTCTCGACCACGGCATCGAGGTGCACGGACAAATCGTCGTGTGCCCGGGGGTCAACGACGGCGACGTGCTCGACGACACGCTCGCCGGCGTCCTCGAACGCTTTCCGGAACTCGCGTCGGTCGCTGTCGTTCCTCTGGGCATCTCGAGGTTCTCGTCCCAACGTCGCATGCGCGAGCACACCGTCGATGAGGCACGCCGAGTCGTCGAACTCGTCGCCGAGTGGCAAGGACACTTTCTCGAAGCGATCGGCAGACGCATGGTCTTTGCCGGTGACGAGTATTACCTGATGGCGGGTTGGCCCTTTCCTCCGGCCGATACGTACGAAGGGTTCGCCATGCACGAGGACGGCATCGGCATGGCCCGCACGCTCGAACTCGAGTTCCACGATTCGACCATCACCGAGGCGACGGGGCCCAGGGCTGGCTTCTTTGCGTGGGTGGACGGCGCGCCCGCCGACGGGTATCGAGCACCGCGCCAGGGCTCGCCGGCCCTTGCTGTTTCGAGTGGCACGATCGAGCCGACACCCGTGGCACTGTCGGTACGTCGAGATGCGCCGATCGGGATCCTCACCGGCACACTGGGGGCTCCGGTCATCGCCCCGCTCGTCGCTTCGGTGGGGCGCTCCGATGTGCGGGTGATACCGGTGCCCAACGAGTTCTTCGGCGGCAACATCGGCGTGACCGGTCTGATGGTGGGCGAGGATGTGGCCCGTGTCCTTGAAGAGGAGCCCGAGGGGCACCGCTATCTTCTGCCCGACGTCTGCTTGAGTCGTGGGGTGTTCCTCGACGGCATGAGCGTGGCCGAGCTCCCGCGTCCGGTCGATGTCATTTCGACCGACGGTGCCGCTCTCCGCACCGCATTGGAGCGAGCATGAACCTTCCCGTTGTCGCCATCGTTGGTCGTCCCAACGTCGGCAAGTCCACGCTGGTGAACCGCATCATCGGGCGCCGAGAAGCGATCGTCGAGGAACGCCCCGGTGTCACACGAGATCGAAAGGCCGTCGATGGCGAGTGGCAGGGCCACTACTTCACCCTCCTCGACACCGGGGGCTGGATGGCCGATGGTGACTCGCTCGACGACAAGGTCAGTGCCCAGTCCGAACAGGCGATGCGGGCCGCCGAGGTCGTGGTGCTCGTCGTCGACGCCACAGTCGGCGTGACCCCCGAAGACGAAGGGGTTGCCCTGCTGCTTCGTCGAAGCGAGTCACCGGTGATCGTCGTCGCAAACAAGGTCGACGACGCCGGGCACGAGGCCGCCATCTGGGAGTTCATGGGCCTCGGTCTCGGTGAGCCGTTTCCGGTGAGTGCTCTTCACGGCAAGGGAACCGGCGACCTGCTCGACCATCTGATCTCGCTGCTCCCGGAGGGGAGCGACAGCGAGCCCGAGAACCCACTGCTCGACGATCCCGAGCTCTACTCGGTGTCGTTGGTCGGACGACCCAACGTGGGAAAGTCCACACTGTTCAATCGCTTGATCGGGGAGGAGCGGGCTGTCGTCCACGACCGTCCGGGCACGACTCGAGACGCAATCGACACGATCGTCGAGACAGAGACCGGGCCGATTCGCTTCGTCGACACAGCCGGTATGCGGCGCAAGGCGAAGATCGATGAAGACACCGAGTACTACTCCCTGGTGCGGGCGTTGAAGGCGGTCGACGAGTCCGATGTTGCGCTCCTGGTGATCGATGCGACCATCGGTGTGACCCACCAGGACCAGCGCCTCGCCGAACGCGTCGACGGTGCCGGGTGCCCGATCGTTGTCGTCTTGAACAAGTGGGAGCTCCTCAACACCGAGCAGCGCGAGCAGGTCGGACGCGACGTCGAGCGAAAACTCGGCTTTCTCGGGAGTCCACCCGTACTGCGGATGTCGGCGCTGTCGGGAAAGGGAGTCAATCGACTGTGGCCACAGCTCCAGCAGGCGGTTGGTGACTACCGAACCCGGATACCGACCCGCGACGTCAACAAATCGATTCGTGCTGCCCAATCGGCCCAACCGGCGCCTCACGGTGCCCGAGTGCTGTACGCCACGCAGGGAGCGACGGACCCACCGACGTTCACACTGTTCGCGAACCGTGAACTGCCCCCGACCTACATCAGATACCTGGAACGAAAGCTTCGAGAAGATTTCGATCTCGGTTCGACGCCGATCAAGCTTCGGGTGCGTCGCCGCAACGACTGACGCCCAGCCGCTACGATGAGTGGACCTTCCTCGGAAGGAGAACCCCTGTGACCTTCACCCAGTACGTTCTCACCGGCCTTGCTGTCGTGTGCCTTCTCGCGGCGCTCGTCTACGTCCGATCGGCCCGGCTTCGGTTTCGGGTCGTTCGACTGATCGACGGTGCCGAGAACCGAGATGTCGAAGCTCACTCCCTTGCGTTCTCTGCGTTCCGCAAGGAGGCCCATTCGGCAATCGTGTACGCCCTGCTCACACCGGTTGCTGCAGCCATGGCGTTTGTCGGCAGCAACGGCGTCGCCGTCGTCCTCGGCGTCATGGCGATCCCGGCGTTTGCCTCGCTGTGGTGGGCTCGTCTGTCGGTGCGTGAGTCGCGGATGGCGCGCAACCGATGGGACCTCGAACGTCGAGCTGGCGAGGCTCTCGAGCAGGAACAACTCGCCCCCAAGGCGTGGGCCGCCCGTCTTGCCCCGGAAGAGGTTCCCGACTTCGCCGGCTTCGAGATCGGTCGCGTCTATCAGGCCGGCTCGGGTCTGATGGCCGGTGACTTCTTCGACGTGCATCGTGTCGGGCCCTCCCGGGTCGCTGCAGTGATCGGCGACGTCGCCGGGCACGGGATCGAATCGTCGATCACCGCCTTCCAGGCCAAATATCTGCTGCGAGTCTTCCTTCGCCAGTTCCGCGATCCTGCGCAGGCGTTTGAGGAACTCAACGAACAGCTCGCAGCCGGCGACCGCCACGAAGAGTTCATCTCCTGTGCGGTCGTGGTGTTCGACACCGAGGCGGGCACGCTTCGCTACGCATCGGCCGGCCACCCTGCGTTCTTCCTGTTTCAAGAAGACGGAGTGTTGCCGTTGCGGTCCACCGGTCCACTGTTGATGCTCGACCCGAAGGCCCAGTACTTCTCGCGCGAGATCCCCATGGAATCCGGCGACCTCGTCGTCATGTACACCGACGGCCTGGCCGAGGCCCGGGCCGGTGATGCGCTGTTCGGGGAGGATCGCATCATCAGGACCACCGAGCGTGAACTCAACGCACCTCCTGACGTGCTCTGCAAGGCGCTGCTCGACGCCGCAAAGGATCATGCCGGTGGTGTCATCGACGACGACACGGCGATCATGGTCGTTCGTCGGGACTGAAACGCTCAGCGCAACGCAGCGACCGGCAGGCATTCGGCGACGCACAACCGACCTGCTGCTCGTAACCTCACCCCGTGCCTTGGTGCGAGCCGTGCGAGAAGAACTGGACGCCCACATCGGTTGGCTCCGATGGCATGTGTCCCGATTGTGGTGACCCGCTTGAGGGCACGCCAGGGGTTCGTCACGAACCCCACGACATTCCGCCCACGCCGTGGCACTTCTGGGTCGGCGTTGCAGCAGCTGGTGCCTATTTGCTGTGGCGAGCGGTGGAGGGAGTGCTGCTGCTCTTGTGACGCCGTGGTGCCTCAGCGCGTTGCGAAGGCGTCTCCGCGACCGAACAGTCTGCGGATCCGTGACCGCACCGCAGCGATGCCGAGATACATCGCAGGGAACGCAGTCAGCACCAAGAAGGTCGAGCTGATCAGACCGCCGATCAGCACGAAGCACAACGCCTCCCAGAAGGGATCGGCGAGTGCCAACGGCAAGAGGCCGGCCACGGTCGTCGCCGTCGTCACCAGGAGCGGGCGGAAGCGCCGCTCGATTGCGGTGCCGATCGCTTCGGCCGGGGTCGATCCGGCGCGACGTTCCTGGTTGGCCGCATCGACCAGCAGGATCGTGTTGTTGACGGCCACACCGATCAATGCGATGAACCCGACCATCACGAAGAAGCTCAGCGGGTTGTCCGTTCGTTCGAGCAGCGTGAAGACCCCGAAGAAACTGAACGGCACGGCAAGGAACACCAGGAGTGGTTGGATCAACGAGCGGAACTGGATCGTGAGGAACGCGATCGTGAGGATGATCGCCGCGACGAGCGCGATACCGAGTGCGGCGAAGTCGTCTTGGTTGTCCGACTCGAGGCCGAAGTCGAAGGCGAGCGCGCCGGCGTCGAGTCCTCGGGCCCGAAGAGCATCGGCCGGATAGCGCTGGGTCAGCAGTGCCTCGGCTGCTGTCAGGTTGCCGGTGGTGTCGTCGGTGTCGAATTGTGCCCGTACCTCGATCATCGCTTCGCCGTCGATGCGCCACACCTGCTCAGCGGATGCGACGAACGTGGTACCGACCGTGGTGCGATCGCCCGTCGGTTTGTCGAGCATCATTCCCGGCAAGGTTGTAGCGATCTCGTCGGCCAGCTCGAGGGCTGCAGCTTCCTGGCCCGCTTCGAACATGATCTGCACCCGGAACGGGAAATCGGATGCAGGTGGCCCGTTGCTGACCGGGTTGGAACCGACGCGAGCGCCCTCGATGCCGGCAGTGGCCGCTTCGATCCGCTCGGCGTAGGTGGGTGAGGCGGTTGCACGATCGTTGAACGGAGTCAGTTCGACGAACGCGAACGCCCGCCGGGCGTTGCCTTCGATCACTTGGTAGCGGTCGAGGCCATCGCCGAGTGTCTCGATAACGATTTCGTCGATGTCGGCTTGGATCTGCCGGGCGTCGTCGATGGTTGTTCCCGGGTCGAAGTCGACACTGACCTGCAGTTGGTTGGAGTCCTTGGCAGGCGGGAAGATGTTGAAACCGACCCGGCCCGCAGCTCCCACACCGAGCAGGATCAGCATGATGGCACCGAGGAACACCCCGGTACCGACCGCTCGTCCCCTCCATCCGTTGCCCGACGGATAGCGGGCGAGGCGGGCCAACGAGCCACCCACGAATCGTTGCGCGCCGACCAAGGGACCCGGCGAACGTCCACCGAGGATGAACAAGCGTCCGAGCGCCGGAATGAGCGTGATCGAGAGGACGAACGACAGTGCGAGCGTGACCATCACCGTGATCGGCACGGGACGGATGAACTCGCCGAGCAGGCCTGTGACGAAGGCCATCGGGGCGAAGACGGTCAGGGTCGACAGCGTGCCGGCGAACGAAGCCGCCCCAACTCGGTCGAGCGCACGTCGAACGATCCCAAGGCTCGCCGCATCGTCGAGGTCGCCGGCGTCACGGTTGGCATCGATCGACTCGCTGATCACGATCGCATCGTCGACGAGCAGGCCCAGGGTGAGGACGAGCGCAAAGAAGGTGATCGTGTTCAACGAGTAGCCGATCAGCCACAGCCCGATCATCGTCACGAGCATCACGGTCGCCATGAACACGGCGGTGACCAGCGCAGTACGCCAACCGATCAGCAGGTAGCTGACGATGGCGACGGCGATGAGGCCGACGAGAAGGTTGCCGGTGAGGTTGGTGAGCTGGGCACGGACATCGCTTGCGAAGTCGGCGCCGATCACGGCCCGGTAGTCGGGGTCGAGATCGAGCCCGGCATCGAGACGGTTCTGGATCTCGTCGGAGAAGTCGAGCACATCGGCATCGGTGTCGATGTTGCGGATCACACCGACCAGCACCGATTCGGTACCGACAGCGCTTCCCTGTTCCGCGTAGCGGGTGTACGCCGTTCGGCGAATCACTGGCCCACCCGTCACCGGATCGATCGACTCGGTCAGGAGCCCGACGACCTCGGTCGCCTCGACGGTCTCGAGCGGGACCAGAGCATCAGCCACGATTGCAGCCTGCGCCTCGAGCGCCTCGGCGGTTGCCGTGGGTGGCCCGATCACCGTGACGACAAGGTCGTAGGTTTCGAGGAACTTCGTGGCGTCGATGGCTTCGATCGACAGTGCGACGCCGACAGGCAGCGATGGGGGATCGGCAGCTTCGAGGAGTGCGACACCGTCGGCCGACGAAAGCGAGGTGTCGAACTCGAACACGGCTGCAAAGCCATCGGGTCGGCTGAACGTCGAAACCGATTCGACCCCCGCAAGATCGCCGTAGGCCTTGTAGACGGGAACTGCGAGCTCTTCGTCGACGATGCGCTCGTCGTCGACGAAGTAGGGGGCGTTGACCACTGCGATCGGAAGGTTGACCGGGGGGAAACCCTCTCGAGCGAGGCCGGTCGAGTAGGCATAGATGCCGGTAGCGAGCAGAAGGAGCCAGACGATCACCGTCAGCCGGGGCCGACCCGCGGCGGCGAGTGCCGGGCGAGTGATCAGGCGAGGGTGATCGGCGGGCGTTCCGTCGGGGGAAATGGATCGCTGCACGTCGGCGACCGTATCCGCCGCGCGCGGCTGTGCAGTCCAAACCACTCCGGTCGTCTGTCACTGCCGATCGGATGCGGGGTGTGAGGGACCCGAGGGGTCCGGTAGTCTCTGCCCCTCACGGGCTGTGGCGCAGCTTGGTTAGCGCGTCGGTCTGGGGGACCGAAGGTCGGAGGTTCAAATCCTCTCAGCCCGACCCCTGAGGATCCCTGCTGCGGCAGGGATCCTCGCCGTTTTCAGCAGCTTCGCCGAGGCACAGATGGGACGGCGCGAAGCTGCACTGGTTGGCGCTGAAACAGAACCAACCAGTGCAGTCGGCTCGACCCATGGTCACCAGCGGTCAGGCCCGCTGCTCCGGCCTCGATGCGATCGGGGCGCTTGGTTGTGGCTCAGTGGCGGCTCAGGGCTTGTGGTGACAGACCCAAACTCCACTCGGGGCCCGATACCACGTGCCGTCCCCGTCTGGGTCGTGCGGACAGGGACGACTGTCGAACCGGTCGTCGGTGCTCCAGCTCTCGGCTGGCCCACGATGATCAGGGGGAAACACCATGATCAAACCGACATGGCCCTTCGAGCGGACGTTCATGCAATGGAAATCTGGCGCCCCGATGTCACAGTTCCATGTGGCGTCGTTCTCTTCGAAGGGCTCGAGAGGTGGCCCAGCTGCGGCGGCCGACGACAGGGCGATGAGGGAGACGGCGGTGAGCGCCGCCGTGATGATGGCTCTCTTCACGTGATAGCTCCTTTGGAACGTTGGCATCGTGAGGGCCACTGAGCCGTCTCCAACGCCAGCACGCTGCGTCTCACGACTCCGACCGAAGCAGTCGCTCACGCTGTCGTCAGGAGACGTCCGTGGCGGTCCGCACCGACGCCCGGTTTAGGCAGTGGCGTGGGCACACGAAGCCGTCGTGGGTGTGGAGGCTTGACGACGCAAGAGATGAGGGCTGACCGGCTGTGGGAAGCTCTGGCGATGGAGTTCGGTATCTGTCTCGCATCTCGTCCCCGCGATCTTGGTCACGTCGTCACTGCCGAGCGGCTCGGGTTCACCCATTGCTGGATGGCCGACAGCCAGATGATCTGGTCCGACGTCTACGCCATGCTCGCGCTCGCCGCTGAGCGCACGACCTCGATGCAGATCGGCACCGGTGTGGCGGTGGCGCCGACACGGCCGGCGGTCGTCACCGCGGCTGCCCACGCCACGATC
>JAPOHW010000020.1 GCA_029979265.1 Actinomycetota bacterium | reverse complement strand
TGAGCGTGAGCGCGTAAGCATCATTCTGCAGCGTGTTCCGCCTCGCTCGCACGGGCGGATCGCCCGAGCCGACGGAAGGCGTCTCCTGTGCAGCAGGCGCGTCTTCCGGCACTGGTGCTGGTGCATCGCCCGGAGTCTCCTGTGCAGCAGGCGCGTCTTCCGGCACTGGTGCTGGTGCATCGCCCGAGCCGACGCCTAACCACGGCTCACGCGAGCGGCGATGTTGGCGTAGGATAGCGTTAGGAGAAAGGCGTCTCCTAGAGGTGGCCCTGGCAGGCGCTCCGGCAGGCGACATCACAGGCTCTCTGGGATGCTCCAATACCAGTACGGAATCGAGATAATGAGCCTGGCGGCCGCGGTGCGGGCTGCTCTCCTCGCGGCCGCGGTGCCGGTTGCCCTCCGTGCTTCCACCTGAGGTGCTCAATGTGAGCCTCAGTACACTGAGCTTGCGCCGCCGCCCCCGCGCAGTATTGGCAGCCTTAGCGCGAGCAAGCGCGCCCATCTTGGCGTGCGTTGGCGTGCGTCCGAGCGGTGCGCTTGAGGCATCCAGTGGGCTCTGCTGCTCGAGCTCTGAGTCGAGTGTCCGCCCCGCCTCGCCGCCCGCCTCGCTCTCCGCCGCCGCCGCCCATCTCGTGGTTGATTTCGAACGTTTCGCTGTGTGCGATGCGCACACTGCTGCCGCTCACCAGATTGGGTGAGATCGACAGACAGAGTTCGTCGACGAGCCCGGCATCGAAGAACTGGCCGTTCAGCGACGGACCACCCTCTACCAGTACGACGCGTGCACCGCGCGCTGCGAGTTCCGCAACCACCGCATCGGGGGACGGACGATCGCCAGGAAGATGAGCCCACTCGGCCCGATCGCCGATGTCGGCCACTCGGTCGACGGGTGGCGCATGGCCGGTGAGCACGAGTGGCGGTTCGTCGTCGAGTTCCTGATCGGCAAAAAGTGGCAGATCGGGATCGAGATCGACCGATGCGGTCACGACGGCGAGCCGTGCCATCGGTGAACGGCCGGTCGCTCGCCGAACCGCTGCCACCTCAGGGCTCGTGCGGGGGAGGCGGTAACGTTCGGTCCGAACCGTCCCTGCTGCGGCCACGATCCAGTCGCAGCTGGCGCGGATGGCCCGGAAGGCCTGGCGATCTCCGTCACCACCCAAGCCGCCACTCACGCCATCGATCGATGAACCGCCGTCGAGACTGGCCACCATGTTGATCATGATCCATGGCCGAGTGGCGGTCCCCGGCCGCTCGTCGAACGGGTAGAGCGTCAGTGGGTCGATGTTGTCGATCGGATCGGGGAGCAACTGCCGCACGAGGACAGACCGTAGCGTCCGCCGTTGTGGAGGACTGTGGAGAACCCCGGCGAAATCCCCGGAAAATCCACATGCAGTCCCCTTTTCGTTCACATGGAACCATCCGTAGATTGGCAGTCGCTGTGGCGGACGGATCGCCTCTGGATGGTGGTGGTCGAGTCGTCTCGATGAGTCGAAGGGCGCCTTGGGGTCCTGCGCCAAGGGGGGTGTGGGGATGTCGCTTTCATGTGAACCCTTTACCCGGAGGGATCCGACCGCCACAGCCATCTGTTCCTGCGGTGGGAAGCCCACCGACCTTCGTGCCGTCCTCGACCGCACCGAGGCGATGAAAGCTCAATAGGGTTGTCCACCTCGAAGTCCCGAAGCCACGACGAAAGGCCCGACGCCATGGCGATCGCCTCGCAGCACACCGGCCTCGGACTGAGCCGGCGTTTCACCTCGGTTGCGGGCGACCCCTACGACGACGTGACCTGGGAGCGTCGGGATGCTCGACTGACCGATTATCGCGACAGTTCGATCGCGTTCGAACAGCTCGCAGTCGAGGTGCCGGTCGACTGGTCACAGAACGCCACCAACATCTTGGCCCAGAAGTACTTCCGTGGGTCGCTCGGAACGCCCGAGCGCGAAGACTCCCTCCGTCAGGTGATCGATCGGATCGTCGGCGCGATCACCGAGTGGGGCAGCCACGATGGGTACTTCGTCGACGGGGTGGAAGCCGAGACCTTTCGGGCCGAATTGACGCACCTGCTCGCCACGCAGAAGGTGGCATTCAACTCGCCGGTGTGGTTCAACATCGGCGTCGAGGGGGTTCCTCAACAGGCGTCAGCCTGCTTCATCTTGAGCGTCGACGATCACATGGACTCGATTCTCAACTGGTACGCCGAGGAGGGCCGCATCTTCAAGGGCGGCTCCGGTGCGGGCGTCAACCTGTCGAACATCCGCTCGAGCAGGGAGCCCCTCGAAGGTGGCGGAACCGCGAGTGGCCCGGTCAGCTTCATGCGAGGTGCCGACGCGTCTGCCGGGACCATCAAGTCAGGGGGCAAGACTCGTCGTGCCGCCAAGATGGTCCTGCTCGACGCCGATCATCCAGATGTCGAGGAGTTCATCTGGTGCAAGGCGTTGGAGGAGCGCAAAGCGAGGGCGCTCGCAGCCGCTGGCTTCGACATGAGCCTCGACGGTGCCGACATCCATTCCGTTCAGTACCAGAACGCAAACAACTCGGTGCGGGTCACCGACGACTTCATGCAGGCCGTTGTCGACGATTCGGACTGGGCGCTCGTCGCCCGAACATCGGGTGAGACGATCGAGACCCTCAGAGCCCGAGACCTGTTTCGTCAGATCGCACAGGCTTCGTGGGAGTGTGCCGACCCCGGTGTGCAGTTCGCCACCACGATCAATCACTGGCACACCGCACCAAACACCGGCCCGATCAACGCCAGCAACCCCTGCTCGGAGTACGTCCATCTCGACGATTCGGCATGCAACCTGGCGTCGCTCAACCTCCTGGCCTTCCTCACCGGCGACGACGTCGACGACTTCGACGTCGACGGGTTCATGCACGCCGTGCGGATCGTCTTCACCGCACAGGAGATCCTCGTCGGCAACGCCGACTATCCGACGCAACAGATCGCCGAGACCACTCGGGCCTTCCGGCAACTCGGCCTCGGCTACGCCAACCTCGGCGCCCTGCTGATGGCGCTCGGCCTGCCCTACGACAGCGATGCGGGCCGTGCCGTCGCCGCCGGCGTCACCGCCCTCATGACGGGGGAGGCGTACCGCACGTCGACCAGGCTCGCCACCCGCATGGGGCCGTTCGCCGGCTTCGAGGTCAATCGAGAACCGATGCTCAGGGTGCTCGACCAGCATCGGGTCGCAGCCGCCGAGATCGACGAGGAGTTGGCGCCGCCCCGCATGCTCGACGCCGCCCGCCAGGCGTGGGACGAGGTTTGCGAACGCGCCCAGGTTGGTGGTGTGCGCAACGCCCAAGCCACGGTGCTTGCGCCAACCGGCACCATCGGGTTGCTGATGGATTGTGACACCACCGGGATCGAGCCCGATCTCGGTCTCGTGAAGTTCAAACGACTGGTCGGTGGCGGGACGATGAGCTTCGTCAACCAAACCGTGCCACGCGCACTCCGAACCCTCGGCTACGGGTCCGAGCCGATTGCCGCCATCGTGGACCACATCGCCGAGCACCAGACGGTGCTCGGCGCGCCGAGCCTTCGTCCCGAGCACGTGGCGGTGTTCGCCTGCAGCCTTGGTGACAATCCGATTCACTACCTCGGCCACGTGAAGATGATGGGCGCAGTCCAACCGTTCCTGTCGGGGGCCATCTCCAAGACGGTCAACATGCCCGAGGACGCATCGGTCGAAGAGATCGAACTCCTGCTCATCGAAGCGTGGCGACTCGGCCTCAAGGCAGTTGCGCTTTACCGTGACAACTGCAAGGTCGCGCAGCCCATGTCGGCCGGTTCCGACGACTCCACAGCATCCGACGTGGACGTGAACTCGGCAGGTCCGGCTGCAGCGGTTGCACAGGTTGTCGACAACGTCGTTGGGCAACCGGTGCGGGAGAGGCTGCCGCGCAGTCGGGCCAGTCGGACGTTCGAGTTCCGAGTGGCCGATTGCAAGGGCTTCGTCACCGTTGGCGAGTACGACGACGGTCGGCCTGGCGAGATCTTCGTCAGGGTCTCCAAGCAGGGTTCGACGCTGGCCGGCATCGTCGACGCGTTTGCAGTCTCGCTCAGTCATGGCCTGCAGTACGGCGTGCCGCTGTCGGCGTTCGTCGAGGCCTTCGTCGGAATGCGATTCGAGCCGGCCGGGATGACCGACGATCCCGAGATCCGGATTGCCACCAGCCTCATGGACTACCTGTTCCGGAAGTTGGCGGTCATGTATCTCGATTTCGAGGAGCGTGCTGCCCTGGGCATCCTCTCGACCGGTGAGCGCACCGAACCGACGCTGCCAGGTGTGGTCGAGCAGGTCACCGAGACGGTGCAGGGATCTGATGTGGCTCCCGATCCGCCCTCGGGTCCGCCGCCGAGCGCCGATGCACCGTTCTGCATGACCTGCGGCGTACCGATGCAGCGGGCCGGCTCCTGCTACGTCTGCACCGACTGCGGCACCACCAGCGGCTGTAGCTGAAGCATCCGGCGCCGAGGGTCGATGCCGTCGGCTGTGGAGCCACTTCCGACGCGTCAGCGGGTGGCGACCGAAGGTACGAGTCGCCGGTGGTTGCGACCGTCGTGACGGAGTGGGACATACTCGGCGGATGAGCGAACCCGACCCTCGTGCTGCCAAGCCGGCCACCGACCACACCGCCACCGTCAACGCAGCGCATGGCGCAGCCCTGGACCTGGAGGACGACTGGGAGCGAGCAACTCGGGGCCTGATCGCACAGCACGAGACCGGAGAGATCGAAGGGCCACTGGGACTCGCCTGGGACGTCAAGGACTACGACTCCCCCCGCCAGCGTGAGGATGCCCCTGCCCCGGTGCACCCGGGCCTGTGGCGGCACGGCCGCCACAATGCGATACACGGTCTGTTCGAGGTGGCCGACAGGGTCTGGCAGGCGCGGGGCTATGACATCTCGAACATCACGTTCATCGCTGGTGACGACGGCTGGGTCGTGATCGATCCGTTGACCACCGCCTTCACGGCACGAGCGTGCCTCGACCTGGCGAACGCCACGCTCGGTGAGCGCCCCGTCACCACGGTGCTGTACACCCACAGTCACGTCGATCACTACGGCGGGATCTTGGGCGTCGTCGACAAGTCTGCAGTCGACAGGGGTGACGTGCGGATCCTGGCGCCGGAGGGTTTTCTGCGAGAAGCGGTGTCCGAGAACCTGATCGCAGGTCCGGCGATGGCGCGTCGTGCCTTCTACCAGTTCGGCACGCTCCTGCCGATGGGCCCGCAGGGGCACATCGACAGTGGTCTGGGCAAGGGCATCCCTCGTGCCGCGCCGGATCTGATTGCCCCGACCGAAGAGATCAGCCTCACCGGGACCGAGTTGCTGCTCGACGGTGTGCGTGTCGTGTTTCAGAACACGCCAGGAACCGAGGCTCCAGCCGAGATGAACTTCATGTTTCCCGACCTCGGTGCGCTGTGCATTGCGGAGAACTGCACCCACACGATGCACAACACCTTGCCGTTTCGCGGTGCGCAGGCCCGTGACACGTTGAGTTGGAGCAAGTACATCCAGGAAGCGCTCGATCTGTTCGGCAGCGCGATGGACGTCATGTTCTCGACCCACAACTGGCCGCGCTTCGGTCATGATGACGCTGTCCGCTATCTCGAACTCCAGCGGGACATGTACCGCTGGCTGCACGACCAGACGATGCGGCGGGCGAATCACGGCATGACGATGCGCGAGATTGCCGAAGATCTCGTCCAGCCGGCCTGTTTTCTGACCCAGAGCCACACTCGCGGCTACTACGGGACGGTCAGTCACAACGCAAAGGCGATCTACCAGCGCTATCTCGGTTGGTACGACGGCAACCCGGCACACCTCAATCCCCACCCACCCGAGGAGAGCGCCACACGCTACGTACAGGCCATGGGTGGGCGAGAGGCAGTGCTCGCCGAGGCACGACGGGCATATGAGGGAGGCGATTACCGATGGGCCAGCGAGGTGCTCAACCATCTCGTGTTCGCCGAGCCGGAGTTCGAGGCCGGTCGGCTGCTGCAGGCCGACACCTTCGAACAGATGGGGTACCAGTCGGAATCGGGGCCGTGGCGAGACTCGTATCTGATGGGGGCGATGGAGCTCCGGACTGGCAGCAAAGGTCTCGGCATGGGAGGCGGTCGCTCGATCACCGATCAGCTCGATGTCGGCATGCTCGTCGAACTCATCGGCGTGCGACTGCAGTCAGAGCATCTCGACGGCGAGTCCTTCGAGATCAACTGGCACTTCACCGATGTCGACGAACATCATGCAATCGGACTCGACAACTGTGCGATCCATCACCGAGCTGGGATCAGACTTGACGGTGCCGAGGCCTCGCTCACGTCGACCAAGATGGATTTGGCCCGCCTGTTGAAGGGTGAGATCGGCGTCGATGACTTCCTGTCGTTGACGGGTGTGTCCGTCGAGGGTGAGGCGTCTGTGCGCACGCTGCTCGGCAACCTCGACTCGTTCAGCGGTTTCTTCGGGATTGTCGAGCCCTAGCGGCCCTTCCAGCGAGGCGGCCCGTCGTCGGTGCCGAACCGGCCGGGACCGTCGGCTGCGTCCTCCGACGCCAACATCTGTTGGTAGATCGGCAGGCCGCCGGAACGCATCGAGGTGAACGCATCGTCGAGCGAACGATGCGAGGTCGAGCGGTCGATCTCCATGATCGCTCCCACCGCAAGGGGTGCCGATGCCAGAATGCGGCCGGCCAGCTCACGAGCAGCCGCCATGAGCTGATCGCCGGGAACCATCGCATTGACCAGGCCCCAGCGAAGGGCTTCGTCGGCGTCCAAGCGACGCCCGGCGTACAGGATCTCGTTTGCGATCACGGGCGGCAGGTGGCGGGGCAGGCGGATCGCGCCGGCGTCGGGGATGATGCCGAGCCCTGCTTCGGGCAACCAGAAGCGAGCATGCTCGGCTGCCACCACGAATTCGGCTGCCATGGCGATTTCGAAACCTCCACCGACCGCCATGCCATTGACGGCGCAGATGACCGGCTTGGTTCGGTTCGGCAGTTCGACGAACCCACCGAACCCTCCTTCGCCATAGTCGGCTTCGAACGCCTCCCCGTCGGCGGCGGCGTGGAGATCCCACCCCGCCGAGAAGAAGCGGTCGCCGCCCCCGGTCAAGATCGCGACACGCAGCGTCGGATCGTCTCGGAAGTCGGCGAAGACACGGCTCATCTCTCGACTCGTGGCTGCGTCGATGGCGTTTGCCTTGGGTCGATCAAGAACGACCTCGAGGATGGTTCCGCCGCCGGTGATCGTGGTGCGAACTGCATCAGGCATGGTCTTCCTCTCGAAGGATGATCGCATCCACGGCGACAGCTCGCTCGTCGGTGATGATCACAGGATTCAGCTCGATCTCTCGGATGTGTCGGTTGGTCGAGACGAGTTCGCTCAGCCCGGCGATCAAGGACCGAAGCGCCACCGTGGCGATCGGCGGGGCACCCCGGAAACCGTCGAAACGTGGACCGATGCGCAACGATCGCAGAGCAGCATCGATCTCGTCGTCGGTTGCTGCGAGCAACAACGAGACCGTGTCTCGGTCGAGTTCGGTGTGGACCCCACCCGCCCCCAGGGTCAGCAACCATCCCAGCGGGTATTCGGCGCGGAGGTTGACCAGCACTTCGAGGCGACTGTCGCCGATGAACTCTTCCACGAGAAGTTCGGGACCGAGGCCGTCGAGTTGCTCGACGGCCGCCCTCACCTCGTCGGCGTTTCGAAGATCGAGGTGCACACCCGCACTGTCGGACTTGTGATCGAGTCCGGCGATCTTGACGGTGACGGGATAGCCCACGGCGTCTGCTGCCAACACGGCCGCGGACGGCAGGGCGGCCACAACCTGTGTGTTCGGGACGTCGAGGCCGGTGCCGGCCAACAGGCGTTTGGCTGCGGCCTCTCCGATCGAGACGGTGGCTGCAGGTGGGGGTGCGGGCAGCGGCAGACGTGCAGCGGTCGGGGATCGACTCGTCGCTTCGAGTGCACGCAACGTCGTGTCGATGTCGGCAACCGTTGCCAGCCCGTGATCGTTGGCCCAGCGGCGTACCTCGATCGGGAGGCCCTCCGCCATCGATGAGGTGACGACCCCAGGGGTACGGGTTGTCGAGGATGCTGCGGCAAAGGCCTCCAGCGTCGGCCACCAACTCGTTGCGTCGAGATCGGACCTGGGGAAGTCGACCACCAGCATGGCGGCGTCGTGGGGACCAGCGAGGGTTTCGGTGAAGCATGCCGTGAGCCGGTCACGGTCGCCCCAGATGAAGGTGTGGTAGTCGAACGGGTTGCTGATCGCCACGAAGTCGTTCAGCGTCGCAGCGATCCGCGCTCGGTGCTCGGGAGCGAACGGCGCAAAGTCGAGATCGAGCGACTCGGCACGATCGGCCACCAACGATGCCTCTCCTCCCGAGCAACTGAGCGACACGATGCGGTTGCCCGACAGGGGTCCGATCATTGCGCCGACATGCAAAGTGTCGAGAAACTCGGGCACCGACCGAACCCGACGAACGCAGCACCGATCGAAGAGTGCGTCGTATGCGTCGTCGCTGCCGACCATCGACGAGGTGTGTGACGCTGCGATTGCGGCGCCCTGGGCCGATGACCCTGTCTTGAGGGCCACGACGGGTATGCCGCGCTCGTTTGCAAGGCTGGCGGCAGCTGCAAACGCTCGTGCGTCGGTGAGAGCTTCGATGTGCAGGCCGATGCCGGTGATGCGCGGGTCGGCAGCAAGCGCAGTCATGGCATCCTCGATCGTCACGTCAGCCTGGTTTCCCACGTTGATCAGCTGCGCGACCGCAAGGCTGCGTCGTTGCATCGTGAGGTTCACCGCGATGTTGCCCGACTGGGTGACGAAGCCGACTCCTCGCTCGCAGCGATCGAGACCTTGCTGATCGGGCCAGAGCACGGCCCCGGTCGTCATCGAGATCGTGCCGTAACAGTTGGGGCCGACGACGGCCATGGACCCGGCACCGTGGACCAGCTCGCGCTGCAGGTCACCTCCGGCGTCGTCGAATTCGGCAAAGCCCGAGGCGTGGCACACCGCCACGCCTGCCCCCAGTGCGCCGAGTGCTCGTATCGCTTCGAGCGCAGCACCCCGGTTGACGCCGACGAAGACTGCGTCGGGCACACCCGGAAGATCGTCAACCGTCGCAACGGTCGGGATGCCGCCGACCTCGTGGCGGGTGGGATGGACGGCCCACATCGGCCCCTCGAAACCCATTCGGATGGACTGTTCGATCGCTCGTTCGGCGGCTGCCCCGCCGATGAACGCGAGCGACTGCGGGTCGAGGAGGCGGGCCAGCCGATCGGACCTCACGCGCCGAGCGGCCGAAGCATCGCCCGGGAAATGATGTGCCGTTGGATCTCGCTCGTGCCATCCCAGATGCGATCGACGCGGGCGTCGCGCCAGATGCGCTCGAGTGGGAGCTCGTCCATGAGCCCCATGCCGCCGAGGATCTGGATTGCTTCGTCGCTGACGAACTGCAGCATCTCGGTTGCACTGATCTTGGCCATGGCGGCGTCGGAGTCCGACATCTCGCCGCGGTCGGACAGCCAGGCTGCTCGATAGGTCATGAGTTCGGCTTCGGTGAGTTTGAGCTTCATGTCGGCGAGCTTGAACGACACCCCTTGGAACTTGCCGATCTGCTGGCCGAACTGTTCGCGCTCTGCCGCCCAGTCGAGCGCAGCGTCCAAGGCTCGGTCGGCCCGGCCGAGGCAGATCGCTGCAACCTGGAGCCGCGTGGCTCCCAGCCACTCGTTGGCGACGTCGAATCCTCTGTGTTCGTCGCCGAGCATCTTCGAGGCCGGGACGCGTGCGTCGTCGAAGTTGATGATCAGGTTGTGGTAGCCACGGTTGGACACGGAGTTGTAGCCCGCCACCCGCTCCACCCCCGGCGTGTCGAAGTCGACCAGAAACGACGAGATCAGCTTCTTCGGACCTCGGGCTGTCTCCTCCTCGCCGGTGGCGGCGAAGAGGATCACATAGTCGGCGAGGTCGGCATGGCTGATGAAGTGTTTCGTGCCGTTGATGACATAGTCGTCGCCGTCGCGTTCCGCTCTGCATGTCATGCCGCGAACATCGGATCCGGCATCGGGCTCGCTCATGGCGAGGCAATCCACCTTCTCGCCACGGATCGTGGGCAGGAGGTACTCGTCGATCTGGTCGCCCTCGCAGGCGCGAAGGATGTTCGACGGTCGGGCCACGATGTATTGGAGTGCGTAGCCGGTCCACCCGAACGCTCGCTCGGCCATCGCCATGGTCAGGTCGTCGAGTCCACCACCGCCGAGTTCCTCGGGCATGTTGGCGGCATAGATCCCGGCATCGAGTGATCGTTGCTTGATCTGCTCAACGAGTTCGGTTGGTACCTGCCCGCTTCGTTCGACCTGGTCCTCGTAGGGCATGAGTTCCTTCTCGACGAAGGACCTGACAGTGTCGACGACCATCTGCTGCTCGTCACTGATGGAGAAGTCCATGGTTGTGGGGCTCCTGGTTCGGGTTACGACTCGGGGGTGGGGATGTGCATGACCCGCCCGACCTGACCCGGGACCGGGAGATCGGCGTGGGCCTGGACGATGGCGGCCAGTGCAGCGGCTGGCCCCGGCAGAATCGGGGCAGTGCGTCCCTCGTTGTTGTCGACGTGGAGCAGCATCTGCTCGGTGGTGCACAGCAGCTCACCGGTGTCGGCGTGGTGCATGGCGTGGAAGAAGTGCAGTCGCTTGGCATCGACACCGAGCACCTGGGTGGTGACGTGCAGCGGGTCGCCGAGCGCTGCTTCCTGCAGATAGTTGATGTGGGTCTCGACGGTGAAGAACGAATGACCTGATGCCCGGTAGTCCTCGTCGATTCCGATGTAACGGAACAACTTGTCGCTGGCCCAGCCGAATGCGAGCAGGAATGCCGACTCGGTCATGTGATCGTTGTAGTCGACCCAATCGGGTTCGACCGGAGCCTCGTAGAGCGCCAGTGGGGCCGCCACGGTGTCGCCGGGCCGCCACGGTTGCGTGTTCTGTCCGGCCTGGTGGATGCGGGCCTCTCGCTCGGCGATGAGGCGACCGGCGCCGAGGTCGAGCGGACGCAGCGAACGCATGACGGCCAGGAGGTAGTCGTCGCGGAGCCGTTCGAGTTCGGCGATCGACCGGCCGGCGGCTTGCGCGTCGGTGCCGTCGGCCATCGCCTCGATCAGGGTGTCGGTGAGTTCGGGAGCCTCCAACCTGGTCCATGGAAGCTTCAGGGCAGGACCGAATTGGCGGAGCATGTGACGCATACCGTCCTCACCACCGGCTAGGTGGAAGGTGAGGTTGGTGCCCATCCCCGCCCACCGAAGCCCAGGTCCGTAGACGAGGGCGGTGTCGAGTTCGTCGGTTGTCGCAACGTCATCGTTGACGAGGTGGAGGATCTCGCGCCACACCGCCTCCTGCATGCGATCGGACAGGTACCCCTCGATCTCGTTGCGCACGACCAGTGGGTGCATGACCAGATCGTCGTAATGGGACACCGCCGCAGCCACGGCTGCCGGCGAGGTCTGCTCGCCTGCGACGATCTCGACGAGGGGAAGGAGGTACACGGGGTTGAACGGATGTCCGATCAGCACCCGCTCGGGATGCGCACAGCCGGACTGGAGGCGTGAGGGGAGGAGCCCCGAGGAACTCGACGCGATGATCGTGTCGGGCGCCGATGCGGCAGCGAGTCGCTGGAGCAGCGGGATCTTCACCCCTTCATCTTCCGGCGCGCTCTCTTGAATCCAGTTGGCCGCTGCTGCGAGCGCCTCGGCTGATTCAGCCCAGCTGAGTCGATCGGGTGTTGCACCGGGAAACAGGCCGAGTCTCGTTGCGGACGCCCACGAGCGTTCCACCGCACGCCGAAGGCGTTCCTCGGCTCCCGGGGCAGGGTCCCACGCAATGACGTCGTAGCCGCGCGAGAGCACTCGGACCGCCCATCCGGAACCGATGACGCCAGTACCCACGATGCCGATGGTCTGTTGTTCGGCCACGGGTTCACCCCTGTGTCCCGTCTGTCGGGACGTCTCATTCAATGGATGATCCGAGGGTACGAGTCGTCGTCAGCAGCGTCAAACAATCAACCTTCGCCGTGGAGGGCGCGGTCGATCAGCTCCATCGGATGGACCGTCTCCACGCCTGCCCCGGCCAGGTGCATCGAACACCCGGGGTTGGCGCTCGCCACCAGATCGGGAGAGACCTGATCGATTGCGTCGACCTTTCGAGCACGAACATCGCCGGCGATCCCGGGATGCAGAACCGAGTAGGCACCGCCTGCGCCACAGCACAAGCCATCGTCGTCGAGCTCGATCAGCCGATGGACGAAGGGCGCCAGCACGGTGCGGGTTGCTGCGTGGACGCCCTGGACGTGCCGGAGGTGGCAGGGATCCTGAACCGCCACACAGACATCGAGCGGGCTGACCGCAGGAAGACGATGCAGATGGTCGGCGAGCCATTCCTGGATGTCGACGACTCGTTGAGCGAACGACTCGGCCTCCGCCGTGCCCAGCAGATGTCCGTACTCCTTCATCGCAGCGCCGCAGCCGGCAGAGTCGACCACGATCGGGCGTCGGTCGCCGTCGACGGACAGCGCAGCGATCGTGGCCTCAGCCCGGCTGCGGGCATCAGGCCCGAGCCCGGCATGGGTGTGCAGTGCACCGCAGCAGGGTGCGAGGTCGGCCGTCGGGGTGACGCCGAACCCGGCGGCCTCCATCACCCGCTGACCGGCATGATGGACGTCGCGCTGCCAGGCATCCATGACGCAGCCGGTGAACAGATAGACATCATCGCCACTGGCAACATGTCTCGCTCGTCGCAGCGGGAGATCACGGGGAAGTCCGAGGCGCTTGGGAGCGAGTCGCAGACGGACTGCCACAGCGAGCAAGGTGCTCCCGAGACGAAGCAGGCGGGGGTAGGCCAGCACACTGAAGGCCAGCCGCTGTGGGCGAGCAGAGAGCTCCCCGGCCCCGGTGAGTGTTTCACGGGTCGACTCGATGAGACGGCCGTAGGGCACGCCACTCGGGCACGCAGGTTCGCAACCGCGACATTGCACACACGTGTCGAATGCGTGGCGTATCTCACTCGTGATTGGAGCCCCGTGGTCCTGGACCTCACGCATCAGCCGGATCCGCCCCCGTGGGGACAGCGCTTCGTCGCCGGTCACCCGGTAGGTCGGGCAGTGGGGGAGGCAGAGCCCACACTGCACACACGAATTCAGGTCCTCGGCATCGATCCTCAGGTCCATGTCGAGCGCCCTGGGTTGAGCCGCCCCGTCGGATCGAAGAGATGCTTCATCCGATCGGCAATCTGGGCCGCCACGGGGTCTGGTTCGCGGACCGGCTGGGCAGTCGTCGCCCAGACCGTGCCGACCCCGATGCTCGCCACGAACTCGCCCTCGACGACCCGGTCGGCTTGAGAAGCATCGGAGGGGCTCAGCCGCCAGCGGTGTGGTGGCAGTTCGGGAGGCCCGGCGGCCGTGGTGATGTCGGCCCGGGCCGCGAGGCGCTCGATCTCGGCATCGACATCGGGCGCATGACCCTCGACCAGAATCCAGCTGCTGGTGCCGTCCCACAGTACGGCGCCGGGTCGAAGGACGATGTCGCGAAGATCACGCGGGTCGACGCTCTCGGCTCGAAGCCAACGCTGGACGGGTGGTGCGGGATTGGTCCGCAACACGACCTCGGCGAGAAGGCCGAGGGTTCCGAGTGACCCGGTCATCAGTTTCGGGATGTTGAAGCCGGTGACGTTCTTGACGACGGGTCCTCCGCCGGTCACCACCTCTCCGTCAGCCGACACGTACCGGACCTGGAGCACAGCGTCGCGGACCGACCCTCGTCCCATGCGATCCAGTCGATTTTCGCCCACGACGACCGCCCCACCAACGGTCCCTCCCCGCTCGGGAAGCGCACACGTCTGGCCGTGTTCGGCGAGCGCCCGATGGAGATCGGCGGTGCTGGTGCCGGCCCGGACCGTGACGATCATCTCGGCTGGCTGGTAGTCGACAATCCCCTTCGGCGCCTCAACGATGCGTGCAGAACCGGTGAGGGCGCCACCGAGGCGCCAGCGGGTGCCGCCGCCCCGCACGGCGACCGGTTCCGTTTCCCCGACGGCGGCAGCGAAGTCGGCGATCGTCGCGTCGGTCGATGCGAGCGTGCTCATCCCCACACCCCGGTCGGAACTGCCCGCAGCGCTTGGATGTCGGCACAGCTGTGACCCATGGGCAGCACCTTGCCCGGATTGGCCCGACAGGCAGGGTCGAATGCCTGCCGGAGACGATTTTGGTGATCGAGATCGGCGGCGGTGAACAGCTCCTCCATGTACTGCTGTTTCTCGACGCCGATGCCGTGCTCTCCCGACAGCACGCCCCCGGCCTCCAGTGATGCGCGAAGGATCTCCGCCCCGGCGGCATGGACTCGCTCGAGCGTGCCTTCCTCGCGGGCGTCGAAGACGAGAAGCGGGTGCAGATTCCCGTCACCGGCGTGAAAAACGTTCAGGACGAGCACGTCGTGGCGGTCGACGATCTCGTAGACCTGCTCCAAGACATCTGCGAGCTTTGCCCGCGGGACGACCGTGTCGTGGAGGTAGTAGTCCGGAGCGATCTGCGCGACCGCACCGAAGGCGGTTTTGCGCCCCTTCCACAGTGCCGCCCGTTCCGCGTCGGATCCGGCGAGTCGGACATCGGTGGCGTGGTTCGCTCGGCCGATCCGCTCGATGTGTGCGACGTCGATGTCGACGCCAGCCTCGAGTCCCTCGACCTCTGCGAGCAGGACGGCGGCTGCATCGGTCGGGTACCCGGCACCGACGTAGGCCTCGATGGCGGTGACCATGCGTTGATCCATCACCTCGAGTGCCGCAGGAACGACGCCGGCGGCGATGACGTCGCTCACGGTTTGTGCTGCGTCTCGTACCGACGAGAACGACAACAGCATCGTGCGAACCGCCGGCGGGTTGGGGGTGAGGCGGACTGCGATCTTCGTGGCGATCCCGAGGGTGCCCTCACTTCCCACGAAGGCTCCCCGAAGATCGAGGCCGTCGGGTTCGTCCTCGAGACCACCGAGTCTCGCGACCTGGCCGTCGGGCAAGACGACCTCGAGGGCGAGGACATGGGCATCGGTGACGCCGTACGCAAGACAGTGCGGGCCGCCCGAGTTGTTTGCAACGTTGCCACCCAGGGTGCAGACCTGCTGACTGGAAGGATCGGGTGCGAAGTGGAATCCCTTGGGGCGGAGTTGCTTGCTCAGATCAAGATTGATGACCCCGGGTTCGACCCACGCAATGCGGTTCTCGAGGTCGATCTGGATCACGTTGTTCATCTTCCCGGTGCACACCACGACCGGCGCCCCGAGCGGGATGGCCCCTCCTGCAAGTCCCGTGCCGGCGCCGCGGGGAACGACCGCACGACCGTGGCGCTCGGCGATCCGCATGATCGCCTGCACCTCCTCGGTCGTGGTGGGAAAGCACACCGGGCCGGACACGCCGCCGTCGAACACCGACGCGTCGTGAGAGGTGAGCGAACGCTGGGCCCCGTCGTTGCGGACGCGGTCGGGTGCAAGGGCATCGGCGAGTTCGGCGAGGAGTGGGTCGGCCGGTCGAGACGGGCGCCGGAACCAGCTCACGACACCGGCGCCACAATGTGGGGGCCGACATCGTCGAACGACGTGAGGCCGTTGAGCGCCATGGCGCGAACGAGCTCGGCTCGCAGGAACCCCAGCGCGGTGTCGACACCGCGCTCGCCAGCCGCTCCGAGACCGAAAAGATAGGCGCGTCCACCCATGGTGGCGGTGGCGCCGAGCGCGACCGCCTTGAGGATGTCGCTGCCCCGGCGGATACCGCCGTCACAGATGATCTCGCAGCGGCCCTGGACCTCTTGGGCGACGGGGGCGACGAGGGACACCGGTGCCGGTGACCCCTCCAACTGACGCCCGCCATGGTTCGAGAGGCAGATCGCATCGACGCCCAGATCGGCAGCGATTCGGGCATCGGCCACGCTCTGGATGCCCTTCACGACAATGGGGCCGTCCCAGAAGTCCCGGAACCACTCGATGTCGTCCCAACACAGCGAGGGGTCGAGTTGCTCGTTTGCGTAGGCGGCGAGGTTGATGGCATCGGTTCCGTCGCGCGTGCCACTCGACTCGGCGGTGGCAACGTTGGCGAATCGGATCGGCCCACCTCGGAGGAAGTCGAGCGTCCAGCCCGGGTTGCGGATCCCATCGACGATCGTGTCCAGTCCCAGTTGCGGAGGAAGCTCGAAGCCTCGCCGTACGTCGCGCTCCCGCCGACCGAACGTGGCGAGGTCGACGGTCGGCATGATCGCCTCGTAGCCCGCCTCTGCCGCTCGCCCGACCATCTCTTTGACCAGGCCTCGATCGCGCCACACGTACACCTGGAACCATTTGCGACCGGCCGTGGTTGCTGCGACCTCCTCGATGGAGCGGGTACCCAACGTCGAGAGTGAATACGGCAACTCGGCCCGTGCGGCGGCACGCGCCACGGCCAACTCGCCTTCGCTGTGCGCGATGCGGGTGAACCCGGTGGGAGCGAGAACGAACGGGAAGGCGAGCGGCGTGCCAAGGAGCGTGCTCGACGGATCGACGTTGCTGACGTCTCGCAGAACTCGCGGCACGAACTCATGGTCGGCGAACGCACTCATCGACCGAGCCAATGTCCGCTCGTCCTCGGCTGCTCCGTCGATGTAGTCGAAGACTCCCCCGGGAAGACGCCGCTTGGCCATCAGACGGAGATCGGCGATATTGGCGGCACGTTCGAGACGTCGGGTGGTCGTGCCCAGACGGAACCGACGGAACCGGATCGCCGATCGGAGAGTACGCAGCATCGCCCCGGATCTTTCTCCGATCAGCGTCCGGTTGCAAACATCGGGTCGAGCATGACGCGGGGTCCCGGGTCGCCGTCAGTTCGTCGGTGATCGGATCGCCTTTGCGTGGTCGAGATACGCCATGACCATCTCGCCCATTCGAGTCGGGTTGTAGACGTCTTCTTCATAACTCCAGCGGCCGTCTCCGGCGTAGTGGAGGATGGTGAGGTTGTGGTCCTGCCAGACCGATCCGTCGCCAGGATCAGCCATCCGGTTCTGCACCTGGAAGACGACCCAGCCCCGGGTTTCATCGATCAGGTACCAGTCGACCGGAAACTCGACCATCAGCGAGTTGGGCCATGCGTCCATCGTCGATTGGATCCAGTCGTAGATCGCCTCGCGACCACGCAGCTCCCCGAAATGATGTTCGACATAGCGGGCATCGTCGGTGAACTGATCGGCCCACGCCCGCCAGTTCCCGGTTGCTGCGGCGTGGGCAGCACACTCGCGGTACGCAGCGAACGCTGCCTCGATCTCTTCGCGGGTCCATTTCATCGGAGAGGAGTTTGGCAGGTGCTCGTTGGGGCGCAGTAGCCGGGGGTGTCTCGAAGTGGGGGGCGCTCCGCAACCTGCGCATCGAGCACGGCACCCTCAGGCCGAGCGAGCACGGTCGACAGCGCAGCTGCGTCCACGCCGTCGACGCGACGCAGCGCAGCGTGGAGTACTTCCATCGCCTGCACCGACAGGGACCGCAGCGGCCGGTGACGGTGGGACCGAGTGCCGAGGTCGACTTGGGCAATACGATCCACACCGGCGAGGCGAGCGATATCGATCAGGAGTCCGGTTTCGACTCCGTATCCCTGTGCGAACGGCACCTGTTCGAGGATGGTTCGGCGGCTCGCGTACTCGCCACCGAGTGGCTGGTGGATCGACGAGAGTTCTGGAAACAGCGTGGCGAGCACGGGCCGGGCCATCAGTTCGGTCGTTCGACCACCTCCGACTCCCCCGTGTTCGGGCCGTTCGTAGAACCCCTTGACGAGCGCGACCTCCGGGTCCGTGAGGAGTGGGCCGAGCAGACCGAGGACATACGACGGTGTGAACGACCGCAGGTCGGCATCAATCCACACGATGATGTCACCAGAGCTGGCGGCCACACTCTTCCAGAGCACGTTGCCCTTGCCACGACCCGGGCCGGCATCGGTCAGGATGTCGGCCACGCGATGCACCGTCGCACCCGCCGCAGCCGCAATCGAACCGGTTGCGTCGGTGCTGTCGTCGTCCATGACGATCACTTCGTCGACGAGCGGCGAGTCGTGACGGCCATGCGAACCGAAGTGGGTCACGATTGAGTCGACGATCGTTCCGATGGTCGCTTCCTCGTTCTGGGCAGGGAGACAGACCGAAACCGTCATCTCGCGCTTCGAGGCAAGCAGTGCTGCCAGCGAGTAGTCGGCCGCACTGTGCATCCGGCCCCGTTGTGCTGCCACCCCCTCAAGCTAGGCAGCAAAAGCGCCGATGGAAAACTGTGCGGAGTCGGTCACCTTTCAACCCATTGGCTGCGGCTGGTGGGGTGTTTGTCGGCTCCGCCTTGCTCGCCGTTGTTGCGGTGGTTGGGACGCTCGTCTTGGGTGCTGCCGATGTGGATGCCCGAGAGAGGCCGTGGCTGACCCTCGAAGAGCTCGTCGTCGACCAACCGATCGTCGAGCCGCCACCTGCTCTGCCTCAGGTGTCGACGACTCCAGCCGAACCGCCTGTCATGACGGCGACGTCACCTTCGCCGACGACGCTCCCGACCAACCCGCTCGAAAACTTCGTGGCGACGGTCCGGCCCGAGGTCGACGCAATCTGGCCGACGACCGAACCGGGGGGAGGCGACTACGTCGACCTCGAGTACCCGGTGACAAACCCGACCTACTTCGGCAACCCACTGACATTGATGGTCACCGACCGCACGCCCGACGGTGAATGGGTCAAGGTGCAGATTCCGATTCGGCCCAACCGCACCGAGGGCTGGATCCCCGCAACGGACGTCGAGGTGTCGTCTCATTTCGTGCGAATCGAGGTGACACTGTCCGAGCGATCGGTTCGTGTCTGGGTCGGAGAGACCCTGATCGCCGAGACGTCAGCCGTCATTGGCGCAGACGTGACACCGACTCCGCTCGGCACGTTCTTCGTCAACGACCTCGTCGAACGCTTCGACGGCAGCTCGTACGGGCCGTACATCCTCAGCCTCTCGGCGTTCTCCGAAGCGTTGGAGACCTACGGGGGTGGTGTGCCCGTGATTGCGATCCACGGAACCAATCGACCCGAGTTGATCGGCGGTGCCCATTCCGCCGGGTGCATCCGGATCGAGAACGACATGATCCGTTTCCTGGCCGAGGTGGTGCCGATGGGAACACCGGTCACGATCACAGCGTGATCGTGAGGTGGTCGTCGAGATCACCGACGAGATCAACGAAGTAGCGCCGCTCGACGAGTCGCCAGGTTCCGCCGATTTCTGCGAACCGGTCGTGGTAGCGGCCGGTGAGGATCGGTTGCAGCGCAAGCCGTTCCGTGTGCTGAAACAGGGTGTAGACCGATCGGCAGGTCGCTCCCTCGTCGTCGAAGTCGATGATTGCGTTGGTGGTCACATGTCGCGTTCGCCACGTGCCGTCCGGATGGGTCCGGACGACCGCAGTGAGATGCTCGACGGCCGCGTCCCCGCCACGAGCGAGCTCGGACCCCGAGATGCCGTCGATGAGTGAGGCGTGGGCGAGCAACGATCGCAGCGCGTCGTAGTCGGCTGCATCCATTGCCTCGGCGATGCGATGCAGTTCGTTGGTGATGGCGGTCGCGGGTGCTGTCTCGTGCATCGGTGCGGACCGTACTCTCCTCGTGTGGATCAAGTCAGACGTGTGGGGCGATGGTCGTGGGGGGTCGTCTGCGACATCGCAGACGAGTGGTCGAAGGATCGTGTCGGTGGCCTCGCTGCAGAGATTGCATTCTTCGCACTGCTCGGCTTCTTTCCGACGGTCATCGTGCTGGCGGCGGCCCTCGGTTCGGTCGATGGCGTCCTCGGCGAAAGCACTGCGGCCGATGTCGAGAACTGGCTGGTTGGACAGCTGATCGACATCTTCGGGCCGAACAACGTGGACCGCACCGTGACCGAGCTGTTCGACAGCTCCAACAGTGGTGCGTTCACGATCGGTGCATTCCTGGCCGTGTATGCCGCATCGCGAGGATTCGTGGCGGTCGTGCGTGCGCTCGACGTCGCCTACGACCACCAGCAGCAGCGCAACTGGCTGTCGACTCGACTGGTCGGCTTCGGTCTCACCTTGCTCACCGTTCTGGTCGCTGCCGTCGTGCTGATCCTGATCGTTGTTGGTCCCCTGATCGGCGAAGGTGGCGAGCTTGCTGAGAAGCTGGGTGTCGACGGGTGGTTCACCGTCCTGTGGGACTGGGTTCGCTGGCCGTTCGTGTTCACCGTGCTCGTCGGATGGGCGACCACCGTGTATCACCTTGCTCCCAACCACCGATCACCATGGAAACTCGAGATTCCTGGGGCTCTGGTGGCATCACTTTGGTGGGCAGCGGTGTCGCTCGGTTTCAACGCCTACCTCGATGTGGCAACGAGTGGTGCCAACGCGATCTTCGGCCTGCTTGGTGGAGCGCTGAGTCTGCTGTTCTGGTTGTACCTGATGGCAATGGGATTGCTGCTCGGTGCCGAGATCAACTCGCTGACCGCATCCCGACTGGGGCTGTCGATCGAGCCGGAACCGCGGCCTGGCCTCAAGGAGTCGCTCGCTCGCTTCCGGAAGTAGCCTGCAATCCATGACGGATTTCCGGACACCGCTCGACGACATCCGCTTTGCCATGCGCCATGTGGCCGATGCCGACGCTGTTGCGGCGTACGAAGCGTTCGCCCACGCCGACGCCGAGATGGTCGACGGGCTGCTTGCGGAGGCTGGGCGATTTTTTGACGAGGTGTTCGCTCCGACCAACCGAGATGGCGACACCGTCGGCACGACCTGGAACCCGGACGGCAGCGTCACCACCGCACCCGGCTTCGCAACGGCATACGGGAAACTCGTCGAAGCCGGTTGGGCCGGCATCGGGTTTCCGGAGGTGTACGGCGGCGGTGGATTCCCGCAACTCGTGGGCACTGCGGTGCAGGAAATGACCACTGCATCGAACATGGCGCTGGCGCTTTGTCCGCTGCTGACGCAGGGAGCGATCGAGGCACTGATGCATCATGGTGACGAGACGCAGAAGGAGATCTATCTCCAGAAACTTGTCTCCGGAGCGTGGACGGGAACGATGAACCTCACCGAGCCGCACGCCGGTTCTGATGTGGGGGCGCTGACCACCAAGGCGGTTCCTGCCGACGATGGGTCGTGGCGCATCTCGGGCCAGAAGATCTACATCACGTGGGGTGAGCACGACGTCGCGGAGAACATCGTGCACCTCGTCCTCGCCCGTACGCCCGGATCGCCTCCGGGCACGAAGGGCATCAGCCTCTTCATCGTTCCGAAGTACCTGGTGAACGACGATGGTTCGCTCGGGGAGCGCAACGACCTGCGCTGTGTGAGCATCGAGCACAAGCTTGGGATCCATGGCAGTCCCACCTGTGTCATGCAGTACGGCGACGAAGGTGGGGCGGTCGGCTATCTCCTCGGCGAGGAGCACCAAGGCATGCGTTGCATGTTCACGATGATGAACAACGCCCGGCTCGGGGTCGGAGTGGAAGGGCTTGGCATCGCAGAGCGCGCCTATCAGCAAGCATTGGCCTATGCCCACGAGCGCACCCAGGGTCGCGCCATTGGTGCTGAACCCGGCACTGAATCGCCGATCATCGATCATCCGGATGTTCAGCGCATGCTGCTCGACATGAAGGCAACGATCGCTGCGATGCGCGGTCTGTGCTACCGCAACGCAGCGGCTCTCGACCACAGTCGCGAGGCGGCTGATCCCGAGGCGCGACAGGCCGGCGACGAACTCGCTGCGCTGTTGACGCCCCTGTCGAAGAGCTGGTGCACCGACATGGGGGTCGAACTGACCTCGATCGGTGTGCAGGTCCACGGCGGCATGGGCTTCATCGAAGAGACGGGTGCTGCACAACATTTCCGCGACGCTCGCATTGCGCCCATCTACGAGGGCACGAACGGGATCCAGGCGATCGATCTGGCCGGCCGCAAGCTCGGCCTTCGTCAGGGTGGTGTGGTTCGAGACCACCTGGCGACCATTGCTGAGACGGTCGATGCACTCGCCGGCGTCGAGGAGCTCGCTCCCGTCCATGCGCACCTTGCCGCTGCGCTGGCTGCCACAACCGAGGCGACCGATCACCTTCTTGCCCGATCGGCAACGAACCCCGCCGACATGCTTGCTGGTGCGATGGCGTATCTCGACATGATGGCGATCACCACAGCCGCCGAGGGTCTGGCAGCAGGTGCACTCTCGGCTCGTGCGGCTGGCGATCCTGGAGCAGACGAGGCAGCTCTGCTTGCCCGGTTCTTCGCCACGAACCGGCTTGCGACCGTTCCCGCCCGACTCGCTGCGGTGACGTCGGGGGCAGCTGATCTGGCAGCGGCGCGGGGCAGCATCTTCTCGTGAGGCGGCAACATGGCGGCCGACGGATCACACCGAGCGAACCGTAAGTTCCTTGCGCATGCTCACCTCGATTCCCAGCCCGCCGAGCAACGTGATCGAGCTCGGTCCGATCAGCTTGCGGGCATACGGGTTGATGATCGCCCTTGGGGTCATCGCGGCAGTACTGGTGTCCCAGAAACGATGGGCGGCTCGCGGTGGCGACCCCGACGACATCAGTGCGGTGGCGATGTGGGCCGTGCCCGCGGGTTTGATCGGCTCGCGGATCTACCACGTCTTCACCGACTGGCGCTTCGACGAGGGGTGGGCGGAACCGTTCAAGATCTGGGAGGGCGGCCTCGGTATTCCCGGCGGGATGGCTGCCGGTGTCTTCGCCGCCCTCTGGTTGATCCGACGCAACGGCTGGGACCGTCCCAACCTGCTCGACGCAATGGTTCCGAGCCTTCCGTTGGCTCAGGCGATCGGGCGGTTGGGCAACTGGTTCAACCAAGAACTGTTCGGGGGTCCGAGCGACCTTCCGTGGGCGGTCGAGATCGATGATCGTTATGCCGCTGGTGCCGGCTATCCCGACGCCGACACCTTTCATCCGACGTTCCTGTACGAATCGCTCTGGAACCTCGGGTTGTTCGGTGTGCTGATATGGGTCGACCGCAGTGGCAAGATTCGGCGGGGTGGTCTCGTTGCGGTCTACGTCGTCGGGTATGCCCTCGTTCGCATCTGGCTCGAGACCGTGCGCATCGATCCTGCCTCCGAGATCGGTGGCCTCCGGGTGAACATCTGGATGAGCATCGTCGCACTTTCGGTCGCCGGGGGATGGCTCGTCGTTCGCGGTCGCGCCGGCACCGACGATCGTGCAGTTGGTTCCTAGTTCGTCGTCGATCGAGGTTCTGTGTCGATCGAGCGGGCCCATGCGAGCACGGTCTCGGAGAGCAGTGGCCAGGCAGTGGCTGCCCAAGGCCCGAAGGGTTCGGTGCAGAGCGCGACCAGAGTGACGGTGTCCTCGGGGTCGATCCACAGCATCGTGCCGGCGCGGCCGAAATGCCCGTAGGTTTCGGCACTGCTGCTCGGCGCAGTCCAATGCGGTGACTTGTGCCCCCGCTTCTCGGGGCCAAGGCCCCACGGGTTGGGGGACTGGTGGCCGAATCCGGGCACGACGCCATCGAGCTCGGGCAGATGCGTGGCGCGGGCTCGCTTGAGGGTGGCGTCGTGAACGAGGATCGGTGTCCGCCAGGCAGCGGTCAGGCGGAGCAGATCGGTGACCGAGCCCCGGCCACCGGCTCCTGCGGACCCCTCGAGTGAGAACGTCGTCATTCCCAGTGGCTGGGTCACGGCGAGATGGAGGTACTCGGCGAACGGCATGCCGGCTCGAGCTGCGAGAAGGTCGGCGAGCAGCTCGTAGCCGGTCGAGGAGTAGAGCCGCTTGTGCTGGGGTCGGTGGAGGAGGTCGAGGGTGTCGAAGGCGACACCACCGGCGTGGGCCAAGACGTCGGCAACGGTCGCCCCGGTGTGAGGCTCGACCTGGTCGAGCGCAACCGTTCCCTCTTCATGGGCCACGAGGAGCGCCATGGCCGTGACAAGCTTTGTGACCGAGGCAAGCTCGAACACGCGCTCGATGTCTCCACGCTGGATCATCGTGCCATCGGACCGCACTGCCGCAGCGGCCGCTGTCCCCGGCCAATCGTCGATCTCGCAAAGAGCGCCGGCGCCTGCGTCGGTCATGGGATCAACGCTAGGTGACACTGCGCGAGGTGACACTGCGTTGTGCGGCTCGCCCAGCCGGTGGCCCGGGTACGATTGACCGTGGTGGTCGAGGAGTTCGGTGTTCGGGGAAAGCGGATCGATCGCTCGTTTGCGTTCATCGACCTGTGCGGTTTCACCGCCTACACCGACCACGAGGGTGACGACGAGGCGGTCGACATTCTCAATGCGTTTCGGGCGACGGTTCGAGGCGTTGCGTCGGCTCGGGGCGTTCGCATTGCAAAGTGGTTGGGTGACGGTGCCATGCTCGTCGGGGTCGAAGCCGAGCCCCTGCTCGAAGCAATCGTCGAAATCGAGGGGCTGATCGACTCGTCGGGATCGCCCCTGCCACTGCGAGGAGGTTTCACCAGCGGTCGCGTCATTCTGATCGACGGTGACGACTACATCGGCACGCCGGTGAATCTCAGCGCTCGCTTGTGCGATTGCGCCGAGCCCCGCCAGATTCTCGCCCCGGCCGACACCGTCGAGCATCTGTACACCTCGCTGGTGACTCGTCCGATCGGGACTCGGGCGATCGCCGGTTTCGACGATCCGGTCGATCTCGTCGAGCTGGCCCGCTGATGGATCCGCACGACCGATCCTCGTGGACGGAGTTCGAGTTGGCGGTCGGAGCGGTCCTCGACGGCCTCGGGACGGGCGATCTCGTGACCTATGGAGAGGTTGCAGCCGAGGCTGGATACCCGGGCGCCGCCCGGGCGGTCGGCTCGATGCTCGCCAAGTCCGACGGCACCCTTCCGTGGTGGCGGGTCATCGCCACCAGCGGCAAGCTTCTGGCCTCCCACGAAGCCGAGCAGGCGCAGCTCCTCGCCGGGGAGGGCGTTTCCACCCGCAACGGGCGGGTGGTCAGGAACGGTTGACCAGTCCGGTAGCCTGCTGACGTCGATCCATCTCCGACGATGGATGATTCCTCCCGACGCACCGAGCGACGCCTTCCTCTTCAGATCCTCGGTCGAGAAGCAGATGACCATCACCACCACCTTCGCGGACTTGGGTCTGGTCGACGAGATTGTCGACACCCTGTCCGCTCGGGGGATCACCGCCCCCTTCCCTGTCCAAGCACTCACCATCCCCGATGCACTTGCCGGTTGCGATGTCTGCGGCAAGGCCAAGACCGGGTCCGGCAAGACCCTTGCCTTCGGTCTTCCGGTGCTCCAGCGGATGCAGAGGGCGACCCCGACCCGTCCGACCGGTCTGGTGCTCGTACCGACCCGCGAACTCGCAAATCAGGTGTGCGATGAACTTGCGCCGGCTGCCGAAGCGGTTGGTCGCACTGCGCTTGCGATCTACGGTGGCGCGCCGATCGAACAGCAGATCGAGAAACTCGCGACGGGTATCGATCTCGTTGTCGCCACTCCTGGTCGCATGATCGACCTGATCGAGCGAGGCGCGATCTCGGTTGCCGATGTGCAGCATGTCGTCGTCGACGAGGCCGACCGCATGGCAGACATGGGCTTTCTGCCCCAGGTCGAGTGGATCCTTCGCAACGTCGAGGGCGACCATCAGACCCTCCTGTTCTCGGCCACGCTCGATGGGGTGGTCAACACCCTCATCAAGCGGTATCAGACCGATCCCACGATGCACGAGGTCGTGTCGGAGGAAGTCACCGTCGAGGAGATGACCCACCGATTCGTGGCAGTCCACAAGATGGACAAGGCGAAGGTTGCTGCCTCGATCGCAAAGTCGGCGGGGCGCACCATCATGTTCACACGAACGAAAGCCATGGCGGATCGCCTGGCCGGTGATCTGAAGGATCTCGGGATCAAGGCGGCACCGATCCACGGTGACCTCCGCCAGTCCAGTCGCGAGAAGTCCCTCAAGGACTTCAGCGATGGCAGACTGAACACCTTGGTGGCAACCGACGTTGCTGCGCGCGGGATCCATGTTGACGATGTGGACGTGGTCATCCAGTACGACCCGCCTGGCGACCACAAGACCTACCTGCACCGAGCCGGGCGCACCGCCCGCGCCGGCGAGTCGGGCTTGGTCGTCACACTGTCGCTGTGGGATGAAGAGCTCGACATCAAGCGTCTGCAGAAGCGCATCGACTGCGTGATGCCAATCGTCGAGATGTTTTCGAACGATGCGCGGCTGGCCAACCTCGTTGCCTGGGACCCCGAGGACTCCTGACCCCGAGGTCCACCGGTTTGTTGCGGCCTGTGTCGCGGCAAGTCACGGCGATGTGGGCGGTGCGATCGCCGCTGTCGTCCACCGGGTTGCAGCGGCGCGGCACGTCGAGGTCGAGTTGATCGTCGATGGTGTCGTCGTCGACGCAGCCGACTCGGTCCTCGAAGCCGGCGCCGGCTCGGTGTGTGCAGGGCCATGGGGCCCGTGGTTGCCCGGTTTCGTGCGCGAAGCCCTGCAGCCGAGTGACGCGCAACGGGTCCTTGGGGTCCATCACACACCGCCGCGGATCGTCGGTGACATTCTCGATCTTCTCGAGCAGACGACCGGTCCAATCGCCGATTGTGCGAGTGTGCTCGATCCAGCCGTCGGCGGTGGGGCCTTTCTTCTCGCTGCCGCCGAGCGGATGCGCGGCGATCGAATCGATGTTGCCGAGCGGTTCTGGGCGGTCGACCTCGATCCGGTCGCCCTTGGCACCGCCCATGCCGCGCTGTCGCTGTGGGCCGGTGGCTCGGTGCCGAGCGACCGATTCGTCGTCGGTGATTTTCTCGCCGCCACAACAGCTGCGCGCCTGCCCGAACGCGTCGACCTCGTCGTCGGCAATCCACCGTTTCTGTCACAACTGAAGGGGCCAACTGCTCGCAGTTCAGACGCCCGAGCAGCCCTGCGGCGTCGGTGGCCCGATGTCGGGGGTTATGTCGACGACGCCGCTGCGTTTCTCCTCGCCGGCGCCGAACTCCTGGCTTCGGACGGGGCGATGGTGCTGGTGCAGCCCGATTCGATTCTCGCAGCAAGCGATGCCGCAGCGGTACGCGCTCGGCTTCAGACGGTTGCCCCTCTCCGTGGACTGTGGGTCGACGAGAACCGGTCGTTTGCTGCGTCGGTTGACACGGTGGCGATTGTGGCGGCACCCGGCGATACGAGCCCGGTGCAGGTGGGCCGGGGTGCTGCCGTCGAGCCGTCAGCGGGTTCATGGGGTCACCTGCTGGCAGCGGCACGAGGTGTGCCCATCATCGCCACACCGAGTGGCACACCAACACTGGCCGAGATCGCCGACGTCACTGCCGGCTTCCGAGACCAGTACTACGGACTGGTCGACGCGGTGGTCGACGATGCCGATGGCGATCATCGTCTCATCACCGTGGGTTTGATCGATCCGTTGCACAACGGCTGGGGCGAACGACCGGCCCGTTTCGCCAAGCAGCGCTTCCGCCATCCGAGTGTCGATCTCGGTCGGGTGGATCCTGCCGTTCGTGACTGGATTCGGGCCCGGTTGGTCCCCAAGGTGCTTGTTGCCAGCCAGACGAAGGTCCTCGAAGCGATCGTCGACGAGGTGGGCAGCGCAGTCCCGTCGGTCCCCGTGGTGTCGGTGGAGCCGCGTCCCGATGCCCCATCGCTGTGGCACCTTGCGGCGCTGCTCACCAGTCCGGTGGCGACGACGCTTGCCGTGCTCGATGCGGCTGGCAGCGCCATGAGTGCCGATGCGATCCGGGTGTCGGCTCCGCGTCTTGCTCGCTTGCCGCTGCCAGGTGATCGCAGGGCGTGGGACGAGGCGGCGATCGCCGCCCACCGAGGCGACATCGACGAGTGCGGATGGGCGATGCTGCGAGCGCACGGTCTTGGCCACCGGTGCGATGTCTTCGAGTTCTGGCGCTCCCGCATCCCGAGCTAATTCCGACCAATTCACTCCGGATTAGATCCGGCGCGGATAGGGTGTTTTCTCTGTTCGCCCTAGCGTTGGGGAGAAGGAGTCTCCGTGACCGATCGCCCCGAGAGCCTGCAGTACGACCCCAGTCGGCGATTTCCGTCGCCGCTGCCGGTCAGTGGTGCCTGGCGTCACGGCGACCCGGTCGGGAGACGTCAGTTCGCGAAGGTGTCGCGCGAGCGTCCGTTCGTCCTCGAGTGCGGTGGGCACCTCGACGAGGTCGAGATCGCATACGAGACGTGGGGCACGCTGGCACCTGACCACTCCAATGCGATTCTGGTGTGCCACGCACTCACCGGCGATTCGCATGCCGCCGGTGGGTTCGAGCCGGGACACAAGAGCGACGGTTGGTGGGACGATCTGATCGGCCCAGGCAAAGCCCTCGACACCGACCGTTACTTCATCGTGTGCGCGAATGTCTTGGGGGGCTGCCAAGGCACCACCGGGCCGTCCAGTGTCGATCCCGACACCGGGAAACCCTACGGTCCGACCTTCCCGCAGGTGACGATGCGCGACATCGTCCGCACACAGCGGCTCCTCATGGCCGAACTCGGAATCGACACCTGGCTGTCGGTCGTCGGTGGGTCGATGGGGGGTATGCAGGCGCTCGAATGGGGTGTGATGTACCCCGGCCTTGTGAAGTCGTTGATGCCGATTGCATCGGTCGCTGCGGCAAGTCCGATGCAAATCGCCTGGAGTGCGGTCGAGCGGCTTGCGATCGTCCAAGATCCAAAGTGGCGTGATGGCTGGTACTACGACGCGCCGGAAGGCGATGGACCATGGCACGGCCTCGCGTTGGCTCGCGAGATCTCGCAGATCACCTACCGCACCACCCACGTCTTCGACGAGCGCTTCGGGCGTGAGCCGTTCGTACCGAGCGAAGAGCTCAGTCAATGGGGTCGCTATCAAATCGAGTCGTATCTGGATCATCACGGTCAGAAGCTCGTTCGGCGTTTCGACGCCAACTCGTTCCTCGTGCTCAGCAAGGCGATGGACCTGCACGATGTTGGTCGCCATCGCGGTGGTGTGTCGTCGGTGCTCGGTGCGTTGCGGGTTCCGGTGCTGACCGCTTCGGTCACCTCCGACATCTTGTACCCCGCCTATCAGCAGGCGGCCATGGCCGAGATGATCAACGCCGGTGGTGGCGACTGCGACTATCACGTGGTCGACAGCCCACAGGGCCACGATGGATTTCTCCTCGAGTCGGCGTTCCTTGGCCCGTTGATCTCTCGAACCCTCGAGAAAGCCGCCGTCGAAGGCTGATCCGCACCAATGCCAGAGATGCTCGAGATCGAGGCCTACCGTCGGGCCGCCGAGCCCATCGTAGGGCGAACCGTGCGTGGCGTTCATGCGCCCGACGAGTGGTATGCCAAGGGCGACACCTCCACCGAACAACTGCGAACGGTGTTGCCAGGAGTGACGATCACCGGTCTGCGTCGGATCGGAAAACTGATGCTGATCGACACCGATGGACCGGTACTCGGGTTGCGCTACGGGATGACCGGCCGGATCCTCGTCGACGACGCCGCGCCAATCGAGGCGCTCGAGTACTCGAGCGATCGCAACGACCCGGCGTGGGACCGGTTCGGGATCGTGTTCTCCGGGGGTGGCTCGCTGATGATTCGCGACCCTCGGCGCCTCGGTGGTGTCGAACTCGACCCTGACGAGTCCAAGCTCGGGCCCGATGCAGGAGCGGTCTCGCGCATGCTGTTCGGCGAGATTGTCTTGGGGTCGGCTGCGCCGCTGAAGGCACGTCTCATGGATCAGGCCAAGCTCGCCGGACTCGGGAACCTCCTCGTCGACGAGACACTCTTTCGGGCCGGTCTCGCCCCCGATCGCCTTGCGAACTCCCTCGGAGACGACGAGATTGCGCGTCTGCATCGCGCCATGCGCCGGACGATCACGGTGCTCGGCAAACGGGGCGGCAGCCACACCGGTGACCTTCAGCCCGCCCGGATCCGAGGCGGTACGTGCCCCAATGACGGGACCGAACTCGTTCGCGCCGACGTCGGCGGGCGAACGACCTACTGGTGTCCGCAGCACCAAACCTGATCCGACCACCGATCGGGCTGAAACGACATCGAAGCGAACGTCGAGGTACTCCGTAAGCCGCCTCACGCCACTGCATCGTCGCCCCATCGCCGCAGAGGGCCGATACGGTCGGGGCCATGCGCCGAGGTTTCGCCGCTCTCTTGCTCGTTGGTGCAGCGTTCATGGTGGTGATGGTCGCGCCGGTCGAGGCTTTTGTGGAGCATGGGCAAGAAGGGTTCACCGCCGACGAAACGGCGAGCGACATCGAACGCATTCGCAACTCGCTGTACATCGTCGCTGCAGTCACCGGTGGGCTGCTGGTGATCTACATCTGGCACACGAATCCGCGCCGGCGAATGGACGTCGCCATTCGGCGCAGGACAGTGCGGGAGCAGAACCAGATGGACTCTCTCGACGATACCTTCGCCCTTCCGGGTGACGTCGGTGTTGATGGCGATCGGTTTGGCCCGGCCGGGCATGGGCAGTCGCTCGACAGTTGAGCGGAGGTGGCTACTGTGGGATCCATGGCAGACGATCTCGACATCGACGCGATGATGGAGCGATTCCGCGAGCGGGCTGAAGCGGTCAAACGAAGGAATCTGCCCCCGGTCGGGGGAGACGAGCGAGCGATGTTCGTGAAGCAGGCGCAGACCGACTACATGGACTTTGCCCTGATCGGCGATGCCAGCGGGGAACTGGTCGACGGCGTGCTGACCCTTCGAATCGATCTTCGCCCGTCCGAGGCCTGAAACCTCCGCCCCAGGGTGCTCTTCCGAGGCCCGATCTGCCGGGTGCATCCACACGAGAAGACGCTACGATGAGGGGCCGCTGCGGACGTAGCTCAGTTGGTAGAGCGCAACCTTGCCAAGGTTGAGGTCGCCGGTTCGAACCCGGTCGTCCGCTCCAACGAACCCCAGGCGTCAACGCCTGGGGTTCAACCGTTTTCGACTCCGCTCACCCCGGTGCCGAGGGGGCGGCGTCGTGGCGGGTGACGGTAGGCGGAGCCGAGTACGGCGGGTCGTCGGCCCGCAGCAGTTCGAGTGCCTCGACCCGGTCGGCGTCGGTGAACGCCTCGGTGACGATTGCGAACTCGACGACATTGCCGTCAGGATCCTCGGCATAGATCGACTGCACCCAGTTGTGGTCGATCTCGATGACGTCGATTCCGTGGTCGAGCCACCGCTGCCTCTTCGATGCAAGGTCGTCGAGGCTGTCGGCCTGGAATGCCAAGTGGTTCACGAAGGGATCGAGTCCCAGACCACGCGAGATGTCGGTCTCGTAGTCGTCGACGCCGGGAACGTCCCGCAGATCCCAGAAGGCGATCATCTGGTCGTTGCTCGAGCCCGTCGAATAGAAGGCGTGGCGCGCCTTGCCGTTGCGCATGTTCGCAATCTCGACCTTCTCGAGGGTGAATCCCATCGCCTCGGTGTAGAAGCGGTGGGTCGCCTCGATGTCTTTCACGGCCAGTGCAATGTGGTTGATCCCCATGCAACGACCGTAGCTAGCCTGCTGACCCATGACGAATGTCTGGGGAGAGCGCTCACGGAAGTTGACCGACCATGTGACGGTGCTGACCACCGACGCGAACGGCGCGTACCCCTCCGGGAACAGCCTGCTCGTTCGAGGCGCAGGTGAAACGGTGATTATCGATCCGTCCGTGACCGTGGCGGAGCAGGGCGGTGCCGGTGTGCCCGTCGACGCAGTGATCAACAGCCACGGGCACGAGGATCACATCGCCGGTAACATCGCGTTTCCCGACGCCCGGATCCACATCCACGAAGCCGATCGTGCGGTGACGCAGAGCGTCGACGAACTGCTCGCCGTCACCGGTCACAACCGCCACGATCATCCCGAACTCCTCGACGCCTACCTCACCACCTTCCACTACACACCTCGCCCAGACGCCATCGGCTACCAGGACGGTGCCGTGTGGGATTTGGGTGGGGTGCGCATCGAAGCCGTCCACCTGCCCGGTCACACGGTCGGTCACTGCGGGCTCCGCATTTCCGATCGAGTCTTCTTTCTCTCCGACATCGACCTCACCGGATTCGGTCCCTACTACGGCGACGTGTTCAGCGATCTCGATGATTTCGAGCACAGCATCGAGACGGTGAGGGGGGAGGAAGCCGACTTCTACGTCACCTTCCATCACAAAGGTGTGGTCGAAGGACGGGAGACGTTCGTCGAGATGCTCGACAGGTTCAAGGGTGCGATCACCCGCCGTCACGACGCGATGCTCGAGTTCTTGCAGGAACCCCACACCATCGATGACATGGTGGCGCACCGATTCATCTACCGACCCGGGGTCGAGGTGTTCATCGCCGACCATGTGGAGCGTCGCTCTGCCATGCTGCACACCAAGCGCATGACCGAACGCGGCGAGGCGTTCGAGGTCGAACCTGGATGGTTCCGTGCTGTGTGAATGAAGTGCCTGACGAACGGTGACGCATCGTTTCGCATAGCGAACGTATGTTCGCTACAATCCGTCGCATCATGCACTTCGACGGCGAGCACGAGATCGAGCACCTCCGGCGATCACTGGCGATGCTTCCCGCCGGTGCCGATGCGCTCAAACGAGAGGAAGCGATGGCCCTGCTCGGCCGTCTCCGTGATGCCAGTGCCCGGCTTCGCCGCATCGAAGCCGGGCTCGACGCATTGCTCGATACGGAAGTGCGGCCCGGTGTTCCTCGACGTGAATCGTGAGCCGCCCGAAGGGCAAGACGCGTTCTGAGCCGGTCAACCTGCCCTCGTCTCACGGGGCTTGACCTCGGGTAGCATTGCGGTCCGCTGGCGCCGGTGCCCGAGCGGCCCAAGGGAACGGCCTGCAAAGCCGTACAGTCGCGGGTTCAAATCCCGCCCGGCGCTCGTCAGGTGACCGGCCCGTCCTCGGACGGGCCGGTCACAGCCTTTCGCCCCAACGATCGGCTGCGTCGTTTCTGGTGTGCGCTGCTACCATTTCGTGGCCTGGGGCCGTTAGCTCAGTTGGTTAGAGCGCCTGCTCGACACGCAGGAGGTCACAAGTTCGACTCTTGTACGGCCCACCAGACCCGCACCCAGAACCATGGCAGACCCGCAACTCGAGACCTTCCGTTCCAGCATCGACAACATCGATGCGGCGCTTGTTCTGCTTCTTGCTGAGCGGTTCAAAATCACGAAAGCGGTCGGCGAGTACAAGGCCTCTGCTGGCCTACCGGCTGCTGATCCGGGTCGTGAGGATGTGCAGATTGCCCGTCTGCGCCGGTTGGCCGAAGAGGCAAACCTCGATCCCGGGTTCAGCGAGAGTTTCTTGCGGTTCGTCATCGCCGAGGTCATCCGGCACCACGAGCGAGCTGGCGCCGAAAGCTGACGGCTGGCCGAACGCTCGGCATCACGTGTTGCGAAGTAGGGTGATCGCCGTCATGGCCGACGTCCTTCCTGCTGCCGAACGTTCGTCGGGAGCCACCGATCCGCGAGTCGAACGGATCGCACGGTTGTTGCACGACACGTTCGTGAGCTTCCATGAATCGTTCCTCGAGGTCACTCACCGTGCCGCAACACGGTTTCTGCAGCGAGAGTGGGACGCCCACCAAGACGACAACAGCGAGCGACTCAATCTGCACAAGAAGGCGGTCTGGAGCGCAGTCGAGTCAGCCCAGGTCATCGTCCCCGCCGATGCTGACGAAGCCCGCCAGCTCTGGGTCGACGCTCGGCGGCGCTATGTGTCACTCGTCAGCCAACGCATGGATTTCGAGTTGGCCGAGACGTTCTACAACTCGGTCACCCGTCGGTTGTTCGAGGTCATCGGCCTCGACATCGACCTCGAGTTCCTGTGGCTCGGCCCGACGGCCCTGCCGGCCGACGATGGCAGTCGCGGCGAGTACCGGCATTTTCCGGTCGACGACTCGTTGGCCGACTCGATCCTCCAAATTCTCGAGCATTCGCCTCTCGCATCGCAGTTCCATGCCATCGAGCGTGATGCCGATCGGGTAGCCGCTGTCATCGAGACCTGGTTGTCGGAGAACTGGGACGGACACATCGATGCCCTCGACATCCTGCGGCCGGTCTTCTATCGCAACAAGGGTGCCTACCTCGTGGGCCGGTTGCGGTGGCTCAACCGGGTCAACCCGGTCATTTTGCCGATCACCGTCTCCGATGACGGCGTACGCGTCGATGCGGTGCTCCTCACCGAGCTCGCAGCCAGCCGATTGTTCGGTTACACCCGGTCCTACTTCCACGTGCTGGCCCGACGCCCGGCTGCCGTGGTGTCGTTTCTGAAGAGTTTGCTGCCGGTGAAACCGGTCGCCGAGCTCTACACGTCCATCGGCTACAGCGCGCACGGAAAGACGAACCTCTTTCGAGCGCTCTACCGCCACATGGAACACTCCAACACCCGATTCGAGCGGGCGAGGGGAGCCCGAGGCATGGTGATGGCGGTGTTCACGCTGCCGTCCTTCGACGTGGTCTTCAAGCTGATCAAGGACCGTTTTCCGCAGTCGAAGCGAACCACCCCCGAAGACGTACAACGTCGCTACAAGCTGGTGTTCGACCACGACAAGGTCGGTCGGCTCGTCGATGCGCAGGAGTTTCGAGAGCTGTCCTTTCGGCGTGACCGCTTCGACGAAGAACTCATCGAGGAGCTCCTCGAGGACTGCACGCGCACGGTCACCGTTACCGACGACGAGGTCATTCTCCATCACGTCTACACCGAGCGTCGGCTCTACCCGCTCGATCTGTATCTGCGCGAGATGGGCCCCGATCTCGCGCGCGCCGCGGCGATCGACTACGGCAATGCCATCAAGGATCTTGCCTCGGCCAACATCTTCCCGGGTGATCTGTTCCCGAAGAACTTCGGTGTGAGCCGCCATGGCGTGGTGGTGTTCTACGACTACGACGAACTTGCGCTTCTCTCCGAGGTCAATTTCCGCACGATGCCGGTGAGCCAGTCCTACGAGGACGAGATGCTCGATCAGCCCTGGTTCCCGGTCGAACCCAACGACGTCTTCCCCGAGGAGTTCAGGACGTATCTCCGATCGCCGCGCATCGTCGGTGACGTTTTCGACGAGTTCCACCCGGAGATCTCCACCGTGGAGTTCTGGCAGGCGATGAAGGACGGCCACGAGGGGGGTCGTCGACCTGACTTCTTCCCGTATCCCCACCAGTATCGATTCGCCGACGACTGACCCAGGAGGCTCGCCGATCATGCGCGCTGTGGTACTCGAAGAAAAAGGAGGGCCGGAGGTCCTGCAGATTCGCTCCGTCCCCGACCCGGTCCCGGGTCCCGAGGAGTTGTTGGTCGATGTCGTGTCGACCGCCGTCAACCGGGCCGATCTGCTGCAGCGGATGGGGCTCTACCCGGGGCCTCCGATGCTGCACGAGATCCCGGGTCTCGAATTCGCCGGCCGTGTTGTTGCGGTTGGTGAGCGTGTCACTGGGCACGGCATCGGTGATCCCGTCATGGGTATTCAGAATGGGGGGTGTTACGCCGAGATGCTGACGGTTCACGAGCGGCAGGCAATGCCCGTACCCGATGTGCTTTCGCTCGCCGATGCCGGTGCATTCCCCGAGGTGTTCATCACCGCTTGGGACGCGCTGATTCGTCAGGGCGGCCTGACCAGCGGTCGGTGGGCCTTGGTTCATGCGGGCGCATCGGGTGTGGGTACCGCCGCCATCCAGATCGTCAAGACGCTCGGTGCCCGCGTCGCCGTCACCGCATCGGCCGGCAAACACGACATCTGTCATGCCTTGGGGGCCGACGTCGTCATCGACTACGCAAACGAGGACTTTGTCGACGTGGTCCGTCAGGCAACCGGCGGGGCCGGGGTCGACGTGGTCCTCGACGTGATCGGTGGGGACTATCTGCCCCGCAATGTTGCGGTGGTCGGGCTGGGGGGTCGAATCATCCAGGTTGGCGTGATGGCTGCCAAGTCGGTTGCGTTCGACGTGGGCACCCTGTTGATGAAGCGAGCGTCGGTGACCGGCACGACGTTGCGGGCCCGGCCGATCGAGGAAAAGATCGCAATCAGCCAGGAGTTCGCTGCGCAACTGCTGCCCCACGTCGCGACCGGTACGTTGCTGCCGGTGATCGATTCGCGCTACTCACTCGACGACGTCGCCGAGGCTCACCGGCGCATGGAGCAGAACGCAAACGCTGGAAAGCTCGTGCTCGACGTCGGACGCTGACTCATCTGCGTTCGAGCGCACGTTGGTAGAAGTCGATCTCGAACCCGTGGTGGCGGGTGATCGCAGATCGGGTGGAGGCGTCGATGGGAGTCGGCGGACGCGGCGTGCGATTGGCATGGATGACGCTCGGGGTCGTCCGCCATCGGAGATGTCGAGCCAATCGCTGCAGATCGTCCTCGAAGTGTTCGGTGAAGCCGATGAAGTCGAAGTCGTCGAGACCGTCGGTTCCGTCGAGGAAGATGTGCTCGAACTGCCCGACCACCACATCCCATGCGGCGAACTCGGCCAGGGACATGTCGGTCGCTTTGAACGACTGATGGTGCGATTCGTCCGTGGCCGGGGTTGCGCTCCAGAAGTCGTACCAGCTTCGGATCCGCTCGACCGGATCTCGCATCCACATGACCAGGCGTGCGTTGCGGGCTGCGCTCCACAGCTGGGCCGGGCGAAAGTGGCCGTGGGCGGCGCGGTACGCCCGGCCATCGACGAGGAGATCGTCGTAGATCGTGACGAGGTCATCGCCGTACTCCTGTTCGAGCGCAGCACGGAACGACCAACCCGCTGTCTTCGGAAGGTGGATACTGACGAGCTCGAGACGGCTCGGTCGGAGACGGCCGAGGCGGTTGCGAAGCGTCGGGCTCAGCGTTCGCCGATCGGCACGTAGGGCCGCTCGCTCGCCCCGATGTAGAGCTGACGAGGGCGCGCGATACGACTGTTCTGGGCAAGCATCTCGTCCCAGTGGGCGAGCCAGCCAGGGGTACGACCGATGGCGAACAGCACCGTGAACATGTCGCGAGGGAAGCCCATCGACTCGTAGATGAGGCCGCTGTAGAAGTCGACATTCGGATAGAGGCGACGGCTGACGAAGTACTCGTCTTCGAGGGCAACCTCTTCGAGCTTGAGTGCGATGTCGAGCAGTGGGTTGGTGCCGGTGACGGCGAAGACGTCGTAGGCGGCTTGCTTGATGATGCGGGCACGGGGGTCGTAGTTCTTGTAGACGCGATGACCGAAGCCCATCAGGCGTTCCTTGCCCGCCTTGACCCCTTCGATGAACGGTTCGACGTTGTCGTAGGTCCCGATGTCGTCCAGCATCTGGAGCACGGCCTCGTTGGCGCCGCCGTGGCGGGGGCCGTAGAGGGCACCGCATGCTGCGCCGATGGCGGTGTACGGGTCGGTGTGGGACGAACCGACCACACGGGCGGCCGTGGTGGAACAGTTCTGCTCGTGATCGGCGTGGAGGATCAGCAGGATCTCCATTGCCTTCTCGAAGGCCGGATCCACTTCGTAGGGCGAACCGATCTCAAACATCATCTTGAGGAAGTTCGGCGCGTAGCCGAGCTCGTTGTCGGGGTAGACGAACGGCTGGCCCCTGCGATGGCGGAATGCAGACGCAGCGAGCGTGGGCATCTTTGCGATCAGGCGGATTGCGTTCTCCATCCGCTTGTCGGCGTCTCCGATGTCTTTCGAGTCGGGATAGAAGGTCGACAGGCCACTTACCCCCGACATGAGCAGGCCCATCGGATGCGCGTCGTAGTGGTAGGCGTCGTACATGCGGCGACGGAACTTCTCGTGCACGAAGGTGTGGTACGTGACGTCGTGGACGAAGCCGTCGAGCTCGGCCTTCGTGGGAAGTTCGCCCTTGAGCAGCAGATACGTCACCTCGAGGAAGGAACTGTGCTCGGCGAGCTGCTCGATGGGGTAGCCGCGATATCGCAGGATGCCGTTGTCGCCATCGAGTTCGGTGATGGCACTCTCGGCACCCGACGTTGTCGCCAACCCCGGATCGTGGAACCAGATGCCGGGAAGCAGCTTGCGCCACTCGGCGGCATCGACACCGCCGTTGTGGAGGGGGATCTCGAGCGACTCACCGGTCCTGTTGTCGGTGATAGTGATGCTGTCGGTCACGTCGCTCGCGCTCCTCTCGTCCTGCGCCCGAAGTCCGTGGCGCGACGCCGACAACCTAGTGGGAAACGGCGCCGGAGAGCTACTCCGACCAGACTGCAGCGCAACGGGACGACGGCCTCAGAGTGGCGTGTTGTCGTGGCGTCGTCGTGGCAGTTTTTCGCGTTTCGAAACCAGCATCTCGAGTGCAGCATGGATCTCGGTCCGGGTTGCCTCCGGCTCGATGACGGCGTCGATCGTGCCTCGCTCGGCTGCGATGTACGGGTTGAGAAGGCGTTCCTCGTAGGCGAGTTCGAGCTCGGCTCGCTCAGCCTCGTCGGTGCCGCGATGCAGAATCTCCACAGCGCCCTTGGCCCCCATCACTGCGATTTCGGCCGAGGGCCAGGCGAATGCGAGGTCGTTGCCCATGTTCTTCGAATCCATGACGATGTACGCACCGCCATAGGACTTCCGTGTTGTGAGGTTGACCCGCGGAACCGTTGCCCGAGCGTAGGCGAAGGCCATCTGCGCGCCGTAGCGGATCATGCCGCGCCACTCGGTGTCCTTGCCGGGATAGAAGCCGGAGGTGTCGACGATGGTGACGAGTGGGATGTTGAACGCGTCGCAGAAGGCGACGAACCGCCCTCCTTTCTGGCTCGCTGCAATGTCGAGGGTTCCAGCAACTGTCTGTGGCTGGTTCGCGACGACGCCGACCGTGCGGCCGCCGATGGTGGCAAACGCCGTCACGAGGTTGGCAGCCCACAAGGCCCGTGGCTCCAACAGATACCCGTCGTCGACAATCGCCGCAATGATCTTGCGGACGTCGTAGGAACCGTTGGTCGACGGTGGAAGGACGTCGTAGGCCTCTGGTGTCGGCCGGTCGACCGGGTCGAGGCATTGCTGCGTCGGGCAGTGAGCGTCGGTGTGGTCGGGAAACAACGACAGCAACTCCGCTGCGATCACCTCGGCCTCGTCTTCGTCGGACGCCGTGAACGAGGCCAGGCCAGTGGTGCGGTCGTGCACGGATGTGCCTCCGAGTTCGGCCTTGCTGATCGGTACACCGGTGAACTCCTCGACCATCATCGGGCCCGACATGAAGACGTAGGCCTCCGGCGTCATGATCACGTGGTCGGCGAGTCCGAGGAGGAGGGCGGGGCCCGAAACGGCGGGGCCGGATGCAATGGCAATCGATGGCACCACGCCCGAGCAGGCAGTGAGTTCCTTGGCCGCAGCTGCCCAACCCGCAAGGGCAGCGACACCCTCGGCCGCGTTGGCACCGCTCGATGCAATCCGAAGCAGAATCGGGAGCCGTTGATCCCGGGCTGCTCGGAAGCCGGCAGCCATTGACTGGCCGTCGCTTTCGACGAGCGCACCCGCCTGCTCGGTGCCACGGGCGTCGACCTCGACGACCCGCCGTCCGGCGAGCTCGGTGGTCCGGACCCGGACGAATCCTCCGGTTCGGGCGCGCAACTCCGTCGGTTGGAGCGGAGGCGGTTCAGCCACGGTCATCAGGCTGCAACCTACCGCACGTCCCGGACCGCACTCATCACGCGGTGGTGAGGGGATGAATACCGGCCTGAGCCGGCCCGATGTCGGCGATCAGTGTCGCAAGCGAGTCGATCACTGCTCGAGTCGGTGCCGAGGGTGGGGAGCGACGGGGCACGGCGACGCCAACCGCCCGATTCGAGAGTCCGTCGACACTGACGCGTACCCACGCACCCTGGAGATAGCGGGGCGCAGCGCTCGCAGGGAGGAGCGCTGCGCCGAAACCCTGGAACGCAAGGGAGGCCAGGAGCCGGAGACCATCGATCTCGGCGAGTGGTCGAAGGGTGACGCGGGCTCGTCGGGCATCGGTGTCGATCTCGTCACGAAATGCGGTGCCTGTTGGCGGCAGGAGGAGCTCGTGTTTGGCAGCCTCGGCCAGTTTCACCCGCTTCTTGGCAGCCAGCGGGTGACTGGTCGGTGCCACGATGATCCGATCCTCGTCGAAGAGTGGGCGCGCATCGACATCGGGATCGTCGACCGGCAAGTTGACGACTGCGGCATCGAGTTGTTCAGCGATGATCTGAGGGAGGAGCGAGGTGGTGGTCGCCTCGATCAGGACGATGTCGATGTTGGGATGCAATTCGGCGAGGTGTTCGAGAAATGGCTGCGCCAGCCAGCGAGCGGTGGTGCCGATCATGCCGAGCCGAACGTGGCCGGTCACGTTGTCGCGCAACGACGTCAGGTCGTGCTCGATCGAACGCAACTCGGCAAGAATGCGGCGAGCACGAGCCGCCACGATCTCACCTTCCAGTGTCAGTTCGCCGTGCGAGCGATCGATGAGGGTGGCGCCGACCTCCTGTTCGAGGCGGGCAACGTGGGTCGACACGTTCGATTGCACCGTGTGAAGCGCCCGAGCGGCGGCTGAGAACGAGCGATGTTCGGCAACGGCAAGGAGGGCATGGAGCTGGCGAAGGTCCATCGCTGTGAATGATGGCACATATCCAGCGAAACTGTTGGAACGATGGGCCGTTTGCTGCTTTACTGACGAGTAACAGGTTCCTCGGTCCCCCTTACATCCCGAGTCGAACCCAGCAACCAGGATCCCCCCTCCAGAGTTGCTGCGAGGAAGCGGCTGGCCGTCCCCCAAAAACGCCAGCCGCTTCTCCTTTTTTGGTCGGCTGTCCTACGCTCACTCCCTGTGAACGAGACGCTCGGCATCTACCTTGACGCCGATGGCATCTCGGCCGCGGTGGCCACGGCGGATGCTTCGCAGCTTCCGCGTGTGCTCTCCCTGGGAACGTCTCGAGCGGCGACCGCGAGCGCAGTCGCCGCCGACCCCGATGGCAAGGTGCTTGTCGGTGACGCTGCGCTCTCGGCCCAGGGTCCGATTGTCACCGATCCGCTCGAACGTGCAGTGAGCGGACGCACGGGTGCCCTCGCTGCCGTCATCACCGACCTGGTCGATCGGTCGAGGGTTGGAACCACTGCCGGGCGATCACCCGACCGGCTCGCAATCGTCATCCCCGATGATCTCGGTGCGGTAGGCCGAGATCGGGTCGTCGCTGCGGCGAACAGTGCCGGAATCACCGACGTCAGCCTCGTTCCGTACGGACTTGCGTTCTCCCGCAGCGGGAGTGCCGACGGCAGTGCACTCGCCTCCGGCGCGGCCCGAATCGGGGCGCTCGACGCGCCAGCACCGCTCGTGACGGCGGAGGAACTCGGCCGGCCGATCGAGACTCTCGCTGCGACTCCGAACCCTGCTCCTGTCGCCGATGGACCGGTCTCGGTGTTCGACGAGCCGGACCCACCTCCGGTGCGCAGCGCGCCGGCGCCGGTGGCCTCCCAGCCCCCCCGACCTCGACCGGTGTCGCCTGCGCCGGCACCGTCCACCCTGGTGGGAGCACCGCCGCTTCAGGCTGTTCCCCGACGGACCTTTGCCGCTCCGGCAATCGGCATCGGTGTCGCGTGCATCCTGATGTTGCTCCTGGCTGTCGTGGTCGTGTCGGGGGGTGACGACGACGAAACGGTGACGCCGCCGACGACGACGTCCGACATCAGCGTCACAACGGTGGCGCCGACAACGTCTGGGCTCGAGTCGACGACTAACTCCTCGACGTCAACGCCGCCGAGTACCAGCACCACCGTTGCCCCCACGTCGAGCAGCAGTTCGACCACGTCTTCCAGCACGACCACGACGACGACCCCGGTACGGGTGGCCGTCCCGGGCCCGGTGACGCTTGTCGAGACCGGACTGCAGTTCGACACCGGCACGGTGGTGCGCTTTGGCGACTCCGAACGAGACGTCATCTCTGCCGCTGAAGCGGTCCTCGGGCCTGCCGACAGCGACTCCGGCCGATCCAGCAGCGACTTTTGCGACGGCACGGTTGTGCGGTTTGTCCGATGGGGCAATCTGGAGTTGGTCTTCACCGGTGACCCCGGTCCGATCGGCGAGGAGGAGTCGGGCGCCGGCCAGGACGGTGGTGCCAACGTCGAGCCGCTCGGGTTCAGCCAGTGGTATGCCGACGGCCACCGAGCGCCCACTGGTCTTGTCACGCCGGAAGGCGTTGGGGAATCTGCGACCGTCGGGCTTCTCGAGGTCACCTACGGCAATGCGCTTGTGCTCGTCCCCGCATTCGAAGACGACATTGTCGGCATCTTCGCCGTCACCAACCTGGGCACCGGTGCGGTTCTGAACGGCACCACGCTCGGACTCGATCCCGACGGTGTCGTCACCTCCCTGTGGGCAGGCGATAGCTGCCAACGAATCTTCACCTGATCACGTTCCGTCGTCGAAGTGGCGCGCCGGCCGAGCGGTCAGCGAACGTTCGAGATGATCTCGTTGGCGTACCACTGCATCATCGACACTTTCTCGTCGAGTGATTGTGTGTCGAGGCCGGTCTGGTAGGCGTCGCGGAAACCGACGATCACATCGGTGACCCCTGCCGCTTTGAGTCGTTCGAGGCCCTCGAGCGAGTAGGCGTCGAGGCTGATCGCATGAACCTCGAAGGGAAGGTCAGCTCGGCCATGACGGGTGCGGGCATCGTTGATCGCAGCCATCATCCGAGCCAGCTCCTCGGCATCGCCACCACCGTGCATCCAGCCATCGCCAAGGCGTGCGGCTCGTTCGAGCGCCAGTTTCGAGTGCCCGCCGACGAGGATCGGGACTCGTTCGTCGGGGACAGGACACATCTTGATGGCAGGGAACTCGTAGAACTCACCTTCGTGTGCGTAGTACTCGCCACTGGACAATGCATTGATGATTTCGATCATCTCGTCCATACGGGCACCTCGGCGATTCCAGGCCGAGTCGGTGACGACGTAGTCCTCGTACCACGGGCTCGTTCCGACCCCGAATCCGAAACGTCCGCCAGTGAGGACGCCGACCGACGTGACCTGTTTGGCGACGATCACCGGGTGCCGCACGGGCAGCTTGACCACGAAGGTGGTGAAACGGAGCCGCTCGGTCACGGCTGCGAGCGACGGGATCAGGGTGAAGGGCTCGATGAACGGCTTGCCATCGAGAAACTCGCGCGTGCCGTCGACGTTGTACGGGTAGGTCGAGTCGCTCTGCTCCGGATACATGATCGAGTCGGGCACGACCATGGAGTCGAAACCGAGTGCTTCGGCCTCCTTCGCAAGTGGTGCGTACAGGGTGGGCTCGATCATCGACTCGGCGTAGGAGAAACGCATCCGATCGTTCTACTGCATTTCGACGCAGCTGCGCCGGGCTCACCTTCGTCGGCTTGTGGACGCGTCGAGAACGCGGCCGGCCGGAGTCGATTCAGATGTCGGGCCAGGTGCGGCGACGCTTCGTGGCTCGTCGATCACCCAGAGCCCACGCTCGCCGCCATCGACCCGACTCCGGGCCGGTCAGGTCAGGGCTGTCGCCTGCGTACGCACGCCGGCGGGCGGTGTACCAGTCGGTCGTCACCTCGTCGGCGAGGGCCGCAACCTCTCGTTCGATACGAGCGGCAAATCGGTTTGCATTTTCGTCCGGGGCAGGGGTGAGCGGACGGCCGAAGGTGACCGAGGTCGTGCTCGGTCGTGGCACCGATCGGCCCTTCCGAAGGATCCGGCCCGTGCCGGCCAGGTGCACAGGGACAACGGGCACGCCGGTCTTCGCCGCCAGGAATGCAGCACCGCCGCGGAACGGCTGACCCCAGCCGTCGGGGGAGCGACCGCCCTCGGGGAAGATCAGCAGACTCCAGCCCTCGCCGATGAGGTCGGCTGCGAGGTTCGCGCTGCGGCGTTCGATCTTGGTGCGTTCGATCGGGATTGCGCCCATGGTCAGCGACGACAGTGCAGCGGTGACCTTGGTACCGAAGAAGTAGTCGGCGGCGGCGCCCACGATCATCTTGTGGCGCCACGGCTCGGGGATCGAGGTCAGCATCAACGGTGTGTCGAGATGGCTGTGATGGTTGGCGGCGAAGATGAGCGGTTCGTCGGGCAGGTCGAGGAGTCGGTCGGCACCGTTGCGCTCCGGTGCGGCCAGACCAGCCACGGCAAGTCGCATCGGGCCTTCGACGATCGCAGCGCGAGCGATCCGAGCTGGCCGCTTCCGGGCCCACGAGGTGTCGTAATCACCGCCGGTTGTTCGAACCCGTGGCTTGGGCGCGACCCCTTTGGGGGTCGAGGGTGCCCGCAGTGGGAAGTCCAGGGCGCCGAGGAGGCGGCGCACCGACAGTGCGGCCGGGATCTTCGGAAGTCCCAACTGCTTCGCCAGCTTGCTCACGTGACGTCAGCCATGAGGATCGGTGGATTGTGGAGGTGGGTGATCGACGGGCTCGATCCCACCACGTCGCTCGCCATCTCGAGTGCGTCCTGCATCGTGGAGGCGGGTTGGAAGCCGAGGCGCCGCACCGATCGGGGATGGCCACCGACGATGATGACGCGACCGAGCCACTGCAGTGCGTGAGCGCCCCAGTACCACATGTAGAACGGGTGTACTCCGTGGTAGGCGTAGCTCGTCCGATAGAGGTGGATGTACCACTCGTCTTCTGCGAACTGCTTCTCGTACTTCTGCTCGAGTTCGACCGGATCGGTCGTCTCCGCCAGCAACTGTTCGAAGAAGTCGATGTAGCTGGGATGATGGACCGGATGAAATTCCCATGGAGTGGGGTGGCTCATGATGAGCACACCACCCTCCCGGACCAGCGGCTTTCCTCGGTACATGTTGAAGAAGTAGCCGAGTCCGAGGCACATCACGAGGATCGGGTTCATGACCGAGTTGACGTTGTAGGGGCAGATGTAGGGAAGGCCGAAGGTGAGGACGTCGGTCTGTCCCTCGACGGGCACGAGATGCTGTTTGAAGCAGTGCTCGAGGGTGACCTCGTGCACCGACTCGACGTTGCCCGCCTGCACGGACGTGAGTTCGTACGGTGCCTTCCAGTTGTTGAAGATCTGACGTCGAGCGCTCGATGGCATCACGTCGAGGCCTTTTTTCATGCCCATGAACGTGGCCCGGTCTCGGGCCGTCCACTCCCACTCACGCTTCTGCAGGACCGACAGGGGACCGTCGTATCCGAACGTGTTGTTGTTGATGGTGGTCTCGATCTGGAAGATCCGAGGGCCGTGGTTCTTGATGACCTCCCCCTGACGCCAGTTGCTGTGATGGAGTTCGGAACTGTGGCGATCCATGAAGCTCTTGGATTCGCGCATCGTCGCTACATTGTGGTGGTGGCGGATACCCGAGTAGCCCGAGAGACCGGTGGCGGTGCTCTTCCAACCGCCGTCCATCGACACGATGTTGAGGTTCACATACACGACAAGGTCTGACTCGGCAGCCCGCTTGTTCATGGTGACCTGCTCGTCGTGACGGGTCAGGCCCAACTCGACCATGCCATCGGGGTCCTCGGCGTCGTGGTTGTAGAGGGCCCCCTGGGGCGCAAACGCGTCATAGACGCGATCGCCGAGTGCGTGGCGCAACTCGTCCTCGGTCATGCGACGGTGCAGCGCGAGCGCTGCGATCAGGTGCACGTCGTCGACGCCGGCTGCTGCAGCCATGTCGAGCACCTGCTCGATGATGCGTTGCCGGATGTCGGGCTTGCGCATTGATGGGAGCGGCAGCGACAGATCGTCGAACGCAATCGTGAGCTTCATGCCGGGCTTCAGCAGCGACGGCAAGGGATCGTCGTCGATCGGGTTGAGCAGCGCGTCTCGGATCGACCCCTCGGGATCGGGAAGTCCGGGCAACGGTTCGGCCGGGTAGATCACCCGGGTTCGGTCGGCCGGGAGCTTCTCGAGCCGGAAGTTGTCGCCGTGGTGGAACAGGATCGGTGGCGTTTGCCGATCGACGTTCAGAACGAAGCCGGGACGGGGCGCTTGGCGGCGGGGATCAGTGGCCATGGGACAACACTCCTGTGGGCCGGCTCAGCCGACTCGCTGCTTTCGCAGGGGACCTCGCAAGGTGCGAGGACCGATGGGGATGACGCGGTTGGGTGCACCGGCGGACTTCGACCAGTGCTCGATCAGCCAGCCGCGCCGACGTGCAATGGTCGCAAGTTTGGTCTCGGCGTTGACTGCAACGGGAAAGCCCACCGCCTCCAGCATCGGGAGATCCGACGACGAGTCGGCGTAGGCGACCGACTCGCCAAGATCGAGGCCGTGCGCAGCGGCGTAGTCGACGAGGGTCGAGTAGCGGGCTTCACCGGTCGGCGGAACGGCGGTGAGTTGGCCGTCGTAGGTGCCGTTCGATGTGCTCATCTCGGCGGCCACGATGTCGTCGAAGAGCGGGCGCAGCGGCTCGACCACGAGGTCGAGTGCGCCGGTGATGAGCAGGGTGCGATGGCCAAGTGCTCGATGTTGTCGGACGCGCCGGATGGCGGCCGGGAAGGACTTCGTCATCAAGAGATCACTCAACATCTCGGTCGAGTCGGCCTGCAGTTGGTCGATCGGAGCATCTTCGAACCGGCGGTAGAAGTACCGCAGGAAGTCGCTGCGGTCGGCGCGGTCGAGGGACCACAGGGTTGGGGCCTCTCGGAGTGTTTTGAGGGTGAAGCGTACCCGGTCGGGGGTGTCGAGCCGGCGGGTTGCGAGCCACGAATAGGATGCAACGACGTTCGAGGCGATGAGCGTGTTCTCCAGGTCGAACACGGCGAGGTGGCGGTCGGGCGACAGGACGTTCTTTCGAAGGCGCTCGTTGCGATCGACCGACGGTCCTCGGCTCGGCGTCATCTTCAGGCGGGCCTGCTTCACCGTGGAGGGCAGCTGGATGTCGTGGGCGTAGACCTTCCAGTCGATCGAGCGGGGATCCATGTTGAAGTCGCGTCGATCGGCGTCGTCGAGACCGTTCCACAGGTCGTACAGGCGCTCGAGCTGGTAGATCGCCTCGCACTCGGTGTATGCGCCGTAGAGCTCCACATAGCCGCTGGCCCGCTCGAGCAACTCCTTGCGTTGTTCGAGTTCGGCTCCGACCTCGGCCTGCTTTCCCCGCAGCGGCAGGGCATCGAGGATTCGCTCGCCGGCATTGAGTGCGAATTGGGCCCGGCTCAGTTGTCGGTTCACGCGGCCGCGGCCGGGAAACGACCACTCGGGTACCGAGATGGGTTGGTTCTTTTCGTCGTACACCGGGTGTTCGGTGAAGTACGCGCGCACGAGGTCGACGAGCTGTCCGTACTTGAACGGGTTGGCAGCCCCCGATGCGATCTGGATGACGTCGGGTCGGTGGTCTCCGGTGTCGGGGTCGATATGCGGACCACGGGCGGCGGTGGCAAGGATGGTCGCGACGACGAGGTCGACGGGGATGACATCGATTACGCCTTCTGGAACGCCGGGGAACTCCTTGAGCAGCCCGCGGGCGTAGGCGGCGATCACGGGCTCGGCCATTCGGAATCCGCGGATCCAGCCGGGAACCGGCTCGGAGAGTGCCGATTCGATGATCGATGGGCGAACGATTGCGACGGGGACGTCGCCGCGTGTCTCACAGAGGCTCCGTTCGCCCAGTGCCTTGGTGAAGGCGTAGGCGTCGGGGAAGCCGAGGCTGCTGGCGCGAACCCGCCCGGATGCAGTCATCTGATCGCCGACCCACTTCTGTCGAAGATTCTCGACTCGCTCTGCGATCGCCGGCGTACCGGCGGCGCCGAGAATATGGATCGCCTCCGTCTCGAGTTTGCGCAGGCGCTCGGGGGTCCGGCTGGCCTGCTCTGCGTCCGTGCGGGCCCGGAAGGCGTTGTCGACTTCGGCACGCCAGTCGACGTCGACGAAGAACGGGGAATCCTGCACCATCTGCTCGGGAGCGTTGCCGCGCCTCGAGCCAGCTACGTAACAGGTCGAGACCGCGACGAGATAGGCGGGTTCACCGGGGGCGAGCCCGCCAGGTGTGGTCTCGGTGCGGGCCGCTGCGGCGGTGCGCAGCGCAGCAGCGACTCGGCCCGGCCCGAGAAGGTTGACCTGTACGGCGTCGTCGAGCGCCGAGTCGAAGCTCACCGTTGCTGCGGAGTGCACGGCGATGTCGACCGTGGCCATCAGGGCACGACCGTCATCGTCGAGTCCCAGTCCGTCCTGGCCGACGTCACCCTCGACCGCAACGACGCGGCGATCGCACATCTCGTCGAAGGTTTCGCCGTCGAAGCCGCCGACGGCGACGGGATTGTCGGCGTAGGCGGCGCGAAGCCGATCGAAGGCGTCGTTTTTCAGGATGTCTCGTTTCACCCGGTTCTGAGCGCCCCGGCGACCGGGTCGCACGATGAGGACGAGGTCACAATCGGGGACGGAGCGAAGGAACCGTTCGACGAGCGCGGTGCCGAGGAATCCGGTCGAGCCGGTGATGGCGATGCGCTTGCCGGAAAGGTTTTCCCGAATCACAGGTCAGTTCTAACAGACCTCTCTACCAATTGGTAGAGAGTCTGTGATATCTCTTGCCCCATGGCCGAAACGACCCGGGACCGCATCCTCGATGCTGCGCTTCGTGCCTACGGCACAGAGGGCTTTGCAGTCACATCGCTCGATGCGCTCGCCGACCAGCTCGGTATTCGCAAGCAGACGATTCTCTACTACTTCCCATCGAAACAGGCGGTGTTCGAGGCCGTCATCGATGCAGCAGCGGTTGATCTCGTCAAGGCCTTCGACGAGGAGGCGTCTCGCGGATTGGTTGGCCTCGACCAGGTCGAGGCGATCGTGCGAAGGGTCTTCCGACTTGCGGTTGCACAACCGGAACTCCTCGGACTGATCCGTGAGGTCACCAGGCCGGGCTCACTGTCGGCGGACCGGCTTGCCACGCAAATTGCGCCGGTCCTCGACCGGGCCCGTGATTTTCTGCAACGCGAGATGGACGCCGGTCACCTCCGGCGCTCCGACCCGGAGATGCTGTTGTTGTCGCTGTATTCGACCGTCGTCGGGGTGGCCACCGAGCTGGAGGTCCAGCGAGCCATGGGGCTGCCACCGACCCTGCGCGGCACCGTCGCCCGTCGCCAGGAACTCACGCGCTTTCTTCGTGCCGCACTCGAGCCGGCTGACTGATCGTGTCTGGCACCCCGGGATGCCGTCGTCAGTGATCGGTGCGGGAGTGACGCCTGTCTCGGTCGTGTCGGGCCAGGGCCAGCTGCACGAGTTCGTCGAGCAATGACGGATAGTCGAGGCCGGCTGCCTGCCACATCTTCGGATACATCGAGATCGGAGTGAAGCCCGGCATCGTGTTGATCTCGTTGACCAGCCACCCTCGGGTACCGGCGCCACGACTCCCGTCCTCGTAGAAGAAGTCGACCCGAGCCAGGCCTTCGACCTTGCAGGAGCGGTAGGCCGCGATGGCGAGTGCTTGCACCTCGGCGAGTTCGGAGGCGGAGAGGTCGGCGGGGATCGTGAGTTCGGCTCCGGCCTCGTACTTGTCGGCGTAGTCGTAGAAGTCCGCGCCCGGAGTGATCTCGCCCGCCACGCTCGCCCTGGGGTCTTCGTTGCCGAGCACCGAGATCTCGATCTCGCGGCCGACAATCGCTTCCTCGATGATCACCTGACGGTCGTAGGAGGTGGCGACGTCGATTGCGTGTCGGGCTGCGTCGGCGGTCGCTGCTCGTGACACCCCGACGGATGAACCCATGTTGGCCGGTTTCACGAACAGGGGGAGCCCGAGTTCGTCGACACACGCATCGACTTCGACATCGATGGGCACGATCGAGCCGTCGGGTCGACGCACCGTGCCCTGATCGACCGTGATCCACCGGTACGCGCCCTGGGGGATGCCGTGAGCTGCGAGGTGGTGTTTGCACGCCACCTTGTCCATGCACAGCGCAGAGGCAAGCACCCCGGCACCGACATAGGGGACATCGGCAAGTTCGAGGAGTCCCTGCATCGTGCCGTCCTCTCCCATCGGCCCATGCAGGATCGGGAGGACGACGGTCGTGGAGGTATCGCCCGCAGCGAGGGTCGGCAAGGGATCGATACCCGGACCCGTCGCGACGAGACGGTCGGGCAGGGCCTCCGTCCCGGCCGTGAGCGCGGCCAGCGCTCCCTCGGCCCGCACCCAGACGCCGTCGCGGGTGATACCGATCGCGTCGATGTCGTACATCGCCGGATCGGCGGCGGCGAGGACGTGGCGGGCGGAGACACACGACACGTCGTGTTCGGCCGACTGGCCACCGAAGAGAACGACGAGACGGACTCGGTCGTTGGCGCTGGCGGCGGGGGCGGTCACGTCGATGACCGTAGCCGTGTCATGCTCCCCACATGCGTTGGGTCGCTTCAGACATCGCAGCGGTGGTGGACGGCACGGTCGAGGGCGCTCGTGACGCAACGATCGACCGGGCCACGCAGGACTCACGTGACATCGGGTCAGGTGGGGATTGGCTCTTCGTTCCGCTCGTCGCCGAACGTGACGGTCACGCCTTCGTGACAGACGCCGTGGGCGCTGGCGCGAGGATCGTCTTGGCGGCACAACCGGTCGACGCAGGCGCTGCAACCGTCGTTCGCGTCGACGACACCGGCGAGGCGCTGATTCGTCTCGGGGCTGCGGCTCGTCGTCGTCTCCCCGGCGCGCAGGTGGTCGGGATCACCGGCTCCGTGGGCAAGACCACCACCAAGGATCTTGCGCTCGCAGTGTTCTCCCAAGAGGCGAGCGTGCAGGCGAGTGTTCGGTCGTTCAACAACGAGATCGGCCTTCCCCTCACGCTGATCAATACCAGCGAGCGCGGTACCGATGTCGTGATCCTCGAGATGGGGGCGCGGGGCCTCGGCCATATCAGCATGCTGTGCGAGATCGGTCAGCCGACGATCGGGATCGTCACCACCGTCGGTTCGGCCCACACCAGCGAGTTCGGGAGTGTGGAGGCGGTCGCGGCCGGGAAAGGCGAACTCGTCGAGTCGCTCCCGACACGCGGGCTCGCTGTGCTCAACGCTGATGTCCCGCTCGTTGCCGCAATGGCGTCTCGCGCATCGGCGCCGGTTGTGACCTTCGGTGAGCGGGGTGACGTTCGAGCCGAAGAGGTCACACTCTCCGACGAGTTGCGCCCCCGGTTTCGTCTCGTCTCGGAATGGGGCCGCTTCGAGATCGAGCTCGGAGCTCGCGGTCTGCATCTTGTCGACAATGCGCTGGCCGTTGCCGCAGCAGCACTGGCAACCGGTGTCTCCGCCGAGGCCGTTGCGCGTGGATTGGCGACACCCGTGCTGTCGCCGATGCGCATGGACCTCAAACGGACCGCCACCGGCGCCCGGATCCTCGACGACACCTACAACGCCAATCCGATGTCGGTTGCGGGGGCGCTTCGTTCGCTGGCAGCGATGCCGGCCGATCGGCGCATCGCCGTCCTCGGGGTGATGGCCGAGCTCGGCGACGAGTCCGCCGCCGAACACGAACGGATGGCGAGCCTGGCCGGTTCACTCGGTATCGAGGTGATTGCGGTCGCTGCGCCCGACTATGGCTCGACGGCGACGCATGTGAACGATCATGAAGCCGCAGTGGACCGTCTGGGCCACCTCGGGGAGGGCGATGCGGTGCTGGTGAAGGGCTCACGGGTCGCTGCCCTCGAACGACTGGTCGCCGGGCTGACCTAGCGAGGATCGACCGGCATCGTGTCGGGTGGCAGCGGCACGTTCGAGTCGAGCCAGCGTCGCAGTTTCTCCGCATCGCAGTCGGGGCAGAGCCAGACCACTTTCATCGCCTGAATCGACAACTGGGTTCCCCGACTCTTGTCGAGAATTGCCTCGAGTGCATCGCGAAGGTCGGTCCGGCCGCATGTCTCGCAGCGCGGGGTGAGGTCGCGCTCCCAGGTTGCGCCGCACGACGCACACGTGATGTGGATCGTGCCGTCGATGTCCTTGCCGTCGAGCTCCTCGTCCTCGTCGCAGTTGGGGCAGACGATGAGCGCCATGGCGTCACCGTAGCGGCGACGACGCAAGGTCCTCGCTCGTCGATTCCCCTAGGGTCCTGCACCATGGATGAGGTTCCCGACTTCCGAACGATCACGGTCGAGGCGCTCGCTGCGTCGGTTCGGTCCGGCGACCGCTCGGCCGTCTCGGTGACGCAGGCTGCCCTGGAGCGGGTCGATGCTCACGACGGTGCGCTGAACGCCTTCGTCGCACTCGATGCCGACCGGGCGATTGCCCAGGCGGCCGCGATCGACGAGCGCGTTGCAGCAGGCGACGATGTCGGCCCGTTGGCGGGAGTCCCGATCGGAGTGAAGGACCTCGAGGACGCACTCGGTTTTCGCACCACTCGCGGCGCAGCGCATCTGGCATCGGTCGAACCGGCAACGACCGACTCGACCGAGGTTGCCCGACTCCGGAGTGCCGGCTGTGTCGTGATCGGCAAGACCAACACGCCCGAGGCCGGCTGGATCGGCGACACGTTCAACCCCCTGTTCGGTGCCACCAAGAACCCGTGGAATCTCGAGCGTTCGCCCGGTGGGTCCTCCGGAGGCACGTCCGCCGCAGTCGCCGGTGGTCTCGTGCCGTTGGCGACGGGCTCGGATGGCGGTGGCTCCATTCGCATCCCCTCGGCGGTCGTCGGCATGTCGGGTTTCAAACCCACCCAGGGCCTCATTGCGATGGGTCCGGCGCCGCTCGGTGCGGCCGACCTGTCGACCGTCGGGCCCATGGCCCGCCGGATCAGTGATGTCGCACTTGCGCTCGATGTCGTCGTCGGCCCTGACCCGAACGACTTGCGGTCGCTGCCTCATCCGGGAGCGTCGTTCCGATCGGTCTGCGACGATCCGCAGCCCCCGACCCGGCTGCTCTACTGCGAGAGCATCGATGGGTCCGAGATCGACGCTGCGGTCGCTGCCGTGACGACGGCTGCGCTCGACCAGCTCCGAGCGCAGGGCGTGGAGATCGTCGAGATCGGACCGATCATGCCCGAGGTGTTCAAACCGTTCCTGTTGCTCTTCTACGGCGGCATGGTCCCGACCTATCGCCATCTCATGGGCACCGATGCGTTTGCCGCGGTGACCCCAGGCCTCCAAGAGCTGCTCATTCGCGCCGACGAGCTGCTGACCCCTGATTCGATCGAGGACGCACGGAAGGTCGCACAGGCGTGCTCAGTCAAGCTCGCGGCTGCGATGGAGGGCTTCGACGCACTCGTCACGCCAGCCACCATCGGTCAGACCCCGGTGTCGCAGGGCGGGGGTTTCGTCAACGGCAAGGAGACACCAGCGTGGGTCGGCAACACATTCGGCTTCAACGTCACCAAACGTCCAGGCGGTGTCACCTGCGCCGGGTTCGCTCCCGACGGCATGCCACTCGCACTCCAGATCATCGGGCACCACCTCGCCGACATCCGCACCGTCGAGCTCACGGCCTGGGTTGAGCAGGTGCTCGACCTCGACCCGGTCGCGCCGTTCCCCTCATGACCCAGCCGTCGGTACGGGTCACCGGGCATGACCACGTCGTGTTGGTGACGAGCGACCCGGATCGAGCGCTGGCCTGGTACCGCGATCGTCTCGGCCTGATGCCCGAACGCGAAGCCGAATGGCGAGCCGGCACGGTGCCCTTCGTCTCGCTTCGCGTCGACGAATCGACGGTGATCGACCTGCTCGAGGGCGACCGCACCGGCATCAATGTCGACCATGTGTCGATGCGGGTAGCAGACGACGTCGATCTTCAAGTCTTGGCCGAGTCCGACGCCTTCGACGTGGTCGCCGGCCCCATGTGGATCTGGGGCGCTGGCGGTTACGGCTGGGGCCTCTACGTGCGCGACCCCGATGGCAACACGGTCGAACTCAAACACTACGGGGGCACACCGCCAACCTGATGGGATCGGAGCCGGGATCCGGTATCGTTTGCGGCCTTCGGGCCGTTAGCTCAGTTGGCTAGAGCGCTGCCTTCACACGGCAGAGGTCACTGGTTCAAGTCCAGTACGGCCCACCACCTCACCGGGATGACTGATGGTGCTCGAACCTCACTCCACACGAGCCGACGTCGTGATCGTCGGTGCCGGTCTGGCCGGACTTGCCGCAGCAGGAGTTCTCCACCGAGCCGGACGACAGGTGGTCATCTGCGAGGCAAGCGACGGTGTGGGCGGTCGGGTGCGTACCGACCTCGTAGACGGCTATCGCCTTGACCGTGGGTTCCAGGTGCTGCTCACGGCGTACCCTGAACTCAGCCGCCAGTTCGACGTTGATGCTCTCGATCTTCGAACGTTCGATCCCGGCGCGCGTGTCTGGGACGGCTCGAAGATGCACACCATCGGCGATCCGTTCCGCCGGCCCAGCACGGCCCTGGCCACGGGGCGCGCTCCGGTTGCGACGTTGGCCGACAAGCTTCGCCTGGCGCGTCAACGCCTCCGGTTGCGGCGAATGGCGACGCCAGACCTGCTGCGTCAGCCGGACTGCGCCACGATCGACGCCTTGCGCACTGACGGCTTCAGCGAGCAAGTCATCGATTGGTTCTTCCGTCCGTTCGTCGGTGGGATCCAACTCGATCCCGGGCTGGCCACGAGTCGACGTATGTTCGATGTGGTTCTGCAGAGCCTGTACCGCGGCGATGCCGTCGTGCCGGCGGCGGGGATGCAGGCGATTCCCGACCAGCTCTCCGCTGGACTGCCGGGCGGGTGCATCCGGCTCGAAACGCCGGTCGTGGAGGTCGCCCGGGGACGAGTCACGACTGCAGCCGGGGGGCACTTCGAAGCCGACCGGGTTGTGGTTGCCACCGAGGGGCCAGGCGCAGCACAACTCCTCGGACTCGAGCCCGTTAAATCGAACCCTGCGACATGTGTCTGGTTCGCAGCGCCGGAACCACCGCACCGGCACCGCTTTCTGGTGCTCGACGGCAGCGGCAACGGCCCAGCCCGCAACATCGCCGTCATGAGCAACGTTGCCCCCGAGTACACCTCCGACGACACGGCGTTGATCGCGGCGGCGTGTCCGGGTGTCGAGATGGGCGATGCGGCGCCGTTGGTGCGCGCCCAACTGCGTGCCATTTGGGGGTCGGGCGTCGACGAGTGGACGCACCTTCGCACCGACGTCATCGCTCACGGTCAGCCCGCCCAGCCTCCGGGATTCTCACCGAAGCAGCGTGTGGCGTTGGGCGACGGCTTGTTCGTATGCGGCGACCACCGCGATACGGCATCCATCCAGGGCGCGTTGTTTTCGGGCCGGCGCTGTGGTGAAGCCGTCCTGTCCAGCCTCACGTGACCGTGTGACCGACGAGCGATGCAGGGTGCGTGGGCGCTGATGTCGT
>JAPOHW010000001.1 GCA_029979265.1 Actinomycetota bacterium | reverse complement strand
GACCCCGATACTTCTCGAGGTACTCGTCGGGCGCCTGATGGGGTGCATGGGTCGCCCCGAACGGCAGATACGCAAAGAACGGACGATCCGGGCGCAGACCCTTGTTGTCGTTGATCATCAACAACAGCTGATCGACGAGGTCTTCAGAGAGGTGGTACCCGTCTTCGGGTGCCGCCGGCGGATCGATGTGGGTGTTGTCTCGAACCAGTTCGGGATGAAACTGATCGGTCTCACCGGGCAGGAACCCGTAGAAGCGTTCGAAACCGCGGGCCAGCGGCCACTGATCGAACGGGCCAGCAGCGGACACATGGGTCCCGGGAGCCAGGTGCCATTTCCCGGCGCACAACGTGGCGTAGCCCTCGTCACGCAGGACCTCGGCCACCGTGGCGGCAGCATTCGAGATGTGACCCAGTGCATTCGGGAAGCCGGTGACCCATCCGGCGAGACCCCGCATACCGACCTCGTGCTGCGACCGCCCGGTGAGGAGCGCCGCTCGTGTCGGTGAGCAGACCGGCGTGACGTGGAAGTTGGTGAATTGCACCCCGTTGTCTGCGAGCGCGTCGATGTTCGGTGTGTCGATATCGGACCCGTAGCAGCCGAACTGGGCGAAGCCGGTGTCGTCCAACAGGATGAACACGACGTTCGGCGAGCCCTGCTCGGGGTGGGGCGACTCCTCGAAGTGAGGTTCGGAGTCCGCGAGTGTCCGGCCAATCGTTCCCTCGAAGCCGTCGAGAGGTGAAGCCATAAGTACCTCCTACACCGTGATGGTGGTCAGCTCATTCACCGACGATGATCTCATCGTCGACCTGTGGGGTCGCCCGTGGGCCCCACACTGACTACTGCTGGGGTTGGGGATGTCTCTGAGGAACCCGTTCCGATCACGATCACGTCCATCAGTTTGACCCTAGCAGCATATTTTCAGATACTATGAAATTATATGCCGAGTGAAACACAGGTCTCCGCGACCGCGCCACGGCGACCGTCGGTGAGCGTCCCAGTGACCGACGGTGTCTGGATGCTCGCTGCCCAGGGCAACGCCTTCGCCGTCGAAACCGTCGAAGGCGTTGTGCTCGTCGACACCGGACGGGGCGGGAAGATGACCGAGAGGATGATTGCCGAGCTGCGGCGGCTCACCGACGCGCCCGTCTGGGCCATCTGTTATTCCCACGGCCATGTCGGCTACAACGTCGGCGTTCCCCAGTGGCTCGAGCACAATGCGCAACGAGGTGATGCGCCACCTCGGGTCATCGCCCACCGCAACCTTCCGATCCGGTACGCCCGCTACCGCGAGACCGAGGGCTACCAGGCGATCCTCAACGAGATGCAGTTCCCGGGAATTGGCGCCCTGTTCGACCCACTCAAGATCGATCCCACCGAGACCTTCGACGACCACCTTGTCCTTTCCGAGTCGCCCCGTGTCGAACTGCTGTGGACTCCGTCGGAGACCGACGATGCGATCTCGGTGTGGCTTCCGGAAAGCCGAACGCTGTACACCGGCCCCGCTGTACCCGCCGACTTCATCCCGAACGTCGGCACCCCGCAGCGGTCCCTGCGTCTCACCAGCCGCTGGGCCGACACACTCGACCGGCTGATCGGGTTGCGTCCCGAGATCCTCGTCATCGAGTTCGGTCCATTCGTGACGGGCGAGGACCTCATCCACGAACGGCTGACCACCACCGTCAACGCCCTTCGCTGGCTGCGACGCGAGGTTGTCGACCGACTCAACCGCGGCCTGAGTGAGCGCGACATCCTCGCCGAACTCGACTACCCCGACGAGGTGTTCGGCTACCCCTGGCTGACCTGGGCCTATGGCAGCCCCGACTACATCGTGCGCGACATCGTCCGCGAAGAGAGCGGCTGGTGGGATCGCAACCCGACGACGTTGCATCCATCGCCCCCAGCCGACGTCGCCCGAGCGACGTTCGATGCCATTGCCGATCCCGACGCCGTGATTGCACAAGCAGAGGCCCTGATGGCCGAAGGCAACCCGCAGCTCGCCATGCACGTGATCGACCTCGTCGCGCTGGGTCCCGACGACGAACCGGCGGTGACCCGAGCCCGCGCGATCAAATCCGACCTGTGCCGAGCCCGGTCGAAACAGATCGACCCTCTCCCGAGCAAGGGCCTCTACAAATCGAGCGGCATCCGGCTCAAGCAGGGAATCGTGTCGTGGGAGGGTGTGGTCGAATGACGAACCAGAAGCCGAACCTGCTGTTCCTCTATGCCGATCAGCACCGTGCCGACGTGATGGGTTGCGCGGGCAACGATGTCGTCGTCACGCCGCATCTCGATCGCCTTGCCAGCGAAGGCGTGCGGTTCGACCAGGCATGGACCGAGAGCCCCATCTGCCAGCCGGCACGCGCCTCGCTGTTGACCGGCCGGTTCCCGAGCGACCACGGGGTGCTCGGGAACTTCGCCGGCGACTGCCAGCCCGAGTGGGACATCTTCCCCCGCCGGCTCCAGCAGGCCGGCTACACGACGGCATCGATCGGCAAGACCCACTTCGACTCGTGGCCGATGGGCGCCGAACCCGGTACGCCGCCACCCACCGAAGAATGGATCGGCAGCTTCGGCTTCGATCATGTGGTGGAGGAGTTCGACAGATATGTGCACCTCTTCGACATCGACACGCCGTACATGACGTTCCTGCGCGAACACGGCGCACTCGAGCCGTACCAGGACGTGATCCGTGACAACTTCCGTGGCGGCGACAAGCACTGGAACGGTGTCACCTCTCCCCTCCGCCAGGAGCTCGATCTCACCAGCTTCCTGGCCGACGAGGCGGAGCGTTGGCTTCGCCAGCGGCCCGCAGATCAGCCGTGGTTCCTCCAACTCTCGTTCGTACAACCGCACGTACCCCTGATCGGCGACCCGATCTGGGCCGACCACTACGCCGACGCAATGATCGAGCGCACCGCTCGGGCCGAACCGGTCGCGAGCACCGAGGCGTGGGGAACGCACCTGTTCTTCTGCCGCAGGCACTCACACAGCGAGCTCTTGAACGACGACTTCGTGTTGGCCGGTGCCCGCCAGTACTACGCCATGGTGTCCCTCATCGATCAACGCATCGGTGCCATCCTCGCCCAGCTCGATGCCCAGGGTCAGCTCGACAACACGTGGGTCGTGTACTGCTCCGACCATGGCGAGATGCTCGGCGATCACGGTTTGATGGCGAAGATGAACTTCTACCGCTCCTCGGTTCGGGTCCCGCTGATCGTGCGACCGCCAGGTGGAGCCGGCACCCGCAGCGGGCACGTCGTGTCGGCACCGGTCCAGGCCTTCGATGTCGCCGCAACCCTGCTCGAGGCAGGTGGCGCCGATCCGCTCCACGGGGCCCCGGCCCGATCACTGTTGCCCTTCGTGACCGGCGATGGTGATGCCGACCGCACCCATGCGGTCAGCATGATCCGCATGCGTCCCGGCACCCCGACCTGGCAAGCGATCACCGACGGGCACTGGCGCGCCACCTTCAACGCCGACACCGGCGAGCCGAGCGAATTGTTCGACCTCGCCGCCGATCCGGACGAAGCAACCAACCTGGTCCAACATCGAAATGGCGGCGAGACCTTGGCAGCACTGGATGCAGTGCTCACAGCTACCCTCGGCGGTCATGCAGACCTCTGAGGACGGGCGGGTGGCGCGGGGCCAGCGCACCCGAGAGGCCATCATCAGCGCACTGTTCGAGCTCTACCGAGAAGGGAACCTCACACCCACCATCGAACAGATCGCAGAGCGGGTTGGTTGCACGACCCGAGCGATCTATCAGCACTTCCAGGACAAGGAAGCCCTGGTGGTGGCGATAGCCGAGCGACAACTCGAAGCCCATGCCGAGCTCTATCGTGCCGCCCCGATCGAGGGTGTCCTCGATCGACGCATCAGCGGCATCGTCGGTCATCGATCGGCGCTCTTCGAGGCAGTTGCTCCCGTTCGCCGTTCGGCACTCGTCCAGCTTCACATCTCTCCGGAACTCCAGCGACAGCAAACAGGACTGGCTGGTCGCTTCCGCAACCAACTCGCCACGACGTTCGAGCCCGAACTCGGCGTGCTCGAGACAGACTTGGCCACCCACATCCTCGACCTGCTCGACCTGCACACCAGCTGGGAGACGTGGGAACGACTTCGCACCTGGCAACGCCTGTCCGTCGACCGGACTGAGCGGATCGTCACGATCCTCGTCACGAACGCGATCACACCCTGACTGCACCTGGCCTGAGGTCAGCTAGCTCCGTCCCGTGCGAAGGGCGCTGCTCATCGGCGATCGTCTGCGTGCCAGGAGATCTCCGAACGCGACGCCTCGGCCGCCAAAAGACGGTCGTAGTCGTCCCTGGTGTCGACATCGAGTGGCACGTCGGCGTCGACCGCAACCGTGGCAGATTCGAACAGGCCGGACTCGAGCAGCTTCCACACAGCCTTGTCACCGTGCAGCCCCCGCAGCGCGTCGAACACCGAGCGTGCGAACCAGAACGGATGACCCGCTCCGTTGCGATACCCCACGACTGCAATCTCGGTGGCTGTGGCGGTGAGCAGCGCCTCGACGGTCGACGAAGCCACATCTGGCTGATCGCCGAGAAACAGGAGAAAACCATCGGCAGCAGCGTCGATCGCAGCCAGAGCGGCAACAATCGACGAGGAGCAGCCCTCGGTGTGATGCACGCTGTCGACCACGCAGCAGCCAGTGAGATCTACCGTCTCGCGGACCTCGGGTGCAGCACCTCCGAGGGCCACGATCGTCTGTGAAAGGCCGAAGGAGCGCACCCGGTCGAGCGTCGCATCGAGGAGCGTTGCGCCACGGAACGGCAGCAACTGCTTGGGCTCTCCCAACCGACGCGACGAGCCGGCTGCGAGCACAACGGCGGCGACCCGAAAGTCTCCCGTCTCGACGAAGCCCGCCTCACCCATGCGGGTCAGGGTACCGGCCGCTACGGTGACGCCGTGTACGCCATTGCTGTCAGCGTGGCCGCGTGCCTTCGAGGCGGCACGCGGGTCGATGTGGCCTGGAATCTCGATCCTGGGCTCACACCGCAGTTCGATCCCAATGACGCCGTCGCCATCACACCGGGCGGGGGACGCCTCGGCGGGCTGCTCGGCGGTGCGTTCGACAGTCGGTTGATCGAGGCCGCAGCAGCAAAACCGACCACGGGGAAAGTGATCGACGTCGAGTGCACTGCCATCGAAGCGTCCATGCTCGGTGTCGAGCCCGGCGCGCTGCTTCGACTCATGCTCGCCCCCGCCGACACACTGCCGAGCGAACTGTGGGACCACTTGCTCGAGCGAGACCGGATCGGCCTCGCGTGCCACCGCACCGACAACACCATCGACACATCGGAACTCATCGCGATCGACGACGCCGCTTCCCCGTCGGTCGTCATCAGCGATACTGCGATCGAAACGATTTTCAGCCCCCGCACGACCCTGCTGGTGATGGGTGGTGGCCCCATGGCCGAGGCCGTCGTGCACGCCGGTGAATTCGTCGGCTGGAACGTCGTGTCGATGCCCGGACCCGAGGCCGCAGTCGGGCTTGCGGCAACGCTCTCGCCGATCGACGGGGTCGTTGTGGTCGGCCACGACGTCGAAGCAACAGGACGGGTGTTGCAGGCCGCCCTCGGGTCGCGGGCCGGGTACATCGGCTCTCTGGGACCCGAGTCGGTGCGGTCCGCCCGCGACGATTGGCTGGCGTACCGAGGCGCGACGGAGACCGGACGAATCGCCTCGCCTGCAGGGCTGCCAATCGGTGCGAAAGCTCCCCGCGAAGTTGGGATTGCGGTGATCGCCGACATGATCGCCCGCCACGCTCGGGGTCCGGCCTGAGTCGTAGGTGGGTGTGGACGCCCCCTGGCATCTAGACTCGCACCATGTCACGCTCCGACGAGACCAGTCTCGATCCGGTCTGGAAGACCGACGAGATCCTCGGAATCGACCCCGATTGCAGCCCAACCAAGGTGTGCCGCAATGCCCGTGACTTCACGTTCGACGGCATCACCGAGGGCGATGAAGACCTCGCAACCGCATGGAAGCGCATCCTCGTGGCCGAGGGCAAGGCCGGACCCGAGGGCGGTAGCCTCGGCGATCTCGTACTCGGCTCATCTGCCGACGACTGAGGGCCTCGGCCCCGGATACACCCGTGAGCGACACGAACCCGACCCCGTCACCGTCGAGTGTCCTCGAGTTGCAGGAGCGGCTGCGCACCGCGGGGTATCTGGCTGGTCGCGGCCTCGCCACCGCAGCATTCATCGGCCTACGACTCGGTCGACCGATCCTTCTCGAGGGTGAGGTTGGGGTCGGCAAGACCGAACTGGCCAAGTGTCTTGCAGAAATCCACGGTCGAGAACTCATCCGCCTGCAGTGCTACGAGGGTATCGACACCCAACAGGCGCTCTACGAATGGGACTACGCCCGCCAGATGCTTCACGTGCGGGCGCTGTCGGCCCGCGAATTGAACGATTCCGAGACCACCGCAAGCCTCTACGGCACTGATTTCCTGCTCGAACGCCCGCTTTTGCAGGCGATCCGCAGCGGGGGCAACGCCGTGCTCCTGATCGACGAGATCGACCGGGCCGACGACGAATTCGAAGCCTTCCTGCTCGAGTTGTTGTCCGACTTCCAAATCACCATTCCTGAGATCGGCACAGTCGCTGCGGCCGAACGGCCGATCGTCGTCCTCACCTCGAACCGGACCCGAGAACTGCACGACGCACTCAAGCGCCGGTGTCTCTACCACTGGATCGGCTTTCCATCGATTGTCGAAGAGCTCGACATTGTGAGGCTTCGCGTGCCAGACGTCGCCGACACCCTCGTCGAACAGGTGGTGAACGCCGTTCACCAGCTCCGAGACATGGACCTTGCCAAGCCACCTGGGATAGCCGAGACCCTCGACTGGGTCGACGCGCTCGGGGTAGTGGGAAGCGACACCCTGAACATCGAGACAGCAGCCGACACGCTCGGTTCGGTGATCAAGGACCGTGACGACCTCGAGCTCGTACATGCCGAACTCGAGCGCGTCATTGCCGATGGCTGACCCATCCGAACCCACCGGGCCCGAGCGCATCGTCGACCGGCTCGTCGGTTTCGGGCACGCCCTTCGCGATCATGGCCTGCCTGTGGGCAGCGACGACGTCCTCACCTTCTGTGCCGCAGTAGCGGAACTGTCACCGGGCGACCCCAACGACGTCTATTGGAGCGGCCGCACCACGCTCGTGCACCGACGAGACCACCTTCCCGTCTATGACGAAGTGTTCCGCACCTACTTTCTCCACGTCCCACCGCCGAGCGCTGACAGTCCACAGGAGGAACGACCGGTCCCGCAGGGCAGCACAGGCACGCTCGACGTGCCAGACAGCGAACCGGGAGACGAGCCCGGCGACGAACAGCCCCTGATCCTTGGCCTTCAGGCGTCGTCGGTCGACATCCAGCGCGAGAAGCGATTCGCCACCTGCTCCCCCGAAGAGCTCGCTCATCTTCGCCGGATCATGGCCCGTATTCGACTCGAGCCACCGACCCGCCGAACCCGGCGACGGGCCCCCGACCCCGGGGGGCCGGTCATCGACATCCGTCGGATGGCTCGTGATGCGATGCGTCTCAGCGACAGCAACCCCGCGCTTCACCGGATGGACCGCAAGCTTCGAGCGCGGCCGCTGGTACTGATTCTCGACGTCTCCGGCTCGATGGCGGACCATTCGCGCAACCTGCTGCAGTTCGCGTACTCGATGCGACGGGCAGCGCAGAAGGTCGAGGTGTTCTGCTTCGGAACCCGTCTGACCCGCATCACGCCGGCGCTCGACCGACGCAGTCCCGACGACGCAATGCGCCTCGCTGCGGCGCGGGTGCTCGATTGGGACGGTGGGACCCGAATCGGCGCGTCGCTCGACCACTTCGTTCGCACGTGGGGTCGTCGCGGTCTCAGCCGGGGCGCAACGATTGTGATCTGCTCCGACGGCCTCGACCGCGGGAGTCCGGCGCTGCTCGCCGACTCGATGGAGCGGCTCCAGCGCCTCTCGCACCGCATCATCTGGATGAATCCGCTGATCGGCAACGATGTTGGCGCATCACCCAACACCCTCGGGATGCTGGCCGCTGGTCCGTTCATCGACGAACTGGCGTCAGGACATGACCTCGCAAGTCTCGAACACTTTGCAACTCACCTCGCCGACATCGGATGATGGAGCCATGAGCAAGTGGAGCGTCTCCATCCGAGCCGAGGGTGATCGACCGGTCGAATTGCAAGAGGTGGTTGCGCTTGCAGACGCCGTGGCAAAGCTCGGCGGTATCGCGTCGGGCGTCGGTGCGATGGCATACGGCGCGCAAATCGTGGTCGATGCCGAGAACGCCGATCACGCCGTCGACCAGGCGGTGCCCGCCTTCGAGGCGGCCGTTGCCGAAGCCGAGCTCCCGGCCTGGCCCATCACCCACGCCGAGGTCGTCGGCGAAGATGAATACGATTTCGGCGAATGATCCGCCTCGGTTCGCTTGCTGGTTACCCCTTCGAAGGACCTCGGGTCCTGGGGGGCTGGACCCCACCGGAGCGACCGGCCGTGTATGCGATTCTCTATCGTGCCGACCCGGTCGGGAAACCGCACGATTTCGCCGTGATCGACGTTGACGAGGCCGACGACCTCAGCACGGCCCGTCTTCCGTTCGGGCATCCGCGAGCGCGCTGTTGGGAGCGCCGAGCGGGTGACAAGTGGGGACTCCACATCTGCACCTACGAGGTGCCGGGCGGCACTGCTGCCCATCGCCAACAGATCGTCAAGGAGTTGATCGCGGTGTACCAGCCCGGTTGCGCTCCCGAGCAATACGACCAGGCATGGGAAGACGAGTGGATCGGCAGCTACGAGGCACCGACCACCGGACCGCTCACGACAAGTCGCAAACGGCCCGAGGGTACGGGAACGCCTGAGCGCAACTGACGATCAACTCATGTCGGGTGATAGCCGACAGCCTCGTGGAGACGGCTGCGGCGGGTCCCCATCGCAGGTTTGGCCGGCTCGGGCTGCGGATCGGGGTCGGGCTCGTACGTGGCACCGACCACGATGCCTTCCGCCATGCCATAGAGCAGCGGAAGCGCTCCGGCGATCACACCGCCCGTGTTGTTGATGCGCTCGACACCCGGCTTGATGACCTTGGCATCACGGTTGATCTTCCAAACGATCTCGGCGCACTCCTCCAGAAGAGTTGCGATTCGGGTCAGCTGTCCACCAACGATGAACAGGTAGCCGGCAAGACCGGCGATGAAGACCCCGATGAGGATGACCGAGAGAACAACGAGTGTGGTCATGAGCGCACCTTTTCCAGTACACGGCCGAGGAACAGGTGATGTTCCAGGCCTTCGGCGAGCACGCCATCGACCTGCGCAGCCGTTTCGGCGATGAGTGCGGTGTCAGCGGTATTGGCCGCCGCCCGCTCGAGCGTGTCCTTGATGGCTTCGACGCGTCGCTCGATCGTGCGAACCAACAGCACGAGCATCGTCAGCAAGACGACGACGGCAACGATCACAACCGCGCCACCGACGATTGCGCCCCACCAGAGGTCTTCCTGGGTGTCAGTCAGTGCAAACAACATGGTCAGCCTCCCAACCGAGCTCGGCCCCGAGCAAGACCGGCGGTGATCGCACCGGCGGCCTCGATCGTGGTGTGAAGCTCCTTCAACGAATCGGTATTGACGACAGCCTGTTCGAGCGCGTCATTGATGTGGGTCGCCCGGTTCCCAATCGACCGAGCAAGCATCAGGATCGGCACCACGAGCGCAACCACGGCGATCACGACGACGATCCCGATGACGTAGCCGATCGTCCAACCGGTGGTCGAGCCTTCGGCAGCGAGTAGCAACATGAGCATCCCTCCCTAGATCGAGTCGCAGAAGTCGCGGACGGGTGCAAGGCTGGCGTTCACGGACGGCAGCGCGGTGGGCACGGTGGAGGTCTTGGCGGCAACCACCTGCACCCCACCGGTGACTTGTTCGAGCGTCGAGTCGACCACCTTGAGATGGAGCACGACTCGCAGCAGCCCGATGGCAGCAGCCACGATGATCAGGCCGGCGACGACCACGGTGAACCAAGCAACAACTGGCATATCAGTCTCCTTCTCAGCCCAGCAGCTTTCCGACCGAACCTGCGTAACGCACGGCACCGTCGGCGACTTCTTCGATGGTTTGGTCAGTGGTCGCAAGCAGATCTGGGGTCGTGTCCAGCTCACCGACGAGGGCGACGCCTCCGGCGAGGATGTCGTCACTCGCCTTGCGGATTCGCTCCAGTGCGCCGAGCACCCGGCTGAGCAATGCGACTGCGATCGGCACGACGGCCAGCAGCAGAATGAGATTTCCGATCCACCACAGCATCAGTGCCTCCTCAGACGAGCTCGGGGTTGTAGGGCAGGAAGAAACGGCGGAAGACACGGGTGAGCGCCATGCGAGCCGCTCGTAAGGCGATGGCGAAGCCACTTGCGGCCTGCACATTCTGAACCTGACTCGGATCGCGGCCCTCCGAGATCGCCAACAGTCGATTTTGGACGTTGGCGGCAAAGTCGTCGAGCAGCACCGACGTGATGTCGCCGACAAGACCTCGGCCGTACTGCGCAGCGGCACCCGAGATGTTGAGATCCATGGCGACGTTGACCTTCGTCCCCCGACCCGTCGACTGCAGGCCGGCATCTAGCAACATCGCTGCCTGACCGCGGCCCTTCTTGTCGGCACCGCTGGCGTCAACGCTGATCGTCTTTGCTTCTTCGTTTCGCTCGAGGATCTTTGCCTCCCCGTCGAAGTCGAGCTTCACCGGGCCGAGCCCGATCGCCACTGTCCCTCCGTAGTGGTCTTCGCCGAGTTCATCGGTGAGGTCGGTGCCGGGAAGGCACGACGCAACCGCAGGGATGTCTCCGAAGAACTCCCAGACCATGTCGATCGGCTGATCGACCTCGAATTCATTGGTGATCTCCATCAGATCATGCCTCGTTCCTGGTCATTGGGTCGCTCCTCGTTCGGTGGCATACGCAGCCCGGCAACCCGGGCAGCAGAAATAGAACATCTCCCCGTCGATCTCGAGGGGATGGTTGGCGTCGAGTGCCTCGACGGTCATGCCGCACACCGGATCGATTGCAAGCTCGGCCTCCGAGGGATGGACCGAAACCTCCGGAACGAACACACCGTCGGCTCGGAGTTGCACGAGCTCGGCGAGGATCGCAACCGCGACCTCCTTGTGGGTTGTGCTCCCGAGGTCGAGCCCGGCTGGCATCCGCAGACTTTCGAGTTCGGCCACGCTCACGCCCTGTGATCGGAGGTGCTCGTGAACAGCTTCCGCCCGACGGCGCGAGGCGACGACGCCGACGTAGGCGGGGGCGGCCTTGAGAGCCGATGCGATGACATCTTCGTCACCATGGCCCTGGGTGGCGACGACAACGATCGACGCTGCGCCGACCATCCCCTCGCTGAACTCCGCACCGGTGAGTCGTTCGACCCGCCAGTCCAGCTGGGCTGCCATTCCGGCGAGGCTCGCGGCCATGGGTGAGTCACCGACGATGACCAGGTGTGGGACAGGCACGACGGGCTCCAGATAGATCTGCAGAGCGCCCTCGCTCTGGCACGACATCGCGATCGCCGAGGTTCGTTGCGGCAGATCACCGAAGCGCTCGGCGTCGCCGAGGGCGAGGAGACGAGGCTGGCCGGCCGCAAGCACGCTCTGCGCTTCGCGAACGAAGACAGGTTCGGCGCAGGCACCGCCGATCCAACCGTGGATCTGCCCCGATGCCGTGTAGATCGCCCGTGATCCCTGCTGACCCGACGACGGACCCTCCCGCCAGACGACGGTGGCGAGGACGAACGCTTCGCCACTCTCTGCAAGTTCGACCGCGCGCTCGAGAACCCCCCAGCCCTCGACTGCACGGTGACCACTCATCGGCCGGTCCTCAGGCCTCTGTCTTGACCGGCGGCATACCGGAGATGTCAGAACCGGTCGTCAGTGCCCCGTAGACCCGATCGGGCAGCAGCGGCATGTCGATGTTGCGCACCCCGGTGTGCTTCAGGGCGTCCATCACTGCGTTCACGAACGCAGCCGGACCGCCGACGGTCGCACACTCACCGATCCCCTTCGCGCCGATCGGATGATGCGGACACGGAGTGACGACCTCGTGAAGTTCGAACCCGGGTGTCTCCCATGCCGTCGGCAGCAGGTAGTCCATGTAGTTGGATCCGATGCAGTTGCCGTCTTCGTCGAAGGTGATGAACTGCATGTTGGCCATCGCGTAGGCCTCGGTCAGACCACCCATGATCTGTCCCTCGACGATCATCGGGTTGATACGGACACCGCAGTCGTCGACCGCCACCATCTTGAGCACATCCCACACCCCGGTCTCCGGATCGACTTCGACCTTTGCGATGTAGCACGCGAAGGGCCAGGTCAGGTTGGGCGGGTCGTAGTAGGCGTTGTTCTCGAGGCCCGGCTCCATGCCGTCGGGCACGTTGCTGTAGGCAGCCATCGCGCACTCCTGGATGGAGACGCCGCGATCTTGGGCACCACGCACGTAGAAGCGTCCAAGCTCCCACTCGACGTCCTCTTCGGACACCTCGAGCAGGTGCGCAGCGATCTTGCGGGCCTTGGCCCGGATTTTGCGAGAAACCATCGCCACCGCTGCGCCGGCGACCGGCGTCGAGCGCGAGGCGTAGGTCCCCATGCCGAACGGCGCGGTGTCGGTGTCACCTTCCTCGACCACGATGTCGTCGGCGGGGATCCCGAGCTCATGAGCCACGATCTGGGCCCAGGTGGTCTCGTGGCCTTGGCCCTGCGTCTTGGCACCGGTGCGAAGGATTGCCTTGCCGGTCATGTGGACCCGCAGTTCGGCGGAGTCGAACATTTTGATGCCGAGGATGTCGTACTCCCGGCTGTTACCGGCGCCGAGTGGCTCGGTCATGGTCGAGATACCAATCCCGAGGAGGCGGCCTCGCTTGCGTGCCTCTTCCTGCTCCTGCTTGAAGTCGGCGTAGCCGATCGCTTCGAGACCGATGTCGAGGCATTTCTCGTACTGGCCGGAGTCGGTGAGGAACCCAAACGGCGTACGGTGCGGGAAGTCGTCGTCACGCACCAGGTTCACCCGCCGGAACTCGGCCTGGTCCATACCAAGATCATCGGCCGCCGCCTGGATCATGCGCTCCTGGAAGTACATGGCTTCGGTCACTCGGAACGAGCACCGGTAGGCAACACCACCAGGCGCCTTGTTCGTGTAGACGCCGGTTGCGGTGAGATGGGCGTTCGGGATGTCGTAGCAGGCGAACGCCGAGTGCATCAGGCCAATCTTGAACTTCGACGGCTGGGCGTCGGAGAAGAAGGCGCCGTGATCGGACTCGGTGTGCATCCGAACCCCCAGGATCTTGCCGTCGTTGCGCATGGCAACCTGACCCTTGAGGTACACGTCTCTGCCGAACCCGGTCGAAATCAGGTTGCCGCTCTTGTCCTCGATCCACTTGACCGGTCGTTCGGTCAGGATCGATGCCAGGATCGACGCCACGTAGCCCGGGTACACCGGCACCTTGTTGCCGAAACCACCGCCGAGATCTGGCGCAATGATGCGGATCATGTGTTCGGGAATCTCGGCCACCAGCGAGACGGCTGCACGGATGATGTGCGGCGCCTGTGTGGTCATGTACACCGTGAGCTTCGACGTCGAACGATCGAAGTCGGCGATCGACCCGCACGCCTCGATGGGCGACGGGTGCGACCGCGGGTAGTGCATGTCGATCTCGGACACGACGTCGGCCTCGGCAAAGGCGCGGTCGGTGCCTTCCTTGTCGCCGACCTCCCAGTCGAAGACCTTGTTGTCGACCTGATTGACCTTGTCGTCACGGATCAGCGGGGCATCGGGCGCCATCGCCTGTGTGGGGTTGACGATCGGGGGCAGCGGTTCGTAGTCGACCACGATCGCCTCACAGCCGTCCTTGGCGACGTAGGGGTCATCCGCGATGACACAGGCGACCTCTTGTCCCTGGAACCGGACCTTGTCGGTGGCGAGCACGGCCTGGGTGTCGTACGACAGTGTGGGCATCCACGCCAGGTTGCGAGCAGCCATCATCTCGCCGGTGAGGACAAGTCGGACACCAGGGATCGCCCAGGCACCGCTCACATCGATCGACTTGATGCGGGCGTGGGCAAGCGGGCTGCGCAGGATCTCCATGTGGAGCATCCCGGGCAGCACAACATCGTCGACGTAGTTGCCCTTGCCCCGGATGAAGCGGTTGTCCTCGACGCGCTTGCGACTTGCGCCGAGCCCACCGATCTTGATCTCGTCGAGGGCCATCAGGCTTCTCCTCCGTCGTCAGCCGGCGCATCGGCCGGTGCATCATGCCGCAATTTCTCCGCAGCCCACAGGACCGCCTTCACGATGTTCTGATAGCCGGTGCATCGGCAGAGGTTGCCCGACAGGGCCCACCGGACGTCGTCTTCGGTGGGGTTCGGATTCTCGTCGAGCAGAGCCTTTGCACTGAGCATCATGCCGGGTGTGCAGAACCCACACTGCAGGCCGTGCTCATCCTTGAAGCCTTCCTGGATCGGATGGAGTTCGCTGGCCGTGGCAAGACCCTCGACCGTGGTGATGTCGTGGCCATCAGCCTGGACTGCGAACACGGTGCAACTCTTGACCGGCTGCCCATCGAACAAGACGGTGCAGGCGCCACAGTTCGTGGTGTCGCACCCGGTATGGGTACCGGTGAGCTGCAGGCCGTTCCGGAGCAGGTGGGCCAGCAGGAGTCGCGGCTCGATGTTGGCGGCCCGGGTCTCGCCGTTGACGCGCATTTCGACACGGCGGACCGGAATCTCGTCGGTCGTCGTGACCGGAACCTCTTCGAACAACGTCATGTCAGGCAACCTTTGCTTCAGCGGGCTGGTGCTGGGCGAGAAGGCGACGTACGAACGTCGCCACGATGTGGCGCTTGTAGTCGGCGCTACCGCGGTGATCAGAGCGGGGACTGGTGGCGGCGGCGGCCGCCTCGGCGGCGGCGTCGACGGTGGCGTCGTCGAGGGACGATCCGACGAGAGCAGCGGCTGCCTCGGTGGCGCTGATCGTTGCCGAGCCGACACCGGTGAGCCCGATACCGGCCTTGGCGACGGTCGAACCCGACATCTCGAGCGACAGCGCAACACCGGCGGTGGCAAAGTCGCCAACCCGTCGCTCGAGCTTGAGGTAGCCGCCCTTGCGGGTTCCGCTTGCGGGAGGAATGATCGCCTCGACGGCGATCTCGTCGGCAGCGAGCACGGTCTGGAACGGACCGGCGACGAACTCGTCGACGGCGATTGTGCGGCGACCGTTGGGGCCCTGGGCAACAATCGAACCGTCGAGGGCGACCATGCACGAGGCCCAGTCGCCCTGCGGGTCGGCGTGACACACCGAGCCCACGAACGTACCCCGGGTTCGAACGATCGGGTCGGCTACCAACGGTGCAGCAGCGGCGATCGTCGGCTGGTGGTCACCCAGGGTTTTCGACTTCTCGAGGTCAGCGTGACGCACGAGCGCACCGATGCGATAGCTGCCATCGGATTGCGCACCGTGCTGGTCGAGTCCGGGAATGTTGTTGATGTCGACGAGCATGGCCGGCGCAGCAAAGCGCAACTTCATCATCGGGATGAGACTCTGGCCTCCGGCGAGAACCTTTGCGTCCTCGTGCGCCGAGAGCAGCGAGATCGCCTCTTCGAGGCTCGTCGGGGACTTGTAGTCGAAACGTGACGGGAACACAGGCTCTCCTTCAGTGTCCGTCGGGACCCTGCGGGTCCGGTACGGCACGTGGCAACGAGTCGGGGTCGGGATCGGGTCGGGGCTCTTGGTGCGGCGGCCACGGGCCCTGCACCGGCTGACCAGCGACCTTGAGGTGATCGATGAGTTGGGGCCATGCCCACACCGTCGGACTCGGCCCTTCCTTCGGCGAGTCAGCGATGAGTTCGTACAGCCGCGGGTTCCCCGCGCTGTGACCGGACGATTCGATGGACATCAGCCCCCCTTTTCCGGGCCGCAAACTCCCGGGCGTCGAAACGTAGCAGACCGTCTCCGATTGCGCATCTCCGCAGGATTCGGCACGGTGCGGGGGTCGGCGTACGCACCGAGCACTACTGTTCGTGCTCGTGACGCTCTCGGACCGTTCGATCGGGTGGCTGCGATATCTCCACCGCAAGGCCAACACGCCCGACGATTGGGATCGCAGCGGCCACCCCCATCCTCACTGGGACAATCGTTCCGACCCGCCCATGGCGAGCTGGCATCGGTTCGATCTCGTCGACTCCTCGTACGCGATGGGGCTGCTCGCCCACCGCACACCGGCATGGACCGAGCCCTACGTGGGCATCCTCGACCAGCTCATCGAACGCCACACCGGCTGGTGGTCGGCGGCCGATTGGCTGACCCAGTTCGGTCCCGACCCCGACCGGATCCGCTACCCGGATGCCTACCGACCCCTGATCCCCCGCCAACTGTGGGGCGAGTACGACGTTCCTGGGTGGACCGCGAACGGCACCGAACCGTGGGGCGTACAGATCGATCCGGTGGCCGCTGACGGAATGCTGTTCTACAAGGGCTTCTTCCTCGTGCTGCTCGGCATTCGTTCCATGATCGCCGACGACGATCGGTGGAACCAGCCCTTCGACATGATCCGCGACGGGAGCGACACGTTCACCTGGACCCATTCCGCCATCGCCGATCAGCTCACCCGTCAGTGGCTGGCGGCGCCGATCGGTTGTCATTGAGAGAACACCAAGATCTGGCCGTTTTGACTGGCCGGAGCGGGCCTCGGTCTGAGGCTCCACGACAACCGACACGGTACCGACCACCACGCCGAGGCCTTCGTGCCCTGGTGGCGGTACGCGCGGGAGCACTACCTCGACCTCGACACGGGTACACCGACTGCCACAACGCTCTACTACGACCCGATTCTCGACGTCCACCATCGACTCCCGGTTGCAGCAGCCCTCACGACTGCGTACTACGCCGCCCCGCAAGTGCCCGACGACGCGCAGCTGTTGTTCGACGCTGCCTGCACATCGATGGGCCTCGACTGCGAGCTCTCGCTTCCGATCACCGCCTCACGGGGCTACGGCTCGTCACTCGTTCTCGCTCGCGAGTGGCGTATGACCGAACTCGAAGAACGGCTCGTCGGGGCAATCGAGGCGTCGTACGAACCAACCTGGGACCCCGCTTCCGGGGAGTTCACGTGGGGTCTCGGGCTCGGAGAGACGCATCCCCGCGGCCAGTTCAATGCTTTTCTGGCGGCAGCAGAAGCTGCGGGTCCGGGCCGATGGGAGCGCCTCTCGGCTGCGCCGATCGAGCGCCAGCCCCAGGTCGTCGGCGTCGACTTTCCCAACGTTGCGCTCCGCACCGCCGAATGGCACAACGGCTCACTGCACCTCGAACTCGATGTGCACGACGAGGATCCTTCGTCGCGAACCATGTTCCGGATCGTCGGTGCTGAACCTCGGATCTGGGAATTGACCGGCATCGACGGTGCCTCACTCGAACACACTGCGCAAGCGGTGATCGTGCGCGTCCCGAAAGTGAGTGGTCGACTGACCTTTACGCGCGGCAGCTACTGATACTCGACGAACCACGGCGCCGCCGTCGTCGATCATCGACCTCGCGACCTCACGAGGTTGCCGCAACCTCACTACTCGCCTCCAACAACAGTCGGGCTTCGGCGCCGGGGACTGGCTTGCTGAAGAGATAGCCCTGGGCTCGCTCGATTCCGATCTCCAGCAGACAATCTCGCTGCGCTTCGGTCTCGACCCCCTCTGCGGTGACGTCGAGGTCGAGCGCCGAGATCATTGTTCGGAGCGCCTCGACGAATGCACGATCGCTACGAGTGCCAGGCAGTGGCGTCACGAACTGTCGGTCGAGCTTCACGATGGAGATCGGCAGGGAGCGCAGGCGCGTGAGTGAACTCTGCCCGACCCCGAAATCGTCGAGTGCAACCCCCACACCGGCTTCCCTGAGTTCCTCGAGTTGCGCGATCGCAGTCTCGAGCTTTCTCAAAATGGCTGTTTCGGTCACCTCGACGACGAGCTGCGCAGGTGCCAAGCCCTCTTCCTCGCAGATTTCGAGCATCTGAGCTGCCAGCCCTTGACGGTGCAAACTCGAACTCGACAGATTGACCCGCATTTCCGGCCCTGAGTCGGCGAGACCCCAGGAAACAGCTTCTGCCACGGCGTTTCGGAGTTGTTGCATGTCGCTTCGAACGACCATGCCGGACGATTCCACAATCGGAATGAATTCATCCGGCCCGATGAGGCCACGTTCGGGATGCTCCCATCGAACCAGCGACTCGAACGAAAGAAGCGAGCCGTCTCGTAGCGAGTATTCGGGCTGGAAGAACGAGACGAACTGGCCTTCGACAAGTGCCGTACTGATCTCGATCTCTCGTCTGAGACGTGTGCGTTCGGTAAATCCCGACTCCGCAACCCCCCAGTGAACGAACTCCCTGTCGGTATCAGACCCCATTGCTCTGTAGAGCGCGGCGTAGGCAGCTCCAACAACATCGCTGTACTCGGCGTCTTTGTCCACATCCACCGCACCGACCGAGAACTCGGGATGAAAATTCGAGTCTCCTTCGCTCAACTTCAGCCTCGACAGCGCCCGCCACAGTCGCGCCTCCAGATCATCCTTTGCCGTGCGCGTCCCGAACGATCCTTCGAATACGCCGAACATGATCGATGCGCTGATGTTTCCGCCGATGAAGCGGCCCGAGAGGTCACTGGCCTCCACCTCGAGCTCACGAACGGCACTCCGGAAGAGCTCTGCCAAACCGGCCAAGCCGATGGTCTCGAAGTACTTCATTCGATCGACAATCCCAAACAGCACAAGCGCGCTGGACGATCCATCCCCATGCAGTTGCTCCAGCGCCCCGCGCAGCCCAGCCTCGTTCGGCAGACCCGTGTTCACATCGCGAAGTGTCGCATTGAGCTCACGGTGCGCAGCAAACACTGTTTCGAGGAGTTGACCAAGGTTTTGAACCACCTGGGTGAGCGAAACACGATCGTCGTCGCTCAGGAGGCGGCTACTCGTGATCACCAACGCACCCCAGTTCTGACGACGTTGAAAATCGAATGGAAGGACGCTCTGGACCGTGCCGGATCTCTGTCCTCCCGTCACGTCGACGCCAGCAGTTTCGGAAGAACGAAATGCAGGAAAGTCCTTGTCCCGATCACAGGTCGGGGGCTGTTCCATCCAGAGTGCAGCAGTGCCGGACTGCGCCAAACAGGTCGGCTCTCCCAGCGGGAGGCCGAAAAGCTCGACGGCATCGAGATTCCAGCCGACCAGTATCTGATCGAGGTAATGATCGGCGAGTTCGCGGCTGTACGAGATGACCCGCAGCGCCAAGCGGTCCAGCGCGAAGTGGTCGACACTCCCGCCGCTGGAGGCCATGCGTCCGATCACTCCCATCTCGTGAAGCGCCTCGATCCTCTCCGAGCCCCTCCGATGAGTTTCGACCGCATTCAAGAAGCGCTCGACCGCCTCCACGATTTCCCGGCGGCCGAAATGCACATGCTCGTGAATCTCGACGGCAGCCTTGGCCGGCGTGAGGTAGACGAGCGAATGAAACGTCGGGGGCACTCCGTCGGCAAAGATGACCTCGTGGGATTCGAGCTCATCGCTGTGGCCCAAGGACTCCACACGGAACAGCTCGACGCAGCCGAGCGAGCCTTCCTCGGAGGCGGACCAGATCCCGCTCGAACGTTGGCTTGCGGACCCGTCATTCGCCGTGTCGTCAACCCGGAGTGCAACAGCGAAGACGTCGAGGTCGGCGAGCAATTCCCCATGTGATGCCATCACGCCGCTGAGTTCGTCGACGCAGGTACCCGGGTCGGGGGAACAGCCAGCCAGCGCAGCCTGAAATCCGACGAGCCTCCGCAGACTCGTCGCCGACCGGACCTGGAGTTCAATGAGCGACTCCAGAGCGAGGTCGACACCCGGGTCCGAGGACGCGGAACGAGGACGGCGCCCTGCTCGATCTCTCACGAAGGCGCGGCGGAGCCTGCCAAGGATTCGAGCGTGGTCTGGAAGATCGGAAGAAGGACTTCGGCCTCGAGCCTCTGATCATCCTTCATGTCTGCGAGCTTCTCGCCGGCGCGCAGGGCAACCGCCAGCCGGGGATCCGACGGGTCCTTGATCTCTCGGAGCCGCGAAACCACCGCAGGGGAGAGATCGATACCGAGGGACTGCATTGGCTTGGTGGTCACGATCGACCCCACCAACTGGGAAACCACCGTGGCCTCCTTGGCCTTGAGCCAGATCGCAACCGCCCCGAATCCAACCCCCGCCATGCACAGGCCGTGTGCCCACCAGTAGGCACCGGAGCCAGGGCCACCGAAGTAGAAGAAGATCGGAACCCCAGAGTTGAGCAAGAGCGCAAGCCCCATCTGTTGCGAGTAGCGGTCGCCGAAGCGGCGGGCGAGCTGGGTGAAATGCAGCGCAACGGCCACCTGAATCCCCACCGCCAAAACCACCAGGACCGTCACCCCAACCGTCTCGGGCTTGAGCGCTCGAAGGCTGTCTTGGGCTACGAGAAGAATCCCAAGCGCCACGCCCACGAGGGGCATCCCGATGCTCATCATTCGCCAACTGTTGGATTCATCCCGCCGCTTCGTGAGCAGGAGCAGGTAGGCGAGCGGTGGGATGGCGACCGCTGCCGCCAACTGGCCCGAGGCGCCAAACACTCGCTTGGCAGAATCCGTGGCATCGAAGATCGCCCCGGGGGAAACGACGCCGTGAAGCAGGACGAAGAGGCCCGAGCTGACCAGCGCTCCGGCCACCAAGGCGTTCTCGACGAAACCGACACGCACGGACGCCTGCAGGGCGAGACTCGCAGCAACGGTGCACAGCACGCCTGACGCAATCATGACCGACGCGATGAGCCAGGGACTGGCGTAGCTACCTGCGCCGGTCAGACCGAGAACGACCGCTGGCGCAAACGCAAGAGCACCTATGAGGAGGAACGGAACTCGCACATTGATCGAAGTCGACTGCATACACACTCCTTCGGTGTCTCAGCGACATTTCTTGAGCGGTCGGTCGTGGGCTCACGAAAACCATCGGCAACGTAACACAGCTGAAAAATTTCCAAAAGAGTGCGAGGGTCGGCTGCCGGTCCTTTCGGCACGGCCCGACCCGGTCAGCGGAACGTGTACTCGGTCCAGTGATGAACGATCTCGTTCGGGAGAACCAGCGGACTCGTGAACGAGGGACGGTTGACCGCATCAGGAAAGAACTGGGTCTCGAGGCAAAGCCCCGCCATCGGCGCGAAGCCGCCCTGCTCGGATGATCCGTCGAGTTGATGCCCGGTGTACACCTGCACCCCGGGTAGCGAGGTTTCGACGGTGAGGTGCTGCCCAGTCTGGGGATCGCGAAGATCCACCTGAGCCCCAGGAGAGAGGGCGTAGCAATGGTCGATACCACCGAGCCCGATGCGCTGGACGGCGTCGCCGATTCGTGGGCCATCGGCCAGGTCGAACCTGCTGCTCTGCGTGGGCCTCAGGACCCCGGTCGGGATGAGCTGCTCGTCGACATCCACCACCCCGTCGGCATCGACACGCAGGTGATGGTCCTCGATCGTGCCGGTCCCGGCCAGATTCCAGTAGGTGTGATTGGCGAGAGAAACCGGTGTCGCTCGGTCGGTCGAGGCCGACCAGGCGAAGCGGAGCCGGTTGGCCTGCAACGTCCAGACGACCTCGACATCGAGGTTGCCTGGATAGCCACCTTCGCCGTCGAAACGATGCAGGCGGAAGTGGACTGCCGTTTCGGCAGGATCGACCTCGAATGCCCAGAGGCGCTGCCCGAAGCCGGTTGGGCCTCCATGCAGGTGATGCTTGCCTTCGTTGGGGATGAGATCGTGACGATGCCCGTCGATCGAGAAGCTGGAACCCCCGATTCTGTTCGCGACTGGGCCTACCGTGCACCCGAGGTAGGGCCGGTTGACGGCGTACGCAGCAGGGTCACGATGTGCAAGTGTGACGCCGGCCGCCGACGGGTGTCCCGAGGGCATCAACGTCCAGAGGGTTGCACCAAGATCGAGCAGTGTCACCGCCATGCAATCGTTCGACAGTTCGACGGCAGAGATCGTCTCACCCGACGGCAGTCGACCCACGGCTCGGACGGAAACGGTTCCGGTCATCCGTGACGGTCCAGGGCGAAGTGCTCGGTCATCGTCAGCCGATTCACAGCACGCTCGCTCCGGCGGATGCCGTTGCGACGAAGCCCTGGTCGAGCACACCCGGCCGGGTCAACGCAACCACCGCCCCACCGAAACCTGCACCGGTGAGTCGGGCGCCGTAGACACCGGGAACGGCGCAAAGCTCGTCGACGAGTGCGTCGAGAACCGATGTCGAGACTGCAAAGTCATGACCGAGGCTTCGATGGGAATCGAGCATCTGCTGCCCTGCCTCCGCATAGTCGCCTGCAGCGAGCGCCTCGGCGAAGATTGCAACTCGCGCGTTCTCGGTGACGACATGACGGGCTCGGGCCCGCAACACGGCGTCGTCGAGATCCCCGACGGCGTCGAGCGAGGCGATCCGAAGAGGACCGATGACTTCCTCTGCCGCCTCGCACTGAGCGCGGCGGGTTGCGTATTCGGAGTCGACGAGTTCTCGATGCTGTCCCGAGTGCACGATCACGATCTCGACGTCATCGGGGACGAGGTGCGGGGTGATCTCGAGTGTGTGGCAATCGATCAGGAGCGCATGACCGGGGATCCCAGAGGCGATCGTCAGCTGATCCATGATGCCGCACGGCACACCGGTCGCACGATGCTCCGCAGCCTGGCAAAGCATCGCACGTTCGAGCGGCGAACCTTCGTGGCCCAACATGAGTGCCGCGGCGACCTGCACGGCAGCGCTGGAAGAAAGACCGGCGACCGGCAAATCGGACGAAAGTTGACCGGTAAAGCCGACAGCGGTGCCCATCTCGGCCGCAACGCCGGCGAGATGCCGCGCCCACCGCGGTTCGATGCCAGCCGGATCGGTGACCGGCAAGGAGAAGCGCGCCGCAACAGGTTCTCGGTCAGACGTCACCTCGACGTGGTGTCCGCCGACCTCACCGGTAATGCGCACACCACGGTTGATCGCCATCGGAAAAACGAGCCCACCCGTGTAGTCGGTGTGGTCACCGATCAGGTTCACCCGCCCAGGGGCGAACACGTCCCGCCTCTGCGCCGACACTTCGTTCATCGGGTCAGTCCCATCGCTCGCAACGGTATGCCTGCCTTCTACTGCAGGAATGCCGGCAGGTACGGGCCGTGCGCCTCGAGCAGATCATTCACCAACCGGTGGATCTGCTCGAGATCGAGCTCGGCGGCAGTGTGCGGGTCGAGCATCGCAGCATGGTAGACGTGCGCTCTGTCGCCGGTCTTGAGTGCCTCCACGGTGAGTGCTTGGGGGCCGAGGTTCGTCTGAATCGTCGCAGCAAGTTGCGGGGGCAGCGAGCCCACGTGCTGTGGGTGAAGTCCGGTGCCGTCGACGACGGTCGGTACCTCCACGATGCAACCGTCGGGAAGGTTCTCGATGTGCCCACGGTTCGGCACGTTGGTGTACACGGTCCGTTCGGTGTCGGTCTCGATGCTGTGAATGATCTGCGGTGCGAATTCGTTGCTGGCGGGAATGTGCAGCTCCTCGCGTTCGTCCTCCAACCGAGCCCGAAGGGCCTCCCACTCGGTGTTCTGCACCTCGCAGCGCCTGATGTACTCGCGAAGCGGGATTCGGAACTCCTCGACGAGGTCGGGCCGATCTCGCTTGATGAACCACGGGGTGTACTCGGCAAAGTGCTCACTCGACTCGGCCACGAAGTACCCGAGCCGGCGCATGACCTCGTAGCGAACGGCATCGGACAACCCCATCTCCCCCCGTTCGGGGGCGTCAGCAGGCCTCGTGTGCAGCATTCTCAGTGCGGGATAGACGTCTGCCCCCTGGTGTTCGAGGTTGAGGTAGAACGCCATGTGGTTGATGCCCGCCGCCGTGTAGTCGAGTTCGGTGGCTGGAATCCCAAGATCGTGAGCCAACTGCTCGGCGGTCAACGGGATCGAGTGACACAGGCCGAAGCCGGGATGCCGCCCCAGCTCGGACAGCGCCCACATGTTGATGGCCATTGGGTTCGCGTAGTTCAACAGCACGGCATCAGCAGCCACCTCGCTGATGTCGTTCGACACATCGATCAGAACCGGTGCAGTTCGCAATCCCCGCATGATGCCGCCGATCCCCAGCGTGTCGGCAATGGTCTGCTGAAGCCCGTAGCGCTCCGGAATCTCGAAATCGAGCACCGTCGAAGGCTGATATCCCCCGACCTGGAACATGGTGACCACATAGTCGGCCCCGTCGAGCGCCCGTCGGCGATCCGTCGTTGCATCGACGGTCATTGAAACACCAAGGCCGGCAGCGATCCGATTGGCGACGATCTCCGACGTGCGCAGACGCTGCTCGTCGATGTCGTGCAACGAGAAGCTCAATCGGCCGCGCAGCTCGGGATAGGCGTTCAGGTCACCGATCAGATTTCGAGCAAAGACCGTGCTCCCCGCTCCGACGAATGCGACCCGAACCACCCTCGCTCCTCTGTGTCGTCCGCGCCCGCTCAGCGCCGAGCGTCGCCCTCAGTGATGGTCGACATAGTGCTGTGCCAGCGGATCTCCACCGAAGTCCATCGACAGATCCCGCCAGACAGTGTGCACATGGTTCACGTCACGCTGGGTGTTGTCGTACTCGATCAGCAGGTTGCCTCCCTGCAGGCGGTAGTAGTGCGGCTCACCGGGATGGATTCCACCAGCCCACAAGAAGTGAAGATCGTCGAGGTGCTGCTCGGCCCGTTTCCACTGCTCATCGGCGAGCGTCGGGTTGATCTGTTCGAGGTAGCAACCCAACAGGTCGCGCAGCAGCCGACGGTGCGCGTCAGAGTGGGTCACCGGCGCACCCTTCGGTCGAGCAGAAAGGGCAAGCGCCTGTTGATGCTCGTCGGTCCAACCGGCTTTCGTCGTCGCAGCGTCGTGCACGGCGCGGAGATACTCGTCGGTCTCGTCGCCGAATCGACCACGCCAGATCTCGTCGAGCCGGAGCACCGAATCACCACCCCGCAACTGCGTTCGATTGGCCCCGACGATGTCGACAGGGGCCTGTGCCGACAGATGAACCGCCGCTCTCGACTCGTCGTCGAGTGACAACAACAACTCTCGGGCAAGATCTTCGGCTCCGGCCAGCGGCCGAAGAGGATGCGGTCCGAGCAACGTGCTCGAGGCCGGATCGGCACCGAGAAACAGGGGGGTCGAGGAGGCAACCCGGCCGTCACGGATCGTGAAGTGCAACGAGACGTGATGGCCGCCGAATCGCCACGACCACTCCGACGAGTCGGGGTCACCGAAGATCGCAAGCCAGTAGAGCAGCGGATCGCGCCCACGCTCGCGACCGTAGGAAACGCCGAAGCCCTCGACCCGGTCGAGGACGTTCTCGAGACCGATGATCGTCGAGACGGTGGTGTGGCCGGCCTCACTGAGTGCAGCAGCGAGGAGTCGGTGCACGATTCGATGCTGACGGGAACGCATGTCGCTCAAGGCGAGGCCCCCGTGATCGGTCGGTGTGTAGAACCAGCGCAGCCGCTCGGCGTCGTCGAATGCGTGGGTGACGGCCGTGCGCTGCGCGTCGTCGAGGTCCTCCAGCAGGTCCCGGACCGCCGCAGCCATCGCCTCGGCTTGCTGGCCCGGGTCAGACATTGGCCGGCTCCGGGTCACCGGGTGCGTGGAGCCCAAAGATCAGTTCAGGGTCGCCAGGTTCCCAGGTGTTCAACACCTGCGACCGGGCACCGATCCGGCGGGTCCGATCGAGCAGGTCGCAGCCGAGCGCAAGCTGTTCGGTCTCCCACCGCTCCAGTGCGCTGTCGAGGGCTCGGCCCGATCGCAGATGCCGGTCGAGTGTCCATGCGTCTTCTGCCGCCTTGGCGGTGCCGGCCGCCGCATGAGGGCGAACGGCAAAGGCAGCATCACCGATGAGACAGACCCGCCCGAATCGCATGCGGGAAATCGAGATGTCATAGACCACCTGGAGGAACGGCTCCTCGACCGCAGCGACGACGGCAGCAATGGTGGCAGGAAGCCGGGCCGCAGCCGTGGCCCGCAACTCGGCGACGTGTTCGGGAGCGACGAGTCCGGGGGGTACCGAGAGGTCCCGAACGACCCCGCCGTGATCGGTCAGCAGTGATCGAAGGTCGCCACCGTCGAGATAATTGCGGTACCAGACGAAGTTGAGCAGCCGCCCGCCCGGCTCAACCGAACCGTCGAGCGACGGGATCGGGTACACGAGGATGTGACTGTTGGCGTAGACGTGGTACGTGATCGCATCACCGAGCCGCGCAGTGATCTCGGGCGGTAGATCAGCCTCGGAAACGGTGCCCCTCCACGCCACGTAGCCGCTGTATTCGGCCCTGGCGTCGGGGAGGAGCTGCGCCCGCACGGTCGAGCCGATTCCGTCGGCAGCGACGACGAGATCAGCGCTCAGTGCCGAGCCATCGTCGAACGCCACGGATGCTCCCCGTTCGTCGTTGCGGACCTCGACAGCAGTCCGGTCGAGGTGGTAGCGATCGCCGTCGAATGCCCTCAGCAGTCGGCGGTACACCGTGTTCCATGAACTGAACCGGTAGGCGTGCTCGGCCTGGTGGAGCACCGTGTCGTCGCGGTCGAGATAGACGATCTCGCTGGTCGTGATCGAGATCTCGTCCAGATCTACACCGGCCCGCTCTGCGAGATAGCGGGAACATGCCCGCAGAAAGCCGATTCCGGCTCCCCGTTGCTCGAGCTCTCGTGGAGCGCGCTCATGGATCTCGACGTCGTGGCCGGCGTCTCTGAGCAGACACGCAGCGGTCAGTCCGCCGATGGAGCCGCCGATCACGACCACACGTGAGGGCTGCAAGGTCGAGATGGTCAGCCGGGTACGCCGAAGGTTGCGATCGAGTCGACGCGACACTCGAACAGGACGCGCCGCTCGTCGATCGACGGATCGCGCAGGCCGTACTCGTCTCCCTCACCGATGTACTTCTGCCAGATCCGGTTGAGCTGTGCGGTGACGCGTTCGCCCTCGACCGGGTCATCCTCACTGATCTCGCGTTCGACCGTGACCTTCATCGAGACCCAGTGGTACATGTTCTCTGGGTTGACGATGGCGATGGTGACCTGCGGCGTGTCGCGGATCCACTGGGTCTTCTTGCGATGCTCGGCGACGTTGATCAGGACCTTGTCGCCTTCGTAGTCGAACCACATGGGCGTGAGGTTGGGGCGACCAGCCGATCCCATCACCGCCATGACGCAGGCGTAGGGCTTGTCCATGAGCTGCTTGTAGGTCGGGTCGAGATCACTGATCGACGCGATCTGTTGGCGATCGCCGATCCCGAATTGCCCGGCACCCAACCCGGCGGAGACGTCGATGAACTTGTTGACCTGAACCATGTGAACCCCTTCTCGTTGTCCGTTCGTGTTCGTGAACGTAGTCGCGCAGGTCGCAGATGTCCCATGCACCGATGCGTCCCTAGCCGCGACTCACCGCCATGATGTGTCGATATTCGGTCGGGTCGATCCGCACGTCGATCAGGTATGGGGCACGAGCGTCGAGCGCGGACCGAAAGGCTTCGTGCAGGTTCTCGGCATTGTCGACGACCGTTGCCGACATACCGAAGCCTTCGGCGATCGCAGCGAAGTTGCTGGCTCCATAGCGAACCGCCCGCTGGTCCCCTTGGCCGTCGCGCTGCTTCAGCTTGATGAGGGTCAGTTCGGAGTCGTTGAAGACGGTCACACACACGGGAAGCTGCAGGCGCTGAAGCGTCTCGAGTTCGGCCAGCATCATCTGGAGACCACCGTCGCCGGTGAGGCTCAGCACCGGCCGATCCGGACTGGCGAGCGACGCGCCGACGGCAGCGGGAAGGGCGTAGCCCATCGTTGCGAGGCCGTTGGAGATCAAGAGTTGTCGGCGTCGGGTGACCGGCCAGAACGGCAACACGGCGAGAAAGTGCGCACCGGCATCGACAGTGACCATGCCCTCATCGGGCCAGACCTCTGCTGCGGATCGCACGAGTTCGATCGGCCCGAGTGGGCGAGCGGCGTCGGACAGTCGGGCACGCACCGACCGCAGATGCTCGCAGGCGCCGCTGTGACTCGGCGTGCGTTCGGGAAGGACATCGGCCGGCTCACCCACGTAAGCCAACGAGACCGGAGCAAAGCGATGAGCGGTCGGAACTGGATCGATGGCCACGACCTCGGCGGTGCCGGGCCAGGGACCGGGCATCGGTTCGACGTCGTCGAATCCGATCAGCACGACCATGTCGGCATCGACGAGGAGCTGACGCTCCAGCTCTGCGTTGGTGAACATGCCGGCGAGCAGCGGGTGACCCTCCGCCAGTGCGCCTGCCCCTTGATAGGTGGTGAGCACTGGGGCACCGAACGACTCAAGCGGGCCGGAGAGGTTGTCGGGGGCATGGATCCCCGTGATGACGATCGGGTGGTCCGACCCCTCGAGGCGAGCCCGAACCACGTCGGCTGCAGCAGCCGTCATCGGCTGGTCGACGCTTCGCGGTGGATCGATGTCGGTTGACGCACCGGCGTCGAGATCGAGATGCACGGCGCCGGACCGGCCACCGTCGACGCAAGACAGCAGTTCCAGCATCTCCTCGGCGGTGACGTCGTCACCGATCCGAGCGGTTCGAAGGGTCACCGGGCGAAGCACGGCACGCTGGTCGAAGCGTTGATGGGCAACCCGATCGCGTTGTGACATCGGGACGGTGTCGGTGATGACGACGAGCGGCGCGCGGTCGAGCGTGGCCTGTGCAGCGCCGTTCACCACACTGGAAACCCCTGGTCCACGAGTGACGACGACAGCCGAAAGCGTGCCGGTGGTCAGACCGTGAGCCGATGCCATCATCGCTGCGCCCGATTCACCGTGCGCCAGCACGAACTCGATGCCGTTGCGCTCCAACTCGCCGATCAGTTCGAGATTGGGACCCCCGCCAGGTACCCCGAACACGTGCGTGCATCCCCGGTCACGAAGCGCACGTGCGACCTCCCCGATGGCTCCCATACCGGCGCGAACCCTACGCGTCGTGCTGCCCTGTCTGCGAAACGTTCGCATTGCCAACCGAACGCCACGCCACCGGCGTTCGACGATCACTCGGCCGGCAAATCGACGGTCCAGGGAGCGTACGGCCACGGCGGGTACGGCCAAATCTCGAGCCCGTCGCTCGGATCTGCTTCCCAGGCCTCGATCTCCGCCTGCCAGTCAGGACACCCGACGCAGTCGAGCGCAAGACGCTTTTCGGTCCAGAACTCCGCCGCCCCTACCACGAGGGCGATGGTGATCAGGGCGACGACGACGGTCCGGCTCATCGGCGACTCGGCGGTGGCGAGTCCGTGGGCAAGCAACAACGATGTGATCGCAAGGGGAAGCACTGCGTAGCGGCTGTCGGCGATGCCCCATGCGCCCAGTTGCACGAGAACTTCGGTGAGCGCAAATGCTGTGCCGAGCACAAACAGCACATGACGAGACGCGCTGCGCACGGCGACAGCGATAGCTCCAGCGACGATCACCCCTATCACTCCCACTGCCAGCACCCAGGCGATGCCGCGACCCACCAGTATCTTGTCGGCAAGGTCGGCGCTCACCGAGCGGCCCAACACAATCGGGGTGACGTGCAGGGTCCCGACGGTGGCGAACAGTTCGGCCGGGCCGGGTAGGGTGAGCTTTGTCTCCTCGAGACTGCCCGACGTGCGAGACAGCAGCACGATGAAGGCCTGAAACGCTGTTGCACTCGAGATCACGGCGGCGTGAACGAGGCGCCGGCGGGTGCGGTCGCGATATGCCTGCCACCAGAACAGCGGAGTCAGGACAGCGGTGTACAACCCGGCCAGCGCTGCACAGCCCAGGGCCGCAACGCTCACCGCGAACTGACGGTGTGACAGGCGGTCGAGTCGAGCGAACACGAGTACCAGGCCAAGGATCCCGAGATAGGTCTGGGAGTTGATCGTGTTGCTCCACACCTCGGGGTGGGCAGCCGGGCCAACGAGGAGCAACGCGGCCGCCACCACCCGAGCTGTCGGCGTCGGCAACAGTTCGCTTTGCCACGCAAGGGTGACCCAGAGGAGACCCACGATGATGAGAAACGCCATCCAGGTCGTGACGAGTGGGGCGACCGACAGTGGCACCAGCGACGCGAGCCAGGTGCCGACGTTCGGGACGATGTTGAGGTAACCCGCCCGTTGATCGATGAACGTCAACCCCTCGATTCCGCCTTCGATGAAGGCGTGGGCAAAGTGGATCGTTCCCTCCTCAGCCCAGAAGCGGCCGTTGAGCAACACATGGGGTGCCCGCACCGCGGCAACGATCGTGAGCACGGCGAACCAACCCCTGGGACCGAGGCGTTCGATCTGCGCTTCGAGGGTGGTCAACATGTCATCGCCGCTCCCACATCTGCTGCGATCCTCGTCGGCGCCGATCATCGCCCGCGCACACTAGCCCCGATGTCCGGGGTGACGATCGGTGAGGAGATGGGCCCAACCTGCCAACGACACTCACCGACAGGACGGCTCCGCTCCCGGCGGTGGGCGCCTCGCAGACTTCCCGATCGAGTTGGAACTGTCGGCAGTTGTGCGCTGCGACCCGGGTCGTACGAGCGCAACAGTGCGTACCCCGTACGGGATTTGAACCCGTGCTACCACCTTGAGAGGGTGGCGTCCTAGGCCGCTAGACGAACGGGGCGAGTTCGAACCACCGGAGTGGTCGGCTCGCTGAGTGTAGCGATGCGGCTGGAGCTGCCCAACCGGCCCCGCGCCTCAGGCGACCGCTGCCTCGATATCGGCCTTGACCTCCGGCGTGATCCTCGCGATCACGTCCAGAGACTCGAAGTTGGCGACGACCTGCTCGACCCGCGACGCTCCGGTGATCACCGTCGACACGTTGGGGCTGAGTGTGCACCACGCCAACGCGAGCTGCGCCATCGAACAGTCGAGACGTTCGGCGATGGGTCGGAGGTTCTCGACCTTGGCGATCGTGGCGGCATCGGACATGCGTTCGGCGAGCCAGCCGTACCCGTCGAGGGCGGCGCGAGAGTCGTCTGGTACGCCGTCGCGGTATTTGCCGGTGAGCAGACCAGATGCGAGCGGACTCCAGATGGTGTTGCCGTAGCCGGTTTCTTCGACCAGACCAGCAAATTCGGTGTCGATGCGCCGCTCGAGCAGGTTGTACTGGCTCTGCTCGGTGACGGGCTTGTGGAGGCCGTACTTCTCTGCGATCGCCATGGCCTCACGGACCTGATCGACCGTCCATTCGCTGGTTCCCCAGTAGTTGGCCTTTCCCGACGAGACGATCTCGCTCATCGTGAACACCACCTCTTCCATCGGCGTTTCCGGGTCGGCGCGATGGCAATAGAAGACGTCGACGAAGTCGGTACCGAACCGCTCGAGCGAACCTTCGATCGACTGCAGCAGGTACTTGCGGTTGAGGGTGAGATGCATGTTGGGCACGCCCCGATGGATGCCCCAATACGCCTTGGTGGTCAGCACATACGACCAGCGGGGCCAGCCGAGGCGAGCGAACGCCCGGCCCATGATTTCTTCCGACGCCCCACCGGCGTACGCCTCGGCGTTGTCAAAGAAGTTGCAGCCCGCATCACCAGCTGCGGCCATGCACTCCACAGCAAGACCGTCGTCGAGTTGGGTGTCGAACGTGACCCAACTCCCGAAGGACAGCACGCTGACTTTCAGGCCGGTGGCGCCAAGGCGCCGGTACTCCATGTTCTCGTTCACTGCGGGTGCACTCATACCCCGACGGTACTCCTGCGTCGTTCAGGATCCCCCGCTGGCGGGGACGACGAGGACGGGCCCGTTCCTCGTCCAGCGGACGAGATGAACGAACAGCGCCCGTGCACCCTCCGGGTAGCCGACCTCACCATCGACCCACCCGTGGAACACGACGAGATCAGCAGCCCGATCCGAGAGTGTGACCACTTCGAGTCCACCCGGCCCCGCAAAGGAGTCGGTCGACTCGAGCCAAGGGTCGGGTTGCTTCTCGCATGGCCCGACCACCGACTGGCACTCGGCGAGACCAACCGCATAGTCCGCATGATCCCATCGGTTGGCCGAGTAGAAGAGCCACCACGTGTCCCCCGCCTCGATCATCGAGGGGGCTTCGATCACATCCCGCTCCCACGACAGGTCGTTTCGAAGCAACTCGGTGGGGCTCCCGGCCAACGCAAGGCCATCGTTCGAGAGTGGCTGGCTGTACACAATCGTCGGGAGTCCGCAGCAGTTGCCGTCAGATTTCCACAACAGGTGCGGGTCAGCACCGTCGAACACCACGCTCGGGTCGATCGCTCCGCCCTGATCGAGTGCACAGACCAGCGGTTCGGTCGACTCGTCGAGAAAAGGCCCAGCCGGATGATCGCCCACTGCCACCGAAATGCACTGTCGGCCACTGCCCGAATGACGAGTCGTGTAGTGCAACAGCCAGTGATCACCGACCTCGGTGACCGAGGGGGCCCACACATGGTGTGGCTCGCTCCACGCCGGCAGCATCGGTAGCGCATCTCCGTGCACACCACCGGACTCGGTGCTCAACACCGGCACGTTCATGAACATCGTGTTGGTGGCGAACGCGAAGAAGGAACCCCCGAAGGCAACCACGTCGGGATCGGCGAAATCGCCTGCGAACGTCGGCGTCCCGTCGCGAGAGATCCGAACCCGAGCCGACCCGTCGCTCGCCGCAGGTGTGGAGCGCGACATCGGCGGCTCCGGTACCGCCGTCGGTGGCGGGAATGCCTCAGCCGTCGTCGGGTGCATTGGCTCTGTTGTTGACGGCGCCGTTGTTGTTGACGGCGCCGGTGTTGTTGACGGCACCGGTGTTGCCGACAGCTCGCTGGGGAGGAATCGCTCCTCGGCGACGGCCTCAACCATCGAGTCCGAGAACGGCACGCGGTCGACAATGCCGAGACCGAGGACCACCACTACCAACACCGATGCGCCGATCGTGTACTGCGTCATACCTCACCCTTCGGCTGCGCAGGTGAGGCCGTCGTGAGCCCGACGTGAGGAAACTGTGAATAACAGCAACGCGAAACGGCGCCCCGCAGGGCGCCGTTGTCAGCTCGGGGAGGAGGACTTGAACCCCCAATGTCTGGACCAGAACCAGATGTGTTACCAATTACACCATCCCCGAAGGGTGGCCCGCGAAGGGCAGGGGAAACGATATCTGTTCCGATCCCGTCAGCCGACCCCTCCGATCCAGTTGTCGACCCGCCGGTACCCAAGCACCCGGCCCAGGCTCACCGCCCCCGTTTCCCTGACCAGATTGCGGATCGACGTTGCACTTTCGGTCGACGAAACCGACGCCTCGAGGCCGATCTCGTCGGCGATCTGCGTGAGACGAAGGGCGTGGTACGAGTCGGACACCAGCACCACCGAGGCAACGTCGAGTTGGCGGAGCTGACGGGCCGTCGCTGCCAGCTGCTCCCAGGTCGACGCCCCGTCGGTGATGATCAACAGCGCCTCTTCGGGCACGCCTTTGAAACGCAAGTACTCGAATCCAGCGAACCCTTCCGTCACCCGATCACCCGGCTGATTGGAACCGGTGGTGACGACCAGCGGCGCAGTGCCGTCGCTCCACAGCGCATAGGCATGATCGAGTCGCTGCTGAAAGACCGGTGACGGATCACCGTCGTACTGCGCTGCCCCGAGCACGACAATCGCATCGACCGGAGCGCGCTGGTCGGCTCCCGAGGCGACGAGGACGCCCACAAAGTTGAAACCGACATAGGTGATACCGACCGCAGCGACGGCGAGGACCGCCTTGGGGGAACGCAACCGCATCAGCAGGCTGCGCATCTGCACCACGTCAACCGAGACGAGCTCGGGCAGCCCGGAGCCGGTGGAGGCACTCGTTGCGACCGAGCAGCGACATCGCCCGCCACAGCGGGATGCCCGCTCCCCCACCGGTCAGCGCAACACGAACCGGTGCTTGGGAAAGAACTCTCGTCTCGAGTTCGGACGTGAGGTCGTTGCCGACCCCCATCACCACGGCCTCGATCGCTTCCGGATCTTCGAAATCAACCTTTTCGAGCCCTTCGATCACCCCGTCGAGGACCCGGTCGGCGGCACGACCCTTGACCATCGCCTTCGTCCAACTCTTCTCGTCGTAGTCGAGGGGCGCTTCGAACAACCACCTAAGCCAGTCGGTCCCCTCGCCGAGTTTCACGACCCGCTGCTGCACCTCTGGCGCAAGCGCTTCGACGACCTCGGGCCGATAAGCACCGGCCGCCCATGGCGTGTCGTGCCCGGTCAACCACGGTTCGGCCGCCGCAACAAAGGCAGTCGGTGACAGCGCCTTGATGTACTCGCCGTTGATGTGGTCGAGCTTCTTGACGTCGAACATCGCCGGCGCCTTGTTGACCGCCTCGAGGCTGAACAGTTCGACGATTTCGGCGAGCGGACGGACTTCGACCTCATCGGCCGGACCCCACCCCAGCAGAGCCAGATAGTTGACCATCGCTTCCGGCAGATAGCCCTCGTCACGAAACGCACCCAGGGCAACCGAGTCGCGTCGCTTCGAGAGTTTCTTTCCCTGATCGTTGGTGAGCAGCGGGAGGTGGGCGTAGGTCGGAGGCTCGCCGTAGCCGAGCGCATCCCACAACAGCTTGACCTTCGGGGCGGTGTTGAGCAGATCCTCGCCTCGGATCACATGGGTGATCCCCATCTCGTAGTCGTCAACCGCGTTTGCGATGAGAAACACCGGAGAGCCGTCACCACGCCGAATCACGAAGTCCTCGACGGTTGCGTGTTTCACCTCGACCCGCCCGCGGATCACGTCGTCGATCACGGTCGAGCCCTCGTCGGGCGCTCGGAACCGGACGACAACACCCGGACCGTCGGAGACACCGCGGTCTCGGGACCACCCGTGGTACCCCGGCGGCAGACCGGCTTCCTCAGCTTTGCGGTCGATTTCCTCACGACTCAGATCGCAGAAGTACGCCTGCCCCGAGTCGACGAGTTGTTGCACTGCAGCAGCGTGCTGCTCGAGCCGCTCGCTCTGGAAATAAGGCCCCTCGTCCCAGTCGAGGCCGAGCCACTGCAACGGGTCGACAATTGCGTCGACAAACTCCTGCGTCTTTTTCGATGCATCGGTGTCCTCCACCCGAAGCACCATGGTCCCGCCGGTGTTGCGGGCATACAGCCAGTTGAACAGCGCAGAGCGCGCCGAGCCGACGTGCAGAAAACCGGTTGGCGCAGGAGCGAAACGAACCCGAGGAGTCACCGCCGCGAGGCTACCGGCCTACTGGTCGCCACCGAAGGCGGAACGCCAGTCCCGCTCGATCGCGCGCTGGGCCTCCTCGACGCGACCCTTCAGCATGTCGGCGTCGACCCGGTCCGCAATCTCACGCCCAGCGAAGTAGTGCAACGTCGTGTGATGGACCTCGGCGAAGAGCTTCCGTCGCATTGCCACCAGCTCAGGAGCTGCTTCACCGAGGAAGCCGTACAGCGTGAGCGCCATCTCGAGGTCTTCACGCATGGGACCCCGACCGAACATCGAGGCTCGACGGAGTGCAACCGCACACGCCCCGGTCACGACGTCGGCCACATGCTCACCCGGTGCCAACACCAGTTCGGCTGTGAGGTCTTGGGCCAACGCCAGCACATAGCCCTGGTCAGGACCGGGATTCCCGAGCGCCCGGCCAGTCGGATGCAGCGCCCCGATGGTCTCGCCGGGCCGCTCCGCCCGCCACGACCCCGATCGCCGGGGTGGGGACGAGTAGTGCTTGCGCTGCGTTGGGCTGGTGGGAACGCGAGAGGGAGCGGCCATGGGCCGAAGCGTAGCCAGCGCAGCACAACGTGAGCCGACACGCGAGACTTCGGTCGATGACGAGTCCACAACTCTCGGTCGATCCTGGTACTCGGGACGAAGCCGATGCCGTCGAGATGCGACGAGCATCGAGCTGATGCGCTTCGTCGGTGTCGATGGCTGCCCCACGGGGTGGATTGCGGTTGCCTGGGACGGCAGCACGTCGACAACGGCACACTTCCTCCCGAGCCTGGGTGCTCTCTGCAAGGTGGTACCCGATGCAGCGGTGGTGGCGATCGACATCCCGATCGTCACTCCCGAGGCCGAACGCCCGGCAGAGGCTGCCCTTCGTTCCTTCCTCGGCCCTCGCCGTAGCTCGGTGTTCGCAACGCCGCCCAAGGCCGCCATGAACGCCGACGACTACGCGTCTGCGAATCGTGCGGCTCGGGCCGCCACCGGCAAGGGCATCAGCCGTCAGGCCTGGGCCCTCGTCCCGAAGATTCGTGAGGCGATGGCGTGGATTCCCGAAGCCGGAATTCCGGTCATCGAAGCGCACCCCGAGGGTTGCTTCGCTGCACTCCTCGGTGCCCCGGCATCCTCGAGCAAGAAGACCTGGGCGGGTATGACACAGCGACTTCGCGCACTGACTGCGGTTGGATTCGAATTGAGCAACGTCGACGAGACAGCGGGTCGGGCTGCGCTGACCGATGACCTCCTCGATGCTGCCGTCACCGCATGGACCGCAGTTCGATTCCATCGGGGCGAGGCTCGGTCGTTTCCACCCGAGCCCAACCCTCTCCACGACGTCATCTGGGCCTGAATCGGCACCGCCTGCCTCCCGGTGTGCCGGAGACCATCGCAGGATGTGATCGCTTACCCCGATTTCTTGTGCGATGTCTGCGGGCTGAACGCGGTGATGATGTAGGCGGTCACGACGGGTGCGATGGCCCGGCTGATGTCGCTGAAGCGCCACCAGACCTGTTGTGTCATCAGAACTGCTATGAGGATGAATCCGATGGCACCGAAGGCCAACGCGCTGGGCCGTCGCCAGGCGTGCACGAGCAGCAGTGGCATGACGACGACGAGACCGCCGATGGCGGCGAGGTACACGGGATCGTTGACCCAATTCTCGAACGAGTCGAGCATGCCTTTGAACGGCGGACCGAATTCCTGGACCTCAGTGACACCGTCGGGTGAGTCGAGACGGAAGCGGAGGTACGCCGCCCACGCGACCGCGCTCGACGCCGGTACCACGCCCAGGAGCCACGGGATCCGATGCGTCCGCCACAGTCGGTAGACGCAGACGCCGGCGACATAGAGCAACAGAGCTTCGCGGGCAAGAACGGCGGCTGTGAACCACGCAATGGCTGAGCGATGTCGACCTTCCTCGAGCATCGCAGTGCCACAGAGGGCGGCGGCAAAGCCGACCAAACCGGCGCCGGCGAGGTCGAACTCGAAGATGACCCCGGGGTTCAGCAGGAACGCGAGGCCCCACCATCGAGAACCGCCACGCAGTCTCGACAGCCGTGCTGCGGCAACGGTCCCCACCGCGAGGGCAGCAACTTTCGTCAACACCATCGTCCACAAGACGAGTTCGGCAGGAAGCAGTCCACCCACACTCGCGATCGTCGGGTACAGCATTCGCTGAGCTCGATACAGGGGTCGATCGAGGTAGACGGCGTGCTCGCTCGGAGACAAATAGAACGGGTCGAGAGCTTGCAGGAAAAAGTATTTTCCGTCGTGGCCGAGGAACTCGACCGTGGGCACTTCGCGGCCCAGCTGACTCTCGACATGGGCGACGATGTGCGGGGCGTTCTCACCCACGTTGAGCAAGCCGGCGATGTCCCCGTCGTGTCGATTCAGCAAAGTTGCCGTGATCAAAAGGCCGACACTTACCGCCACCACGATCAAGGCGAACTCGCCACGACGATCGGGAGTCGAGCTCGAAACCGGGAGGTCTCTCATGTCATCCATGCGGCCAGCCTCGTTCCCTGACACTGCAGGTGACTCCCTACCGGGTGCCGACTCTAGTGACTCTGCTCTTCTTCGCCGGAGTTGGTTCCTAGTTCCACCGATGCCGACACGCACTCCCAACCAGCAATCGAGGCACGCTGTTCGAGATCACCGCCGCTTCGCCAGCGTGCCGTCGACCGTCAACGGGGCTGGCTGTTCTCAGCTGTCGCTGTGGAGCAGGCCGTAGACGAGCGAGTCAACGAGCGCCTGCCACGACGCCTCGATGATGTTCTCGCTCACCCCGATGGTGGTCCACTCTCGTTTGCCGTCGGTCGAGTCGAGCAGCACGCGGGTCACCGCTCCGGTGCCCTTCCCGGTGTCGAGTACTCGGACCTTGAAGTCGGTGAGCGAGATCCGGCCGAGCGCCGGGTAGCGATCGTCGAGCGCCGATCGGAGGGCGGCATCGAGGGCGTTGACTGGCCCGTTTCCCTCGCCGACTGCCAGTCGACGCTCGTCGTCGACCCAGATCTTCACCGTGGCCTCCGTTTCGACATCGACTGCGATCTCGTTCCACAGTCGAGCATTCGTACCCGACCGATGATCGGTCGAGACCGAGAACGATTCCAGCGAGAAGTACGGCTGTATCCAGCCCGCTGCCCCGCGCATGAGCAACTCGAGCGACGCATCGGCCGCTTCGAAGTGGTACCCCTCGTGTTCGAGCCGTTTCAGGGTGTCGATCACGTCCCCGACGGTCTTGCCGTCGAGTTCGATCCCCAACGACTCGGCTTTCATCTCGAGGGTTGAGCGGCCGGCCATCTCCGACACGAGGACCCGGGTGCCGTTGCCCACGGTCTCGGGAGCCACGTGCTCGTACGCGTCGCTCGCCCGACTCAGCGCCGAGGTGTGCAGGCCCGCCTTGTGAGCGAACGCCGTGGAACCGACGTACGGCTGTTGCGGATCGACGGAGAAGTTGACGAGTTCGGCCACATGGTGCGCAACCGACGTCAGGTTTTCGAGGCGACCCTCGGGCAGACACCGAATCCCCATCTTGAGTTCGAGGTTCGCCATGATCGGCACGAGGTCACAATTGCCGACTCGCTCGCCGTAGCCGTTGATCGTCCCCTGGACCTGTGTCGCACCGGCCCGTACGGCGGCGAGCGCATTGGCCACACCACAACCCGTGTCGTTGTGCAGGTGGATGCCGACCTGGCAGTCGACGTGGTCGACCACCTCACGGACTGCGGCTTCGATGTCGGGCGGAAGGGAGCCTCCGTTCGTGTCGCACAACACGACCGCCTCGGCACCGGCCATGGCAGCGGCTTCGAGCACGGCGAGACTGAACTCGGGGTTGCGCTTGTGGCCATCGAAGAAATGCTCGGCGTCGAAGAACACCCGCTTGCCCTGCCCAACGAGGTACTCGACGGAGTCGGCAACCATCGCGATTCCCTCGTCGAGCGTCGTGTTGAGCGCCTCGGTGACGTGGTAGTCCCAGCATTTGCCGACGATGCACACGACGTCGGTTCCAGCGGCGACCAGGTTGGCCAGGGTCTGGTCGGAGTCGACCTTTCCCTTGGCCCGCCGGGTCGAACCAAAGGCGACGAACTGCGAGGTGGACAGCTCGAGCTCGGTACGGGCCCGAGCGAAGAACTCATCGTCTTTCGGATTGGCGCCCGGCCAACCACCCTCGATGAAGGCGACGCCGAGCCGGTCGAGTTGCTCGGCAATACGGAGCTTGTCGTCGACCGTGAGCGAGATTCCCTCGAGTTGGCTGCCGTCGCGCAGCGTCGTGTCGTAGATGTCGACCACCGTCGGCCACGACGGATCATGATGCGCAGAGCGGTCGATCTCGGTCATCAGCTCACCAATTCGTTCCAGTCGCGGTACTTGTCGTTGCGGCCTCGGACAAGGTCGGCGTACGCCGCGGCGAGGGCCGTGGTGGCCGGGCCGGGACACGGCACCGCGCGGTCGTCGACCGAGTTCACAGCCGAGACCTCGGCCGCGGTGCCCACGACGAAGATCTCGTCGGCGGTGTACAGGTCGCTCCGCGCCAGATCACCGATCTCGATGTTGATACCGAGGTCGGCAGCGAGACGAATGACGGTGTCCTGGGTGATGCCGGGCAGCGCCCCCGACGACGTCGGCGGCGTCAGAACGACATCGCCCTTTGCGCAGAACAGGTTCTCTCCCGAGCACTCGCTCACCAAGCCGGCGCCGTTGAGCATGATCGCCTCGTCGTAGCCGGCGTTGAGCGCTTCCATCTTGGCCAGCGTGCTGTTGGCGTAGTTGCCAGTGGTTTTGGCCGCCGGCGGCATGATGTTGTGGTCGTGACGGGTCCAGGAACTGATCTTCATCCGTACGCCCTTGCTGACCGCATCGTCACCCAGGTAGGCACCCCACGGCCAGGCTGCAATGGCGATGTCGGTGGTGCACGCACCTGTGGCCAGGCCCATCTCGCCGTAGCCGTAGTAGGCGATCGGGCGCAGATAGCAGGCGTCGAGACCGGAATCGGCAACGACGTCCTTGCATGCCCGGACGATCGTCGCAACATCGAACGGCATCGGCATTCCCAGGATCTTGGCCGAGTTGTAGAGGCGTTCGATGTGCTCGGTCAGCCGAAAGATCGCAGGCCCCTGCTCGGTCTCATAGGCACGAATGCCTTCGAAGACGCCGGTGCCGTAGTGGAGCGTGTGGGTGAGGACGTGGATCGTTGCGTCTTCCCACGGCACCATGTCGCCGTTCATCCAGATGTGGGGGGTTGTTTCGATGGGCATGAGCGCTCCTCAGAGACGGGCGACGACCTGGTCGCCGATCTCGCTGGTGGATCCGGTGAGTGTGTTCGGGTCGGCGCACGCCGCCCGAATGCGATCGGCCGCCTCGGTCTCGCCGAGGTGGTCCAACATCATCGCGCCGCTCAAGATGGCAGCGACAGGATTTGCCTTGCCCGTGCCGACGATGTCGGGCGCCGAGCCGTGCACCGGCTCGAACATCGACATGCCGTTCGGGTTGAGATTCGCAGTTGGAGCGAGTCCGATCCCCCCGGAGATGGCGCCACCCAGGTCGGTGAGGATGTCGCCGAACAAGTTGTCGGTGACGATCACGTCGTAGCGTTCGGGCCGATCGACGAAGTAGATGCACGCAGCGTCGACATGGTTGTACGCCGTCTCGACCTCGGGATACTCGCTGGCAACCTCGTTGAAGGTCCGTTCCCAGAGGTCGCCGGCAAAGGTGAGGACGTTGGTCTTGTGCACGAGTGTGCAGTGCTTGTTGCGTTGCATCGCCAACTCGAAGGCGTAGCGAACGCAGCGCTCGACGCCGTGCCGCGTGTTGACCGACCCCTGGGTGGCGACCTCGTGCGACGTTCCCTTGCGCAAGAATCCACCTTCCCCGGCATAGGTACCTTCGGTGTTCTCACGAATCACGACGAAATCGTGGCCGGGCGCAACAAAGGGTCGATAGTTGATGTAGAGATCGAGTTCGAAGCGCATGCGCAGGAGCAGGCCGCGCTCGATGAGACCGGGCGGGACATCGGGCGTGCCGACTGCGCCGGCGTACAACGCGTCGATCCCGCGCCATTCCTCGATGATCTCGTCGGTGAGGACGGTGCCGTCCCTCAGATACCGCTCACCGCCCAGGTCGTAGTCGATGCGCTCGTAGTCGACGCCGAGCGCATCGATGACCTTGAGACCCTCGGCGACGACCTCGGGGCCAATGCCGTCGCCACCCATGATGCCGATGCGATGCGCCATGCCTGTGCAACCCCCTGAAACAAGAAAAACCGCCCACCAGAGTGGACGGAGATGGCGCACGCCGGGAAATCCGACGTGCGCTACGAAATACCGATGATGAGCGTGTTGATCATCACGATCGCAAGCCTACCGGGCCGAGAACTCCCTCTCAATCAGCCAAGCGTCGGCGATAGCCTGCTTCCATGGCAACAGCCCAGCAGCTCTCTCAGGCCGCGTTCGATCGACTGAAGGCGGAGTACGACGACCTGACCACCCGCGGCCGTATCGACATCGCCCGCAAGATCGAGGCCGCACGCGAACTCGGTGACCTTTCCGAGAACGGCGACTACCACGCTGCGAAAGAGGAGCAGGGCAAGATGGAAGGCCGCATCATGCACCTGGGCCGCATGATCGAAGACGCCGTGATCGTCGAGAACGAGGGTGGTGGCGATGCGGTCATGACCGGAGCAATCGTCACGATCGTCTTCGACGGCGACGACGACGACGATGCGGAGCGTTACCTCGTCGGCTCGATCGAAGAGCAGGCCGACGACGCCACCGTCGTGTCTCCAGGCTCACCGATGGGGGCGGCGCTGCTCGGTGCAGCCGTCGGTGACCAGGTCGAGTACGAAGCCCCCTCCGGTGCGACCCTCAAGGTCAGGGTTCTCGCGATCGACTGATCGGCGGATACCGTCGCGGCAATGCGCGCGGGCTTGGTCGTCGTCCTCTGCCTCGCTTCGGCCTCGTGCGCCGGCGACGATCCCACGGGGCTGTTCGAACGATCGCGTGTCGGGCCGGTACCAGTCGTCGAGTCCGAGACACTCGACATTGATCTCGACACGCTGGCGGACGCAACCGCCGATCCCGAGACGGCGTCGCCCTCAGCGGTCGAGATCCCCACAGATGCGCTCGACCGGACCGGCCTACCTGCCGTCGATATTGACATCCGCGACAACGTCTTCGAGCAGCGAGTCATCGTCGTCACAGCCGGAACCGAGATCACCTGGACCAACCAGGGCCGCAACGAACACAACGTGCGGCCGGCGGTCGTCGGTGCCTTCGAGTCGATCTCGGCGGCGGCGTTGGCGGTGAAGGGCGATGCTGCATCGCTCGTCTTCACCGAACCGGGCGACTATCCCTACTTCTGCAGTCTGCACGGGACGGCGACCAACGGGCAGACCGGGCGTGTCATCGTCGTGTCGGCCGATTCGGCGTGACTGAGCCACGAGACTACTCTCGCCGCCGAACCGTTTTTGGAGGGTTGTGATGCGCCGATTCCTGGCTCTGTTGTTCGTGTTGGCGCTTGCTGCCGCGGCATGTGGTGGGAGCCCCGACGACAACACCGCTACGGACACCAGTGCCGCCGAGGCCGGCGCCGAGACCAGTGAGCCTGGCGACGAATCGGACTCGGAGCCCGATGAGGGTCAGACCGTCGATGAAGAACCCGAACCGGAGGAGGAGTCCGAGCCCGAAGCAGATCCGAATCCACTCGGGGCGCTGCGTGTTCCCGAGGACTATCCCACCATCCAGGATGCGGTTGATGCCGCAGTCCCCGGCGACATCGTGCTGATCGGTGAGGGTGTCTACAACGAGTCGGTCTCCGTGGAGACCGACAACATCGTCATTCGCGGTGTCGACCGATACGGCGTCGTGCTCGACGGTATGCACTCCGAGGATCTCGCCAACGGCATCATCGTCTTTGCGAACGGGGTTGCCGTCGAGAACCTGACCGTCCAGAACTACTTCAGCAACGGCGTCTTCTTCACCGGCGACTACGACTCCGACTTCCTCCTCGAGGGGTACCGGATCAGTCATGTCACGGCGCTCAATAACCGCAAGTACGGGCTCTACGCATTCAACGCCACGTACGGCCTGATCGAGAACAGCTACGCAGCGGGCCATACCGACTCCGGGTACTACGTCGGTCAGTGCCAGCCATGCCGAGCCCTGCTCATCAACAACATCTCGGAGTACAACACCCTCGCCTACTCCGGCACGAACGCCGGCGGCGAGTTGTACGTGGTCAACAACGAGTTCCGCCTCAACCGCATCGGCGTCACCCCCAACACACTCAGCTCCGAGGAACTCGCGCCGCAGCGCGGCGCGGTGTTCGCGGGTAACTGGATCCACTCGAACGGCAATCCCGAGACGAGCAAGGGTGGTGACATTTGGGAGCTCGCCTACGGGGTCGGCATGGTGCTGCCCGGTGCCAACGAGAATCTGATCCTGCGAAACCTGATCGAGAACAACCGGAACGGCGGAGTGGCGATCTCGTTCCTGCCGGACGGAGACGTGTTCTGGCAGGCGACCAACAACCAGATCCGGGAGAATGTCTTCGTCGGCAACGGCATCGACATCGTGATGGTGCAGCAGGCGCCGGGAGACGGTCTCGGTAACTGCTTCGCCGGCAACGACTACACCTCCTCACGGCCCGCCGACGTCGAGACCGTTCTGCCATGTGATGGGCAGCAGGGCGATGTCAGCGACATGATCGGGATCGAGTTCTTCGCCCCCCCAGCTGCGGACGAGAACATTCCGTACGAGGACGTCGCCAGTCCCGGCGCAACCGATCAGCCGGGGATGGCAGACCCATTGACCGCTCCGCCGGTGACCGCCGAGGTGATTCCGGAGTTCGACACGTTCGATCTCGATGCGATTACGGTTCCCGCCGGCAGTTGATGCAGTTCGGCTGACGCTCGGAGGCGTCGCCGTGACCCTCACCCTGTTCGGGGTGGGCTGCACCGGCGAGACCCCGAGCGCAAACCTGCTGCCCGACCGCGACTTCGGGGTCGACACGATCGGCACCCCCGAGTCGGCTCTCGAGCGTTCCACTGCCGAGCCGCTTGCCGACGCGCCTCGTTGGCTTGTCGAACGAGCCGGTGATGCAACCACCACCTTCGAGGTGAGTGAGCGGTCCTACAACCTGTCGGCGCGCAATGTCGGGCTTGCAGCACGGATTCGCTTCGCCGATGGCGACGAGATCTTCGAAACGTTCTTCACTCCCGCGTCGGGCCTCGGACCCGACTACAACAGCGACGGTTGCACGACGTGCCACGTCAACAACGGCCGACAAGGAGCACCGCTCGACGGTGCGTACCTCGGTGTCGGCCCGGTGGTCCATGTCTCTCAAGCCGGTGCCGGTGAGTTGGAGGCACCGTTCGCCCTTCCCGGCTACGGCACCCGCCTCCAGACGTACGCCGTCGACGGTGAAGCCGAAGCCACGATCAGCATCCTCTGGGAGTACGTGGAAGGCCAGTACCCCGACGGCACGACCTACCGACTCCGTCGTCCTGTCGTCTCGGTTGTCGGGCGCGACGGAATGCTGCCGGTGGGTGCGGAGTTGAGCCTTCGGATCCCGCCCCAAGTTGCAGGCCCGGGGCTGCTCGAATTCGTTCCCGAGTCCGACATCGTTGCCGCCGCCGATCCCGACGACCTCGACGACGATGGCATCTCCGGCGAGGTTCAGTGGATCCTCGATGCCGACGGCACACCTCGGGTCGGACGTCACGGCTGGAAGGCCGAGAGTTTCGATCTGATCCACCAGTCGGCCGTCGCGCTCGCCGAAGACATCGGCATCAGCACGTCGATCGATTCCGCAGCGGGCGACATCGAACTCGGCGACGGCGATCTCGCCGACCTCGCCTTCTACGTCGAGGCGCTGGCAATCCCCGCCGGCCGCAACATCGACGACCCAACCGTGATCGCAGGAGCAAACCTTTTCGAATCGATCGGGTGCGCCGGGTGCCACACGCCCCGCCAGCGCACGGGACAGACCAATACGCCCGAACTCGACGACCTCGTCATCTATCCCTTCACCGACCTGCTCCTCCACGACATGGGTCCCGGGCTCGCCGATGGCCGGGCCGTGTTCGCTGCGTCGGGGAGCGAGTGGCGCACGGCGCCGCTGTGGGGAGTGGGCCTGCTCGACGAGGTGAACGGCCATCTGTCACTCCTGCACGACGGGCGCGCTCGCTCGGTGGAGGAAGCCATCCTCTGGCACGGTGGAGAGGCTCGACGAAGCACCGATGCGTTCATGGCGCTCACCGCTGAGCAACGGGCTGCGATCATCGCGTTCGTCGAGAGCCGTTGACGCTCAGGCGCAGCGGTCGACGCGAACCCTGCCGTCAACCATGTCGGCGCTCCCGCCGATTCCGATCACCCAACGTCTCAGCGCATCGAGAAGTTCGTTCGTGTCGCGCTTGGTGTCACCCACCACATCCCAACGAAGACAGGCAGCGCCGGTCCGGTCTCGATACACGGTGATCGCATCACCGCCCCAGCCGGTGGCTGCGATCTGATCCGGATCCGCCACGAACGTGAGGGCAGCGATCAACGCACGACCTCCTCGGCCTTCCCACAGCACATCACCATCGACGGTCGGCCATGCCACATCGACCGGATCGAGGTTCACCGCGTCGAGCGGCATCGTGACGACCTCGCTGCTCGGGGCACCGTTGATCACGGCATCGTCGATGGCGGCGATGCCTTCTTGGGCGATGCGCCGCTCGAGCCACGTCCGGCCTGTCTCGTACACCGAGGTCTGGTAGACCAGAAAGCCGAGATCGAGCGTCAGGAGATCGCCGAAATCGAAACGCTGCTCCTCGTCTCGGAGTTCCGCAGCTTCTTCGGGGGTCAAGGTGGCGCGCCACGCCTGTTCGACGTAGGACGCGCTCCCCTCGATGGCTGCGGTAAACGTCCAACCGGCATCACCGTCGTCGCGCAACTCATCTCGATTGAGATCAAAGTGCTGATCGTCGAAAGCATGAACCAGTTCATGCACGATGGTGGCCTTGGTGCTGAGCGTCAGTGCACCGGCCGACCGGACCAAGAGTTGGTCGGAGTTCGGGAAGTACACGCCGAGCACACCACCGGAGACGAACGTCTCGTAGATGTCAAGAAAATCGTCGTCAGGTCCAAAAAATCCGATCGCCTGGGCAAAGGCGAGGCTCGACTCGGCTGCCACCGGATCTTCGGCGAGCGACCTGCGAATGTCGTCGAGCACGATGTCGGTCATCGCATCGACAGCGACGACCTCGACGACAGGTCGCTCGACGAACGACCGTTGCCGGGTCGCTTCGATGAATGCCACCGCCTCGTCGACGAACGCCACGAGTTCTGGGTCGACACTCGGTTCGGGGACCCTGCTCGTCGTGGTCTCGTCCGGCGTGCTGCCCGTCGGCGACGCTGTTGACGTGGTGGGCGGCGTGGTGGGCGTCTCGTCGTCCGGGGTGGACGTCTCGAGCTCGCCGGGAGTGTCGGACTCGCCGACTTGCTCACCCTGGTCGAACAATCCGAGCGTTGCGTGTACCAGGAAACCTACGACGACGAGTGCGGTGAGCACGACTGCTCCCCGGAGAAACCAGATCGAGAAGAGACCGACCTCACTGTCGTCGGGCGGCGTCTGATCGTTCATACGATCCCCGCCTCCAGGGCAATCCGGGTGGCCGCAGCCACGACGGCAGGACCATGGACCTGACCTGGGGAGTCGGTGAGTCGCTCGATCGGGCCGCTCACCGAGACCGCAGCGATCACCTCACCGTTTCGATCGAGAACGGGAGCGCTGACCGACGCAACACCGGCTTCACGCTCGGCCACCGATGCAACCCAGCCCTCGGCACCGATCTCACCGGTCAGCACACGACCTCCCGAACCCTGGTCGAGCGGCAGCACTGCCCCCGCCGAGACGATGGTACGAAGTCCGTGGGGCGACTGCAGTGACGAAAGACAGACGCGGACCTCACCATCGCGAACGTACAGCTGCGTGGATTCCCCGGTGGCGTCACGAAGCTCGGCGAGCGCAATCCGCCCTGCGTCGGCCAGCGGCCAGCCGGCTGCGGCGCTCGATCCCAGAGCCACGAGGCGGGGGCCGAGCGCAAATCGTCCGTCGGTGCTGCGCCGGAGAAGACCGTGCAGTTCGAGCGCCGACGCAAGGCGGTGTGCGGTGGCGCGAGAGAGACCGGTGCGATCGACGAGCTGACCGAGATTGGCGCCATCAGTTTCGACGGCCGCAAGCACGGCGACCGCCTTGTCGATGACACCGACGCCGCTTACACTTGGTTTCACAATTCAGAACTGTATCTCATATGTTGAGACGCAGCCTCGATGCCGTTCACTGCCCGGGAGACCGAGATGTCCGAACCCCGCACACTCAGCCAAAAGATCTGGGATCGCCATGTGGTCACCGCCGGACTCGGAGGCGACCCCGACCTGCTCTACATCGATCTGCACCTCATCCACGAGGTCACCTCACCGCAGGCATTCGACGGACTTCGAATGAACGGCCGCCGCGTTCGGCGTCCCGACCTCACCGTTGCGACCGAAGATCACAACACACCGACGATCAATCAGGACCAACCGATCGAGGACGAGACCAGCGCCAAGCAGATCGAGACGCTTCGGGTGAACGCCGAACACTTCGGAATCGTCAATTATCCGATGGGCCACGAGAACAACGGCATCGTGCACGTCATGGGACCCGAGCAGGGCCTCACACAGCCAGGCATGACCATCGTGTGCGGTGACTCACACACCGCCACCCACGGTGCCTTCGGCGCGATCGCGTTCGGCATCGGCACCAGCGAAGTCGAGCACGTCCTCGCAACCCAGACACTGCCGCAGACAAAACCGGGCACGATGGCGATCACGGTGCAGGGCGAACTCGAACCCGGTGTGACACCAAAGGACGTGATTCTCCACGTCATCGGCGTGATCGGGACCGGTGGCGGGATCGGAAAGATCATCGAGTACCGCGGCAACGTATTCGAGAACATGTCGATGGAGGGCCGAATGACCGTCTGCAACATGTCCATCGAGGGGGGCGCCAAGGCCGGTCTCATCGCCCCCGACGAGACGACCTTCGCCTACTTGAAGGGCCGTCCCCATGCGCCGACCGGTGCCGACTGGGATGCTGCTGTCGCCGACTGGCGGACCCTCGTGACCGACGAGGACGCCACCTTCGACGAGGAAGTCGTGATCGACGCAGCCGAAATCAGACCGCAGGTCAGTTGGGGCACCAACCCGGCGCAGGTCATGCCGATCGACGGCCTGATCCCCGGACCCGACGACTTCGATGATCCGAATCTGGCCAACACCGCTGCTCGGGCACTCGAGTACATGGGCTTCGAGGCCGGCATGCCGATCAAGGAGGTGACGGTCGACACGGTGTTCATCGGGAGTTGCACCAACAGTCGTATCGAAGACCTGCGTGCTGCCGCAGCGGTGGTCAGCGGGCGCACCGTCGCTGACGGCGTTCGCACCCTGGTCGTTCCCGGATCCGGAAAGGTTCGCGCCCAGGCCGAGGCCGAGGGGTTGGATCAGATCTTTCGCGATGCCGGCTTCGACTGGCGCGAACCGGGCTGTTCCATGTGCTTGGCGATGAATCCCGACAAGCTTCAGCCGGGCGAACGCTGCGCCAGTACCAGCAACCGAAACTTCGAAGGACGCCAGGGCCGGGGCGGCCGCACCCACCTGGTCTCACCCCAGGTTGCCGCAGCAACCGCCATCGCCGGCCATTTCGCAGCCCCATCCGACCTCGACTGATCCCCTACTGCACCGATCCTTGCCTGCGGAGCCTCTCACCACGGCACCGATGAGCACCGATCCGAAAAGGAACACCGACCATGAAAGCCGTACGCATCGTCTCCGGCACCGCCGTCCCACTCGACCGGACCGACGTCGACACCGACCAGATCATCCCCTCCGACTGGCTCAAGCGCGTCGAGCGCACCGGGTTCGAGAAGGGTCTCTTCTCGGAGTGGCGCGACGATCGCGAGTTCGTGCTCAACCAGGAGCAGTACAGCGGCGCCAACATCTTGATCGGCGGTCTCAACTTCGGCACCGGGTCGAGTCGTGAGCACGCAGTGTGGGCGATCCAGCAGTACGGGTTCGACGCAGTCATCTCGCCCCGCTTCGCCGACATCTTCCGGAACAACTGCACCAAGAACGGCCTTGTCCCGGTGACGGTGTCTGCAGAGTTCAATGCCCAACTCATGGCAGCGGTCCAAGCCGATCCGACACTCGAGCTCACCATCGATGTGGAGCGTCTCACCGTCGAGGCTCCGGCCATCGGTCTCGAGACGACCTTCCCGCTCGACCCGGCGGTGCAGGAGCGCTTCCTCGAAGGACTCGACGACATCGGCCTGACGTTGCGCCACGAATCCGACATCGACGAATTCGAAGCCGCTCGTAAGCCCTGGATGCCGGCCCAGGCCTGACGCATCGAGAAATTCACACGTCAGGGGAACCAAACTGGACGTGTGAGCGTCTCACGGTCATCCAAACCCTGCGAACCCGGAGAACCAACGTGCGCAGACTTCTTGCTCCCCTCTCCCTTCTCGTGATCCTGGCGCTCATCGCTGCTGCGTGCAGCGATGACGACTCGTCCACCTCGCCCCGGGAAGGCGAACCGGCAACCAATGACAACGGCGAGATCGTCATCGAGGTCGACGGGAGCGAGGTCGTCTTGACGTCGGGCCTCTCCGGCTTCGACGACTGCGACACGCTGCTCGACCATCTCCGGTCCGCGGCCGCCGACCGCGTCACCCCATGGGGACTCGACACCGACGGTTGGTACGGTCCGGTCTTTGCTCGCGACGGCATGGCGGTTGACGAGGCGATGGGCGGTGATGACTCCGATGCTGCCTTCGACATGGCCGAGGACAGCACCGCGTCGACCGCTGGCGGCCAAGCCTCACCGGTCGAGGGCGTCGACTTCTCGGGCACAAACGTGCAGGAACTCGGTGTCGACGAGGCCGACATCATCAAGACCGACGGCAACCGCGTCTTCGTCATCGCCGCCCGCCAACTCATCGTCGTCGATGCCGGCGCCCGAACGGTTGTCGGCACGCTCGACCTCCCCGACGACATCTGGCAGGGCGAACTCTTCCTCGACGGCGACGATCTGCTGCTGGTCAGCTCCGGCTGGGGTGGCCAAGACATGCTCGACAGCCCCGCCCCCGAACCGGCCAGCGACATGGACGCCGCGGCGTCCATCGCCATCGACGACAGCTGGTACGGCGGGAGCAGCGTCGTGCGCATCGCTCGCATCCAGCTCACCGCAGACCAGCCCACGCTGATCGGCGAACTGTTCGTCGAGGGCGACTACGTCTCGAGTCGGGCGGTCGACGGAACGGCACGAGTCATCGTCCGCAGCAACCCCCAGTACAACTTCCCCTTCGTCTATCCCCAGAGCGAAGCAGGTGAGGACATCGCCGAGAACGCCAACCGTGCTGCCGTGCTCGGCTCCCAGCTCGAGTCCTGGCTCCCGGCGTACGGGATCGTCGACGACAACGGAGACACGATCGAAACCGGACTGCTCCCCGACTGCGGTGCCGTCCACGCACCAACCGAGTTCTCCGGTTTCGGCGTGCTCTCCGTGATCAACATCGGGGTCGGTGGTGACATCACGGACCACACAACGACGAGCGTCCTCGCCCCCGGAAGCACGGTGTACGCATCGACGGAGTCGGTCTATGTCGCCACCCAGACATGGCCCGACTTCCGGCTCTTCGAGGACGACGAAGACGCTTGGCAGCGAGTCTGGGACGCCCGCCGCACGTCGATTCATCGCTTCGCCCTCTCCGGAGACGATGCTGCATACATGGCGTCGGGTTCGGTGGCTGGCGACATCCGCAATCAGTTCAACCTCAGTGAACACAACGGCCACCTGCGCGTCGTGACCACCACGGGCGAGACATGGGACGAGACGTCGGAGACCCACGTGCGGGTCTTGCGCGAGACCGAGGGAGCTCTCGTCGAGATCGGCTCGGTCGGCGACATGGGCAGAGGCGAGGCGGTGCAGTCGGTGCGGATGGTCGGCGATGTCGGCTATGTGGTGACCTTCCGCCAGATCGACCCCTTCTATACCCTCGATCTGAGCGATCCAGAGAACCCCCAAGTCGTCGGAGAGCTGAAGATCCCGGGCTTCTCCAGTTACCTTCACCCCATCGGCGAAGGCCGAGTGCTCGGGGTTGGTTCCGACGGCACCGACGACGGTCGGATCACCGGGTCGAAAGTTTCCGTCTTCGACGTGAGCGACCCGGCCAACCCCGAAGAGGTTGCTGTCTGGTCCGCTCCGGGCGGCTGGAACGATGTTGGCTGGGAGCACCGAAGCTTCCTGTGGTGGGAAGCCGAACAGATGGCTGTCGTACCACTCACCACCTACGACGAGAGCGGTCATTGGGCCGGGGCCATCGTCCTGCGGATCGACGGTACCCAGATCACCGAGGTCGGTCGCATCGACCACGCCGATCCTCAAGCAGAACCCGGTGTCAGCGGCTGTCGGCGGATCACCGGAGCCGACATCCCCGGCTTCGACGCCGATGACGAGCAAAAGTTCGAATCCGAACTCGAGTGGATCATCGCCTTCGAGCAGGAGGGACAGATTCGGCTGTGCAAGGATGGCGAGAGGCCATCGGCCACCGGTTTCGACTGCTACGAGGAGCGTTGGCTTCTCGAAGAAGCAGCCCGAATCGACCTCCCCATCCCCGACGGTGCCGACATCTGGATGTGCTGGCCGCGTTGGAACCAGATGCCGACCATCGTGCGCACCATGGTTCTCGGCGGTGACGAACTCTGGACGCTCGGCACCGACTGGGGCTATCCCAGCCCGGATGCTCCTGGGACCCTGCAGATCAACGACCTGTACGACCTTGATCGCCTCGGTCGCATCGTCTTGAACTGATCGTGACGCCGCCGACACCGGGTCCGATGCGACCCGGTGTCGGCTACCGTCAACGCATGCTCCCAGCGCTCCGACGCCTTCTCAAGATCAGCAGCCTCGGGACAGCAGCCGCACTCGTGTACGGCCTCGCCCGTTCCGTTCGGCGGCCCCGTCCACCCGAACCGGCCGGCGTCGCCTCGTGGCCGCCGCTCGTCGCCGAACCCGAGGTCGAGGTCCGAACCGCGCCGGTGCAGTTCGCTTCGCCATCGGCTGCGCACGAGGGCGACCAAGACGATCGCTCACGGGCCACCGAGGCGTCACCCTGGGTGGAGCCGAGCGCTGGCACCTGCCCCGAATCGCACCCGATCAAGGCCAATGCGGGAAGCAGGATCTTCCACATTCCGGGTGGAGGGTCCTACGAGCGAACACGGGCCGAACGCTGCTACTGCACAGCCGAAGATGCCGAAGCCGACGGCTTCCGGCAGGCAAAACGCTGATCAGGAGAGCCGGACGGTCCGCACCGATCTCACACCGTTCAGCGCGCGCAACGAGTCCTGTACCCCCTGCGGTACCGGTCCGTCGGTGCAGACCACCATCACGGCGGCAACGCCGTCGTCGTCTTCACCGATGTGCATGTTCGAAATGTTGATCCCGGCGTCACCCAGTGCTGCGCCGACATGTCCGACCATGCCGGGAACGTCCTCGTTGCGAACGAACAGCATGTTCTCGCTCATCCGGATTTCGAGTCGGTGACCGTCGACCTCGATCAAGCGAGGCTGACCATCGAGCGTCGAGATCGTCCCTGCCACCGTCAACCCAGCGGCCTCGACCCGAACGGTGTTGACGTGGTCCTTCGGTGCTTGGCTCGTGATGACCCGTACATCGAGACCACGAGCCTCGGCGAGGTCAGCGGCGTTGACGTAGCTCACCGGGTCACTGGATGTCTGGCCGAGCAAACCCTTCAGGAAGCTCAGACGGCCGAGCGACGCATCGCCCTCCCCCACCTCACCACGCAACTCGAGATCGATGGTCGGGGGTAGGTTGCGGGCGAGCGAGCCGTACACCGAGCCAAGCGCCTCACAGAGCGGAAGATGCTCACGCAGCACAGCCGAGGCAGGCCCGGCTGCAACATTCACGGCGAACGGTACGAAATCACCGGCGAGCGCCCGCAGGACCTGCTCGGCGATCTGCTCACCGGCGCGATCCTGCGCCTCGCGAGTACTCGCCCCGAGGTGCGGCGTCACAACGATGCCCGGAACCCCGATCAGCGGGGAGTCGGTTGTCGGTTCGTCGTCGAACACATCGATCGCAGCCCCAGCCACCGAGCCCGCACGCACCGCATCGGCGAGGGCTGCCTCGTCGATGATCCCGCCACGAGCGACATTGACGATGCGAAGAGTTGGTTTGGCACGTGCGAGCCGCTCCCGGTCGAGAAGACCAACTGTCTCGGGAGTCTTCGCAACATGGATGGTGAGGAAGTCGGCGCAGGCGACGAGATCATCGAGGTCGAGAAGTTCGATGTCGAGACGTTCGGCTGCTGCCGCCGAAACAAAGGGATCATGGGCAACGATCCGCATTCCGAACGCAGCAGCGCGAGCCGCTACCAGGGTGCCGATTCGCCCCAGGCCGATCACCCCGAGCGTCTTGTCGGCGACCTCGACGCCCTCCCACTGCGAGCGCTCCCACCGCCCATCGACGAGCGCGGCATGAGCCTGAGGAATGTTGCGGGCCTGCGCCAACAGCATGGCGAGGGTGTGTTCTGCAGCTGAGGTGATGTTGGACTCCGGCGCGTTCACCACCATCACGCCGCGCTCGGTTGCTGCGCGAGTGTCGATGTTGTCGAGTCCGACACCGGCACGACCGACCACGACAAGGTCGGTACCTGCGGCAAGGACGGGCCGATCGACCTGGGTGGCGGAACGGACGATCAGCGCGTGCGCCCCGACGACTGCAGCACTGGTCTCCTCGGCAGAGAGGCCGAGTCGGAGGTCGACGTCGTGGCCGGCGGCTCGGAGCGCGTCCAGCCCTGCGTCGGCAATCTTCTCGGTGACCAGAACCCGGCTCATCCTCGTATCATCGCCAGCAACTCTCGGCCCAGCAACGAGACTCCGTGAACGCTGCGTGAACGCTCAGGCCACGGCGCGAAACAGCATCGCTGCTGCCTCGTCGCGTCGGATGGGTTGCAGAGGACAGAAGTGGATCTCGGAGCATCCCCGCGTGATCCCGGCTGCAGCGATTCGTTCGATATCTGCCTCGTGTTCGCTGCCGTCATCGTCGACGAACGTGTCGGTTGTGGTGGCCACAGGCAAGTCGAGCGCTCGAGCGATCATCGAGGCCATCTCCTGACGGGTCAGCACGTCGCCGGCACAGAAGCGATCTTCGTCACACCCGTCGGCAATGCCCGCAACGGCAAGTGCGTTGATGTGGGCCTCATGGGTCGCACCGTTGTCGTCGACGAACCGGTCGATGCCGGTCTCAGGCACTCCAAAGGCACGCACGAGCAAGGCGGCCGCCTCCCCGCGTGTCAACTCGCGATCAGGGCAGTAGCTGTCACGCCAGGGTGGATTGCAGCCCTCGGTGATGCCTCTGGCTCCGAGCCATGCGATCGCCTGCGTGTACCCATTCATGGCCGGCACGTCCCAGAAGCCCGATGGTGGACGCATCTCCTCGACCGGCGCCGGGATCCGAGCCGGTGTCAGGATCTCGTCGGCACCAGGGATTCCACCATCGGTGAAGACGCTGCCCGCATTCCAGAGCATCCACCCGAGTCCGAGTGCGTCAGCCGCATCGATCTGCGCCCGGACCTCCTGGGGCCCATACCCCCCGAAGTCCTGCAGCCAGGGCCGGACAGTCGTACGGCCCGCAACGCGTTCGAGCACGTTTCGCATCGACTGATCGATCACCCCGCCCGGATGGTCTTGCGGCGAGAGGTACCCGAACCAGCCAGGACCCCAGTGGTTGGGATAGACCATCGGCGACAACACGTCGGTCACGTCTGCCAACGCTTCGACCTGATGCCTGATCCCACCGTCACCGGGCACCGACGTCACGAATCCGAAGATGTCTGCTGCGGTCTGACACAGATCACCAACCCGCTCCTCTGCGTCGGCCAAGAACCCGGTGATCGTGCCCACCCGAACCTCTTCGGTGCTCCCGGCGTCGAACACCAGCACGGACTGGTTTGCATCGGGATACCGCACGTAGTCGAACTGGACTTCGTCGACACCCGCAGCGCAGGCCTCCTCGGCGAGTTGCAACGCGTACTCACGCGCGTTCGGATCGGTCGGATCGAGGAACGTCTGGCCGCGACGGGAAAAGACCTGCCCTCCGGTCGTGCGCACCGCCATGTCCGGAAGGCTCCTGCCGGCCACCGGATCCTGGAACGCCACGATCCGGGCGATCACATGGATGCCGCGACTGTGCAGCTCGGCGGTGACGTCAGCCAGATTCCAACGATCGAGGTTTGCGCCCGCAGCGATCGCCCACGACGACTCGGTTTCGGGAAACACTCGGCCCGACTCGTCCTTGAGGTCGAGCATGAACGCGTTGAGTGATGTCCGCTCCACGAGGCTGACCAGATTGTCCCACTGCTGCGTGCCGACCAGCGTGCCCGCAACATGAATGGCACGCATGACCGGCGCACCGAGCGTCACCTGGAGGCGGTCGCCAGTACCGGTCCACTCGACCGAGCGTCGAAGGAACCGCGGATGGCTGACCGTGACCGTTCCAGCATCGGCACCCGAGATCGCAGCTCGACCCCACATGTCGGTGACCGCAGTACGGCCGCCGAGTTCGATGGTGGCATGGGCAAGGGCAACACCCCGGCTGTCGTCAACGTATACGTCGAGCAGGCCGTCTCCCCGGGCGGCATCGACCGGATCGGGCCCACCTGCCACCAGCGAGGTGATCATGAGGGCGGCGAGGACGACGCGGACCAGAAGGATCAACGGCGGATGTCGAGCGGCGGGAGCTCATCGGCAGGCACGAACTCCAGCATCGCGCCGAAAAACGCCAGCTCGGCTTCAAGGGCGGAAATGACGTTCTCGGCTTTGCGGAATCCGTGTTGTTCACCCTCGAAGAGCAGGTAGCTCACGGGCACACCCCGCTCCTCGAGCGCAGCGACGATCATCTCGCTCTGGTTGGGCGGGACGATGGCATCCTCGTCGCCCTGCAGCACGATCATGGGAGCGGAGAACTTGTCGACATGATTGATCGGGGACCGATCGTCGTACACCGCCTTGGATTCGGGCCACGGACCGATCAGTGTGTCGAGGTAGCGGCTCTCGAACTTGTGGGTGTCGGTGGCGAGCGCCTCGAGATCAGCAACGCCATAGCGACTGGCACCGGCGGCGAACACATCGTGGAACGCCAACGCGCTCAGCACCGTGAAGCCACCTGCGCTTCCCCCCCGGATCATGAGTCGATCGCCGTCGACATCGCCCCGATCGGCGAGGTAGCGGGCAGCGGCGACACAGTCCTCGACGTCGGCGATCCCCCACACACCATCGAGGCTTCGGCGATACGTCCGGCCGTACCCGGTCGAACCCCGGTAGTCCACGTCGACAACCGCAATTCCTCGCGAGGTCCAGTACAGGATCCCGAGCTGGAGTTGTCGTCGGGCCTGTCCGGTCGGCCCGCCATGGGCAAGCACGAGCAATGGTGGGGCAGTCTCTTCGGGGCCGACATGGCCCGGATTGGTCGGCGGATAGTAGAGGCCGTGTGCAACGGCGTCACCGTCGCCGGTGGGGAACACGATCGACTCGGGCTCGATGAGATAACCCGGCTCGACCGGAAGCTCACGCCCCGTCGAGAGAACCTGTCGACGGACGTTGGGGCCGTCGACGGAGAGCTTGACGACCTGCGGCTCATGGCCATACCCGGTACCGACGTAGACGACACCATCGGAAGCGGGCTGGAGCGACGAGATCGTGGCGTCGGGCATCGAGATGGTCCGCCCATCCACGATCAGTTCATCACCGGTGGCGAGTCCGACGGCAGCAACGGTGTGATCAGCGGTGACCGCCCACCGCTGCATCCCGAACACCCAGCCGGGTGTCGCCACCTCGAACGGGCCTGTCACGACCGACTGCGGGGCTGTTGCACCCTCGACCGAGACGAGATTCCACCATTCATCACGGTCGGTGCAGGCAAGCAACCGACCGTCGGGGGTCCACCCGGGTTCGGCCCAGGCCTCGGCACCATTGCCAAGCTCGAGCGAAACCTCACCGATCGAACCGTCTCCATATGGCGCCACATGCAGTCGGGTCGAGTCCCACGGCATGTTGGGATGACTCCACGAGACCCAGGCGAGCTGTGTGCCGTCGGGGGACAGACGGGGTGACGACACGAAGTCGGTGCCACCCCACAGGTCTCGCATCTCCATCGAGCCGTCGGTCGGGATCGCAACCAGATCGTTGGTCGGCTCACGGTCGTCATGGTGCGTCTCTCTGACCGCGATGACGAACGAGCCCTCCGCATCGATCCGGAAGTCGGCGAATCGAACACGTCGGGGGGCATCCGGCTCAGCTGTGAGAAACACCGGTTCCCGACCGGGCGCGAGTCGACGTAGCCGTTGATCGCTGAGGTCGACGTAATACGCCACGCCGTTGTGCACCCACCATGATCCGCCGCCGTACTCGTGCACGAGCGTTCGGACATACGTATCGGCCGGTGTGACCTCCTCGGCAGCCCCGTCACGCCAACGGATCAGCGCCGTCCGGCCACCTTCGTCGGGGCGGGCTTCGGCCCACCAGACATCGTCACCGTCGACACAGCACTCGGAGATACCGACCGCGCCGCTGACGAGCGAGGCCGCCGTGATCGGGGACGGCCACTCGCCGAACGGTGTGACCGTCGGCCCGGTCACGACAGAAAATCGGCGATGCGGGCGACGCCTTCTGCGAGGTCGTCGTCGCCCAGCGCAAATGAGAGGCGGGCACCACCGCCGACACCGAAGGCTTCACCGGGCACGATGGCGACCTTGGCCTGCTCGAGCAACACGTCGGCCAGATCGAGAGTGGTGGCGACCTGGTGGCCTCGGATCTCTCCTCCGAGCCGTGCAGAGAAGTCGGGGTAGGCGTAAAACGCTCCCTGGGGCTCGGGGCACAGCACTCCCTCGATCCCCGACAACATCGAGTACATGGTCATGCGCCGGCGGTCGAAGGCCTCGCGCATCTCGTGCACCGCATCGAGTGGACCCGACACTGCAGCGAGCGCCGCCGCCTGCGCAACATTTGCAACATTGCTGGTGGAGTGCGATTGCAGATTCTGTGCCGCCTTCACGAGGTCGGCAGGGCCGATCATCCACCCAACCCGCCACCCGGTCATGGCGTAGGTCTTGGCCACCCCGTTGAGGACGATCATCCGATCACCGATCTCGGGACAGCGCGTTGCGATCGAATGGAACGCATTGTCGCCGTAGACCAGGTGTTCGTAGATCTCGTCCGCAATCACCCAGATGCCGTGCTCGGCCGCCCAGAGCCCAATCGCACGGATCTCCTCTTCGGGATAGATGGCGCCCGTCGGGTTCGACGGTGACACGAACACGAGCGCCTTGGTGTTGGGCGTGCGTGCGGCCTCGAGTTGCTCGACCGTGACCCGGAAGCCTCCTTCGGCAGTGGTGATCAGCGGCACGGTGACGCCACCGGCCAGCGCGATCGGCTCCGGATAGGTCGTCCAGTACGGGGTCGGGAGGAGCACTTCTTCACCCGGATTGAGCAGAGCTTCGAAGCAGTTGTAGACCGCATGCTTCCCACCATTCGTGACCAGGACCTGCGATGGCTCGACGGCATAGCCGCTGTCACGCATCGTCTTGGCTGCAATCGCTTCTTTCAACTCGGGCAGACCGCCAACAGCGCTGTACTTGTGCATCGCAGGGTCGGAACACGCGGCGATGGCGGCTTCGACGATGTGCTGTGGTGTGGCGAAGTCCGGCTCGCCCGCCCCGAAGCCGATGACGTTCTCACCAGCCGCTTTCATGGCCTTGGCCTTGTTGGAGACGGCAAGGGTGGCCGACGGGGCGATGGCGCCGACGCGGCGCGAGATCCGATCGAGACTCATGTGATCAGGCTACTGAACCGCCGCCGCGGATTTCGCTGCAAATACGCGCCGTTTTGTCGCCACAGCTGACACGCTGAGAGACCGTGAGCACGCCTGACATCGTCATCCCCGCCGACCTCCTGCCCGAAGATGGCCGATTCGGCTCCGGCCCGACCAAGGTTCGTCCCGAGACGCTCGAAGCGTTGGCCCGTCGAGCCACCGACTACATGGGCACGTCGCACCGTCAAATGCCGGTCAAGCTGATGGTCGCCGAACTGCGCAACGGCATCGCCGAGTTGCTCCGCGCCCCCGACGGCTACGAGATCGTGTGCGGCAACGGAGGTTCCACCGGCTTTTGGGATGCTGCCGTGTTCTCGCTCATCGAGCACAGATCGCATCACCTGTCGTTCGGCGAGTTCGGGAGCAAGTTCGGCACGGCTGTTTCGATGGCGCCCCACCTCGAGGCCCCGTCGGTTTCGGAATCGGCCATGGGGACGCACCCACCGCTCGAATCGGTCGATGGGGTCGACGCCATCTGCTACACCCACAACGAAACGTCGACGGGCGTGATGCTCGACCCGGTTCGGGTGAGCACGGGGGACCAGTTGATGCTGGTCGACGCCACGTCGGGGGCGGGTGGCCTGATGTTCGATGCCGAGGCAACCGACGTCTACTACTTCGCGCCCCAAAAGGCGCTGGCCGGCGACGGGGGCCTTTGGATCGCCATGGTCTCTCCTGCGGCCGTCGAACGCATCGAGCGAATCGCCGCCTCGGGGCGTTACATCCCACCGTCACTCGATCTGAAGACCGCGCTCGACAACTCTCGCAAGGACCAGACGTACAACACTCCGGCGCTGGCCACCGTCTTCCTCACCGCTCAGACGGTCAACTGGTTCAACGAGAACGGTGGCCTGTCGTGGTCGGCCGGACGATCCGCCACATCGGCTGAGATCCTCTACGGCTGGGCCGACCGCTCGGATGCTGCCGAACCGTTCGTGCAGGTCGAAACGCAACGCTCCAAGGTCGTGGCCACCATCGACTTCGATGCGTCGATCGATGCCGACGTGTTGGACGACGTGCTGCGTGCGAACGGCATCGTCGACGTGAACGGGTACCGCAAACTCGGTCGAAACCAGCTTCGAATCGGCATGTTCCCAGCGATCGACCCAGCCGACACACAGGCACTCACTGCCTGCCTCGACTACTGCATCGACCGGCTCGGCTGAGCCGCCACTGCAGCCACACTGCCGATCGCAGTGGTCAGGGCGTGATACCGATGCGCGCTACCGGCTCCGCAGCGGCGCTGCGACGCCGAGCCGACGCAGCCAGTCCGGCTAGCACCTTGTTGCGAAGGTCACGGGGATCGATCAGATCGTCGAAACTCAACCCATTGGCCGATCGGTAACTCGACTCGTTCTCAGCTGCGTGAAGATCGGCTCGGGTCTGATCATCGGCCCCCATCGCGTTCGCAGCACCCGACGAACCCATCGCACCCAGGGTGGCACCAGGAAAGCCAAGGCTGAGAGTTTGCTCGTCGAACGGATTCATGGCCATCACGCTGGATCCGAAGCCGTAGGCCTTTCGGAGCGTCACATGAATCTTGACCGTCCGGGCCCTCGTCTGCGCTGCGAACATCCTGGCACCAGCTCGCAACACCCCGGCTCGCTCGGCGATCCGCCCTGCCAGGACACCGGGAGTGTCGGCCAGGAACACGAGTGGCAGATGGAAGCTGTCGCACACCTGGATGAAATGCGCGGCCTTGTCGGCGGCATCAGCATCGATCGAACCTGCGAGCACCGCTGGCTGGTTCGCCACGATCCCGACGGCATCGCCACCGATGCGGCCGAGCGCACAGATGATCGACGGGCCGAAATCCGGCTGCACCTGGAAGAAGCCTCCACCATCGACCAACTGTGACAGGGCCAGGCGCATGTCGTAGGACGCCTGTGCATCCCGGGGAATGATCGACAGAAGATCGTCGAGCGAACGAGGACCGAGATCACCGGTGTCGACCCATGGTGGGCGCTCCCATGCCGACGAGCCGAAGAACGACAGATAGGTTCGGATGTCGCGGAGCAGCGACTCGTCGTCGGCACACACGTTGTGAATCACCCCGCTCGCAATCGCCACGCCGGGACCACCGAGCTCACCCTTGGAGACGTCCTCCCCGAGCGCCGCCTTCACCACCGGGGGACCTGCGGTGAAGATCGCACCGTCAGGTGTCATCAACGAGAAGTCGCACAGCGGAGCCGTGATCGCACCATGTCCGGCCGATGCGCCCATCACACCGGTGATCATGGGGACCAACCCCGAGAGACTGCCCTGCGCACCGAGGTCGCCGGGCCCGCTGCCACCCGGATCACCCGGCATCGGGGGCCGATGGCCAGCGCCTTCGAGCAACATCACCAGCGGCACTCGTTCACGCCGAGCAACATCGGCGAGGCGCCAACGCTTGCGTGACGCCGCCGGGCCGATCGAGCCACCAAGCGTGGTGAAGTCCTCGGCCCCGACGGCGACGGGACGGCCCTCGATCATCCCGATCCCGGCGACGAGGGCATCCGCGGGTGCAGCCCCGGACAGCGCCCCGATTTCGGTGAACGAGCCCTCATCGACCAAGTCGGCAATCCGCTGCCGGGCATCGAGACGACCCGCGGCATGTCGTTGTGCCACCTTCTCGGCACCGCCCATCGCGTGCGCCTCGGCTCGCCGCACGGCGAGGTCGTCGAGGGTTGGGTCCCAATCGGTCGGGTCGGCCATGGCCGCCGACGATAGAGCGGGTCCCCGATCCGTGCGAGAAGGGCGTCGTCGAGGCTGCCCCACCTGTTGTCTCGACCCCTTGGACCAGAGTTCCGTTCAGTTCCAGTACAGCGAACGCTCGATCACCGACGCCATGGTCTCTGCAAGCTCGTTCGACGGCACGCCCCACGCCTCGAACCCGGGCTGATGCGCACTCACATGGGCGAGCATGGTGGTCAACACCGAGGCGATCGCTCCCGGAGACGATTCCGGAGGAATCTCCCCGGTTGCACGGGCCTCGTGGGCGAGATCCTGGAGTGCGAGGAACACGCCGTTGAAGAGCCGGGTACGGAGTTGACGGAAGCGATCGTCGCCCTCCAGCGCAGCAAGGTCACAGACCCGGAGCAGATTGCCATGCTCGTGGAAGAAGGCCATGAAACCGTGGGCCAGTCCTTTGGCGGCCGCATCTCCCTCCCACGACGCTTCGGTGACGAGCGTGCGGAGCCGATGCCCGCCGGAGTCGGTGAGCTCGTCGAGCAACGACAACACTGCCGACTCGATATCGGGAAAGTATTGGTAGAAGGTGGCCGGACTCGTCTCGGCCCGCCGTGACACATCGACCACGGTGAGGTCGCGATACCGACCTTCGGCCACCGCAGCGCTCGTGGCATCGAGCAACCGTTGCCTGGTCGCCTGCCCACGGCGGCCCGCGACACGACCATCGGCGGCGCGTGCCTTTCCGCTCCCGAGAGTCCGAGGATCACCCATGGCGACGGACCCTAGGCGAACTCCTCGCGCAGTGCGGGTCCGTGCGCATCGAGCGGCGCCGCTCGACGTCTCGCCATCCGAGCACTCGGCGGCGACACGGCGACCACGCCCTCGGGGGCGACCACGTGCCAGCGTCGGTCCGGTGTTGCGCGGACCGGAGCAGTCACATTCGGTCGCCGTGCCCAGGCCGCAACCTGAGACAGGGGTGTCTCGACCAGGGCGGCCCGATCAGCGGCGAGAAGCTCAGCACCGAGCGCACCGGCCACGAGGCCGGTCAACGGGTCGGCGACGGCATCGGCGACGAACAGCGGGCCATCCGGTTCCTCGACCCAGATCCCGCCGGCAACCGCTGCATCGTCACCGAACCCCACCCGCTCCGGTGCCTCCACTCGTCCGTGACCGGTGATCGACAACCATGATGTTGCGGCGTCGGTGACCACCTGCGCCGGCTCGATGCCGATCTGCTCCATCGCTCTCGGCCGCGATCCCTCGATCACGAGGTCGGCAGCACCGATCAACCGCTGCAGGAGACGCACGTCAGCCCGATCGCGCAGGTCGAGGGCGAGCATCTCCTTCCCGCTGTTCATCAGATCGAAGAACGACGCAGGCCCGAGCCGCGCTCCGTCAGGACGGTTCCGGCCCTCGATCTTGATCACCCGCGCGCCGGCGGCGGCGAGAATCGAGCCGGCGAGGGGGCCCGCCCACAGCGACGTGAGGTCGATGACGAGTGGCCGAACGTTCACCGACCGGGCCGGGCCATCGAGCAGCACCCGACCGGGCCCGTCCACGCGACGGCGCTCGTCGGGCCGAGCGATCGCCACTCCCAACAACCGGCCCCGATCGACAAGGTCGGCCGCCGAACGCAACGCGATACGTTCGCTCACCCCGCACCAATCCTGGGGATCGATGTCGGCCTCGAGCAGTGCCGGCAGGGCGGCGATGTCGTCGTGTCTCGGCAGGTTGAGAACAATCCACCCATCGGCGGCCCGCTCGAACCGCGCAGCGCCGCCCACCGACACCGATCCCTGCCGTTCCATGCCGGCAAGCGCGGCGCGCTCGCCGAGAAGGGCGGGCCCATCGAGGTGCACAACCGTCCCGAATCGACCTGTCGCAGTCGCAACCGACTGTGCCGTCGACACAGCCGCGTTGACGACACCGGCCGGTGTAACCAACGGTGGCCCGTCGGGTCGTCCGGTGAGCGCCATGGCACCACTTGCGGCCCAGCGTGCGACATCGGAGTCCGCCATGGCCGCACCGTAGCGACTCTGTGACGATGTCGACTTTCGCGGCCGGGCTGCGGAAGGCAAACTGGCACATTCCGCTGCAGCGGAAGCGAACGCGAACCCTTGGGGGAACAACGATGGTCGATTTGAAGGCGGGAGCCCGCTTCCAGAGCACGGTGTGCACAACGGAGGTGATCGTGGTGAAGGGAGCTGGCGAGGTCGACCTGACGTGCGGCGGCGCTGCGATGGTTGCAGCCGGCACCGGTTCGATCGATGGTGCTCCAGCCGATGGCGCAGCGGACGGAACACAGCTCGGAAAGCGTTACAGCAACGAAGCCGGCACCATCGAGATCCTGGCAACGAAGGCGGGCGACGGATCCCTTGCTGCAGACGGCGAGGCACTGGTGATCGCCCAAGCCAAGACCCTTCCTGCCTCGGACTGATCGCGCGCCGGGGAGCCCGTCATGAACCTGATGATGCTTCTCGAGATGGCGGCTTCCGGTCTCGGCGACCGGACCGCGGTCGGATCGAAGACGACCGGTCTCACCTACGCCCAACTCTTCGACCGGGCGCAGGCAGCAGCACGTCGCTATCGCAACAGCGGCGTCGAGGCGGCGGTGCTCTGCGACGAGTCAAGTCACGCCGTACCGATCATGTTGTTCGGCTCGGCGTGGGCCGGTGTGCCGTACGTCCCGCTCAACTACCGCCTGCCGTCCGACGACCTGCTCACCCTGGCCGGCCGAGTCGGAAGTGCCGTCGCCGTCACCGACGAGACCAACCTCGACCGCCTTGCCTCGATCGACGCCGTGACGACGGTGCAACAGGGCGACTTTCTTGCCGACCCAGCCGGTGGCCACACCATCGGCGCCGAACCGGGCGACTGGAACATGGACCCCGACGACGTCGCCGTGCTGCTGTTCACCAGCGGCACGACCGGCACACCGAAGTCGGCCGTCCTTCGCCACAAACATCTGGTGTCCTACATCCTCGGTACGGTCGAGTTCATGGGCGCCGGCGAGGACGAGGCCACGCTCGTCAGTGTTCCGCCCTATCACATCGCCGGAGTTGCAGCGATGCTGTCGTCGGTCTACGCCGGTCGCCGGATCGTCCAGCTCCCCCGCTTCGAGCCCCATGCTTGGATCGATGCCGTCGAAGCCGAGGGAGTGACCCACGCGATGGTCGTACCCACCATGCTGACCCGTATCGTCGATGCCCTCGACGAACGGGGTGGCGAGCCCCTGCTCGGGGTGCAGGCGTTGTCGTACGGCGGCGGCAAGATGCCGCGTCCCGTCATCGAACGCGCACTCGAGCTGTTTCCGATCACCAACTTCGTGAACGCCTACGGGCTGACCGAGACCAGCTCGACGATCGCGCTGCTCGGGCCCGACGAGCACCGAATTGCGCAGTACAGCGACGAGTCGACCGAGCGCGCTCGCCTCGGAAGCGTCGGCCGACCGCTGCCGGGCATCGAAGTTGCAATCCGTGATGACGACGGCATCGACCTTCCTGCGGGCGAGGTCGGCGGAATCTTCGTGCGGGGCGAACAGGTCGCCGGGGAGTATCGCGAGAAGGGCTCGCTGCTCGATGCCGACGGCTGGTTCCCCACGCGCGACGGTGGGTACATCGATGCCGACGGCTTTCTGTTCGTGCAGGGCCGAAACGACGACGTCATCATTCGTGGGGGCGAGAACATGTCACCCGGCGAGATCGAAGACGTCGCGATGTCGCACCCCAACATCCGAAACGCAGCTGCGATCGGCGTCCCCGATCGTGAATGGGGAGAGCAGGTCGTCCTCGTCGCCGTGGCCGATGCCACGGCACCGGAGGCTGCCGAGCTCGAAGATCTGATCCGTTCCCGACTCCGATCGAGCCGGGTGCCTGCCCACATCGTCTTCGTCGATGAACTCCCGCACAACGACACCGGGAAACTCCTCCGTCGTGTGCTGCGGGAGCAGTACGCCCACCTCGGCGACGGACCCGCCGACTGACATGCGCGGCGTGCCCCACTGGTCGCTCGGGGACGCAGTCGCTGCCACCGACTCGATCGACCTGCGCTTCGAGATCGGGGCAGCCGTCAACGCGCCAGTCGTCATCCTCGAGGCAACGCCCTCCGACGATCCGGCCCGCTGGCGACAGGTACTCGACCGGTTGGCACCGCTTCCCGTCGTCACCGTTGCCGCCGACGGCGACCTTGCCGACGTGGTCGGTGACGTCGACGCGCTGGCCCAAGCCATCCTCGACCGGCCCCTTGCCGCCACGACGGCGTTGCAGGTGATCCGATCGGCCTCGGGATCACTCGCCGACGGCCTGATCCTCGAGTCGCTCGCCTACGCCATGTTGCAGGCCGGGCCAGAGCACGCAGCGTGGCTCGAGTCTCGCGGCCAGCGGGTGCGAAACGACACGGCGCCCCGCGTGCGATGCGAGGCCGACGAGACCGAGATCACGATCACGTTGACCCGCCCTCGACTTCACAATCTGCTCGACCGGCAGAGCCGAGACGAACTCGCCGCTGCGTTCGCTCTCGCAGGGTGTGCAGACGAGGATCGTCTCGTCGTCTGGCGAGCCGAAGGTTCGTCGTTTTGCGCAGGCGGGGACCCGGCCGAGTTCGGTTCGGTGGCCGACCCCCCTACCGCCCATGCCATCCGGATGGCCGCCGGGCCCGCATCCCACCTTGCGGCGATCGCCCACCGGACGACCGCACACGTCCACGGCGCCTGCGTCGGCGCCGGCATCGAGTTGGCCGCATTCGCCGGCAGGATCGTTGCGGATCCGGACACACGCTTTCGTCTTCCCGAAGTCACGATGGGGCTCATCCCAGGTGTCGGTGGCACATGGAGCATCACGCGTCGTATCGGCTCCCGCCGGATCCTCGAGTGGCTGCTCCTCGATCGAACCGTCGATGCGGAAACGGCACTCGAGTGGGGACTCGTCGACCAGATCTCAGCCGTCGAGCCCGCCACCAGGGTGACCTCGACCCACTCGACACCGAGCTCGGCGGATACGGTCAGCTCGTGACCCGCACCGAGGCCATCGCCCGTATCGAGTCCTATTTCGACGACGGCCGCTTCTTCGCCGAGCTCGCTCGCCGCATCGCGATCCGGACCGAGAGTCAGGAACTCGACCGCCGGGACGAGCTGCACCACTACCTGGCGGACGAAATCGCCCCGTCGCTGGAGCACCTCGGCTTCGCAACAACCGTCCATCCCAACCCGGACGACCCTGACGGTCCCCCATTCCTCCTCGCCCACCGCCACGAATCCGACCATCGACCGACCGTGCTCGGATACGGCCATGGCGATGTGGTTCGCGGCTACGACGATCAGTGGCGTGACGATCGATCACCATGGCGTCTCGAGGAAGCCGGCGACCGGTGGTACGGCCGGGGCACCGCCGACAACAAGGGCCAGCACACGATCAACCTCGCCGCAATGGCGAACGTGCTCGAGACCCGCGGTTCTCTCGGCTTCAACAGCACCATCCTGCTCGAGACCGGCGAGGAGACCGGCTCTCCCGGGCTACGAACGTTCTGCACCGAGCACCGGGCGCAACTGGCGGCCGACGTGCTGCTCGCCTCGGACGGACCGCGCTTGGCTCCGGAGCGTCCGACGATCTTCATGGGCACCCGCGGGGCCCTGAACTTCGATCTCCACCTCGACCTCCGCGACGGTGGCCATCACTCGGGAAACTGGGGAGGCCTGCTGGCAAATCCTGGCGTCATCCTGAGCCATGCGATCGCCTCGATGATCGGTCGGCACGGAGAGATCCTGGTACCCGACGTTCGCCCCGAGGGCATTCCGGCATCGGTGAGCGCGGCAATCCGAGAACTCGAGGTCGGTGGCGGTGACGACGCACCGATGATCGACACTGACTGGGGCGAACCGGGCCTCAGTCCGGCGGAGCGGGTGTTCGGGTGGAACACACTCGAAGTACTCGCATTCACGACCGGGAACCCGGACAAGCCGGTCAACGCGATCCCGCCCTCGGCGCGCGCTCACTGCCAGATCCGCTTCGTGGTGCCCTCCGACCCCGACGCCATGCTGGCTGGTATCCGACGCCATCTCGACGAGCACGGCTTCCACGCCATCGAGATGACGGTGCCGCACACCCCGATGATGGCAACACGACTCGACCCCGACCATCCTTGGGTCGAATGGGTCGCCGCCTCCATCGAGGACACGATCGGCGAACCACCGACGGTGTTGCCCAACCTGGGCGGCTCACTCCCGAACGACATCTTCGCCGACCTGCTCGGCGTGCCGACCGTCTGGGTACCGCATTCCTATGCGGGTTGCTCCCAGCACGCGCCCGACGAACATCTGCTCGCACCGATCGCCCGCGAAGCCCTTCGGGTGATGACCGGGTTGTACTGGGATCTCGGTGAGCGCCCCGCCTAGCGGGGCAGTCCGAGCACCCGTTCGCCGATCACATTTCGCTGCACCTGATTGGAGCCGCCATAGATCGTGTGCGCGCGGCTGTACAGGAACGTGCGCTGCGCTGTGTCGATCGCATAGTCGGGTCCGTCACCATGGCCGTTGTAACCGTCGGGGCCAGCGGCCATGCCACTCGCTCCGGCAACCAACATGGAGAGTTCGCCCATCCGCCGATGCCACCCGGCCCAGAAGAGCTTGCCGATCGACGCCTCGGGACCGGGTACCCCGTCGTGGGCGAGGGCCGTGAGCATGCGCAATTGGTTGTAGCGGAGAACCTCGAGCCGAACGTACGCCTCGGTGAGTTCTTGACGAACGACGGGCTCGTCCCACCGGCCGTTGCGCTTTGCGGTTGCGATCAGGTCGTCGAACTCCTGGCGGAAACTCACCTGCTGCCCGAGTGTCGACGCGCCTCGCTCGAACGCGAGCGTGCCCATGGCCACCTTCCAGCCGTTGCCGACACCGCCGACGACAAGGTCCTCGTCGGTGACGGCGTCGGAGAAGAACGTCTCGTTGAACTCGGTCCCACCCGTGATCTGAACGATCGGTCGGATCTCGACACCGGGCTGGTCCATCGGTACCAGCAGATAGCTGAGACCAGCGTGGCGTTCGCTCCCCGGTTCGGTGCGAGCCACCACGAACACCCAGTCCGCGAACTGGGCCAGGGAGGTCCACACCTTCTGCCCGTTGACGACCCACCGGCCGTCGACCAACTCGGCACGGGTCTTGACGTTGGCAAGGTCGGAACCAGCATCGGGCTCGGAGTATCCCTGACACCACAACTCTGCACCGGACAGGATCGGTGGTACGAAGCGCTGCTGCTGCTCAGAACTTCCGAAGGCCATGAGCGTCGGCCCGAGCAGTGTCACCCCCATGTTCGGGATTCGCCCCGGCGCCCTGGCCTCCACATAGGTGAGGTGAAAAACGACCTGTTCGGCGAGGGAACATTCTCGTCCCCCGATTGCGGCAGGAAAATCGATGCCGAGCCAGCCTCCTGCGGCCAGTTCGCGCTCCCACGCAATCTGAACTTCGGCGGGGATGTCTTCGTGCCCGGTCAGACCGCGACCTCGATACCGGGCGAATTCACCGGTGAGATGCTCCTCGATCCAGGTCCGGACCTCGTCCGCGAACTCGAGCAGGGCGGGGTCGAGCCGGACGTCCATCTCGGCAGGATACGCCGGACCTGACGGACCGTCAGGATCGGTGGCAGAATCCCGCGCATGCGCAGTACGCCACCCCAACCCACGATGACGATCGCCGAAGTCGACGCCATGCTCACCGGCGAAGGGGGTTTCTTCGAGACCGAGGAAGTCACCGTCGACGGCATCGCCATGACGACGCTCAAGAACCGTGCTCCACATCTTCGGGCGTTGCTGCAGAACTCGTCCAACCATGGGGGTGACGGCAGCAGCCGCTACTACGTCTTCGATGACGGGCGCGAAGCAACATTCGCCGAGAACATCGGCCATGCCGCATCGGTCGCCGCTGCCCTGCGCGACCGGTACGACATCGGCCACGGCGACCGAGTCGCGGTGCTGGCAGCGAACTGTCCCGAGTGGATCCAGACCTTCTGGGCCGTCACTTCCCTCGGCGGCATCGTCGTCGCAATGAACGGGTGGTGGACCGAGGACGAGATCGGGTACGGCCTCGACCTCACGTCTCCCAAGCTCCTGGTCACCGATACCCGGCGCGCCGAGCGACTCACCGGTGACCCGGGCATGCCGATGATCGTGATCGAGGACGACTTCCCCGAACTCCTCGCCCATGCACCCGATGCAGCCCTTCCCGACACACCGATCGCAGAGGACGACCCGGCCACCATCCTGTTCACCAGCGGGACCACCGGCCGACCGAAGGGCGCCATCATCACCCATCGGAACTTCGGTGCGTATCTGGGCTGTGCCTTTCTCCTCGGCGCCCGCGATGCGTTCCGGTTCCCTGCCGACCCCGACGCACCGCCGGCACCGCCAATGGTCACGCTTGCCGCCAGCCCGCTGTTCCACATCTCCGGCCTCCACTCGTGTTGTGTGACAGCCGTTGCGTCGGGCTTCGGTCATGTGTGGACCACCGGTCGCTTCGATCCCGAGAAGGTCCTGCAACTCACCGAGCAGTACGGCATCACCCGTCTGAGCGGGGTCACGACGCAGGTGTGGCGCATCGTCGAGCACCCCAAGTTCCGTGACTACGACACATCGACGGTCTCGTCGATCGGTGGCGGCGGCTCGGTCTGGTCGCCAGAACTGCAGCGCGCGTGCCGGGAGGCACTCCCCCACGCCGAGCGTGTCGTCGGTGTGGGCTACGGCCTCACCGAATGCTCGGGACTTGCGACGAATGCCGGCGACGACGTCCTCCTCGAGTACCCGGACTCGGTCGGCTATCCCATCCCCACCTGTGAGGTCGCGATCCACGACGACGACGACAACGTGCTGCCCGACGGCGCGATCGGCAACGTCATGTTGCGCGGTCCGATGATCACGCCCGGCTATTGGGACAACCCAGAAGCAACCGCTGAGACGATCCGCCCGGGGGGTTGGCTCCGCACCGGTGATTTCGGCCGCCTCGAACACGGTCTGCTGTTCCTGTCGAGCCGCCGCACCGACCTCATCATTCGCGGCGGTGAGAACATCTATCCCGTCGAGATCGAGAACCGACTCGACGAACATCCGGCGGTTCGTGAGGTCGTCGTGGTCGGTGTCGAGCACCGAGAACTCGGCGCGGAGGTCAAGGCCATCGTCGTTCCCTACCCGGGCGTGGCGGTCGACCCCGACGAGCTCGCCACCTTCGTGGGTGCGACCCTGTCGGCGCACAAGGTTCCCGCTCATTGGGAGATTCGAACCGACCCCCTCCCCCGCAACGCGACCGGCAAAATCCTGAAGCGGGTTGTGATGGGTGATGCCGAGAACACGTTCATCGAAGACTGACCACCGTGCTCACCGACATCAGCCGTCGAGCGGCTGTCGATTTCGCCGACACGCCTGCCTTCGTCACCGATCCGCAGCCGAACGGCTCGTGGTCGATCACCTACGCCGAGCTCGATCGAGCCGCCGACGAGGCAGCAGCCGGCCTTGCCCGGCGCGGTGTCGGCGAGCGATCGGTCGTTGCCCTCGTCCTTCCGTCGGTGATCGACTACGTCGTCCTGTTCCTCGCCGCGGCGCGCCTTGGTGCAGTCACTGCAGGGCTCAACCCACGGTTTCGGCCAGCCGAGAACCGGCATGCCCTTGACGTGCTCCGTCCTGATCTGGTCATCACCACATCGGAGCTGGCCGATGGCTGTGACGCTGTCTCCTGCCCGGTCGAGATCATCGAGCCCGGAGTCGACCCGACCAGTGTCTCGGCGGCGTTCCGCATGGCTGAAGCATCCCCTGCCCCGTCCCTTGCCGATGATCCGGAACGTCCGGTCTGCATCTGCTTCACGAGCGGCTCGACCGGCCAGCCCCGGGGGGCCTGGTATGCAAACCGGCAACTCACTCGCATCGCCGAGCTCGACTCGGGCGGCGCGTGGGGTGGCGGTGGCCACGGTCTCTCAAGCACCCAGTTCGCCCACGTGGGATTCATGACAAAACTGCCATGGATGATGGCCACCGGCCGCACCACCCACCTGCTGGATCGTTGGCGAGCCGACGCCGTCCTCGACCTGATCGTGCGGCACAAGATGCCGGCCGTCACCGGCGTGGCTCCCCAGATCGCATTGCTCCTCCGGCTCGCCACCATCACCGATCACGACTTCGATCATGTGAAGGCGATCGTGGTCGGAGGCTCTGCCTCACCCCCGGCGCTCGTGCACCGTGCCCGGGAGGTGTTCGGGGCCCCGTACTCGATCCGTTACAGCTCGACCGAGAGCGGAGGGATCGGGATCGGCACGGCACTCGACGCCGATGACGAGGAAGCGCTGCACACGATCGGACGTCCCCGACCCGGTGTCGAAGCCGAGATCCGAGACCCCGCGGGGCATCCTGTCGCCGCCGGCGAGGTCGGTGAACTGTGGCTTCGCTCCGACGTCATGATGTCGGGTTACTGGAACGACCCTCAGAGCACAGCCGCGACAATCGTCGATGGTTGGTTGCGTACCGGGGACCTTGCGCTGATCGATCCCTCCGGCGCCTTTCGCCTGCAGGGTCGCTCGACCGAGATGTACATCCGAGGCGGGTACAACGTCTACCCGATGGAGGTCGAGTCGGTCCTCGTCGACCATCCGTCCATCGCCGAGGTCTGCGTCATCCCTCGCCCCGACGACGTCATGGGCGAGATCGGCGTGGCATGCGTGGTACCGGTCGACGGAGCGCCCGTGCCGAGTCTGGAAACGCTCCGCGCCTTTGCCGCGGACCGACTGTCGCACCACAAGCTGCCAGAGCGACTGCGATGCTACGACGAGTTGCCTCGAAACGCATCCGACAAGGTCGATCGTCGGCGGCTGATCGCCGACGACGCGCCGGACTGATCACCGGGCTCGTCTCGTGCCGTCCTTTCGTCTGCGTCGTTGCCGCTCCTCCCCACGACGGCGAAGATCCTCGAGCTCACCGACGAGTTCGAGAAACAGACGAAGCCGTGTCGTCGACATCGTCCCCGAGCCGACAGCTGCCTGCACTGCGCATCCCGGCTCCTTGCGGTGTGCGCAGTCGCGGAAGCGACAGGCGGCAGCCAGCTCGACGAGGTCACCGAAGACGAGATCGACCGCATGCTCCGCCTCCCAGAGACCGAGACTGCGGATCCCGGGAGTGTCGAGGACCATCCCTGCGTCGTTGGGCACCAGCACCAGTTCACGGGCGGTGGTGGTATGACGACCCTCGGCATCGCTCGCTCGGACCTCCCCGACCTCGAGGAGTTCCGCACCGACCAATCCATTGACGAGCGACGACTTCCCGGCACCGCTCTCGCCCACCAACCCGAGTGTGCGCCCGGCACCCATCAACGCTCGCAGATCGTCGAGACCCCGACCATCCACAACGCTCGTCATGACGACCGGTGTCGGACCGGCGATTGCATCGACCAGCTCGAGCGCATCCGACGGATCGCGAACCGCGTCGAGCTTCGTCAACACGATCACCGGTTCGGCACCGCTGTCGATCGCCAGCACCAGCAATCGCTCGAGCCAGCCGGGTTGGATGGGACGATCGAGTCCGAGGACTGCTGCAGCTGCGTCGATGTTGCTCGCCAGTACCTGTTCGAGGTCGCGTTCGGCCGGATCACGGCGACTGACCGCAGTGCGGCGCGGCAGCACCCGGTCGATCACGAGGCCGAGACCTTCGGCTTCGGCGAGTTCGACCCAATCACCGGTGACGGGGGCGATCTCGCCCTGTGCTCGCTGCGAGTCCGAGAAGACCCGGCGTCGGCCCCGACTGGTCATGACATCGCACTCGCCGCGGTCGACACGCACAACTCGGCCGCGATCGGCTTCGGCGACGACGGTGCGCCACGTGGCAGGATCGACCAGGGCTGCTCCCCACTCGGCAAGGACGACGTCGGACTTCACGGAACATCAGTGTGCCTTGCGGGAACCATTCCCCGTACCGATGCGTTCCTGAGACATGGTTTCTGACATGACGACACCTGACGGAGCAGCGACGAATGGGGCGCATCCGGTCCCGACCTGGATGGGTTGGCTTGCCGGCGTGAGCGCAGCCGCCGTCGCACTCGGGTTCGGCCAGTTCATCGAGGGCGTCACCGACGTTCCCGGCCTCGTGCTGGGAGTGGGCGAGCTCGTGATCGACTACATGCCTGGTTGGGCAGCCGAGGAGTCGATCGAGAACCTCGGATCGGCCGGGAAGGGCAACCTCCTGCGCGGCATCACGATCGTCAGCTTCGTCATCGCCGCCGTGCTCGGGGATCGGTCGGCTCGCCGCTCCCGTGCGGTCGGGATCTGGGGCTTTGTCGCCTTCGGCCTTCTCGGTGGCTGGGCAACCGCTCGCAACCCGCAGTCCGGTGTCGTCGCCAGCTGGCTGTGGGCGCTGACCGCCGCCGTGCTCGGTATCGCCACGCTGCTCGTTCTGGTGGGCCGAGCACGAGCGAGTGTCACAGCGAACAACCCGTCCCGGGACACCGGCGGAGTACTCGCCAGCCCCCTCGAACCGCCGGCTTCTCGTCGTTCGTTCCTTGGATGGTCCGCCGGCGCCGGAGCGGTGGCATTGGCGGGGGTCGGCCTCGGACGCGCTGCGGCGGGAGAATCAGCGGCCGAACTTGCCCGGGCGAGCATCACACTGCCGAGCACCACCACCCAACGGGTCCAGGCGAGCACCACCACGACCCGGGCCCCCATCGCCCGTATGACTGCATCGGGTGAGGTCAGCGCAACCGAGTTCAGCGGGATCGACGGGCTGGCGAGTTGGGTGACGCCCTCGACGGGTAGCAACTTCTATCGCATCGACACGGCACTGCAGATTCCCCAGGTCGACCCGGCCAACTGGACGCTGCGAATCACCGGCATGGTCGACGATCCGCTCGCATTCACCTACGACGACATCCTCGCCATGGATCTGGTCGAAGAGACGATCACCCTGTCGTGCGTGTCGAACGACGTGGGTGGTGACTTGGTCGGCAACGCGGCCTGGACCGGCGTCCCGCTGATCGATCTCCTCGACCGTGCGGGGGTGCAGGAGGGCGCAACCCAGCTGGTGGGCCGATCCGTCGACGACTTCACGGCCGGATTCCCGACCGAGGTGCTCTACGACGGTCGCAACGCGCTGCTTGTGGTCGGGATGAACGGTGAACCTCTCCCCGTGCGTCACGGATTCCCGGCCCGGCTGGTGATCGCCGGGCTCTACGGCTACGTCTCCGCCACCAAGTGGATCGAAGAGATCAATCTCACCACCTGGGAAGACTTCAACGGCTACTGGATCAACCTTGGCTGGTCCAAAGAGGGACCGATGAAGACCATGTCGCGTATCGACGTGCCCCGCCACCGCGAACGACTCGAGCACGGCACCCAGATCCTCGCCGGCGTTGCGTGGGCTCCCAACCGGGGGATCTCCGCCGTCGAGGTGGCAATCGACGAGGGCGAATGGCAGCTGTGCGATCTCGCCGTGCCGGGTACCGACGAAGCCTGGGTCCAGTGGAAGGTCGAGTGGGACGCCGATCCAGGGATGCACCGCATCGACGTGCGCGCCTTCGACGGCGAAGGGGTACTCCAGCCGCAAGGACCGAAACCTGTCGCTCCCGACGGGGCGGAAGGATGGCACGGCATCCTCGTCGAGGTCGTCTAATCCAGCTCCGCCCCGCCATCCACCAACCGTGCGCGCAACCTACGTACGGTTCGGGGGCAACATGACGAGCACCCGTCGAACCTACGTTCTCGACACGTCGGTCCTGCTGAGCGAGCCGCAGGCGCTGAAGCGTTTCGAGGAGCACGCAGTCGTTCTTCCCCTGGTGGTCCTGACCGAGCTGGAAGCCAAACGGAATCATCCAGAGCTCGGTTGGGCGGCCCGAAGTGCGCTTCGTACGCTCGAAGAGCTACGCGAGCACCACGGATCGTTGCTGGAGGAGCTACCGGTCAACGAACACGGGGGCACCATACGCGTCGAGCTCAACCACACGAGCACCGAGCCACTTCCCGAGGCATTTCGTGTCGACGCCAACGACCATCGGATCCTCACGGTCGCCAACAACCTTGCCCTCGAGGGCCTGTCGGTCACGCTTGTCTCGAAAGATCTCCCGCTGCGTCTGAAGGCCGGAGTGGTGGGCCTCGACGCCGCCGAATACCGCGACACCGACGTGGCCGACGGTTCGTGGACGGGCTACACCGACTTCGTCGTCGACAGCAGCGTCATCGACGAGTTCTACGACGAGGGTGTCGTCGACCTCGACGAGGCTCGACAGCTCCCGGTCAACACCGGAATCACACTCGTTGCCGGATCGCAGTCGGGGCTCGGACGGTTGTGTGACGACAAGCGTGTGCATCGCATTCCCGACCGTTCGGTTTTCGACGTGCGACCGCGCTCCCGTGAACAGCACATCGCGCTGGACCTGCTCACCGACGACTCGGTGGGCATCGTCTCGCTCGGCGGTAGAGCCGGAACTGGGAAGAGCGTTCTGGCTCTCGCTGCGGCGCTGGAAGCAGTGCTCGAACAGCGCACCCATTCGAAGGTGATCGTCTTCCGACCGCTCTACGCCGTGGGTGGTCAGGATCTCGGCTATCTGCCGGGTTCGGAGGCCGAGAAGATGTCGCCGTGGGCTGCGGCTGTCGGTGATGCACTCGAGGCCATCGCCGGTCCTGAGGTGGTCGACGAGGTCATGCACCGCGAACTGCTCGAGATCCTTCCCCTGACCCACATCCGGGGCCGCTCGATCACCGACGCGTTCATCATCGTCGATGAGGCGCAGAATCTCGAACGCAACGTCTTGCTGACGGCACTCACGCGAATCGGTGAGAACTCGAAGGTCGTGCTCACCCACGACGTCGCCCAACGCGACAACCTGCGGGTCGGTCGCTTCGACGGCATCGGGGCAGTTGTCGACCACCTGCGAGGCCATCCACTCTTCGGACACATCACCCTCACACGCAGCGAACGCAGCCCGGTCGCCGCCTTGGTGGCCGGTCTGCTCGACGGCCACGGCTGAGGCTCAGTCGACCGAGAACTTCTCCATCGTCGCCATCATCTGGTCTCGAACGACCTCGAGTGCCTTGGAGGGACGCATCATCACCTTGAACTCGGTGATCCAGCCGTCGTCATCGCACGTGATGATGTCGACGCCGTTCACGTACATGCCATCGACCGTGGTCTCGAACTCGAGTACGGCATGCGTGCCCTGCACGACGCGCTTCGTGTAACCGAACCCACCCGACGACCCGGCACTCGACGCCGAATCGTCTGCGTGCTCTCCGGGCAGCACACTGCCGGCCGCCGTGAGGTAGCGCTTGGTGATCTCGCGCCCTCGTTGAGGCGTGTAGACCACTGGGGAGAGGAACACACAGTCTTCATGAAGGAGCGCATCGAGGCCCCCTTCCAGCTCACCCCGGAGGTGCTGGAACCAGCGGTCCATGACGGAGAAGATCGGGTCGGAGTTGTGCATAGGAACCTGATCATCTCACGGCACCGCACCCACTATGGTCACCTCGATGAGCAACGAGCGCGAGATTCTCGAGTACGTCACCTACGGCACCGCGGTACGCGAGTTGGCCCAGCAGGTGGCCGACGACGGCTTCCGGCCGGAGATGATTCTCGCCATTGCACGAGGTGGGCTTCTCGTGGCCGGATCACTCGGCTACGCGCTCTCGGTCAAAAACATCTACGTGATGAACTGCGAGTACTACACCGGAGTCGACGAACGCCTTCCCGTGCCGGTGATGCTCCCGCCCTACGTGGACTTCGTCGACATGGAAGATGCCAAAGTGCTCATCGCCGATGACGTGGCCGACACCGGCCACACACTCAAGATGGTGTACGACCACTGCGCTGAGCGGGTTGGTGAAGTTCGCTCGGCCGTCCTCTACGAGAAGTCGCACTCGCTCGTGAAGTGCGAATACGTGTGGAAGCGCACCGATCAGTGGATCAACTTCCCGTGGTCGACCGACGAACCGGTGGTCAGCCCGGAGGACGCACGGCACAAGGTGCTCGACGCCTAGCGGCTGCCTAGCTGCCCAGCACCTCGCGTTGGAAACGTTCGAGGGTGGCCATCTTGTCTGGTCCCGCAATCGCAAAGTCGGGTACCACGATTTCGTCGACCCCGACCGCCTCATAGTCTTCGATCACGGCCTTGAGTTCGTCGACCGTCCCGACGAGTCCGGAACGGTGATCCAACCCGGTTCGGATCTGCTCGGCCTTCTCGGCATCGTCGACGAGGATCAGGAGCCCGACTGCGGTGACGTGCACACTGGCCATGTCGCGTCCCTCCTGCTCGCAGTGGCCGCTGAGGGTGGCCAGATGCGCAGCAATCGTGTCCGGACGACCCCAGGCGTTCCACTCATCGGCGTGCCGGGCGACGGTACGCAGCGTACGTTTTGCGCCCGCACCGCCGATCAGAATCGGAAGCGAACCGTTGACCGGTCCGGGCTCGACCGGCGCCTGCGTGAGCGTGTAGTGCTCGCCGACAAAGTCGACCCGCTGTCCACCAGCCTCGAACATGACCCGGCACAGGGCCGCAGCCTCTTCGAGACGGTCCGAACGCTCCTTGATCGACGGGAGCTCGATACCGAGGCGCTGATGTTCATTGAGTTGCCAGCCGGCACCGAGTCCGAGCACCGCACGACCACCGGACATGTGATCGAGCGTGATCGCCATCTTGGCGACCACGGCCGGATGCCGATAGGTGTTTCCCCCCACCATGAGTCCGAGGCGCACGTCGGGCACTGCGGTGGCAAGCCCACCCAGCAGCATCCAGCCCTCAAGAAACGGCGCCATCTCGGCGTCGGCCGGACCCGGACCGTTGCCCGGATCGGCCGCTGGCATGAAATGGTCGGGAACCCACACCCCTCGCCAACCTGCCTCAGCGGCGAATCGAGCACCCTCGAGGATCTGATCCCAGGGCTGCGACGGGCTGGCCCAATACGAAAACTCCATCAGCGCTCCTCTCGACGATAGGCGATGCCGAGTCCTGCCGGTGCAGGTGACGGCTGGTGCCGTGCCCGGATCGAGATCACGATCAGGACGATGACCGTGAGAATGTAGGGCAGCATCGACAACAGGATCGGCGAAAAGTCGACGCCGAACGGCTGCAGGCGGGTCTGCAATGCAAGTGTGAAACCGAAGATGACCGCACCGGTGGCAACTCGACCAGCTCGCCATGCCCCGAAGATGACGAGCGCAACTGCGATCCAGCCCCGCCCGGCGATGAGCCCCTCACTCCACGCACCGACGATTGCGGTCGTGGTGAGATAGGCGCCGGACAGACCGGCGAAGGCTCCACCGACCAGCACAGCCACCGCTCGAATCACCGCCACCGAATGCCCGGCGGCATCGGCGGTCGAAGCGCTCTCACCCACAGCACGAACACCGAGTCCGAGTGCGGTTCGGTTCATGACGAACCACGTCCCGAGCCCCAGCGCCACCGCAAGGTACGTGACCGGGGTGGTGGAGAACACGGTTTCGCCGATCCACGGGATGTCGCTGAGAAGTGGGATGTCGATGTCGGTGAACTGCGAACGACGGGGGTCATCGGTGTATCCGTCACCGATGAAGTTGGCCAGGCCAAGGCCGAGGATCGTGAGTGCCAGACCACTCACGACCTGATCGGCGCCGAGACCGACGGCGACGACGGCATGAACACCAGCGGCTCCTGCACCTGCGAGCGCCCCGATCACCAAGCCGAGCCAGGGCGAGCCGGTGCTGACCGCACCGATGTACCCACAGACGGCACCGACCGCCATCATTCCCTCGACGCCGAGGTTGAGCACGCCCGATCGCTCGGCGATCGCTTCGCCGAGCGCAGCCAGGTACAGCAATGTGGCGAACTGGATCGTGGCGACAACGAGCCCGAGAAAAGCCGCTTCGCTGATGTCGAGCGCAGCGAGCAGGCCGATCATGGTGTCACCACCTTCCGCTCGACGAGGGCCACCTGATAGGTGGAGAGCACAGCGGCACCGATGGCGCCGAACAGGATGAGAGCCTGGAGGATCCCGGCCACCGCCGGCGACACGCCGAGGGTTTGGATCGACTGCCCACCGACCTGTACCGCACCGAAGAAGACAGCGACGAGCGCAACACCGCTCGGTCGCATGAGGGCGAGGGCGGCAACAATGATTCCGGCAAATCCGAACCCGTTCGAGATGTTTTCGTTCAGTCGCGCCGCAGTACCGGCGAGCTCGACACCACCGGCGAAACCGGCGACCGCACCCGACAGAACCAAGACGCCGAGCACCTTCTTTCGCATCGAAATGCCCGCATAGGCCGCGGTCTTGGCCGACGCGCCCGCGATGCGGAGTTCGTACCCCCACACGCTGCGATTGACGAACCACGCGAATCCGGCGATCACGGCAAGCGCGATGAGCACACCGAGATGTGATCGTTCCCAGATGATTCCCAGTTGCGAACCCTCGGGCTTGACTGTGATCTGAGGGAACCCAAAGCCGTCGGGGTCTTTCCACGGGCCGGTCTGCAGGTACACGATGAGACGCACAGCAACCTCGTTGAGCATGAGCGTCGTGATGATCTCACTCACGCCGATCTCGGCTTTCGCCAACCCGGGACCGAGCGCCCACAGGGCACCACCGAGCGCAGCACCGATCAGCATGGCGACGATCAGGACCGGACTCGGCCACTCTGCTCCGATCCGCCCAACCAGGGTGGCGGCAGTTGCACCGAACATGATCTGACCCTCGGCACCGATGTTCCAAAGACCCATGGTTGCTGCGATCGAGACCGCCAGCCCAGCCAGCGCTAGTGGGACAGCTCGATTGAACGTTGCCGACAGGGTGTCAGCCGTCCCAAAGCTGCGATCCCACATGCGTTGATAGGTGTCGAACACCGGGTCGCCCGAGATCGTGAGCAAGGCCGCGCCGACGACGAGCGCGAAGACGAGGCCGACCACGAACGCAATCGGCTGACCGCCTCGCACCGCCGCCTCTCGACGACGAAGTACCACCCGTTTCACGCCGATGCCTCGGCGGTGGTGCCCATCATCGCTTCACCGATCTGGGTGCGGGTCGCCTCCCGGGCATTGAACTCGCCGACGATACGACCTGCGTTCATGACCAGAATCCGATCTGCCAACGACAGGAGTTCGTCGAGATCCTCCGACACCATGAGCACACCGGTGCCCTCGTCACGCTGTTGCACGATGAGTCGCTGGATGGCCCGCACCCCGGCGACATCGAGTCCACGAGTCGGCTGCGAGGCAACGACGACATCAGGCTTGCCCGAGAGCTCGCGCCCGAGCAGCAGCCGCTGCAGGTTGCCACCAGAGAGCCCGGCAAGCGGCGCATCACGCTTGCCGATCTTCACCTCGAATCGCTCCACGATCCGATCGCAGAACGCGCGGGCGCTCGCCCAATTGAGCAACGGACCGCGCCGCAACGTCCGGAACTCACGCATCACTGCGTTCTCGGTGACAGGAAGCTTCGGCGCGAGACCGACCCCGAGTCGATCCTCGGGTACGTAGGCGAGCCCCGCGGCAAACCGCCGCTGTGGCGGCGCATTCGTGACATCGGTTCTCATCACGGTGACCGTGCCGGCTTCGACCGGTTCGAGTCCTGCGATTGCGTCCGTGAGTGCTCGCTGCCCGTTCCCGGCTACCCCGGCGATACCGACGATTTCACCTGACCGGACATCGAACGAGACACCGTCGACAGCCACAAGCCCGCGTGCATCTCGAACGAAGAGGTTGTCGACTGTGAGCGCAGGGTCGCCGGGCATCGCAACGGCGATCGGCACAGCCTCGACGGCGACATCACCGACCATCAGTCGCGCCAACTCCGATGCATCCACGTCGGCAACCGGTACTGATGCTGCAACTGTCTCGCCACCGCGCAGTACGGTCGCTTCGTCGCAGAACGACACGACCTCGTCGAGCTTGTGGGAGATGAAGATCACCGACCGACCATCGGCAACCATCCGGCGAAGCACTTCTCCAAGCTCCACCGCTTCCTGCGGTGTCAACACCGCAGTTGGCTCATCGAGGATCAAGACCCGGGCATCGCGCCACAGTGCCTTCAGGATCTCGACTCGCTGCCGCTCTCCCATCGAGAGCTGCCACACCGGACGGTCCGGCTCGACCTGAAATCCGAAGCGCGCCGCCATCTCACCGACCTGACGTTCGATTTCGGCTGTGTCGAGGACGCGTGGTGCAGCGCCGAGCACAACGTTCTCCGCAACGGTGAACGTCGGCACGAGGCGGAACTCCTGGTGCACCATGCCGATCCCGGCCGCCAACGCATCGGCAGGGGACGCGAAGATCATCGTTCGGCCGTCGATACGAACATGTCCCTCGTCGGGTCGGTACACCCCGGCGAGGCAGTTCATGAGGGTGGTTTTTCCGGCACCGTTCTCACCGAGAACGGCGTGCACCGTGCCGGGGCGGACCGTGAGGCCCGCCCCGGCATTGGCGATCACACCAGGGAATCGTTTCCAGATGCCGTCGAGTTCGACGGCAGGGTGGGTCACCCTGCGGCCGACCCGACCACGCCTTCGACGAACACGCTCATGCCGAGAAGGCTCAAGCCCTCGGGAGCGAAGTCCGGCGGGGTCTCTCCAGCGGCGATGAGTTCGTTGCCGTCCTGATCGTTGATCGGACCAGTGAACGGATCAAAGGTGCCCGCAATCATTTCCTCGCTCCGCTGATCGATCAGATCGCGAATCTCCTGGGAGACGTCGGAGGCGAGCGAACCGATCTGCACCATGCCGGTCTCCATGCCGGGCCAGGTGCCCCCGCCGGCGAAGGAGCCGTCGGCGACCGACTCGATGGCCAGCGCATAGTAGTGACCCCAGTTCCAGATCGCCGACGAGAGATAGGCGTTCGGTGCGTACTCGCACATGTCGGAGTTGTACGAAATCCAGCGGGCACCAGCCGCCTCGGCACGCTCGCCGGCCGCGGTGGAGTCCTGATGCATGGCGATCACGTCGGCACCACCGTCGAGCAGGGCCTGGGCAGCCTCGCCTTCGACGGCGGGATCGAACCAGGTGCTGGTCCAGTTGACGGTGACGGTGGCGTCGGGATTGGCCTCCCGCACACCGAGCGTGAAGGCATTGATGCCACGAATGACCTCGGGAATCGGGAAGGCGGCGACGTAGCCGATCTCGTTGGTCTCGGTGGCTGCACCGGCGGTGAGCCCGGTGAGGTACCGAGCCTGGTAGATCCGCCCGAAGTAGTTGCCGAAGTTGGTGTCGTTGCTCTTGTAGCCGGTGGCGTGGAAGAAATCGACGTCGGGGAACTCGGCTGCCAGCGCCTCCATCGCATCCATGTAGCCGAACGACGTCGCGAACACGGCATCGGCGCCATCGGCAATGAAGTCACGGACGGACTGGTCGAACTCGGGGCTGCCCTCGGCGATGTTCTCGACCGTCAGCAGGGTGGCCCCTGTGGCTGCGGCTGCCTGCTCGGCGCCGCGATGGTGCGCCCACGTCCAACCGGCGTCGCCCGGATCGGTCAGGTACACGAAGGCAGCCGTCACATCGGATGCGTCGACCGAACTGGTGGTGTCGTCCGGCTTGATCGGAGCACACTCGCTCGCCGCGTTGTCGTCAGCGGCTTCGTCACCGGCCGAGTCGTCAGCCGCTGTGTCACCCCCCGAGTCGACCGCAGCGTCATCGTCATCGCCGCACCCTGCGGCGATGAGGGTGAAGGCGAACAGGACAGAAAGAATGATCCGAAGTCGGCGTTGCATGGGTACTCCCTCCCAAGTGAGTGCACCGACAAACTAGGGCAAATTTCACCGGTGTCAATTGATCCGGATTGTGGAAAAACCTGGGTATTTCTCGCCCTGTGGACAACGTCCGCTCCACCTGTGGACCATGCTGTGGAGGACGTTTCGAGCCGGGGACTCAGGCTTTCACGGAGTGGAGGTGAGGGGAGTTGAACCCCTGGCCTCCTCGATGCGACCGAGGCGCTCTACCAACTGAGCTACACCCCCGTGGGAACGCACATCGTAGCGGCACGATGGGCCGAAACGACTTGGTCGTTCGGTGGTTCAGGCGTTGACTTGCCGACGCTGCGCGTGAAGCGGCGTGACACCCTTCGGGTACAGCATCTGCACCTTGATTTCTCGCTCGGCCGCGCGATTGCGGCGCTCCAGCACGGCCACGCCGTATGCGCCAAGTGCAACGTCCACCAGCACGTGGGCGACGATCGCGCTGGCACCGAGCACGAAGGATGCGAGCAGTGTCAGCAAGGCCAAACCGCCGAGCGCGAAGGCAACATGCCGACGTCGGCGAGCCGCAGCGACCGATGACCGTGGCGTGAGTTCGAACCGTGGGAGACCCGACGCCTGGACAGACCTCGACGCCGACCCACCCAGGCTCCCCAAACCGGCAGAGAAGGCGTCGATGCGATCGCTGCGGGCGCTGGCCGACAGGCGCGAGCCCTTCCACACCGACGCCAGATACGCGCACCAAGCAGCGCCCAACAACAACACCACGATCGACGTCGACATCATTGAACAGAACCCTCCAGCAAACAGCGCATGCTCGCGCCGCGCACCGCATGGGACTCAGACGATCGCCCGAATCGCGCACTCCAAATAACGACTTTATGACGAAACGACATCTCTTGGCAATGCGAGTGACTTGATTTCTCCACGGTGCCTGCCGGCGATATCACCGCACCGCGACATGCCTCCACCGCATCAGGTGTCGTCGAGGCGGCGGTACGTACCCGAACGTCCACCCGTCTTCTCCCAAAGTGTCACTGCGTCGATGACCATCGATCGATCCATCGACTTGCACATGTCGTAGATGGTCAAGGCTGCCACCGAGCAGGCGGTCAGAGCTTCCATCTCGACACCGGTTCGATCGAATGTGTCGACCGCCGCCTCGACCTCGATCGAGGCGTCGTTGATCTCGAAGTTGACCGTCACTGCACCAACCATCAGCGGGTGACACAACGGCAGCAGGTCCGACGTCCGCTTTGCAGCTTGGATACCTGCGACGCGGGCGACGGCGAGCACATCACCCTTCTTGATCGCTCCTTGGGCGACCGCCGATGCCGTCTCCGGCGTCATGTTGACCCGCCCTCGGGCCACCGCTCGTCGATGCGATGGTTCCTTGGGCGTGACGTCGACCATACGCGCCCGACCGTCGGAATCGAGATGAGTGAAGCCGCGTTCAGACATGCGCAAAGTCTACGGGGTGCTCAGCCGCCGATTTCGGACATGGATCGCCGGGGGCGAATGAAGTGCACCTGATTGATTTGATGGCCCGCCCACTTCGCAGCGACAGTGCGTTCGAGCGCCTCGGCAACTGCGTCGTCGCCGGAACCGTTGCGCAACAGTGCCCGAACGTCGGTCTCGTCAACGGCAAAGAGGCAGGACCGGAACTGCCCGTCAGCAGTGATTCGGGTGCGATCACACGTGTCGCAGAACGACTCGCTGACCGTGGCAACGACACCGATCTCCCCCTTGCCGTCTGCGTAGCGCCAACGCGTGGCGGGCGCCGAAGAACGCTGGACCGGCTCGAGTTCGTACTCGGTCCGAAGGGTGGCGAGGATCTCGGCCTGTGTGAGTACGAGCGAGTTGTTCCAGATCTCATCAGCATCGAGCGGCATGAACTCGATGAAACGAACGATGACGCCCTTGTTGCGGCCGAATTCGGCGAAGTCGAGGACCTCATCGTCGTTGATGCCCTTCATCACCACACAATTGATCTTCACCGGATCGAAGCCGACCTCGAGTGCAGCCTCGACACCTGCGAGCACCCGGTCGAGATCGTCGCGCCGGGTCAGTTCCAAGAACCGATCAGGCCTGAACGAGTCGAGGCTGATGTTGACTCTGGTCAGGCCGGCAGCCTTCAACTCGGCGGCAACGAGCGGAAGGCTCACGCCGTTGGTCGTCATCGCAAGATCGACACCGAGCGCTGCGAGCTTCTCCACCAGCAGCGGCAGGCGGGCGCGGACGAGCGGTTCACCCCCGGTGAGCCGGATGCCATCGACCCCGTATCGCTCGACCATGATCCTGGCAACACGCTCGATCTCTTCGAAGGTCAACAGGTTGCTGCGCTCCTGCCACTGCATCCCCTCCTCCGGCATGCAGTAGGTGCAGCGGAAGTTGCAGCGGTCGGTGACCGAGATCCGAAGGTCACGATGCACTCGGCCGAACCCGTCGATCAGCTGCATGGTCATGGGATAAGGCTACCGGAGGGGCAGAATCTGGACCTCGTCGCCCGGCGCAATGTCAACACCGTCGGGGACGAGGGCCAGTGCGTCGGCCCGAGCCATTGCAGTCAGTTGATGCGAGCCCTGCCCGCCGGCTCGCCGAACATGCCACCGGCCGATTTCGTCCACGCGGCCCTCCACCCGAAGGAAATGAACCTTTCCATCGCCGGGATGCTTGAGCGTGTCTTCGCTGACCGCTCGAAGCAGGTGGAGTGCCGTGTCGTCGTCGCCGGCCATGAATCCGATCGCCGGACGAGCCAGAAGCTCGAACGACACCATCGACGACACGGGGTTGCCCGGCAACCCGAACACCGGTGTTGTACCGACAAGACCGAACGCGAAGGGCTTGGCGGGTTTGATCGCAATCTGCATCCACCGCATGTCACCGATCTCGTCAAGCACGACCTTCACATAGTCGAAGGCTCCCATCGACACGCCACCGGAGCTGAGGATCGCATCGCAGGACGCAGCCCCCGCGAGAAAGGCGGTTCGGATCGTGTCGGGTTCATCGACGGCGATCCCAAGGTCGACTGCATCCCAACCCGCCTCGGCCACAAGCGTCAACAGCGTGCGTCGGTTCGAGTCGCGGATTTCACCGGGCAACAGTGGCCGGCCGTCGTCGACCAGCTCATCGCCAGTGGAGATCACACCGATTCGCGGCCGACGAACCACCGAGACGGCGTGAACGCCGACGCTGGCCAACACACCGAGATGACCAGCGGTCAGTCGCGTTCCCGCCGGGAAGAGCAGATCACCGGGCCGCACGTCCTCGCCGGCACCGCGAACGTGGTTCCCGACATCCACAGTGATGTGGACCTCGACCGTGCCCGCTGCTTCGTCGAGCGAAGTGCGCTCGACCATCACCACGGCGTCGGCACCGACCGGCATCGGTGCACCTGTCATGATCCGCGCCGCCTGCCCGGGACCGACCTCGCCATCGAGCGTCGATCCCGCTGCGATCGTTCCGATCACCTGGAGCGTCACCGGCGCGCCGAGGGTGTCGGCGGCCTGCACCGCAAACCCGTCCATCGCCGTGTTGGCGAACGGAGGTACCAGCTCCGCAGCCACGACATCGGCAGCCAGCACGAGGCCAGCCGCATCAGCGATTGGGACTTCGATCGGCCCCAGTCGAGCGACGCGATCGAGAACGTATTGGCGGGCTTCGTCAAGCGTGAGCACTCTCCCAGACTAGAAGCCGTTCGACTCCAGAGCCGCTTCGAGCATCGCCGCGACGGCAGACCCATCAGTTCCTCGCAGCGACAGTTCGACGTTGGCTCGCAGCCAGTCGGCCCTGGACCCGGTGTCGAAACCGACGTCGTCAACAACGAGACCGCGCAACCCGCGGTCACCGATCTGCAGCGCCAGCGCGTCGGTGATCTGGATCTCGCCACCCCGGCCCGGCTCGGTGCAGGCAAGCTTGTCGAAGATGTCGGGGGTGAGCACATAACGACCGTTGATCCGCAGGTTCGACGGCGCACGCTCGAACACGGGCTTCTCGACGAGACGATCGACAACGACCACTGCGCCATCGCGCATCGAGTAGCCGGCGCAGCCGTACTTGGTGATCTCTTCGCCCACGGCTTCTGTCAGCGAGACCACCGACTCCCCCACCGACTCGGCGACGTCGATCATCCGCCGGACGGTGCGACCCTCGTCGGGAAACAGGTCGTCGGGTAGGAGCACGGCGAACGGTTCGTCTCCGACGAGAGGGGCTGCCATCGAAATTGCGTGGCCAAGACCGAGCGGCGACGCCTGCGACACGAACCGGACGTTGGCAAGCTCGTTGACCTGTCGAACCCGAGCGAGCAGCTCCGATTCCCCCTTTTCTTCGAGGACTGATTCGAGATCGGTCATCTGGGCAAAATGGTCCTCGATCGTCTTCTTGTGTGGGCTCGTGACGATCACGATCTCGTCGATACCGGCCGCAACGGCCTCCTCGACAACCCACTGGATCGCTGGCCGGTCCACCACGGTGAGCAACTCTTTGGGCACCGCTTTGGTGGCAGGAAGAACGCGGGTCCCGAGGCCGGCGGCAGGGATCACAGCAGTGCGGACGCAAGCAGCAGTCATGAAAAAGACATCTCCCGAACGATGAGCGGCGATCGGGGGGTCAGACCTGTTGCTCGGACCGACCGATGATTCGCCTGATGTTGGCCTGATGGCGAACGACGACGATCGATGCGACCCCGGCACCGACGGCAACCTCCCAGCCGGGGCGACCGATCGCGAAGATCATGATCGGATAGCCGAGCGCAATCGAGAGCGAGCCCACGGCTGCGACCCGCCCCAGCTTCACCACCGAGAAGAACAGGACGGCACACGCAAGCCCGACCAGCGGGGAGAGAACCAGGCCGCCACCGCCCGCCGTCGCCACGCCCTTTCCACCACGAAAGCGCCGGTAGAAGGGCCAGACGTGACCAGCAACGGCAGCGATCCAGACCGCATGGGCCTCGCCCCTGCCGGCGAGCACGAGCGCAATGGCGACAGGGATCACCCCCTTCAGCGCATCGATGACGCCAACCAACACACCGATTCGCTTTCCCGACAGTCGGTAGACGTTCGATGCACCTGGATTCCCAGAGCCCGCCTTCGTGGGATCCACACCCGCCCGACGGCCCAGCCACAGCGCCGTCGGAAAGGTCCCGACCAGATAGGCGGCAACGATCCCGACAGCCAACCACATGGCCTCATCGTACGGTGCCGAGCACCGCCGGTACCGGTATCCTCCGACTCGTGCCGACCTACGACTATCGGTGTGAACGCACCGGCGAAATGTTCGAGATATGGCAGTCCTTTGCCGAGGACACGCTCACGGCTTGCCCGCGAACCCACGATGGCGATGCCGACGTATGTGGAGCCGAGGTGAAGAAGGTGTTCTCCAAGGTCGGCATCGCGTTCAAGGGTGACGGTTTCTACAAGAACGACCACGGCTCGTCGTCCCAGCGGTCATCAACCGAGTCGTCCGGTTCCGAATCGTCGGGCGCCGAATCGTCGGGTTCCGCTGCGTCCACGACGAGCGCGTCCACCACTGCGACGAAAGCCTCCAACACCTCGAGCAGTTCGTCGTCAGCCGACTGACGACATCCGATCGACACCTCCCCCGATCCGTTCTTGAATCTGCGAGGTTGTCTCCTGTGGTCGTACCCCCGCGTCCGTCCCTGCCCACACCACTTCACATCACCGTCGCAGGACGGTTACGCACGGCTGCGGCCCGCTACCGACTCCTTCGGATCGCTGCCGTGGTCACGATCGCCCTCGTCGTCGCAGCAACGCTCGAGCGAGCGCACGACAGGGCTGCCGACGCCGAGGCCGCCTGGACCACGACCGGAAGCGTGCTCGTTGCCGCCGCCGACATCCCTGCCGGCGATCTGCTCGGCCCAGCATCGATCACTGCAATGCCGGTTCCTGCCGGCCTCCGGCCCCCCGATGCCGTGACCGATGTCGAACCCGGTGCCCGCACGACGGTGGACCTTGCCGTCGGGGAGATTCTCCGCTCGTCACGAGTGGACCGTGACGCGGGCTCGCGCTTGGCTGCACTCCTTCCCGATGACCATCTTGCCTTCACGATCCCGGCAGACGACACCGAGGCCGTCGCCGGTGACGTCGTCCGTCTGTACGACCTCACCACCAACCGGGTCGCGGTCGACGGCGCCAGAGTTCTAGACCGCCACGACGACACGATCACGGTGGCCGTCCCAGAGCGCAACACCCGCGACCTCATCGCAGCACTTGGCACCGGCGGCACCGTCGTCGCGATCATGCGGCCGGTGGTGAGCCGGGGCTGACGACTGGCGTCGTGCGCCAGGTACACCGCCCCAACGCCGGGGCCACTGCGGCCAGGAACGCAGGATGATCGACCGTCTCGCTCGCAAACGGTCAGCCGATCGCCACCACGATCACGACGACAAGACCGACTGCGACCCGATAGATCACGAATGGGGTGAACGAGCGGGTGTTGACCAAACGCAGCATTCCCCACACGGCAACCCAACCGGTGAACGCCGAACTGGCCATGCCCCACAGGAAAGGCGCCCAGAAGTCAGCCGGGATGGAAGCATCGAGGAGGGAGTAGACACCGGCCCCGCCCACGATGGGAAGACTCATCAAGAACACGAGTCGGGCAGCCGCTTCGCGTTCGAATCCCAGCATCCGGCTGACGGTGAGCGTGGCACCGCTCCGACTCACCCCCGGCTGCAGCGCCAACGCCTGACCGAATCCCATCATCAGCGCATCACGCAACCGGAACTCGCGCAGGGCGCGCCGCTCAGGTCTGCGGTCGGCGACCATCAGAACCAAGCCGAACACGATCAACATCACCCCGATCAGCCAAATGTGATCGAGGTCGTCGAGCAGGCTGTCGGCAACCACCCCGGCCCCGGCGGCGGGCACGGCGCTCACCACGAGGAACCATGCGATCCGGCCGTCGACCCCCAAGGCTGCGCCACGAAGCGGTGCGAGCCCGGCACGCAGGTACTTGACCACGTCATGACGCAGGTACGTCACTGCGCCCCCCAGCGTGCCGAGATGCACTGCGACATCGAACGGCCGCTCGAGCTCATCGGGCAACGAGTCCCAGCCGAAGGCCCATCTCGTCAGTTCGAGGTGCCCACTGCTGGAGATCGGAAGAAACTCCGAGAGCCCCTGAACGATGCCCAGGACGATGGCGTGCAGGATCGGCATGCGATGACGAGGCTACGCAGCAGACCCGCCACCGAGGGTGAGCCCCTCGAGCACGAGCGTCGGTACCAACGACCCGCCGGGGAGGCGCTCGAGATCGGCTCCGACGGCCGCAATGTCGAGCAGCACTCGCGGGATCGCCCCCGCCAGCGTGCCTTCGCGAATCGGCTCGGCGAGCTGGCCGTTGCGGATCATCACTCCCTCGACTCCCACGCTGAGGTCGCCACTCACCGCATTGACGCCCGAGTGCAGCCCCTGGAGGCTGGCGACGAGAAGACCGTCGTCGATCGACGAGATGAAGCGCTCGAGGTCGCCCTCACCCGGTGCAACCGAGAGCGAACGGTGGCCTGGACTCGGCGTCCCTCTCACCCCTCGCAACGCCGAGCCAGTCGTGACCGTGTCGAGTCCGCGGGCACTTCGGCTGTCGTGCAAGAAGCCGTCGAGTACGCCACCGGTGATCAACGGAACGCGACGACACGCAATACCTTCGCCGTCGAACGACGATGCCGCCAACGACTCCGGATCGGTGGGGTCATCCATGACCGAAAGTGCTGCCGCAGCAACCGATTCGCCCAACCGATCGGCAAAGGGCGTTCGGCCCTTCACCACTCGCTCGCCCGACAGCATGCCGGCGACGATGCCGAGCATGGTTGCTGCGAACCGTGGTTCGAGCACGACCATCGGACGACCGGTGGTCGGCGGTCCGGCTCCGATGAGCTGTACACCCCGCTCGACGGCGAGTCGGGCGACCTTCTCGACGTCGAGCTCCTGCGGCGCTCCGGCAGCGTCGACGGCTCCACCTGTTCGGGTCGAGCCATCGGGATCGTCGATCAAGGCACTCGTCGACAGTGAGCAGGAGCTGCCACGGTCCCAACCGTCGACACCCAACGAACTGACGATGGCGCTCTCGGCGCGGGTGTCGGCGTAGAGGGACGTACGCACGTTCCGCACCCGCTGGTCGGCCCCGATCGTGGCCCGTTCGAGTTCCACCGCCAGCGCGAGCTTGTCGTCGACGCTGGTCGACGCGATGCGGTCGTCCCATGGGTCGAGGTCGACCGCAACGACGCCGTCGGGCTCGGCCAACCCGACTCGGTCGTCTGGTTCGGCAAAGACTGCGTTGTCGCGTGCCTCCGCGACGAGTTCGTCGACCACATCGGCATCGAAGGTTCCGGCGTGCGCGAACCCCTCGCGGCCATCGACGATCACGCGCACGCCAACCCCACGGCTCTCGGCCACGGTCAGCGATTCCACCATCCCACCGTGAACCCGTACCTCGGTCCGCACGGCCGACCCTGCACAGACCTCGATCTGTTCACCCGGTTGCGCCTGCCCCACCAGGCGCCGGGCCAGGCGGGTTGATTCGGGTACCGTCACGCGCCGGACATGGTGACGTCGCCGACGACCAAGGAGACCCCGGCAGCACTCATCGGAAGCCACTCGAGATCGTCACCGATCGCAATGATGTCTTGGAGCAGTCGCTGCACCGTCGAAGCGATCGTCACCTCTCGAATCGGCTCGGCCAAGGTCCCGTTGCGAATACGAAGACCCTCGGCTCCGGTACTGAAATCACCCGACACGGGATTGACCCCGGAGTGCAGCCCGGCCACACCCTGCACGAGGAAGCCGTTGTCGATGTCGGCGATCAACTCCTCCTGCGACCGGTCACCGGGAACCAACGCAAGCGCCTGGGCGCCAACCCCCGGTGCGCTCTTGAAGCCGGCGCGAACCGCTGAGCCGGTCGACGTCGCCGTGGCGCGTCGCCCCGAGTAGGAGTTGTGCAGGAACCCGGTGAGAACACCGTTGTCGATGAGGGGTGTGCGGCGAGTTGCGAGGCCCTCCCCGTCGATGGCGGTCGCTGTGAACGCAGCGGCGTTGGTCGGATCGTCGACCAGCGTGATCGACGGATGGGCCACCATGTCGCCCATCCGCTCGGCGAACATCGACCGGCCCTTCAAAACCGCCTCACCGGTGAGCGTGTGGCCGACGATGCCGAGGAGTTGTGCAGTGACCCACGGGTCGAGGACCACGGTGAGACGCTCGCTCGCCGGTTTGGACGCACCGAGCAGTCGGGTCGCACGTTCAGCGGCATCACGTGCAGCCGCCCCCGGATCGAGCGTCCGCGGATCACGGCCGATCGAGAAACCGAAACCAGTCTGGGTCTCGCCATCGGCCTCTGCCAGCGCATAGGCCGACACATAGCAACCCGTTTCACGCTCGACCACTGCAATGCCGGTGCTGGTGGCGACAGCCGATTCGTAGACGGAATCGATGTACTCGGCCGACTCGATCCCGCAGATGCGAGGATCAGCGGCGAGTGTGGCCCGCTCGAGTTCGATTGCCAACTCGACCTTGTCGTCGGTGGAGAACGAGTCGAGGCCAGGGGCATACAGCTCCAGTTCGACTGCTGCGACTCCATCGGGATCGGCAACACCGTTGAACTCGTCGGGTTCGGCGAACGCAGCGTTGTCGCGGGCTTCGCGCAGCGTTTCCTGCAGTGCGTCGTCATCGAGGGTTCCGGCGTATGCAAACCCCTGCTTGCCGTCGACGACAACCCGCACGCCGATGCCTTGGCTCTCGGCGCTGGTGAATGCCTCGACCGAGCCGCCGTACGCACGGGCTTCGGTTTCGCGTTCGTGGACCACGTACGCCTCGATGTGTTCGCCGTCGTTGGCCCACGCGACGACGCGGCGCGCGATGTCGAGAAGCTCGGCCATGAATCAGGCGGCGGTGCCACCGACGGTGAGGCTGGTGACCCGCAGGGTCGGGGTGCCATCACCGACGGGAACACCCTGCCCGTCCTTGCCGCACGTTCCGGGTGAACCCATCTGGAAATCGTCGCCGAGCATGTCGATCCGGGTGAGGACCTCAGGCCCATTCCCGATCAGGTTGCCCTCCCGGATCGGTTCTGCGATCTCCCCATTTTCGATGAGGTACGCCTCGGTCATACCGAACACGAAATCGCCGGTGGCGGTGTTCACCTGCCCGCCACCCAGTTGGGCGACGTAGACACCGTGATCGGTGGCCGCAATGATGTCGGCCGGATCATCCTGGCCGGCGGTGATGTAGGTGTTGGTCATCCGAACCATCGGCAGATGCTGATAACTCTGCCGCCGACCATTCCCCGAGCTCGGACGCCCTTCCTTGCGGGCCCGAAGCTGATCCCACATGTAGTCCGTGAGCACGCCGTCTTGGATCAACACATTGTGAGCCGCCGGTCGCCCCTCGTCATCGATGGCGAAGTGGCCCCACTCGCCGGCCATGGTGCCGTCGTCAATGAGTGTGACAAGCGGCGACGCGACCTCGTCACCGATGCGATTTGCGAAGACCGATGCTCCCTTGGCGATGAGGTCGGCTTCCAGTCCGTGGCCGCACGCCTCGTGGAACAGGACGCCACCTCCACCGGGGCCGACCACGACCGGGATGGCGCCCGAGGGTGCCGGTCGAGCCGCCAGCTTGGTGATGGCGCGCTGGGCGGCACGACGACCCATGTCTTCGACATCGGTTTCCTCGAAGAGTTCGAAGCCGACGGTGCGGCCCGTCGACTCGCGACCGGTCTGCAATCCGGTGTCGCCGGTGGCGACGCACGAGACACTGAACAGGGTGCGAACCTGGTCGTCCTCGGCCAGCAGCCCGTCGCTGTTGGCGACGAGAATGCGGCGTCGCGAATCGCCGTAACGGGCCGACACCTGCGAGATGGCGGCTCCTTCGCTGCGAGCGGCCTCGTTCGCAAGGGTCAACAGCCCGACCTTCGTCGCCTTGGCGACGTCCTCGGGCGGGATGCGAGCCGGTGCCCTGCGAGCGACCTCGATCGGAGAAACGGCAATCGTCTTGGCGCCGCCTCCTCCGCCGCGGGCAGCTGTCGCCGCCGCCTCGGCCGCACTGCGCAGGCCTGCCTCGCTGAGATCGGCGGTGTGCGCGAATCCGGTCGTGTCGCCGACGACGACCCGGACACCGGCACCTCGGTCGCGGCCGCTGGTGAGTTCTTCGACCCGTCCGTCGTCGAGCACCGCCGACGACGAGCGCTTGTCTTCGACGAACACTTCGGCGAAGTCGCCGCCGGTGCTCATCGCAGTGGACAACGTACGGTTGATCAGCTCGTGGTCGAGCACTGGGCCTCCCGGGTCTGCGAACCATCATCGTATCGGCCCGATGACCGCTCGCCCGATCGGTCACCAGTGCGGGTCACCGACCCCGATCCGCCAGACATCTGCGGCCTCACCGTCCGGAGTGATCATGCGCTGGCGCGCAACGGTGACGCCGTTCGACATCTCGATCGAGCCCCCCGTTTCGCGAAGCTCGTCGAGCATCCGCTGCAACCGTTCGATCGAAGCCTCGAGGGCGGCGCCGGTCCGAACCTCGTCGGTGATCACCTCCTCGACCCGCTCGGCGGATCCCGAGCCGACGATTCGAACGTGACCGAGGCCGTTCGTCCAGACGAAACGCAATTCGACGACGGCCTCGAGCGGGTCGGCCGAGGGAAGCTCCGAGACGACGGTCAGTGTTCGAATCAGCCAACCGTGATCACCGAAGTGCACGATCGGCAGCTCACGCTCACCTGTCGACAGCGCTGGCGGACTTCTGTCGACGAGCGCTGAGTTCTGAGGCGCAAGATCCGGACCGATCCGGTTCGCCCCGACGACAGCAACAGCACCGAGGACCACGACCGCAACGAGGACCACAGGGACGCCCGGCCTCGACACCACTCACCTCCCGGGGAGAACCGCTTCGGAAGGCGGAGCCCGTCGCACCGCAAGACAGCACTGACCGTAGCGGCGACCGAGGTACGATCGGCGGTCGATGTCGGAGCAGCAGGCACCGCCGTCAGATCCCCCGTCGGTCTCGGTCGACACCGGCCAACGGCACGCGCCCCTGCGCTGGTGGGTCGAGCTTCTGCTCACCATCGCCTTCTATGCGGTGTACACGGCGATCCGAAACCAATTCGGCTCGGCGCTCGGCCAGTCGATCAAGGATGACGCCTTCGACAATGCTCGACGCATCATCGACCTCGAACGGGCGATGGGGCTGTACCACGAAGAGTCGATTCACAACCGGTTCGTGGATTGGGACGGATTCATCGTCTTCTGGAACCTGTTCTACGGCTCGCTTCATTTCGTGGTCACGATCGCAACGATGGTCTTTCTCTTTCGCCGCTGGCCGGCCCGCTACGCGTTCATGCGATCGACGCTGTGCGCGATGACCGGAATCGCACTGCTGGGCTTCGCCTTCTTCCCGCTGATGCCGCCGCGGCTGCTCTCGAACTGCACATCACCATTCGGGGCGTGTGTGCCCGGGTTCGACTACGTGGACACCCTCGTCGAATCGGGCGGACTGTGGTCGTTCGAGTCGGGCACGATGGAAGTGATCAGCAACCAGTACGCAGCAATGCCGAGTCTGCACATCGGCTGGGCGGTCTGGTGCACCATCGGGCTCTACCCGACCCTGCGTCGTCGCTGGACCCGCATCGCCATCGTGACCTACCCGATCTTGACCTTCTTCGCGATCATCGTTACCGCCAACCACTACTGGCTCGACGCCGTCGGAGGCCTGATCGCCCTGGCCATCGGCCTACGCATTGCACCGTCCCTGACCCGTCTTCTCCCAGGTCCGAACGGTACGCTCGACTCCTGATGTTGCTCGATGCGCTCTCGGGGCCCGACGATCTTCGCGGTCGGTCGTACGCCGAACTCGACGATCTCGCCGACCAGATTCGGCGCCTGATCATCGACTCGGTCAACGAACACGGCGGCCACCTCGGCTCGAACCTCGGTGCGGTCGAGCTCACGATCGCCCTGCACCGGGTCTTCCGCTCACCCCACGACCTCATCCTGTGGGATACGGGCCACCAAGCGTACGTGCACAAGATTCTCACCGGCCGCGCCGCCGACTTCTCTTCGCTGCGCGAGTCGGGCGGGCTTTCCGGGTACCCGAGTCGGGCCGAATCCGAGCACGACTGGATCGAGAACAGCCATGCCTCCACCGTGCTCAGCTATGCGCACGGGCTGGCCACTGCGTTCCGAGCAACCGATGCACGGCGTCGCATCGTCGCAGTCATCGGTGACGGTGCGATGACCGGCGGCATGGCCTTCGAAGGTCTCAACAACCTCGGCCACGCAGGAAGCGACGTCACCATCGTGCTCAACGACAACGGTCGCTCCTACGCCCCCACCGTCTCTCGCCTGTCGGAGAGCCTGATCAAGATCCGCAACAACCCCACCTACATGAACCGCCAAGCCAAGGTGGAGGAGATCGCAGGTCGGATTCCCTGGGTCGGAGATCAGATCAGTCGCGGCGTCCGCATGTCGAAAGCTGCCGTACGCGAGATGTGGGAACCGCCGGCGTTTTTCGAGGATCTCGGCGTTCGCTACATGGGGCCGTTCGATGGCCACGACATCGCCTCGGTCGAGGAAGCTCTCGACAACGCGGCCGAATTCGACGGACCCGTCGTCGTCCACGTCCTGACGCAAAAGGGCCGCGGCTACGAGCCAGCCGAGCAGGATCACGTCAAGAACATGCACGATGCAAAGCCGGGGTTGCATGAAACCGGCAGCGCGCTCAAGGAGGGCTCCTACACCGCCGCCTTCAGCGAGACACTCGTCAAGCTCGGCGACCAATATCCCGAACTGGTGGCGATCACGGCTGCGATGCCGGACTCCACCGGCCTGCTGCCGTTCCGCGAGCGTTTCCCCGATCGATGCTTCGACGTGGGGATCGCCGAGCAACACGCAGTCACCGCCGCCGCCGGCATGGCGATGGGTGGGTTGCGTCCGTTGATTGCGGTGTACGCCACGTTCCTGACCCGTGCGATCGATCAGGTCAATCTCGATGTCGGTCTTCACGGCCAGCCGGTGATCTTCTGTCTCGATCGTGCCGGCATCACCGGTCCCGACGGTGCCAGCCACCACGGCGTCCTCGATCTGGTCCTCCTCACCAAGGTTCCCGGTATGACCGTCTTCGCGCCGTCGAGCTACCAGGAACTGCAGCAAATGATGGTGGACACCATGGACCTGACCGGCGGGCCTGTCGCCATCCGCTGGAGCCGAGGGGCGGCACCCCATGTCGGCCACGGCGAGGTCGGCGCTGGCCTGAGCGCTCGAAAACTCTGCTCGGGTGACGGCCGCGTAGCCCTGCTCGGGTTCGGGCAGATGCTCACCGCTGCAAGCGATGCTGCTGCCCTGCTCGCGAAGCAGGGCATCGACTGCACCCTGTACGACCCGCGCGTCGTGCAACCCCTCGATCCGGCGATGATCGAGGACATCGCCGACCACGACCTCGTGATCACGATCGAAGACGGTCTTCGTATCGGCGGTGCTGGTGCCGGTGTGCGTGACGCACTCGGCGAGCGCGGCGCCGATTGTCGGGTCAAGGTGCTCGGTGTGCCCACCGAATACATCCCCCACGGAAACCCTGACTTGATCCATGCAGCGTTCGGGCTCGACGGTCCAGGCATCGCCTCCAGCGTGCACGAACTGCTCGACTGACCGGTGGGGGCGCGTCGGCGTCTCCACTGCCAAACTCTTCACCATGCAGCGATGGTCCAACTGGTCTGGCAAGGTGACGGCAAGGCCGGCAGCGATCCATTTCGTGAAGTCCGAGACCGATGCCGTTGCCCTTGCCGCCGCAACCGCCCGTGCCGGATCGACCATCCGATCGGTGGGCACCGCTCACAGCCACTATCCGCTGGTTCCGACGGACGGCACGATCGTCGACGTGTCGGGGCTCAGCGGCGTCATCTCGATCGATGCGGACGCCAAGCGGGCCCGGGTCCGGGCTGGCACCGCAATCCATGCGCTCGGACTGCCACTGCTCGATGCCGGACTCGGTCTGCTCAACCAGGGCGACATCGACAGGCAGACGATCGCCGGCGCCACCGCAACCGGCACGCACGGCACGGGAGTGACCCTGCAGAACATCAGCGCAACGGTGACGGGACTCAGCATCGCCACCGCCGACGGCGACCTCGTCCGAGCGTCCGAAGACGACAACCGGGAGGTGTGGACTGCAGCTCGCCACCACCTCGGCGCCTTCGGGATCGTCACTGATCTCGAGCTGCAGCTTCGTGATGCCTACCGGGTTCGTGAGACCGGCTGGAACGCAACGCTCGACGAGACACTCGAGACGCTGGCCGAGATCGTTCACGCTCACCGTCACTTCGAGTTCTTCTGGTTCCCAACGGCCGACAATGCCGTGATCAAGGCCACGGACGAGACCGACGACCCAGCCGAGTATCCGATCGCCGATGAAGGCAACCGATGCGCCTGGTCCCACGAGGTGCTGTCCAACAGTCGTACCTGGCCCCACTCCGAGATGGAATACGCAGTCCCACTCGAGGCCGGCCCCGACTGCCTCGCTGCGATTCGCGATCTCCTCCGCCGCGAGGCTCCCGAGATGCCCTTTCCGATCGAGTACCGGACGCTGGCAGCCGACGACGTCTGGCTATCGGTTGCGTACGAGCGACCGACAGCCACGCTCTCGTTGCACATGGACGCTCGTCAAGACGACGAGCCGTTATTTCGCGCCGCTGAGGCCGTCTTTTCCGATTTCGACGGGCGTCCCCACTGGGGCAAAGTCCACTACCGCACCGGTGCAGACATGGCGTCGCTGCACCCCCGCTGGGACGACTGGTGGGATGCTCGCGACACACTCGACCCCAACGGGGTGTTTCTCAACGACGCACTGCGGAATCTTCGCGACCGCTGAGGCTCAGCTGTAGTACGGATTTTCACCCTGATCGTGATCGGTGGTGTCGACCACTTCGGTGATCTCGGGGATCGCTTCGAGGATCGCTTTGGTGATGCCCTCGCGAAGCGTCGCTGCACTCATGGCACACCCCTGGCAACCTCCACCCATCGTGACGAAGGCCTTGTCATCCTCGACACCGACCAGTTCGGCAAAGCCACCATGTGCTGCCAACGCCGGGTTGATGCGTTCGGCGAGCAACACTCGGACCTTGTCGGCGGCGTCGCCGGTGAGTTCGAGTTGACCCATGTCACCGAGCGGATTGGGGCGGTTCGGATTGCGAATCACCAGTCCGCCCTGCCCGGCAACGGAGGGAAGGTCGAGGGTGGCACCCCGCATGGAGTCGACCGAGTTGGCAGGAATGATCACGGCCAACCCGTCGGTCGTGTGCACATGATCGTCGTCGGCCGCCTCGGCTACCGGCTCGAGCGACAGGTCGTAGGTGTAGTCGACACCAGAGATTCCGGTGACTTCGACACGCAGGCCCAGACCTTCGGCATCGTCTTCCTTGGCACGGATCTCCAGAACGGTCTCCCGGGCGGCATCGGTGACGATCATCACTTCTTCGATGTCGGTCGTTTCCGCGGTGTCGGTCATGCTTCAGAGGCTAACGGGACCGGGCCTCGGTGCATGACCGCGTTTGGTGCCGATCAGGCGTGTCCGTCGATCTCGTCGAGTTCGGTGGTGCGCTCCAGCCAGACCTCTTCGAGCGAAACGAGTTCGGCCTCACGGGTCGCCAATGCAGCTCCGACCCGGGCAAGTTCGAGGTGGTCGGTGGTGGCTGCAAGCGCCTGACGAAGCTCCTCGACGTCTCGCTCGACCTTGGCGATGTCGTTCTCCACCACCTTGAGCTCGTGGCGAACCGTGGAGCGAGACCGGCCGGATGTGGAGCCGGATCGCTCCACGCTGGTGGAGGAAGGACGAACAGAGGCCGAAGAGCCAAGGGTTCGTGCTGGTGCGGGTGTCCGTTGCGCCAACCAACCGGCGTACCCGCCAGGCCAGCGTTGGGCTCGACCATCGTCGATGACGATCACATCGTCGACGGTCCGATCGAGGAAGGAACGGTCGTGGCTGATGACGACGACCGCGCCAGGCCAATCCTCGAGAAAGTCCTCGAGCGCACGAAGGGTGTCGAGATCAAGATCGTTGGTCGGCTCGTCGAGCAGCAGGACGTTGGGTTTGGCGGCCAATGTCACGACGAGCTGAAGCCGTCGGCGCTCGCCTCCAGACAGCAGCTCGATCGGCGCCCATTGGGCATCGGTGTCGAACCAGAACCGCTCGAGCAAGGCGACGTCCCACCAGTCGGGCTCGGCGCCATCGCCGGCCACGGTCTGGCGAACCCGCAGCTTCGGGTCGAGCGCACGCCCCTGCTGATCGTGGAGTCCCACGCGAACCGTCGAACCCTCGACTCTCGATCCGGCGAGTGGATCTCGACGCCCGGCGATCACGTCGAGCAATGTCGACTTGCCCGAACCGTTTGCACCGACGATCCCGAGCCGTTCGCGCCGATCGAGGAGCAGTTCCAGGCCCTCGATCAACGGGGCGTCCGGGTCGAATCCGATGACGGCGTCGTGCAACTCGATCACTTGGTCACCGAGCCGAGGCGTGCCGTCGTGGAGTGCGGCAAGGTCGAGGTCACCCGTCCTTGCCGCCGCCTGTGGTCGAGCGGTGACGACATCGGTCGCTCGTTCGACCCGAGCTCGACTCTTGCTGGTGCGAGCTTTCGGGCCGCGCCGCAGCCAGGCGAGCTCGCGACGCACGAGATTCTGCCGGGTCTTCTCGTGAGCGGCTGCCCGCTCCTCACGAGCCGCTCGCCCCTCGAGGTAGCCGGCGTAGCCGCCGTCGTGGGTGTAGGCCGATCCCCGGTCGAGTTCGAGAACCCTCGTTGCGAGCCGATCGAGCACGGCACGGTCGTGGGTGACGACCACGAGCCCACCGCTGAACTGAGCCAACTCGTTCTCGAGCCATTCGATGGCATCGACGTCGAGATGATTGGTCGGCTCGTCCAACACCAACAGGTCAGCATCGGCCACGAGCGCCCGCGCCAGCGCCACTCGCTTCTCCTGGCCGCCCGACAGCTCCTCGGTAGGGCGATCGATCACATCGGCGAGACCGAGCCGATCGATCACTGCTTCGCCTCGCCAGTCGGCGCCAACTGCGCTGCGCACCGAGCCCGACGGGAGGGTGGTCACCTGATCAACAGCTGCGACGGTGACACCGCGCCCGCGACGCACGTCACCGGCTTCGGGCTCGCAGGTTCCGGCAATGATCGACAGCAATGTCGACTTGCCGGTTCCGTTGATGCCGACCACCCCCAGCCGGTCGCCGCTGGCTACCGTGACCGATACGTCGGAAAAGAGCGGACGGTTCGGTCTGCTCATGCTGACGCTCTCGACGTCGACGAGGATCACGTGGCGCAGACTACGAGCCAACCCATCACCGTGCGGCACCCGATCGCCGATGCCCTCGCAGCTCGTGCGCCATGGCAGCCCGCCACCCTCACCCGACTGTTGACCAACGTCAGCGGCGCGGTCCGTTCTGTGGCTGCTGCGATCGACGGGATCGAGCGAACATGGCACGACCTCGTAGTCGCGTCGCTCGAGGACACGGGCGCAATCCCCTACCGACCCGAGGTCACGCAACCGACGACTCCACCGGCCGACCGACCCCCGATCTGGGTCGTACTCGGAGATTCGACGGCGCAGGGAATCGGTGCTTCGACGCTCGACCACGGCTGGGTCTCACGAATCGAAACTGCGCTCGCTGCTGCTGGACGTCGCCATGCGGTCATCAATCTCAGCCGCAGTGGAGCCGACAGCACCCACGTCATCGACGAGCAATTGCCGCTCCTCGCCTTTCTGCCATACGCACCATCGCTGGTGACCATCTGTGCCGGCGCAAACGATCTGATGCGCAATCCCTACCCGCCCCGGTTGGCCCGTCGTCTCGAGCGCATGGCCGCAGCTGCTCCTCGCGGCACCGTCATCGCCTCCCTTCCCGCGCCGCGATTCAGTCCAGCTGGTAGCCACGTCAATCGAGCGCTTCGCCGGGCCGCAGCCGCACACGGACACCTCGTCGCCGAACTCGGACCACACCTGGTCAGCCCGTTGAAGGGACTTTCCATCGACCGTTTCCACCCGAACGACACCGGGTACGGCGCATGGGTCCGAGCATTCGCCCCAACGCTCGGCATCGATGCCGATTTCGTTCCTGCGCAAGGAACGTTCACTTCTGTTGTACGCGCCCCTGCAATGCGCGGAACGACAGCGTCTGACTGACGGCAGCGAGTCCGACGATGGCAAGCAGCGCCTTGCCCAGCTCGCCCCACTGCCACGAGACGAACAGCGACCGAAGACCGGCGAGCAGATACGTGACCGGGTTGTAACCAGCGATCGCACCGAGCCATCCGGTCATGTTCTCGATCGGAAGGTAGGCGGTGGTGAGGAAGGCGAACGGAAAAAACAAGAGGAACGAGGAATTGACTGCGCCGGGGTTACCGGTCTTCAGCGCTATCGCGTACGGGATGCCGGTGTACGCCAGGCCCCACGAGGCGCCGATCAAGATGAAGGCCGCCACCCCGAACGGACCGGTCGGGAAGCGGACCCCGATGACGAAACCCAGGCTCAACACGGGAACGATGAGCGCCACGACCAGCACGAAGTCGGCCAGCATGTGACCGAGGAGAAGCGCTCGACGCGACACCGGGGTCGTCATCAACCGATCGAAGTAACCGTTCTGGATGTCGAGAACGAGCGCCGGTGCACGACTGACGCCAGTCACGGCAAACACGATCGCAACCGGCAATTGGAACGCCTTGTAACTGATCTGGATCGAGGTGAACGCGGCAGCCGACTGCAGCGAGCCGATGTTCACCACCAGAAAGAACAGCGGGATCATCAGCGCTGGGACAACGGTGGGCAGGTCGCGGGGCAACTGGCGGATGGAGCGGCGAGCGATCGCCCACACATCCTCGACGAACGTTGCCTTTCGGGCTCGAATCTCGGCAGTACCGGTCAAGTCGAGCCTCCCTCCAGGTGCGTGCCCGTGACATCGAGAAAGACATCGTCGAGCGTCGGAGTCCGCAAGCTCAGTTCGCGAACGTGCACCCCTGCCCCGGCAAGCGCAAGCGCGACCGGAGAGAGCGCCCGACTGCCATTACCGGTGCTCACGCGAATCTCGTCGCCGAAGACATCGACAGAGTCGAGCCCGTCGACCTCGTCGAGCACGGCTTTCGCAATCGCTGGGTCACCATCGACGATGGCGGTGACCACATCGGTCCCGATCGAGCGCTTGAGTTCGGTCGGGGTTCCTTCGGCCACGAGTCGGCCTGCATTGATGATGCCGACCCGATCAGCCAGCTCATCGGCCTCCTCGAGGTACTGCGTGGTGAGAAACAAGGTGAGTCCGACCTCGCGATTGAGACGGCGAACCTCTTCCCACACTCGGAGCCGTCCCGGCGGGTCGAGGCCTGTCGTCGGCTCGTCGAGGAACAACACCGACGGGTTGTGCATCAGCGCAGCAGCAAGATCGAGCCGTCGGGCCATCCCGCCGCTGTAGGTACCGACGAGTCGGTCGAGCGCACGCATGTCGAGGATGGGCGCCAGCTCCTCGATACGGGCATCGATCTGCGCACGAGCCAGACCGAACAGTCGACCTTGCGTGACGAGGATTTCGCGACCGGTCATGTTTGCGTCCAGTCCGGCCTCCTGGAGCGCAACACCGATCACGAGGCGGACGGCGTCGGGCGATTGCTGCACGTCGAGACCACCAACCCAAGCACGCCCACCCGACGGGGCGAGAAGCGTGGTGAGCATGCGCACAACGGTCGACTTGCCGGCCCCGTTCGGGCCGAGGAACCCGTAAATCTCCCCGGCCCGGACCTCCAGATCGATGCCATCGACCGCGGTGAGATCGCCGAACGTTCGGCGAAGGCCCTCGAGTCGAACAGCGATGGCAGCGGGGGTCATGGGGCGCAAGCTAGTCCGGGCGGGTGCCACGGAGCGATGAATCCATCGATCAGTGGCCGCCGGTCTGTCCGTAGACTGCGTTCAGTGGCCCGTGCGCCCGAAACGAGGAATCCATGGCCGAGCATGTCAACCAGATCGATGCTGTCGAGTTCTACTGGCGACCCGGCTGCGGCTTTTGCATGATGCTCGAGCGGAACCTCGACAGGGCCGGAATCCCACTGTCGAAACACAACATCTGGGACGACCCGTCACACGCCGACGTGGTGCGATCGCACGCAAACGGCAACGAGACGGTCCCGACACTCGTGATCGGCGACGCGGCGTTGGTGAACCCGTCGACCGACGACGTCCTTGCAGTGCTCGTCGACAAGGCGCCACACCTCGTGCCCCGGGCGTGAGCGGCGTCTCGGCCCTCTCGATCCGGAACGGCGAGCGGCTGCAACCTCGCTGAAGAAGCGGCTCTACTCGAGGAAGCGGCCACAGATGGGCCATGGCTGCGAGCCGCGACGGGCATAGAGCTCGCGCGCCCTGGCGTCCTGTTCCTCCGGCGAGGCGAGCGCAGGATCACCGGTTCCGCCCACGGTCCTCCACGTCGGCAGATCGAACTGGTACGCCCCCCGATACAGGCCGGAGGGACTGATTGCCTGATAGTCATGCGTCGATTCGCAGTGGCGGAGTTTCTCCCACTTCTCCGCTGGGGCAATGCCGTACTGGCCGCTGGCGATCGCGATGGCAGCTCGATCCCATGCCTCCGCCAGCGGCAGGACGGCCAGGATCTCCGCTTCACGGTCAGCCAGACCCTCGATAACCCGCTCATGGACGCCGATCTCGGACCGGAGGCTCGTTGCGACCTCGATGGTCTCGACGACCGACGAGTCGGCAAGGCCCCGCAACGCACGCAACCGATCGATTGCAGTTTTCGACGAGCCTGTGTGCGAACGAATCAACGTTCGGCGCCACGCAACATCGTTGGCGTCGCTGACCGCCGCAAGGTGCTCGAGCGATCCTGTGTCGCCACCAGTGATGAACGTCTCCACGGCGAGCCGCTCGAGGTTCACGGTCGCAGCCTCGATCTCGGCAGCCAACCGGCGCTGATCCTCACCGAGCGCGTCACGGTCGGCCAGCAACTCGGCCAGCCGAGTTTCCGCCGAGGTGAGCGCCACCAGCTGCGCTGCTCGTTCGGCTGCGATCCCGGACAGTTCGGCCCGCAACGCATCACCGGTTGCAATATCACCGCGCAGATCCTCGACCGTCTCTGCCGAGGCGGCAAGCGCGTACATGCCACTGAGCACCCCGAGCACGGCAAGCAACCCGACGAAGACCCGAAATCGAGGCGGACGGCGCTCGGGGATGCCAAAGCGCCCGTGGAACTCCGACCGCGCCTCAACGGGGTGACCGCCGGATCGGATGTCGTCCGGTGCAACTGAACGCAGACAGGTCTTCATGGCGCATCGAGAGCGGGAGCACCCCTGAACGCCCCTGCGCCCAATCGAACCTCCACCCGACGAAGCGGGAATCTATCGACTGTCCTCGGGAACGAAAAGGCGGGAGAGGCAGATCCCCTCGTCGGTAGCCGGTGGTGCCCACGCCGACGGTGACGGCACCCGACGGCATACAGTCCAAGGTGTGACCGTCCCGTACGACGCCGTTCTTCTTGTCAGCTTCGGTGGCCCTGAGGGTCCCGACGACGTCATCCCGTTCCTCGAGAACGTCACGGCGGGACGCAACATTCCCCGCGAGCGTCTTGCCGTCGTCGGCGAACAGTACGACCACTTCGGTGGGGTCAGTCCGCTGAACGAGCAGTGCCGACGCCAGCGAGCAGCACTCGAGCAAGAGCTCGCCGGACGAGGACTCGACCTGCCGGTGTACTGGGGAAATCGCAACTGGGCGCCGTATCTCGCCGACACGATCCGAGAGATGACCGACGATGGTGTACAGCGCGCGCTTGCGGTCTTCACCTCGGCCTATTCGTCGTACTCCGGCTGCCGCCAATATCGCGAGAACATCCAGGCTGCGCGAGCCGAAGTCGCCGGTGCGCCACAGATCGACAAAGTTCGCGCGTTCTACGACCATCCTGGCTTCATCGAGCCGTTTGCCGCGGCAACCGATGTCGCGGTTCGTGATCTCGGAGCGGACGCCGAGCCGACGATCATCTTCACTGCACACTCGATCCCGACGTCGATGGCAGCTGGCTGCGACTACGAGGCGCAGTTACTCGAGGCTTGTCGCCTCGTGATCGAACGAATCGATCGTCCACTGCCGTGGCGACTTGCCTGGCAATCCCGGTCCGGGCCACCACAGGTACCGTGGCTCGAGCCCGATGTGAACGATGAGATCACCTCGCTGGCGTCCGACGGTGCGGAGGCAGTTGTGATCGTCCCGATCGGTTTCGTGAGTGACCACATGGAAGTCGCGTGGGACCTCGACATCCAGGCCACGGCAACGGCGAACGACTTAGGAGTGACGATCCGCCGGGCGATCTCTCCTGGCACGGCACCCGATCCGGCGTTCATCGCCATGTGGGCCGAACTGATCGAGGAACGCATCGCCGTGGAAGCGGATCCCGATCGCGCGCTCCGCGCGAAGCGCTGCGCCCTTGGCGGGCTGGCTATCCGGCCAGACGTCTGCCCTGCGGACTGCTGTCCTGCCCCGACCCGCTGATCCTGCACCCGCCGAGCATCCACCCACCCGCGCGCGAATATTTCTACGATCACCTGAGACTTATCCACAGGCTTGGGGGCTCGACGGGTGAATCATGCGGCAATTGCAGCGGAGGCATTGCGCTACCGGCTGAAGCTTGTGCGTGGCCCGTTGGTGTCGATCGACGAGTTCGACCTCGAGCACATGGCAGGCAAGACCATCGCTGCGGCCGAGCCTGCTGTCGACGGTGCGATTCGCCGAATCGCCACCGCCTGGACCCGTGCGGGCCTGTCTGCTGCGGAACTCTGCCGTCCATGGGAGGGCCCCGAAGCCCACGCACTCTTCAGCGCCAACCCCGAGCTCATCGACGCGCTCGATGACATCATGCGGGTGGCTACCCGCTCACAGGCCGCCTGAACCTGCTTCCCTGCTGGCATCGGTCGCTGCGAACGGCGGGTGTCACCGCAGGCGACCGTTCATCTCGGTACGGTTCTGAGCACACCTGCACACCGAAGCGGGCCGCCCGCTACCGTTGCCTCCGTGGTTGCGATTGCGGTGGTGAACCAGAAAGGCGGCGTTGGAAAGACCACGGTTGCGCTCGGTCTCGCCGCCACCGCTTGGTCGCGCGGCATCGACACCTTGGTCATCGATCTCGACCCTCAAGGGAACGCCACGACCGGCCTCGGCGTGTGGGATCCTCCGTTCTCCGTCGATCAGGCACTCGCCGAAGAGCGCGCTGGCTCCATCGCCGGACTCCGGACGCCGAGTGCGTGGCCCGATCATCCGAAGGGGGTTCGGGCGCCTTCGGTGGTGGCAGCCACACCCGCCCTTGCAATGCGCGAACCACAACTGCTGACCGATCCGATCGGCGCCAACGATCGGCTCGCGGTTGGGCTGCAGGAAATCGACCACGAACTCGTCATCATCGACTGTCCGCCTTCGCTCGGACTGCTCACGGTCAACGGACTGTTTGCGGCCGATCGGGCGCTGATCGTCACCGAACCGGGCGCGTGGGCGTCCGATGGTGTCAGCCAGATCCTTCGCACCGTCGAACGGATCGCATCGAGGCGAGGCAACGATCTCCGGATCGCTGGAGTGGCAGTCAACCGACTGGGCCGGACCCGTGATGCTCGCTACTGGAACGAGCAACTGCGCGCCGACCACGGCGCCATCGTTCTGGATCCGATTCATCTCCGCGCAGCAGTGCCGGAGGCTTCGGCGTCGTCGCTTCCGATCCATGCATTGGGTGCTCGCCCTGGAGCTGCCGAAGCAGCGGCCGAGTTCGACCACCTGTTCGACACGGTGTTGGCCGAACTCGGCCCCACCCCCTCCCCTTCAGACGAGGTTTCTCATGGCGTATGACCCGCAAGCGAACCGCCGCCGTCCCAAGCCGGTCGATGCAGAACCAGCACCCGTTGATGCCTTGCTCGACGACGAACATGGCAGTGACTCACCTCCGGAGAGCTCCTCGAACCAAGACGGACCCAAACCCGAGGATCCCCCGCCCGGTCCTGGCGTGACGCCGAATCCGGCCGACCCGGTCCCCGACGTGGTCGTCGCAAGCACCGGCATGGCCGCCGGCCTCGGTGCCGGCGTGGTCCTGGTGATGGTGCTGCGTTGGATCTGGAAGCGCAGGCGCGGTGTTGCCGGCACCGCCGACGACTGATGGACCTTTACCGCTCGATTACTCCTCAGTTGTCGTCGAACGCTTCCGCCTCGGCCTTGCGCGCGGCTCGCCGGTTTGCAACTTCGTTCGAACCCTCAGGACAACGCTCGAGATAGGGACACCAGCCACACAGTGGACCGGTCCGGGGCTCGAACTCGTCGGACGCGCATGCGTTGTTGATGGCAGACCACGTGACCCCGAGCTTCTCGACGACAAGATCGAGTTCCGCTTGCGTGACCGTGATGCCGACCGGTCGCTGGCCGAGGTACAGGAGTCGGGCGTGCACCGGCATCTCCCCCGTGGATTCCTTGACAGCAGCCGCGTACAGCAAAACCTGGTCGAGTCGTCCTCGGCGAAAGCGCGGTGACGGAGCCTTTCCGGACTTGTAGTCGGTGACGACGAGACCGTCACCTTCCTGATCGAGCCGATCGACGATGCCGCGAAAGGGCACCCCACCGAGGTCTGCCTTGATGTCTTGTTCGGTTGCCCGCACCTCGACCGCGGTCGGATCTTCGAGGACCCACAGACCTTCGATCGCCTTCCATGCCTTCCAGCGGAACTCCTTCCCGGTGGCCTCGTCGAACCCCAGTGCCACGTAGTCGTCGGAAACCTCGACGTCGGGCCACTCCTGGCGAGCGATGGCTTTGGCCGACTCGACGGTGCGTTCATGAGGCGGGCGCTGCATCAAGAGCTCGAGGACCCGATGCGCAAAGCTGCCGGCGATCGCAGCTTCACCGGGAGGATCGGGGAGCCGCTCGACATAGCGCATCCGCCACCGACGTGGACACTGCTCGAACATGCCAGCACTCGACGGGGAGAGTCGCCGCGGCGGGGTCGGAGCTGCTGCCGATCCGGACAAGTCCTCGGATGCGGAGCTGTCGTCGGATGCGGAGCTGTCCTCGGGAGAAGATTCCACACCGGGAGTTCTACCGCATGGGTGTGACAGCTGCCGATCCCCTGCTCTACCGTGCGCCCCATGAAAACACGTGCTGCCGTCGCCTACGAAGTGAACGGTCCCTGGGTGATCGACGAGTTCGAGCTCCGTGAACCCGGCCCCGACGAACTGCTCGTCAAAATGAGCTTCGCCGGCCTGTGTCATTCCGACGAACACATCCGCATGGGGGATTTCACCGAAGCTGCCCTCCCCATGGTGTGTGGCCATGAAGGATCCGGCGTCGTCGAATACGTCGGCGCCAACGTGCGCGGCTTCGAGGTCGGCGATCACGTTGCCGCATCGTTCATTCCATCGTGTGGACGCTGCCCCTCGTGCGCAAACGGCGAGCAGTACCTCTGCGACAACGGCGCCGAGATCATGGCTGGCGACACCAAGTTCACCGGCCCCCGAGGTGACGTCCGAGCGATGAGCGGCATCGGGACCTTCTCGGAGTACTCCGTTGTGCACGAGAACTCGTTGGTCCCGGTCGGCGACTGGTACCCGCTCGAGACCGTCTCGCTGTGCTCGTGCGGTGTCGCCACCGGTTGGGGATCGGCGGTCAACGTTGCCCAGGTCAAGGCGGGCGACACCGTGGTGATCATCGGCACCGGTGGTATCGGCGTCAACGCGGTCCAAGGTGCGGCCATGGCTGGAGCCGCCAACGTGATCGCAGTCGACCCCGTCGAGATGAAGCGCGAGTTCGCGCAAACCATGGGAGCGACCCATGCGGTCGCTTCGATCGAAGACGCCGGGCCACTCGTTCAGGAATTGTCGTGGGGGCGCGGCGCGAACGAGGTGATCATCACGGTCGGCGATGCCACGTCCGATCTCTTCGCGCCGGCCATGGGCCTCGTCGGCAAGGGCGGCAGTCTCACACTCACATCACTGTCCGACATGGCGCAGAACGACATCAGCCTGAACACGGTCGACTTCGCCATGAGCGGCAAGCATCTGCACGGCTCGATCTACGGCTACTGCAACCCGCGTGCCGACATCCCGAAACTGCTTCGTCTGTACGACCAGGGCAAACTCAAGCTCGACGAACTCGTCACGCAGAAGTACTCGCTCGACGACATCAACGAGGGGTATCGGGCGCTTCATGCCGGCGAGATCATCCGCGGCCTCATCGACTACTCGATGTGATAGCACGATCCCATGGGTCGAATCCGTAACACCATCCGTCTCGCCCGCACCTCCTGGGACGTCCTTCAAAAAGATCGCGAACTCGCGCTTCTGCCAGTCCTCAGCGTGCTGCTGACACTCCTCGTACTCGCAGTGTTCGTCGTGCCCGGGTTGATGGCCGTCGACTGGGATGGTTTCGACCAGCGCTCCGTCGAGGAAGAACCGGCCATCCCAGCGCTCAGCTACCTGCTCTTCGTGCTCGGTGGTGCCGCAGCCGCGATCGTCAACGTCTTCTTCGTCGGCGCACTGGTCGCCGGCGCACACGAACGGCTGTCGGGTGGCGATCCGACGGTGCGGAGTTCGATCGCTCGCGCGTACGCTCGCATTCCGGGGCTGGTGCCGTGGGCGCTGCTCAGCTTCACCGTCGTCAACATCCTCCGAGCGCTGCGCGAGCGGCTCGGCAACGTCGGCAACATCATCTTCGGTGCCGTCGAGGTCGGCTTCGATGTGGCTGCCTTCCTCACCATTCCGGCGATCGTCATCGACGACAAGGGACCGGTCGACGGGTTCAAGACGTCGGCGAGGCTTCTCCGGACCACCTGGGGCGAGAATCTTGCCGCTCGTGTCGGCTTCGGCCTGCTCGGGTTCGTCGCCGTGCTTCCTGCGGTGCTGCTCATCGTCTTCATCGGCGCTGCCGGATCTGCTGTCGTGACAGTGATCGGCGCACTTGTCGTGGCGGTCTACGTCGGGATCGTGTTCGCTGTCGTCAGCGCCATGAGCGGCATTTTCCAGGCGGCGTTGTACCTCTACGCCACCACGGGAACTGCGCCTACGGGCTTCGAGAGCGCAGAACTCGGCTCGAGTTTCGCCAGGCGTTGACGTCCGCCCGGCCCGACGGCATCGTCGGGATCGATCGGGCTGCCGGGTAGGTTCCGCCTATGTCGACGCGAGCCGAGGATCGCATCACCCTAGCAATCACCGCCTGGCTCATTGCGGGTGTGTTCGTCGACGGCTACGCGCACGTCAACATCATCGACACCGAAACCGAGGATTTCTTCACCCTCTGGCACGCCATCTTCTACGCAGCGTTCGTCTCGCTCACCGGCTGGATCGGCTGGATCGCCTACCAGCGGCACAGTGAGGCACCGCTGATCGAGTGGTTCCCCGCCGGCTACCGCGAAGCTCCACTCGGCATCGCGATCTTCGCCGTTGGCGGCGTGGGTGATGGCATCTGGCACACGGCATTCGGCGTAGAAGTCGGGATCGATGCGTTGCTGTCGCCGATGCACCTGGTCTTGTTCTCGGGCGCACTGATCCTCATCTGGAGCCCGGTGCGTGCCTCCACCGCCCGCAACGACGCTTCCCCCACACTCGCACTCGGCGCTGCTGCTGTCGCAACGGCGTTGATGGTGTTCTTCATCGAATACATCTTCTTCCTCTCCGAAACCTGGATTGCGAGCGTTCCCTTCACCCCCGAGAACGACAACGATGGCTGGGAGTACGTGTCGGTCTTCTTGGCCGGTGCGGTCGTGCAGGTGGGTGTTCTCCTGGGTCCGCTCCTCCTCGTGGCCAGTCGCTGGCGACTCCCGCTCGGCTCAGCGGCGATCATCTGGGGGCTCGCTGCGTTCGCCGAGCGCACTGCCTTCGGTGACGGGTGGTCCGGCGTCCTGTCGGCTGTCGTCGGTGGACTCGTGTTCGACCTGACCAATCGGTTCGCGCCGTTGCCCGCCCGACAGCTGTCGATTGCCGCCTTTGTCGGCCCCGCTGCGGCATTCGCAACGTACTTCGCAATCGCCGCAGGTGATCACGGGGTCGAGTGGCCGATCGAGATCTGGGGTGGTGCCATCGTCATGGCAGGCTTCACCGGCCTCGGTCTCGTGGCCATCCAGACGTCGGGACGACAGGAACGCCTCGACCCCGCCGACTGACCGTCACACGTCGAGTGTTGCCGTGTCGACCAGGGCGCTGTTCTTCACGAGGAAGTCGCGTCGAACACCGACATCGTTGCCCATGAGGACATCGAACATCTTCGATGCCTCCTTGGCCTGCTTGGCATCGTCCATGGTGAGCCGCTTCAGGGTCCGGGTCTCGGGATCGAGTGCGCAGTGCCGCAACTCGTCGACGTTCATCTCGCCAAGCCCCTTGAACCGCTGCCACTTGATGTTCTCGCGTTTGCGGTTGCCCTTGCAGAGCTCATCGGTGACCGCATCGCGCTCACTGTCGCTGTACACCCGGTAGATCTGATCGCCGACCTTGGTGGTGTAGAGCGGCGGCTGCGCAGCGTAGACGTTCCCTGCTTCGAGCATCGGCCGCATGTACTCATGGATCAGGGTGAGCAACAGACACCGAATGTGGCTGCCATCGACATCGGCATCACACAGAATGACGATCCGGCCGTACCGAGCGTCGTCGAGATTGAAGTCGCGACCGGCGCCCGCTCCTACCGAGGTGAACAGTGCCTGGGCCTCGGCATTGTCGAGCACCTGCTTCTGACTCGCTTTTGCCGCGTTCACGACCTTGCCCCGGAGCGGGAGGATGGCCATTGTCTCGGAGTCACGGCCCCGTTTCGCAGGACCAGCGGCAGAGTCACCCTCCACGAGAATGATTTCGCTGTCCGGTCCGTGTTTGCGGCAGTCGGCAAGTTTCTCCGGCATGCCGGTTGAGCCGAGCCTCGCCGCCTTGCGCTTGTTCTCCAGTACCTGCTTGGAGGCGACCCGGTTCTGGATCGCCGTGGCGAGCTTGTCGGCAATCGCCTTGACATGACTCCGCGGACCGCCGCCAGGCTCCATCCACTCCTTGAGCTGTTCGTAGACGACTCGACTGACGATGCCCTCGATGGCGGGAGTACCGAGCTCTTGCTTGGTCTGCCCCCGGAACTGGGGCTCGGGAAACGTCACCTTGATGGCGGCGACGAGGCCCTCTTGGACATCGTCCTTGATCGCTTTGTGCTTGTCTTGCTTCTTGAGTTTGGCGAGCTTGCGATTGTCTTTCAGAACGACGTTGTTGACGACCCGGGTGAGCGCCTTGTCGAACCCGGCCTGGTGCGTGCCGCCCTGACTCGTGGGGATCGTGTTGACGAACGATGTGACCTTGGTGTCGTAGCCAACGGTCCAACGCAAGGCGACGTCGACTCGGCATTCGCGTTCGACATCGGTCATCTTGCCGTCGACGGGCACCTTCTCGGTGAAGGTGTCGATCCCTGAGCAGGAGATGATCTGGTTGACCGGTGCACCGGAGGAAAGGTGTTCGACGAGATCGGCAAGCCCACCTCGGCTCACGAACTCGAACGGCTCCGACAGGCGGTTGCCGTCGCCGACCGACCCTGCGGTCCGCTTGTCGACAACCGTGACCTTCATTCCCGGCACGAGGAAACACGCCTGCGTGGCACGGGTACAGATCTCGGCGACATCGATGGTGGCTTCGGGGTCGAAAATGTCGAAATCGGGCCAGAACCGCACGCGGGTGCCCGTTTTGTTCTTGGAGATGCGTTTGATCTTCTCGAGCGTGTGACCGGCCTTGAACGTGGCCCCGGTGAACTGGCCGGCGATGCGCTCCTGGAAGCCGAGTACATGGGTTGCGCCGTCACGATCGACCTCGGCGATCAGCTTCGCAGCCAGGGCGTTGACGACCGACGCCCCAACCCCGTGGAGACCCCCCGATGACGAGTACGCCCCACCTCCGAACTTCCCCCCGGCGTGCAGCTCGGTGAACACGACCTCGAGCGCAGACACCTTTCGTTTGGCATGCAGGTCGATCGGAATACCGCGGCCGTTGTCCGCCACCTCGATCGACCTGTCGCGGTGCAACGTGATGTCGACTTTGCTGGCGAATCCGGCCGATGCCTCGTCGACCGCATTGTCGATGAGTTCCCAGACAAGGTGCATGAGACCTTCGGAACCGGTACCGCCGATGTACATCCCGGGGCGCTTCCGGACGGCCTCCAACCCTTCGAGCGTCTGGATGGCGTCGGCGTCATAGCCGGAGGAGGCGGGCGTCTTCGCAGGCACACGGCGAACGTAGCCCGCTCTTGTGACACTGCGGTGTCAAGGGCGGCGACGATCCCGTCGCACGACGACGTCGGATCAGTCTCGCTCGGGATACCGGACGAACCGCAGATACGGCAGCGGTGCGGTGAACTCACCGTGCCGGGCGCGGGCCTCGTCGTCGGAGACCGACGGAACGACGATCACGTCATCACCCCGACGCCAGTTCGCCGGTGTCGCCACCTGCTCGGCCGCCGTCAGTTGCAGGGAATCGAGGAGCCGCAGGATCTCGTGGAAGTTTCGCCCCGTGGTCATCGGGTACGTGAGCTGGGCCTTCACCCGCTTGTCAGGACCGATGATGAACACGGTTCGGGCAGTGGCATTGTCGCCCGCCGTTCGCCCAGCCGCCTGATCGCCGGCACTGGCGGGAAGCATGTCGTAGGCCTTCACGATCTCGAGCGTCGGGTCGCCGATCAACGGATAGTTGACGATGTTGCCCGTCGCCGCCTCGATGTCGGCCACCCACCCCTCGTGGTCGGCAACACCGTCGACACTGATTCCGATGATCTTGCAGCCGCGAGCCGTGAACTCGGACTGCATGCCGGCGACGGTGCCGAGTTCGGTCGTGCAGACCGGGGTGAAGTCCTTGGGGTGGCTGAACAGCAATGCCCAACCGTCGCCGATCCAGTTGTGAAACGACAGCGAGCCGTGCGTTGTCTGCGCCTCGAAGTCGGGGGCGATGTCATCGATACGAAGTGCCATGTCGTTTCCTCGCAGTCGCTGGACTCGGCCAGTCAGATCGGCTCACCCACCACGATGACCTTGGAGTGGTCCTCACCGGCTGCCTCGCACAGGGCACGGTATGTGCCCAGCACGGACTGGGCGTCGGTGACCGCAATGACCTGCCCATCACCGTCGATGTTCACATTGGCGCCGTAGATGGCGAACCACACCTCGGTGATCTCGTCGTTGGTGGCGGGAACCGTGAGGGTGTGGACCGAGTGTGCCGGTTCGAAGAGATAGGAGCCCGCACGGTTCTCGTAGTGCGGGTATTCGACGTATCCCCAGGCACCGGCAATCGTGTACGCAAAGACCGCCCCCGTGTGGTAGTGGGTTTGCACCTTGTACCCGGGCGGGAACCGGTTGACGAGCACCCAGAGGCCCTGGTTCAGGTCGACGTGGAGCAACTTGATGCCCAGGTCTCCTGCGAAGACCCAGGGCACCTCGTCCGCGCCAAGGTGCCTCGCTTCGGTGATCCCGTGCATCGGGACCATGGGAACGGGGGCGTTGCTCATGTCGAGGAGCGTAGGGCGTCCGACCGATGGGTCACGATCTGCAGACACCCCTGACCCCGGCGGGAATCAGCCCTGGGGCTTCGGTTCCTTCGGGAGCCCGAGCACCATCTCGCCGAGGATGTTGCGCTGGACCTGGCTCGTCCCGGCGTAGATCGTGCCGGCGCGGGCGTTGTAGAACGCACCAACCCATGAACCGGCATCGTTCGGGGAACCCGGAGCGTCGGAGTGGAACGACTTCTTCGCCGTCGAACCCGAGAGCATCGACTCCGGACCGACCACATCGAGGGCGAGCTCGGTGAGCCGCTTGTGGTACTCGCTCCAGTACAGCTTGAAGGTCGACTCGGCCGGACCCGGTTGGGCCCCGCCAAGGAAACGGGTGAGCGTACCCATGCCCAGGTACCGCATGATCTCGACCTCGATGTAGGCCGAGGCGAGCCGGTCGCGCAGCACAGGGTCGAGATTCGCACCTGTCTGTCTCGCCTTGTCGGCGAGCTTTTCCCACTCGGCTTTGAACATGAGTGGCTGGGTCGCCGCCGATTCACCGCGTTCGTAGCCGAGGAGTGTCATGGCAACCGCCCAACCACCGTTGATCTCCCCCACCACATTGTCCCGATGGGTACGGGCATCGGAGAAGAACGTCTCGTTGAAGTCGTGGTCGCCCGACAACATCTGGATCGGTCGTACCTCGACGCCGTCTTGCTCCATCGGGCAGAGCAGGAAGGAGATCCCGCGATGCTTCGGCGCATCGGGATCGGTGCGGCAGAGCACGAAGATCCAGTTCGCGTACTGGCCAGCGGACGTCCAGATCTTTTGACCGTTGATGACCCACTCATCGCCGTCGAGTACGGCCTTGCAGCCAAGCCCGCCGAGATCAGAGCCCGCGTCAGGCTCGGAATAGCCCTGGCACCAGACATCCTCACCACTGATGATCCGCGGCAAGAAATGCTGCTTCTGTTCCTCGGTGCCCCAGTGCAGGATGGTGTTCCCGACCATTTGGATCGAGAACGCGTCGTTGGCGGCACCGGTCGGCGCGCCAGCCCGTTCGAACTCTTCGGCAAGAATCACCTGCTCGAGTTCCGACATCCCGCCACCGCCATACTCGGTCGGCCACGAGGGCGCGAGCAGACCGTTGGCCGCAAGCTTCTGGCGCCAGTCGGCAGTCCATGCATACGCCTCGTCCACCGACATGGCGCCGTAGCCGGCCCATCCGTCGGGAAGGTTCGAGTCGAGAAAGTCCTTGATGCGGACGCGGAAGGCCTCCGCCTCCTCGGTGTAGGTCGGGTCCATGGCATCGACGGTAGTACCGGAGCGCAGTGCGACCCAACCGGGGCTCTACCCTTGCCCCTGTGTTTGCCGCAACGCTGCTGGCCCACCAGGGCGGGTGGGACGAGATCCTCCTCGTTGCCGGACCCCTGGTGGTCTTCGGTGGCCTGCTCGCCGTGGCGCGGCGACGGGCCCTTGCGCTGGCCGATCGCAGCACTGAGGAGAATCCGACCGCCTAGCGGTAGGAGACCTTCCCACCGATGCCGTTGAGCTTGCCCGCGATGTCGTCGTAGCCGCGAGCAATGTGCTCGGCATCACTGACGACCGTTTCGCCCTCGGCGGCAAGGCCTGCGATCACCAACGCCGCGCCGGCCCGGATGTCGTGCGCGCGTACGGGAGCTCCAGACAGCTTGCCGACTCCGCGAATGATGGCGTGGTGCGAGTCGGTGCGAATGTCGGCACCCATCCGGCGAAGTTCGTCCACGTAACGGAACCGACCCGAGAAGAGGTTCTCGGTCACGATGCCCACCCCATCACTCGACGCAAGCATCGTGACGAGGAACGGCTTGAAGTCGGTGGCGATCCCTGGATACGGCAACGACTGGCAGTCGGTCGACATCATTCGACGATTCGCCAGCGCCCAGATGCCTTCGCGGTCGTGGGAGATTCGCATCCCCATTTCGCCGAGCTTCTGACAGAGCATGGTCATGTGCTCGTGACGAGCTCCCGCCACCGTGATCTCACCCCCAGAGATGCCGACCGCACACAGGTAGGTGGCGGCCTCGATCCGATCGGGAATGACGGTGTGCGTCGCCGCATGGAGCGCATCGGTGGAATCGACACCGTCGATGGTGAGCGTCGACGACCCGGCGCCGACGATACGCGCCCCCATCTTGTTCAGCAGTTCGCAAAGGTCGGCGATCTCCGGCTCGCGGGCTGCGTTGTCGATCACGGTGATGCCCTTGGCCCGCACCGCTGCCATCAAGAGATTTTCGGTGGCACCGACCGACGGGAACTCGAGGAGCACACGAGCGCCCTGGAGGTTTCCGGTCCGGGCGTGGATGTAGCCGTGAGCGGTCTCGAACTCGACACCGAGCTCCTGCAAACCGCGAACGTGCATGTCGATCGGCCGGGGGCCGAAGTCGTCACCACCCGGCAGCGCCACACGGGCCTCGCCGCAGCGGGCAAGCATCGGTCCCATGACCACGATCGAGGCGCGGAACTGTTCGACGATCTCGTAGGGAGCGACCGGCTCGATCTCGGACGGGACATCGATGGTGAGCAACAACCCGTCGCGGGCGACCGTACAACCGGTCGCACGCAGCAGCTCACTCATCAAGTCGACGTCGGTGATGCGTGGCACGTTCGACAACACGTAGCGACCCTCGGCAAGCAGCGTTGCCGCCATCAGCTTGAGGACGGAGTTCTTGGCACCGCCGACCGGGACCGTGCCCTCGAGTGGACCTCCCCCCTCGACCGTGATGTGGGTGAACGACTGCATCACAGCCAAGTCTGCCAGCGCACTGCTGCGGTGACTGCCATGGCAACCAGGAGCACCACGACGAACGGTGTCCGACGCCACACTGCGATTGCGCCGGCTCCCACACCGACGATGCGGGCGTCGAGCACGAGTGTCTGATCTCCGGCGACGGTCTGGGTGGTGATCAGCGCAGCAAACAGTGCCGCCGGGATCAACGCCGTGAGCGGTTCGAAACGAGTTGTCGTGCCCCCGGCGAGACGTCCGAGACCGAACACACCGAACAGCTTGCATCCGAACGCCCCTGCAACGAGCACGACGATCGACGTCCAGCTCACGTCGAGACCTCGTCACTGCGGCGACGGCCCACCAACCATCCAGGGACCACAGCCAGTGCGGCAACGAGCAACGGGACGCCGGCCGGTGCAATCGGTATGGAGGCGACCGCAAGCGCAGCTCCACCGAAGGCAGCCACCCGACCCGGTTGGTGGCGCAGATGAGGAACCAGCAGCGCCACGAACGCAGCCGGGAACGCCGCATCCAGGCCCCAGACCTCGGGTTCGCCGATCACTGCGCCCAACCACACGCCGACGATCGAGCCGATGTTCCAGAACGACCACAGCCAGAGTGCGGTCCACCAGAAGGCATCAGCGGCGTGGGCGTCATCGTCTTGGATCACTGCCATCGCCGTCGTCTCGTCGATCACGAACTGGGCCGACGCCGCCTTCGGGAGCCACGAATCGGGAAGCAATCGCGCCACGACGGGGCCGTAGAGAGCGTTTCGGGCGGCAAGCAACAGCGCAGACCCGACCGCAGCGACCTCGGAACCACCAGACCCGACGACAGAAACCGCAGCCAGCTGTGACGCCCCGGTGAAGACGAGCGCAGACATCACGAGTACCTGGGGAAGGGTGAGACCGGCGGCGTCGGCGAGCACGCCGAAGGTGACCCCGACGATTCCCGTCGCCGCCGCGAGAACGAAGCCTTCCCGACGGTGGCCGTTCACCCGTCGAGCCTGTGCAAGGTGGCAACGAACCGGTCGATGAGTACCGCAAGGTCGTCGATGCAGACGTCGAACGCTTCCTGCTGGCCCGACCCGGGATCGACGAGCTCTTCCCAGGGTTCCACCTCGTGATTGCCGAGGTCGAGCGATGCCACCCGTTCTCGCAGCGTCGCACCGGCCATGCTCGGCAGATCCTGAACCACCTTGCGGAGCATCCCGGTGATCGGGAGTGCTTCCGGGAGTCGACGGCGCATCCAGTGGATGTGTGACGGCTCCATGACCAGGAGCAGCGAACTTGCGTCGACATCGCGCATCGTGAGTTGTCGAGAACGGTGGTGAGGATCCTCGAGCCCGTGGCGAGCCAGTGCTGCTCGAGTGCGAACACTCATCGGTTGATCGGGAATCACCAGTGTTCCTGCGCTGGCGACCTCCCACGGAGTGTCGGGACCGAGGCGGTGGCGCAACAACGACGCAGCCATGACCGACCGGGCCGCATTGCCTGTGCACACCATCGTGATCCGAGGGCGATCGATCGACGTCATCGCCGGGGCCTGACGAAGAAGCCGTCGGCGTTCGCCGTCACCTCGCCGCCCCCGCCGTCGGCCACCGATGCAGCAAGCACCGACTCGGCTCGGATGATCACCCGGGTCGGTCGCTCGTCATGGATCCAGGCTCGGAACAACAGGTCGGTCTCGAGTGGTGTCGGTTTGCGGTAGTGGACGGTGAGGCGCCCGGTCATTCCCCCTTCACCACCTCCAAGCCGCTGGGCTGCGCCCATCACCTCGTCGAACAGGCCGGCGAGCACGCCACCGTGACCGCTGCCTGGGGGTCCTTCCCGCAGGCGGGTCAGCCGCACATGGCCGAGCATCGCAGGCTGTCCGTTGCGCTCCCCCTGCTCGAGTCGGATCGGGGGTGCCACCACATTCAGGTGACCGGACCAGGCCGACAGGTCACGATTCCGGGCGCGCCGACCGGCGGCATCGTTGTCTTGTTCGTACCAGCGGAGCCGTCGCTCACCCTCCGACAGCAGGTCGAGGGCATGACGGAGGTGCTCGTGGGCCGCCGCCCGTCGGTCGGCGTCTGCGTGAACCTCGTGCAGGCGAAGTGCCAGTGCACGCAACTCGTCGGCAAGGTCGGCATCGGAAACCATCAGGCCGCTGTCCCCGCCAGTCGGTGCAGGAGGGCGAGGGTCGTGACCTGCAGTGACGCTGCGGCAGTGGCGAGGTGCTCGGTGAACTGCGCAGCGGTGGCGACAGGCGAATCGACGAGGTCGGTGATCGCCTTCACCGCCCCGCACGGCACCTCGTGGAGGCGACAGACCCACGCAACCGCAGCGGCCTCCATCTCCTTCACCTCGGCTCCACTGTCGAGAATTCGCGCTGCATCGTCGGCCGACTCGTCGAGCGAATCACCGGTGGTCACGACACCGAGCCTGCAACCCAGCGCATGGGCGTGGGAACGCAGATCGGCAGCCGGATGATCGCCGCGACCGAACTCGTCGAAGCCGGGAAGATCGATGCGGCGGTCATGGCAGACGAACCGGTCCCATGCCAGATACACATCACCGATCTCGGCGCCGGCTCGACTCCATCCACCGGCCGTCCCAATCGACAGCACCACGTCGGGACCGGACCCCCAACGCTCGGTGGCTGCGGCCAACGCAACCTGGGTGGTGAGAGCGGCCGCCGTCGAACCGATGCAGTCGACCTTGCGATAGGGGTCGGTGCCGTTCACTGCCACGATCACCTTGGGACAACCCGACGGTTCTGCTGCCGCAAGTCGGACCGGAAGCATCGCGGCCCAGCCAGGAGGTTCGATCGTCGCAGCACCGAGTGCGCTGCGCAGCGGGGCTGCCTCGGCCTCCATCGCCATCACGATCACAACACGCTCGGCGGAATCGATCGACGGGGACAGGGCGGCCGCGGGCACGAGCGGAGCGTAGGCCGCCGGGGCCTGCCAGACACGTCTGCGGCCGACGATGAAACGTCAGACCAAACCGATGGCGGCTGCGACCCGATCACGATGGTGTCGAGCATCGCCGTAGGCCGCAGACAACGCCCATGCCCGCTTGAGCCACAGTTGCAGGTCGTATTCGAACGTGTAGCCGATGGCTCCGTGGCACTGCAGCGCCTTGCGGGCCGCAAGGTCGACGGCATCGGAAGCCTGGGCCTTTGCCATCGACACGTCGCGGGCCCGTCTGAGCGGCTCATGGGTCTCGGGGTGCGCCATCGACCATGCCGCTCGATAGACGAGCGGTGCTGCGAACTCGACTGCGATGCGCACATCGGCCAGATGGTGCTTGACCGCCTGGTACGACCCCACGGGTTTTCCGAACTGATGGCGATCGGCAACGTAGGCGACGGTGGCATCGAGCAGACGACGGGCAACGCCGATGCACTGGGCTGCCGCACCGAGCACAGCCCGGTCGTGGGCCAAGTCCACATCGGCTCCGTCGAGCCCGATGGTGGTCCCGCCGGTCACCGATCCGAGTCGACGCGACGGATCGATGGTCGTCACCGACGTGGTGTCGTGTCCGGTGGTGAACGCCAGCCCTCCATCGACGACGGTGACGATCCCGTCGGCAATCGCAGCAGACGCAATGATGTCACTGCCGTCGAGGTCGATCGTGATGGTGGTGGACCCCTCCATGGCTGCGGCGAGCGCGTCGCTGTGGGCCTCGGCGAGTGCCGGAATGGCCACGAAGGCGTGCTCCATGAGCGGCTCGGGTACCGCTGCGTAGCCGGCCTCCTCGAGGATGCGCACGAAGGCGACTTCGTCCATCCCGAGTCCACCAACCGCTTCCGGTGCAAGCGCAGCGAGCACGCCCATCCCCGCAAGCCCTTCCCAGAGTCCGGATACCCGTGCGCCAGGGGTCTCCCAGCTGGCCCTGACCGCTTCGGGAGCGCAACGGTCGGCGAACAGGGTTCGGACCGTGTCGCGGAACATGTCGTGTTCGTCGGTGAACCGGAATCGCACGGCAGTCAGCGCCTCGGCAGTCCGAGCACCCGCTCGGCGATGATGTTGCGTTGGATCTCGTTGGTCCCGGCATAGATCGGCCCCGAGAGTGCGAACAGATACCCGTCGAGCCAGTCGTTGTCGTCGACGAGTTCGGCTCGGTCGCCGAGGAGGCGCAGCGCAGTGGCGTGCAGCTCGACATCGAGCTCGGACCAGAACACCTTGCCCAGGCTCGCCTCCGAGCCGATCTCGGCGCCATCCATCAATCCGGCAGCGAGCTGGTAAGTCTGCCAACGGTAGGCCTGCGCCCGGATCCAGGCGTCGACGACCTCGTCGCGCAGGCGCAGATCGACCGAGTCGATCGACCGCGCCAGTTCGGTGAGGCGCTCGGCCGCCGCCATGAACCGGCCTGGGCTTCGGAGACTCAGGCCGCGCTCCGATCCAGCTGCAGCCATCGCCACCGCCCAACCCTGACCTTGCTCTCCGAGCACGTGGTCGGCCGAGACGCGACAGTCATCGAAGAACAGCTCGGCGAAGCTCGGCTCGCCGTCGAGCCGGCTGATCGGCCGTCGCTCGAGGCCCGGACTGTCAGCCGGCACGAGCAGGTAGGTGAGCCCGCGATGGCGTTCCGCATCAGGGTCGGTGCGCACGATGCAGAAGATCCAGTCGGCATAGGCGCCCCGGCTGCACCATGTTTTTTGGCCATTGAGCACGAAGTCGTCTCCATCACGGATCGCGTTCGTCTTGATCCCTGCGAGATCGCTACCGGCCTCGGGCTCGCTCCAGCCCTGGGCCCAGATGTGCTCGCCCGACGCCATCTTCGGCAGGAAATAGTCCTGTTGTTCCTGCGACCCGAAGTTGAAGATGGTGGGGGCGAGCAGGCTCACACCGTTCGCACTGACCCGTCCGGGAACACCCGACAGCCAGTACTCCTCTTCATAGATGAGCCACTCGACGAGGTCGCAGTCACGGCCCCCGTAGGCCGCCGGCCACGCCGGAACCGACCAGCCGGCATCGAAGAGCACCCGTTCCCATTCACGATGCGCTTCGAAGCCGTCCGGCGTGTCCATCGAAGCGATGCGTCCGGGGTGGTTCTCGGCCAACCAGGTCCGAACGTCGTCTCGAAAGTCGACATGGCGCTGCGACAACTCGAGGTCCATCAGCGGAACTCGGCCTTGCGAACGCCACTGGGGTCGAACACCTCGCGGATGAGCTGGAGTTCCTCGGCAGAGGGCAGGCGGCTCTCGGGCACGTCGTCGGTGACGGCGAGCTCGAATGCCGAAGCCTCCTGCGCCTGTTCGAGGGTGACACCCGGATGCAGGGAACGAACGCGCATCGTTCGGTTCTCGGTCTCGAAGTCGTAGGTGCCCAAGTCGGTCACGACTCTGCGGATCTCGTGAAAGCGGCGGCTCGGTTCGGGCAACCGTGCGATCGCGTCGTAGCCGGGTCCGCTCACGACATCCACCGACTCGACGAACGAGCGGGCCTGGGTGGGAATCCAGTACGTGGTGACATGGTTGATGAGATTCCCAGGCGCGCCGCGCATGCCGAGCAATTGCACCTTCGGATGCGAATAGTCGTCACCGATCGCTGCGAAATTCTGGTTGCCGTGCCGGTCGATCTGGGGCGCACCCATGACGACGTGGCGCTTTCCCGACCAGACCTGATCGAAGATCGATCGAAAGGGCATGTACGCCTCGACCGTGGCATTCGACGGATCGCCACCGAGCGGCAGATTGCCTTCGATGGCGTAGGCGATCGTGTCCGTGAGCATGAGGTCGGGCTCGAACGTCGCGCGTGCGAGGCGACCGGCGATGACGGGAACGGGACCCATCGGGTTGCAGAGGATCTCACCGTCGCCGCGGAATGCCTCGGCCAGGGCGACCACACAGATCTCGTCGAGGGTCACGTCACCGACGGCTTCGTCGTGTCCGACCGGGCTCATTGCGAACGCCGTTCGTCGAGCTTGGTGCGGTAGGCCTCGTGTGACTCGAGTTCGAGCCAGTCGGTCCGGAACTGCGCCCAGAGTTCGGGATCTCTCGCCGTGGCGGCGTACTCCTTCTGGAACGCCTCGTCGCGCCCGTAGTCGGGGGGGCATTCGGTGAAGTGGGCGCCCATCGGCGCTTCGACCACGCCGTCGACGTGCGTGCGGGCAATGCGCAGGGTGTGAACCGAACCTTCCTGCAAGAAGTTCTCGGTCGGGACGATCTGCTCTGCCGAGAGGTACGTCCTGTTGCCGGCCATTGCGAACAGGTCGTCGAAGTAGAGGTCGGGACCCAGAAACTGGCCGTTGCCCTTTCGATCGGCCCGGTTCATGTGGATCAGCACGGCATCCATCTCGAAGGCGGGAATGGCAACGAGTTCTTCACCGTCGTCATAGGGCGACACGACGGTTCGGAGCTCGGGGTTGTGGGCCAGCATCGACGAACCCAGTCCGGCTCGTGTCGGATAGAACGGCACCCGGTGTGCAGCAGCCAGGAGTCCCAGGTAAAAGGCGCCCTCGTCGAGTTCCATGAACTCCGGGAGGAGACCTCCTTGCCGCACGCTTCGGAAGTGCGGCTCGAGCGGGATCGAGTCGAGCGACACGAAGCCGTAGGTGACCTTCCGGCACTTGCCGGCAGCGGTCAAGACACCGACGTCGGGACCGCCGTAGCTGACGACATGCAAATCGGTGAGATCACTGCGAAGGATCGCACGGACGAGCGACATGGGCTTGCGCCGAGACCCCCAGCCGCCGATCCCGATGGTCATTCCGCTCTCGAGCTCAGCGACGACCTCGTCTTCGGTCATCCGCTTGTCGGCCACGCTCGCCCTTCCTCTCGAGAAATCTGACGGCCCGTCAGGTACGGCTCCGGACGGTAGCAGTCCCTTGTACTCTCACCCGCATGGGCGACCCGTTCGATCTGACCGGCAAGACCGCCATCGTCACCGGCGGTACCAAGGGCCTCGGCCGCGAGATCGCAGCGCGGCTGCTCGGCCATGGCGCCGACGTCGTCGTCTGTGCCCGCAACGAGCCGATCGAGCCAGTTCGGGCGCTCGATCGCAGCGCCGAGTTCGTCGCCGCCGATGTGCGCGACCCCGAGCAGATCGCGGCGGTCGTTCACGCCACACTCGACCACACCGGCCGTATCGACATCCTCGTGAACAACGCAGGAGGGGCGCCACCCGCCGAGAGCGCAACCGTGTCACCCCGCTTCAACGAAAAGATTGTCGGGCTGAATCTGCTCGCTCCACTCATGTTCAGCCAAGCCGTTCACGACACCATGCAGGCCCAAACCGACGGTGGTGTGATCATCAACATCGCATCGGTCTCCGGCCAGCGAGCCAATCCCAAGGGGGTTGCGTACGGAGCCGCCAAGGCCGGGCTCATCAACATGACCGCAACTCTCGCCCACGAGTGGGGTCCGAAGATCCGGGTGCTGGCCCCCGTCGTCGGCATGATCGTCACCGACGACGCGCACCTTTTCTACGGCGATCAGGAGGGCATCGACGCCGTCGGCCGGCTCCTGCCGATGAAGCGGATGGGGGATCCTGCCGATGTCGCCGACGTCGTGTTGTTCTGTGTGTCGCCACTCGCTCGATGGATGACCGGTTGCACGGTGCCGATCGATGGCGGCGGTGAAGGCGCCGCCTACCTCGATGCGGCAACCGGCGAGGCCACTGCGACATGATCGCCACCGTCGTCTCCGCACTTGCCGACCTCGCCCAAGTCACCGATCCCGACTACCTCGACGATGCGGGCCGCATCATCGGATCGCCCGATCCCGGCCCTGACCCGACCCATTCCGGCGACCGTGGTGGTGTGCTCCAATTCGTGTTGTTCTTCGGCCTGGTGGGAGGCGTGAGCTTCATTGCCTGGCGGATCCGCACCGCCATGCGCCAAGCTCGCCGTGTCGAGGAGGGCTGACCATGGCCGGACCACAATTCGTCATCGACTTCGAGCCCATGTACGGCGAGATGGTCGAGGTGTCACCGCTGTTGCGTCGCCTGGTGTGCAAGAACCCGTCGAAGTTCACCTTTCACGGCACCGGCACCTACGTCATCGGTCGAGGTGACGTCGCGGTGGTCGACCCGGGGCCTCGTGACGACGAGCACATCCAGGCACTCCTTCGAGCGCTCGACGGTGAGACGGTGCGACACATTCTGATCACCCACACCCACGGTGACCACTCCCCTGCGGCCCATGCTCTGCACGAAGCCACGGGGGCACCGATCCTCGGTTTCGGCAAACACCCCGAAGGCTCGGTGAGCGAGGGTGACGACGCCGATGACGACGAGTTCGACGCGGACGAGACCTCGTCGGCCTCGCGTGAACCCCAGATCGAGGACGACCCCGAGTTTCAGCGCAAACATGCACCCGATGTCGACTTCGAGGCCGACACAACGCTGGCTCACGGTGACATCGTCGAAGGTCCGGGCTACACGGTCGAGGCACTGCACACCCCGGGCCACATCAGCAACCATCTGTGCTTTGCGCTGGCCGAGGAGAACGCAGTCCTGTCGGGCGATCACGTGATGGGCTGGTCGACCACCATCATTCCGCCTCCGGACGGAGACGTTGCCTCCTACCTCGACTCGCTCCGCGTGCTGCTCGACCGACCCCACGACGAACGGCTGTACCCGACCCACGGCGCACCGGTCGAGCACCATCACGACTTCGTTCAGGCGCTGCTCGACCATCGCATCGCCCGCGAGGCGGGAATCATCGGGCAGCTCCGCCAGGGCCCGATGTCGGCCCGTGACATCGTGAAGGTGCTCTATGCCGACGTTCGCAAGGAGCTTCACAAGCCGGCGGCCCGGTCGGTGCTCTCACATCTGCGGAAGCTTCACGATGAGGGGACGGTCGAACGTGCTGTTGCCGACGCGTCGACGCTCTCCTCCAAGACCGTCTGGGTCCTGCGCTGAGTCGTTAGGGGTGCTGGGAGCTGACCGACACGACCTCGCCGGTCATGTACGAGGCCAGACCGGAGGCGAGGAAGACCATCACGTTCGCAACCTCGACCGGCGAGGCGGCACGGCCGAATGCCTCTCGACTCGAGAGCTCCTCGAGCAGGTCGGCGTCGCTCACCTTCTCGAGGAAGGGATGCATCGCAATACTCGGCGCCACTGCGTTGATATTGATGCCGTGCGGTGCCGCCTCGATCGCCGAGCACCGCGTGAGCGCCATCACCCCCGCCTTTGCCGCTGCGTAGTGGCACTGACCGGCTTGGGCCCGCCAGCCGACCACCGAGGCGTTGTTGACGATCGCTCCCTTGATCCCTGCATCGATCATGTGGCGAAGCGCAGCCCGCGTGCATCGCATGGTGCCGTCGAGGGTGACTCCGAGCACCGACGACCACTGCTCGTCGGTCATGTCGACGAGGTCGACGTCACCGCCGAGTCCGGCATTGTTCATCCAGACGTCGACACCCCCCATCGCTTCGGCCGCCGACGCGACCAGCGCCTGCACGTCATCCTCGACGGTGACGTTGCACAGCGCCGTGTGTGGACGTGCTCCGGTCGTCTCGGCGAGGCGATCGGCCGTTTCTCCCAGACGGCGCTCGTGAATGTCGGAGATGAGCACGCTGGCCCCCTCCTCAAGGCAGCGTTGCGCCACCGCAGAGCCGATACCAGTGCCAGCAGCGGCCGTGACCACGACCCGCTTGCCGACCAGCAGATCGTGGCTCGTCGGCACCTCACCCATCGTTGCTTTGTTCCATCTCCGCCATGCGGCGCTCCAGATCGGCGATGAACGGGTTCGGTTCCTGACCGATCTCGTCGAACCGGGCTGCGATGTCCGCTGGAGACCAGCGATCGCCCTCGGCCATCATGGTGCGAACCTCCAGGGGCTGATTCCAGACGCTGATTCGGCCACCGACGACGGTGTAGATCTGCGCATTGACGTCACGCCCGGCGTCGCTCATCAGGTAGATCACCATCGGCGCGATGTCTTCGGGTTCGCCGGTCTCGATCTCGAAGGGGACATTCTCGCTCATCCGCGTCTTGGCGACGGGAGCGATGCAGTTGGCATTGATCGCCGGCCCACCACGCATCCGGATGCTCGCTGCGGTGAGAGCCGCCGATCGGGTGAGGCTGACAATGCCTCCCTTCGCCGCCGAGTAGTTGGCCTGAGCAGTCGATGCGGTGAACGCCCCCGAGGTGAAGCCGACCAACGAACCCCCGGTCTCCTGCTTCCGCATGCGGTTGAAGGCGGCCCGGTAGACGTTGAAGTGACCTTTGAGGTGCACGGCGATGACGTGGTCCCACTCGTCCTCGGCCATGTTGAACAGCATCCGTTCGCGCAACACACCGGCTGGGCAGACGACGCCATCGATGGAACCCCAGGTGTCGCATGCTGCTGCGATGACCTCTTCACCCACGTCGAAGTGCGAGATGTCACCGGCGATGGCAATGGCGTTGCCGCCCCTGTCTGCGATCTCGGCTACGACGGCATCGGCAACGTCGCTCGACGGGTCGCTGCCGTCCATTGCGACGCCGTAGTCGGCCACCACGACGTTGGCGCCTTCCTCCGCGCACGCAAGGGCGACAGCTCGACCGATTCCGGCACCACCTCCGGTGATGGCGATGTTCTTGCCTGCGAGGTGTCCATTCATGGCGCGGACTGTAGTGGCTTCGGTCCGGCCGTCCCGCTTCTGCGCGCTGCACGGGCGACATCGACCGCAGATGGTGGCCATTTCGACCACTGGGAGTAATGGCCTATCCACCCGTGCGCACTCGACCGCCACTAACTTTCGCAACCGAATTCAGTCGCCGACAGAAGCAGGAATTCTCCGCGTGAGTCCATCGCATCGCGAGCCGGAGATCGGAGCCGACCCTTGCCGATCAGGAGAGCTGGGCCGACTCGCGTCGCTGGTCGACCCGAGTCTCGACGACCTCGCCCGAGAACTGCAGATGCGGATCGCCGTCGAACAGTTCGACACTCCTGTCCTCTTGCTCGATGTCGACGGAACGATCCTCGATGGCAACGATGGAATCGTCGGGCTCGACATTCAACGCGACGACGTTCGAGGCCGCCCGGTCTGGGCGATCGACACCTGGGATCTGCCCGAGGCAGCTGGCGTCCTGACGCCTCTCGTCGAGGCCGGTTCGCAGGGTCGTGCCGGCTCGCGCACCCTCGACACGATCGATGATGCCGGTCCGATCCGCCTGTCGGTGACCCCGGTCACCGTCGACGATGAGTCGGTGTTGCTGGTCGCCCGACTCGAGCGCCTCGGCGCCAACGAGGAGAGCGACGCGATCCTCGCCGAGACCACCCAACGTCTCGCGGCCGCCGAAGGCATCTTCCAAGCCGTTGCCGAGTACACCTCCGACCTGGTCTGTCTGCACGAGACCGACGGAACCTTCACCTATCTGTCGCCATCGGTGCGCCGACTGCTCGACCTCGAAGCTGCGGCGCTGGTCGGCACCCATCCTGTCGATTTGGCCCACCCCGAGACCCGCGACGCGCTGGTCGGCGCGCTCCAAGACGTCGCTCGACGGGGGGCCGAACCGATCCGGTTCCGTCACCGCCTGCGGCACCGCAACGGCGGCACTCGATGGTTCGAAACCGTGATCACGCCGATCCGAAACACCGACGGCGAACTGCACCAACTGCAATCGTCGAGTCGGGACATCACCGAGCAACGAGAGAACGAGCAGCAACTCCTCAAGCAGGCGTTCCGCGACGAACTCACCGGTCTTCCCAACCGGGCACTGCTCCTCGACCGCATGAGCCACGCCTTCGCCACGGCGAGGCGCACCGACCAGCCAATCGGCGTCCTGTTCATCGACCTCGACGGATTCAAGACCCTCAACGACACACTCGGCCACTATGCCGGTGACCGAGCGCTCTCCAAGGTCGCCGAGCGGTTGATCGCCATCGTCCGACCCGGTGACACGCTCGCCCGCATCGGGGGTGACGAGTTCGTCATGCTGTGCACCGGGACCGAAGGCGCCCAGAGTGCATCACTCGTCGCCCGGCGCATCCTCGAAGCCTTCGAGCGAGACTTCGTGCTCGACGGACGCGAGGTCCGACTCAGCGCATCGATCGGTATCGCAACCACCACCGGTGAGAACGACTCCAACGCAGTGATCGAACGGGCCCAGACTGCGATGTACGAGGCCAAGCACAATGGTCGGGGCCGCTATGTCATCCACGACGAGGTCGAGCAGAGCATCGACCTGGAGCGCCACGACACCGAGGCTGCCCTGCGCCGCGCGATCGCCAACGGCGAACTGCGTCTGCACTACCAGCCGGAACTCGACCTCGAGTCGGGCCTCATCGTCGGATTCGAAGCGCTCGTTCGCTGGCAGGCACCGGACGGTCGTCTGATCCCACCGAACGAGTTCATCCCACTCGCCGAGGAAACGGGGCTGATCGTCGAACTCGGCCGTTGGGTGATCACCGAAGCCTGTCGTCAAGCGAGCCGTTGGCGGGTACACCGCAGCCCCGACGAAGAACCCGTCCGGATCTGGGTCAACCTTTCGGCCCGTCAGCTCGAGGATCCCGATCTGCTCGGATTCGTCGAAGACACGGTCTCCCGAGCCGGGATCACCACCGACGAGATCTGCATGGAAATCACTGAATCGGTGCTGATGGGCGACGGCGACTCTGCCAGCCAACAACTCGACGAACTACGACGCATCGGCATCAGCCTCGGCATCGACGACTTCGGGACCGGCTGGAGCCAGTTCGAATATCTGCACCGACTTCCGCTCGACGTCCTCAAGATCGACCGCTACTTCGTGCAGGGGCTCGGCACCGAGCCTGACGCAGCCGTGATCGTCTCGGCAATCATCGATCTCGCCCATGCGCTCGGACTGATCGTCATTGCCGAAGGTGTCGAATCCAAGGGGCAACTCGAGGTGCTCGCCGAACTCGGCTGTGATCAGGCCCTCGGGTTCTACTTCTCCGAGCCACGCGAAGCCGCTGCGTTCGACCAGGCGCTCAGCCGGGCCTGAACCCGCTCAAACCCGAACTGGGCCGCCGACGAGCAGCCGCGCTGCGTTGGTCAGTTCGTGAGCAAGCGACCCATCGGGGGCGAGACCACCCACCCAGCGGAACAATGCGTTCGACCAGACATGGTGCATGACGCGGGCAACCCCCTCGGCATCGATGTCGGGGGATGGTCCGAGCGCAGTGACAACGAGTGCCCGCCATTCGTGCTCCACCTCGAGCTTGTACGGCGCAGCTGAGGGTGACGTGGTTCCCAGTGCTGTCACGAGTGCTCCCATGAGCACGGGCCTTTTCTGCGTGACCACCGCCGACTTCTCGAGCAGCCCGATGAGCCGCTCGGCCGGTGTGTCACCGGGAACGCCCGCAGCTTCGATGCGCCGACGACTGTGGCGGAGCCACCCTGCGAGCCCGGCAATGAGCAGTTCGTCCTTGCCGGAGAAGTAGCGGTAGATCGTCCCGACCGCCACACCCGACTGTTCGGCGACCACCCGCATCTGGACGGCGTCGTACCCGCCCTCACCCGCCATGCGCATCGCCGTCTCGAGCACCCGAATTCGGCGCTCGTTCTGGCCTTGACTTCGAGGCGTGGCGGACGTGGCCATGGTGGGAGTGTGGAGCACGAGCGGAGCAGAAAGCGAATCGCGAGCAGGATCTGGCTGCGAGCCAGCGGCGGAACCGACCCGGACGTCAGGGTCGCAGCCGTGCAGAACCGGTCGAACGGTGGCGTTCAGCGTTCGGGTGCCGGCGGCGGCGGCGGAAGGTCCGAGCCACCAACCGCACCTGCGATCGCCTCGGACGTCTCGGCACGCATCGACTGGAGGATGTCGACACCGGTTGCCGCCTCGATCTGTTCCGACAGCGAGACGACCGCAGCGGGAAGCTGGCTCATGAACCCGGGAATCCCACCTGGGCCTTGACCGCCGCCGGTGTCGATGACCGCCACCCGATCGATGTCGACGTTGTTGACGGTGGACACGATCTTGTCGACGAGGTCGGGGAGCATGTTCAACACGAAGATGCGCTGACCATCGTCACCTGCAGCCTGGTACTGCTCGGTCAACCGCTGGAAGACCTCGACCTGTGCCTTACCGTCTTCGATGATTCGGGCTGCCTCGGCCTGCGCATCGAGCTGCTTGGCCTCAAGGTTGGCCCGAGCCGGCGCCACGACATCGGCTTCGAGGCGACGGCGCTCGAGTTCGATGCGCTGCTGCTCGAGCTCCTGCTCGGCCGTGGCCCGAGCGACCTCACCAGCGACGGCTGCCTCGGCTTCTTTGGCTCGAGCGACGGCATCGAGTTCGGCGGTGCGCACTCGCAGCTGGTTCTGCTCCTCGACGATGTTCTTGTCGGCCTGCACCGAGGCGATCTGGGCTCGCTCTCGGGCGGCGGCTTCGGCTTGCTCGGACTCCGCCATGCGCTCGGCCTCGGCCACCCGAGCCTGCTTGACGACGTCGGCGGTGAGGCGGCGGCCGACCGAGTCGAGATACTGGTTGTCGTCGGTCACGTTCTGGATCTTCATGACATCGAGTTCGAGCCCGAGTGTCTTGATGTCGTCGTCGGCCTCGTCGATCAGTTGCTGGGAGAACTTGAGGCGGTCTTCGTTGACTTCCTCGGGCGACATGGTGGCGAGGACGCCGCGGAGGTTCGCCTCGAGGGTCTCTTTCGCGATCTGCCCGATCTGCTCGGTCGGCCGATCGAGGAAGCGCTCGGCCGCGTTTTCGAGCAGGCCCTCGGCGCTCGACACCTTGACGTTGGCGATTCCCTGGACGTTGAGCGGAATGGCCCCTCGCGAGTACGCATTCGTCACTGAGACCTCGAGCGGAATCGTGTTGAGGTCCATCCACGACACCTTCTCGATGATCGGAATCCGAATGGTGCGACCACCCTTGAGAATTCGATAGCCAACAGTGCGGCCGTCGGACAGCGTGCGGGTTCGCCCGGAGATCACCGCCACCTTGTTCGGCGGACAGATGATGATCAGGGAACTGACGATCATGACCATGAAGATCACGATCAGGGCGAGCAAACCGCCGGTAACGAGGACGGTGGACATGTGGGTTCTCTCTTTCTGTTCGAGTCGGGGGCTACTCGAGTTCGAGGTCGGGACCGAGTGGGGCGACCAATGCCACCCCTCGGTCGACACGGACGATGACGACCCGTTCACCCGGTTCGATCACCGAGCCATCGACCGGTGCCGCCGTCATCTGTTCACGGGCGCCGGCTTTGCTGACGATGATCTTGCCGCGATGATCGGAACTGATCGGCAGCGCGACGTCAGCGATGCTGCCCTCGAGTTCGCGGTCGGCGACATCCGACGAATTCGAGTGGCGTCGCAGCCAGGAGAACGCAGCGGTGTTCATCGCCCCGGCGACCACCCCGACGACTACGGCGAACACCAACACCAACGCCGCCGCCGTGCCGGTGGCGCTGCCGATCAGACCCGACAATCCGAAGAAGGCCAATACGAACGCAACCGAGGACAGCGAAATGACCGACAGTGGGCCACTGTCGGCGCCGTCGCCGCCTGGGCCGTCGGCACCTGCATCGCCGGCGAACGCGAACCAGAGCAGCAACGGTGCGCCCACCGCCAGACTAAAGCCGTACAACAGATCCATAGCCGCTACTCCCTGCGTTCAACCTAGACCGAAAAAGGAGCGTGACGACATCGGGCGGTACCGTTCCACCATGCCCGCCGAGACCATCTCCACCGTCGTCAACCACTCCGGCATCCCGTTTCCGGCGGCGGTTGCGAGTTGGCCTGGCATCCGCATCGTCGACTGTGACCGCGACGGACCGCTTCCCGCCGACATCGACGGCGACATTGTGTTCACCCGAACCGACGGTGGACCGAATCTCGGTGCGTTGCTGGAGAGAAGTCCGAAATGGGTCCACACCCTCGGCACCGGCGTCGACAGCTTTCCCTTCGAGGCCCTCCGGGGACAGGTCTTGACCTGCTCTCGCGGTATCAGCGGCCACATGATCGGCGAGTGGGTGTTCGCCCAGATGCTCGCCGTTGCGAAGGCGGTTCGGACTGCGCCGCTCGATACACCGCCCAGCGACTGGCACGCACCCTCCGCCGGGATCTCGACCTTGCGCAACAAGACGGTGGTGATCTTCGGAACCGGAGGAATCGGCGCAGAAGTCGCTCGGCTGTCGCTCGGGCTGGACATGCGAGTGATCGGGGTCCGTCGCCGAGGAACCGACACCCCAGTGGCCGGCATGGCGATCGTCAACGATCTGGCCACCGTCATCGGCGAGGCCGACCACCTCGTCATCGCCGCTCCGGCAACCCCACAAACCGTGGGACTGTTCGACGACGAGATGCTCGGCCTGGTGACGCCCGGGGTGCATCTCGTCAACGTTGCCCGCGGCACCCTCGTCGACCAGGACGCGCTGCGCCGGGCCCTCGACGACGGCCGGATCGGCACGGCGTCGTTGGACGTGTGCGATCCTGAGCCGTTGCCCGCCGGCCACTGGCTCTACGAACACCCCCAGGTCTTCCTCACCCCTCACACGAGTTGGGCGGGACCGGGCGCCTTCGCCGAGATCATCTCGACATTCCACGACAACTATCTGCGCTGGCGAGCCGGCACACCGCTGACCGGTGTGGTCGATGTCGAGGCGGGCTATTGAACCAGGATCGACACCGCAGTAGCACCCTGTCAGGCTTCATCTCATGTCGTTCAACGATCACTTTCACTCCGTCGCCGCCGAGGTTCGCAATTGGGGTCGTTGGGGAGCCGAGGACCGCCTTGGGACCCTGAACCTCTTGACCGACGCGGCCGTAGCCGCCGGGGCAGCCACGATCCGCAGTGGTCGTCGGGTGTCGTGTGCGATCGATCTTTCGTCGAACGGTCCCCAGATCGGATCGGTCCCGGGGCGGATCAACCCGCTGCGCGGCATGAACTACATCAACAACGCTGATCTCGGAGATCCCGACGGCAACGCCATGGTTCCGCATTTCAACGACGACCATGTCGTCATGGGTCTGCAGGCGGGCACCCACTGGGACGCGCTGGGTCACGTCAGCTACGACCATCATCTCTACAACGGCGTGCCCGCCGACACCGTCACTGCACTGGGTGGGGCGACCGTGCTGGGGATCGAGAATGTTCGCACACTCGTCGGGCGTGGAGTCCTGCTCGATGTCGCAGCAATGCGTGGGGTCGACCAACTGCCCGGTGGCCATGAGATCACCGGGGACGAACTCGACGAGACGGCCGAATGGGCCGGGCTCGAGATCCGCTCCGGCGACATCGTGCTCATCCGCACCGGACGAATCCGATCCTTCCACGAGGGTGGTGGACTCGCCTACATCATGGGTCCCGAGGGAGACGCATCGAACCCGGGCCCGGGGATCGACGCCTGCCGCTGGTTCCACCGCAACGACATCGCTGCGGTTGCCGACGACGTCATGACCTTCGAGGTTTTTCCGGGCGACGAACCCGACAACATGCTGGCCGTGCACTGTCTCGCCATCGTCGACATGGGGCTGACCACCGGCCAGATCTGGGATCTCGAGGCGTTGGCCATGGTGTGCGCCGACGAGAACCGCTACGAATTCTTCCTCGCAGCCAATCCAGAACCGTTCGTCGGAGGCTGCGGTGCTCCGGTGAGCCCGGTTGCCGTTTTCTGATAGAACGCTCGGCGTGTCCGTGCTCGAACGCCTTGCCCAGATCGAACTGTTCTCCGAGCTCAACCACAAGGAACTGAAGAAGCTCGCCTCCTTCATGACCACCGTGAACCCCAAGGCGGGCCGCAACCTCACGACCCAGGGTGACGTCGGTCGCGAATTCATGATCATCAGGGAGGGTGAGGCGTCGGTGCGGCGCAACGGCCGGCTGATCGCCAACCTCGGACCGGGCGACTTCTTCGGCGAGCTTGCGGTGGTCGCCGGCGTTCCCCGGACAGCGACGGTGACCGCCGAGACCGACCTTGTGGTGGAGGTCCTCAATCGGCGCGAGTTCTCTTCGCTGCTCGACGGGAACCCTGCGATCGCAAAAAAGATCCTCGTGGGTGCCGTCAAGCGGCTGCACGAGATCGAAGAGGGCGTTGTCCGCTGATGCGACGCCGCACCCGATGACCGCCGAGATCGTCGTTGTCGGCAGCGCCAACCTCGACCTTGTGGTGGAGGTCGACCAGATTCCTGCTGTCGGCGAGACCGTCATGGGAGGTGATCTCCGCCGAATCCCTGGCGGCAAGGGCGCAAATCAGGCGGTCGCGGCAGCCCGCCTGGGCCGCGACGTCGCCATGGTCGGCCGACTCGGAGCCGACGAAGGTGGCGAGATTCTGCGGGCGGCTCTGACCGCCGACGGGGTCGACACGACCCGATTGATCACCACCGACGAGGCTCCGAACGGCGTGGCCCTGATCGCTGTCGGCTCCGATGGAGACAATGCAATCGTGGTAAGCCCCGGGGCGAACGCCCGAGTCACCCCCGCCGACGTCGAAGCAGCCGCCGACGCGCTGCGCACGGCAGCCGTGACGCTGTTGCAGTTGGAGATCCCGCTCGACGCCGTTACCGCTGCTGCAGTCGCAGCCGAAGGGACCGTGATCCTCAACCCGGCGCCGGCCGTGCCGCTGCCGGCTGACCTGCTCTCCCGGGTCGACATCCTGGTGCCCAACCAGACCGAACTCGCAACGCTCGCCGGTCACGACGGTCCGATCGACGCCGAGATCGCAGCCCGGCTCGCACCGACCTTGCCCTCGCCCGCGGTCGTGGTGACGCTCGGCGCAGACGGGGCGCTCGTCGTCGACCGAGGCGTCGCCACCCATGTGCCGGCACCCCCCGTCACACCAGTCGACACCACCGCCGCAGGCGACTCGTTCTGTGGCGCGCTCGCCGATGCGTTGGTGCGGGGCGAAACGCTGATCGACGCCACCCAGTGGGCGGTTCGGGTCGGCGCAGCCACAACCCAGCGTCCAGGCGCGCAACCATCGCTCCCGACCCCCGCCGAGGTCGAGCAGCTTCTCGGCTGACCATCTCGGCGGCGACCGAGGCCGTAGCATCGTTCGCCATGGAGCGGATCCCGATGCTGATCGACTGCGACCCCGGACTCGACGATGCCATCGCGCTCCTCGCTGCTGCGCAGCTGACCGATCTCGTCGGTATCACCACCGTCAACGGCAATGTCGGCATCGACCACACCACACACAATGCGCTGGCCGTCACCCAGATCGCCGATCTCGACGTTCCGGTGCACCGAGGTGCTGCCCGTCCGCTGATCGCTCCGACGATCGACGCCGCATACGTCCACGGACCGACAGGACTCGGGTCGGTCGAACTCCCCGAACTTTCTCGGTCGATCGCGTCCGACGACGCCGTCGGGTTCATCTGTGACACCGCCCGTGCTGTCGACGATCTGCATCTCGTCGCTGTTGGCCCGCTGACCAACATCGCGCTTGCGTTGCGGGCCGATCCCGATCTCCCGAGTCGTCTCGGGGGATTCACGATCATGGGTGGTGGTGCCCATGCCGGCAATGTGACCGCCGTGGCCGAGTTCAACGTCTGGGCCGACCCGGAAGCGGCCGCCATCGTCTTCCGGGAGTTTCCGATGACCACGATGGTCGGGCTCGACGTGACCCATCGCGTGCTGATGCGACCCGCCGATCGAGACCGTCTCCGTGCCGCAGGCGGACCGGCGGCCGGTCTCGCCGCCGATCTGCTCGACTTCGCCGTTGCGCGCGCCGGTGAGATCGCGGGCCGCGACGGCGCTCCCATCCACGACGCAAGTGCGGTGATGGCCGTGGTTCGTCCCGATCTGTTCCGGGGTGAAGAACACCCTGTCGACGTCGAGCTCGCCGGCACGCTGACCAGGGGGATGACCGTGGTCGATCAGCGGCCACGCGGCAGGGCTGGTGAGGATGCCGGGCGCGCCAACGCACGCGTGCTGTTCGATGCCGACGAAGCGGCGGTCGTCAACTCGATCGTCGATGCTGTCATCGCCCTCGATTCGGCGTGATTGCCGACTTCGTTGCCGACGTCTTGTCGGGTGATCGGATCATTTTCTCGTTCGTCTGGGTGTGGGCATCGGCCGTCGTGGTCTGGATCTCTCTCGACTGGATCGGTGATCCGAATCGCGGTCGCTTTCGGCCCAACGGAGAACAGGTCGAAGGGACGAGGCACGAACGGCGAACAGCCCAGATTCGTCAACGAGCTGAAGACGGTGCTGCCGTGCGTTCGACGTTGCGCGACGCGTACGGCTCCTCGAGCCTCCGGGTGACGTGGAACCGAGCCCGCGAGGCGGCTGCGATCGAAGCCGACGAGATGCTCGTTCGCCCCGATCCAACCGTCACTGCATCACCCGAACCAACGCTGTGGACCTCCCTTCCCTGGTTCCGCGACGAGTTTCACGCCGACGAACCGTTGTTCGGCACGTGGACCGGCGACCCGTTCGTCGCCCATCCGGCGATGCCGCGCGGGCGTTGGCGCAGGGGCGACGATCCGTGGATGCTTTCCCCCACCGGACGGCCACCAACCGCAGCAACCGTGCGGTCCCATGTGGAGAAGAACCACGCCGATTCCGATGCCTGGGGTGCTGCGAATCGTGACCGTATGAGCAACGGGAGACCACCCCGCCGCTACAACCCGATCACCGGTGTGGTCGAGTTCGGCATCGTCGATCTCCGGTCTGCTCGCCCGGGTTGGCGTGACGACCCGCCCGACCCGTTCGCAGCGGCCAACTCGGTGGGAGCGGAGCCTGGCTCGTGAACACTCCCGCCGAGCTGTGGCTCCACCACCACACCGATGTCGCAGAACGTGACGGCGAGCCGGTCTTTGCCGCCCTCATGCTCGAGATCGACCGACCCGCAACACTCACGATCAGCCGGGCGAGCGCCAACCCGACGCGGCCCCAGGGTCTGGTCCTCGACGGCGAGTTCCCCATCACCGTCGACCAGGTCGTGCTACCAAGGCTGGTTCTGTGGAGCGACACCGCTCCTGCGACAGTGTCGGTCGATGTCGAGCCGGGGCGGCTCGCGGTGAGTCACACCTGGCGCGACGGTGACGTCGTCCACGCCTGGACCGGGTAGGCGGGCATGGTGCGCCACGACGACCCCGACGACCCCGGCCACCTCCGAGTCGCGGCCTCTGACGGTCACGGATCGCTCACCACCGACCTCGAGGTTGATCTCCGTCTCACCGACCGCTGATCGGTCGCTCAGGCCGGCTCGTGCACGACTGCGATCCAGTGCTCTCCGGGTTCGACGACCGTTCGCAGCACCGTCGCAGCAACGATCAGCCAGGTGATGACCACGCTCGGATCCTCGTCGGCCGGCAACTCGGCGACGATCCCGTGTTTCGCATGGTCCTGACGGGTGACCCATCGCTCGGGTAGGCCCACACCGATCTCGGCCAGCCGCTCGAGCGCCTTTGGACCGGTGCCGTGTTCGAGGCCGATCTGGGCCGGCCGCATCCGTCCCTCCAATGTCGGTGGTGTCCATGTCGCCATCGCCACCGCCGGTCCCCGGCCGCTGAACCACGCCCCGAGACCACTGCGGTCAGGCACACGGTTGTACTCCTCGTCGCTCAGCGCAGGCTGGAGGTTGATCCAGCCCTGCCCATCACCTCGTTCGGTGAGGCGCCGCATCGCATCGGTGACGGCTTCGTGTTCGTTTCGATGGAAGGGGACTTCGGTGATCGTGATCGCCACGACTCGGCACCGTAGCTGGCAACATCGGACGATGAACCCAGCCCAGCAGGTCGAGGTCGACCGCATCGTTGCGCTCCTGGGGCTTGAGCCACATCCGGAGGGCGGCCGGTACGCCGAGACCTGGCGATCTGCGTCGAGTGACGGCGCTCGATCTTCCGGGACAGCCATCTTCTTCCTCTTGACCGACGCCGAGCGCTCCCAGTGGCATCGGGTCGATGCCGCTGAGATCTGGCATCACTACGCGGGCGCTCCGCTCGTCCTCGAGACCTCGGACGGAACCTCGATCACCCGACGCATCCTCGGAACCGATTTCGCATCGGGTGAACGACCGCAGCTCATCGTCGAACCCCTCGAGTGGCAGACCGCACACACGGCCGGGGCATGGACCCTGGTCGGGTGCACCGTGACCCCGGGTTTCGAGTTCTCCGGCTTCGAACTTGCGCCCCGGGGCTGGACACCAGGCGCCCCCTCCGACCCGAACTGACGCAGTACCATCTGCGCCGGAGCACTCGGCAGCAGTTCGGAACCCATGCATCGACCTCGACGATCGCGAATCCTGCTCGGTGGGCTTGCCGCCGCGCTGCTGAGTGTCCCCGGTGTGCCGGTGGGCGCGCAGTCCGAGGCCGAAATCGAGCAACTCGAGAACCTGCGTGACGATCTCGGCACCGAGCTCGCAGGGGTCGACGCCGAACTTGCCGCATCGGAGGTCGAGCTCGACGGGATCGACGATGCGCTTCGCTCCGCAGCGGTCCGTATCGAGCTCCTCGCCGACGACTTCGAACGGGCGGTCGACCAACGACGTATCCCGGCTGCGACCCGTGTGCAGATCGCGATCGCCGGCTTCACCAACGGCGACCCTCGCCACAACGCCGTTCTCGACGAGATCCGCGTGCTGTCCGGTACCGACGACGGGGATCCGTCGCGGGCTCGTGAGCTCTACAGCGCCGTGATCGACGACGCCCAGGCCAAGCTCGACGAGGCCGATGAACGGCTCCGGCGACTGCAGGAGGAGCTGGCGACTGCCCGCAGCGAGCGCGAGGCACTGGAGGGCTTGCGGGCCGACGCCGATGCTCGTCGCCTCGAACTCGGGCAGCGCCGAGCGCAACTGGTCCTCGATCTGGACGAGACCTCGGTCAGGATCGCTCGGCTCAGGGCACTCCAGGGCAAGGCGCTCCTCACCGGTCTTGTCATCTTCGACGAACCGATTCGTCCGGTGCTTGCGGTCAAGATCGACAACGTTGTTGCCGCCCGCCCGCAGGCGGGGATCGCTCAGGCCGACATCGTCTACGTCGAGGAGGTCGAGGGTGGCTTGACCCGACTGGCCGCAGTGTTCCATAGCCAGACCCCGACCGAAGTCGGCCCGATCCGGTCGATGCGCACCACCGACTTCGACCTTCTGGCCCAGTTCAACTCGCCGCTGTTCGCCAACTCAGGAGGCAACCGCACCGCAGTGGACCTCCTGCGGCAATCAACCCTGGTCGACGTCGGTGCAGGCTCGGAGGGCGATCTCTATTACCGCACCTCGCGTCCCGCCCCGCACAATCTCTTCACCAACCCGGCCAACCTCTGGGAAGTCGGGCAAGGTGACGAGTATCCGACCGGACTACCGTCGCCCATTTTCGAGTTCCGCACCGAAGGCGATCCATTCCATCCCGATGCCGAGGCCGTCGCAGGGGTCGACATCGATTATGGCAAGACGACGGTCGCCTACTCGTGGAATGGCACCGGTTGGGACCGGTCGCAGGACGGCAACCCGACCGTCGACGCCGACGGGACCCGCATCGCGCCGACCACCGTGATCATTCAGATCACGAAGTACACCGTGTCGCAGGCGGATGCGCGATCACCGCATGCCATCACCACCGGCGTGGGTGACGCCTGGATCCTCAGCGACGGGCAGGTCGTGCGGGCCGCGTGGCGCCGGGTCACTGCGACCGACCAGATCGATTACGTCGATGCGACGACCGGTGCCATGATCCGAATTCTCCCGGGCCAGACCTGGGTCGAGATGCCCCGCGATGGCGACGCCACCCTTCGCTGATCCGCAGGGCTCGGTTCTCAGACCATCATCGTTGCGACATAGTCGTGGGCACACGCACCGGCGGCGGTGACGGTCAGCCGCTCGGCGCCGTCATCGGTCATCACCAGCGTGTGTTCGAACTGGGCCGTCCGCGTCCCATCGATCGTCACGGCGGTCCAATCGTCGTCCCACAGTGCTGCGTGCGGTTCTCCAAGGGTGAGCATCGGCTCGATGGTGAACGACACCATCGGCTCGATCCGGGTCTGCAGACGCCGTTCGTAGTAGTGCGGGATCTGCAGATTCGTGTGGAACTCGGTACCAACGCCGTGCCCGATGAACTCGCGAACGACGCCGAGTCGGTGCTGACGGGCGTGATTCTCGATCGCTTTCCCGATCTCGTTGACCAGCCCGCCGGGCTTCACTGCGTCGATCGCAAGGTCGAGCGACCGTGCCGTCTCGCGCACAAGGCGGCGACTTGCGTCGTCGACGTCGCCGACGAGGAACGTCGTCGAGGTGTCGCCATGGACACCCTCACAGAACAGGGTGACGTCGATGTTGATGATGTCGCCATCGGCCAGCGGTCGAGAGTCGGGAATACCGTGACAGATGACTTCGTTGACGGACGTGCACACGGACTTCGGGAACCCGCGATAGTTGAGTGGGCTCGGGTAGCCGCCGGCGTCGATGCATGCCTGGTGCACGAGCGCATCGATGGCGTCGGTGGTGACCCCGGGGGCCACGAGTTCACCGGCTCGGAGCAGGATTTCGGCCGCCTTTGCACCGGTGCGGCGCATGGCATCGAGCTCCTCGGGGGTACGCCGCAGATCGGAGATCGAGGGCCCAGGGTCTCCGCTCACGGCATAGGGCGGACGCTCGATGTCGGCTGGCACCCGCCGGGTTGGACTCAACAGGCCGGGGGCGATGGGCGGAAGCGACGGAGCCGCGTCGGAGGCAGGACGGGTCGTTCGTTTCTTTCGCTTCGCCATGGCGCCAGTGTACGCGACTCAATGGTTTGTGATCATCGGAGGAACCGGCTGACCGACTCCACGATGCAGGCAGGTTTCGTGCCTCCCTCGATCTCGACCGTGATCGTGATGACGACCTGCACGCCGCCGTCGATCTCTTCGGCATGGGTGAGGGTTGCGTGGCCCCGAACCCGCGAGCCGACCGGTACCGGCTGCGGGAAGCGAACCTTGTTGACCCCGTAGTTGATGCCCATCGACACACCGTTGACTCGGACGATCTGCGGGAGGAAGCGGTTGGTGAGGGCAAGGGTGAGGTACCCGTGGGCAATCGTCGAGCCGAAGGGCCCGGCAGCAGCTGCTTCGGGATCCACATGAATCCACTGGTGGTCGTCGGTCGCATCGGCAAATCCGTCGATTCGGTCCTGCTCGATCGCGACCCAATCGCTCTTCCCGAGTTCGGTGCCGACGGCAGCCAACAGGTCGTCCGGGGTGGCGAAGACCGTTGTCATTTCGCCGACGCTAGCCAGGGGTGGTCGAGCAGCCGATCACACCGCGCAGAAGCGGATAGTCGGCCGGATTCAGCTTCTGCAACACGTAGGCCGCGAAACCCGGATTGAGCTGAATCGTGCTGCCGTAGAGGGCGCGGGGACTCGCCACGAACGTGGCCACGTCACCACCCATGTAATACGTGGTCGGTCCGGCCTGCTCGAACTGCAGCCCGTTCCACCGGGCGAGGGCGCGCGCTCGTCGCGGTTCCATGACCAGACCGCTCCACTCGATGTCCTCGGCGAGCGTGTGAATGTATCCCTCGCGGAACAGGGCCTTTGCGACATCGAAGCCACAATCGGCCTGCACCTCACTCGGGATCGCAATTGCACCGTATTCACAGAGCCGGTGGGGAGCAACGCGCGCAAGACGTTCGATCCACTCACCGGACAGGGGCATCGCCATCATCGGCAACGTCTGGGGCGCACCGGCAATCATTCGAAGACAACCGATCGGTTCGCCCGTCGATGCAGACTTCGCGAGGTAGAACGTCGATTGGGCATCGAGTTCCTGGGGCATGTGTCCATACCCCGACTCCTCGAACACGATCCGCTCGATCCGGAACGCGGCGTCGATGTCGTCGAGGGTCTCTGCCCGCTCGACCACGACGGCCGCCTCGATGAGCGCTACGCGTTCGAGATCGGGCACGGCGTCGTTGCGCCGAACGACATCGATGGTTGCCAGTTCCTGCTGCACGGGCCGCAGCATAGAACCAACCCTGCGAGATTATCCACAGGACGAGTCGCATTTTTCCACAGGCTGGTGTTCCCTCCACAGGTCGTCCACAGCGTACGAACGATCCTGACGGCCCAATGGCCCTCAGATGATCTGGCTCGGGATGTACCCGTGGAGCAACGAAAACTCGACTGCGTAGATGACGCTCGTCACCATCCCGACGCGGGTCACTGCCCCCTGCGACCAACCCCGCTTGTGCAGCAACAGTGCTGGGAGCACACCCCCGATGATGGGTGCGAGCACCACGGCCAGCACCACTCCGGTGACGCGTTCGTGCAGCACCGCCTCGCGTTTGGCCACCTCTGTTTTCTTGCGGGTCAACATGAGTCTGTCGAGCAGCCAACGCGCAATGCGCCCCGGTTCGTCTCGAACGCCTCGATTGATCAGAAACAGCTGAGCGACGACGTAGACCACGAAGGCGATGACCGCTGCCACCGGCCCGATGAACGCACCGAGCACCCAGTAGAACGGCCCGTACGTGAGGTCGTCGATGATGACGAGCGTCACAAACGTCACGAACCACCACCACGCAGTGCGAAGCATCGATTCAGGCACCGACGAATCCAGCCCCGTTGCTGCGGCAGCCCGGCACACACCTGGATCGACCCGACGTCATGACCGAACCCTAAACGCCAGGAAGGTTCTGACCGAGTACCCCGAAATCCTCATTATCCACAGGCAGGTGCCGACGGGACGGGCATGCGAGTTCATGCGACACCCGTCACGTGGGTGATCGGCGCCTTCCTTGCCGCCGGTCTTGTCGTATTCGTGGTGCCGGCGCTTGCCCCTGCCGCCTACCTCGCTGCAAGCCTTGCCTTCTTCGTGACCGCTCGACTCCGGTTGCCCCTTCTGAGGGAAGAGGATCGACGGCCCTGGTTTGCGTTGATCGCAGGAACCGCGCTGCTGGTCGTCTCGGCGATCACCCGAAGCGTCCACGGCTCGCTCACCGGCGAGACCAATCCCATCCCGTCTCCCGCTGATCTGCTCGCCTTCCCCGGCTACTGCCTGCTCATCTTGACCCTGGTCCTCTTTGTCCGAGCGCACGGCGACCGACATCGCCGGTGGCGACGTGAAGCAACGATCGACGGAGCGATCATCGGTGCCGCGTTCGCCATCGTGACCGCCGCCACGGTGCTGAGCCCCTACATCGCAGATTCGGCCGTCCCTGTAGACGAGCGTCTCGTCAACACCATCTACTCGGCACTGACCATGATCCTGCTGGCCAACGTCGCCAGAGTGGCCATCGGCAGCGGAACCAACAACCGGTCCTGGCAACTCGTCGCAACCGGCGCCCTGTTCCTCAGCATTTCCGACCTTCTCATCCTGCTCGACACTGCAGGCTCGTCGTGGGCGTCACGGCCCGCCGGTTCCGCCGCACTCCTGTCCTTTGCCGGTGGTTCCGCTGCGCTGCTGCATCCGGATGCCTTCACGCTCTCCCGCAACGAACGGGTGCGACCACCGGCACTGTCGACAGCCCGAATTCTGATGCTCGGTGTGGCGTTCCTGATCGTGCCGATCACCCTCATGCTTCCCTTGCTGTGGGGGCAGGAGCCCGACATCCCGGTCGTGATCGCCGGAGCAGTTCTGCTCGCCGGTCTCAGTTTGCTGCGGATCTGGATCCTCTTCGCCGCCACCCAGCAGGTGGGAGTCTTCGAGACTGCGCTGCGCAATGCCAGCCCCAAATTGATTTCGGCCGCCACCATCGACGAGGCACTGCAGGTCGCGCACGCCACCGCCGAGCTCATCATCGGCAGTACCGGAGACGTGTCCCGGGTGCCGCTCGAGTCCTTCGACGATGCCTTCACCGTCGGCACCGACGGCAGCTACCTCTACATCGGACTGCACGACACCCCCGACGATTCGCAAACGATTGCGCTCCGCGGGCTCGACGCCCAGTTGATCTCCGCGATCCGCGGCATCGGCATGCGGGAGGCAGAACTGTCGAGTCGGGTCGCTCATCAGATCACGGCCCTGGTCGAGCAGAGTGCCGATCTCGTCTTCGTTCTTCGCCAGGGGCTGATCACCTTTGCGTCCCCCAACGTCGGCCGGGTGCTCGGCACGCAGGCGAACGACCTTGTCGGGACGGATTGCCTCGAACTGATCTCCGGCGCCGACCACGAGCGGGTCAGCGCGCTGATCAGCAACCCGTCGCTGCGCTTGGCTGCTCCCAGAACGACCGAGGCCCGAATCGCGTCGGCAGAGGGCGTTCGGTGGTTCGACATGACCGCCCGCGACTTCAGCGACGACCCAGAGGTCGCAGGCATCGTGCTCACCGCCCGAGACATCACCGAGGAACGCGCCGCAAAGATCGGGCTTCGCCGCTCCGAGCAGTGGTTCCGAGGACTGGTCCAACACAGCAGTGACGTCATCGCCGTGCTCGATGTGGCCGGGGTCTTCACCTACGCCAGCCCAGCTGCGCACGACCTCTTCGGAATCACTCCGGCAGAACTCCAGGGACGCACCTTCGTCGAACTGCTCGACCATGACGAGCAGAGTGGGGTGAGTCGAGTCCGCTCGGCCCTCACGTCCAACCCTCCCGGGATTCGCAACCTCGAGGTCGTCATTCGTCGCCCCGACGGCACCCATCGCACCGCCGAAGCGACCCTCACCGATCTTCGCAACGACCCATCGGTCAACGGCTTGGTGCTCAACATCCGCGACGTCACCGATCGGAAGCAACTCGAAGATGACCTTCGCTACCAAGCCCTTCATGACGACCTCACCGGTCTCGGAAGTCGACTGCAGTTCCATCACCAGTTGACCGAGGCGCTCGGCCCGACTCGCCGCAAGGGTTCGATGGTCGCCGCCCTCTTCATCGACATCGACGACTTCAAGACGATCAACGACTCGCTCGGCCACGCAGCGGGCGACCAAGTCCTCGTCGAGATCTCGAGTCGACTCCAGACCCGCCTGCGGCTTCACGACCGCGCCGCTCGGTTCGGTGGGGACGAGTTCGCCGTGGTTGTCAGCGATGTCTACAGCGAGAGCGACATCATCGGCATTGCGGACCGCATCCTCGAGGAACTCTCGGTTCCGGTCTCCCTCCACGGCCAGGCAGTGCGCATCGGTGTCAGTGTCGGTATCGCGATCGACGACGACGCCAGCACCTCGCCCGACGATCTGATCCGGGCTGCCGACGTGGCAATGTACGAGGCAAAGGAACACGGCAAGGGCCGATGGGCGATGTTCGAGTCGTCCATGGCGGATGAGACACTCGAGCGTTTCGAGCTCGGCAACTCGCTCGAGCAGGCAATCGAGAACGACGAGCTGATGGTCTACTACCAGCCCATCGTCGACCTCGCCTCGGGGAAGACCCGCGGTGTCGAAGCCCTTGTGCGTTGGAACCACCCTGATCGCGGGATGGTCAGCCCCGGCCAGTTCATCCCGATCGCCGAACGCAACGGGCTCGTCGTTCCGCTCGGACGATGGGTGCTCGACCAATCGGTCCGCCAGGTCGCAGCATGGCGGGCCGACGGCCACGACATCTATGCCAGCGTCAACATCTCGGCAGTCCAACTCCAGCGGGACGGAATCGTTGCCGAGGTACTCGAGATCGTCGATGCCGCCTCCATGGATCGCCACGCCGTCGTGTTGGAGCTGACCGAGTCGGCCCTGATCGACGACTTCGACCTCGTGAACGAGCGGATCGAGGCCCTTCGCGACGCCGGCCTCCGCGTGGCGATCGACGACTTCGGCACGGGCTATGCATCGCTCACCTACGTCGACCAGTTCGCCGCCGACACCTTGAAGATCGACCAGAGCTTCGTTGCGAAGCTCGAGACGAGCGACGAGTCTGCGATCGTCTCGACGGTGTTGTCGATCGCAAACTCGATGGGCGCCCAGTGCGTGGCCGAAGGCATCGAGGGGCCGGAGCAACATCATCGACTGCTGGCACTGGGCTGCTCACTCGGCCAGGGGTACTACTTCGCACGCCCCGCCCCTGCGCAGGCGATCACCAGCACGCTCATGCGAGAACTCGAAGGCGAACCGCTCACCGATCACACCCTCTGAGTGCTGCTCGGCGTCGGATCCGTTCGGTGAGCTGCGAGACTGCCGCTGTGCCGGCGATCACGACTGCGCTCGAACCCGTTGTCCTTGACGGCGAACGAATCGGGACGATCGGCTCGATCACGATCGACAATCCGGATCGACGCAACGCCATGACTGCAGCGATGTACTCGGCCATTCCCGTTGCCTGCGAAAAACTGTGTGCGGAGCCCGATCTGCGGGCAGTTGTGCTGCAAGGAGCCGGGAAACAGGCGTTCTGCGCTGGCAGCGACATCAGCGAGTTCCACGACCGCAGGATGGGTGACGGCGCAGCAACCTACGATCGTGCCGAACATCAGGCGTGGAACGCGCTGGCGGCGATCGAGGTCCCGACGGTGGCGGTCGTCCACGGTCACTGTCGCGGTGGAGGTGTTGCACTCGCCCTGCACTGCGACCTGCGACTCGCAGCCGACACGGCCCAATTCGGTGTTCCGCCTGCCAATCTCGGCCTCAACTACCCACCAGAAGCGACCCGTCGCCTGGTGGCGTTGGTCGGGCCGGCGTGGGCGAAACGCCTGCTGTTCACGGCCGAGACCATCGATGCCGCGCAGGCATGGCGCATCGGTCTCGTCGAAGAAGTCGTCCCCGCAGCCACCCTCGACCACCACGCTGCACGCCTCACGGCGCTGATGGCCGAGAAAGCGCCGCTGTCGCTACGAGCAGCAAAGCTCGTCGTGGACACGATCGTCACCCACGGCACCGCTGCTGATCGGGCGCTGCGCGACCTCTCGTCCCGTGCCGCCGACCTCACCGATGCATGCTACGAAAGCGACGACTTTCGTGAGGGTGTGCGCGCCTTCAGCGAGAAGCGAACCCCACGATTTCGCGGAACCTGAGGAGATCTGAACCATGACCGCACTGCACACCACGACCTCCGGTCCCAACGTCAGCACCGACACGATCACCACCGTGTGGGTCCACGGGGTCGATTCCGACGCGCACGTGTGGGACTCGGCGGTCGAGGCCGTTGCGGTCGACCATCCCTGCGTCGCCGTCGACCTGCCCGGGCACGGCGCGTCACCTGCGCCATCCGATCCTGCGGCCTACACGCGTGATGCCGTCCTCGACGACCTCGACACCGTCATCGCCGGCATTCGCGCCGTCGATCCCGATCAACGCATCGTCTTCATCGGTCACAGCCTCGGTGGCTATCTGGGACTTGCGCACGCCCTGACCCGCGACGACCACTCGGGGATCGATGCCCTGGTGCTGGTGTCGACAGGTCCCGGGTTTCGCGACCCTGACGCAATGCAGAGCTGGAACGAGCGAGTGGAGGCGAACGCCCCCTCGTACGGCGTCAGCAAACTTGCGGCGACCATCGCCTTCCACGTGGACTCGATGGTCATGGACCGCATCACCGAGTTGACGCTTCCGATCTCGCTCGTGATCGGTGATGGCGACAAAGCCTTTCTGGGTGCGAACGACTACCTCGAGCGAAAGCTTCCGCACGCGACCCGCACCACCGTCGAAGGAGCCCGCCACTTCGTGATGAAGTCGCACCCCGAATCGGTGGCTGGAGCAGTTGCGACCGTGGTCGACGCTCTCCAGACCTGACGAGGGCGACCTCACCTACGAGAGCGACACGCCCAGTGCCGAGCCGATCATGAATGTGGCGCCGCACGCACCTGCTGCGACGAGCACCTGTCGTATCGCCGTTCGCACCCGGCTCCGTTCGGTGAAATACCCCACCAGCCAGCCGACGATGCCGGCGCCTGCAGCACCCAGGACCACCGACGTGACGGTGGCTACGGTGCCGTCGGCCACGAACCACGGTGCCAGTGGGATGACTGCGCCGACTGCGAAAGCCACGAACGAGGCGACCGCCACGAGCGCGGGCGACCCGAGACCGTTCGGATCAACGCCGAGCTCTTCGCGAGCGTGGATGTCGAGGGCGATCTCGGGATCGGCCATGACCCCTTCGGCGACCGTCGCCGCCGCTTCCGGGTCGAGACCTCGTTCGCGATAGATCGCTGCCAGCTCGCGAAGCTCAGCTTCGGGATTTTCCTGCAGCGAACGCCGCTCGATTTCCAGCTCACGTTCGATCAGTTCGTTCTGCGCTCGAACACTGACCCATTCCCCTGCCGCCATCGAGATTGCCCCGGCCAGCAAACCACTGATTCCCGCCAACCTCACGAGTGACCCATCGGTGCTGGCACCGGCGATACCGAGGATGAGCGCAACGTTGGACACCAAGCCGTCGCTCACCCCGAACACGGCAGCCCGAGCCGCTCCACCTTGTACATCGCGGTGCATATGGACCCAGTGATCGTGGTGATGATCGTGGTCAGGGGTGTGGTCATCGGCCATACCGCCATCCTGCCACGACGGGGTGAACGACGAGACCGCCAGGTGAGGATCTCGAGGAGCCGTTGTGGGCGACGATGCGTCGCTCCCGGGGGCGGGGGTTGGGTTCTCGCACGTCCCAGCCCCAGCGCGCGAGGATCGTCCGGTGAGCAGAGGTCGCTTCGCCCCGAGCCCGACCGGCCGCCTCCACGTCGGAAACCTGCGAACCGCCATCGCCGCCTGGCTGTTCGCCCGGTCTGCAGGAAGCGAGTTCTTGCTTCGCTTCGAGGACCTCGACCCTGGAACCGCCCGTCGCGAACACGAGGATGATCAGCGCCGCGACCTCGAGATGCTGGGACTCGACTGGGATGGCGTTCCCGTCCGGCAGTCGGAGCGGATCGAGCGGTACGAGGACGCGCTGGCCGATCTGGTTCGGGCTGGGCGCACCTATCGGTGTTGGTGTTCGCGCCGGGAGATCCGCGAAGCGGCCAGCGCTCCGCATGTGCCGTCTGGCCATTACCCAGGCATCTGTCGACACCTCACTGCGAGGCAGATCGCTGATCGGGAAGCATCAGGGAAGCCACCGGCGCTTCGGTTGCGGACCGATGCCCCCGACATCGAAATCGTCGACCGGCTCCATGGCCCACACCGAGAGGTGGTCGACGATCTCGTTCTCCGGCGAGGCGACGGGATCCCGGCGTACAACCTCGTCGTTGTCGTCGACGACGCTGCCCAATCCGTCGAGGAGGTCGTCCGGGCCGACGACCTTCTCTCGTCGACCCCCCGTCACGCCCACCTGTACGACCTCCTCGGCCTTCCCCGGCCGAGCTGGGCGCACGTGCCCCTCGTGCTGGCACCCGATGGTGAACGCCTCGCCAAACGTCATGGCTCGGTGACGCTCCCCGACCGCGAAGCGCTCGAGGACTCGCCCGGTCGCGTCGTTGCGGTGTTGACTGCATCGCTTGGACTCGACGTGCCGGAACGAGAGGTGATGCCTCACGACGTCCTCGACCGGTTCTCTGCCGATCAGATCGTCGTGGCACCGTGGACGCTCTCCCCCGACGAGCTGCGGGATCGGTGGTGACGAGACAGCCGAACGTCGGAGGCCACCGCATCGAGTGACAGAGGCCGCTTCGCCAGCCCATAACCTCCCCGTCAGACCCCTCCTTCTCCGGAACGAAGATCTCTTCCATGACCGACATTCCTGCGTGGTTCACCACAGCGATCGACACGAAACCCGAACGCCTCCGGGTCGACGCCATGGGTGCATCGATCAATGCGTTCGTGTGGGGCGAGGCGGCAAAGCCTGGGATCGTGCTGATCCACGGAGGGGCAGCCCATGCACAGTGGTGGAGCCATATTGCGCCGGCCTTCCTCCCCGACTACCGAGTCGTGGCCCTCGACCTCAGTGGCCACGGTGACAGTGACCGGCGCCAGCGCTACGGCCTCGACCTCTGGACGGACGAAGTCATCGCCGTGATCGATGCAGCCGAGTTCACGAGCAAACCGGTCGTGGTCGGTCATTCGATGGGCGGCTTCGTGACGATCGCCACTGCAGCTCGACACAACGACCGACTCGGCGGCGCAATCATCATCGACTCGCCGGTGGTGAAGATCGATCCCGAGGTGGAGCAAGCCCGACGCACCAACGACTTCGCAAAGGCGAAGGTGTACGACGATCCCGAGATTCCGGTTGCGAAGTTTCGGACGATTCCAGCCCAGGAGCAGTACCTCTCCTACGTCAAGGAGCACGTCGCACGGACGTCGCTTCGACAACTCGACAGTGGGCAGTGGGGGTGGAAGTTCGACCCGACCGTCTTCATCCCGAAACGAGATGACGCCTCGACCTACCTGCGCGACATCCGATGCCGAGTCGCACTGCTGCGCTGCGAGCACGGTCTCGTCACCCGAGACATCGGTGACTACATGTATGCCGAGATGGGCCGAGTGGCACCCGTCATCGAACTGCCGACGGCCGGGCACCACCCGATGCTCGATGTACCGCTGATCTTGATCACGGCGTTGCGGTCACTCCTCGCCGACTGGGATCACTCCCATCCGCTCGGCCGCGCTTGACGCTCAGTCCATGAAAGGGGCGAAGCGTTCGCCCATGGCGGCGATGCGAGCCTCCGGATCCTTGAAGAACAGGAATGCCGGAACGGACAACCGGTCGATACCCCACGATGCCGCTTCTTCGACGGCCGCCGCAGTGTCGTCACCGAACAGGTTGGGGTGAACACCAGAGATGTCGAGCGCATCGGGATCTCGGCCGTTGTCAGCGGCGGTCTGCCGGGCGATGTCGATCAGCTCGGCCATGTCGCCACCCGCCGGAAAGAATCCGTCACCGACTCGGCCGGCCCGCTCGGCCGCCGCGCGTGAGTGACCGCCGATCGTGATCGGGACCGAACCGTTGGCCGGCTTGGGGTTCGAACTCATGTTCTCGAACCTGATGAACTCGCCATCGAAGCTTGCGCTGTCGCTGGCCCACAGCGCCCGCATGACTTCCATGTATTCCTCGGTCCGAGGACCACGACGCTCCCACGGCACACCAAGGACCTCGAACTCTTCTCTCAGCCAACCGATACCGATGCCGAGCTGCAGGCGACCGCCGGACATGTTGTCGAGCGTGGCCACCTCCTTGGCGTACGTGATCGGATGGCGCTCGGGCAGCAGCGAGATCCCGGTGGCAAGCATCAGCTCGGAGGTGGTTGCTGCGACGTAGGCCAGCCAGACGAGAGGATCGGGGATGGGGTTGTCGCCGCTGCCGGGCATCTTGCCGTCGGGGGCGTAGGGGTAGGTCGATTCGTACCCCTCGGGGTAGACGATGTGTTCGACCGTCCACACGGAATCGAAGCCGGCGGCCTCCGCCGCCCTTCCGAGCATGGCGGCGCCCGGTCCGCCCGAGAACGGGCCGGTGTTGGCGAACATGATTCCGAACTTCATTGCTGTGCTCCTCATCGGACCGCTTCGGCCCGTTCGTCATCGCCATCCTGTCGCGTCTCGTCATTGGCAGGCGAATACAGAGGGAGGGTCAGAGCAGTGATCGGGACCGGCGATCGCAACGACGCGTGTGCAGTGGCGCCCGCGGTCCGACGCCGCGAAACTGCAGCCATGACTGCGGTACCCATGCTCGAATCAACCATGCAGGACATCCCCCTCACCATCACGGCGCTGATGCGTCACGGTCGGCGAGTCCACGCCGATGCTCGCATTCTCACCGTCGAGACGCCCGATTCGATCAGCGAGGCGACGTTCGCCGACGTTGCCGACCGGGCCGACCGGCTTGCCGCCGGCCTTGCGTCGCTGGGTGTCGAACCTGGCGACCGAGTCGGAACCTTCATGTGGAACAACCAGCGCCACATGGAGGCGTACCTGGCCATCCCCTGCATGGGGGCGGTGCTCCACACCCTCAACATCCGCCTCTTCCCGGAGCAACTCACCTACGTGGCCGACCATGCCGAGGACAGGGTGATCCTCGTCGACGGGTCGCTCGCTCCCCTGCTCGCCAACGTGATCGATGCGCTGCCCCGGGTCGAAACCATCATCACCTGCGGCGCAGGCGACTATTCGGCCTTTGCCGCGACCAAACAGGTCGTCGACTACGAGGAACTCCTTGCCGACCACCAGCCCGGGTTTGCGTATCCCGAACTCGACGAACGGGCTGCGGCTGCCATGTGTTACACGAGCGGGACGACCGGCAACCCGAAGGGTGTCGTGTACTCGCACCGGTCGTCGTACCTCCACGCGCTGGCCGCTCAGACAGTCCAGGGTCTCGGGATTTCCCACACGGACCGCATCTTGTTGATCGTCCCCCAGTTCCACGCCAACGCATGGGGGATGCCGTACGCGGCGTGGGCCGCCGGAGCCGACATCGTCATGCCCCAGCAGTTCCTGCAGGCCGGACCGATCGCCGACATCATCGAGGCAACCCGGCCGACCATGTCGGGGGCGGTGCCGACGGTGCTCAACGACGTCCTCACCAACCGGCCCGAAGCCGATCTGTCGTCGCTGCAGTTCGTGGTCTGCGGTGGTTCGGCCGTGCCCCGGGCGCTGATCGAGGGTTTCCGTGACACCTTCGGGGTCACGATCACCCAGGCGTGGGGGATGACGGAGACCAGTCCGCTGGCCGCCGTCGGCCACCTGCCGCGCAACACAGCCCCGGAGGACGAGCTCGACGTGCGAGCAAAGACCGGCCGCATCGTTGCCGGCGTCGAACTGCGAATCTGTGATGACGACGGCAACGAGCTGCCCTGGGACGGCGATGCCCAGGGTGAGATCGAAATCCGCGGTCCGTGGATCACCGGCAGCTACCACCTCGATCCCGACCCCGAGAAGTTCCACGATGGCTGGCTCCGCACCGGTGACGTTGCCTCGATCGAGCCCGACGGCTTCGTCATGATCAGCGATCGAGCCAAAGACGTCATCAAGTCGGGTGGTGAGTGGATCAGCTCGGTCGATCTCGAAAACACGTTGATGAGTCATCCATCGGTCCGAGAGGCGGCGGTGATCGGTGTCCCCGACGAGCGTTGGGACGAACGTCCGCTCGCCTGCGTCGTCCTCGCCGACAACGCGACGACGACCGTCGGTGAGCTTCACGCCTTCCTGGCCGACAAGGTCGCGAAGTGGTGGCTGCCGGAGCGCTGGGCGTTCATCGACGAGGTCCCGAAGACCTCGGTCGGCAAGTTCGACAAGAAGGTTCTGCGGGCCCGCCACGGCGTCGGTGAACTGACGGTCGAGACCCTGGGCTGACCGCCACGACGCCAGCCGCACCGCACCCAGCGTTTGACCGAGTACTCAGACCGGGATCTCGCCGGTGACCGCCAAGCGATACATCTCGCGGTGCTGTCCGCCGTAATCCCCGATTGCGTAGTGCGTGGTCACCCGGTTGTCCCAGATCAAGATCGTGCCGGGCTCCCACACCATGCGTGCCGTCAGTGCGGGCAGGCAGCTGTGGTCGAAGAGGAAGCGGAGAATCGCTGCACTCTCGTCGTCACTGCAACCCTCGATCCCGACCGAGTACGCCTGGTTGACGAACAGTGCGGGCCTGCCGGTCTCGGGGTGGGTGCGCTTGATCGGATGCAGGTGCTCGATGCGATCGAGGGGTCGGCTGCGATCGAGCCCTACGTAATCACCCTTCGATCGGATCTCGACCTTGTGCCCCAGCCCCGTTGCGGCGTGCAAGGCCCGTCGGCCGTCGAGCATCTCGCGAAACGACGGTGTCAGTGCCTCCCACGCCAGCTCCATGTCGGCGAACAACGTGTCGCCACCATGGCTCGGGACATGCTTGCCCCACAGCACCGTGACCCCACCGGGTCGCTCGAGATAGCTGCCGTCGGAGTGCCAATCGCCACCGAAGTTGTAGCCGTCGGACTCAGCATCCCGCACGATCCTCATCACCTCGGGGTAGTCGGCGAACGACGACTCGACGTAGGGATCGATGGCCAACTCACCCAGCGTGCGCCCGAACGCGACATAGTCGGCGATCGACAGGTCGGAGGGTTGATCCCGCAACATCACCGCCTTGAACGCGTGGAGCAGGTCCGCAAGCTGTTCGATGTCGATGTCTCTCACGTCGAGGCCATGCACGTAGGCGCCCATCGCCCCCGACACTGGACGCACCTCGGCGGAGAACTGCTCGAGGTCGACCGTTCGTGATCTTGTCTGGATGGCCCAGATCGGCTGATGCGACATCAGCAAACACTCGAGGGTCGGGCACGGCTGCCGTGCAGGCCGCCGGTGCCAGAAGATCTGAGGCCTATTGCCGGTGCCATGGCGGGGAGTCCGGTCGCGACGGGGAGGCTCATGGCGCGACACTAGGTGGGTGTTCGCCCCTCCCACCATCGAAACCGAGCGCTTGCACCTCCGTCCATTTCGAGACACCGACGTCGACGCCTATTTCTGGGTGCACGATGCTCCCGAGGTCCGGGCGTCGTTGCGCATCGCCGACGACTTCGATCGCGATGCGGCATGGTCGCAGTTGTGCATGTGGAACGGGCAGTGGACGCTCCGCAACTCGGGTCAGTTGGCCGTCGTACTCCGAGAAACAGGAGAGCTGATCGGTCGCTGCGGGGTGCACCGGCCCGAACGCCGCGACTGGCCCGGGCTCGAGCTGGGCTGGACTTTTCATCCCACCCACTGGGGAAACGGCTACGCCACCGAGGCCGGGCGAGCGAACATGGCGTGGGCGTTCGCCAACCACGCCGTCGACGAGTTGGTGAGTGTGATCCTGGCGGAGAACACGGCCTCCCAGGCAGTGGCGCGCCGGCTTGGCTTCACCTTGCGGGAGGAACGAGTGTTGGCCTTCTTTCCTTCCGAACCACACGGAATCTGGTACAAGCCTCGACCATGACCGCACGCGAACGTTACGTCGACCTCCTGATGGGGTGTCTGACCCGCGAACTGTTCCTCGACCAGGAGGGAGTGGCCCCCGACATCCGGGCCGAGGGCCGGGACTGGCCTGCGACAGCAGAGACGATGGTCGGTCGGCGCCGACTCGACAACGTGCGCCAGGCCGTCGAGACCGTTCTGGTCGAGCGGGTGCCCGGCGATCTGATCGAGACCGGCGTGTGGCGAGGCGGTGTCACGATTCTGATGCGGGGGATCCTCGCCGCCTGGGAAGACCCTGACCGACGGGTTTGGGTTGCCGACTCGTTCCAAGGTCTTCCGAGACCGAACATCGTCGACTATCCCGACGACGACGGTCACGACCTTTCCGGTGTCAGCGCGCTCATGGTCAGCGCCGACGAGGTACGTGACAATTTCGATCGATACGGACTCCTCGACGATCGAGTCCACTTCCTCGAAGGATGGTTTGCCGACACGCTCGCACCGGCGCCGATCGAGCAGATCGCCGTTCTTCGTCTCGACGGCGATCTCTACGAATCGACGATGGACGCGCTCGTTGCCCTCTACGACCGAGTGAGCCCTGGCGGCTTCGTCATCGTCGACGACTACGGCGCATGGGAGCCATGCCGAAAAGCCGTCGAAGACTTTCGCACCGACCGCAACATCACCGACGAGATCCACGAGGTGGACTGGACCGGGGTGTACTGGCGCACGTCGTGAACGAGCGCTGCCGTCCCCCATCCTCGCGTCGGCACCGGTGTGTCGTTCCCGACACGCCTCCGACCTGACACTTCGTCAGGCTTTCTGCGACCATACGTGCATGCGGGCAGGCCGGACGGCACCAGCGCTCGCGCTACCGGGAAAGGGCCCGTTCGAACCGTGACCGACATGACCATCGAGGAGGTGCGGGCCCGCTATCGGTCCGAACGGGAGAAGCGGATCCGACCCGACGGCAACGCACAGTTCCAATCGTTCACCGGCGACTTCGCCGACTTCGACACCGATCCATGGGTGGAGCCAGGGTTCACCCGTGATCCCATCGTTGACAACACGACTGCAGTCATCGTCGGTGGGGGCTTCGCCGGCATGCTCACCGCGATCCAGTTGACCCGGCACGGCATCCGCGACTTCGTCATCGTCGAGAAAGCCGGAGATTTCGGTGGCACGTGGTACTGGAATCGGTACCCGGGGTGCATGTGCGACGTCGAGTCGTACACCTACCTGCCGCTGCTCGAGGAAACCGGTTACATGCCGACCGAGAAGTATGCGAGTGCCGCAGAGATCTTCGGTTACTGCCAACTGCTCGGCGAACACTTCGATCTGTACCCGCACGCCCTGTTCCAGACCGAGATCGAGTCGGCTGCGTGGGACGATAACGAGGGTCGGTGGCAGATCGTCACGTCGCGCGGTGACCGACTGTCGAGCCGCTTTTTCGTGACCGCGGGCGGCATCCTGCACAAGGCGAAGCTGCCCGGTATCCCCGGAATACAGAACTTCGAGGGCCACATGTTCCACACGGCCCGGTGGGACTACTCGATCACCGGCGGCAGCCCGACCGACCCGATGGACAAACTCGATGCGCTGCGCGTCGGCATCATCGGCACCGGCGCAACCGCCGTCCAACTGGTTCCCCAGCTCGCTCGGGCCGCCAAGGAGGTATACGTCTTTCAACGCACACCGTCGGCCGTCGGCGTTCGCAACAACGGACCCACCGACGAAGGCTGGTTCCGCAATCTCGAGCCCGGCTGGCAGGAAGAACGACTGCAGAACTTCACCAAGGCGGTGACCGGCCAGCATCCCGAACCCAATCTCGTCGACGACGGGTGGACCGAGTTCATGTGGCACGACACCCAACAACAGCCTGCCGACGAGGCGGAGATGCTCGATCTCGAGCGTCTCGATCTGCAGACGATGGAGGCCCTGCGAGCCCGGGTGGACCGCGAAGTGCACGATCCGGAGACGGCCGAGAAGCTCAAGCCGTGGTACGGCAAGCACTGCAAGCGCCTGTGTTTCCACGACGACTACCTGCCGGCGTTCAACGAAGCGCACGTCCACCTCGTCGACACTGACGGTCGCGGCGTCGATCGGGTGACCGCGACCGGCGTCGTGTTCGACGGGGTCGAGTACCCGCTCGATCTGCTCATCTTCGCGTCGGGTTTCGAGGTCACGACAGCACTGGAACATCGACTCGGCTTCGATCCGATCGGACGTGACGGCGTGACCCTCGGTGAGCGATGGGCCGACGGCGCCCACACCCTCCACGGCGTGCTTTCCGCAACGTTCCCGAACCTGCTGATCATCGGCACGATTCAGGCCGGCTTCGGTGTCAACTTCGTGCACTTTCTCTCCGAGTCCGCTCGCCACGTCGCCTGGATCGTGGCCACCGCAGAGGAAGAGGGCATCCGCTCCATCGAGGCGACCGTCGAGGCCGAGGAGGAGTGGCTGTTCGTCCTGTACGGCGTTGCGATGGGACTGCGGGCCTACTCGAGCACCTGCACGCCGGGTTACTACAACAGCGAGGGAACGCCGGGTCCGGGAGGAGCCCGCAACCTGGTCTATCCCGGCAGCCTCATGCACTACGTCGGGTACCTCGAACGCTGGCGCAGTGCCGGTGACATGCCGGGAGCACGAGTCGAGCGATGAGCGGCGAACTGGTTCTGCGCGACGACCGAGACGGCGTCACCCATCTCATCCTGAATCGACCGGAGAAGCTCAACGCGCTCGATCCAGCCGTGTTCGTGCAGCTGCGAGCGCATATCGACGCCATCACCGCCGACACCTCGGTTCGCTGTGTTGTCCTCGGTGGCGCTGGCCGATCGTTCTGCGCCGGCCACGATCTCGACGCCATCGCCGACCATACGCCGGCACCGTCACCGCATTTCGAACCCGAGACCATCGACGCGCTCGAACAACTCCCGATGCCAACGATCGCTCGCATCCACGGCCACTGCTACACGGGTGGGCTCGAACTCGCGCTCGGCTGCGACCTCCTCATCGGTGCCGAGTCGGCCCGCCTGGGCGACACACACGGCCAGTGGGGTCTGGTGCCGGTATGGGGGATGTCGGTGCGGCTGCCCGAACGCGTCGGGATCTCCACCGCCAAAGAACTCATGTTCACCAGTCGTCGCATCGATGGGCGCGAAGCCGGCCGGATCGGGCTGCTCGATCGCGTCGTGGCCGATGATGAGCTCGAGTCGACCGTTGCGTCGTTGGCCGCGGAGATCGCGGCCAACTCGCCCGGAACCAACCGCATCGTGAAGCAACTCCTTGCCGATCGCCACGAACGCCTACGAGACGAGGCCTTGCGCCACGAGCGGAGACTTCCCCACGGCCGGCCCGACGACATGCGCGAGCGCATGCGGGCGGGTGGACGCTGACCTCGTAGCCTTCGAGACATGAGCGATCGCTACACCCTCGTCTCGGCCGACTGTCACGCCGGCGCCGACCTGACCACCTACCGCGACTACCTCGAAGCCGCCTACCACGCCGACTTCGACGCATGGGCAAAGGATTTCGACAACCCGTGGGAGGACCTGACCGACGAGTCGAAGATTCGCAACTGGGACAACGACGTCCGTCAACGCCAACTCGAGGCCGATGGCCTTGCCGGTGAAATCGTCTTTCCGAACACCATCCCACCCTTCTTTCCCTCGGGCCTGCTCGTCTCAGGGCCGCCTCGCACCGCCGAGGAACTCGATCAGCGTTGGGCCGGTCTGCGGGCCCACAACCGGTGGCTCGCCGAGTGGTGTGCAGATCTCCCGGGTCGCCGGGCCGGACTCGCTCAGGTCTTCCCGAATGACGTCGACGCATCGGTCGCCGAGATCCACTGGGCCGCCGATCACGGGCTGAAGGGGATTCTCTTTCCTGCAATCCCGCCCGACGCCGACGTGCCCAAGCTCTGGACCGACGCCTACGACCCGATCTATCGCGCCTGTGAGGCGACCGGGCTGTCGGTGAACCAGCACGGCGGCGCCGGTATCCCCGACTACAGCACCGCCTCGATCAAGAACTTCCTCATGATCATGGAAGTACCGTTCTTTGCGAATCGGAGCCTCTGGCACATCATCCTCTCCGGCGTGTTCGAACGATTCCCCGGCCTGCAGTTCGTGATGACGGAGCAGCGCACCGGTTGGGTACCCGAGACCCTCAAGAAGATGGACGGCGTCTGGCACGCCTTCAACCACGGCGGCGTCGGCGAACTCCGTATGGACGGCAACACCCTGGACCGTTCGCCCTCGAGCTACTTCGAGACGAACTGCACGATGGGGGCGAGTTTCCCGTCACGTGACGAGGCCGACGCAATCGCCGAACTCGGCGTCGACAACGTGATGTGGGGATCGGACTACCCCCACCGAGAGGGCACCTATCCCGACTCGGTGAAATCGCTTCGCCACGTCTTCCACGACTGGGACCCGGCCGACCTCCACAAGTTATTCGGTGGTACGGCGGCAACGCTCTACGGGCTCGACATCGAACCGCTGGCCGCCCTCGAACTCGGTCCCACCGTCGAGGAGATCGCAACCCCACTCGACACGCTCCCCGACAACCCGAGCATGGCATTCGGTCGCCGGTTCTGATGCCGACCGGACCGATCGACAGCTACTACGACCTGCTGAGCCTCATTCACGAGGCCCGACGGCCTGAACTGTACGTCGAGATCGGTGTTCACAAAGGCGACTCGCTCTCATTCGCTCGACCCGAAACACGCGTCGTCGGAGTCGATCCGGAGCCGAAGATCGAGAAAATCCCCGACAATTGCACCATCGTTCCCCAGACGAGCGACGACTTCTTTGCGAACCCTGAAGCACTCGGCGGCGAGTCGATCGACCTGTCATTCGCCGATGGTCTGCACTGGTGGGAGCAGACGCTGCGCGACGTGGCGAACCTCGAGCACCACACGTCGCCCGACGGCATGATCCTGATCCACGACTGCAACCCACGCGACGAGATCACCGCCGAACGTGAACGCACTACCGTCTTTTGGTCGGGAGACGTGTGGAAGACCGTGGTTGCGCTCCGTCGCTACCGACCCGACCTCTCCGTCGTCACCGCCGACGTTGCGCCGACAGGGCTCGCAATCGTGACCGGTCTCGACCCGACCAACGAGGTGCTGTTCGATCGCTACGACGAGATCGTCGCCGACATCGACCAGCTCGGATGGGCTGACCTCGAGTCGCGCGGCCGAGGCGAGATGCTTGGCCTCGTCCCCACTGACTGGGAGGCGCTCGGGCCGATCGTGGCCTGACTTCGATTACTGATCGAACCCCTCGCTCGCCTGCACCGCTCTCACGTACCCGATCACTGCTGTCACGTCGTCGGCGCTCAAACCTTCGATCGCCGGCATCGCACCGAACGTCCAGTGATGCTGTGGGACACCATTGCGAATCGCTCGGCGGAACGACTCGTCGGGATGATGATTCGGCTCGTACACGATCGACAGATGGGACGGACCCCGATCGGTTCCTCGGAGATCGTCACCGTGGCACGACGCACACGCTTCGCCATACACCGCGGCACCACGGCGGGGATCGATAGGTCCGGCGACGCTCGCCGTATCGCCGCTTCCGCACGCCGAGGCCAACAACGCGAAAGCCCAAGGCATGGCGGAGAATCGGAGCCTCACGTCGCAGCACCCATCAGCACTGCCGCCGCTGCGACCACGACGGCGAGGACGACAGCTTCGGCAGTGACCGTCGATCGGAAATGCCGAGCCAACGCCAAGTCATGCGGGGTGGCCTCCAGCGCAGGAATCACCACTCGATGGTTGTAGGCGCCGAAGCAGCCGGCGATCAAGACGAGAATCGTCTTCGCCATCAAGGTGCGGCCCCAGTCGCTCGACCAGAGCTGTGACGGGGCGTCAAGAACAGTCACCGTCAGGGCAACGCCTGCAACTCCTGCTGCGACGACTGCGACCGACGCGACCACGGAGAACCGAACGGCGAGCGCGAGGGCGTCGAGATCTCGGCCTCGACGTCGGCGGTCGGTCAACACGGCAGCCAGCATCACCACTCCACCAGCCCAGACCGCACCTGCGGCGACATGGATGACGTCAGCGACCGCCGTTGAAAGACGACTTCCTTCCGTGACGGTGTGTCCGTCGAAGCTATGGGCCACAACCACTGCAGCGGCGCCGACGACAGCACCGAACGAGGTGGACGTCGCCGCCCATGTCACCTCTTCTCTACCGGCTGGGGCTGCATACTGCGGCTCTGGTCCTGCCTCACCGGGTGGTCGACCGATCGCAGCGGCCGCTCCGGCCCTGAGCATGGAACGAAACGCAAGCGGGGGATCCGGCGCTTCGGAGGCCGACACGATGTCGAACCGCACGCCGGTGACAATCAGACCTGCGCCCAAAAGCCGGAGGCCGACTGCAATGCCGAAGTCTGAGCCGACGGTGTCACGAAGAGCGCCGTACGAGACGGCCGACCCCCAATCGCCACCGCCGGCGATGACGACCTGCGAAACCAGTTCACCCAACGCTCCGATCCCAACCAGCAGCGCCGAGCGGCGAACCCAATGCAGGATTCGCAAGACTTCACTGCGTTCACCCCGAAGAGCTGTGGCGGCAAATACCAGCCCTCCGATGGCGGTAACCGTCCCGGCGAGCGCGAGGAACCGAGCCACGGCTGCGACACGCCCCGGACCGGACGGTGAACTCGACGGTGCCAGAAACTCCTCGAGCCCCTCGTTCGTGGTGGCGGGCAAGCCACCCGTGGCGCTCACCGCCGGTTCGGCCACGGATGCGTCGCTGACCCCGTTCGGTGCCGCAGTAACCGTGAAGCTGAAGCTTCCTTCGATCGGGTGGGAGTCTGGCGCTACGACGGTCCACCGAACCCCGATCATCCCCGGGCCAAGCGCCGGGTCGAACTGCAAGAACCAGGTCTTGCCATCATCGGTCGAGCGTTCGGTCGGTTCCCGCTGCGTTCCGTTGGCATCGAGGACCAGGAAACCCTCGCCGGTAGGTTCCGCTTCGCCGGTGAAGACGAGGATGATGGTTTCGACCGGATCGGTCACCTCGGTTCGATCTGCGGGATCGGATGACTCGAATCCGGTGTGAGCAGAAACAGGCTTCGCGATGAGCAAGAGGAGGACCGAGGCAGCGAAGGCCAACATCGCGCCGGATCGAAAACTCGTTGCGGCAGCCACGCCGGTACCGTAGCGACTCGCCTGTGCTGGAGCGGCGACGATTCAGCCAATCGGGCTGCGCCTGCCATCAGCCTGGACCAAACTGGCTGCCATGAAGCTCGTGAGCGCGACGCCGTACATTGTCAGGACCCCGAAACCACACCTTGGCGGACACAAGTGGTTCTTCGTGAAGCTCGAGACCGACAACGGTCTCGTCGGCTGGGGTGAGTGTGCCGTGCTGTGGTCGATGATGGGCATGGAGGACACCTTCGAAGCGATCGTCAACGATGCCTTCGAGCGATACCTGCTCGACGAGACACCGATCGACCGCCAGATGCTCACCAAGCGGATGTATGGCGGCATGACCGCGCAGAACCCTGGACTCTTCACAGCGGGTGTGATCAGCGCGTTCGACGTCGCACTTTGGGACCTCACCGGGAAGTTCTACAACGCACCGATCTGCGACTTGCTCGGCGGCAAATTCCGGGATCGAATCCGGACCTACACCTACATCTACGACCCCGATGCACTCGAAGCGGGCGAGTCCGACGACTTCGCAGACCGATGGTTGGGGGGTATCGACGGCATCGCTGAGGTCGCAAAGAAGCTCGTCGACCGTGGGTTCACCGGCCTCAAACTCGACCCCGTCGAGTTCCACGGCACCAGCACTCTCCCGTTGACCCCCTACGAGCTCTCGATGGAGCAGTACGACACTGCGGCTCGCACGATCGAGGCGATCCGCGACGCCATCGGCACTCGGGCCGACATTCTCATCGGCACCCACGGTCAAACCACACCGTCATCGGCTCGGCGCCTCGCCAAACTCCTCGAGCCGTACAACCCACTCTGGCTCGAAGAGCCATGCCCCCCCGAGAACGTCGACGAGATGGTTCGAATCGCCCAGTCGACCACGATCCCGATCGCGACAGGTGAGCGGCTCGCCTTCAACGACTTTCAGCCGTTGTTCGCCGCAGGGGCCTGCCACTTCGCACAACCCGACCTCGGTGGATGCGGCGGGATCACTGCAGCTCGCGAGATCGCGGCGATGGCCGAGGCTCACTACGTGCTGATGGCCCCACACGTGTGGGGTGGGCCGATCATCACCGCTGCCGCACTGCAGCTCGACGCCGCCATCCCGAACTTCTTGATCCAGGAGAGCATTTACACGTCGAACCTCTTCTTCGACGAGATCGTGGAGGAACCGTTCGTCTGGGACGACGGAGATTTGCTCGTTCCTGACCGTCCCGGTCATGGCATCAATCTCGTCGAGGAGAAACTGCTCGAGCACAAGGCACGCCACGGCCTTCGGCGCCGCTCCTGAGCTAATCTCCCGCTCGTTCTGGACAGCGAGAGCCGCACACCGAGGGGATCAACATGCCACAGACCGTCAAGGGCGTCGTCGCCATGCAGAAGGACGCACCGGTCACGATCGAAAACATCGTCATCCCCGATCCGGGACCGGGCGAGGCGGTCGTCGCCGTCAAGGCCTGCGGCGTGTGCCACACCGACCTTCACTACCGCGAGGGCGGCATCAATAACGAGTTTCCTTTCCTGCTCGGACACGAGGCCAGTGGTGTCGTCGAGTCGGTCGGCGAAGGAGTCACCGACGTCACACCCGGTGACTTCGTAATCCTCAACTGGCGGGCCGTGTGCGGCACCTGTCGCAGCTGCCTGAAGGGCAAACCGCAGATCTGCTTCTCGACGTATAACGCCACCCAGAAGATGACCCTCGAGGACGGGACCGAGCTGTCCCCTGCACTGGGAATCGGCGCCTTCGCCGAGAAGACCCTCGTGGCCTCCGGCCAGTGCACCAGGGTCGACCCCGAGACCCGCCCGGCTGCAGCAGGCCTTCTCGGTTGTGGGGTGATGGCCGGCATCGGAGCCGCCATCAACACCGGCGGCGTGAGTCGCGGCGACAGCGTTGCCGTGTTCGGCTGCGGTGGTGTAGGCGACGCTGCCATCGCCGGCAGCGTGCTCGCCGGTGCGTCCACGATCATCGCCGTCGACATCGACGATCAGAAACTCGAGTGGGCGAAAGGGTTCGGTGCGACGCACACGATCAACTCGGCCAACGAGGACGCAGTGGAGAGGATTCGTGATCTCACCGACGGCAACGGTGTCGACGTTGCGATCGAGGCGATCGGTCTACCCGAGGTCTACAAACAGTGTTTTGAGGCACGCGACCTGGCCGGCACGGTCGTACTCGTTGGCGTGCCCCGACCCGACATGGAACTCACGCTGCCGTTCCTTGACGTGTTCGGCCGCGGCGGTGCTCTCAAGTCGAGCTGGTACGGCGATTGCTTGCCCAGTCGCGACTTTCCGATGCTGATCGACCTGTACCAGCAGGGCCGACTCGACCTCGACGGGTTCGTGAGCGAGATCATCTCGCTCGACGGCGTCGAGGAGGCGTTCCACAAGATGGAACGCGGTGAAGTACTGCGTTCCGTCGTCGAGATCTGACCGTCCGGTGTCCATCGAACTCGTCACGACCACCGGCATCTTCGCTCTCGACGGCGGTGAGTGGGAGGTCGAGAACAACATCTGGCTCGTCGGCGATGATCGCGAGGTGATGATCTTTGACGCCGCCCACGACCATCGGCCCATCGTCGACGCGGTCAATGGCCGCAATGTCACCGCCATCGTGCTCACCCACGGTCACAACGACCACATCAACGCAGCAGAGGCGCTCCGGGACACGGTCGATGCGCCGATCCTGTTGCACCCCGACGACCGGATGCTGTGGAACGCCGTCTATCCCGACGCGGCGCCCGACGGCAACATCGTTCCCGGCTCGACGCTTCGCGCCGGTGGTCACGAGGTGGCAATCATCCATACGCCGGGGCACTCACCGGGTTGTTGCTGCTTCCACGACGTTGCGGCAGGCCGGGTGATCTCTGGTGACACCCTTTTTTGCGGTGGTCCGGGCGCCACGGGGCGCAGTTACAGCCACGAACCGACGATCCTTCGTTCGATTCGCGACCGCCTCCTCACCCTGCCCGGTGACACGATCGTTCACACCGGGCACGGCACCACGACAGTCATCGACGACGAGCGCCAACGGGTCATGGATCGCATCGCCGAGCTCGGACTGGCCTGAGGGCCCGACCGCACTACGGTCAACCCATGACCGACGGGCACTTCGCTGCGAACACCCCACGTCGCGAGATCAGCGCCTTCCTCCACGAGAACGGCTACGCCATCGTCGACGACGCAGCCGATGCTGCTGTGATGAATCGCCTCGCCATCGAGGCGGCACCATTCGTCGAGCAGTCGGCCCACGGCCGAGACACCTACGACGGCCGCCACACTCGCCGGACCGGTGCGCTCATCGCCCGGTGCCCGACCGTCCGGACCTTGGTGATGCACCCGATCGTGAGGGGGGTGGTGGGCGACTTCTTGGCCCACTCGACGACCTACCAACTGCACTTGACCCAGCTGATCACCATCGAGCCGGGTGAGACGAAACAAAAGCCCCACCGCGATCAAATGGCGTTCGACTTTTTCGCGTTTCCTGCCGACTACCACGTGCAGTGCAACACGATGTGGGCCCTCACCGACTTCACCGCCGCAAATGGTGCAACCCACATTGCGCCGGGAACAGGCCACATGACCGATGCCGATGCCGAGGCGGTCGACGAGATCCAAGCGACCATGCGCCGCGGATCGGTGCTGTTCTACGACGGCAAGGTCCTCCACGGCGGTGGGGCGAACACGAGCGACCGGCCCCGCCAAGGGGTGAACATCACCTACGCCGTCGGCTGGGTCCGCCAAGAAGAGAACCAGTACCTGGCGTGCCCCTCGGACATCGCCCGCACCCTCGACGACGACCTGTTGAAGATGATGGGGTACCAACAAGGGGCGTTTGCACTGGGTTACGTCGGCGATCAGGTCGACCCCTTGGCGGCACTGCGAGGTTCGCACGACAAGGTCAAGACCGTCGAGAACTTTCGGGACTCGAACGACGCATTCCAGACGTTCGTCGATGATCTGAACCGGTGATGCACCCGAGCGAGCGTGTCTACACCCGCTGGCCGGAGGTCGAGGCGTATTGCACCCCGCTCAGTGCGCCGGCTGGCCGAACCATCGAAGTACGTGCGGCGAGCAGGGCTCAGACGTTCTCGGTTCGGGTCAGCCGTTGGGCACGCGAGCGCAACATCGTGTGGGCGGCAGCGGGTCTGCGGGCCGACGATCATCCGGTCCCCGACCGGGCATGGGAGACGGGCTGCGGGTGGCCGGTCACCGTGGAGATCCCGACCGACGCCTCATGGCCCTCGGGCTTCTACGAGGTCACGTTGCAGGCCGAGGGTTTCGACGGGCCCACGGCGACGAGCCAAGCCTTCTTCGTGCTGCGGTCCAGCCGCCCTCGTCACCGCGCCCTGTTGACACTGGCGACGAACACCTACAACGCCTACAACCAGTGGGGAGGCCGATGCCTTTACAGCGGTGGCAACACGATGTCCTTCGAACGACCGCTGGAACGGGGTTTCATCCGCCGCCCGATCGACGAGACAGGTTTCGACGGAAGGATCACCAACATTGAGACTCCCGGAGACCCGACCCACCGGCGGATGATCGACTACCAGGAGCGATTCGACATCCCGCTCTGGACCGGTTCGAGCAGCTTCTGGAACTGGGAACGCCGCTTCATCGAGTGGGCCGACAATGAGGGTTTCGCGTTCGACATGGCGATCAATGCCGACCTCGAGGATCCGGCGACGCTTGAGGGCTATGACGTGATGCTGTCGGTCGGCCACGACGAGTACTGGTCGCGTCCGATGCGCAACACGATCGATGCCTTCGTCGACAGCGGTGGCCGCTGGGCCATCTTTTCGGGCAACACCTGCTTCTGGCAGGTCCGCCTCGAGGGACATCGGATGGTGGCGCACAAGGGTCGCGCCCACCTCGACGACCCGGTCCGCCAGACCAACCGGCACCACCTCCTCACGACCTGCTGGTGCGACCCGGCTATCGATCATCCCGAAGCGACCACGATCGGGCTCACCTTCAGTCGGGGTGGGTACCACCGGATCGGTGGCGCCGTCGAACACGGCACCGGAGCGTACGAGGTCCATCGAGCCGACCACTGGGTGTTCGAGGGCACCGGCCTCGAGACCGGCGACCTCCTCGGCGCAGGCCACTTCATCGTCGGATACGAGGTCGATGGCTGCGCGCTCGAACCCGGACGTCAGCCTCCACGGCCAACCGGGGAGGACAGCGCTCCGACATCGCTCGAGGTCCTTGCCACTGCACCGGCACGACTGATGTCGATCACCGACGAACGCTGCGAACCACCGCCGCTGCTCTGGAACGATCTGCGTCCACCGGGGGAACTCGAGTCGATGGCCCGCATGCTCTTCGGTGACATGTCGACCGACAGCACGGCAAAGCTCGACGTCGGCCATGCCGTCATGGGGATCTTCACCCGCGGTGACGGCGAGGTCTTCAACGCCGGCACAGCCGACTGGTGCTACGGCCTCGATGCTGATCCTCAGACCCGGCGGGTCACTGCGAACGTGCTGCGACGGTTCGGCGTGTGATCAAAGCGCGAACGACCGGCCCACCACGCCGACGCGAGTGCCGATGAGGTCGTGTCGGCACGCCTCGGCGGCCGCCCCCGGATCGTCGAGTGCTGCAACCGCCCGCGATCCCGAATCGAGATCGACGATCGCCGCGATGCGTTCGCCGGCCACCGTGTACGTTGCAATCGTCCCGGAGCCCACCGGGTTCTCGTCGAGCGGCGCAACCGGTGTTTCGGCAGTCGCTTCATCGACGAGATCGGCGAGCAGCACCGGAGCAGTGGGCGCTGCCGTCGACCACACGGCAAGACCGGGCTTGGTCAGCAGGCCACTGACCGCCGTCACCAGACCCATCGCGCCCGGATCGGCGCGAAGGCGCGAGACCATGGCGGCCGTTGCCTGGAAGACGAAGTTGTTGAACGGCCCCCCGGCGAAGGTCATTCCGCCCGTGATCGTCGCCGGGGCTGCGGGCGCGAGGCCGAGTTCGGCCTGCTGCACGCGCACGGCGGCCGGGTAACACGAGTAGAGCTCGACGTAGTCGACCGTCGAGAGGGGACGACCGATGTGGCGTTGTGCCGCACGGCCGAGCACCGCCATCGCAGGCCACCTGTGCAGGTCGGCTCGACGAGCGAGCGAGAGCGACTGCGATGATTCCACTCCGACGTGGGGGAACACCCGCCGATCGGGATCGATGGCGAACGTGTCGGCCGTCTCGGTCGATGTGATCACGAGTGCCGCAGCCTGATCGACCGTCCACTGGCTGCTGTGCCATTTGTTGTAGGGGAACGCCAGCATGGGGTTGGTGTCACTCGGTTCGCGGATGTCGGCCGCCGACATCGGGGAACGAAATGCCGCCAGTGGATTGTCCTGCGCCACTGCATTGAAGTTCGCCCAGATTGCTGCGATGTCGTCTCGGTGCTCGTCGAGCGTCCACCTCATCGCGTTCCGCCGTGCATTGTCGATCAGGGCGTACTGCTGCACGGGGAGGACCGCTCCCACCTCGACCTCAGGTCGCGCCACGATCTCCCCGACGGGGGTGACGAGTTCGTCGGGTTCGAGGAACGGCTCGGGCCGATCGAGCGTGACTCCGGCCCGGCGGGCCACCGTGTCTCGCTGCTTCGTCTCGGCCCCGGCGACCACGACCGTTCGCGCTTCGCCCCGGCGGACCGCGTCGATGGCCCGCGAGATGAGGGTCTGTTGCGGAATGCCGACCTGATAGGTGACCGGCCGGGCCCGGGGAGCGCCGATCGCCTGTGCGATCCGCTGGGCACCGTCGACCAGCATCGACAGTCCCTGGGTGACCATGACCAGATCGACCGTCGACGCCAATTCCGTCCCCGTTCCGGCGTCGGCGATCGCGTCGACAACTGCGTCGACGAGCAGAGCCTCGCAGCCGACACCCTCCCCTGGATGCTGCGTCTGCTGCTGGACGGTCGCGGCGCCGACGAGGATGGGCGTGGTCACGCCGGACGGTCGATGGCGAACAGATCGGTGGCGTTGGAGTACCAGCTGCCCACGTGTCGGCCGACCGCTCTGAGTTCGTCCTGCAACACGCGGGTGCCGTCGAGCACTCGGTCGGCAACGTGGATGACAAGAATCTCGCCGATCACGAGGCCGTTGCCTCCCTCGGGATTGCCCACATGGACGATGTCGGTCACCCGACACTCCATGGTGGCGGTCGCCTCACCGACCCGCATGGGACGGATGTCGATCGATTCGACCTTCGTCAACCCCGCGTGCTCGAACTCGTCTTCATCGGCCGGCAACGACGCTGCAGTGGCATTCATGGCCTCGACGGTCTCGGCGGTGACGATGTTGATCGTGAACTCCGGCACCTCCCGGACGTTGTCGAGGCTGTCTTTGCGAATCCCTGCGCCACCGCCGGGCGAGAATGCCGCATGGATCGGGTCGCTGCCCACCAGGTTGAAGAACGAGTAGGGCGCCAGGTTGTCGATCCCCTCGGCAGATTGTGTTCCGATCCACCCGATCGGACGCGGCACCACGAGGCCCGAGGCGAGCTTGTAGGGCTCGACGGGTTCGAGATCGGCGACACGGAACGTGGTGTGGGACTCGGCCATCACACGATCTTGGCATGCCTGGGCGACGTCAACGGTGGCCCGGTGCCATGTAGAACCACACGGGGAACGGACCGTCGGCATCCTTGATGGCCTGTCGAGCAGCCATGACGACCTTGCCCGTCTCGGTTTCTTCGAAGAACCATGCCTCGGCCGCCCGCCCGGCAGGCGGCGGACCGTCGACGAGTTGCATGGCCGCTTCCTCGAAGTACGAGCGGATGTCGTGTATCAGCGAGATCGTGTTTCCTCCGGGAATACCGGCTTCGCTCCAGGGCGTACCGTCCACGATCGACTGCAGCACCGCAACGGCGTGCTCGATCTCGTCCGGACTGATCGCGCGACCGACCTCGGTTACTCCGTTGCGGGCCTCGACCGACCGTTCGTAGGCCTTTCGCAAGCCGCGGATCTCCTGCGCAGCGGGCGATGCATCGGCGTCGAAGGCGGGAGGGATCGAACAGCTGAGCGGTGTCTCGTCGGATTCGATTGTTTCGGGGTGGTGAACGAGGACCGGGCCGACATCGGCATCGAGAAGCGCGAACGCACGACGAAGGACGTCGTGCTGGAACTCGACATCTCGAGGGTGGCCGAGCGGTCGGCCGAGAGGGAAGTCGGCCCACAGTGCTCGGGGAGGCTGCATTCGTTCCGCAACCGAAAGCGTCGATGCCAGCGTGACGGTGGCGATGCCGGCCTTTTCGAACACGTGGGCGAGCGCACACACGGTGCGCGTACAGAGCGGTCAAACCGGCGTGAGGATCACGACGTCGACACCGTCTGCCTTCAGTTCGGCCGCCGCAGCCGGTCCGGTGTCGTGGATGATGGTGGCCACGTCGTCGGGTTGGTTCCCGGCGAATGCGACATGGCGGGGGGCAACCGAGCCGATGGTGCCGTCGGCTGCCAACTCCTCGAGCCGATCGATCGGAAACACGACATTGAGGTCGATTGCGAAGCCCGTACGGTCGAAGTTCGGGCTCCAATGCCCGAGCACGAGATTGCGGGCCGCCCGGGGCACGTAGCGGAAACTGGTATCGCCCGGAGCAAACCGTTCGTCGTCGGTGGTGTGGATGGCTGCCGAGGTCACGATTGCAACCGTCGCCTGCGACAGTGGCTTCGGTGTGACCCACGCGGGGTCGTCGAAGGTGGGGACGGGGAAGTTGTCCCCCAGGGCTCTCATCGCTACGTCACCGGACATGCGCCGACACTATCCTGCCTCTCTGACTGGCAGAAGTTTACGGGGTGGATTCCCCGCCCTTCGCCGAGCCGTCGATCTGGCTCGAGCCCCGGGCTTCGATCTCGGCACGACGGGCGGCGAACGCCCCACGGTCGAACCCACCTCGGTCCATCCACGACCGGTTGACTTCGCGTTCGACCGTGTAGGCATCACCGGTAGCCACCGACCCGGTCGCCCAGTACAGACGCTTCATGGCAGCAACCGTCCCTGCGTCGATCCCGACCGTGTCAGCCGCGAGTGCCCGAGCACGATCAACCACCTCGTCGTGGGGAACGACCTCGTTGACGAGGCCCCATTCGAGCGCTTGGTGGGCTGGCACGTAGTTTCCGGTGAAACTCATCTGCCGGGCGCGGCGCACGCCGATGGAGCGGGGCAACTCGACCGAGAGACCCCAACCAGGAAGGATCCCGACCCGTGCGTGCGTGTCGGCGAACGACGCCCGGTCCGACGCGATCAAGAAGTCGCACATCAGCGCCAACTCGAGCCCACCGGTCACCGCTGGTCCATTGATCGCACCGATGACAGGGGTAGCGAGATCGGCCGGGATCGGCAAACTCCCTCCCCCACCACCGACCGCGCCGGCGGCGACCTCCGTCAGGTCGAGACCGGCACAAAACGCCGGATCGACGCCGGTGAGCACAATCGCGCCGATCGCAGGATTGGCGTCGAGTGCAGCCATGGTTTCCCGCAAGCCGCCGATCAGCAGCGCACTGAGGGCGTTGCGAACGTGGGGCCGATTGAGCCACACCGTGGCAACTGCACCATCGACATCAACGTGGAGGACATCATCCATGGTGGCCGGTTTATCATCCCGCCATGTCCAACAACATCGGCCGGTTCATCACCAAGCGGGCCAACCTGAACCCTCGAGCCGAAGCCATCGTCGATGTCTCCAGCGGGGAACGGATGACCTATCCGCAGCTCAACGCCCGCTGCAACAGGGTCGCCAACGCGCTGACCGACGCCGGACTGGAGGCCGGTGACCGGGTCGCCACCCTTCTGATGAACGGCACCGCATTCATCGAGACCTTCTTCGGTGGCGCAAAGGTCGGGGCTGTGACCGTTGCGCTCAACTGGCGCCTCGTTGCCGACGAACTCTCGTTCATCCTCACCGACTCCGGTTCCGCGGTGCTCGTGTTCGGCACGGCGTTCAACGACGTGGCCACCGAGCTCCACGAGCGCGGTGCCGACGGCACGCCGGTGACTCGATGGATCCACGTCGGCGAACCGGCCGATCGTCCATCGTTCGCCGAGGGATACGACGACATGCTTGCGGCATCGTCCGCTCACGAGCCCCAGGCCGATGCCGGTGGGGACGATCTGCTCTTCATCATGTACACCTCGGGCACCACCGGCTTGCCGAAGGGAGTGATGCACTCCCACGACACCGCCATGTGGTCGGCGATCACCGCCAACACCACCGCCGACACCCGCTACGACGACATCTACCTGATCTGCTTGCCGCTGTTTCACGTCGGCGCCTTGAATCCGCTGTTGAGCATCGTGAACCTCGGCGGTACCGCAGTGATCATGAGCGAGTTCGATCCGGTCCGGATCTGGGAGCTCTTCGACGAGGAGCACGTCACGGTCACGCTCGCCGTGCCGGCGATGTTGCAATTCATGCTGCTCACCTACGACGCGGAGAAGTACGCACACGAGTCGCTGCGCTGGGTCATGAGTGGGGCCGCTCCTGTGCCGGAGACGCTGATCACGACCTATGCGTCGATGGGGATCGAGATCCATCAGGTCTACGGGTTGACCGAAAGCTGCGGACCGGGCTGCCTCATCTCGCCGACGGATGCGCTGGAGCGAATCGGCTCCACCGGCAAGGCCTTCTTCTACGGCGACGTTCGCATCGTCGACGAGGCAGGCAACGACGTCGGGCCCCACGTGCCGGGCGAGGTCCTCCTCCAGGGACCGCAACTGATGCTCGGCTATTGGAACCGGCCCGACGCCACCGCCGAGACGCTCGTCGATGGTTGGCTCAAGACGGGAGACATCGCCATCTTCGACGACGACGGATTCGTCTACATCCAAGACCGCGTGAAGGACATGATCATTTCGGGTGGCGAGAACGTGTATCCCGCCGAAATCGAAAACGTGATCCTGGGCATGGAAGGGGTCAACGAGGTTGCGGTGATCGGCATGCCGTCCGAGACGTGGGGCGAGTCACCGCTGGCCGTTGTCGTGCGGGGCGACGAATCGGTCACCGCCGAAGCCGTCCTGGCCTGGACCGACGGCAAACTCGCCCGGTTCAAGCAGCCCAAGGCAGTGGAGTTCGTCGAGATGATTCCGCGCAACCCGACCGGCAAGGTCCTCAAGCGGGTGCTGCGAGAGCAGTTCGACACCATGAGCGCAGGCGAGTAGCCGGTGCGCGTCCTCATCGTGGGCGGCACCGGACCAACCGGCCCGGCCATCGTGGCCGGACTCGAACGTCGGAATCACGAGGTCGTCATCTGCCACACCGGTCGCCACGAGCTGCCCGAGGTCGAGCATCTTCGCCACATCCATACCGATGTGCGCGACGAGGATGCTCTGCGTTCGACCATCGGTACCGAGGCGTGGGACGTCGCCGTGGTCACGTACGGCCGTCTGCGCACGATCGCGTCGGTGCTGCGGGGACGGGTCGGCCACTTCGTCTCGGTTGGCGGTGGCCCGGCCTACCGGGGCTACTTCGACCCGTGGCGCCATTCACCACCCGGACTACCGGTTCCCATCGCCGAGGACGCCCCGACCTCCGACGAGCACGACGATGGCAAGTCGTACCGAATCGCTGCGACCGAGCAGCGTCTGTTCGAGTACCAGCCCGACGCCACCCATTTCCGCTACCCCTGGGTGTACGGGCCGCGTCAGCTTGCACCACGCGAGTGGTCGATCGTTCGTCGAATCCTCGACGGTCGGCCCCACATCGTGGTGCCCGACGGTGGCGCTCTGCTGAACGTGTTCGGCTACGTCGACAACCTTGCCCATGCGATCCTGCTCGCAGTCGACCAACCCGATGCGGCCAAGGGCGAAGTGTTCAACGCCGCCGATGACGAGTGCCTCACGATCCGACAAACCGTCGAGATCTGCGCGGCCGAACTCGGCCACGAGTGGGATCTCATCTCGATGCCGGCCGATCTCGCCCGGCCGGCCTGGCCCCTCCTGGCTGGCCCGACATCGCACCATCGCGTGTACGACACGTCCAAGCTGCGCACCGTGCTCGGCTACCGAGACGTCGTGCCGGCTCGGGAGGCTGTTGCCCGCACGGCCCGCTGGCTTGCCGTGCATCCGCTCGAACACGGGGGCGAGGCCGAGCGGATCATCGAGGATCCATTCGACTATCCGAACGAGGACCGACTGATCGCCTGGTGGAACGACGCAACGGCAGATCCACCCTCACTCGACTGGACGTTCGATCCCGGCTACGGCCTTGCCTACGCCGGCCCCGGCACGAGTTACCAGCGGCCCGACACACGCATCTAGTCGACCCGTGAGCTGAGAAAGGCGCCACCGATGACGACGACGGTTCCGAGCACGGCCCAGATCGACACCGTCTCGTCTCGGAACCACACACCGAGCACGATCGCAACGATCGGGATGATGTAGGTCACGAGTGACATCCGCACCGCGCCGACTCGCCCGTTGAGCGTGGCGGCAATTGCGAATGCAATGCCGGTGCCACCGACACCGACAGCGACACATGCGGCAAACGATGTCCAACCGAACGACGAGCCGAGACCGTCGACGATGCCGAGCGGCAAACACAAAACACACGCCACACCGAGTGCCCGAAACACGACGGGGACCGAGCCGTACTCCCGCTGCAGCGGGCCGGCGATGCTCGCCGCAATGCCGTACGACGTGACCGCGGCGATCACCAGGAGCACGCCGGCGGCGTTGGTCCCGGCGGTCGACGCTTCCGGCACGCCGATGATCACGATGCCAGTGATACCCACGGCCACACCACCGAGACGCCGCGGACCGGTCGGGATCCCGAATCCGATCCAGGCGACGAGCACTGCAGCGATCGGCATCGCACTGTTGAGCATGCCGGTCATCGACGAGTTGATCCATTGCTGTGCAATCGGGAACAACGTGAGTGGGAGTGCCATCCACGTGACGCCGAGCATTGCGATCCGCCTCCACGCAACGCGGGGGATGGGTCGGCGCGCGGCGGGAAGCAGAGCAAGCGTCACGAAGCCGAGCCCGACCCGGAGCAGGGTCACCAGCCCCGGCTCGAAGTCCTCGAGCGCGATCGCCATGAACAGAAACGATGCCCCCCAGATCGACGAGACGATCAGCAGGAATGACCAGTCGACCGGTGCCATCGGTTTGTCCTCGGCACGAGGCTCGCGGTACGAGTGGCTCATCGATGCCGACGCTACCGGCGCTCCATCCGTTGCGGCGCCTCAGTGCGAGAGCCGCAGCGAAGCTCGATGGTCCGCACAAACCTTCCTGGCCGCGCAGCCCGGAAGGTGATCGTTCACCAGACCCATCGCCTGCATGAAGGCGTAGATGGTGGTCGGCCCGACGAAGCTCCAGCCCCGTTTTTTCAGGTCCTTCGCGATCGCAGTCGACGTGGGGGTCAGCGCAGGCACGACGAACTCCTCCCGACGATCTGCCTCGTCGACCGTGGGCTCCCAACCCCAAAAGTACGACGCGAGCGATCCCTCCGACTCGATCATCTCGACCGCACGGGCTGCGTTGTTGATCGTCGAGCGAATCTTGCCCTGATGGCGGACGATGCCGCTGTCGCCCAGCAGGCGGGCAACATCGCCTTCGTCGTAACCGGCCACGATCCGGAAGTCGAATCCATCGAACGCTGCCCGGAAGTGCTCTCGTTTGCGCAGGATGGTGATCCAGGCGAGACCCGACTGAAACCCTTCGAGGCAGATCTTCTCGAACAACCGCACGTCGTCGACCACCGGACGGCCCCACTCGTGGTCGTGGTAATCGAGGTAGTCGGATGCCATCCCCGGCCACCAACAGCGAGCGACGCCGTCGTCGCCGATCATCGGCTCGGGCGCGGTCACAACCGGACGCCGAGCACCAACGCAGCGAGCGCAGCGAGGAGACCGAGCCCACCGGTCGCACCACGAACAGCGGGCGACGCTGTTCGCGTGTGCACGAAGGCCGCGCCACCCGAGACAACCACGAGCAGGATCTTGACACCGAGCGTGATCTGGTAGCCGGTGGTCGTGTTGCTCGGAAGCTCGAGCAGACTCCAGATACCGGTCACGACCGCGAGGCCGAAGAACGGCCAGGAAACCTGCCCGAAGCGCTGTGCCACCCGCTTCGGTGCACCATCACCGATGTCGCGCAGGAGGGGAACGAGGGTGGCCAGGACAACCTGACCGCCGACCCAGACGCACACCGCCACGATGTGCAGTGACACCCGGATCGTGTCGACAAGGGGCAGCATCAGGCGTTCCGTTCGGCCAGTGCCATGCCGTTGGTTCGCATGACCAGTTCGATTTCGGTGCTGTCGAAGCCCTCGAGATCGTCGACGAACGCAACCGGGTCGGCGAGGCCCTCGGCGTGGGGCCAATCAGAGCCGAACAGGATGTGTTCTGCCCCGACCTTGGCCTTGAGGTCGTGGAGGTCGTCCTCGTAGTACGGCGACACCCAAACCTGGCGAGCAAACACCTCGATCGGGTCCTCGGCAAAAGCGTGCCGCTGCTGCCGGTAGACCTTCTCGAACTTCCTCAACAGCGGCTGCACCCATTCCGAACCGGTCTCGATCGTGCAGACCCGAAGCTGCCGGTTTTCGCTCAGCACCCCCTCTGCGATCAGCGACGCGAGCGCATCACTGATCGGCGAGTGCGTGAGCAACGTCTTGAACGCGTTCTGCCGAAATGCCTCGAACTCGGCATTGACACCCCAGTAGTCGGCCAGAAACGAATAGCCCGAGTCTCCGCTGTGCATGGCGAGCGTGACGCCGTGGTCGTTCATCTTTTTCCAGAACGGCGCAAAGGAGGCATCACCGAGCGACCGCCGACGACCGTCGCGACCGAGCACCGAGGACGGGCGCATGTTGACCACTCGCACATCGCGGTCGAGCATCCAGTCGAGCTGATCGAGCGCAGCGTCGACGTCGGCGAGCGTGATGTAGCCGGCCGTGATGATGCGGTTCTGATAGGCAAATCCCCAATCGTCGTCGAGCCACTTGTTGAAGCCGTCGAAGGCAGCCACGGTTGCGTCGACGTCGCCCTCCAGGGCTGATTCCATGCCGACACCAAGGGTCGGAAACATGAAGCACCCGTCGAGCCCCTGTTGGTCCATGACCGCAATCCGGGCATCACGATCCCGATACTCGTCGGGGATCGGCACGAGTTCACCGAACGCCTCGCGCATGTCGGACTTGGCGACCTTGCCGCGGAAGTACTCGTCGAGACAACCGGGCCGGGCGACCGGATCGAACGTCGGATTGGGGATGAAGCGGTTCACCCGGCCACCCACCAGGAGCCGCTGACGGCCATCGATCTGCGCCCATTGCATGCACCGCTTGTGCAGGCGCGGGTCGACATGGCGGATGAACGCATCCTCCGCTTCGTAGTAGTGGTTGTCGGCGTCGAACGCCTTGAACGGCAGAGTCATGGGTCCAGCGTAGAAGCGGTGTTCATGGCGCCCCGCATCGCGATCCGGTCGGCATCGAAGTGCCCGGTCTCGTTGAGCGACACGAGCACCGAGCGATGCTCTTCGACCCGGATGCGGGTGATCGAGGCGAACTCGACCTTCACGTGAAAGCTCGGTGCTGCATCGCCGAGCACGGCCCGGATGATTTCGCGGATGGTGCCCCCATGACAGGAGACGACGACCCGCTCACCCGGTCGACGGGCCACGAAGTCGTGCCAGGCGGTGTGGACGCGTTCGGTGAAGACCTCGGGAGGGTCATAGCCGATGTCGGCATACCGCTGTTCGGTGAGCCCGTCGAGGAGGTCTTGGGCGTGCGTTGCCCAGATGTCGGTCGGCACGTAGACCGATGCGTTGCGATCGATCTCGTCGAAGTCGGCGACGATGTCGATGTCGACGCTCAGTGTGTCGGCGAGTGGTCGCACCGTGTCGATCGCCCGGGTCTTCGGGCTGGCGACGATCGCGTCGATGGCTTCGTGGGCAAGCCACGACGACACTCGCTCGGCCTGCCAAGCACCGTGCTCGTCGAGCACGGGATCTGCGACCGTGCCGTCCGTGCGGCGATCGATCACCGGGCGGCCGTGGCGAACGATGATCACCTCCACGTCACACGTCCGGATAGATCACTCGCACGGCGGCGATCGCAAGTCCGGCACCGATCAGCTGCATCATCACGAACATCGGTGCGTTCACGGGATCAATGCCGGCGAACGTGTCGGACAGCGTCCTGGCCGCAGTCACTGCCGGATTGGCGAAGGAGGTCGACGACGTGAACCAGTAGGCGCCACCGATGTAGGCCGCAACGACGCCAGCGACGAGTTGTTCGCGACCCGATCGCACGAGCGCGAAGACGGCAAAGACGAGGCCGAACGTCGCAACGATCTCGCCGAGGTACTGGCCTCCGCCCCCACGGCTGGTTCCACTGAGGTTCACGGCGTCGAGTTCGAACATCACGTTGGCGATCACTGCACCGACGGCGCCCCCTGCGACCTGGGCTGCGATGTAGGGAGCCACGTCCGACCACGGCCGGGTGCCCAACGCCGCATCCGACAGGGTCACCGCCGGGTTGAAGTGGGCGCCACTCACCGGTCCGAACGTCGCGATGATGACGTAGAGCACGCCGACCGTCGCCCCCGTATTTGCCACGAGTTGCAATCCCACGTCGTTCGTCAGCCGCTCGGCCATGATCCCCGATCCGATCACCCCGGCCAGCAGAAAGCTCGCGCCGATGAACTCGGCGAGCAGGCGTCGGGGTGCGTCGATCACAGGGCGGTTCTAGCACTGCTCGTCGTGTGGGGCTTGGGCCCGGCCGTCGATTTCCGCCGACCGGGCCCCAGTTTCCCTGGAGGGGGTTCGGAGCCACTGCAGACTCCGATTCGGGCTACACGGCCCTGCTCCCGTGTAGCACCCAACCCAACCCGACCCTAGTCCACGCCGGACGCAGTTGTCAGAACGGCACGTAAAGAAATCGAAATCGAATCGAAAACTTCTGAACCGTGCTGAGCTCGATCCCGTCATGAGGTGTCGGTTCAGAGGGTGGTGACTCCCCATTCGTAGATGCGCTTCCGACTGCGATCGGTTCCCGAGAAGGCTTCTTCCACATTTCGGTACTGCAACAGTGCGGTAAGGAACGAGATGGTTGGCGCAATCGCATCGAGCTCGCCACGTTCGAGCCGTTCCAGCGTCTCGCTCGGTCGCTCCCACCAGACATCGACGAGTTCCGGGTCACACACCGTCGCCTCGCCACCGGGATGCCGAGCCAGGAAGAAGCGGGTGTCGTACCGACGGGGTGCATCCTCAGGAGTCGTCCAGTGGCCGACCGCCATGAACTGGGTACCGTCGATCACTGCATCGACGTCGGGCCACAGGCCCACCTCTTCGCGGCTCTCGCGGACGGCTGCATGGAGATAGCCGGCCGCCTCGGCCGGCGAGAGGCCCGGCGCTGTCGCTCCGGGGACGCGCTGCGGACCCACGTCGAAGTCCTCAGCATCCACTGCGCCACCGGGGTACACAATCATGTCCCCGACGAATGCGCCGGGGCGCCGCTTTCCGATCAGCACATGGAGGTCGGGACGATCATCGATGATGACCATGGACGCTGCCGGGCGTGCCGGAATGGGTTCGGTCACGTGTCGAAGTACTCGCCCGCATTCACGATGATCCGCTGACCCGTCACCATGCGACTCCGATCGGACAGGAAAAAGACCACCGCTTCGGCAACGTCGGCGTCGGTGGGCATCTCGCGCAGCGCCATACCCGACTCGATCTCCGCCTTGATGTCCGCAGGATCAACCCCACGCTCACCCGCCTGCCACTGGCAGTAGAGCTCGACGTTCGGCCCCCACATCCAGGTCGGAACAACCGTGTTGACTCGAATCCTGTCGGAACCGAGATCCTCAGCAAGATCCCGGGCAACAGCGATCAGCGCCGCTTTCGACGGGCCGTAGGGTCCCTGAGGCACTGGATTCGGTTTGTGGGCCGACTGCGATCCGATGAGCACGATCGAGCCACCTCCGTTGGCCCTGAGTGCGGGCACGCACCCGCGAACAAGGTTGGTGGTACCGAAGACGTTCACGTCGAGCACGGCTCGGAAGGTCTCGGGATCGGTCTCGAGCAGCGTGCCCATGACGGCGTCGTAGGCCGCGACATTCGTCACGCCGTCGAGGCTCCCGAACTTCGTCACACCAGCGCCGACAGCTGCTGTCACGGCATCGAGATCCATGATGTCGGCGCCACATGCAAGGGTGCGGTCGCCCGACGGGTCGAGCTCCGCCATCACGGTCTGCAGTCGTTCGAGGTTGCGGGCGGTGGCGATGACATTCGCCCCATCACGCAACGCCGCAGCTGCGCAGGAACGACCAAGCCCGGGACCGACTCCGGAGATGAGCACCGTCTTTCCGTCGAGCACCATCGGATCAGCCTCCCAAATCAGCCCGGTTCGGACCAGTCGACAGTCACCGGTTCGTCTGCGCAGTCGGTACGAGGCGTCTTCCCATCACCGTCGATGAAGGCCGCCACGATCCCCTGGATGCAGCCGTTGCCGATCCAGATGCCGTGGCTGCGCCCGACCTGGGTGACCACTGTGCTGTTCGTCAGCGAGTCGGCCACGTCCTGTGCGTATGCCGGTGGTGTGATCGGGTCGAAGGACCCGGAGAGCAGCAAGACGGGAGTGCTCGACGAGACCGGCCCGAGGGTTGTGCGAGGAATGACCGGCCACGAGGTGCACGACTGTGCCAGGGGAACCGAGACGATCGCTCCGGCGAAGCCGTCGAGGACTGGGTCGATGCCGGTGGCCCGGCCGACCCGCTCCGAACACTGCACGGCGAAGTACACACCTTCGTCGTTGGCGCGATACGACGATGCCAGGGTTCGACTGCCGGTCGCAGCGAGCCAGTGGGCGGCCTCGGCGTCGCCGGCCTCGACCCCGGCGATCGCCGCCGGGAGTCGGGCGATGTTGGACTCGCTGTAGAGCAGCAGGAACGTGAGCTCGGCGAGCCGTCGTCCGTCGAGTCGGACCGTGACGTCGAGACCGAAACCACTGTCCCCGCCGGCGACCGGAACCATCATGGAGCGAGCATCGAGCTGGGCAACCGTTCGATCGAGCAGCGCAGCGAAGTCATCGGTCGTCGACGAACACACGACGCTTGCTGCGCACGCCTCGGAGACCGCATCGATCGATGCCTGTGCCGAGTCGGCGACAGCACGATCGAGATCAAGCCAGAGGGGATACACCCCATCAAGTACGACACCGGAAAGCCCGGGTCGTCTCTCCCGCAGCAACTCCATCGCAATCGTCGTGCCGTACGAAACGCCGTAGGCATACCACTCGTCGACATGACCCAGACCGAGCATCACGGTCATGACGTCATCGGCGTGGTGGCCGGAGTCGGCGTAATGAAGCAGAGGTTCGTCGCCGAGACGGTCTGCACACGCTGCAAGCGCAGCCTCGGATGCCAGGTCGACCTCGGTGCGGGGAAGGGAGAGGAGTTGGGGCAAGACCTCCTCGTACTCGGGACAGTCGAGATCGATGCTGGCGAAACCGGTGCCGCGCTGATCGATGAAGACCTGGGTGAACGGCTGGCGGGGAACCCATGCGGCGAGATCGGTGCTCGCACCGCCCGGACCACCCTGCAGGACCGCCACGGCCGCACCGGCCCCATCGGCACCCGCCAGCGTCGCAATCGAGATGTCGATCGTGCCGGCGGCAACGTCGTGCCGATCGAGAAGCAGTTCGACGAGTCCGCAGGCCAGACCGTCTCGAGCGATCTGCTCGGGACAGTCGACCTGTTCGAAGACCGGGTCGACGAACCCTGGCACATCGATCGGTCCGTCAACTCCGACATCGGTCGTCGTCGTCAGCAGCGGGGCGCCCTGATCGCTGCCCGAACAGGCCGAGGTGAACACTGCCAGGACGAACGCAATCGCCCCTGCGCGCCTCCGTGTCACCAGAGTTGATCGGTGTAGGTATCGGTTCCGACAAGGGTTGGCAGGAAAGGGGCGGCGAAGCGCACATCGCCCTTGCCCGCCGCAGCGAGACCCTCGGCGTACGCGTGGAAGCGATCCCACACCAGCTCGGGAGACGTCTCGAGGAAGAACATCTGCAACCGTCGCTCGGGTGGACCCGGTGGCATTCCGAGGTCCATGGGTGCATTCTCGGTGCCTTTGCCCATGTCGATGTACCGCCACGACACCATGCTGGCCACCGGCGAGTCCTTCATCAGGACGGGGAGAGCCTCGGTCTCGAGGTGTTCACCCAGTTCGTCGTCGGACACACCGCCGGCCGGGTCGACTGCCACCACCGCAAGGCCTGCGTAGTTGGCGTCGAACGCGAGCTCGATCGGAACGGGATCGTCGTCACGATAGTGATGCTCGGGCCTGTCGACCAGCACGGTGTGTGCGTGCTGCCGTTCCATGAAACCCCGGTCGTTCATGTACAGATCGACGACCTGTCGACCGGCCCAAGCGAAGTGCTCGTCGTGTTTGCCGTCGAGCACCCAGTACGTGGCGAGATACGAGCCCCTGTCGATCGGCGACGCCACTGCCTCGCCATCCGTCGGGAACCGGAGATCCTTCATGGCGCGAGTGGCGACCCACCGCTTTCCGGCGAAGAGCCATGGACCGATCATGCAACCTGCGTAGAAGTGATCTCGCTCGTACCAACGGTTGTATGCGACCTCATGGCCCCTGCTGGGGTCGACGAGGGTGAACAGTGCCGAACCGGCGACGATCGGATGGTCGTTCACGGCAAGCGGATCAGGAGTCGAAGACGGTGCGACCGATCCACTCGGCGATCAGCGCCGGCTTGTCTTCACCCTCGATCTCGACGGTGAACGATCGCGTCGAGTTGATGGCGGTTCCCTTCAGCTCGACATTGCTGGTGACCGCCTTGGCCCGGACCCGCTTGCCGGAAAGCACCGGGTTCACGAAGCGGACCTTGTCGAAGCCATAGTTGATTCCCATCTGGACACCCTCGAGCTTCGGGCCATCGTTGGGTACGGTGCTCGATAGATGCACGAGCATCGACAGGGTGAGGAAGCCGTGCGCAATGGTTCCACCGAAGATCGGCGTGGCCCGCTCCGGATCGACGTGGATGAACTGATGATCGTGGGTGCAGTCGGCGAACTGGTTGATCTGCTCTTGTGTGATCTCGAACCAGTCACCGGTCGCCTCGTCTTGCCCCACACGGGCGCTCAAGGCGTCATAGGCGGCTGCTGCATTGCTCATGTCGGTACTCCCCCGTTCGATGATGCTGCGACACTAGGGGACGATGGGGCCGAGACGCGAAGTGCATCGCGCAGTGCTTCGACCGCAGGATCGCCCGCAGCGCCCCGGCGGGTTGCGACAACCAGCCGACGCTCGGCGATGACCTTGCCCGGTCCGAGCCCCGTTGCCTGCACCATCGGAAGTGCGGTGGCGCCGACGCCGAGCGAGACCATCGTTCGCAGCACCTCGGGCTGATTCGACTCGGCCACAATGTCGAGCGGCGCGCCGAGCTCGACCAGCGCGGCCTCGACAACGGCTCGCGTGTGCGAACCGGCCGCGAACAGCACCCACGGGCCCCACCGGTTCGAGACACGGGGCAGCCGACCGGAAGGAGTGAAGACAGCGAGCGGTTCGACGAAAAGTTCTTCGAGTTCGATGCCGGGCCGCATGCCAGCCTCGGGTGGCGCAACGCACACCACCATGTCGAGTTCGCCCGCCTCGACCAGATCGAGCAGTGCCCCGGAGGGAGCCACATGCAACGTGAAGTCGAGGTCACTGTGGTCGGCGCGGAAATGTCGAAGGGTCTCGGGGTAGTGACCGACGGCGGCCGCGTCGATCATGCCGACACGAAGCCGCCCGGAACGCCCGCTTCGAACCCGCTCGGCCCACGTCGCCAAGTCACCGGTGAGTGCAACCACCTGCCGGGCGTGAGCCAACACCGGTTCGGCGCCGCTGCGAAGGATTCGCCGGCGTCCGTTGCGCTCGAAGAGCGGCACCCCGACTCGGCGTTCGAGTTCGGCGAGCCCCTGTGACAGCGCCGAGGCCGACACACCGACCGAGTCGGCCGCGACCGACCACGATGGAGCAGTCGACACGGCGACCAAATATTCGAGTTGGCGAATGGAGAGGTCGGGCAGCGCCTGCATCACCCTCTGCACAATAGTTCAGATTTGCTTTACAAAAGCCGATTATTGTTGCGATGTGCTTAGTGTTTCGGTCATGACGAAACGTGCCATCTCACCGGCGAACGGCAAACTCGGGGTCCTGACCCCCGGCCTCGGCGCCGTCGCTTCGACCTTCATCGCCGGTGTGCTCACCGCCCGTCAGACCGGCATCGCGCCACTCGGCTCGGTCAGCCAGATGGCGCACATCCGCCTCGGGACTCGTGAGGAGGGACGGAACCCACTCATCAAGGACTTCGTTCCGCTCGCCTCGCTCGACGACATTGTTTTTGGCGGCTGGGATCCGATCTCTGCCAATGCGCTCGAGGCGGCCCGCACCTGCGGTGTGCTGGAGGAAAAAGACCTCTCGCCGATCGCTCAAGAACTCGAAGGCGTCGTCGCCATGGACGCAGTCTTCGACCAGACATGGGTCAGCCGTCTCGAGGGCACACGCGTGAAACGCGAGACGAACAAGTGGGATCAGGCCATGGCCCTCATCGCCGACATCGAGAACTTTCGCACCGAGAACGACTGCGACCGTCTCGTGATGGTCTGGTGCGGTTCGACCGAAGCGTTCCAGGAGCCCTCCGCCGTCCACGACTCGGTTGCCGCCTTCGAACAGGGACTGAAGGACGACGACGAGAACATCTCACCCTCGCAGATCTACGTCTACGCCGCGCTGCAGAGCGATGTGCCGTTTGCGAACGGGGCCCCGAACCTCTCCACCGACCTGCCGTGCATGCAGGAACTGTCGAGGACCCGCGGCGTGCCGATCGCCGGCAAGGACTTCAAAACCGGACAGACCCTGATGAAGACGCTGCTGGCACCGGGCCTGAAGGCCCGAATGCTCGGCCTGCGCGGCTGGTACTCCACCAACATTCTCGGCAACCGCGACGGGGAGGTCCTCGACGCTCCCGAGAACTTCAAGACGAAGGAAGAATCGAAGCTCGGCGTGCTTCACAAGATCCTCGAGCCGGAGGTGTATCCACACCTGTACGGCAACGTCGACCATGTGGTGCGGATCAACTACTACCCCCCACGAGGTGACAACAAGGAGGGCTGGGACGCAGTCGACATCTTCGGCTGGATGGGTTACCCCATGCAGATCAAGATCGACTTCCTGTGCCGCGACTCGATCCTCGCCGCTCCGATCGTGCTCGATCTCGCCCTGTTCATGGACCTTGCGATGCGAGCCGGCGAGTCGGGCGTGCAGGAGTGGCTGAGCTTTTACCTCAAGGCGCCTCAGGCGGCCGGCGACAGCCCTGCCGAGCAGGATCTGTTCATCCAGCAAACCAAGCTGAAGAACACCCTTCGGGAGTGGATGGGTGAGCTCCCCGTGACCCACAGCGAGGCTGGCTGAACCCAGCCGACCCAGATAGACCGAGGCTGGCTGAACCCAGCCGACCCAGATAGACCGAGGCTGGCTGAACCCAGCCGACCCAGATAGACCGAGGCTGGCTGAACCCAGCCGACCCAACAGCCCCGAGGCTGGCCAACCAGCCGACCCAACCAGCAACGAAGCCGGTTGTGGTTGCGTTCACTGCTGGCGAGGCCCGCGACGCCACAGTTCGGGGTAGAGCGGCCCCCCGACCCGGTCACCGGGCCGAAGGCCCTGTTCCGTCATGACCTGACGGTGATCGGGATCCATTCCTTCGGGTCGAAAGCAGACCCGTACGTCGTCACCGAGCCATTGCGTGTTGAACACCTTCAGGTCACGGTCGGGGCGGAGCAGGCCCGAACCTCCGTGAATGATGCGGGCGTTGAAGATGGCGACGTCGCCGGGCTCCATGTCCCAGCTCAGGATCTCGTAGTCGGCCCGGTTGCCCTCGATGTCGGGGAAGGGAACGAGACCGTCATCGTCGATCTCGTCATAGCTGACCTGATCCCGCTCGTCGCCGGTCAATGCGGCGAAGTTGATCTGGGCGTAGCGATGGCCCCACGTGTGTGACCCTCGCACGAATTCCAGTGCGCTGCGCTTCTCGACGGCCACGAGGGGCATCCACGCAGAGCACGTGTCGAAGCCGTCGACCGACCAATACGGCTCGTCCTGATGGAACGGTGTGCGGAACTGGCTGCCGCTGGACCTCGTGAAAATCGCGTCGAAAAAGAAGTTGACCGCCTCGGCATCCATGATCCGCCCGGCGATCTCCGCCATCGGCGAGTGCTCGACGAAGTCCTGATACTCCGCAATGTCGCGCCAGGCCTGCGAGTCGTAGAAGGTGACACGACCGCTCGCATCGCGATCCCAAACCCGTCCACGGGTGGACGGTTGGGCGATGTTCTTATCGACGCCAGCTCGAAGCGAGTCGATCCAGTCGGCGCCGATGACCTGCCGCAGGCAGACGACGCCATCACGGGCGAAGTCGGCCACGTGCTGATCGGTGATCCCAGCGGCACCGTCGGTCACGAGCGCACCTCGTGGGACTGGCCGTGCGGGCTGCAAAACCTAACGGTCATCGATGTACGCGAGGACATAGTCCCAGGTCGCAGAGTCGGGCGAAATGACGTCGAAGTGGTCGGCGTCGGGAAAGATGACGATGTCGGCTCCAGACGCATCGGCGTAGGGCTGTACGTGGCCGGGTGGCACGACATCGTCTTTCCCACCCTGCACGATGAGCTGCGGGACTCTCACCGGCAGTCGACGAGCCGGGTCGGCTGCGGCATACGCCTCGGGAATCTCGTCGGGGGTACCTCCCATGAACCCCTCGACTGCCCCCCGCCCCAGATCGAGCGAGTTGCCGAGGTCGGCGACCGGGGCCTGCCCCACCACGAGACGAGGTGTCACGACCGGATCGTCCCGCTGACCGGCCCAGAGCGCAAGATGTCCTCCCGCAGAATGGCCGACGACGTAGACCCGATCGAGGTCGAGTGGCGCGTCGACGAGCGCCATCGCATCGATGGCGGCGGCCACGTCTGCGAGCGTGCCCGGATACCCGCCGCCGGGATCGCCGACCCGGCGGTACTCGATGTTCCAGGTCGCATAGCCATGGTCACGAGCGTCAGCAGCCTGCTCGTGAGCCAGCGAGAGGTCGTAGAGATTGCGCCAGAACCCACCGTGGATGAAAACGATGACCGGGAACGGGCCATCGCCGAACGGTGTTCGAAGCTCGACGAACTGTTCGGGCGCCTCGCCGTACCGGACAACCCCACCGACGCTGATCTCGAGCGGCAACTCCGTCACCGCCGGCTCCGCGGACGGGCCTCCGCACGCTGCGGCAAGGAGACCGATGGCCAACACCACGACGGTTGCATGACGCACTCAGTCCCCGCCGACGGTGTCGAGCTCGAGCACCCCGGCAGCGAGGAGCGCCTCGACCTCGTCGTCGGTCAACCCAAGCTCGGCACAGATCTCCCGGGTGTGGGCGCCGAGACCCGGAGCGGGTCGAATGTCGGCGCCGGCCATTCCCGACGCGTGAAAACCCGGGCCTTCGAAGGTCATGCCGCCGATCGGCGGCTGATCGAGCTCGACGATGAAGCCCCGTGCACGAAAGTGCGGGTCGTGGTACTGCCCGCTCGAGTTGTGCATCGGGCCGGCCGGTACTCGCACAGCGAGGCAGGCATCGACGACATCGCCGACCGTACGCTCGGCCGTCCACGCACGAACGTGGTCATCGATCTCGCGCTCCCGGACTCGCCGACCGGCCAGGGAGGAGAGCCCATCGTCGGTTGCCCAATCCGGCGTTCCCAGGACCCCCACGAACGCCTGCCACTCGGCATCGGAACGGGTGCAGATCGCAACCCAGGCATCATCGCCTGCGCACGGGAAGAGTCCCCAGGGTGTGCCCCGATCGTGATGGTTGCCGCGAGGAACGACCGAGCCGGGCTCGACCGATGCCTTGGCCAACAGATCGGCCATCACGTTCACGACCTGTTCGACCTGGCAGACCTCGACATGCATCCCCCGTTCACCGTTGCGCCGCCGTCCGAGCACCCCTGCCAACGCCGTCACCGCACCGGTTCGGCCTGCGAAATGATCGGGGAAGATCGACATCGAACCGGCCGGTGCCTCGTCGCCTTCGTAGTTCCACAGGTGAGTCATCCCACCGGTGACCTGCGTGTTGGGCCCATACCCGGACCACGAGGCCCACGGCCCTGTCGAACCCATCAGCTGGCTCGACATCATGATCAGGTCGGGATTCTCTGCGATCAGGTCGGTGTAGCCGATGCCCATCTGGTCCATGATCCCGGTCGAGTTGTTTTCGATCGCGATGTCGCAGGTGCGAGCCATCCGCTTGAGGAGGGTGACGCCGTCCGTTGACTTGCCATCGACACCGAAGCTGCGCTTGCTGCGGCTCGACGACGCGAAGCTGGGCGACATCTCACCGCCGAGCACGGTGCGGATGAAGTCGGGGTAGGTGCGGGACTCGATCTTGATCACATCGGCGCCGTATTCGGCGAGCATGCGTCCCGCCTCGACGCCGACTCCACCGTGCCCGAAGTCCATGACCCGGATCCCTTCGAGCGGGGAGTCGTCGCCGGACAGCGGGCGGCTCGGAGCCGGTCTCGGATCGCCAAGCGCAGCAAAGACCGCATCGGTGTGCTCGCCGACCGTCGGTGGCGGTCCGGTCGGCCCGACTCGCTCGCGATCGATCTCGAAGAACCCGCTCGCCAGCGTGAGCGATGTGCCATCGACCTCGACCTGCTCGAACGAGCCACGTGCTTCGAAGTGTGGGTTCGCCAAGACGTCGTCGGGTTTGAGAATCGGGGTGCAGACGATGCCCCGGTTCTGGCATTGCTCGGCGACCTCGAGCATGGTCATGGTCGAGAAGAGCTCGGCGTACAGCGGGTTGAGCACGGCATCGGCGATGCCGAAGCGGCCCATGAACGTCTCGTACTCCGGGTCTTGCAGATAGTCGGGCTCACCGAGCCACGCCCGCATCGCCTTCCAGTGCCGTTCGGCGATGATCACGAGCCGGACATAGCCGTCTTTGCACGGCAGAATCGTGTACACCGGCCCCGGCCCAATACGACTGTCGAGGCTCGGCATTCCGGCGTCGAGCGAGCGGGTCCAGTTCGACAGTGACCAATCGGCGATTTGCGCGGTGGCCTCGTTGACCGACACGTCGAGCACCTGCCCCGCACCTGTGGCGTGCTGCTGGACGAGTGCACACTCGATCGCGAACACCGCATGCATCGATGCTGTGTCGTCGGCGATGTTGCCCGGTGGCAGCAATGGCTCGCGGTCGGGAACGCCCGCTTTGAACGCCATCCCGCCGGTGGCATCGAGCACGGCACACGGCACGTCACGGCCGGCATAGGGGCCACTGCGCCCATAGCTCGTGATCGAACACACGATCAGATGGGGGTGGCGACGAGCAAGGTCATCGGCATCGAGACCACTGTCGGCCCAGGCCCCCGGTTCGGCCGAATCGATCACGACGTCGCTGCAGGCCAGCACGTCGTGCAGCCGGGCACGATCCGGATCCTGACTCAGGTTCAGCGCCACCCCGAGCTTCCCGGCGTTTCGGACGGTGAAGAACAGCGACTGACTGCCGGTCATCGGATGCATCGTGCGCGCTGGCGAGCCCTCCGGCGGTTCCACCCGAAGCACCTCTGCGCCGAGATCACTCAACAGGCGGCCGGCGAGTTCACCTCGTTCGATCGTGAGGTCGACGACCCGGATTCCGGAAAGTGGACGACGCGGCATTGTGGGATCGTAGAACGCACGCGTCCCGACCGTCAGATGCCCCGACTGATCCGCGAGACTGTTGCCATGGCACAGCACACACCCGAGCCTCCGGTTCCCGTCAACCGGGAGGTCATGCGGATGTGGTGGCTGGACCTCGCCTTCATCCACACTCCGGTCGAGCCCGCAGCGGTCGAAGCACTCCTCCCGTCCGATCTCCGCGTCGACACCTGGCCCGACGACACCGGAATCGAGCGGGCCTGGATCGGCTTGGTGCCCTTCGTCATGAAGGTCGGGTTGCCCGGGGGTCGCGCCATCCCATGGTTCGGCACCTTCCCCGAAACCAACGTTCGTACCTATGTCCTCGGGCCCGACGGCACCCCTGGCGTCTGGTTCTGTTCCCTCGAGGCCGGGGGCCTCGCCGCCACCGCCACGGCAAGGGCGGTCTACGGCCTTCCCTACTTCTGGGCCGACATGCGCGTCGATCATCACGACGGCATCTGGACCTACGAGTCAACCCGCCGCTGGCCCCGTGGGCAGGGCCAACCTCGGCATCACAGTCGCGTGCGGGTCGGTGATCGCATCGCAGCCGACGACGTCACGGACTTCGAGCACTATCTCAGCGGTCGCTGGGGGTTGTACTCACGTTGGCCGACCCCGAACCGGGGCATCACCGTGTACGCCGCCGTCGATCACCCACGGTGGGAACTCCATCGGGCCGAACTGCTCGATCTCGACGACTCGCTGGTCGTCGCCGCCGGCCTCCCGGAGCCTGCCGGCGAACCGATCGTGCACTGGACACCGGGGGTCGAGGTGCGCATCGGCAGGCCGCGACGAGCCATCACCTGACGATCCCGGTGCCGCCGGGGACCACAGCGTCGGCTCCGGCCGCTCAGCCGAGTTCGGTGCCGTAGATCCCGACGAAGCTCACCATCTCGCCGGGATACCCGCCCAGATTGTGAGTGAGTCCCAGCGAACGCCCGTTGTCGGCCATCGTTCGATCCGCTGGGGCTTGCCCCCGCAATTGGAGCCAGATCTCGTAGAGCATTCGCAAGCCCGACGCGCCGACCGGATGCCCGAACGATTTCAGCCCACCATCGGTGTTGACCGGGAGTCGACCGTCGAGGTCGAAGTCGCCGTTCAACACGTCTCGCCATGCCTCACCGGGATCGGAGAACCCGAGGTCTTCCATCAAGACCAGCTCGGTCGGCGTGAAACAGTCGTGCACCTCAGCGACCGCGATCTCATTGCGCGGATCGGTGACGCCCGCCTGGGCATAGGCATCATCGGCGGACCATTTGCACTCCGACAGCGTCGTGTAGTCGTAGTCGGGGTCGAGCGAACCGGCACCGGTGCCGGCCACGAACGACAGTGCCTTGATGTACAGCGGGTTGTCGCAGTACCGGTGTGCATCTTCGGCGCGACACATGATCACGCCCGCAGCACCGTCGGCCACACCGGCGCAGTCGAACACACTGAGGCGGCCCGCCACCGCCGCCATCTGGCAGATCTGCTCTGCCGATGTCTCCCGCCGAAACTGGGCGAGCGGGTTGCGGGCCCCGTTGTGATGGTTCTTCTCGGCGATCTTGGCGACGGCGTAGCGGATCTCGTCGACGTCGAGGTCGTACTTCTCGGCGTAGGCGGGCAGGATCATCGCAAACATCGCAGCGGCGGTGAGGGTGCGCTGCGTGCCGTCGGTCGGGATCGGAAAGGCGTTGAGGCCTTGGTACCCGCCGTCCTTGACCTTCTCGGCGCCGAGCGCCATGACGACGTCGTAGGCACCGGACGCAACGGCGTACGCCGCCTGTCGCATCGCCTCACTGCCGGTGGCGCAGTAGTTCTCGACCCGACTGATCGGCTTGCCGTGAATTTTGAGCGGCCCTCCCATTGCGAGACCGGAAGCCGCCGACTGAGACGTTCCGAACCAGAACGCATCGACGTCGTCTTGACCGATACCGGCCGACGCATACGTGGCCTGCGCCCCATCGATGATCAGGTCGTCGAGCGACTTCTCCCAGTGCTCGGTGAACGGCACGCAGCCGACGCCGATGATCGCAACCTGGTCCTTGATTCCATGACTACCCATTGCGCCTGGCTCCTCGTTGCCCGCAGTGTCGCAGATCCTGCGTCACCGGTCGGCCCCTCGCAGGGGCCGCACCTTCCAGAAGTAGTTGTGGATCTCATCCGCGGTGAAGAGACGGCGAAACGTCGGCTCGACCCGCATCCCGACCTCGACCTCGTCGGCGTCGACATCGGTCACTTCGAGTGGGACGCGACCACCCCCGTCGAAGTCGACGACAGCGAACACCACCGGTGGACTCGGTGAGTAGACCAGCCTGTCGACCGTGAAACTTGCAACCGTGCCGCGCGCATCGGCCATCGGCATGTCGTCCATGTCGTCGACTGCGCCGCCCTTTTCCGAGACACGGGCCGGGGGAAGATGGACCATCCCCGAACCACGGTCGCGACTCCCGACGAAGCCGAACTTCCAGTCGTCGCGTCGATGCGCAGCGGCGGCCGAGGGACGGTTCGGGAGGGGTCGATTCGGGGGCTCGACCGCAACCATGCCCCGCCACGACAGAAACGTCGCATACTCGACGGGCGCGCCGCTGGCGAGTTGCGACGCCACGGACCTCGCCGGCGTATACGACGCGATCGCCTCCGTGGTCCGAAAGAGCAAGACATCGACGCCGTCGGCGAGTGCCATGACTGCGATCGTTTGATCGGGGACCGCTGATTCGACAGCAGCCGCCAGCACGAGCAGAGGATGGGCGGCACCGGTGTTGCCGACCGTGCTCGAGAGGTCATCCCCGATCCGATCGGGGTCGATGCCCAATGAGCGGAGGTTGCGGATGACGGCCCGCCTGTGGGTCCCGGCCACCACCAGCCCATCGATGTCCTCGATCGCCAGACCGGCGTCGGCCAGCGCCGCCGTCCAGGCCTGGCTCATCAGGGGCGCATAGGCGACCTCACCGAAACGCTCCTCCCAGGTTCGGGAGCGCTCCCCGCCAGGGATGCGCCATCGTTCGAGGAACTCGTCGGTCACCGATGCACCACCGATGAACTCGGCGATCACTGGGCCGGCGGTGTCGTCACCGATCAGCAGTGCGGCTGCGCCGTCACCGCCGTGTGACTCGTCGGCCGAGGTTGCGAGCCCGTCACGAGCATCGGATGCGACCACCAGTGTGGTCGGTCCGGCCACGAGGGCGGTGCGCATGGCGCCGGTACCAGAACGGTGGGCCCCACCGAAGTCGAAGGCCGGAACCGAGGCGTCGAGGCGCAGCGTCGCATGGATGGCCGAGGCGTTGGTTTTTTCGAGATACGCAGGGGAGGCCGTGGCGAACCACAGCGCAGCGACGTCGACATCGGGCGTGGACGCCACCGCAGCCCGCGCAGCCTCAGCTCCCATGGTCGTGGTGTCCTCGTCGTACGACGCAACCGTCCGGGTGCCCGTTCCTCCGCCCTTGCCGAAGAACGCAGCGACCGCCGCTCGGTCGAGCCGCCGATGGGGAAGATGGGTACCGGTCGCGATGATCCCGCGCACGAGTGCTCCTGGTCTCGGGGCGATCGTCTCGAGCACAACCGCCAACGTTGCGCACCCTACCGGCGAGCCGACACCGGCCCCGAGTCAAACCCACCGACTGTCGTCGGATGTGCGGCGAACGACCCCGATTCGGGCCATCATGTCGCGATGGCATCCAGTGACCCCAATGGCGACGAGACGATCGAACTCCTCCAGGCAATGATCCAGAACGCCTGCGTGAACGACGGCACCGAGGCGAGTGGCCAGGAGATCCGCAACGCCGACCTCCTGGCGACTTTTCTGGAGGGTGCTGGCGTAGAGGTCGAGCGCTACCACGCCGCCCCAGGCCGCACCTCACTGGTGGCTCGCATCGCGGGTTCTGACCCGACCGCGCCGAGCTTGTGTCTGAACGGTCATACCGACGTGGTGCCGATCAGTCCCGACGGCTGGGACGAAGATCCCTTCGGCGGCGAGATCATCGATGGCGAGGTGTGGGGCCGAGGCGCGGTCGACATGCTCAACCTCACTGCATCGATGGCCGTCGTCACTCGGGCGATCGCCCGATCCGGTCGCCAACTCAAAGGTGATCTCGTCTTCTTCGCCGTTGCCGACGAAGAGGCGGGTTCTGCGTATGGCGCCCGATGGATGGGTGCGAATCATCCCGACGTGATCACCACCGACTACCTCCTCACCGAAAACGGCGGCCTCCATGCAGGAACGACGGAGGATCCAACCGTCTCGATGGTGGTCGGGGAGAAAGGCATCGCCTGGCGCCGTCTGCGGGTGAAGGGGACCCCCGGCCACGGCTCGCGCCCCTATCGCCAGGACAATGCGTTGGTCAAAGCGGCGGCGATCGTGCAGCGACTCACCGAGTACAACGCTGGGCCTCGCTTCCACGAGTTCTGGCGCCCCCAGGTCGACGCCATGGGCCTCGACGACGAGATGACAGCGATCCTGCTCGACGATGCGGCGATCGACGAGATGCTGGCCACGCTGCCGAACGCGTCCACCGCAGCTCATCTGCATGCCTGCACCCACACGACGTTCTCGCCGAACGTCATCGGCTCACAGACGAAGACCAACATCATCCCCGACGTCGTCGACATCGACGTCGACATCCGGTCGCTCCCCGGCGAGGGACACGACGACATCGAAGCCCATCTGCGAGCGGCGCTGGGCGATCTGTACGACCAGGTCGACGTCACCGTCCTGCTCGAGGAACCCTCGACGAGCAGTCGTATCGACACACCGTTGTGGGAGTCGATGCAAAAGGCGGTCAACAACCCCTTCCCGACGACCCGGATCTCGCCGTCGATCTCGGTCGGATTCACCGACGCTCGCGTCCATCGCGAACTCGGGGCCGTGGCCTATGGCGCGGGCCTGCTCAGCCCGACCCTGAGCGCAGCCGACTTCGGGAGCCGGTTCCACGGCCACAACGAGCGCATCGACACCGAGTCGCTCCATTTGACGACACGCTTCTTCCACGACGTCGCCACCGATCTTCTCGGCTGATCGCCACTGGCCGATGAGGCCACCGGCTCTCCATCGGCGCCACCGTCGTCGGTCCTCGACTGCGTCGACTAGTAGCCGAACGCGCCACCGGTGAGGGCTCGAGGGTCGGCGGCTCCCGCCACCGTCCCGTGCCGGGTGATCTCGATCGCATGGGCGTGGCCGAATGCACTGCCGGCGTCCACCTCCGCGATCCGGTGCCCGCGGGCCGCGAGGCCCTCAGCGACCGCTGCCGGCACGTGCTCCTCGAGTTCGACCCGACGCCCGACATCGGGCCGCCAGGTGTCGAATCCACTGTCGGACGCGATCCGCCAACGGCCCCGGCCGACCGCCCGTCCCGGATCCTGATCGAACAACAGGAGGCTGGCGAGCATCTGCAGCACGATCTGCGGTTGGGCGTCGCCTCCCATGGTGCCGAGAACGCTCCGAAGGCGGCCGTCGGGATGAGTCACCAGCGCCGGAGCCAGCGTATGGGGTGGCCGCATACCCGCCCGGTACTCGGCCGGATGACCCGGTTCGAGCGAGAAGCCCAGCCCTCTGTCGTGCAGAAAGATGCCGGTCGAGCCGGCGATGATGTGTGCGCCGAACCCCGAGGCGTTCGAGTTGATCAGCGACACCCCCATGCCGTCTCGATCGATCACGCACAGGTAGGTGGTGTCACCGTCGAAGGTGGGGGTTGCCAGGTCTGCAGCATGGTCGGGATCGATGGCGGCCCGGCGTGCTGCGACCCGGTCTGCGCCGAGCAGGATCGCCGGGTCGGCCCCATCGAACAGTTGCGTGGGTCGATCGAAGGAGGCATGGATCGCAGCCTCGACGAGCAGATGCGTGCCCGCCGGGTCATCGGCAATGTCGAAGCCATCGGCGATCGCAGCGGACAGCAGGGTGAGGTAGCCCTGGCTGGTGGGCGGGACCGACCAGATCGAGTGACCGAAGGCCTCGACCGAGATCGGGTCGACCCAGCGGGCCTGATCGATGTCGAGGTCGGACGGCGAAAACTCGTCCGGTCCGACCTCGAGCAAACCGGCCGCGAACTCTCCACCGTAAAAACCGGCGCGACCTTCCGAGGAGATTGCGCGAAGCGTTCTCGCCGAGCCCGGTCGACGGATCACGTCACCGGTGTCGGCCGAAGAGGGGAAGTCGCTGTTCGCAACGTCGGCCACCACCGGCAGGCTCCGGGCAAGAAGCGGGTGCATCGGAAACCCTTCCTCTGCATGCCTGATGCCGTCGGCCAACACTCGATCGAGCGGCAGTCGACCATGGCGGGCATGCAACGCCAGCCAGCCGTCGACCGCACCGGGCACGGTCACCGCTCGGATGTTTCCTTTGAGCGGGATCATCGTCAGACCTTCGGCGCGGGCGGCCTCGGGGTCGGCACCCGACCCGGCCATGCCACTCGCGTCAAGGGCTTCCGGCGGTCCATCGGTGTGGTGCACCAGTGCCCAGAGGTCGCCGCCCATCCCGCACATGTTGGGACACGTGACCGCAAGCACCGCGTTGGCGGCGATCGCAGCGTCGACCGCCGAGCCACCATCACGCAGCACATCGACACCGGCCTGGGTTGCGAGATGGTCGATGGTCGAGACCATGGCGTTGGGTGCGTGATGGGTGACGACGGGGGCGAACATGCCTGCAGTGTGGCACGCAGCGGGAATCAATCCGGCAGGCGTGGTGTTGACCATCGCATGCCGGTCGAACGCATCACCTCCACCGCTTCCCGTGTCGTCGTCGCGGTCGGCGACACCGTGGTGGCCGACACCACCGGCGCCCGCATCCTCTTCGAGACCAATCTGCCGCCTCGCTACTACATCCCGTTTGCGGACATCCGGTCGGAGTTGCTGACGCCGACCGACACGTCGACGCACTGTCCGTACAAGGGTGACGCCCGCTACTGGACCGTCACGGTCGATGGGACCGAGCACCCCGACATCGTGTGGGGGTACGACGAGCCGATTCCCGAGTCGGCCGAAATCGCTGGGTTCGTGTCGTTCTATCCGTCAAGGGTGACCCTCACGGTCGACGGCGCACCGGTTTGACTCGTGGGCTGAATTGCCCACCGAATGCACGGTCCGACGTTCAGGTCCGAACGGTTGCGATTCGCCGACGGGCGATCTCGAGGTCGTCCGGGTTGGTCACACCGACCCAGGGTTCGTCGGTCGGCACGATGCCGACCGTATAGCTGCCAGCTGTGCGCAGGCTGTCGACAACGGTGGGGAGGAGGAACTCCGACGTCTCGTCGTGGCCGTGTTCGGCGATGAACCGATCGAACTCGGTTGCGAGATGACCGAACAGCGACGGCGCAAAGACCCAACAGTTCATCGATGCAACGGCATCGTCGGTGAGAACGCCGGCTGGATCGTTCGAGGTGATCACCCCATCATCTCCGCGACTGATGCCATGGGTCTCGACGAGCGAGACGAGTTCGGTGCCGTCGACGCCACAGATCCCGCGTGAGACCTCGCCGACCTCTGGCAACGTCTGGCCGAGTCGGAATCCGGCGAGCAGGGCTCGGTCGTCGGGAAGGTCCGTGGCTGCTGCAGCCAACGCTGCGAATGTCGAGCGGCCGTAGTAGTCGTCCGCGTTGACCACACAGAACCGGTCGGGCACCTCGGGCGCGGCGGTGAGCACGGCGTGCGCCGTTCCCCACGGCTTGTTCCGGCTCGGACCATGGGTGTCTTGCAGCACGTAGGCGACGTCGAGTTCCGGATGCTGCGCAGACACGTGGCGTCGCAGATCGTCTTCGATGTCGCTGCGCACGATCAGAACGACCTTCTCCATCCCAGCAGCGAGCGCATCCACAATGGCGAAATCGAGGAACGCTTCACCACTGTCGCCAACCACAGCAAGTTGTTTCGTGCCGCCGAACCTCGATCCGAGGCCGGCCGCCATCACGACGAGGGTGAGACTCATGCCGGCGATCGTAGGAGGCGCACGCCGACGGCCAACGTCACCACTCGATCAGGTCGCTGACGTGATGGGTTTCGTTGAACGAACGGACCGACCGCACGCCGGTGCTGGACGCCTGCACTCGGGTCAGACCGCAGTAGTCGGCTCGCACGGCAAAAACATCTTCGAGCCCCATGATCGTTTTCAGATACACCGCAATCACCATGCCATGGCAAAAGACTGCGACACGCCTTCCCCGGTTGGTTGCGATGACATGTTCAAATCCTCGGTGCACACGCGCCTCGAAGGCCTCGATGCCCTCGCTAAACACATGGTCTTCGAGGGACTCGGTGTCGAAATAGTGCGCAGTGTCGGGGTCGTCGGGGGACATCTCCTCCAGCGGCACGTAGATGTTCGAGGCGTGATCACTCTCCTTGAGATCGTCGATCCGTTCGATCTCAAGTCCCAACATGTCGGCGGTGGGCAGGGCCGTCTGGTGGGCGCGCAGCATCGTCGACGACACCACGTGATGGATCTCACGGTCGCGCAAGAACTCGGCAGCTCGTGCTGCCTGCTGTCGACCGAGGTCAGACAATTCGGGATCCGCTGCGACCCCCGACCGGCCGTCGACCACCTGCCGCACAGGGCGGCCGTGACGGAAGATGTAGAGATCCACGGCCGGGAGGGTACCGGCGGGTCAGACAGGACTCACGCCGAGTCCGGGCTGCGTCGGAACCAGGACGTGGCCGTCGACGATCGGCAGGGCTCGGGCGACGTCGCCGACGAGCAACGGTGACGTCGCCAACCCGTGTGCCACCTCGGTGCCGACGGCCGCCGCGACATGCACTGCGTGAGCGACCCCGATCGCACTGTCGATCATCGATGTGACGACAACTGTCGCCTGCGCCGCGTGCACGAGATCAACAGCTTGCATCGCCAGATCGGGGCCACCGAGCGCTTGCGGTTTCACCACCACGACCTGGATCGAGCCGGTACCGAGCGCCTGGATGATGTCGTCGATGGTGCGAGCCGACTCGTCGACCGCAACGGGGACGACACTTCGTGAACCGACGGTTGCGATCGCGTCGATTCCGGCCGTCGGTTCTTCGCAGAACGCCACGTTGGTGTCGGCCAGGCGGTCGAGCACGGCGATTGCAGTGTCGACGTCCCAGGCGCCGTTGGCGTCGAGACGGATCTCGACATCGTCGCCGACCGCGTGCCGGATTGCACCGACTCGCGTCACGTCGTCGTCGGGTGAGGCGGCGCCAACTTTGAGTTTCAGCGCAGTGAACCCTGCGGAGACCGCCTGCACCGCGTCGCGCACGGCCCGGTCGGTCGCTGCCGCCCCGATCGACGCGTTGACACGCACCCGATCGATGGCTGTGGGTGCGAGGAGGGACGCAAGGGGGACTCGAGCCCGACGGGCCGAGAGATCGTGGAACGCGCCGGCCAGCGCTGCTCGCGCCTCGGGAACCCCTTCGAGCATGTCGAGTGCGTCGCCGGCACCGTCAGGGTCGACATGCTTCGCCGCCGCAGCAAGATGGTGGACCACGTCGTCGATCGAGGATCTCGACCAGCCCTCCATCGGGCACGCATCGCCCCAACCGACCGATCCGGCGTCGTCGATCGAAACCAGCACACCGTGCCGCGACTCGATCGACCGGTACGACGTCACCATCGGCGACGCGAGCCGCAGCTCGTAGGGAGTCAATTCGACGGTCACGCCCGGCTCTGGGTGGCGAGAATCACTGCGGCCACAGCGTCGGGCTGCTCGAGGTGAGCGGCGTGCCCGGCACCCTCGACGACATGGATCGTTGCCGATGGGAGCGCAGCGGCGAGTTCTCGGGCGATCGCGACGAATTTCTCGTCGTCCGCTCCTGCGATGAGCGCCACCGGCATCGTGCAGCCGGCAAGATCGTGGTGGAGCGGACGCATCCGGCCCGTCGAGTTGGCCCGAAGGCTTCTCGCCAGCGCAACGGGGTCGTTCCCGAGTCGCTGGGCTCGCGCTGCAGCGAGCGCATCACTGCCGAGTCGCGCCTGCGTTGCGAACAACGGGTTCGCCATCCAGCTGTCGACGAACCCCTCGAGATCGCGCTCGATCTGGGCGGCCAACACATCGTCGGACCTCGCCCGCGCTGCGCGTTCGTCGGGATCGAGGAGTCCTGCCGAGGCCCCGATCAGGCTCAGGGAGCGGACCTTTTCGGGATGTCGACACGCCGCAGTGAGCGCGATCCGACCACCCATCGAATACCCGACCATGTGGAACGGCACGCCATGTCTTGCGAGCACGGCATCGGCCATTGCGTCGATCGAGTACGCCGTGTCTTCGGCGGGATGGGGACCTGGGCCATGACCGGGAAGATCGGGGACGTCGACCGGGCCGGGAAGGCGAGACGTGATCGGCTCCATGGTTCCGGCATCACCGGTGAACCCGTGAAGCACGACCGTTGTCGTCATGGTGCGATCGATTCGCCCACTGCGCTGCGCACGGCGGTGCGGGCCGCCATGTCGCGCTCGGGATCGATCCGCACGATCAGGAGATCGACACCCGGATCGGTCTTCGCCACGGCGACCTGCACTGCCCGGCCCAGATCGTCGCCGGGATCGAGGACGGTGGCGTCGATCCCAGCCATCCCGTCGAGGTGACCGAGGTCGACCCCGTGCGGGGTACGGAAGATCGTGTCGTATGCGTCGTCCCCGATCCGGCCGTGGATCGGCAGCATCGAGAAGATCTGCCCGCCGTCGTTGTCGATGCACACCACGGTGAGGTGTTGCCCGCTCCGGGCGACCCCGAGCAGACCGCCGATGTCGTGCAACAGGGCAAGGTCGCCGGTGAAGACGACGACCGGCGTGTCGACCTGGGTCGCCACCCCGAGCGCGGTCGACGTGATCCCGTCGATCCCGGCAGCACCGCGGTTGCCGACGAAGACGAGTGGCGTGTCGGGCCTGACGTAGGAGTCGAGATCGCGGGGCGGCATCGAGTTCGAAGTCATGACCACTGCGCCGGCGGGAAGCGCACCACAGAGATCGCGAACGACCGATGCGCTGGTGCGACCTGACGCGGACACGACCCGCTCGATGGCGTGTGACGCCGCAGCGTCGAGCGCTCGCCAGCGAGCCAGCCACCCGGGGTCGGAAGGTGGCCCGGTGACCTCTGCGGGCCACGCCGTGAGATGGTGGGTGGTGGTGAACGACGCATCGTGCCAACGCTGCTCGGGATCGATCAGCACCACCCGTTCGGGTGAGATCCGTTCGAGCCATTGATTGAGAGCCGCAGTCGTGGTCGCTCCGCCGACCCGAACGACGACATCGGGACGAAGGCGATCGACGGCCGGTTGTTTGAGGAGGTGTTCCGATGCTTCGAGCGCATCTTGTGAACGGGCCTGGGAGAGGGGTTCACCGATCAGCGGCCACCCTTTCGATCGTGCGACCTGTGCTGCGAGGCGCGCAAGCTCGCACTGGGCATCGATGCCGTTCGCCGCATCGGGGCCAAGAACGATCACACCGTCGCCGTCGAAGAGCCCGTCGGCTGGCGTCGACACCGGCTCGGTCGTCGACGTGGCGGCCGTCTCGTAGGACCGGATCGGCACCTCGGCCACCGGTTCGAGTGGCTTGCGGAGTGGCCAGTTGAGGTGGACCGGCCCGCGTCGTGGTCCGATCGCTGCGTCGTGGGCCCGCATCGCTGTCAGCCGGGCTGCCGACTCCGACCACTCGCTGGGAACCGGCAGGTCGGCGAACCACCGGACATTGGTGCCGTAGATTCCAACCTGGTCGATGGTCTGACCTGCGCCCCAGTCGCGCAGTTCGGGCGGGCGATCAGCGCTACAGACGATCATCGGCACGCACGAGTGATTCGCCTCCACCACCGCAGGGAGGTAGTTGGCTGCAGCCGTGCCCGAGGTGCAGATCAACACCGATGGTCGGCCCGACGCACGGGCCTGCCCCAGTGCGAAGAACCCCGCCGAACGCTCGTCGAGTTGGATATGGGTTCGAAGGGCCGGGTGGGCGTGGAACGTGACCGCCAGGGGCGTCGAACGAGATCCGGGAGAGATGACGACGTCACGAACACCGAGGGAGGCGAGTGTGCCGGCGAAGGCGGCGATCGGGTCGTACACGGGATCGGTCACGCGTCGCTCCCTTCGGTCGCCGACTCCATCACGTCGAGCAGAGCTCGGAGCTTCACCGAGGTCTCTGCGAGTTCGTCGTCGGGGACCGAGTCGGCGACGATGCCGGCGCCGGAGAACAGGGTGACCTGCGACTCGTCGACGAGGGCGGACCGCAGCGCCACCCGCAGTTCGCCGTTGCCGTCGAGATCGCACCACCCCACCGGTGCGGCGTACCAGCCACGATCGAAGTCCTCGTGCTCCCGCAACCATGCAACTGCCGGGTCCGACGGGGTGCCACCGACGGCCGGACTCGGATGCAGGACGTTCGCCACTCGCAGGACGTCCATGTCGCTGACGCCGCCGGCGCGACGCTCGACCCGAGCCGTGATCGGTGTCCGCAGGTGCTGCACTCGGGCGAGCCGCATGATCTCGGGCTCGTCGGGGGTTTCTCCCACGAGGCCCAGCGTGGCCAACCGGGCGGTGATGTCGTCGACGACGAATTGATGCTCGGACCGAATCTTCGACGATGCAAGCATCTCGGCGGCGAGTGCTGCATCGCTTGCATCGTCGGTGCCGGTGCCGATGGTGCCGGCGAGTGCAACGGTCGACACCTCACGCCCATCAAGGGTGACGAGCCGCTCGGGGCTGGCGCCGATGAAGGCTCGGTTGCCGACACCGAACGCAAACGTCGCGCACGCGGGAAACCGGTCGACCAGCCCGCGCAGAACAGCGGCGGTAGCGATGGGACCCCGCACGAGCGTCCGGGCCAGGACAACCTTGTCGAGCGCCCCCGACCGGATCTCGGCGATGCCATCGGCGACGAGGCGCTCGTAGTCGGGATCGCTGTCGACGATGTCACCGGCCACGATCTCGCCCACCATCGGCGCAACAGGAGGCGGAGCCGATGCCATCTCCTCGAGTCGGGCTTCGAGCAGGTCCAACGCCACCGTCTCGTCGTCGCCCTCTGCGAGTGTCGTGGCGGCGAGCAACCACGAGCCGTCGTATCGGTCCACGACGGTCACTTCGGGCAGGATCCAGCGAGCGTCGGGGAATCCGGTCCAGTCAGGATCGCAAGCCTGGTTGCCGCACGAGAACGAGAAGCCCCCGACGAGTACCGGTGCCGGCGCGTGGGCCGGGCCGTGCCGACGAATCCGCGCCCCGAGCGCAGCCCGTGCGGCCGACGCAGCCGAGAAGCGGGAGTCACCGTGGGGTTCGATGACCTCGGCGGCCCCGAGGGCAACGAGGGCGAAACCGTCGTCGGGTCGGACCCACAGGGATCGGTAGTGATCGACTGCAGCGCCGTAGACCGCCACCGGATCGACCCGCTCGTCGAGTTTTCGGGCAAACACCACCACACCGCCACCGACCGACCCGTCGTCGCCGAGTCGAGCCAGCGCTCGGGTACGCAGTGTGCGTTCGAAGTGACGGCCGACGAGCTGAGACGCCACGGGCACAAGTCGGTGCATGAGTCCGACCAGCTCGTTGCGGTCCCGTCCCTTTGCGTCACTGTTGCGCTTGAACAGTTCGATCGCATCGTCGACGACGTCTTCGACGTGGGTTGCGTGGCGCATGGCGAGTGCGGTGAGTTCTTCGAGCGACACGCCCTCGCTGACGAGCGTGCGAGCAGCGACGAGCATGTCGACTGCGTCAGCGGCGAACCGTTGCTCGTCGCCGTCACCGACGGGGGTGAGCAGTCCGGCGCTGACGACGACGTCGACGATGAACTCGGGCACGTCGGCCCGACGGGCGAGCTCACGCCGGTCGAGATCAGGGTCGACGGCATTTTGATCGGCAAGTTCGACGAGCAGCCCGGATGCGTCGGCAGTCGACAGGTCGCGGATCTGGGCGAGGCTGAAACCCTGCTGAGCGAGGCTCTTGATCTGGCGGATGCGGTCGAGATGCCCGTCGTCGTAGAAGACGCGCCGACCTTCCCGACGGGGTGCGTGCAGCAATTTCTCTCGCTGGTAATAGCGAACCGTGTCGACGGCGACGCTCGCAGCATCGGCGAGTTCCTCGACGAGATACTCCACAGCCTTGATGCTATCCGACAATGAGAGCTACAGCTCCCAGAGTGATCACTCTGAGATTGCTGGAGGCGCTACCGTCGTCACATGCACGACGGACCGATCGATCTTGACGCAAGCCGGTCACGTCGACCCGACTATCCCATCGTCGCCGCCCGTCGTGGCACGGTGCTCGAGGACCGAACGACCGGCGTGGTCGGCGCACTCATCACCTTTGCGCCCCCGCGCCTCGTGCTGCGCGACCGCTACGGCAAGGACCACACGGTCGCCTACCGCGACGGTTCTGTTCGCGCTGCGATCGAGGGCAAGGGAGTGCCGTGTCGGCTCGTCGTCCCGAGGGACACGTCGAGCACCCCCGGCATCACCGCAAGCGGATCGATCGATGTCGGGGACGTCCCCGCCCGGGTTGCCCGCGCCAGTCGGCTCTGGGTCGAAGGCATCCACGATGCCGAACTCGTCGAGAAGGTCTGGGGTGCCGACCTTCGTGTCGAAGGGGTTGTCGTCGAACAACTCGACGGCGCCGACGATCTTGCCGAACGTATCCGTGGCTTCCGCCCCGGGCCGCGCCGCCGTCTCGGAGTGCTACTCGACCATCTCGTCGACGGTTCCAAAGAACAGCGCATCGCCGACACGATCACCGATCCGAACGTCCTTGTCAGGGGCCACCCCTACGTCGACATCTGGCAGGCGGTGAAGCCGTCGGTCATCGGCATCGACCGTTGGCCCGACGTACCGAAGGGCCAGCCCTGGAAAGACGGAGTCATCACTGCGCTCGGCGTGAACACGACCCCGGCAGCGTTCTGGAAACACATCCTCGGCAAGGTCACGACCTGGAAAGACCTGGAACCACCGCTCCTTGCCGCCGTCGAGGAGCTCATCGACTTCGTCGCACCCCCCGACTCCCCGTAGCCTTCGGCCATGACCCGCCGGCCCAACATCGTGCTCATCAACTGCGACGATCTCGGCTACGGCGACCTCGGCTGCTACGGCTCGGAGGTGCACGACACGCCGCGAATCGATCAGCTCGCGGCCGAGGGCACTCGACTGCTCTCGTTCTACATGGGGTCTCCGGTCTGCACACCGTCGAGGGGTGCGTTGCTCACCGGCTCGTACCCGGCCCGGATCGGGTTCGACGACTTCGACGGACTCCATGTCCTGTTTCCCGGCAGCGCATGTGGCCTTTCCCCGTCGGAGCACACCGTTGCGTCGGTCCTGCAGGACGCAGGGTACGCAACCGAGATCATCGGCAAATGGCACTGCGGCGATCAGCCCGAGTTTCTCCCCACCAACCACGGTTTCGATCGGTGGTTCGGGCTGCCGTACAGCAACGACATGGGAATCCAACACGGGTCGAGTCTCGTCGAAGAACACGGCGCCCAGTTGGTCGCAGCCGGCTACACGCTGCCACCGGTGATCCCCTACCCACCGCTCCCGCTCATGCACGACCGTGAAGTCGTCGAGACACAACCCGACCAGACGATGCTGACCCGGCGCTACGTCGATCGTTCGGTCGAGTTCATCCGAGAGAACGCCGATCGTCCCTTCTTCTTGTATTTCGCGCACATGCATGTGCACCTTCCGCTCTATGTCGAAGACACCTTCCACGCAGGGTCGCGCAATGGCCCGTACGGCGCTGCGGTACACGCAATCGACTGGGCGACCGGTGTCGTCATGGACGAACTCGAGGCACAGGGTCTCGTCGACGACACCATCGTCGTCTTCACCAGCGACAACGGTGCGCTCTGCCGGCCCGGCGAGGGCAGTAACGGTCCGCTCCGCGGTAAAAAAGGGCGCACGAGCGACGGCGGGATCCGTGTGCCCGGCATCGTGCGATGGCCTGGGGTCGTCCCGGCCGGTGTCGAGTGCGACGAACTCCTGACCGCCATGGACCTGCTCCCAACCCTGGCGGGTTGGGCCGGTACCGCCGTGCCGGACGACACGATCATCGATGGACGCGACATCGCTGCGGTCCTCACCGAAGGTGCTGCATCCCCGCACCAGACTTTCGCCTACTACAACGGCACGATGCTCGAGGCCGTGCGCAACGACCGCTACAAGCTCCGTCTGGTTCACCGCTCGGGCCGTGAGCGTACGGTCATCGCCGAACTCTTCGACCTCCGAGCCGACCTCGGCGAGACCACCGACGTTGCCGAAGAGCATCCCGAAGTGGTCGAGCAGCTGCAAGCCGCAGCCGAGCGGTTCCGAGCCGAGCTCGGTGATGGGGTTCTCGGGGTGACCGGGAGCGGGTGTCGACCGTCCGGTCGGGTCGAGGTGGCCCGTCCGCTCGCACGCCTCGGCGACGACCATCCCATGATGGTTGCCGAGTACGACCTCAGCGACCGAGGCTGACCCTCCACGACGAGCCGGTGTCACCCCTCCTGCCTACGATCGGGGACGGATGACCATCGACGTCACGACAACCCCCTACGGCAGCCGTGCCCACGACGCACTCGCGGCTGCGATCGACCGGCACAAGGCCGCCGACCGGCTCGCGCCGGTGTCGGTCGTCGTGTCGTCGAACCAGATCGGTATCGCCGCTCGTCGTGCCCTCGGGCGCCGACGGGGAGTTGCGGCCGTCACCTTTCTCACCCCCTACCGACTGGCAGAGCTCCTCGGCGCAGGAGCGGTCGCGGCAAGCGGTCGTCGCCCCGTCTCCACCCCCGTTCTCGCCGGGGCGGTTCGAGCCATCCTGGCCGACGACCCCGGCCACTTCGCCGGGGTCGAGCAGCACCCGGCAACCGAACGGGCACTTGTGCGGGTCCACCGAGCGCTCTCGGAGGTCGGTCCGACCGGCCTCGACCGTCTGGCGGCCCAGTCCACCCGGACGGCCGACGTCGTGCGAATTCATCGGGCTGTTCGTCGACGAATCCGCGACCGCTTTTCCGACGAACACGACCTCGTCGAGGCCGCCATCGCCACCATTCCCGGCATCCCACCCGTTCTTCGCGATCTCGGTCCGACGATCGTGTTCCTGCCCCAGCGCCTTTCGTCGAACCAAGCCCGCCTGCTCGCCGTCCTCGGTGAGCACCACCCGATCACACTGATCGCCGGCGTCACCGGCGATGCCGAGGCTGACGCGGCGGTACGACGGTCGGCGACGATGGTCGGCGCAACCTGGCCGAGCACCACGGCACCACCGACCGCAGTCCCAGCCCGGGCCTTGAGTGTGTCCGATGCCGACGACGAGGTGCGACACGCGGTTCGCCAGGTTGTCGACGCAACCAGATCCGGTACCCCCCTGGAGCGCATTGCGATCCTCTACGGCACTCGCGATCCCTACGCCCGGCTGATCGCCGATGCCCTCGACGCCGCCGAGATCGACTGGTTCGGGACCTCCGTGCGTACGGCGGAAACGTCGCTGCTCGGTCGCTCACTGCTCGCCCTGCTCGCACTCCCCGACCACGACCTCTCCCGTCACGATGTCGCTGCCTGGCTCGCTGGCGCACCGATTCGAGGGATCGACAACCGACCTGCACCGGTGGCGGCGTGGGAGCGCGCCGCTCGCGCCGCCGGCGTCATCGGCGGGATCGACCAATGGCAGCACCGACTCACCCGTCTGGCCGACGATCTCGACAGCGACGCCGATGCCGCCGAACGCGACCCCGAACTCGAATGGCGAGCGGCTCGGCTCCGCAACAACGCCGAGTCGGCCCGCTCCCTCGCTGCGTTCGTCGCCGGCCTCGACACCGCACTCACACCCGGTGGCAGAGTTCGAACCTGGTCGGGACTCGCAAGCTGGTGCCGCTCACTGGTTCGCACGTATCTCGGCGGCGAGCGCTTGCGAACCGACTGGCCGCTCGAAGAGCAGGCCGCTGCACAACGCGTCGATGCAGCGATCGACCGACTCGGCGATCTCGACGGTATCGACCCCGATCCGTCCCCTGCTGCCTTTCGCCGGGCCCTCGAGCTCCAACTGGCCGACGACCTCGGCCGCCACGGCACCTTCGGCCATGGGATACTCGTCGGTCCTGTGTCGCTCGGCCTGGGCGTCGAACTCGACGAGGTGATCGTCGTCGGGATGGCCGAGGGGTCATTCCCGACCCGCCGCCGAAACGATCCGCTCCTTCCCGACCGCGTTCGCGCCTCCGTCGGTCCCGATCTCCCCCAACGTGCCGATCTGGTCCACGACGATCATCGAGCCCTGCTCGCAATTGTCGCCGCAGCCGAGCGCACTACCTATACGTTCCCCCGCGGCGACCTGCGCCGAAACGCCGTGCGTTCGCCGTCGCGCTGGCTCCTCGACGCAACCGAACACCACGACGGTGTTCGCCCGTCGGCCGAGGACCTCGATGCGCTCACCGGTCGATGGCTTCGGGAGGTGCCGTCGTTCGTCGCCGGTCTTCGAGCCAGCGAGTTCCCCGCCACCATCACCGAATACGACCTGCGGTCACTGCTCGATCACGTCGAAGCCGGCAATCGCTTCTTGCTCGATCTCGTTCCATCCGATCGACCGGCCGTGCGGCGTGGCGCCGAACTCCTCACGGCCCGACTCTCCGCCGCCTACACCCGATTCGACGGCAATCTCGCAACCGACGGCGACCTGCGTGGTGCCGCCATCCCCCACCCCCGCACCCCCGGTCATGTCACATCTGCAACTCGGCTCGAGGCCTGGGCGAGTTGTCCGCATGCGTACTTCGTCCGTCACATCCTGGGCGTCGGACCCGTCGAAGACCCCGAGGAGCAGTACCGCATCTCACCGCTGGTCCGTGGTTCGCTCGTCCACGACACCCTCGATCGATGGATTGCGGAGGCGATGACCGACGGGGCTGTTCCTGCGCCGGGCCAACCGTGGCCGCAACGGTGGCTCGAGCGCCTTCACGAGATCGCCGACGAAGAAGCGGACAAGCTCGAGCGGCGAGGCCTGGTCGGGCGGCGGGTCTACTGGGGCCACGACAAGCAGGTCATCCATCGCGATCTCGAGACATTCGCCCGTTTCGACGACCACCAGCGAGCGGCGTACGCAAGCACACCGATCGCAACCGAAGTGCCGTTCGGCATGCCGGGGTCGAGCACCCCACCGGTCGAGGTCGAGCTTCCCGATGGCGGGTCGATCACTGTGCGTGGCGCCATCGATCGCGTCGACCGCACGTCCGGCGACGGTTTGATCGTCATCGACTACAAGACAGGCTCACAGCGTGGGTACGACGGTCTCAGTCCCGAGAATCCGACACCGGGGGGCACCCATCTGCAGCTCGTGCTGTACGCCCTTGCGGCTCGCTCCATCCTCGGTACCCACGCCAGCGGCGAACGGGGTACCTACTGGTTCGTCACCGGTCGAGGGAGGTTCGAGGCAGTCGGCTACGACGTCGATCCCACTGTGGAGCACATGGCCCTCACTACCGTCGCCCGCATCGTCGACGGCGTTGCGGCTGGCCATTTCCCTGCCCACCCGGCCAAGCCGACAGGCCGACGGTGGGTCGACTGCATCTACTGCGAGCCCGACGGCCTCGGACTCGCACATCAGCACGCAGATTGGCGCCGCAAGCACACTCAGCCGGACTTGGCCGCCTACGTCGACCTTGTAGGAGGCGACCGTGGCTGACCACACCCCTGTCGACCAGGCAGACCGCGATCGGGTCCGGGCCGAGCGAGACCGTACGCTCTTCGTCGAGGCCGGTGCCGGTTCGGGCAAGACCCGTGCGCTCGTCGACCGGGTGGAAGCACTCGTGATCGACGACGCCATCCCCCTCGAGAACATCGCCGCCATCACCTTTACCGAGAAGGCCGCTGCCGAGCTGCGCGATCGCATACGGCAACGGTTCGAGGCCCACGTTGCCCACCCTGCACACCCGACTGCCGCCGATGCTGCGCGGGTGGCCCTCCACCAACTCGACAGCGCACCGATCGGCACGCTTCACAGCTTCGCTCAGCGCATCCTCACCGAGCACCCGGTCGAGGCCGGCCTCCCCCCGGGCGTCGATGTGCTCGACGAGATCGGATCGCAGATCGATTTCGAGCAGCGCTGGAGCGTCGTTCTCGACGAACTCCTCGACGACGACGCAATGGCTCGCTCACTCCTCGTCCTCGAGGCCACAGGCGTTCGTCTGGACGCCCTGCGGACCCTCGCCCTGCAGATGGCCGCAAACTGGGACCTGGTCGAAGAGCGGCTCGACTTCGACGCGCCGGGTCCTGGCCCGTTCCCCCGAGACGAGTTGCTCCAGGTGTTCGACGCCGTCGAGGCCCACGCCGACAGCTGTGACAACCCCGACGACAAGTTGCTCGCCCGCTTTCCCGATGTGCGTCACCATCGGGCCCTCCTCGCCAGTGCGCTCGATGACATCGAAGCGCTCGAACTCGCACACGACATGGGCGATCGTGGAGATGGACGCCTCAGTATCCGGGTCGGCAACGCCGGAACCAAGGGCAACTGGCGAATCGATGTCGTCGATGTTCGCACCGCCTTCAGCGATCTCCGCGTCGCCTGCGACCGGGCTGTGTCCTCGGTCACCGCCGCTGCACTTGCGCATGTCGCTGCTCGTATCGGCCGCTTCGTACTCCAGGCTGCCGATGAGCGACGCACTGTCGGTCGACTCGATTTTCACGATCTGCTCGTTCGGGCTCGTCGCCTCCTGCGCGACCGAGCCCACGGTCCCGAGGTTCGCGCAGCGCTGGCCGAGCGCTACCCCCGCCTCCTCCTCGACGAGTTCCAGGACACCGACCCGATCCAGGTCGAACTCGCAACCCTCATCGCGACCGACGACCCCGACGTGGGCGACAGGGACTGGACCGACCTGACGACCCGCCCCGGCGCGCTGTTCTTCGTCGGCGATCCCAAGCAGTCGATCTACCGATTCCGGCGAGCCGACATCGGCGTGTTCCTCACCACGCGCGAGCGGGTCGCCGATCGTCCGGCGCTCACGGTGAACTTCCGAACCACTGCTCCCATCATCGAATGGGTGAACCATGTGTTCGGGCAGCTGATCCACTTCGCGCCCGACAGCCAACCCGAGTACGTTTCGCTGTCGGCCCATCGCACCGACACCGCTCCGTTCGGGCCCGCCGTCGCCGTGCTCGGGGCCGACCCGCTCCCCGGGAAACCGACGGCCGAGGAACTGCGAGCTTGCGAGTGTCGCGATGTGGCCGGGGCGATTCTCACGATGCTCGACGAACGAGCACCGTGGCAGGTCGAGGAGCATGGCGTCTGGCGCGATGCACGGGCCAGCGACATCTGCATCCTGCTTCCTGCCCGCACCACACTTCCGGCCCTCGAGGCAGCCCTCACCGAAGCCGGTGTGCCGTATCGAGCCGAGACCTCGTCGCTCGTCTACGCAACCAGAGAGGTTCGTGAACTCCTGCTCACGCTGACTGCGATCGCCGACCCGACCGATGAACTTGCCACAGTCGCTGCCCTCCGCTCGTTCGTCTACGGCTGCGGTGATGATGATCTGGCTCATTGGCGTCTCGGGCTGCACGGCCGTTTCACACTGCGCGATCCGATCGCCGAGGCGAACGTCGATCACCCCGTGGCTGCCGGCCTCCGCCACATGCAGCAGCTCTACGACGCTCGGCTCTGGTCCACCCCGGCCGAACTGCTCGACCGACTCGTGCGCGAGCGCGGTGTGCTCGAATCCGTTGTCGCAACCGGTTCGCCTCGTGACATCTGGCGGCGGCTGCGTTTCGTCGTCGACCAGGCGCGGGCCTGGGTGGACGCAGGGGGGGCCGATCTCCGGGCCTATCTCCAATGGGCGCGCCTGCAGGGAGCCGACAACGCACGGGTCTCCGAAACCGTGCTGCCCGAGACCGATGACGACAGCGTTCGGATCATGACGATCCACGGCGCCAAGGGCCTCGAGTTTCCGATCACCGTGCTCGCCGGAATGACCACTCGAACCAACAACTCGCCTCGGGGTCCGTCGATCAGTTTCCCTCCAACCGGCGAGGTGGCGCTACGACTCTCTTCCAGTGTGACATCCGCCAGCTATGACGCATGGGCCCCCATCGATGAACAGATGGCCGAGCACGAGCGCCTGCGGTTGCTGTACGTGGCTGCCACCCGCGCCCGTGATCATCTCGTTGTCTGCCTTCACCGCCACGAAACCGCCACGCGAACCGGTGCAGCTCTGCTCGCAGAACATGCGCTCACCACCGCTGTGACAACGCCACTCGAACCGTCGGGGGGTTCCCGCCGTTCCTCGGGCCCGATCCTCCCGACGCCGATACCGCCGCGCCACGAATGGCTCGCCACCAGGAACGATGCACTCGATCGGGCCTCGACCCGCTCGGTCGTGTCAGCCACCACCTTGGCGCGCGAGGCGGCCGAGGCCGGCGATCCCGGTCTCGACAAGCGGGCCCGAGATCTCGATCTGCCACCGTGGCAGAAGGGCCGCTACGGAACAGCCGTAGGACGCGCCGTCCACGCCGTGCTGCAGGTCGTGGACCTTGCGACTGGCGAAGGACTCGAGGCTGCCGCAACAGCGCAGGCTGCGGCAGAGGGGGTCATCAGCCGCACCGACGTCATTACGGCTCTCGCCCGACAGGCCGTCGAATCCGAGCTTGCGCAACAGGCCTGCAGCGGCGAGTTCTGGCGCGAACTCTGGGTCGCCGCACCGGTCGGCAACCATCTCATCGAGGGCTACGTCGATCTGCTCTACCGAACCCCAGCCGGTCTCGTGATCGTCGACTGGAAGACCGATCATGTCGCCGGAGACGACGACGTCCAGACGAAACTGGCGAGATATCGGCTGCAGGGTGCGAGTTACGCTGCAGCGGTGGAGGTGGCAACCGGCGAAACCGTGAGTCGCGTGGTCTTTGCGTTCTTGCACGAAGCGGGCGTGGTCGAAGCGGAGGTGATCGATCTGCCCGCCGCCGTCGCAGAGGTCCGAGCGCGCGCCGCCGAACTCGCCGATGCATCAGCGACGATCGAGACGCTCACCCAACTCCGCTGACAACCGAACGAGCCCGACGCCGACCTCGACTCGCTCGGCCTCGTCGAGGTCACCGATCTCGAGGTCGAAGGCGTCCAGCACCAGGTGTAGGGTCCCGACGGTGATCTCGAGCCCGTCGGGGCTCAGCTCCACCAGCGATCGGCGGCCGTCACCCGGGTCAGCCACCCGTTTGACCATTCCCCGGTCCTCGAGTCGGCGGATCGTCTTCGTCGTACCACCCGTCGTCTGAACAAGGGCATCGGAGATCTCACCGGCCGACAAGCGGTGCGGATCGCCCTGGAGATAGAGCGCCATCAGTGCCGTGAACTCGCTGGTGTCGAGACCATCGGCAGCGAGTGTCGAGGACAACCACGATTCGATCAAGCGGCCGGTCCGTAAGACGGCGACGAGCACGCCGATGGTCGAACGATGTCCCTCACCAAGGTGCGGTGCCAGAGAGCCGAGCAGATCCGGCTCGGCGTCGTCGGCCATCGTCGCAGCGTAGCTGTCGGTGCTGCGCCCGTCTCCGGCGATCCGCTAGAACGAAGCGATGCGTCTTGCGCTGTACGGAATCCTCCGCCCGGGAGGCAGCCACCACCACGAGGTTCGATCGATCCCGGGCTCCTGGGTCACGGGCACCGTTCGGGGCTGGACCTACCAGATCACGTGGGGTCCCGCCGACGGGTACGACGGGATCACCGTGAGTCCCGACGGCCCGCCTGTTGTCGTCGACATCCTGGAATCGGACGAACTCGAGCGGCATCTCGAGCGACTCGACGAGTTCGAAGGGCCGGGCTATCGCCGCACGACGGTGGCGGCGACCCTGACCGACGGCTCGGTCGTCGACGTCGAGATCTACGAGGCCGACCCGGAGGTCTGACCGCTTGCGTCGTCGGCCGGCAGGAACCAGGAGGAGATGGCGCCGAGCAGGGCCACCCCGGCGGCGATCACGAAAACCAGGGTGAATGAGCCACGCCAATCGGCGATGGCACCGCCGATCTGGGGTGACACCGCCTGCGCGACCCCGAATGCCAGCGTGGTCGCCGAGAACACCGGCCCGAACGACTGCTCGTCGGCGTAGGTGACGACATGGGCGATGATCGCTGCCGGAATCCCGCTGAACATGATGCCGACGAACACTGCGGCAATCAGCGCCAGGGGGAGCGATCCGATGAGAAACACGAGCGACGCGACCGCCCACGACACGAAGGCGATCATCATCATTCGTCGTCGCCCGACGCGATCGGACAGTGAGCCGACGGTCAACCCACCGAAGACGATCGCCACGCCGATGACGCTGAAGACGAGTGCAGCTCGATCAGGCGACCAGCCGGCATCGTCCTCGAGACGGGCAACCACGAAGCTGATCACGAGGATGTACGAGAAGCCGTAGGCCGAGTAGGCGAACGTCAACGCCTTCCAGCCCTCGATTCGGCGCAGCGCGCCGAACCCTCCGAAGCCACCGGCGGTCGAGGGCCGCTCACCCTGAGATCGCAAACCGACGAGCGCAGCGGCGAACACACAGACGGCAATTGCGAGCTCGATTCGATAGAGCGTCTGCCACACGGCCGCGTCGCCGTTGCGCAACATCGACGCAATCCGACCGGCGAAGACGATGCCCAGACCGATCCCGACCCCGGCGAGGCCGGTGGCGAAGCCACGACGTTCCGGGGGAAACTCTCGGGCCGTGATCCCCGGTACCGGGACCCAGATGATTGCGCCACCAAGACCCATCAGCACGAGAGCCCCAGCCAAGACAACCGGCTCGGTCGTGAACGATGCCAGTGCAAGCCCGGACGTGGAGCAGGTCAGACCGATCTTGACCAGCCCGACCAGCGTCGACCGCGATGCAAGCCAGGCGACGACGACCGTTCCGACGAGGTACGCCGAAACGTTCAGGGTGCCGAAGAGTCCTGCCGCCGTGTTGGAGCCGTCGAGCAGGTCGTCACGAGCGTCGGGGAGGACGACCCCCCATGTGAATCGGCCGAACGCCTGCGCAACCATCGCAGCCGACAACGCGACGACAACAGTGAAGAGCCGTCGCTGAGTAGAGGACATCGGGCGACCGTATCGCTGCGCGTCGTCGCCGACCCGGATCAGGCCGGAAACGGGTCACCGGCACGTTGATGGCCGCTGAAGATCACGGCGATCCGCTCGTGCTGGTCCGGGCCTGCACCAGCCTCGACCACGGCAAGCAGCCCCCCGAGCCCTGCTGCGCCCGTCGGGCAGGCCGGGATCGATGTGTGGTCGTGCGCAAGCGCGTGCGCACGTCGCAACTGCGCCTCCGACGGCACGACCGGCGCTCCCCCGGTTGCGAGCATCGCCTCGATGATGGGGATCCAGTCGTAGGTCACGTCGTCGAGGATGCCGGTCGCATACGACTCCGGCTCATCGGGCCAGGGCCGCATGTATCGGGCCGGGTCGGAACGAAGCCGACGGGTGATCGTTCGCCGGGCGTCGTCGACGACCCGGCCGAGTTCTGCCGCTGCGGCCAAGCGGCCCGTGATGGTGGGCTCAGGCGGGGCGTCGAGCAGTTCCGAGACGACGGTGTCCCATGCCCGCACCAGCGGATGATTGCCGAGCGGCTGGACGGCATGGACGGCCGGCATCGTTGCCAGATCGCAGCGGGCAAGACCGGTCACGACTGCGGTCGCCAGCGCACCGCCTCCGACCTGGACGAACAATCGGTCGAGGTGAGGTGGTTTCGGGTGGTCGTGAGCGGCAAGGGTCTCGACCATCTCGAAGGCGATGGTGCGACCGCCGTCGATCGTGTTCGGCGTCTCGGTGCCCTGGCACGAGAAGGCGGTGGCACCCTCTCCAATGGCATCGACCATGGCGTGGTGGGCCGGGTCGCCGAGCCGACCCGCCGCTCGTTCGACCCTCGTCACACCGGCACCGGTCGCCTCGATCTCGGCGACCACGGCGTCATCGGCCCACGTCGGGACGAACACCTCGAGCGAGTGTCGGGCAGCCGCCGCGACGACCGAAGCTGCCAACGCTGCGTTGCCGCATGACGCGATTGCCCACGGCCCGGCGCCGCTCGGTCTCAGTGCCTCACCGACGGCGACACCGAACAGGTGCCGACCTTTGTGCGAACCCGAGACGTTGCCGGTCTCGTCTTTCACCCACAGTTCGGTGCCGGCCGGCAGACCCACCGCCTTGGCGAGATGGGTTGCGGGTTCGAACGGTGTGGGGATGAAGCCATGACCCTCGCGCTCGGCAACGGACGCGTCGAGCCGTCGGATGGCTGCCACCACAACGTCGCGTTCTCGTGCCGACTGAGCGCGGCCCAGATCGAGGAGGTCGAGATGACGCTCGAAGGTCGACAGTGCAGCGTCGGCCACGATCAGTCGTCGCGACGGGTGCCGGTTCGGTTGTTGAACTCGTCGATGAGTTCGTCCCAATCGGCGACGAAGTGGCGCATCCCGTCCCAGAAGCGCTGATCGCCTCGAGCCGTGAAGTCCTCGAACGAGATGCCCTGCTGTTCCACCCAGGTGAAGTACCCCAGGTTGAAGATCCGCCGCCGGTCTGCCTCGGTGAGTTCGAGGTGTTGCGCGGTGTCGCCGGCCTCGAGTTCACGCCCGAAATCGGCGGCTGCCGCCACCGCGTCGTAGCCCTCGGGATGCTGGGTTGCCAGGTACTCGGCTCGTTCGGCGTCGTACAACTCGGAGCCGTCGGTGGCGACGGTGACGATGACGTCGTCGCGATCGAGATCGTGTTCCTTTGCGATCTTGATCGCGGCAAGGGCGTTGCAGCTCGAGGAGTAGCCCAGGTGCTGCAGCGCCTCGACGAGCCCGGGAGCGAGACCAACCCGATCGACGAGGTAGCTGCGTCCCGCATCGGTGTTGAACAGGGCGTCGAGGGCGTCGGTCGAGCGATCACTCACCGCAACGACATCGTCGGTGTTCATCACGTTGTGGATCAACGGCACGTGTTTGTCACCGATGCCCTGGATGTTGTGATCGCCGAAGCCGTTCTCGAGCAGTGTCGGGCACTCGAGCGCCTCGACCGCCACGATGCGGGCTCCGAGCGTGTCCTTGAGGTAGTCACCAGCACCGAGTGTGCCGGCCGAACCCGATGCGGACACATAGGCCGCAAGTCGGGCGGAGCCAGCACCCGCTGTGGCGTGCTCGAACACCCGCTCGAGGGCAGGACCGGTGACCGCATAGTGCCCAAGGTGATTGGAGAACTCCGAGAACTGGTTGATGATCTCGATCTCGGGATCCTGCTCGAGTTCGTTGCAGGCGTCGTAGATCTCCTTGACGTTCGACTCGGTGCCGGGGGTGCGGATGATGTCGTTGGCCGGGTCGAGCGTCCACTGCTCGAGCCAGTCGAACCGGGCCCTGCTCATCCCTTCGGGGAGCACCGCCACGCCCCGGCAGTCCATGATGCGCGAGATCGCAATGCCTCCTCGCGCGTAGTTGCCGGTCGAGGGCCACACCGCACGGTGGGTTGTGGGATCGAACCGACCGGTGACGAGTCGGGGGACGAGGCAGGCGTAGGCGGCGAGCACCTTGTGGGCCCTGATCATCGGAAAGCGATTCCCGAACGCAAGCAGGATGCGGGCGTCGACACCCGTCATCTCCGGGGGAAGTTCGATGTAGTCGGGGACGTCATGGGGGCCACTGCCGTCGAGTCGCCCGAACCAGTGCACACGAAAGAGGTTGCGCGAGTCAGGTTCGTTCCGGTCGAGACCGACCAACGGCGCAAGGCGCCCGGTCGGGATGGTCGATGGGTCGGCCAACTCTGCAAACGTCGGCAGAGCGATGCTGCGATCTGCGAACCGGGTGACGGTGCGGTCGTACACCCCTTGGTCGGCGATCTCGGTCGTCAAGCCGAGCGACGCATGCGCTCGAGCGACTTCGGAGCCATCGATCCCTCGTTTTGACATTCTGTAAAGCTAGCGCGCCCGACGGGCGGTACTGCCCGACCACCCGCCACGAGCCGACACCCTGCGTCAGATCGAGCGTTCGTGACCCTCCCAGAACGGGTCGCGCAGACGCCGCTTGTAGAGCTTGCCGTTCGGGTCACGTGGCATCTCGACCGTGTAGTCGATCGAACGCGGCAGCTTCTGGCGAGCGATCTGCCCCCGAAGCCACGACATGATTTGCTCGGTGGTGTCGTCGGTCGGCGCCCACCCCGCTCGAAGTTCGACAACGGCCTTGATCTCCTCACCGACATCAGGGTTGGGAATCCCGAAGACGGCAACATCACCGACCGCCTCGTGCTGGATGAGCGCGCCCTCGATCTCGGCCGGGTAGACGTTGAGACCGCCGACGATGATCATGTCGTTGGCACGGTCGTTGAGGAACAAGAACCCGTCGTCGTCGAGGTAGCCGACATCGCCGACCGTGAAGAAGTCGTCCAGACGGGACTTCCGTGTCTTGTCCTCATCGCCCTTGTATTCGAACTGCTGACCGCCGCCCATCTTCATGTAGACGGTCCCGGACTCGAACGGTGGAAGACGACCCCCGTCGTCGTCGACGACGATGACCTCACTGATCGGCCACGGTTTGCCGACCGTGCCTGGCTTGGTCATCCACTCGGTCGCCCCGACATAGGTGCCACCACCCTCGGTCGCCGCGTAGTACTCCCAGATCGAGTCTCCCCACCACTCGATCATCTTTCGCTTGGTCTCGACCGGACACGGCGCTGCCGCATGCACCATGTAGCGGGTCGACGACACGTCGTAGGAATTCCGCACGTCGGCAGGAAGCTGCAACATCCGGTTGAACATCGTGGGCACCATGTGCGACGACGTCACTCGGTACCGCTCGATGCGCTCGAGCGCGCCCTCCGCAGTCCACTTGTCCATCAAGACGACGGTGTGGCCGAGATGCAGTGACATCGTGGTCCAGTTGTTGACCGCCGTGTGGTAGAGGGGCGCCTGCGTCATCTGCACATTGCCGTCGTGCGGTTTGGTACCGAACAGGTACAGCAGTCCACCGCCGGCCTGTTCATCGGGGTGGCCGGGATTGAGGGGTCGACGCACCCCCTTCGGCCGCCCGGTTGTGCCCGAGGTGTAGAACATGAACGAGCCCGTCGGACCGAGGTTCTCGGGGCGGGTGGACGGCTGGCCCCGCACAAGGTCGTCGAAGGGCCGGAACCCGCGGATCCCGCCACCGATGGAGAACCGGTTGGCCGCCGGGGTCACGCAATCCTCCGCAACCCGGGTGGCCTCGCCGGTGAAGCGTGCGTCGACGATCAACGCCTTCGTCTCGGAATCATTGACGATGTAGCTGATCTCGGGCCCGACCAAATGCCAGTTGACCGTGGTGACGTAGAAGCCGCCCTGAAACGCGGCGAGGCACAGCGCGACCTGCTCGACACTGTTCGGCAGCACGGTGGTGACCTGATCTCCCGGCTCGAGGCCCAGCGCGCGCAGACCGTGCACGATCTGATTGGTGAGGGTGGCGAGCTCCCCGAACGTCGTCTGTTCGTGGTCGGGATCGATCAGCGCAACATGATCGGGATCGGCATCGGCGATTCGCCAGAAACCGAGCACGTCCGTCTGGGCCATCTCCGCATCTTCGGACACGGCCGTGTCAGCCGCCAATCGAACGGCGGCGCTGCCAGTGGTTCGTTTGTCCGTCGCGCCGAGCGTCGTGTCGATCAGCCGACAGCTTCGACAGGGTTGACTGCGATCAACTCGAGCATGTCGAGGCGGTCACGCCACCAGTCGGCTGGAACCATCGTCTTGCCGGGAAGGTTGGCAAGGGCGTCATCGACCAGCGCAGTCACGTCACTGCGGCTGCCCGCCTCCAGTCGGAGATCGAGCAGCGCATCCATCACCCGTGAACGGCTGCACACGTCGCCATCGACAGCTTGGCGCATGGTGTGGATGGTGGTTTCCAGATCGCTCATGGCCATTGCAACGCCTCCTCGGGATGGATTGTTCCTGCCGCCACCACCTGCGGGTGTGACGTCCGTCTCGAATCTACGACCATGAAGGACGCCGATCCGAGGACCATTGGTGACTCTACGAGCACAGTACTGCTCTGTGGATGCATACGGATCATCGGACTGCACCATCGTCATCTCGGTGCAACACTCGCGACATGACGACGGTACAGATCGGTGTTCAGATCCAGCCGCAGGCGACCACTGTCGCCGCCATGCGGGAGTGCTGGAAGGCCGCAGACGAGATGGGCGCCGACTCCATCTGGATCTGGGATCACTTCTATCCGCTCTTCGGCGACCCGGACGAGACCCATTTCGAGGCGTGGACGCTGCTGTCGGTCATGGCTGCCGACACGACCAACGCCAAGCTCGGCACGCTCGTCACCGGCAACGGGTATCGCAACCCTGAACTCGTGGCCGACATGGCCCGCACACTCGACCACGTCAGCAACGGACGCATGTACCTTGCGGTCGGTGCCGGTTGGTTCGAGCGCGACTACACCGAGTACGGCTACGAATTCGGAACGGTTGGGAGCCGACTCAGACAACTCGAGGCCGACCTCCCCCGAATGAAGCATCGTCTGGCGAAGCTGAACCCTGGACCGCTCGGCTCGCTCCCCCTGATGATCGGAGGTTCCGGCCGCAGGGTGACCCTCCGACTCGTTGCCCAGCACGCCGATGCATGGAACTGCTTCGGTCCACCCAACAACGTCGCCGACCTGTGCGAGGTCCTGCAAGACTGGTGCGTCGACGTCGGACGCGACTTCTCAGAGATCGAGCGGACCGTATCGATCGGTGCCGACGACCCCCACGCCGTGCGGGACTATCTCGACGCAGGAGCCACCCACATCATCGTCGGACTGCACCACCCGTTCGACATGCACGCACTGCAGCGACGACTCGACGAGCGAGACGCAATCGGTTAGCCGCCCCATCGACCCGGCCATCGAACGCTCCGGTGTGTTGCCCGCTCGCTGGTCGGTTCAGCGCTGCGACCGCATGCTGTCGAGCCAGTCATCGGCTGCTCGCAAACGCCGTCGGAGTGCGGGCTCGTCGGCCTCGCCGACCCGCTCGACCCCCGCCCGTTTGTTGAGCTCCGCGTTGACCAGCGAATGCTCCATGCCGGTTGCGCGAACGAGTTCGAGCACTCTGTCCGCATTCCACTGGCGAAGTTCCTTCTTTCGTGCGTGCTTCGAGCGAAGATCACCGAGCGCACCCTTTGCGTCGACCTCGCGGCCCGGCAGCCTGGGTGGCGGCGGGAGATCGACCGGTAGACCGGTCAGTTCCTCGACGGCGATGACGAGATCCTCACCGGGGTCGATGCCGTCGTCGGCCGGCGGCGTCGTCTCCTCCCCGTCGAGCGCAGTCGACGACAGGGCTTGAAACAGCGACGGCTGCTCCTCGACCCGGACGGCGCGGGTGAGGTCATCCACTGCCGACTCGCGCTGGGCCTGGTTCTCGATCCGCTCGTTGATGGAATGCCGACGTTGGGATGCGATGTTCTGGGCGTGGTGACGAAGTCGGGGATCGTCGGGCACATAGAAGTACGCCTTCTGTGACGCCAAACCTGGTGTCCAGCGAGCGATACGTCCAACCGCCTGACGAAAGAAGAGCGGCGTGACCGTCGTGGTGGCATGGACGCCGACCCGGAGACGGGGAATGTCGACCCCCTCACTGATCATGCGAACCGCCACGACCCATGCCTGATCGGAACGGGCGTAGGTCTCGATGACCGCCGATGCCTTCGGGTCGTCGGAGAGCGCGACGGCCGGCGCCTCACCGGTCCACCGCTCGAGAAGGGCGGCGCACGCTCGGGCATGGGCCTGATCGATGGCGATGACCAACCCCCCGGCATCGGACTGCTGCTTGCGGATCTGTCGAAGCTTTTCGTCCGCTCGCACGAGCACGGTGGGAAGCCACTCGCCGTTCGCATCGAGGGCAGTTCGCAGGCGGGCGCCGCGATCCTCTTGCGTGACGTCGTCGGAGAATGCCGCCTGCTTCAGCGCACCGTCGGCCCCGATCCACTCCATGTGACCGTCGAAGCGGGGAAAGAAGACGGGCCGAACCACACCACCGTCGACGAGCGCCCTGCCGTAGTCGTACTCGAAGTCACTGACTGCATCACCGTGATCGCCGAGGCTGTACTCGACGAACGGAATCGGTGCGTCGTCGGACCGAAACGGCGTACCCGACAACAGCAGCCGACAGTTGGCCTCGGCGAATGCCTCGGCCACCCCGGTGCCCCAGGACAGATCGCCGCCGGCGTGGTGTACCTCGTCGAGAACGACGATCCCACCGCGGCTGACATCGAACAGCGTGCGGGCCGACGATGCCACCTGGGCGTAGGTGACAACGATCCCGTGCATGTCCGACGGAATGTCGCCGAGCGACGCTTCCCAGTCGGGTTCGAGGTGAAATCCGAAGCGCTCGGCGGCCGATGCCCACTGGAGCTTGAGGTGCCGGGTCGGGGCCACGACGACCAGCGGCAGCCGCTCGCCCCGAAGCCAGTGCCGTGCCGCAGTCAGTGCGAAGGTCGTTTTCCCGGCACCGGGACAGGCAACGGCCAAAAAGTTTGCTCGAGGATGATCGAGAAAGGCTCGCAGTGCCTCGTGTTGCCACTGGCGCAGCGTGATGCTCCGGCTCAAGGCTCGGCAGGGTAGTCACCGAAGATGCCGGTCCCGCGCCACGGGAGCAATAGTCTGCAGCCATGGCCGACGAGGGACCCATCGAAGAGCAGATCCGCCTCGACCTGCGCGGTTCGGTGGCGTGGATCACCATCGACCGACCCGAGGTTGGCAACGCACTGAATCCCCCGTGCCGAAATCGCATTCGCGATCTCATCAACAACCTCAACGTCTCCAAACGGGCTCGGTGCATCGTCTTGACCGCCGCTGGCGAAAAGCTGTTCTGCCCGGGAGCAGATCTCTCCCACGTCTACGAGAAGGACCGGCCCGAGGCGATTCCGGACCAGGTTGTCGGTGATCCACGCCGGATGATGCTCGACGGTCAATACACGCTTTTCCCCGCCATTCTCGACAGCGACATCCCGATCATCGCCGCCGTGAACGGCACGGCCGCCGGCATGGGCGCCCATCTTGCGCTCGCCTGCGATCTCGTGATCGCAGCCGACACGTCGAAATTCGTCGAAGTGTTCGCTCGGCGCGGTCTGGTCCCCGATGCACTCGGCCCGTGGTTGCTCCCCCGCATCATCGGCGTTCGCAAGACGATGGAACTGATGCTCTTCGCCGACGACCTGCCCGCATCCGAAGCCGCCGAGCTCGGTCTCGTCAACAAGGTCGTGCCGTCCGCCGACCTCGAGGCAACCGCAATCGAATGGTCCGAACGCATCGCACGGGGCCCGACCCTGTCGTTCGGTCTCACCAAATGGCTCGTCAACCAGAGCCTCGACACAGACCGCGCCACGATGATTCACAACGAGTCGATCGCTGTCGAGATGAACAGCTACTCCGAGGACAGCAAAGAGGGCATTGCCAGTTTCCGAGAACGACGCGACCCGCACTGGAAGGGCTACTGAGTCGGGCGACCTCTCGCAACAACGACCATGCGTTGCACTGCGCAGCTCAGCGGTAGACGTGTTGCTGCAACCACTTGGTCGTGAAGTCGACGAGTGCGCGAGCGCTCATCAGGTGGGCAACACCGGCCCCGACTGCCCCGCTGCGTTGCGCACCGGTGGCGGCAAAGGCATCGCCGATGGTCGCGAACTCGTTGTCTTCGTCGATCTCGTGATGGTCGACCCAGACACGTTCTCCGGCGACGGTCATGGGAGAACGCTGGGCGAGGAGGGGGTGGCCCTCGGGCACTGCTCGATATTCGGCCACGTGCATTGCCGTGTTGTTGGCATGGCTGACGCCGAGGAGGAGGATCTGGCCGTCGAGGTCGTAGAGCCGTGCCTGCGGTGAGCCTTCCCCGAGCCCTTGGTCGAGCGAGTGGCCGTCGAGAAGCATGCTCGTATTCGGACCGATCGCTGCAGCCGACACGGTCGGATGATTGCTCCGGCACACGCCCGGTGACAGCCGAAAGTACTCGGCGATCGAACCCATCATCCGGGTCGGACTCTTGGCGACATCGAACGGGGGCATCGCTTCACGCATCGAATCGATCCATTTGACCGGCACCGGCGGACTGCGCCAGTTCACCGGATCGGTGTACTGCCCGGAGTGGGCCGGCATCATCAGCGTTCCGGTAGGGCCGATTGCCCCGATCAGAGCATCGACGACCGCCTCCGGTCCGCCGACGACGTACCCGAGCGCCGAGAGCGAGGCATGCACCATCACTGTTGCCCCGGGTGCCAAACCGAGCGCTTCGAGGTCGGATCGTAGGGACGTGGCCGTCGACGGCCGATGCGTTGCTTCGATCAGCGCTCGTTCCTGTTCGGTACTCACTCGAATTGCGCTCCCGTCGACGTCCGCCGCGCACACCGCCCGATCAGCATGTCGCCACGCCGACCGTCTCGAACTGCGCAGCGGTGTGTCGACCTGCGACTTGAGGTTATCCCCACCTGCAGACGGCGTCCCTGGGCCATCGATCGCGGCAACGGTCGCTATGAAACGCCTGCACGGTTCGACGCATCATCGACCTCCACATGGCAGCATGGCCCGATGAGCACACATCGACGTTCCTTCGCTCTTCTCGCTGCCCTTGCCGTGGCCGCCCTCACGCTCCCAGCCTGTGGTGGGAACGGCTCGGACCTCGACCGGGCCGAGGAACTCTGTGCCGAACTGGCGGCCGGGACCACACCGTTCGACATCTTCCAGTCGATGCGTGACGAGTACCCCGATCAGCCCGATTGGGCCGCAGCCGCAAAGGACTGGGCAGCGTCGACGTGTCCTGACCAGCTCGCCTCGAACGAACAGCTGCGCAACATCATCGCCAACACGGGAGGCGATCCCGACTCCTGATCGGTCGGAACGCCCCGACCGACGACACTGCCGTGGCCACCTCCTCCCTCCCGACGCACCCCGTCCGCCGGGCATGTCGGCTGCTAGCGGTCCTCGTTGTCCTCGCTGTGCCGGCCGGGTGTGGTGCGCCCGGACCCGTGGATACCGACGCGGTCGTCGGCGAGACCGAAGCGCCAGTCGTCACCTCCGAACCGGCCGACCCGGGAACAGCCTCTCGACCCGACGAACCAGATCCCGCCTCCCAACCCGACGACCCGGGCGTCGCCGATGACGCAACCGTGGCACGTCAGCCCGGTGTCGAGGAGATCGTCATCGATCAAGTCGTCGATGGCGTCGTGGTCGAGCGCCGAGCCTTGATCGCAGTTCCCCGAACCGATGGTGCCAACGGTGACGAAGACGACATCGACACGACGCTTCCCGTCTTGGTCGTCCTCCACGGCAACGGCGGACAACCCGAGGGCATGCTTCGAGCCCTGCAACCCGTGATCGACCAGAACCGTTTCATCACGCTCATCCCCGAGGGGATCGAACGCAGCTGGAATCTCGGACGCGAAGCCTCCACCGCTGATGACGTCGCCTTTGTCGAACACTTGCTCGATCGGATTGCTGGAGCTGCCTCCGACACCGGCCAACCGACCGCCGGGCGGGTCTATGCGTTCGGCTATTCGAACGGTGCCGGCCTCGTGCAGCAACTCGTCGCCCGCACCGATCGGTTTCATGCCGTTGCGGCTGCGGCCAGCGGACTCACCAACGACCTGGTGCCGACCGGTGCGGTTGCGCCGGTGTCCGTCCTCAGCCTGCACGGAACCGACGATCAACTGGTGCCGTACGGCGGTGGGATCGGTGTCGCCGGACACGACTTCCTTGCGGTCGAAGACAGCGTTGCGGTGTGGGCCGATCGATTCGGCTGCGAGGCCGAGCCCGACCGCACCCGCACTGCCGACGGCAACATCCGGCTCGAGTGGGGCACCTGCGACGATGGCCACCGGGTTGTGCATTACGGCATCGAGGGCGCCGGCCACGGCCTTCCACCCGATCTCGAAGGAGGGCTTCTCGACCTCGTGATCGACTTCTTCGAAACGGCAGGGCGACTCGGAGACTGAACCCTTGCGCGGGTTACGACAAACGAACGTGCATGTGCTCGACGCCGCGCAGGGTGAAACGGCGTCGCCACGACGGCTCACCTACGATTTTCCACGTGTCGTAGCGGTCGAGCATGCGGCCGAGCAGCGCCTGCCCCTCGAGTCGGGCCAGCGCTGCGCCGAGGCAGTAGTGAATGCCCGACCCGAACGAAAGCACCTGGGTGTCGGTGCGGGTCACATCGAAGGTGTCCGGATCGTCGACAACATCGGGATCGCGATTGACGGCCCCGATCAACGTCATCGTTCCCGACCCGGCCGGGATCGTGACCCCGCCGAGTTCGAGGTCTTCGAAGACATAGCGCCCGTCCATCTGCACAGGAGGGTCGAACCGCAGCACCTCCTCGATCGCACCCGGAATGAGCGAGCGGTCGCTGCGCAACAACTCGTGTTGGTCCGGGTGGGCGACGAGCTGCCGAACCGTGTTGCCGAGCAGGTGCGTCGTCGTCTCGAAGCCAGCTGCGTAGATGAGCAGCGTGTTGACGATGATCTCGTCCTCGGTGAGCTTGTCTTCGCCGTCCTTGGCTTCGATCATGCCGCTCAACAGGTCGTCTTGCGGATCAGCGCGGCGACGGGCGATGAGATCGACCACATAGGCGGTGATCTCCTCACCGGCGATGTCGGCGGCTGCGATCTCGTCATCGCTCGCTGTCGGTTCGATCCCGACGCCGAGGTCATAGATCAAGGGTCGAAGGAACTCACGGTCCGCTTCGGGTACGCCGACAAGAGCGCTGATCACATTGGCAGGCAGGGGGAACGCCACCTTGTCGACGAAGTCGCCATCACCGTCGAGGTCGTCGAGCAAGGCGTCACACATCGCCTCGACCTCGGGCCGCATCTGCTCGACCCGACGCGGCGTGAACGAGCGGGCCACCAGCCCCCGCACCCGCGTGTGGTCGGGCGGGTTGAGGAACAACATCGAGAGCGTGCCCGTTCGAGCCCGGCGTGAACTGCCGTCGATCGCAGTGCGATCGCCGCCCTCGAGGCCTGCACCGCTGCCGCATCGCGGGTCGCGCAGCATTGCCTTTGCGTGTTCGTACCGGTTGACGACCCAGGTCCCGGTCACCGACGTCTGGAAGATCGGCGCATGGTCACGCAGCTGGTTGTACAGCGGGTACGGATCGGGGATGCACGCAGGGTCGGTGAGGACTCGGATGAGGGTGGCGTCGGGATCGAACGGCTCGGTCATGTCGGTGAGGTGTCGCAGTCAGGGTGGCTCGGTCTCTCAACGATGGTGGATCAGCTCGTCGCAAACAAACCGGGGCGAACACCGGCGGTCGACGCCGTCACGCAGCGCTGACCGCCAACGCGATCTCGGCGGCCACCCGAGCATTGTTCTCGGCGAGCGCGAGGTTTGCAGGCACGCTGTCCCCCTCCGTTACCGACGCCATCGCGGCAAGAACGGCCGGGGTGACCCCTGGACCGCGAACGCCCATGCGTTCAGCGGTTGCAAGTGCGTCGGCAATGGCGGCGTCGATGCGACCTGCGTCGAGTTCGTCGGCTTCGGGAATCGGGTTGGCGACCAGGACACCTCCCGGGTGGCCGAGTTCACCGTTTGCTACGAGCAGCGCTGCGACCTCCGCTCCCGAACGCACCGTCATCGTGACCCGATGTCCTGAATCGCGCGTGTAGAAGGCTGGGAAGCGATCGGTGTTCCAACCGACGACCGGGACACCAAGTGTCTCGAACTCCTCGAGCGTTCGACCGAGGTCGAGGAAGGCCTTCGCCCCGGCCGACACGGTGACGACCCGATGTCGGGCAATCGCAAGGAGGTCATGGGAGATGTCACCGGTCTGCGCAGCATCACGGTGGACCCCACCGATGCCCCCGGTCGTGAAGACCGACACGCTTGCTCTCGCCGCCAACGTCACCGACGCCGACACGGTGGTGACGCCCACGTCGAGACCGGTTGCGTGGGCGTGGCCGAGATCCCGAGCTGCAATCTTGGTCGTCGCAGCGAGCACCCGTTCGGTTTCGCGGCCCGGTGCCACACCCACGACGCCGACCCCGTCGATCACCGCAGTCATCGCCGGTACCGCGCCCGCAGCACGGATCGCCTCCTCGCATCGATCGAGCGCCTCACGGTTGGCGGGCTGCGGGAGGCCGAACGCGCTGTAGATCGTCGACTCCATCGCCACGATCGGCGCACGGGCCTCGATCGCTGCCGCGACCTCGTCACCGACCCGAAAGACGTTGGTTCCCATCGATCGGAGACTACGACGCCGGGTGGCCCCCGGTGCACCTGAACCGCTATGCATAGGGCCGTGATCGACGCACTGAACCAGACCTGGGATGCCCTCATCGCCGACGGAGCGCCATTTGCGCACTCCGAGACCGAGGTCCGGGGCATGACCATGAAGACCTTCGATTCGGCTCCGCCCAACCTGCGGATGGTCTGGGAGATGTCGGCTGCCCACGGCGACAAGCCCTACCTCGTCTACGAGGACGAGTCCTACACCTTCGCCGAAGCCCACACCATCGTGCGTTCGCTGGCCGCATACCTGAAGGGACAGGGCGTTGCCGAAGGCGACCGGGTTGCCATCGCCATGCGCAACTACCCGGAGTGGGTCTTTTCGTACTGGGCCGTGGTCTCGATCGGTGGCGCAGCCGTCGGGGTCAACGCCTGGTGGACGAGCGCCGAACTCGAGTACGGCCTCGGCGACTCGCGCCCCAAGGTCGTCGTTGCCGACGACGAACGACTCGAGCGTCTCCTCCCCGTCCTCGATGGGCTTCGGGCTGATGGCGACATGCACATCATGTCGGTCCGCTCCGATCGTGCGCTTCCCTCCAACGCCGTTCGCTGGGCCGATGTGATCGACCCCGCCACAGCGCCGGACACACTGCCCGACGCCGAGATCCACCCCGATGACGACATGTGCATCTTCTACACGTCAGGCACCACCGGTTTCCCCAAGGGCGCGCAACTCACCCACCGAGGCTCGGTCCACAACGTCATGCACCTCGCCTTCGCGAACACCGTGGCAGCAATGGCTGCAGCCAGCGTCGCCGAAGCTGCCGGTGAGGCACCGACGGAGCCCGCTGCCGACGCACCCGCCCCTTCGCTGCTGGCCGCCACGCCCCTCTTTCACGTGACCGCCAACAACTGTGTGCTCCACGGCGCCACGGCTGCGGGGGCGAAGGTGATCCTGATGTACAAGTGGGACACGGCCCGGGCAATCGAACTCATCGAGCGCGAGCGAGCCACCGGCTTCACCGGCGTTCCCACCATGAGCCGAGAGATGCTGCTTCACCCCGATTGGGAGACCCGGGACACCAGTTCGCTCGAGTCGATGGGTGGTGGTGGTGCTGCTCTGCAACCCGATCTTGTCGAGAAGATCGCCACCGCCAAGGACGCCGGCGTACAGCCCTCGACCGGCTACGGCCTGACCGAGACACACGGCATCGTCACCGCCGTGGGCAGCATCTTCTTTCGGGCCAAGCCGGCGTCCGCGGGCAGGATCATGCCGACATTCGACTACCGGGTTGTCGACGACGAGGGCAACGACGTGGCGAAGGGCGAGCGCGGCGAACTGTGTGTGAAAGGTCCGGCGGTTGTCAAGGGCTACCTCAATCGCCAGGAGGCAACCGCCGAGGCGATCGTCGACGGGTATTTCCACACCGGCGACATCGTCTACATCGACGATGACGACTTCGTCTACATCGTTGATCGGGCCAAGGACATGGTGTTGCGCGGCGGCGAGAACATCTACTGCGCCGAGGTGGAGGCTGCGGTCTACCAACACCCCGACGTCGCCGAGGCCGCCGTGTTCGGCGTACCCGACGACCGCCTGGGCGAAGTCGTCGGCGTCGCCATCCATCTCAAGGACGGCGCCGATCTCGACCAGGCCGGGCTCACCGAGTTCCTCGAACCACTGATGGCGAAATACAAGGTGCCTGAGCACGTCTGGTTCATGGACGAGCCGCTGCCTCAGAACGCGAACGGCAAGTTCCTCAAGCGGCAACTCCGCGACACCCTCACCGCTGGAAGCTGATCCCGGATCGGCCCCCTCACCACCGCCCTAGCGGTCGGCCATGAACGGGAAGCGACGGCGGACATCGGCGACATGGGCCGGGTCGATCGTCGCCCGGAGCGTCACCACCTCACCTGGAGGTGCCGCCCGGAGAACCTCACCGAGCGGATCGATGATTCGGGAATCACCGGTGTACTCGAGGCCGTCACCCGACCCGACGCGGTTGACCCCGGCAACGTAGGCCTGATTCTCGATGGCCCGCGCCCGCAGCAACGCCATCCAGTGCTCGCGACGGACCCCTGGCCAATTCGCCGGAACCAGATACAGATCGGTAGCAGCCGCCGAGTTCCAGAACAGGTCGGCGAAGCGAAGGTCGTAGCAGATGAACGGCGTGACGCGAACACCGTTGACGCTGATCGCAGCGATCGGTTCGCCGGCGGCGTAGTGATCGGTCTCACCCGCGTACGAGAACGGCTTGGCCTTCGCATACCGGTGGTCCTCGCCGCCCGGTCCTGCCAGCACGAAACGATTCGTCGGCCGGTCATAGCCGTCGGTGTGTTCAGGCACCGAGCCTGCGATCCAACATCCCGTCTCGCGCGCCATCTCGTGCATGAACGAGGCGGTCGGTCCGTCCGGCGATTCGGCCACGACGGCGGTGTTCATCGAGAAACCGCACGACCACATCTCGGTGAGGACGACGAGCTCGGCACCCGATTCGGCCGCATCCAAGATGAGCGGTCGCACGAGCGCCATCGTCTCGCTGGGCGCCTCCCATGCAATGTCGTGCTGAATGGCGGCAAGTTCGAGGGTCATGCCAACCCCGCCCCGAGCCTGCGGACAGCCTCGTCGAGCACCTCGTCCTTCTTGCAGAACGCAAAGCGAATGATCGGGGCGCCCGCCTCCCTGTCGTCGTAGAAGACCATCGTCGGGACAGCGACGACGCCGGCCCGTTCAGGCAAGCCCAGGCAGAAGTCGATGCCGTTGGTCTCCCCGATGGACCGGATGTCACAACTTGCGAAATAGGTGCCCTCTGGGACCAGCACCTCCAGGCCCGTCCCCGCAAGCCCAGCGCACAGCCGGTCGCGCTTGGCCTTCATCTCAGCCGTGTACCCGTCGAAAAAGTCGTCACCGAGCCTGAGCCCGACGGCGACCGCATGCTGGAAGGGTGCACCACTGACAAAGGTCAGAAACTGCTTCGCAGTGCGCACCGCCGCCACCAGTTCGGCTGGTCCGCACGCCCAGCCGATCTTCCAGCCGGTGAACGAAAAGATCTTGCCTGCCGACGAGACGGTCAACGTCCGCTCGGCCATCCCGGGCAGGGTCGCCAGCGCGATGTGCTCGCCGTCGAAGACGAGATGCTCGTACACCTCGTCGGTGACGGCGACGATGTCGTGTTCACAGCACAACTCGGCAATCAGCATCATCTCGTCGCGAGAGAAGACTTTGCCGGTCGGGTTGTGCGGAGTGTTGAGCAGCAACGCCTTCGTTGCAGGAGTGAACGCGGCCCGTAATGCATCGGGATCGAACGACCAATCCGGTGCCTGCAAGGTGACGACCCGTCGCGTGGCACCACTGAGCGCAATCCCCGCCGCATACGAGTCGTAGTAGGGCTCGAAGGTCACGACTTCGTCTCCCGGGCCCGTCAGCGCCAGCATCGCAGCAGCGAGCGCTTCGGTCGCCCCTGCGGTGACCAACACCTCGCCATCGGGGTCGAAATCCTGCCCCCGGAAGCGGCGGCGGTGCTCAGCAACCGCCTCTCGTAGCGGAGCGATCCCCGGGAGCGGCGGGTACTGGTTGTGCCCATCGGCGATCGCTCGACGAGCCGCTTCTGCAACCTCTGCCGGGCCGTCGGAATCGGGGAATCCCTGCCCCAGGTTGACGGAGTTCGTCTCGACGGCAAGCGCCGACATCTGGGTGAAGATCGTGGTGCCGAACTCCTGCAGCCGATCGGTCAGGAAGGGATTGCTCACGGCGCCGATCCTACGGTGTGCAAGGCGGCAGGCCGTCCTCACACATCGCTCACAACTTCCTCACCACCTCGACCGATTCGACTCACGATCGTCTTACCTGGGACTGCGAGTGTGACCATCCGAAAGGCCCCATCCCCCAACCAGGAGCACCCAGATGAAGAAGTCCCTTGCTGCCACCGCCATCGCCGCCACCGCACTCGGTGGTGCCGCGGCCGGCGCCACCCTGTTCACACCGGTGATCGCCGGTGCACAAGACGGCACCGAGACCGAAGCCATGCCGATGAAGTCGAACCACCTGTCCGAGGCCCTCCAGGGGCTTGTCGACGACGGCACCCTCACCGAAAGCCAGCGCGATGCCGTCGTTGCCACCCTGCAGGAAGCTCGAGCCGAGCGCGATGGCCACGAGCGCCGTGGTCCCCGTCGCGGCATGCCCGGCGCCGGCGTGATCGCCGAGACGCTCGGCCTTGAAGGACCCGAACTCCGCGACGCCCTGCAGAGCGGCCAGTCGCTGGCCGACATCGCTGCCGACCAGGGCGTCAGCACCGACGACCTTGTCAACGCGATCGTCGACCAGGTCGAAGAGCGAGTGAACGGTGCACTCGAGTCAGGCCGCATCGACGACGAGAAGGCAGCAGAGATCCTCGCCGGTGCAGAAGAGCGCGCCGAAGCGATCGTCAGCGGCGAGTTCACCCCCCGTGGGCACGGCTTCGGCCATCGCGGCCCCGGCCACCACGACGCCGACGCCTGATCCTCTGCGCATCCCCTCGAGACCGAACGACATCCCCCCAGGTCGTTCGAGTCGCCGCTGATCCCCGGCCCTGTGGGCCGGGGATCAGTCATGTCGACAACACCTCGACGGCGACGATCGGCCTGCTCGATTGGGTGGTCACGACGCAGCTCCACCCCATGGATGCAGCGCACCCGGCGATCAGCGGTGATCGACGCTGGCCGGGATCGTGAACCCGACCGCCGCCCCACCATCGGGTGACGCAGCCGCCACGACCGATCCTCCGTGTGCCTCGGCAACCTGGCGAACGATCGCTAGTCCCAGACCGGAACCGGGAAGAGACGTGGTGGCCTCGGTGCGGTGGAACCGGTCGAAGATCACCTCACGATCCGATTCGGCGACTCCGGGTCCCTGATCGTGGACCAGCAGTCGGCCGCCATCGATCTCGACACGTACGCGCGTGCCTTCAGGAGCAAACTTCATTGCGTTCTCGACGAGGTTGCGCACCGCACGAGCAAGAGCGACCGGGCGACCGTCGATCAGCGTCGAACGCCGAACGTCGAGCACGACGTCATGGGTTCCCCGTCGGCTCGCCCGCTCGGTGATCGATGCTGCGATGGTGGCCAGTTCGACCGGCGCAACCAGTTCGTCTTCGCGCACATCGGTTGCGAGCTCGACGAGCTCGGCCATCAGCGCACTCAGCTCCCCGATCTCGGCATGGATGTCGTCGACGATCGCGGCACGCATCTGCGGATCGAGGTCTGCACGACCCCGCAGCACATCGATATTGGTCTGCATGCTGGTGAGCGGCGTTCGCAGCTCATGGCTGGCATCCATCACGAGCCGGTGCTGCTGACGGCGGGACGCGCCGAGTGCGGCGAGCATCGAGTTGAAGCTGGCAGCGAGACGGCCCACCTCGGCGCCACCCGCACCGTCGACGGGGTGATCGAACTCACCGGTCCGTGCGACCTGCTCCGAGGCCTCCGTCAGTCGTCGAATGGGTTCGACCGTCGATCCGGCCACGAACCACGCAACACCGCCTGCGCCGAGAACGGCGAGCAAGCCGATGAGGAGGATCCGGTTCACCAGATCGTCGAGGGATTGGTCGATCTCGGCCAGTGGTCGAGCGATCTGCACGAAACCGAGCGTTCCGACCGGGACGGTGACGACTCGCCCTCGCGTGGTGCCGATCTCGGCATCACCGAGCACCGGGGGATCCCCCTCCTGCGGAAAGTCACCCAGCTCGACGGATGCCTCGAACGCCGGACCGAAGTCGCGGAGCACCGTCCCGTCGGCGGCGACGACTCGCGCCCAGACGTCGCGCTCGATGGCGTCGAACAAACGCGACCCGGGGCCCCGGGCCGCAGGACGATCGACCTCGTCGATGGACCCCAGCCCGAACGCGCCACCGGGACCACGCGCGCTCAACAGACCCCGAGCGCGATTCACGAGTTCGATATCAACCTCTTCGACGAGTTCGGTCTCGGCTGCGGTGTACGTGCGTTCGCCGACGACGACCACGACCACGGTCACCACGGCAACGACGAGCAGCGTGATCCGCAGCCGAAGGCTCACGAGTCGACGCCGTCCCCGTCGCGGGCGACGTACCCGGTTCCCCGCACCGTGTGAATGAGTCGCGATCGCCCATCGGTTTCGAGTTTCCTGCGGAGATAGCCGACGTAGACATCGAGTGTCTTCGAATCGGTCTCCAAGTCACCGTCCCAGACGGCGTCGTAGAGCTGGGCTCGGCTGAGCACAACGCCGGCGTTGCGGACCAGTACTTCCAGCAGATCGAACTCCGTTCTCGACAGATCGAGGATCGTGTCACCGCGCCAGACCCGTCGCCCATCAAGATCGACCTGGAGGTCGGCGAGATGAAGGCGATCGTCGTCGGTGGCAACGGTCCGAAGCCGGGCGCGCAGCCTCGCCAGCAGTTCCTCGAGCGCAAACGGCTTGACCAGATAGTCATCAGCACCTGCGTCGAGGCCGGCAACACGGTCTGCCACGTCGTGGCGAGCGGTCAGCATCAGCACCGGCGTCTCGTCCCCTCGCGCCCGGATCCGTCGACAGACACTGAGCCCATCGGCATTGGGCATCGAAACGTCGAGCAGAAGCAGATCGGCGGGGGCTTCGGCGTGCAGTTCGAGGGCACGAGTGCCATCACCCGCAGTGACCACGTCGTACCCTTCGAGAGTGAGAGCCCGCTCGAGTGACGCACGAACCCGTTGGTCATCTTCTGCGATCAGGATCTTGGGCACCCGACCAGTCTCCCATCCCCGGGTGAGGTTTGGGTGAGAACACTCGGTCCGTACCCCACGACAGGACCGGACCGATCGCGCCAAGTGGACGAGCTGCGCCTAGGGTCGACAGCGTGCGAATTCTCGTGACGAATGACGACGGGATCGACTCGATCGGCCTGCAGGTGTTGGCGCGTGCGATGCGTCCGTTCGGGGAAGTGGTGATCGCCGCGCCGAACACCGAGTATTCGGGGTACGGGGCTGCCCTCGGCACGCTGCACAACATGAAACCCGACGTACGGGTCGAACACGTCGAAGGGATCGACGAGGCCTGGTCGATCAGCGCCCCTCCTGCGCTGTGCGCCATGTTCGGGCGGCTCGGCGTGTTCGGTGACATCGATCTGGTGGTGTCGGGCATCAACCCCGGTGCCAACGTCGGCCGCTCCGTGTACCACTCGGGCACCGTCGGCGCCTGCCTCACCGCTCGCAACGGCGGAATCAGTGGTGTCGCGGTCAGCCAGAGCGTCGATGCCTTCGGCGTCGAGGGCCAGGGCTGGGAGGAATCTCTTGCAACCCAGAAGTGGGACGGGGCAGCCGAGGTGGCGGCGATCGCGGTCGGTGCGTTGGTCGACGACATGCCCGACGAACCGCTGGTGTTGAACATCAATGTGCCAAACCGTCTCGCCAAGGACATGGAGGGGTGGCGCCGCACCAACGTCGGCGAGGCGCCACCACGAGGGCTGGCGAAGGCGACGATGACCCCGAAACCAGGCGCCACCGACACGTTCCACGTCGAGATGGAATGGGGCGATGCGATCCAGATCCCCGAGACCGAAGACGGCGGCGCGGTGATGGCCGGCTTTGCATCGATCACGTGGCTTGGCCGGATCGAGGGCCTTACACCGCACCACCCGTCGATGAAGTCGACCGAGGGCGCCTTCGACGACTTCTACGCCTGATCCGGGAACCTGCCGTCCGCCCGGACCAATAGCCTGACCCGGTCATGTTGACCGCCTCCAGCATCGCTCGTTCGTACGGTCCTCGCGATCTCTTCAAAGACGTCACCCTGCAGCTCTCTGCAGGGCGTCGCATCGCGCTCGTCGGCGGCAATGGCACGGGCAAGACGTCGCTCATCGAGATCCTGGTCGGCGACGCCGAACCCGATGCCGGCTCGATCACCCGCCCCCGAGACATGACACTCGGCTATCTGCCCCAGGACCTCGTCGACACGGCCACCGGAAGTGTCATCGACGAAGTCCTCGCAGGTGCCGGTGACATGGCTGCGCTCGCCGACGCCCTCCACCGCCTCGAAGCTCACCTCACCGACCCACCGGCGGATGCCGATTACGACGCCATCCTCACCGAGTACGGGGAGGTTCAGGGCAGATACGAATCGATGGGCGGTTACGCGCTCGAAGCGGACGCCCACAAGGTTCTTGCCGGACTCGGCTTCAAGGAATCCGACACCCAACGGCCCGTGCGCGAGCTGAGCGGTGGGTGGCGGATGCGTGTTGCACTGGCCCGACTGCTGCTGGCCCGCCCTGACGTCCTCATCCTCGACGAGCCGACCAACCACCTCGATGTCGACTCGGTCGCCTGGCTCGAACAACAACTCGCAGCCTGGCCGGGTGCGCTGCTCTTCGTCAGCCACGATCGCGACTTCATCGATGCCGTCGCCGACCGGGTCGTCGAACTGGCCGAGGGGACGGCCCTTGAGTACGTGGGCGGGTTCGCCGAATTCGTCGTGCAACGCGAAGAACGCTTGCAGCGCCTCGAGGCTGCTGCAGCCAGGCAAGCCCGCGAGGTCGCTCGCGTCGAGCAATTCATCGATCGGTTCCGGTACAAGGCCACCAAAGCTCGCCAGGTCCAGAGCCGCATCAAAACCCTCGAAAAACTCGAGACGATCGCGGTGCCGAACCGCAAGGAGATCATCGCCAAATTCTCGTTCCCCGAACCGCCTCGGTCGTCTCGGGTCGTTGCGGAGTTCATCGACGCAACGGTCGGTTACGGCGACATCCCGATCGTGCAGAACGTGACGCTCGCCGTCGAGCGGGGCCAGAACGTCGCACTCGTCGGCCCGAACGGTGCGGGCAAGACCACCCTGCTCAAGCTGATCCTCGGCGAACTCGAGGCGAGTGAGGGCAGAGCCGAGCTCGGCAACAACGTGTCGGTTGCGAAGTTCCACCAGCACCAGGCCGACGAGCTCGATCTGGACAAGACGGTCATCGCTGCGTTCTCCGGCGGCATCGACCCGGGGAAACGCAACATGCGGACCGTGCTCGGCAGCTTCGGATTTCCTGGAGATGCAGCCGACCGGATGGTCAACGACCTATCGGGTGGCGAGCGCACCCGGCTCGCCCTGGCGCGAACGATGATCGAACCGGTCAACCTCCTCGTGCTCGACGAACCGACCAATCACCTCGATCTCCCGAGCTGTGACGTGCTCGAGGATGCGCTCACTGCCTACCCGGGGACGGTGCTCCTCGTCACCCACGACCGTCACCTGATCCGCAACGTCGCCGACGCACTCATCGACGTTCGCGACGGTCGGGCCACCTGGTACGACGGCGTACCCGACGAGATCCTCACCCCGGCCGATCCGAGCAGAGTCGCAGCGGCGAACGCCGGACTGACCAAGGCAACGAGCACGCGCGCCCAGCAGCGACGGGCGAGCGCAGCCGAGCGCCAGACCACCAACGAGTTGCGAAAAGCGGTGCAACGGCTCGAGAAGGCGTTGGAGCGGGCCGAAGCCGATGTGTCCGAGCTGCAGACGCAGCTCGCCGACCCCGACCTCTACGATCGACCCGAGGAGGTCCACCGGCTCGCAACCGCGCACGAACACGCCAAGGACAGGGCCGTGTCACTCATGGCCGAGTGGGAACAGGCCGCCGAACAGCTCGACGCCGCCGGAGGCTGACGGCGCGACACTGACTAGCCTGCAGGGTCATGGCTCAGGTCACGCTGCCGTCCGGAATCACGCTCGAGTACGAACGTCGGGGTGCGGGCGACCCGCTGTTGCTGGTGATGGGGCTGGCAGGTCAGCTCATCGACTGGCCTGAGGAATTCGTCGACGAATTGGTCGAGTCCGGGTTCGAGGTCGTGATGTTCGACAATCGAGACGTCGGTCTGTCCTCGAAGACCGACTGGCCTCCTCCGTCACGCCGACGCTCGATCCTCTCGATGCTGATGCGTCGACCGATCAAGGGCGTCGGCTACACGATGGACGACATGGCCGACGATGCGGCGGGTTTGATCGACGCACTCGGATTCGAGTCGATGGACGTCGTCGGCCTGTCGATGGGCGGCATGATCAGCCAGGCCCTGGCGATCCGCCACCCTCACAAGGTCCGCTCACTGTGCTCGGTGATGTCGAATACCGGCGACCGCAAGAACGGCTCCATTTCCCTCAAGCTGGTGCGACTGGTCGGTATCCCGAAGCCACCGAACCGCAGCACTGCAGTCGACGAAGGCGTGAAGCTCTGGCGACACATCTCAGGAGACCACTTCGACGAGATTGATGCCCGTGCCCGCATGGCTGCTGCAATCGAGCGATCGTGGACCCCCGACGGCGTCATGCGCCAAACCGCAGCGATCGGCGGGAGTGCCGATCGAACCGCCGGCCTGCAGGGCGTGACCGCACCGACACTGGTCGTTCACGGCCTCAAGGATCTCCTTGTCCTCCCGTCGGGCGGCACGGCAACGGCAGCCGCCGTGCCCGGCTCACGCCTGCTGATGTTCCCCGACATGGGCCACAATCTGCCGGCCGCTCGCACCCCGGAGATCGTGGCTGCAATCCGATCGAACGCTAGGCGGGCTGACGTTGCTCGCCACAACGCGTCGACACCGGCCTGAGCGAGGATCCGTCAGACCGACGCGCCTGCAGCAGCCATCGGGCGACCCGGCCGCCCCCGCCCGGCTCGCACCACGCCGTCGACGGCGAAGACGGCGAGCCCTGTCCAGATGACCACGAAGCCGACGGCCTGGCCCCCCGACCACGACTCGCCGAATGCGAACACACCGAGCAGAAAGTTCAACGTCGGCGCCACGTACTGCAGCACACCGACCATCCAGAGTTCGATGCGTCGAGCCGCTGATGCGAACAGCAGCAGCGGAGCGGCAGTCATCAGTGCTGCACCACCGGCCCAGAGCCAGTCCCGCGGTTCGGACACGACATCGCTTCCGTCGCCAACCACGGCCAACAGCACGAAGCCGACCAGGGCAGGCATCACCATGAGCGAAAGCTCGAAGCTCAGACCATCGAGCGAGCCGAGCGGCGTCGTCTTGCGGATCAACCCGTACAGTCCGAACGACACGGCGAGCGAGATGGCAACCCACGGCACACTCCCGACGTCGATCGACAAAACGACGACCCCCACAGCTGCGATCGAGACGGCGAGCCACTGGTTCGCCCGCAGCCGTTCCCCCAAGACCGACACACCCAGCACAACACTGACGAGTGGGTTGAGAAAGTAGCCAAGGCTCGCTTCGAGCACCCGCTCGTTGTTGACCGCCCAGATGAAGACCAACCAGTTGCCGGCGAGCAGCGTTGCCGATGTGGCGGCCAGGAGCACAGTCCGCCGATTACGAGCGATGGCGCGGACACCAACCCCTCGATCCCGCACGACCTGCACCAGCCCGAGCAACACGAAGGTCGAGACGATCCGGACGACGAGAGCCGCACCCGCCGACCCATCCCCCAACCGCCAGAAGATGGGGGAGAGTCCCCACAGGGTGTACGCAGTGACGGCAAGACCGATCCCCTGCTTGATCTCCCCCCGTTGCATCGCGGCACGCTACCGGCGCCCCCGCCACCCTCGACACCGTCTCACGCGGTGTCACCGATTCCGGGCAGACTGTCGACCTATGCCGGACATCGCCACGTCGCCCGTCGAGATCGAGGAGTCTGTCACCGACCCGGTCACCGACGACGGCGATCATGACCGTTTCGCCCACTACGTGCGAAAGGCTGACGCAGCGCGAGCAACGGTCGAAGGCGTTCCTGTGCGAGCGCTGTGCGGCAAAGTCTGGGTGCCGAGCCGCGATCCGAGCAGGTATCCGGTGTGTCCCGAATGCACGAAGATCCGCGATCGGCTCATGAATCGATCGAGCAACTAGCTCCGCCTGTCACCGGTCGGAGACCGATGGAAACAGATTCCTTGCGAGCCGACTCCGAACCGTGCGATTCGTGCGCCATGATGCGAGAATCGTCGAGGCGCATCTGTGCCACCGGACATCAGGGAGTACCACGAGCCGTGAAGGTCGCCGTCGTCTACGAGAGCCGCACAGGGAACACTGCGCACGTCGCAGAGATGATCGGCGCCGCTGTGCAAGAACTCGGACACGAGGTCGGTATCTGGCCGACCGAGAAGGCCAACCTCGACTATCTGACCGATGCCGACATGGTGTTTCTCGGCACCTGGACGGGCGGCATCATCGTCACCGGTCACCATCCTGGCGACGGCGGCAAGTTGCTCGCGATGCCCGGGATCTGGGGAAAGCCCACGGCTGGTTTCATGACCTACGCACTTCACGCCGGCAAGGTGCTCGACAAGATGAGCGACATCGTCACCCTGCTCGGAGGGGTATGGCTCGGCGGACGCCTCTTCAAGCGAGGCAAGCTCGACGAAGGATTGGCATCCTTCGTCGTCGCTGCACTCGATGCAGCCGAAGCGTCGCTCGGCGTCGCGAGCTGACAGCCGTCGTGGCCTGGTTCGGACGCTGCGAGCTCGGGTGCCAGCTCGATTCGAATCATTGGTGAGGGCTTCGCCATGCGCTACCACATTCAAGGCATCTTCATCCTCTTGATCGTCGCCATCGCCGTGCTGTTCACCGCCCGCATCGCTGCGCCGGTGTTGTCCGATGCGTTCGGGGACGAGGGCGCGATCGTCGCCCAGAGCGCCGAGGTCGACGAAGACGCCGACCTCCCCGTGGCCGACGAAGACCTGCCACTCACCGGTGAGGAAGTCGGCCAACTCCAAACGGATCTCACCTCGCTCGGCTTCGATCCCGGACCTGTGGACGGGATCATGGGTGAGGCGACGCAGGGCGCAATCGATGCCGCGATCGTGCAATACCAACTCGACGTCGCAGCAAGCAATCGCGAGGTCTACGACTACCTGCGTTCCCTCGCCGATGCCTTGGCCGCTGCCAACGCCGCTGACTCGGCTGCCAACGACGCCGGAGAGGCCGGCTCCGACGGCTGACACGGGAAATTCGGGGGTCTGAGCTGACACCCCGTTCCCGAACTGTCACCATTGCCGGTGCGGGGTTCTTGTTCGACGCACTGGCGAGCAGGTCGTTCAGCACCGACACCACGTCGGCGCACTACGGAGGCGAGATGGCACACGCTGCTGTCGCGAAATCAGACACGACCGCTTCCACCAGCGCGGATCAGGCTCGCGATCACCTCGGGTGGTCGTTGGGGCGTGAGATCACCCTGCTGGTGCTCGGCCTGCTCGCCTACCGCACAGCCCGTGTGTTCGTGAAGGACGAGATCGACCAGGCCGTGGTCAACACCCAACGCATCATCGACTGGGAACGTGCCCTCGGGATCTTCAACGAGGTGCACCTGCAGTCCTCGATCCTCACCAACGATGTCCTCGTCTGGGGCCTCAACCGCTACTACTTCTTTGCCCATTTCCTCGGCACGACCATCTGGGTGTGTTGGATGTTCGTCCGATACCGGGAGCACTACGGACGCATCCGGCGCGTGCTTCTGGGCACCACGTTCGCCGCACTGACGATCCACATCGTGTTCCCACTCGCACCGCCGCGCTGGTTCCCCCGCATGGGCTTTGTCGACACGCTCCAAACCTACGGACCGAAGATCTACGACAGCAGCTTCATCACCGACACCGCCAACCAAATCGCAGCCATGCCGTCGCTTCACGTCGGGTGGGCGCTGATCGGCGCCTGGGGCGTGGTCAGGGCGAGCGCGTCGCCGTGGCGATGGTTCGCCGGGTTCCACCCTGCGATCATGATCGCCGCTGTCATCCTGACCGGAAACCACTGGTGGCTCGACGTGTTCGGTGCAGTTGCCCTCGTTGCGCTCGTGATCGCAGTCGATACTCCGATCCAGCAGTGGCTCGAGCGAGGTGGCGTCGAGACTGTCACCGACGACACCACCACCTTCGTCGGGTGACCGCCGCAAACGAAGCAACCGCCACCACCTACCGCCCGCGGCAGGCAACCGATCTTCGGTTCGCCCTGCTGGGCGTCGCATCGGTGACATCGGTTGGAGGGGTCAGGTGGTGGAGCACGGTCACACCCGACGGACCAGCGTCGGTTGCGTTCCGGACCGGGACCGACGGCACGATCCGCGCCGATGCCTGGGGCCCGGGAACCGATTGGGCCCTGACGCAGCTGCCGAGCCTCCTCGGCGCCGACGACGAGACCGTCGACGACTTCCGTCCGACCCATCCGGTCGTGCGGCATCTCGCCGGCCAGTTCGCCTCGCTTCGGCTCGGCTCGACCAACCGATGGTACGAGGCCCTCACCGCCGCCGCGATCGGTCAACGGGTCGTCGCCGCCGATGCAAGGACAAGTCGCACGCGTCTCGCCTTTCGCTACGGTCGCCAGCCGGTCGCACTGGCGCCCGTTCCGGCCTTCCCGGAACCCGGGCGCATGCTCCGTCTCCCCGATCACGACTTCCACCGCGTCGGCATCGATCGAGGGCGGGCTCGCGTGGTCCGTGTTGCGGCCCGCTACGCCGAACGGATCGAACAACTCGCGGAGGTGCCGGGGGCCGATGCCGATCAGCTGCTGCAACGGCTCCCCGGGGTCGGGCCCTGGACAGCCGCCCTTGCGACGTCGGTGGCCGGTGGTCACGCCGATGCTGTTCCCGTCGGCGATCTCCACATCCCGCGCCTGGTCAGCCGGGCACTCAGCGGGGAGGACGGTGACGACAACCGCATGCTCGAACTCCTCGAGCCGTTCCGAGGCCACCGTCAGCGCGTCGTGCGCCTGATCAAGCTGGCCGCCCGGACGACGACAGCGAATCGCCCAGCCCCGACCCGCAGCGACATCAGCCGGATCTAGCGCTGGGTGTTCGCTGCGTGACGTGCGGCCTTCGCCGCTCGGTGAGCCACGGCTTTTTGGATGTAGCCGACTGCATCCGGCGTCTTGCAGTTCGTCTCGCCATGGTCGACGACGACCGGTCCGATGCGCTTGGCCGTGGCGATGGCGTTCCGGCGAAGCCCGGGACTGCGGAGACCGATCGTGATCACCGCCATGTTCATCTCGTGCCGGACACGGTTCGGTCGATCGTGGATCTCCGCCTCGATCTGCTCGAGGAGGAGTTGCAGGTCACTGGTGGACCACGCCGATTCGTCGTCGGCGGAGAAGGCGAGCACCGCCCACCCGGCGGAGGCGATCCACTCGCTGGGGCGATCACGCCAGGCATCACTGCGGCTGCGGGCGACCGGAGCATTCGACACGACACCGGCGACAGCCTCGGCCGTGATGTAGCAGTCAACCGCGTGGACCCATTCGTCGGCGAGTTCGTCGGTGACCAGCCTCGGGTCCACGATCTTCGCAGCCAGTTGCCTGGCATCGTGGTTCCCGGACGCGAACAGTTCGAGGCCGAGCTCGTGCTGCCCGCGATAGGTCTTGGCGAATGTGTTCAGATCGCCGTAACTCACCCCGAACATCGGCTCGCGTGCGCCATGGCGGGCGTAGATCTTCCGGTTCTGCGCCGTTCCCGCTCGCTTCAAGTCGGCCATCACCGTGCGGAGCGACATCAGTGCAGTCCGGGAACGATCCAACTGTGCCAACCCATGTGCACAGTCTTGCCGACCGGGCCATGGCCCGCCCACTGTCCCAGTCGTGCCATAGGGTCGCTCGCGATGATCAACTGTGGCCACTGCGGAGGCAGCCATCCGAGCGTGGCAGAGGTGCGTTCCTGTTCGAGCGCATCCACCAGCCCGGCACCAAGGAACGACGCTGCGCTCCCACGCCCGTCACTGCAGCTGCCCACGAGTCCGGCCGCCACTGCGCTGCCCGTCGACTGGTCTCGCCTCGCCGGGCCTCCGGAACTCGGGCGTGGCCTTGTCATCGGTGCGACTGATCCAGTCCCTGCACCCTGGGCCGACGCACCGGTGGTCGAGCTCGACACCCAATCCCCGGACCAGTCCCAGCTCGACGAACTGGTTGCGCATCGCATCGAGCGCCGACGATTCGTGCTTCGACTGACCGGTGCGTTGCCCGATGCACATCCGACCCTCCCGGTCGACTACTGGTATCTCGCCCCCGACACCGACCTCCCGGGCGATCAGCTCCGTCATCTCGTCATGTCGCATGCCGTCGATGCTCGCAACGTCGATCGCCCCACGATTGCAGCGGTCGACCTTGCGCTTGCAGCCGGGGCTGTCCTCGCCGACTCGGGTCCCGGCGATGTCATCGGTCCCGATGGGCCGCTGTGGTGCGACGGCGGCCCACTCCACTGGTTCGGCCCGATCGGCGCTGCCTTGGTGGTGCCCGCCCCGAACCTTCGTTGTGGATCGCTCGAACCGCTGCGCACCATCGAACCGAACGCCGAACTCGCCCCCGACCAGCGTGCGGCGGTCACTCATTCGGGGGCAGGAGCCCGAATCATTGCCCCTGCCGGATCCGGCAAGACCCATGTCCTCACGGAGCGGGCCCGTCACCTGATCCGCGATCGTGGAGTCGATCCACGTGCCATCTGCCTCGTCGCCTTCAATGTTCGAGCCCGAGAAGAGATGCAGGCGCGAACGATCGATCTGCCAGGCCTCGAGATCCGTACGCTCAACAGCATCGCCCTTGCCATCGTGGCGGGACGTCCGCCGTTCCGGCGGCCCGAGAACCGGCGAGGGTCCGACGTCATCGACGAACGCGACGTTCGCCGCATTCTCGACGATCTTGTCCCGGGGCGCCGGCAGGCCATGGCCGATCGTCTCGCAGTGTGGATCGAAGCACTCACCGCAACCCGCCTCGGTCTGCGCGACCCCGCCACCGTCGAGGCGGAGTTCGCCGGGGACATCCGCGACTTTCCCTCCGTCGTGCAGCGCTACCGGGACCGGCTCGCCCGCGCCGGCGCCCTCGACTTCGACGAACAGATTCTCGGCGCGATCGAGGTGCTGCTCACCGATCCCGAGGCTCGACACACCGCACGACGGGTCTGTCAGGTTGTGCTGGTCGACGAGTTCCAGGATCTCACCCCCGCCCATGTCCTGTTGATCCGTCTCCTCGCCGGACCCGAGGCGAACGTGTTCGGCGTGGGCGACGACGACCAGACCATCTACGGCTATGCCGGCGCATCACCGGCGTGGCTCATCGACTTCGCCGATCTCTTCCCCGGATCGGCGGCCTACGGTCTCGAAGTCAACTATCGCTGTGCGACGCCAGTGGTCGAGGCTGCGTCGACGCTGCTGCAACACAACCGCAGGCGCATCGCAAAGACCATCCGAGCTGCGCCACACCGCAAGCCGGATCCTTCGGCCCTCGAGCACCGCAACAGCCCTGATCCGAGCTCGGTCACCGTCGACCACGTCCTGGCCCTGATCGATGCCGGCGTCCCACCGACCGACATCGCCGTCCTGACCAGGGTGAATGCAACCTTGCTCGGGCCCATGCTCGGACTCGACGCCGCCGGTGTTGCGACCACGGCGCCGATCGATGCCCAGTTCCTGACCCGCACCGGCATCGCCGGTGCCCTGGCATGGCTCCGTCTCGCCACTGCCCCGAGGCGGGCACTCCCGAGCGACGCACTCGAGACGGCGATCCGCCGTCCCCCCCGGGGCCTTCGACGCAACATCACCGCGTGGGTCGGCGAGAAGCGCTCGATCCGCGAGATCGTCGACCTCGCCACCCGTCTCCACGAGGCCCGAGATCAGAACAAGCTCACCGACTTCGTCACCGATCTCGAAACGATCCGCGAGCTCGCAGACGGTGCCGACACCGAGGCGCTCCTCGTGGCGATTCGCGATGAGGTCGGCCTCGGGCGCGCGCTCGATCAGCGCCTCGATGCCAGTCGCCGATCGGTCGACCGCTCGGCCCATGGCGACGACCTCGCTGCGCTGCTCGCCGTCGCCCGGTACCAGCCCGACCCCGATGCATTCCCCGCATGGCTGACCGAGCGACTGACCACGGCGACTCCTGATTGGGCGGGGGTTCGGTTGTCGACCATCCATCGGGTGAAGGGCCGTGAGTGGCCCCACGTGATCGTCCATGACGCCACCGGCGGCCTGATCCCACACCGTCTCGCATCCGATGTCGAAGAGGAACGTCGTGTCTTTCACGTCGCCATCACTCGTTCCTCCGAGCAGACCCTCGTCGTCAGCGGCACACCGGCATCACCCTTCGTCGCCGAGTTGACCGAACCGCCGGATCCGAACACTCCGGCGCCTGCCGTTTCGGTCCCCACGAGGCGCACCGGAACGCCCGCCGCGGCGAGCCGCTCGGTGCCCGAGGCCACCTCGATCGAGGAAGCCCAGATTCGCGAGCGTCTCCGCACGTGGCGCAACGACACGGCAAAGGCTGCCGGTGTCCCGGCCTATGTCGTCTTCAACGACGCCACCCTCTACGCCATCGCCGAGCGGCGGCCCCTCGACCACGACGAGCTGCTCGACATCTCCGGTATCGGGCCGGTGAAGGTCGAGCGGTACGCAGACGCGGTGCTCGAAATCATCACCGATGTGCTCGGTGGGTGATGCCTCACTGCATGTTGCGAGCGCTGACCGTGCGCTGACTTACTTCGACGAGATCACCCGAACGCACCTCGTAGGAGACGACGTGTTCGACAGAGTGCTGACCCCCACGAGCCCGTCCGGTGACGAGATCGAGCGACATCCCCTCGACCACCGGCAGCAGCGCAACCGCCTTGAAGCCGTCCTCGCGTCCAGGATGTGATCGCTTCTCTTCACGAACGAGATCGATCGAGTCCCAGATCCACACGTCGTCGACGCTGACGAAACGGCACCGATGACTCGACCGGTTCTTGGCCACGATCGAGCCCGGACAAATGATGAGCTGCCCTTCGATCCAGGGCGGACCCCCGAGTCCGTCACGGCCGAAGGCCTGCTCGAACGCTTCGTCGATCATTGCGTCGTGGTCACCCGACGAGATTGCCCGCCGACGCATCTCGTCCCGCAGTGCTGCGGCGAGGTGAGCAATGGTGTCGACATCGAGGCGAGCTGCGAGCTCGACCGCTGCATCGGGATCATCGGTGAGGTGTCGCACCGTCGTTCCCCAGCGTCGCCTGGGTGTCGTCGGGTCGTGCGCAGTCATGCTCCAATCATGCCGGACCGATCGAGCGGCGGGACGCGGGCCAGTCGCAGGACATGGACACGCATGACCTGGTTCGGCCAATGGCCGTACCGGCCACCGGTGCTAGACCTGCACCATGGACCTGTCCCAGACCCTCGAGTGGGCATCGACCCGCTCCCACGCCGTGCTCGTCACGCTTCGCCGCGACGGCCGTGCCCAGTCCTCCGACGTGGTGTACGCCGTACTCGACGGCACGATCTGCATCTCGCTGACCGCACGCCGAGCCAAGACACACAACATGCGACGCGACCCGCGTGTGGTGCTCCACATCACCGATCCTGGAAGCTGGAGTTACGCATCGATCGACGCACAGGCCGAACTGTCGGTGGTTGCCTCGGCGCCCGACGACGCCGTCGTCGACGACCTTGTCCGTGTCTACCGAGCCGTGACCGGCGACGAGCACCCCGACTGGGACGAGTTTCGCGCTGCAATGGTCGCCGAGGGTCGCCTGGTCGCCCGCATCCACCCTCGTTCGGCGACCGGCCAGATCCACTGACCAGCACCGTGACGAACGGCATCGTCGATCATGCCCTCGATGCGATCGAACCCGTCCGATGTTGCCGAGAGATGCGATGATCAGACCGTGACCTCGTCGCTTCCCCCCGAGCGTGGCCTGTTCTGCAACCGGACACTCAACCTTCGCAGTGTGCGCGCCATCGGCTACGACATGGACTACACGCTGATCCACTACCACGTCGACGAGTGGGAACGAGCAGCGTTCGAACACGCACGAGCCCACCTCCTCACCGAGGGGTGGCCGGTCGATGACCTCGCATTCGATCCTGACGCGTTCACCCTGGGACTCACGTTCGATCTCGATCTCGGCAACCTGGTCAAGGCCACCCGCTTCGGGTACGTCGTCCGTGCCCAACACGGGGCCGATGTCTTGTCGTTCGACGAGCAACGACGGGCCTACGACGGCACCGTCATCGAATTGCGCGACGACCGCTTCGAGTTCATGAACACCCTGTTCGAACTCAGCCGGGCGTCACTGTGGACTCAGCTCGTCGCCATGCACGATCAGACGCCGCTTCCCGGTATCCATTCCTACGTCGGGTTGTACCGCGCCATCGATCGGGCACTCGGGGTTGCCCACCTCGAGGGTGCGCTCAAGCAACAGATCGTCGACGATCCCGAACGGTTCGTCGACCGTGATCCCGGACTGATCGACACACTTCACGACCAACGTCTCGCCGGAAAGCAACTGCTCCTCGTGACCAACTCGGAGTGGTGGTACACGCAGAAGATGATGAGCTGGTGCTTCGACGGCGATATGGAGTCGGGCCAGACCTGGCGTGATCTGTTCGACATCGTGATCGTCGCTGCGGCCAAGCCCCGCTTCTTCGAAGAACAGGGTCCGGTGTACCGGCTTGTCGACGAGGCTGCAGGTCATCTCGAACCCCACGTCGGGCCACTGGAAGCAGGCGAGGTCTACCACGGTGGCAACGCCCGCATGGTCGAACAGGCGCTCGGCCACGAGACCAACCAGTTCCTCTATATCGGCGACCATCTCTTCGGCGATGTTCACGTCACCAAGGACGTGCTTCGGTGGCGCACAGCCCTGATCGCCCGAGAGATCGAGGCCGAGGTGCGTGCTGCCGCCGAGTTCGCCGAAGACGAGCACCATCTCCGCGCCGGCATGACCACCAAGATCGAACTCGAACAGCAGCACGCCGCATTGCGCCTCCGACGGCGACATCTGGTGGTCGACGGCTCGGACCATGCCACCGTCGACGCCGACATCGATGCCCTGGCCCGACAGATCTCCGCCATCGACGATGCGATCGCACCACTCGCCCGGGCTGCAGCATTGCAGGGCAACGCCAACTGGGGGCCGCTGATGCGGGCCGGTGTCGACAAGAGCCTCTTCGCCCGGCAGGTCGAGAAGTACGCAGACGTGTACACGAGCCGGGTGAGCAACTTCGCGCCCGCCACCCCGTACGGCTATCTCCGCGCTGCTCGGGGTTCGCTCCCCCACGACACCGCGGAATAGCCGACGACGACGAAGGTTGACCTGTCCATGAGCACCAACGACGACACCGCCTACGACATCGAATTCTTCTGGGACCCGGTGTGCCCATTCGCATGGATCACATCTCGGTGGGTGGAGGACGTTGCTGCACAAACGGGAATGCGGGTCGACTGGCGGTTCATCTCCCTGCGACTCCTGAACAAGGACAAGGACTACGCCACCGAGTTCCCGCCGGCCTACGAACACGGTCACACCGCCGGTCTTCGCTTCCTGCGGGTCGCTGCGGCGGTGCGATCCGAGCTTGGCCGCGACCCCATGGCAGCCCTGGTGACGGCCTACGGCGAGAGCTACTGGGACGCAGACCATGCCGACCGCCACGACGTCCACGCCGCCCTGTCGTCGCCCGCCCACGCCCACGCCGTGCTGCGTGCTGCCGGTGTCGACGAACGGTTCGCCGAGGCACTCGACGACACATCGTGGGACGCAGCGCTCGATGCGGAAACCCAACTGGCGCTCGAGCGGACCGGTCGCGACGTGGGAACGCCGATCATCACGTTCAACCGAGCCGACGGCACCGCGCTGTCGTTCTTCGGGCCGGTCATCAGTCGCATTCCCAGCCCCGACGATGCGGTGCCCCTGTGGGAGGCCGTCACTGCGCTGGCGTCGTTCCCCGGCTTTGCGGAGATGAAGCGGAGCCTGCGTGAGGTACCGCAGTTGCGGATCACGGGTGCGATCGGCGACGAACCGGCCTTCGAGGATTGGACCGGCGGCCACCGCCGTGGTCATCTGGCGAGCGACCGGGCCGAACCGGAATCGTGACCGACTTCAGCGTCGAGGCGAACCGTTTCCAAACGCCAGACGCGTCGACGCTTCAAGCCGGTCGAGTCGTCATTGCGGTTGCGGGCGGCGAGATCATCGCCGTCGCACCGGCAGACACCGCGGCGGCAGCCGAACTGCGTACCCAGTCGCCCGACCACATCGATCTCGGCCCCGACACGGTGCTCATCCCGGGTTTGATCGATCTTCACATCCATGCTCCCCAGTGGCAGCAGCTGGGCACGGCACTCGACCTTCCCGTGCAGGACTGGCTGCAGACCTACACCTTCCCGCTCGAAGCGCGCTTCACCGACACGGCGATGGCCGAGGTCGTCTATCGCGATCTGGTCGCCACACTGCTGGCCCACGGCACGACCACTGCGGTCTATTTCGCAAGCGTTCACGAACCGGCCACCGTGGTGTTGGCCGAAACCTGTGCCGCCGCCGGCCAGCGGGCCTTTGTGGGTCGGGTGGCGATGGACCACCCCGAGGCGACGCCGGACTGGTACCGCGATGCCGATGCCGCAACCGGGGTGCTCGCGTCGGCGCGCTCGATCGACGCCGTGCGCGCCATCGACGCCGGACGGGGACTCGTCGAACCGATCATCACGCCCCGCTTTCTGCCGGCCTGTACCGACCAACTGCTGTCCGGTCTGGGCGAGCTCGCCGAGACGACCGGGACGCTCGTTCAGACCCACTGCTCGGAGTCCGACTGGCACCACGCCCATGCCCTCGAGCGGTTCGGCACGACCGACACGAGCGCACTCGACCGGTTTGGACTGTTGCGCAACCGGACCGTGCTTGCGCACGGCAACCACATCACCGACGCCGACATTGCGCTGATCGCCGACCGCGGTGCCGTCATCGGCCACTGCCCGGTCAGCAACGCCTACTTCGCGAACGCTGTCCTTCCCGTTCCCGAACTGCTCGCCGCCGGCGCACGAGTCGGTTTGGGGACCGACATCGGAGCCGGGGTTCGGCCCGGCGTGCTGCAACAGTGCCACGAGGCGGTCACGATGAGCCGGCTGCGCCGAGATGGTGTCCACGCCGGCCTCTCGAGCACGGAGCGGGGCGCTCCGACCGCCGCCATCGACACGACGACGGCGTTCTGGCTGGCGACTGCGGGCGGAGCCGAGGCACTCGATCTCGCCCTCGGTGTCCTCGAGCCGGGCTACCGCTTCGATGCCGTCGCGATCGATCTCGATCACCGCCACGGTGTCATTCGCCGCCACACCGACCTCGACGACGACGAGCGGTTGTTCGAAAAAGTCGTCCGTCTCGCCCAGACGTCCGACATCGAACGGGTGTGGGTCGACGGTCGGACCGTGCATCACCGCTGATCCCAACACCGCAAGCGATCCGAGGTCCGGCACGATCTGTCAGGCTGGCCCAACCGCTGCGATAGCGACAGTTGCGCTCGGCCCCGACCTGCGCAAGCGTCTCTCCATGACCTCCCCGTTTCGCATCGTCCAACTCTCCGACACCCACTTCCTGCAGGACGGCACACCGGCGGAGGGTGGCGACGGGGCCTACGACACCGATGCCGCGTTCGATGCTGTGTTCGACCACATCTCGGAGAACCACGACCCACAGATGGTCGTGGTGACGGGCGACATCGCCGACAACGGCATCGCCGACGAGTACCGCAAAGCGGCCGAGGCATTCTCGCGATTCGACGCACCGGTCAACGTCTGTCCCGGCAATCACGACCACTTCGGCCACTATTCGGCCCGTATGGGTCGCCCTGGCGTGAGTACGTCGCGGGTCATCGAGATCGACGCCTGGGCGCACATCTTCGTCGACTCGGCTGCAGGGACACTCCTCGAACAACCGTCCGGCACAGTCGCCGACCCACCCGAGCAGGCCCGCCTCCATTCCAATGGTGGGCTCGGTCGTCGTGAGGCCGCATGGATTCGCGAGACCTACGACGCGATCACCGCCGAGCATGTCTTCGTCTGGCTGCACCACCCGCCAGCTGCACCACTCGGGTTGACTGCGGATGCGGCCTACGAAGCCGAATGGCGCGCCCTGTTGCAGGACCTTCCGAGCGTGCGGGGGTTCGGTGGTGGCCACACCCATGTTCCCGACGACTACGAGATCGATGGCCGTCGGGTCGCCGTCGCCCCTTCGCTCAAGAACAATTTTTCGATGAGCCCCCAGACCTGGCTTCCACCCGGCTACCGCACCTACGAGTTCAACCCGGACGGGTCATGGTCGAGCGATGTCCATCTGGTCGACGACGACCGTTGGCCCCGCCGACCGTTCGGCAGCCTTTTGGCCAGTCTGTTCCGCGGCGACATCGGCCACGACGACTTGCGCCAGATCATCGAACGGCGCAACGCCGAACGCAACCGGAGCTAGCGTCGCTCACCCCGAAGCTTGTCGATCTTCCGACGGTCACGTTTGGTCGGTCGCCCGGTTCCTCGGTCGCGCCTGGCGAACACCGGTAGGTCGACCATGTCCGGTGACCGTTCCGGTGGTGGTGGTGAGTGGTCGACGACGCACTCGGCGGCCCGGGCCGCAGAGACCCGCTTGTCGATCATGGCGGCCACCTCGTAAACGACAACCCGGTCCTTGCGGGTGGCTTGCACCCGATCGCCGTTGGTGATCTTGGTGGCCGGTTTGGCGATGGTGCCGTTGACCTTCACCCGGCCGGCTGCGCAGGCCTCGGTGGCCATGGTGCGGGTCTTGTAGACCCGCACCGACCACAACCACTTGTCGACCCGCACTGACATGCCCGACAGTCTTGCACCGCTTGCCCATACCGACGTGAGCCGCGAAGCTGACCTCGCCATCGACCAATTCGTGGGGGTATCCAATGCAGACACCGATGACCATTCGCGATCATCTCGAGCGCGCCCGAATCGTCTACGGCGATCGCATCGGTATCTTCGACGAACCGGACCAGCCGGCCCCAAGCCTCGGCGATCTGACCTACGGCCAGTTCTACGATCTGGCTCACGCCATGGCGGCCGGCCTCGACGACCTCGGGCTCGAGCAGGGCGCCCGGGTTGGCATCGTGTCGCAGAACTCGGCCCGTCTGCTCGTCACGCTCTTCGGCGCCAGCGCCTGGGGCCGCGTGGCTGTGCCCATCAATTTCCGTCTCGGTCCGGACGAGGTCGAGTACATCGTCGACCACTCGGGCTGCGACGTCTTGATCATCGACCCGGAGCTCGAATCGACGCTCGGCGACATCAAGGTCTCCCATCGCTTGATCTCCGGCGAAGAGTCCGACTCGCTGTTCAAGATGGGGGCCGAGGCCCGCCCGTGGACCCCTGACGAGAATGCGACGGCCACCATCAACTACACGTCCGGTACCACCGCTCGACCCAAAGGCGTCGAGATGACCCACCGCAACCTGTGGAGCAACGCGGCGATCTTCGGTTGGCACACCGGCGTCAACGACCGTGACGTCTATCTCCACACGCTCCCGCAGTTCCACTGCAACGGCTGGGGGATGCCGTACGCCACCACCGCGATGGGGGTTCCGCAGGTCAACCTTCGCAAGGTCGACGGCCCGGAAATCCTCCGGCGTATCGACAACCATGGGGTGACACTGCTCTGCGGCGCTCCCGCCGTGGTCGCCGCCATCCTCGACGCAGCCGCCGACTGGGAAGGGGAGATCCCCGGCAAGGACAGGGTCCGGATGGTCGTCGCCGGCGCCCCACCACCGACTCGAACCATCGAACGGGTCGAGACCGAGCTCGGCTGGGAGTTCATCCAGATCTACGGGCTCACCGAGACCGCTCCCCTGCTCACGATCAACCGCACCCCCAAGGAATGGGATGACGACACCCCGACCGAGCGAGCTGCGAAGCTCAGCCGTGCCGGCGTACCGGCGGTTGGTATCACGATGGCCACCGACAGCGAAGGAGAGGTCCTCGCCCGCGGGAACCACATCCTCAAGTCCTATTGGAACAACCCGGAAGCCTCGGCCGAGGCTCTTGCCGATGACTGGTTCCACACCGGTGACGGTGGCTTCATCGACGACGACGGGTATCTGACCCTGCAAGATCGCAAGAAGGACGTGATCATCTCCGGTGGTGAGAATGTCTCGTCGATCGAGGTGGAGGATTGCCTCTTCTCCCACCCTGCGGTCGAAGAGGTCGCCGTGATCGGCGTTCCCGACGACAAGTGGGGCGAAACGGTCAAGGCGCTCGTGGTCATCGGTGCCGGGGCGGAGGTGACCGAACGCGATCTCATCGACCATTGCCGGGCAAAGATCGCGCACTACAAGTGCCCGACCTCCGTCGAGTTCCGCGACGAACTCGCTCGGACCGCCACCGGCAAGCTCCAGAAGTTCAAACTCCGCGCCCCCTACTGGGAGGGCGTCGACAAGGGCATCAACTAGGCGGAAGTCTCACTGCCGGGGTGGTGGCCCGGGAACGACGTACCCAACCCCCTCCACATACCGAGCGTTGTTCGGGATGGGCCGTTCGTCTTCGGGGTCGAGCACCCACCCATGCCCGTCGACCCATCGTGGTGGACGCGAGCGCGGATCCGGGGGTGGCGTCGGCGTGAGATCGCCGCTCCATGCCGGCAGCGACTTCGACTCGCTCGGGGCGGCGCGCGTCGGCAGGGTGGGGCGAAACGGCGGCGGCTCGCTCGGTGGGGCCGCCACAACATCGCCGGTGATCACGGGCGGCGGCAGGACGGTATCGGGGTCGAGCATCGGCGCTGCATGGACCGCGAAACCATCGGGTGGCGGAGCGAACGGATCGACGATTGGGTTCGGCGACGAGATCGGAGCCGGAACGATCGGGGTCGACGGCGGTGTGACCGGCTGCTGTGGGGGCCCTGCCGATTGGGGGCGGACCGGCGGTACATGGGTGGTGGGCGGCTGGGCCGGGATCGATGCCTCGAACGCCGACGCATGGGTGGGTACCACATCGCCGACAGCAGTGGGAGCTGGGTCCGGGCGGGGATCGGTGGCGGCGGTTTCGTGCACCTTGCCTGTCGAGCGGGGTGCTCTGTGACCAGCGTCGGCACCTCGACCACGCTGCGGCCGGCGGCGCCCCGCCATCGCCCAGATCCACGACATGACAAGGAGGCCAACACCAACACCGGCCAGAACCAACGACGGCACGAGCATGGAGCGCAGCACGGCCGAGAGCAGTGCGGCGAGGACCTCGCCCTGTTCGGGAGCCAGCATGCGAAGCAATTCGGGCACACCCAACCCGAACAGCAGGTAGACCGCCGTGGTTCCGATCGCCCAGACGGCGGCTCGACGTAACACCGACGGTCGATCGCTCGAGCCGAGGAAGGCAACCACGATCATCACCACCGAGGCACCGGCGAGGTACGGGACCACGGTGTCGAGGAAGGACTTCACCGGGCGTGCGTTGGGGATGCGCTCGGTTGGCAGGTCGACGGTCCAGTCGGCCTCGAGCGGAATGGCGTTGGCCGCAGCCGGCGAGACCTGAGCGATCTGTTCGCGGGTGACGTCGGCAACCGGGTTGAGATCGATGGTCTCGGGCGCGTCGCCCTCGCCGAGAAATGCTCGGTGGGTGGTTCCGAGCGATTCGATCAGCAGGTTGGTGACCCGCGGATCCTCGAGCACGGCAATCGCGGCTGCGTCGACCTGGGCACTCGATACCGGCACATCGTCGGGGAGCGCCCCTTCGATCACTGTGCCGAGATTGGCCGCGACCTGCCGCCGTACATCGTCGTTGTCGAGCAACTCGCGTGCGATCGTCTCGGACCGCTCCTCGTCGAACACTGTCTCGAGCGCGAGGTACCCCGACCAGGCGAGCGACCCGATCAGGAGTGCCGGGCCGAGGACAAGGCCCGCGATGACGCGGCGAAACATGGCGCCGATGTTCTCACACGATCTCCGGGCTGCGGTGTCGCGTCAGGCCAGCTGGGCGAGGATCTGGTCTTCAGTGGTCCAGTCGTACTCGAACGCTGCTCTGCCACTTCTGGCCCACCACTCGTGCGCCCGCACCAACATCGACGCCGTGTCTTCTCGGGGTGTCCACTCGGTGTCGGTGCGCAGGCGATCGATGCTGAACGAGGTGTCCTGATCCCACCAGTGGACGTTCGGAGCGAGGTGCTGTACGAGATTGATGCACAGCATGAATCGGGTGCGAAGCAAGGCCCGCGGCCCCGACGTCTGTTCCTGCTGTGCTTTGTCCGATGACCGGACGTTGAGCGACCCCGACACCGCAGCGATGTCGACGGAACGCTCACCGGTCCACAGCGCCTCCATCACGTCGGCCGGGATGTGGCGAATGTCTGGTTCGACGCCGACCGCCTCGGCGGCCAGCGCAACGTACTCGTTGCGGGTGACCGACTCGATGCCGGTCACGTTGTACCGCCGCCCGTGGGTGGCGGTGTCACCCATGAGCGCCACGAGGGCCCTGGCCTGATCATCGACATCACCGACCTGCAGTCGAGTCGAACCGTCACCGGGAACGAGGATCGGGCGGCCGGTTCGCAAGCGGGCGAACATGCGCTGCTCGCGGTCGGTCATTGCGTTGTGCGGGCCCAGAACCATCGAGAACGGCACCGTGGTGGCCGGGAAGCCGTACTCGGCGTGTGCAGCGAACAGGCGCTCCTCGCAGAGGATCTTGTGGTAGCCGTACTCGATCTGTGTCTCACCACGCTCGTCGGGGTCGTTCTCGGTGATCGGGGTGTCTTTCGACGCATAGGTCACGGTCGAGCTTGCGAAGAGGTAGTGGCCGATGCGATCGCGAAAGATCTCCATCATGATGTCGACGTCCTCGGGGTGGTAGGCCGTCACGTCCTGCACGCAGTCCCATTCGGTGCCGCCGAGGACTTGGCGAAGTTGCTCGTGGTCGGTTCGATCCGCCACAAGGCGAGCAACGGTTGAAGGAATGTCGGACTCGGTTCGACCGCGATTGCAGACGGTGACATCGTGACCCGCAGCCACCAATTGGTGGACCAGCGCCAACCCGTTGAACTGGGTACCGCCCATGACGAGTACACGCATCTGGAGACTCCCGTCGGATCGGGTGCCACGCGTCGACACCCACTCGGATCACGATGCTCGCGTACCCGACGGTGAGGGGCACATCGAACTGTCTCGGCGCTCTACGCTTCGGCCATGGACCCATACGTCTGGTGGATCGACGGCGAGCTGGTGTCGTCCGACGACGCAGTGCTGCCGGTTGCCGATCACGGACTCACCGTCGGCGACGGGTGCTTCGAGACCACGACCATCGTTCGGGGTGCTGCGTTTGCAATGACGCGTCATCTGCGCCGATTGCGCCACAGCCTCACCGGGCTGATGATCGATCTGGCGACCACCGATGCCGAACTTCGTGCTGCGACCGATGCCGTCGTCGCAGCAAATCCCGGCGCAGGCATCATCCGTATCACGGTCACGGCCGGGACCGGACCGCTCGGCTCGGGCCGCAGCGAGGGAACCCCCACCGTGATCGTCGCCGCCGGACCGAACCGGGGCTGGGGGGCGCAAGCCCACGTCATCACGGTGCCATGGGCCCGCAACGAACGCGGTGCCCTCGCCGGGATCAAATCGACGAGCTATGCCGAAAACGTGATCGCCCTTGCGCAAGCTCGTGCTGTCGGCGCGTCCGAGGCGATCTTCCCCAACACGGTCGGCAACCTCTGTGAGGGCACCGGTACCAACATCTTCGTCGAACACGAGGGCCGTCTCGTCACCCCGCCGCTGTCGAGCGGGTGTCTTGCCGGGGTCACCCGAGGACTGGTTGTCGAGACATCCGAGGTCGAGGAGATCGATCTTCCGATCGAGGTCCTCACGACGACATCCGAGGCGTTCCTCACCTCGTCGACCCGGGACGTGATGGCGATCAACCGCATCGACGACCGGACGCTCGAACCTGGTCCGCTCACCGCTGCTGCTGCAGCAGCCTTTGCCGCCCTCGCCTCCTCGACCATCGACCCCTGACGGCGCCGCTCTCGGTCAGCTCGGTTCTTCGCGGCGCCCGTCGGCGTGGATGGCGAAGCGTCCCGCCTCGGGACCGTGATCAGGGTCGGGACCGTCCCACGGCCATCCACCGAACTGGGTGGACTGATAGTCCTCGAATGCCTGCACGAGTTCGTCACGGGTGTTCATCACGAAGGGTCCGTGCTGCGCAACGGATTCACCGATCGGTCGGCCTTGCAACACCATCACTTCGATCGGGCCATCGCCGGCCTGGAGCAGGAGCGGCACGTCTGCTGTGACCGCCGCACCGGTGCCGGCCGCGATCGGATCGGCGTCACCGATCTGCAGGGTCGAACCCTCGAACGCGTAGAGCACGCGGATCGTGTCGGCGCCGTTCGCCTTCGGCATCGTCCACGTTCCGCCGGCGTCGATGCGGACGTGCCAGACCGCGACATCGGCCTCCGATCGGGCAGCCCACGAATTGGGGGGCGGTGTTGGGGCGTTCGTGTCGCCGAGTGAGCCGGCGATGACGGTGACCTCGGTGGCCGCACCGTTGTCGTCGACGTGCTGGATCCGTGGCGTTCGTTCGTTCCACAGCATCGTGAAGTACGGCTCGACCATCTTGTCGACGGCCGGCAGGTTGAGCCAGATCTGGAAGAGCTCGAGCGGATTGTCGGCGTCAGCGTTGACGAGCGGGAACATTTCGCAATGCTGCACCCCGCCGCCGGCGGTCATCCACTGGGTGTCGCCGTGCCCGAACCGTGCCGTGGCCCCCATGGAGTCGGCATGGTCGATGTAGCCGTGACGGACGTGGGTGATCGTCTCGAACCCGCGGTGGGGGTGCTGGGGGAACCCGGGTACCCGGCTGCCGTGATACATCGACCAGCCGTCGCGCTGCGAGAAGTCACTCCCGATGGTGCGGCCCTGCAGCTCGGCTGGATCGGGACCGAGGTCGGCCTCACCGGCCGGGTACTGATCGTCGTGGTGGGCGACGAACAGGAACGGGTCGATCGTCGGCCACTGAGCCCCCAGCGGAAAGGTCTGGAGGACGGGGGACGCGGTGTCGGTGGTCATGCGTTCATCAACCTACCGGACGGTCCGTTTATTTCAATATTGAAACGATTCACCAACGGCCCGGTTCCCATCAGTTGCGCAGGTTGCGATCGAACAGCGCGTGGAGCCGTGCCCAGTGTGTTTCAGCCGCGGCCTTGTCGAAGACCGAGCCGCGAGTGGGAAAGGCAAACCCGTGATGGGTACCCGGATACCACTCGACCCGACCGTTCACCCCCGAACTGACGATGGCGGCCTCGACCTCGGCGACCATCTCGGGTGGCGCGTACGAGTCGGTTTCCGCGCAGGCGATGTAGATCTCGCCGGTGATGGCACCGAATGCTCGGTGGGGCGAATCGTCGGCATCGACAGCAAGGCGCACGCCGTAGAGCGATGCCGCCGCCCGAATGCGACCGGGATAGGCAGCAGCAACCGACAGTGCGAACGGACCGCTCATGCAGTAGCCGAGGCAACCGACCGGTCCGTCGGACACCACGTCGGGGTGCGCATCGATATGGGCGAACAGTGCCGCCGTGTCGTCGATCACCATCCGGTTGCTGAGTCCGTACATGAGTTCGTACATCTCGTCGCGGTTCGAGTCGCCCTCGAAATCGAGCACGAAGTCGGGTGTCGTGCGGTAGTAGAGGTTCGGCAGCACCACGTGGTAGCCGGTGGTCGCGATTCGGCGGGCCATGTCGTGGAGTTCTTCCCGTTTCCCGGGGGCGTCCATGTAGAAGAAGACCGCTGGGAACGGGCCGCCCTCGTCGGGTTGGGTGGTGAACGCCGACATCGTCCCGTCGGCGGTGGTGAGCAGGATCTCGGCCTCGATCATCGAGGAATCGTAGCGAGACGTGTCGGGTCGTCGCCGATCGGTTGCACGACTGGCGAAACAGGTCGGCACGACCTGCCAGTACGTCAATCGAAATACGGCGGCGAAGTTCCTGTGATCGCGTCATGGCACGACGCGCACTTCCACCTGCGTATCTCGTCGGCGCCGTCCGCTCGGCGGTCGGCCGACGTCACGGCGGTCTCGCCCACCTCCACCCAGCCGACCTCGGCGCCCGGGTGATGCAAGCTCTCGTCGAACGCACCGGGGTCGACCCTGCTGAGGTCGACGACGTGATGATCGGCAACGTCGACTCCGTCGGTCCGCAGGGTGGGTGCCTTGCCCGGACGGCGTGGTTGGTCGCCGGATTTCCCGAACACGTTCCCGGTGTCACGATCGACCGCCGCTGCGGTTCGTCGCAGCAGGCGATCCACTTCGGGGCCCAGGCCGTGATCTCGGGGCAGGCCGACCTCATCGCCGCCGGAGGTATATCAGTCGATGTCCCAGGTGCCGATGATGTCGGCGTTCGTGTTCGACGGAGACCCCGACTATGACCCGTTCACCACCTCTCCAGGCTGGGTCGACCGGTACGGCGAGGAGCGGTTCGACCAGTTCTCCGGCGCCGAAATGATCGCCGAGCGGTGGGACATCGATCGCGATGCCATGGACGACTTCGCACTCGAGTCGCACCGTCGGGCGTTACTGGCCCGCGACGAACACCGATTCGACACCGAGATTGTAGAGATCGACGGGATCCGTCACGACGAGTGTCCCCGTGAACCCGACGAGACCCGGGTTCGCGCCCTCCCGGCGCTGCGGGAGGGGGGCCGACTCACCGCTGCTGTGTCGTGCAGCATCGCCGACGCTGCGTCGATGGTGCTCGTCGCCAGCGAAGACGCCGTCGAACGGCACGACCTGGAACTGTTGGCCCGGTTCCATCACATGAGTGTCACCGCCGCCGATCCGACCGAGATGCTGTCGGCGCTGATCCCGGCCACCCTGCGGGCGCTGGAGCGCACCGGCCTCACCCCCGACGACATCGATCTGGTCGAGAACAACGAGGCGTTCGCGTCGGTGGTGCTCGCCTGGGAGCGCGCCACCGGCTTCGATCTCGAGCGCACCAACGTGAACGGTGGCGCGATCGCCCTCGGACACCCACTCGGTGCGACCGGCGCTCGATTGATGACGACACTCGTCCACGAACTCCACCGGACCGGGGGGCGGTATGGGCTGCAGACGATGTGCGAGCGCGGTGGGATGGCGAACGTCACGATCCTCGAACGAGTGTGATCCGGACCGGCCGTCGCTAGGCCGGTTCGAGAACGACGATCGGGATCTGTCGGTCGGTCTTCTCCTGATAGGTGGCGTAGTTGCGCGCTGCTGCAACGACCTTCGGCCACAGCCGCGCCCGTTCGGCATCATCGGCCACGCGAGCCAACATCCGACGGGTACCGCCCTGTGTCGTCACGAGAACGTTCGGGTCGCGAACAAGGTTCAGGTACCAGGCCGGGTGGGTCGGGTGACCGCCCTTGCTGGCGATGACCACGAGCGACTCACCCATCGTGATCGGCGCAGTGAGCAGCACGGTGCGGGGCTCGCCCGACGTGCGACCGGTCGTGGTCAACTCGAGAACCGGCATGTTGGCAGCAGTCCATCCGACCTTCCCGAACGTGATCCCCCGCACGATCCGGTGCATGCGGTTCATGGTCGTGAAGAAGTGGTCCGACGGCATGGGACGATGGTACGGCCGAGCAACTCGGGCCCGACACTGCCTCTGGCCTTTGCGTTCGCCCCGGTCCGGTGACGCGCCTACTGTCCGCGACGCACGAGGGAGGTTGCAGTGACCGAGACGGTGACACCGGAAGATGTGGGAATGAGTTCGGCGCGGCTGGAGCGGGTCGTGACAGCGATGCAACGACACATCGACAGCGGCGAGGTGGCAGGTCTCGCCACGCTGATCGCCCGCCGCGGCGAGGTCGTTCACACCGCACAGTTGGGCATGCGTGACCGAGAAGCCGGGCTACCGATGACCTCGGACACGATCGTTCGCATCTATTCGATGACGAAGCCGATCGTGTCGACCGCGCTGATGCTGCTCCACGAGGAAGGCCGGTTCCAGCTGGAGCACCCGGTGGCCATGTATCTGCCGGCCTTTGCGAACCAGCAGGTGTTGCACGCCGACGGGACCCTCGTGGCGCCGACCCGTCCGGTCGAGATCCGGGATCTGTTGATGCACACGTCCGGCCTCACCTACGACTTCATGCTCGACAACCCGGTCGGAGAGCTCTACCGCGACGCACGGATCATGAACGATGCAACCCGGACCCTGGAGGAGTGCGTCGATGCCATCGCATCACTTCCACTTGCGTTCCATCCGGGCGAGACGTGGCACTACTCGGTCGGGATCGACGTAGCCGGTCGCCTGATCGAGGTGCTCTCCGGTCAGTCGCTCGGCGAGTTTCTCCACGAGCGGATGTTCGGTCCGCTCGGCATGGTCAACACCGGGTTCGGCGTCGCCGACGGCTCACTCGACCGGCTCGCTGCGATGTACGGCCTGCCCGATCTGATCGGTGCCGGCCACACCACCGCCGACCTGATCGCGGCGGGGATGAACGGCGACAACCAGCGCCGCGATGTGTCCGGCACGTACCCGACCGATCAGCCCGACGTGTTCCAGCGGGGTGGGCTCGGCTTGTTCTCGACGATCGGCGACTATCACCGCTTTGCTCAGATGCTGTGCAACGGCGGCTCACTCGACGGCGAACAGATCCTGGGCCGCAAGACGCTCGAACTGATGCACACCAACCACACCCCGGCCGAGCTCCTGCCCTACAAGTTGCTCGGTCTCCCGGTCCCCGGGATGGGCTTCGGTCTCGGCAGCCGAGTGATGGTCGATGTCGGCCAGTTCAAAGGTCCTGGTTCGGTCGGTGAGTTCGGTTGGGCCGGTGCTGCGAAGACGTATTTCTGGGTCGACCCTGCCGAGGAACTGGTGGCTGTGTTCATGAGTCAATACATGACCGGTATGACCAGTCCCGACCGTGACTTCCGCAGCGTCGTGTACCAGGCGATCGTCGACGAACCGAGAACCCGCTATCCGGTCAGGTGATCGTCGAGCCAGGCCGAGGCTAGGGCTCGGTCGTCGTCGCAGCGGTGGCATCGGTCCAGCGCGGCAGCAGGAACCCGAGTCGCAGCAGCGAGAGACCCACGGCGAGGAACAGACCGGCCCGCCACAGCGCATCGACTTCGGCCATATCAACGAGGAGCAGTTTGCCGACGGTGAGGGCGAGGACGCCGAGCCCGACATTGCCGAGTTGCGGGATCTTTCGCACCGCGCCGGCGACGAGGATCGCCACCCCGACGACGGCCCACGACAGCGACACGATCGCTTGCCCCTGGGGGAGGTGGACGAGCACGGAGCCGAGCCACAGCAGTGACAGCCCCAGCACGACGAAGCCGGCGACGGCTCGAACTTCGAGACGGCCTGCGATCCAGCCGGCGACACCGAGGGCGATGATGACGGCGAGGTTGGCCAGATCGTCGCCGATGGGCGCATCGTTTCGCCATGCATACTCGGCACTGACGAAGACGCTGATCGCTGCCGCAACGAGCAATGCCCCGGCGTTCACAGCGAGCAGCCAGCCGCCTGGCATGATCCGGCGCAACACCAGAAGACCGACCCCCTGGACGGCAACAGCGACCCAGGCGACCTCGGTCGACAGCGTCGCCCCGACACCGATCGTGACGGTCACGCTGGCACCCACCACGAGTGCAGCAAGGTGAATCGCCAGGAGCCGGTCGCGGAACGCGGCGACAAACCCGACGACGACAGCGGCAACGGCGAAGGCGACGAGGCCCGCCTCGGTGTCGAAATCGTCGATGAACGACGAGGCGATGACGAGCCACGCCCACGGAGCGAGGAGGGTCGGCACTCGGAACTCGATCTGGCGCCACGGCGGCATCTCGTCACCCAAGCTGGGCACGACGAGAAGGATCACGGCCACGAGACCGGCCGCCACCATGGCTGCGGTGTACTCGACGTCGGTGTCGGCTGCCATGGCGAGGGCCAGGCCACCGATGAGCCCGACCAGACCCGTGACCGCCCGCAGACCGAACCACTGCCGCTCGATCGCGACCGCCGTGAGCACCACGAGCGCAGCGACAAAGGCGGCGCCCGAGTCCATGAACGGCGGTTGCCCCTCGCCGATCACGAGCCACCCGATCACGCCGGCGAGCAGCGTGACGATGCCCACCCACTCCGACCGAACCAACCGGGCGACCCCGACACCGACGAGACCGGACACGAAGGTGAGGGTGAAGGCAACATCGGTGTTGGCCTGATCGAGGAACAGGTCCGACGCGAAGATCACGAACAGGGACGCAACCCCACCCGAGCACAGAGCGTGTGTCCATGCCCGCCGAGTCGACTCGAGCCGAATGCCCAGCCCGATCAGGCCGAATGCCAGGACCAACCCACCGGCGAGCTGCAGCAGGGGTCCGATCCAGCCCCGCTGGATCGCGGTGCTGACGCCGAACCCGACGGCAAGCACCACCAGCCCCACGCCACCCCACTTCAACAGGACCTCGGAATCAATCCTGAGGGCTGCGCGGGTGGGGGCCGGCGGATGGTCGACGACGATCGGAGATCCGGTGGGAGGAGGCGGTTGGGTGGCGACAGGCTGTGGCGGTGAGGCTGCGGCCCGTTGCTCGCGCAGTTCCTCGATGGCCGCCTCGATCGCAGCGATCCGAGATTCCAAGCCCTCTAGTCGCTCGTCGGTGTCACTCATCGTGAACCCTCCTGTGCTCATCGTGCCACGTCGGAGGTGCTCGGTCGGCGCAGCCAGCGGATTCAGGTGGGTCTTCGAAGTCGACGAATTGGGGTGGGTCTTCGAACCAGCCTGGTCACCAGAACATGGTCCCGGCAGCACCCTTGAACGGCCCGGTCACGTTGGCCGTGATCCAACCGCCATAGAAGTCGCCTTCGTTCGGATCGACCCGCTCGTCGTCGACCCAACATTCGTCCACCGCCTGGGCGTAGAACCCCCAGTGGCCCGCAATGTCGGCGAAGCGGGGGGTCGGGTCCGGATAGGTCCAACAGGCATCGGCCGCAGCCCGGTCCCCGACGACCACGTCGGCGTAGGAGGCCGGACCCTTCCATTCGCAGTGTGTCCGTCGAAGCGAGGTGCGCAGGTACGCGGTTCGGACGTAGTCCTCGGCGATGTAGTAGGCGGGCGCCTGACTCGTTTCCAGCACTCGCACGGCCGTCGGGGCATCGACCACAACCTCACCCCCGTGCACGACCCGGATCCGCCAGTCGACTCGCTCCACGTGCGGCGGTCGGGGGAAGTCCCACACCGACTCCACCGGCTTGCCGTTCACAGCGATCGCCCCACGACCGCCCGCTGCTTCCACTTCGGCCTCACCACGACGGGCGATCATGTTGTCTCCTCGTATGCGGCGGCATCGTTCTGCTGTGCCGCTCGGCCGTTCAGCACCGCTTTCGCCTCGGGTGAGAGTGGCTGCCGGAACCGTCCACGGGGAATGTCGGCTCCGGCTCTGACGAGCGCCAAATGCCACGACGGAGAGGAACCCAACGCCCATCGCAGCGCACCAACCGCCTGTCGGCCAACCCGCTCGGCCTGACAGGGCGGTTGCAGATCCGACAGGTAGGCGATCCTCGTCGGGATGGTGGCGACAGCGGCGTCGGCCAGCAGTCGGTACCCGAGCTTGACCGGCAGGCTCAGCGGTGGGTTGCGGAGAAAATCGAGCGAGCGACGCTGGCCCTCGGTTCGGTCGAGGTCGGGGTGTTCGACGATCCACTCCCGCAGCGCCTGCGCGGTGGTCGGCAGTGGATCGGCGCCGAGCAACTGCCCGATACGTGACTGCTCTTCGACGAACCGGTCGGCCTCCTCGTCGGCGAGGGGACGGGGCCCGTACGCCTGGAACGCAGCGAGGAACGAGTCGGTCAGCACGTTGTGAACCCACGCGGCGAGGCCGGGCGTCGCTGCTGAATAGGCACGATCACGTTCCGAACGGCCCCGCACCGGTCCGTGCGCACGGCGAACGGTCGCCACCGCAGCGTCGACCTCGGGACGTGCGCCATAGGTGGTTTCGGTGACATAGACCGACGTTCGTGTCAGACGACCAAGCGGATCGATCCGATAGGTCGAGTGCTGATCGACCCCGGCGACCACTTCGGGGTGAGCGGTTTGCATCAGCAATGCCCGGATGCCGCCGACGAAGGCGGTCGCGTCGCCGATGACCTCCCACGATGTCGACGACGGTCCGAGCAGACCGGGATCACCGAGATGGTCGAGTGTGTGCTCGAGCGGCTGTGGCCCGTGGGAGAACAGGCCAGTCGTGGCGGCGACGACACGATCACGCAGATCGATCGGCATACGTTCACCCTCCTCGCGGCACGGCGGCCGTCATGGACAACACAGCAAGGCTACGGAGCGGTGCCGTGTCTTGGATGAGGTGGGGTCAGGCGGCGAGCACGGTGTCGTCGAACAACGGGAGCACCGCAGCTGCATGTTCGGCGAGCTGGCGGCTGAGACGACCTTTGCCGCAGGTCACGACGACGGTGCCGCCCGCCTCGGCCAGATCGATCGCAAGGTCGGCGAAGATGTGGTCGCCAGAGGCGATCACGATTCCGGCGAACCGCTGCACCATCTCTTGCGCCGTTCGAATGGCGCCGAGCAGTGCACGGTCGGCGCCGTCGACACCGGAGCCGAGCACGAGACGGGCACCGGGCCAGCCGGCGCCGGTGACGAGACCCGCATGGTGACTGGACGCCACGATCGTGTGGTCGTATGGCCCGGGTCGCATCACCTCGAAGTAACGCCGACGGACCCACAGCATGTCTGCGGCCGTCGGGGCTCCGGTCCCGCACAGATTCTCTGCATCGACGAGATGCAACCATCGCCCCTTCGGGCACCAGTCGTAGATCTGTGCTGTCTGCGGGCCACTCATGGCCAAACCTCCGGTTCTTGTCCTACTCGGCACGAGTACGCCGTGACAAAACCACGTCGATCCGCCCTCTCACCTCCCGACACAACTGTTCCGGCCCGAAGCCCAGTAGGGGACCTGAAGCTTTACAACTGATCGCTTTGCCCGAGCGAACCGATACCGAAGGCGCCAAGAACGCGATAGCCGCACAGGAGCGCCAAGACACATTGACTACGGTCCCCCCATGACCGACGCGTCCCTCCCTGCACTCCCCCTCCGCTCGATCGGGCCGGCCCTGATGGGTGGCCGCATCGCCGACCTCGCCATCCACCCGAATAAGACCACCTGGTACGTGGCCGTCGGCTCGGGCGGGGTCTGGAAGACGACGAACGCCGGCATCACGTGGACGGCGATCTTCGAACACCAGCCCAGCTATTCGATCGGCTGCATCACCCTTGATCCGTCCAACCCGCAGACGGTGTGGGTCGGCACTGGCGAAGCAGTCGGCGGTCGCCATGTCGCCTGGGGTGACGGCGTTTACCGCAGCCTCGACGGCGGCGCCACCTGGGATCACATGGGCCTTGCGGCAAGCGAACACATCGCCGCGATCGTGATCGACCCGCGTGACAGCAACGTGGTGCACGTCGCCGCCGAAGGGCCGCTCTGGTCGGCGGGAGGCGAACGCGGCCTGTTCACGTCGCGCGACGGCGGCGCCACCTGGGACCAGACGCTCGAGACCGATGCCGACACCGGTGTCACATCGGTCACGCTGGCACCCGACGATCCCGACACGCTCGTCGCCGCCACCTATCAGCGCCGTCGCACCGTCCAGTCGTTCATGGGCGGCGGCCCCGGTTCCGGCATCCACACGTCGACCGACGGCGGCCGTACCTGGACCCAGGCCACCGTCGGCCTGCCCGCAGCGCACCACCACCTCGGCAAGATCGGTCTCGCTGTCACCCCGGCCGACCCGTCGCTCGTCTACGCCACGATCGAGGCACCCGAGGACGACGCGGCCAAACCCAAGAACCGCGGCTTCTACCGTTCCACCGACCGGGGCCGCACCTGGGAGCGCCGCTGCGGCTACATCTCGGGTGGCACCGGCCCGCACTACTACCAGGAGATCTTTGCCTCCCCCGTCGACCCGGCGAAGGTGTATCAGGTCGACGTGTTCCTCCACGTCACCACCGACGCCGGCGCAACGTTCAAACCGGCGGAGACGGGCAGGAACAAGCACGCCGACAACCACGTCGTCTGGATCGATCCGGCCAATCCACTCCACCTGCTAGTCGGATGCGACGCCGGTCTCTACGAAACGTTCGACGACTGTGTCACGTTCCGGCACGTGTCGAACCTGCCGATCTCGCAGTTCTACCGAGTCGCGGTCGACGACAGCGTGCCGTTCACCACCATCCTCGGCGGAGCCCAAGACCTCGGCACGCTCGCCGGGCCCACACGGACTATGCACGTCGACGGGGTCCGCAACCAAGACTGGTGGGTGCCGCTCGGGGCCGACGGATACCGCACTGCGTTCGACCCCAACGATGCTGACATCTCGTACCTCGAGTGGCAGGTCGGCAACATCATGCGCCACGACCGCCGCACGATGGAACTGACCGACATTCAGCCGATCGGCGAGACCGGCGATCCGCCCGAGCGGTTCAACTGGGACACACCGATCCTGTGCTCACCCCACATCGTGGGCCGCATCTACACCGCCTCCCAGCGGGTGTGGCGCTCCGACGACCGGGGCGACTCGTGGACGGCGATCTCCGGCGACCTGACCCGTGATCTGTCGCGCCTCGAGCTGCCCACCGGCGACCGGGTATGGTCGGTCGACGACCTCTACGACCACATGGCCATGTCGTTCTATTCGACCATCACCGACGTGTCGGAGTCGCCCGTGGCCGACGGCGAACTCTGGGTCGGTACCGACGACGGGCTGGTGCAGCACTCCCCCGACGGCGGCGAAACGTGGGCGGTGTGTGGCGAGCTGCCCGGCCTGGCGGAACGGGCGTTCGTCAACGATATCGAAGCGTGCCTGCACCGGTCCGGTGCCTGCTTCGTGGCGGCCGACGATCACAAGAACGGCGACTACACGCCGTACCTGTTCGAAACGGTCGACGGGGGGCAGACGTGGCGCTCGATCCGCGGTGATCTGCCCGACGGCGTGATCGTGTGGCAGATCGAGCAGGACCACATCGACCCCGCGCTGCTCTTTGTCGGCGCCGAGAACGGGCTGTACGTCTCGCTCGACGGCGGCGACCACTGGCACCGCATGGGCCAGGGCGACTCGCCCTCCATGCCGACCATCGCCGTGCGCGATCTGGCCATCCAGCGCCGCGACGACGACCTCGTGGCCGCCACGTTCGGGCGAGGGTTCTACGTCCTCGACGACTACTCGCCGCTGCGGGGCATGTCGACCGAGGCGCTGGCCGCACCGGCCACGATGTTCCCGATCCGCCGGGCCTGGCGGTACGTGCCCCACCAGCGGATGCAGGCCGAAGGGCAACCAACCCTCGGATCGACCGCGTTCCGCACCGACAACCCACCGTTCGGCGCCGTCGTGACCTACCACCTGTCGGCAGCGATCGAGACGGCCCGATCCGCTCGGCTCGCCGCCGAGAACGACACCGAGGGCGACGTGCCGTTCCCCGGTTTCGCCACCCTGACCGAGGAACGGTTGGAGACCACCCCGGTCGTGCAGCTCGTGGTGCGCGATGCCGACGGTGCGGTGGTGCGGCGCCTCGACGCCCCCCACACGGCCGGTCTGCACCGGGTGGCGTGGGACCTGCGCCGTCCCGCCCATGACCCGGTCAACCTGACCAAACCCGAGTTCGTCGAACCCTGGGTCGACGATCCCGTGGGGCCGCTGTGTGCCGCCGGCACCTACACGGTGGAGCTCGTGCGCCTGCTGGCCGACGGCACGGCCGAGTCGCTCGCCGGCCCCGAGTCGGTCGATGTCGTCGACGTGGCGACGCAGGCCGACGGCGACGACGGCACGGCGTTCGGGGCTGAGATCGACGACCTGCGTCGCCGCATCGCCGGGGCTGCGAAGACCATCACCACAGCGCGCGACCGGCTCACCCATCTGCGAGTGGCGCTGGCGGCGGCACCCGGAGCCTCGCCCGAACTCGTCGGTCGTCTCAACGCCTGTCACCGGTCGGTCGAGGGCGTCGCTGCGCAGCTCACCGGCGACCCGGTGCTGGCCGACCTGCACGAGCCACCGAGTCAGTCGGTGAAGGGCCTCGCCGATCGGGCCGGGCACTTTCACCTGTACCGGACGGGTGCGCCGACGCAGACCCAGCGTGCCGCAGCAGCCCGGGCCGCAGCGGAGTTCGTGCCTCTGGGTGACGCCCTCGACGCTGCGCTGACGGAGCTGGCCGAGCTCACCGAGGCGATCGACGAAGCCGGAGGGACCTGGACGCCCCGCTGACCTCCCTCTGGAGCATGTCACAGTTGCATCTCTTAGTTGCAACTCAACACCCTTTCATATACTTTCAGCCACTGTGATGCGTTCCGCAGCCCCCGGCCTTCTGGCAGTAGCTCTGTCGGCCCCGGGTTGCAGCAGCGGCTCCGACGTCGCCGTGGTCAGTCTCGCCAACGCAGCGGCCTCCCCCGCCCCGACGGCGGTACTGGACTCGACCGCGACGACCAATGCGTCGGTAACACTCACGGATCCATCCGCCACCACCGCTGCGGTGACCGAGACCGGCTCGTCGAGGGATGTGACCGGGTCGACCGATGACGAGCCTCTAGGCAACGAAGCCACCACCAACGAGGCACCTGGCATCGAGTCGACGAACGTTGTCTCGCCGAGCGATGCCGAACAGATCCGTGCGGTGATCGACCTCTACTGGCACGCACTCGTTGCCGGTATGGATCCTCCCGACCCCGATCACGATCTGTGGGAACTGGTCGCAGCGGGAACTCGACTCGAAGGGCTACGAGCCACCGCCGCACGGAAGCGCGATGCCGGTGAAGTCAACCGCTATCGCGGCGAGCCCCACCCACTCGTGACCAGGGCCGAACTCGTCGGCGTCGACAACGGCCTCGCCATCGTCAACCTCTGCGTGTTCGACGACACCCTCCTCGTCGACGGCGAGACGGGCGAAATCCTCGATGACGAACTGCGGCTCGGCTGGTTACAGCACCTAGTGGAGCTGACTCCCGACGGCTGGCGGGTCATCCGTACACTCCTGATCGCACGGCACGACACGGCCGACCAATGCGCCTCTGCGTTCTAGCCGCCGTGGCGTTGGTCGCCCTCACGGTGCCGGCCGAAGCACAGGTGCTCATCGATTCGGGCATCGGCGACCCGATGAACGAGGAGGGCGGGACCGGCAAAACCGACGACGGTTTCTACGTCACCGCCGGCCATGTGCTCGATCGCCGCCGGACCAGTGGTCCTGGCCCCGGGCCGGGTCGGGTCGTTCGCTGCGAATACTGGGAGGTGCACGGGAGCTCGTTCGCCGAGGCCAGCCCGTACTCGGTCGAGCCACGCCCCGGCGAACTCTACGAACTGCGCTGTTCCGTCGATGACGCGATGCTGCCGGGCTACCCGACATTGGTCATCCATGACCCCGCCGCCATCACCGGTCCGGCGGTGTCGACCGACGAGGTTGCGTTGTTCGCCTACCGGTCGATGGCGTTCGAAGACCCAGCGCCGGTCACCAACCCGACGACCGTTCAGATCGTCGGCATCCCGACGTGGCTGGCTGTGACGGGCCGACTCGACTACCCGTCGCTGTCGGCGGCAGCCGGCCCGGTATGGGCAACGGTTCGGCCCGAGCTGCGCGACGTGGTGTTCACCATGCCCACTGGCGACACGGTCAGGTGTGACCGGGACAGCGACATGACACTCGTGTGGTCGCCCGCCGTCGGTGCCGACAGGACCAGCGACTGCAGCTACACCTTCCTTGCCAACGGAGACCAACCAGATTTGGCGCCACTGCGCGCCGACATCATCGCCGTGACCACCTGGGACCTGTTTCGCCAGACCAACCTGCAGCCCGTCGAGCACTGGTGGACCATTCACCGCGAGACGACCACCATCCCGGTCACCGTGCGGGAGTTGCAGGCTGTCATCAATTGAAATCTTGACGAACATATGTTCGCTTTTGGCAGTGACCGTGCTAGGATGACATGGTCGCCGCTCACCAGGGCCGGCGCCACACACGTCCTGGTCCGGAATTCGTCCTTCCTGCAATCGGGAGGCTGCCGTGTTCACGGACTGGTCTGCATCGCTGGCATCGATCGACATCACGCAGGCTCCCGAACGTCGAATCCGGGCATGGCTTGCCGATGCAGCCCAACATCAGGGTGCACTCGACGCCTTCGTCGCGAAATGCGCGGCTCGGTTGGGTGACACATCTGCGGTGCGTGGGGCAACCCGCTGCACCCAACAGGAAGCCGACCAAGCTGTCGCCCGTGGCGAGCTCCTCGAAGCCCTGCCCGAGGTGAACACTGCGCTCGAGTCGGGGGCGATCCGCGGCGCACATGTCGATGTGCTCGCCAAGGCAGCAGAACGCACTTCGGTCGACGCCGTCGCCGACAGCACACTCCTCCGCATCGCCGAAGCGAAACCGGCCGATGCGATGCGGCGCCACGTCACCGACTTCGTGCGCCGCCATGCCGACGATCACAACCTCGCCGCCCGACTCGAACGCCAACGAGCGTCTCGACGCGCCGTCTTGGTGCACGACGACATGGGTGTGCTCCACGCCGAGTTCGATGACGTCACATTCGCCCAGATCGCATCGGCGATCGACGCCGAGACCGACCGGTTGTTCCGCTCCGACGGAGGACGAGATGGCGCCGCACAGGTTCGTACGCCCCAACAGCGTCGAGCCGATGCCCTTGCGGCACTGATCGTCGGCCGGCAGCGGCCCCATGCCGGGCCACCGGCGGTGCGCAACCAGATGGTCGTCGTCGCCCACGCCGACGGATCAGGGCACATCCCTCGCGTGGGTCCCCTGGCCAACGCCCAGGTCGCACGCCTGGCCTGCATCTCCGATCTCCACGGGCTCGTGTTCAGCCAGGACGGCGAGCCCCTGTGGCTGGGGACACGTGTTCGACTCGCCACCGACGCCCAATGGCGTGCCCTCATCGCCCGAGACGGTGGCTGCGTCGGCTGTGGTGCCGACGCTGCCAGGTGCGAGGCCCACCACGTTCGCTGGGTTCGCAACGGTGGCCCGACCGACATCGACAACCTCGTCCTCGTCTGCGCTCACCATCATCATCTGATCCACGACAAGCAATGGACGGTTGCTCGGGGCGCCAGCGGCGAATGGATGCTGGCCCCGCCATGAGTTCGACGCGATGGCGGGCGGTTGAGCCTCGCCACGGAAGCGGTACTCGACACCAACCCCGCGTAGCCTCGCCCGATCACCGAGACCGCTACCCCGACGAACCTGCCCGACCGGCGTCAGACTCTCCTGATCTTCGGCGGGATGATGACGGCAACCTTCCTGTCGTCGCTCGACAGCACGGCGGTCTCGACTGCGCTGCCCACGATCGCAGGCGAACTCGGTGGGATCGACCAGCTGCCGTGGGTGCTCACCGCCTACCTGCTCGGCTCGGTCGCAGCCACACCGCTGTACGGCAAGCTGTCCGACATCTACGGGCGTCGTGCCCTCACCGAAGCGGCACTCGCGATCTTCATCGTCACCTCGGTGATGGCGGCGGTCAGCCAGACCATGTGGCAGCTCGTGGTTTCACGAGGGCTGCAAGGCATCGGTGGCGGCGGGCTGATGGCGATGGGGTTCATCGTGATCGGCGACATCTTCTCGCCCCGCGAACGCGGGCGGTACATGGGCTATTACACGATGAATTTTGCGGCGTCAGCCCTTGCCGGGCCGGTGATCGGGGGCGTGTTCGTCGATGTCGCCAGCTGGCGGTGGATCTTCCTCGTCAACGTGCCCCTCGGGCTCGTCACCATCGCGATCATCCACGTCAACCTCACCTTCCGGCTGCCATCGCGGGTTCGCGATCTCGACCTGCTCGGTTCCGCGATCCTCGTCTCCGGTGTGACTGCCCTCGTCATCGGCGTGGCACTCGGCGGTGGCGACGGCGCATACGGCTGGGGGGCGCCGCTCATCGTTTCGCTGCTGGGCTGGTCGATCGCTTCCACTGCGCTGTTCATCTGGTGGGAACAACGAGCATCCGAGCCGGTGCTGCCGATGCGACTCTTCGGCAATCGCACCTTCGCCATCCTCACCTGGGGAAACTTCACCTACGGCGTCGTCGGCATGGCGAGCTTCTCGTTCCTCCCCCTGTTCTTCCAGGTCTCGCTCGGCGAAGCGCCCACTACCGCTGGACTCGTCCTCGCCGCCTCCACACTGTGCGTGCCGGTGGGATCTTGGTTCGCCGGCCGCGTCATCTCCGACACCGGCCGCTACCGCTGGCTCATCCTCACCGCACCCGTGCTCACCCTGGTGACCACCTTCGGCTTCACCACCTTCGACGTCGACAGTTCGATCTACGACGCCATGCCCTGGCTCGTCGTCGCCGGATTTGCGATGGGCATCATCTATCCGACGATGACCACAGCGACCCAGAACTCGCTCACCCTCGTCGACCTCGGCGCAGGCACAGCCGCCATCAACTTCTTCCGATCACTCGGCTCGACCATCGGTGTCGGCGCGCTCGGGGCGCTTCTCACCTCCACGATCAATCGCGAACTCGGCGGACTCGCCGCCACCGAGCGGGGGGCGATCGACGTCGACGACCTCCTCTCGACCCCCGAAGACATCCAGGCCCTCGAACCGACCTTGCGAGTGGCCGTCGAAGACGCTGTTGCCGTAGCCACCAACATGATCATGTGGTCGGCGGTTCCCGTCATCGCCCTGTTCTGTGTGAGTGCCTGGTTCCTGCCCGAACTCGAACTGCGCACCACCACCGCCCTCGCCGACGCCGAGGCCGAGACTGAGACCGAGACTGAGCCTGAGACTGAGGCCGAGGCTCAGGCATAACACGGCAGCGGGGCTACCGCCTGCGGCTGAGCTACCACGCCTGCCGAATATCGTCGTCGCGACACCCCCGCCTAGAGTCCCGGAATGTCTGCCGCCGTGAATCCGTCCGCGCAACGGCAGCAATCCGAGCATCGTCGACCGATCTCGCCTTCCTGGATCTTTGGCGGACTGTCGGCGTTGCTCGCCTCCGGCTATGGCGTGCTGTTCACGGTCGTCGCCGACTATCGCGACGCCTACGGCATCAGCGAGACCTCCATCGGCTGGCTGATCGGCCTCGGGTTCATCGTGGCCTTCTTCGCCCAGACCCTGATCGCACCGATCGGTGACCGAGGCCATGCCCGCAACCTGATCAGGGCCGGCGTGCTGCTCAACATCGTCGGCATCCTCATGCTCGGATTCGGTGAGAGCCTCGGGGTGCTGCTGGCCGGACGGGTCATCTCCGGCCTCGGCATCGGCATGGCGATTCCGGCGATCCGCCGCATCGTGATCCTCGCCGACCCGGAGAACCTCGGCGAGAACCTGGGACGACTGCTCAGCGCCGACGTCTTCGGCTTTGCCATGGGTCCGGCCCTGTCGGCCGTGCTCGTCGGTCCGTTTGGGCTTGCTGCACCGTACGTCGTCGTCGCCGCAGCCACCCTGGGATTGCTCGCCATCGCAGAGTCGTTCCACGTCGAGGAGACAATCGACACCAGCGGTCAACGACTCGCCTTCGACCTTCTGGGTTCCCGGGTTGTCGCCGGTGCCGTCGTGATGGGCGGCGGCTTGTTCTTGATGATCGGCGCGTTCGATGCCCTCTGGGACGTCGTGCACGAAGACCTCGGCACCGCCGACTGGATGTCGAACCTCGGCATCACCCTCTTCGCGATTCCGCTCGTCGTCTTCGGTCCGTTCAGCGGTCGCCTCAGCCAGCGGGTCGGCCCGTTCAAGGTCGGTGGACTCGGACTGATCGCCGGAGCATTCTTCATGGCGGCGTACGGCCAACTGCCGTCGGGCGAGTGGATCTTCGTGTTCACGATGGGGCACGCACTCACCGATGGCCTCACCGTCTCGGCCTCTGGTGTGGCTGTTGCGATGGCGGTACCCGAGGAACGTCAATCAGGCGCACAGGGCCTGATCGGCGCAACCCAGGCGCTCGCCGGCGGCATCACCGCCGTGGTGATCGCCACCATCTACGAGGAGCAAGGGCGCGCGGCGGCCTACACGACCGGCGCAGTCGGCATGCTGATCTTCACGGCGATCGCCATGTGGCTCGGCATCGACTTCTGGCTCCGTGGTGGCCACCGCAAGGCCCTCGAGGCATCGGACTCCGGCTCGGATCAGGCCGATCAACTCGACCCGATCACGCAGGCACGATCGACCCGACGACCCCGACTGCGTCGGCCATGACGACAGAGTCGGACCCCGTATCGGCCCCCGAAGCGGCCCCCGGGACTGCCTCCGGAGCTGCCCCCGAAGGGGCCCCCAGAACCGACTCCGTAGCGGCCCCTGGAACTGCCCCTGTATCGGCCCCTGAAACCGCCCCCGCGGCGACCCATCGCAGCCGCTTTCCCCTGTGGGTTGCGCTCATCGCGGGCGGTGCGATCACTTCCATCAGCCTGGGTGTGCGATCGACGTTCGGCATCCTCCTCGAACCCATCGCTGAAGGCCTCGACACCCAGACCGGCTCGATCGCCATCGCGGTTGCGGTCCAGAACCTCCTGTGGGGATTCTCCCAGCCGCTCGCCGGTGCTGCCTCCGACCGATTCGGCCCGACACGAACCCTCGCTGTGGGCGGTGTGCTCTACGCATTCTCGCTGCTCCTACTGTCGCAGGCCAGTTCACCGACCGCAGTGCTGCTGTCTGGTGGCTTCGTCACCGGTGTTGCGATCGGAGCTGCCAGCTTCGCCGTGGTCTTGTCGACCGTCGGCAAGATCTCACCACCCGAGAGGCGCAGCCTCAACCTCGGCATCGTCTCGGCGGTCGGTTCACTCGGACAGTTCGTGCTCGTGCCCGTCACCCAGTGGCACCTCAACCGCACCGACTGGTCCGACACGCTGGTCCTGCTCGCCGTGGTTGCCGGGCTGATCGTCCTCGTTTCGCCCTTCATCGCCAGCGTTGCGGTGAACACCCCGGAGAGCACCAACAACGACAGCAGCCACACTGACGCGCCCCCGATCGTGGGCCACCACGGTGCCGGGTCGGCCCGCACGCTGCGCGACGAACTTCGGCGGGCGAGCCACAGCCGCTCGTACCTGCTGCTCAACGGTGCCTTCTTCGTCTGCGGCTTCCACGTCACCTCGATCGGGATCTTCCTGCCCGGCTATGCCCAAGACGGCGGACTCAGCAGCGCCACCGCCTCGACGGGACTGGCGCTGATCGGCTTGTTCAACATCGCCGGCTCACTGATCGTCGGCGTGCTCGGTCAACGAATACGGTTCACCACGGTGCTCGCCTGGATCTACGGCCTGCGAGCCGTGGTCATCGCTGCCTACCTGCTCGTGCCGCTGAGTGCCGCCTCGACCATCACCTTCGGCATCGCGATGGGGTTGTTGTGGCTAGCGACCGTGCCGATGACCTCGGCGATCGTCACCCAACAGTTCGGTCCGACCCATGCCGGTGCACTGTTCGGCATCGTGTTCCTGTCACATCAGATCGGATCGTTCACCGGCGCCTTTCTCGGTGGCGAGCTGCTCGACGCCACCGACTCCTACCTGGGCATCTGGTGGATCGGGGTGGCACTCGGCGTGACGGGAATGGTGCTCCACCTCCTCATCGACGAGTCGCCAGTGCCCGAGCCTCCCATTTCCAGCGGGAAGGGCCTCCCGATCGTCCCGGCCGGCGTCGGCGTGACCCTTGCTGCAGCAGGCGTGGCCGCTGCGCTGTCGGTGGGGACCGTTGCTCCGGATGATGGCGTCGCCAGCGGGCTGCAACGCCCGCCGCCGGGGTTCTGCGTCATCGGGCCACCGGTGCTAGACACCATCGCATGAAAGTAGACGGAGGCCTCGGGCTCGGCTCGAACATCGACAAGATCGTCGCCAACGCAAAGGCACAGGAAGCCGCCGGGTACGACGGCATCTGGACGGCCGAGACGAGCCACGACCCGTTCCTGCCCCTGGTGCTCGCCGCCGAACACACCGAGAAACTCGAACTCGGAACATCGATCGCCGTTGCCTTCGCCCGAAACCCGATGCTGCTCGCCAACCTTGGCTGGGATCTCCAGGCGATGAGTGACGGCCGCTTCAACCTCGGTCTCGGTACTCAGATCAAGCCCCACATCACCAAGCGCTTCTCGATGGAGTGGAGCAAGCCGGCCGCTCGGGCCAAGGAAATGATCTCCGCCATCCGCGCCATCTGGGACACCTGGCTGACCGGCGAGCCGCTGCGATTCAAGGGCGAGTTCTACACCCACACCCTGATGACGCCGTTCTTCACCCCCGACAAGGCCGATCTGGCCGACCACGGTGTCCCCAACATCTGGCTGGCCGGTGTCGGTGAGCTGATGACCCGTACCGCCGGGGAAGTCTGTGACGGTTTCATCGCCCACGGCTTCACCACCGAGCAGTACCTCCGAGACGTCACCGTCCCGAAACTGGCCGAGGGGCGCGAGCGGGCCGGCAAGTCGATGGACGATTTCATGATCTCCGGCCCGTTCTTCGTCGTGTCGGGGCAGACCGAGCAAGAGTTCGAAACCGCCATGGCGGCAACGAAACAGCAGATTGCGTTCTACGGCTCGACCCCCGCCTACGCCGTCGTGTTCGAACACCACGGCTGGACCGACCTCCAACCGCGCCTCAACACGCTGTCCAAGCAGGGTGACTGGGTCGGCATGGGTGACCTGATCGACGACGAGATCCTCAATGCGTTCGCCGTCGTCGGCGAGCCGCACGAGATCGCTCCGGGCCTGATCCACCGCTACGGCGACATCGTCGACCGCATCTCGTTCTATGCGCCCGGCCAGGGTGACATCAACGCCTACCGCGGCGTGATGGACGAGATCAAAGCTGGCTGAACCCGCTCAGGCTCAGGATCAGGCTCAGGCTCAGGCTCAGGCTCAGGCTCAGAAGGACGAGGACGCCGGACCGGTCCCGTCATCGGACCGAGCCTCGGTGTCGACCAGTCGGTAGAACGCGGCTGCGTTGTCGGCGAAGAGCGCTGCTTCCTGTTCCGGGGAAAGCCCGGCGCTCCCTGCGATCTCGAAGAACACGTCGAACAGTTGCTCGTACGAGATCGAGACCTTGTCCATCGGAAAGTTGCTGGCGAACATGCACCGTTCAGGACCGAACGTCGAGATCGCCTGCAAGATGTGCGGCGCCAGAGCGTCGACCACCTCGGCCTGACTTGGCGCGTCACCCCCAGCCCGCCGCTCGTGATAGCCGAAGCCGCAGATCGGCATCAGGAGTCCGCTGAGCTTGCAGTGCACGTTGGGATTGGCTGCAACCCGTTCCAGGCCGGCGTACCAGGCGTCGCAGATTCGTTCCCGCTCGGCAGGAGTCTCGCCGACCCCGCCGTACGGGCCACCGACCCCGACGGGCGTGCCGATGTGATCGAGCATGATCGACGTCATCGGGACGTCGGCGGCGAGGTCGGCCAGTTCGTCGAGCTGGTTCGAATAGCACCATGCCTCGAAGGTCAGCTGTCGTTCACCGAGTGCGGCGACGCCGGCACGGGTCTCGTCGGAGCCGAGTCTTGACGCCTCGGTCCATGAATGCACCCGCTCGTCGGGATGGGCGGCCATCGAGTCGCGAATGCCACGGAGTCGACCGCTGGCCGCCGAGTGGCCGTCGAGCTGGGCCTCAAGCGTTGCGGCATCGTCGATGACGGCGTGGCCGACAATGGCGAGTGGTGGATCGTCGAGCCGGTCGAGCCACCTGGTTTCACCGACCGGTCCGAGCACCCCGCGCGCCGACCAGTCGGCTTCGACATGGACGATGCCGTCGACGTCGTGATGGCCGACATCGGCTCGGAAATCGGCGGGAAGGTGCGCGTTGAGCACGTAGTCGGTGGCCCCGACGAAGTCGACCAGCGGCTGGGGGGTAGCCATCCGGGCGAGGCGTTCGACCAGCGACGGCCACCGTCCGAACAACCTGACCAGCGGCGACACCTGCCGTGGTGTGGTCCGCGGATCCCAGAGGTGGACGTGAGGATCGATGATGCGATGGCGAGACATGCTGGTCATAGAGAGCTAGTCATGGAGAGCTGGTCATCCTGGGCTGGGCGTGCAGGCTGGGTGTACAGGCTGGGTGTACAGGCTGGGCCAGCAGGGCTGGCCATAGAGGGCCGGGCTTCTCGGAAGAGACGGCAGGTAAGGAGACGGTCGGTGGAGAGACGGTAGGTGGTGCGCGCCATGATCGCTAGACGTCATCGATCCCGAGTATCCGGCGGGCATTCCCGCTGAGGAACGGTTCCCAACGATCGGGCCGGATACGACCGCTCGCTGCGAGTCCGTGGAGTTCTGCGAAGATCCGGTCGAGGGTCAGGGCCATTGGGAAGTAGCCCCCATAGACGATCTTCTCAGCCCCACGGGTGTTGAGGTACTCGAGGATTGCGGGCGGGTAGTGCTTGGGCGCAAAGGCCGACGTCGAGAAGTGCAGTCCCGGCCATTTCACCATGAGCTTGACGGCCAGGTCGGTCCACGGCTCGGCGCCGTGGCGCATGACGATCGTGAGCTCGGGGAAGTCGTAGCAGACCCGATCGAACTGCTCGACGTGCTGGGCCGCCATCGGCACTCGCGGGCCAGGGACGCCAGCATTGACGAACATCGCAAGACCGAGCTCGACGCAGGTTGCATAGATCGGATACGCAGCCGCCGAGTCGACCGGGACCGGTGGGACTGGACCGACCGGAAACAGCGACACCGCCCGCGTGCCGAACTCCTCGTGCTCGGTGCGGATCCGCTCGACCGAACCCACGATGTCGAAGGGTGTGCCCAGTTCGCCGACATGCGTCTCGAGCACGAACCGATTCGGGTGCATCGCGGCAGCTTCGAGCGCCACCGACGAGTTCGTGTTGACGAGCCCGATGTCGATGCCGTGCCGGTCCATGGCGCTGATCGTCCCAGCAACCGGCGAATCGGCGGCGGGCGGGATGTCTCGATACAGGTACTCGGCAGTGTGCTCGACACCCCGCATCGTCGCCCGTACCTGCGGAAGCTCCCGATCGACGCCACCGGGAGGAGTGGCGAAGCCGATCATGGTGTCGACAACCGGAATCGACCACAGAGCCGATCCACCGGTGTCGTTGCGGCGCGCCATGCCAGCGGGGTCCTTCAGAGCCGGGCCAGGTGCGCTTCGACGGCGGTTCGCCACTGGACCCCATGGGTGAGTTGGGGCGAGTGGTACGCCCCGTCGATGCAGACGAACCGGCCGCCGGGAATGGCTTCGGCGAGCTGCGGACCGTGGGAGACATACGGCTCATCGAACTCACCGGCGATCACCGTGGTCGGGCACGGGATGTCGCCCAGCTGATGGTCGACCCGGTCGAGGCGATTGTCGAACAACTGGATCCCGAGGGCCCGCTGGGCCATCGGATCCATCTGGTCGCGGATCGCCCATTTCTCGTCGATCCACGCCTGCGGGACACCTGCCTCGATCAGGTCGTCTTCGGCCGAGCGCGGAGTGCGGGGTGGAACCTGACCGGGCTCGATCGAGCGGAGGAACTCCACCGCGAGGCCACGCCGCTCGGCGTGCTCCTCGCCGAATGCCCACGCCGTCGTATCCATCAGGATCAGCGACCGCAGCAGATCGCAGCGGGCCAGCGCAAACCGCATGGCGATTCGGCCACCCATCGAATGCCCGAGCAGGTCGATCGGCTGACCATCGATGGCCACCACGTCCCGGACCCACGCGACCGTGTCGTCGACGATGTGATCGACCGTGTACGTGGAAGGGTCACCCGAGCCCGAGGAGCGTCCGTGTCCCCGATGCTCGATGGCGAAGACGCGGCGCGTGATGGCGAACGCCTCGATGTGCAGCGCGAAGTCGTGGACCGACCCTGTGTAGCCGTGGAGCAGCACCAACGGCGGCCCGGGGGCATCGCCCCACACATCCCATCGAAGCGAAAAGCCCGGCACCTCGTAGCTCTGGGTCAGTTCCGTGGCAGCCGGATCGAACCCCATCCGATCGGCACCTCCCTCTGGCGTGGTTGCTGGACACGGTTGGTCAGACACGGTTGGTCAGACACGGTTGGTCAGACATTCTGGGCAAGCATCCTGGTCACACGTTCTGGTCACACGTTCTGGTCACACATCCTGGTCACACATCCTGGTCAGCAGTCCTGTTCACGCTTCGTCCACGAGGGGAACGACCTGTTCGCGAAACGCGAGCAGGCTGTCGGCGTATTCGGCGGCGTCACGGGCACGGAACTTCAGATGCATCACGTTGCAGCCGACGGCCCGGGCTGCACGGATGTCTTCGGCGAGCCCCTCGGCTCCCCCCTGCAACCAGTGCATCCCGATGGAGCCGTCGTCAGGCGGATCACCGAGCAGGTAACCCCATGGCGTCATGTAGCCGATGTCGAGTGCCACGTCGGACGGACGACCGGCCGTCACCGCCGCCTCCCGCATGCGCTCGATCGCCTCGGGATACTGCGCCTTGGGCAGGCCCATCGGGATGTAGCCATCGGCCCGCGCCCCCGTGCGGCGCCAGGCGGCGGGCCCGGCACCGCCGACCCAGATCGGCAGCTCGGCCTGGACAGGCCGGGGAGCCACACCCATGTCCGTATAGGAAAAGAACTCGCCGTCATAGCTGACGTACGTGTCGGCAAACGCCCCCCGGACTGCGTCGATCGTCTCGTCGAGACGCCTGCCCCGCGTGCTGAAGTCGACCCCGAGCGCGTCGAACTCGGCCTCGACGTGACCAGCACCGACGCCAAGGATCGCTCGGCCGCTCGACAGATGGTCGAGGGTGCCGAAGGCTTTCGCCGTTGCGAGCGGATGCCGGTAGGCCGCAACCAGCACGACGGACAGCAGCCGAGTCGTCGCTGTATGGGCGGCGAGATACGACAGCGTCGCCACCGTGTCGTACCAGGTGGTCGTCATGTTGGCGGCGTAGTCGTTGTCGGGAATGGCGATGTGGTCACACACCCCGATGAAGCCGAAGCCGTTTGTGTCGGCCGTCTTGGCGATCGTGACGAGATCGGCCACGGTCGCTGCGTCTTCCCACGGATCGACGAGCGTACGCGTCAAGGTTTGGATCGGGAGCTGGATGCCGTAGCTCCACTCCCCCGGTGATGTCAGCGCGGCCATGGTCAGAAGCTACACAACGGAGCTCAGGCGAAATCGAGCGGCAACGCCGTAGTGCGCTTCATCTCCTCCATGACGAACACGCTGCGAACGTCGTAGAGATCCACCTCGGTGATCAGTCGCTTGTAGAAGCCGTCGAACGCGTCGATCGACGGCACAACGACCTTCAGCGTGTAGTCGATCTCCCCCGAGATCCGGTACGCCTCGATGATCTCGGGCAATTCGTCGAGCGCAGCGGTGAAGCGCTCGAGCCACGCTGCACTGTGATCGTTGGTGCGAATGTGCACCATGACGGTGACACCAAGACCGATCGAGCGAGGGTCGACGAGAGCCACCCGGCCAGTGATGACACCTTCGCGTTCGAGAATCTGCACCCGCCGCCAGCACGGCGTCGATGTCAGACCGACATGCTCGGCCAACTCGCGCGCAGTCAACGAGGCATCGGCTTGGAGCAATCGCACGATTTCCCGATCAATCTCATCAAGTTTCATACTTCTTGCTCCTGATCGGCTCTTTTGCAACACAATATGCTACGCCTATCGGTTCTAGACGCGAAACAAGGCCAGATCTTGCACCCAGATATTCGTAAGGTGATCCCATGGCTACGAACCCGTTCACCGAACACCCGAACAGTGCAGGCGAGACCTACGGCGAACACATGCGGGTGGCAGCCAGCGTGAGCCGCCAGTTGTTCGGCGCGGCGGTCGCAGCGTTGGTCCATGCGTTCTTGCCGATGTTCCACAAGACCACGGCGAGCGACCGGATCAACTGCCTGCACCAGTGCATCGAGCAGGGTCACCGTGACCGCATCACCCTCGTGAAGGCGGCCACGCCGCCGCCGGCCGACCCAGCCGTCTTGCACGCGTCCTGACCGAGCGGGAACAGTGAGGACGTGAGCCTCACCGATCCGTTCGACCTTCCCGCCACCGATCACCACATCGTCATCTCGGCCGACGCCCACTGCGGGGCCGACGTGCGGAGCTACAAGCAGTACCTCGCTTCGGCGTACCACGACGATTTCGACCGCTGGGCCACCAGCATCGAGGAAGGGGTGGCACGCCAGAAGGAACTGTTCAAAGACATGGAGCGCTCGCCGCTCGAGGTCGGCGTCGACGGCGACCCCGACGAATATGGCGACCGCAACTGGTCGAGTGAACGTCGCCTGCGGGAGCAGGAACAAGACGGCGTCGTGGCAACGGTGCTGTTCCCCAACACGCAACCGCCCTTCGCCCCACCGGCAGCGAGCAGTTTCGAAGCGCCGCCCTATCAAGACAATTTCGAGTACCGATGGGCCGGCCTCCGAGCTCACAATCGATGGCTCGCCGACTTCGTGAGCGAGGCGCCGCACCGACGAGCCGGCGTCTTTCAGATCTTCCTCGGCGATGTCGAAGGTTCGGTGGCCGAGATCGAGTGGGCGGCCGAGAACGGGCTCACCGGGGGCGTGCTGGTACCGGGGGCACCACCCGACTCTCCGTTCGAACCGCTCTACTCGAAGAGCTATGAACCGATCTGGGCCGCCGCCGCAGCCCACGGCATGCCCCTCAATCATCACGCCGGCGGTGCGTCCCCGAACTTCGGCAACCATTTCCCAGCGTCGCTTGCGATGTTCATGCTCGAAGTGCAGTGGTGGACGCAGCGCGCCCTGTGGCACCTGATGTTCTCCGGCGTGTTCGAACGTCACCCTGAACTCGACTATGTCATCACCGAGACCGGTACCGCGTGGGTACCCGACACCCTGGCCAAGCTCGACAGCTTCTACCACCGCATGAAGTACAGCCGGTACGGATCCGAATCGATCTTCGGAGGCCAGGCCGTCGCCCAGATGTCGCTCACCCCGAGCGAGTACTTCGAACGGCAGTGCCACATCGGTGCCTCCTTCCTGCGACCGTCCGAAACCGCAGTCGCACGATCGGTCGGAACCCACAAGGTCATGTGGGGAAGCGACTACCCCCACATCGAGGGAAGTCACCCCCACACCAAAGAGCATCTGCGCCTGACGTTTGCCAACTATTCCGTCGACGAAGCCGTGCAGATGCTCACGACCAACGCAGCGAAGGTCTACAACTTCGACATCGATGCGCTCCTGCCGCTTGCGGAACGGTTCTGCCCGACCAAGGACCAGGTGGCGACCCCGATCGACTACGGAGAGATCCCGGAGCGGGCCAAGGGCTGTCCTGGGATGAATCCGCTCAACCAACTCGAAGGAGCCGTCGCATGAGCGAGCAGGGCACGCTCCTCCCGATCGACATCGCCGACTCGGTCGCCGTTGTCACCGGTGGTGCCAGCGGCATCGGCAAGGGCATCGTCGGCGCCCTGTTGCGGGCCGGGGCCGCTGCGGTCGTCGCCGACATCGAGCAGGGCGCCATCGACGAAACGATCGCCGAGCTCGCACCCGTCGGGTCGGTCTCGGGATGGCGAACCGACATCACCGACGAGGCTTCGGTGAAGGCGTTGGCCGATCATGTCTATGCCACCCACGGCAAGGTCAACCTGCTGTTCAACAACGCCGGCGTCACCTCCGGTGGTGGCGGAAAGCCCTGGCAGCAGGAGCCGAACGACTGGCGTTGGTGCTTCGGTGTCAACGTGTTCGGCACCGCATTCTGCGTGTCGGAGTTCGTGCCCCGCATGATCGAAAGCGGTGTGCCCGGTCAGGTCGTCAACACGTCTTCGGGCGATGGCGGCTTTGCACCGGTGCCCACCGCATCGGTCTACGCCTCGTCGAAAGCGGCCGTCTCCTGCTTCACCGAAGCGCTCCATCACAACCTTCGCAGCGAGGGAACCCAGCTTCGAGCCTCCGTCTTCTACCCAGCCGGCGGGTTGCAACGGACTGGGCTTTTCACCGCCCAACGCAACCGTCCCGAGCACCTCCAACGGGTCGGCGAGGCGACCGGGCGCACCAGCATGACCTTCGACGAGATGAAGGCGATGCTCGAGCGCGCCGGCCGGGACGTGAACGAGGCCGACCTCGACGCACAGGGTGATTTCGTGGTCGAGGCAACGATCGAGCGCCGCTACATCATCACCATGGACCTCCGCGAGACGGTCGACCTGCTCCATCGTCGAGCCGATGCGATCGGTGCATTCGAGGTTCCACCCCATCACGGCTGGCCCGGCTGATTCGAGCGCGCCGTTCGGCGGCCACCTCCGGCCGAGGTCAGCAACTTCGCCGCTGGATCAGGCCCAGCGGTGGGTCAACCCGGCCGCCAACCGCGGCAACCACAGGTCGGCCATCTCCGCCCCGGTCATGTCGTCAGTTCCTTCGAGCACGGAGAGCGCCAGCAACTGCTGCACGGCGACGACGCGATAGGCGGCGTCGATTGCGTCCTGCAGTTCCACCTCGTCGAGCGTGACGCCATGGGAGGCGAGCGCAGCCCGATACCCGGCGACGAGTGCGTCGCGTGCACCGATGCGCTCACGTCCGAGGCACGACGACAGCAGATAGCCGACGTCCCAACCCGGGTGCCCGTTGGCTGTCAACGCCCAGTCGAGCAGGATCACCGAACCGTCCGGTGTGTACAGGAGGTTGTCGGTGCGCGGGTCGCCGTGCACAAGAGTGACCGGTTGATTGAGATGGGCAAGGTCGGCGCCGAACCGATCGCATGCCTCCAGCAATCGATTGCGTTCCTCATCGCCGAGCCAGCCGTAGCGATCGCATGCGATCGGCAACGCCCGAGCGCGCGCCACGTCGCGCAGCAGGCGGGGCGTGGTGGTGGTGATGACGTCGAACGTGTCGTCTCCGGCCAAGGAGGCGTCGTTCCAGAACCGGGCATGGATTGCGGCGAAGACGTCGAGGGCAGCGGCGACCTGATCATCGTCAGGTGGCGATGTGAGATCGTGCACGGAGCCGAAGGCACCCATGTCTTCGATCAGCAGCGCGTAGCGGCGCTTCGACGGCCGCATGTAGCGCACGGTGTTCTTCGAGATCCAGATCTTCATGCCCACCGGCAAGGCATCGACGAGATGGCGCATCACGGGACCGGCCTGACCCGACGAACCCGGGTCGTAATCGGCGCCGAAGTAGGTGGGAACCCGCACCGGCATGCGTTCGGCGTAGCGCTGATAGAAGCGAATCTCGCGTGCGTACGAGTCGTAGACCTCGATGAGGCCCCGCGTCTGGGGATCGGACGCCGCGAACTTTGCGATGACCGTGTCGGGAATGCCGTCGGCATCTGCGCTGCATTCGAGTCGGACGCGCACGGTCTGACCCGTCATGCCGATGCCCCCATCGGACAGGGGCTCGACCGTCAATCCGGTGACCGAACCCTGCGCCCCGGTTCGGCGAAGCGCAGCGGTGATCCATTCCGGCGTCAGTTCGCCCGGCGCGTTCGGGATGAACGCCTTGGATCGTGGAGCCACGGGGGGCGATCGTACAGCACCACTCCCCCGGCACTTCAATGCTTGGTCACGTCGCTGTTCGATCAGGTCACTGTTCGAGCACGCCACTGTTCGACCACGGCACTGTTCGAGCACGGCACTGTTCGACCACGGCAATGTTCGACCACGAATGCGCGCCCTAGGGTGGCGGCCATGACCGATGGGGAGCACCTGGCCGACGCAGAGTCAGCCAACGCAGGGTCCACCGACGCAAAGTCCACCGACGCAGGGTCCACCGCAGATTCGGTCGCCGCTGATGGGGCGGCGCATCCGCTGGCCCATATCCCCGTTGCGGCCGACACCGTCGGGCTGCTCGAAGGAATCGCCAGCACCCGATCGATTCGCCGCTATCGCGACGAGCCCGTGCCCGAGGACGTCCTGCGCGACATCTGTTTCGCCGCCAGCCGGGCGCCGACCGGCAGCAACCGGCAGCCCTTCCGATTGATCGTGCTCACCGACGGCCCGGTTGCGGCCGAGGCGAAGCGCCTCGTTGCCGATGCCGCAGCTCGCCTCTGGCGGGCCAAGCGCCACCACGACGGCTACGAAGCCGGCTCGGGGAGCGATGACAACTCCCCGAAGGCCCGCATGGCGCGCTCGATGGACGAACACATCAGCGGCCTGGCCACCGTGCCGGCATTGATCTTCCCGGTACTGCTCCGACACCGAGAGCCGACCGAGACCGAGGGGTCGTCGATCTATCCGGCCATGCAGAACCTGCTCCTTGCGGCTCGCGGGCGCGGCTACGGCGGCGTTGTAGCGATGTGGCACCTGCCCGTGGAGGTCGACCTGCGCAACCTTCTGCAGATCCCCGACGATGCCTTGTTGGCGGCCACCGTCACCGTCGGGAAACCGGTTGGTGGCCATGGACCGGTTCGCCGGCGGCCGCTCGACCATTTCGTGTTCGACGGCCGGTGGGGAAGCACCCCTGCCTGGGCGGTCGATCCGCCCAACACCAGCCACACGAGCGCCGGCCCGCCGGGTACCGATCGCAGAAACAGGTCGAGCGCCGACACCTGACGGTCCGTCAGAATCAGCTAGTCCACACCCCGAGAACGCGCCTATGGTCACCTCTGCCGGGGGGCGTCAAGGGGGACGAGTGAGCGACGAGGAGCAGCACCATGCGGCGTCGCTGACCGCGGCGGTACTCGACGAAGAAGCCGCTCGGCGGACGGCGCAGGCACAGCGATCCGGCGATGTCATCTTCGCCGACGACCTCCTGCCCGGTGTCGGTGGCGAAGAGATGCCGCTCAAAGAGGGCCTCCGGAAAGGTGGTTTCTTCACGTTCGTCGTGCTGCTCATCCTCAACTCCCTCGATGAACTCGAGCAGTCGGCGATCACGATCCTCGGACCCGACATCGCCGAGACCTTCGGTGTCAGCGACGGCACGATCACCTTCATCTCCACTGCGTCGGTGGCGTTCTTCGTGCTCGGTGCCGGACCGATGGGTTGGCTCGCCGACCGCATGCGACGCGGCCCGATCGTGGGCGTTGCCAGCCTCGCCTTCGGATTCTTCGCATTCCTGTCGGGCGCCGCCGTCAACGCGTTCAACCTATTCGTGGCGCGGTTCTTCACCGGTATCAGCAAGGCAAACACCATCACCGTCCACAGCACCTTGCTGGCCGACACCTACCCGATCGCCACCCGTGGCCGCATGTACGCCACCAACCAGGGGGTCGGGCGCATCTTCTCGGCAGCCTCGCCGATCCTGGTCGGTGGCATCGCCGCAATCGCCGGGGGCGCCGCCGGCTGGCGATGGGCCTACTTCGTGCTCGGTATTCCCGTCGCCGTGATGGGTCTGCTCGCCTTCTTCATTCCCGAACCCGAGCGCGGCCAGTGGGAGAAGAAGGATGTCCTCGGAACAGGACTCGAGGCGCGCGACGAGGTCCCGATCTCGGTCGAGGCGGCCTTCGCCCGCATCTGGCGGATCGACACCATCCGCTACATGACGTTGGCGATGGTGGCGATCGGCTTTGCGCTCTTCCCCGCCCAGTCGATCCAGAGTTTCTTCCTCGAAGAGGAGTTCGGACTTGATGCGCTCGAACGTGGCTTTGCCGTTGCGCCGTCGGGTGTCCTCCTCATCTTCTTCCTGCCGTGGGTCGGACGACGATTCGACAGGACATTTCGCACCAACCCCGATGGGGCGATGAAGATCCTCGGCCTCCTGCTCCTGCCCTCCACCCTGCTCGTCCCGCTGCAATACGCAATGCCGAGCCTGCTCGAGAACCGTGCCGTCTTCGACTTCGGTCCACTGGGCACCGCCACGATTCCTTGGGCGCTGCTCGCCTTCGTCGTCGTCGGTGCGTTCAACATGACGTTCCTCGGCGCCTCGTTCGCCATGATCCAACCATCGATCCAGAGCGTGGTTCCCTACCGCCTCCGGGGTATGGGTACGGCGATCATCACCTTCTTCATGTTCGCCGGCGGTGGCATCGCCGGCGGCCTGATCTCGGCCTTCCTGCAGGACGCCGTCGGCGAACGGCCGACGATCATCGCACTGACGATGCTGTTCATGCCGCTGGGTGGGTTCTTCATGGTGCAGGGTTCACGCCGGATGCGTCGTGATCTCAGCCTGGTCGTGTCCGAACTGCGAGAGGAGCAAGACGAACAGCGTCGTCAAGCCGACGATCCCGACAACATCCCGGCGATCCAGGTCAACCAGGTCGACTTCAGCTATGGCCAGGTCCAAGTGCTGTTCGACCTCTCGTTCGAAGTGCGCAAGGGCGAGACACTCGCCCTCCTCGGAACCAACGGTGCCGGCAAATCGACCATCCTCAACGTCATCACCGGGCTCGGGACACCCGAGCGCGGTGTCGTTCGACTCGACGGCCGCACCATCACGTTCGCCACACCGGAGGTGCGGGGCAAGCTCGGCATCGAGATGCTGCCCGGCGGTCGCGGCGTCTTCCCGTCGATGACGATTCGCGAAAACCTCGAGATGGGTGCGTTCCGGTACCGGCGCGACAAGACCGAGGTCGAACGCCGAATCGCCAAGGTCTTCGACCTGTTTCCCGCCCTCGCCGAACACCGGGCCAGCAAAGCCGGTGACCTCTCCGGTGGACAGCAGCAGATGCTTGCCCTGGGACGCGTCATGCTTCACGAACCCGACGTCTTGATCATCGACGAACTCAGCCTCGGTCTCGCCCCGACCGTGGTGCAAGATCTCCTGGGTCACATCGACACGCTTCGGGCTGCGGGCCAGACCATGATCGTCGTCGAGCAATCGCTCAACGTCGCCCTTGCGATCGCAGATCGGGCCGTGTTCCTCGAAAAGGGCCAGGTGCGGTTCGAGGGCCCGGCGCACGAACTCGCCGAGCGCGACGATCTCGCCCGGGCCGTCTTCCTCGGATCGGAGGGCGGATGATGGTCGGTCAGCTGCTCGGCCACGTTTTCGCCGATGTGCTCGCTGCGCTTTCGCCGCTCTGGGAGCAGCTCCCGACCCGCAAGGTGGTATTCGACAGCGTCGTCTACGGCCTCAACATCGGTCTGTTGGCGCTCGGGATCGTCCTGACGTACCGGTCGACCAAGGTCATCAATTTCGCAGTCGGCAACATGGGCCTGCCCGGAGCCACGCTCTTTGCACTGCTGGTGGTGAAGTGGGGCTGGCCGTTCTGGCCCGCCCTCGCCATCAGTCTGCTGCTCGGCATGGCGATCGGCCTGGCCATCGACCTCACCGTCATCTGGCGACTCTTCAACCAACCGCGGGTGATCCTGCTCGTGGCGTCGGTCGGTCTTGCCCAGCTTCTCGCCGCCGCCACCGCCCAGCTCCCCGACATGCCGACCGATACTGCGCAGATCGCGTTCCCCGCTGCGATCGGCGCCGAATTCACCGTCGCCGGCATCGCCATCAGAGGGGCGCAGGTCCAGACACTGATCATGGTGCCGATCATCACTCTCGGACTGGCGTTGTGGCTCAACCGCACCACGTTCGGCAAGGCGGTCACCGCGTCGGCCGACAACGCACCCCTCGCTCGACTGGCCGGCATCCGACCCCGCACCGTCTCCACGATCGTGTGGGTGATGAGTGGACTGCTGGCCACGCTCACGATGAGCTTGCTGTCGAGCGGCGGGCCGACGACCGGCGTGCAGAATCTGGGCTACGGCACGCTGAACCTTGCACTCGTAGCCGCGGTCATCGCCGGCATGCGGTCCTTCCCGCGGGCGATGCTCGGTGGAATCTTCGTCGGCCTGCTCAGCGGATTCGTCACCTGGTGGCGACTCTGGGACGTCGTCGACCAGGGCTTCGCCAGCTTCGTGTTCTTCGGCATCGTGTTCGTTGCCGTGTGGCGCCAGGCCCGATCCACCGACGACGAACTGATGGCGTTCACACCGAAGGTGCCACCGATCCCCGACCACATGCGCGAGATCTGGTGGATCCGGAACCTGTCGCGACTGGCCGTGACCGCTGCGCTGCTCGTCGTGGTCGCCATCACGTGGTTCCACGAGAGCCTTCCCCTGATCGACATCACACCATCGCGCTTCTTCCTGTACACGACCGTGATCGTCTTCGGTCTGTGCGCCGCATCGGTGACCGTCGTCACCGGCTGGTCAGGACAGCTCTCACTCGCCCAGATGGCGTACGCCGGCCTGGGTGGTCTCATGGCCTACAAGCTTCACGTCGGCTTCTCGCTCGACATCGGCTGGGGCACCACCCGCTTGCTCGACGTCCAGTTCGTGGGGCTCGTCGCTCCGGTTGCCATCGTCGTCGCTGCCCTCGTCACCGCAGCGATCGCAGCCCTGACCGGCATCGGTGCGCTGCGCGTCCGAGGCCTGATGCTCGCGGTCTCGACGTTCGCATTCGCAATCGCTGCGTTCGACTACCTCTACCAGCGGCCGTTCTTCTCCGGAGGGGAGCGGACGCCGTCGTTCCCTCGAGGCTCGATCATGGGCCTGGATCTCTCGAGTGCGCAGGCGTACTTCCTGTTCTCGCTCGTCGTGGCGCTGATTGCACTGCTGATCCTGAATCGTCTTCGCAACGGTGCAATCGGCCGAAGAATCCTCGCCGTACGAGACAACCCCGACACGGCATCGGCGTACACCGTCAGCCCCACCCGCACGAAGCTTCTGGCCTTCACCCTTGCCGGGTTCGTGGCGGGTCTGGCCGGCGGCTTGTTCGCCAACCTCCTTCCCACGATTCGCTACGCCGAGGCCCATTTCCTCATCAACGACTCGCTCCAGGTCGTCGGTATCGCAGTCATCGGAGGACTCGGGTCGGTCACCGGTGCCATGCTCGGTGCGGTCTGGGTCGAGGGCCTTCCAGCCTTCTGGCCCGACAACGATGTGGTCCCGCTCTTCACATCTTCGATCGGCCTGCTCGTCGTGCTGATGTACTTCCCCGGTGGCTTCATCCAGATCGCCAACGGCGCCCGCAATCTCATCGTCAGCAGTGCTGAACGCCGGCTGGGTCGCAGCGCTGCGACGGTGTCGACCGTGTCACCCCCGGCCAGGGTCGTCCATCGTGACGTGCGCACGATCCCCGACGTCGTGCTGCGCACCTCGGATGTGAAGGTGAAGTTCGGCGGCCTCACGGCGGTTGACGACGTCTCGATCGATGTCCGCCGCGACGAAATCGTCGGACTCATCGGCACCAACGGTGCCGGCAAGTCGACCTTCATGAACGCGGTCGGCGGTTTCGTGCCCTCGACCGGCCGCATCGAACTGCTCGGTGACGACGTCAGTGCCGCCTCGCCGACCGCCCGGGCCGCTGCCGGGCTCGGGCGAACCTTCCAGGCCGCCACCCTGTTCCCCGAGCTCACCGTGCGCCAAACCATCCAGGTTGCGCTCGAGGCTCGGCGACGGTCGTCGTTCATCCGCAGCGCCCTCTTCCTCGACGGGCGCATCGAACGGGCCCAACGAGCCGAGGCCGACGAACTCATCGCCTTCCTCGGCCTCGGGCGTTACGCCAACAGCTTCATCAGCGATCTGTCCACCGGGACCCGTCGCATCGTCGAACTGGCCGGCCTGCTCGCCGTCGACGCCAAGCTCCTCTGCCTCGACGAGCCCACCGCTGGTGTCGCCCAACGCGAAACCGAGGCCTTCGGGCCACTCATCCAGGAGATCCGCCGCGAACTGGGTGCCTCGATGTTGATCATCGAGCACGACATGCCCCTGATCATGCGGATCAGCGACCGGGTGTACTGCCTGGAGTCGGGCTCGATCATCGCGGAGGGCGAACCCGACCAGGTCCGCAACGATCCCGCCGTCGTTGCGAGCTATCTCGGCACCGACACGCGGGCCATCGACCGGAGCGACAGCTGAGCTGCGGACTCGGCTGCACCAGCTGACATCACCAGCTCACACCACCAGCTCACACCAGGAAGACAGCAACAGCAGACACCACCAGCTGCTACCAGGAACTGAACCCAGGAACTGACGCCACGAGTAACCCGCTGTGGGGGTCAACTGCGGGGGGTCAACTGCGGGGGGTCAACTGCGGGGAATCAACTGCGGGGAATCAGCTGTGAGGGATCACCCGGTGTAGTCGGCGTCCTGTTGGACGCCAGACGGACCCCGCAGTCCGGTGATGCCGGTCGGCGCACTCCGACCACCGGCGCGCGCCCGTCCGACCACCTCGCGCAAGGTGTAGTCGGCCCGCAGATCGTCATCGGTCGATTCAGGCCCGAGTTCGCCGACCCGAAGGTAGGTGCCGGCGTCGGCCGCCATCCGAAAGCCCACCGTTGCGCCTGCTTCCTCCCCGACGTGACCGCGTGCACCGAACCCGTGGCCCTCGTTGGTCTGGGTGCCGGTCGTGGCCTGGAAGCCCATCCGGTGCAGCAGCTTCGGGCTCGCCCGCTCGAGCACCTCGGGCCGCACCGACAACATCCAGTTCTCCTGTTGGCGCAGGAACGGCTTCTGCATCCCGTTGAGCATCACGATCCGCGGGTCGTCGGTGTGGTTGATCCCCGTGCCGTGCAGGATGCGCCCGTCGGTGATCACCACCGTGCCCGCCTTTGCATCGATGTTGATCGCCGGTGGCAGCTTGCCGACCGCCTCACCCTTGCGGAGCGCCTCACCCAGAATCGTGTGGCTCCCAGGAATGATGAGCGTGCCACCGGTGGTCTCGTCGAGGTCGGTGATCGCGATCAACAGGTTGATCGTCATCGGGTTGGTGGCATCGAGGTCGTTGCCCTGGTCTTGATGCAGTGCCTGGGGTACGCCGCCCCGAAGCGAGATCGCCCCGATCAGCGAAGTACAAATCCAGCCCGGGCCGAGTGCCTCGGTGACCAACTGCTCGACGAGGGGACCGCCCTGCATGATCGACGGATGCTGCTCGATCAACTGCTCGAAGCACTCACCCTTGTTGACACACGAATTGATGTTCTGTCCGCTCGGTGTCTTCTGCGCAATCTTGGCCCGCCGCTCCCCCTCGGCCTGGGCGAGTACCCGTTCCTGCACCACGGCGACCTGTGCCGGCGACAGCGCTTCTTCGATCTTGCAGTAGCCCCATGTCACGAAGTCGTGCCGCAGCCGTTCGATGTCCTTGGTCTCGCGCGGAAGGTCATGATCACGCCAGTACTCGTGCTTCGCGCCGATGGTGGTGTCGTAGTACGACCCGGGTCGGTACTCCCACGATCCCCAGTCGGCCCCCCGTTTGGGCTCGACGAAGTAGATCTCGGGGTTGTTCTCGAGCACCGACTTCATCGGTTCGGTCGAGGAGTTCTCGGCCCGATACATCTGCTGTTCGGGGCTGGAGTTCGTTGCGATGACGTCGGGGTCGAACTCGATTGGCGTGGTCGTCACGAACACAAGCGCACCAGTTCGTGACGGCGTCGTCAAACCTCAGTCGCTTGCTGCGTCGTCGGTCGTCTCGGCCATCTCGTGCGTCTCGACCACGGAGGGGTCGGGTGGCGTCGCAATCGGATGCTCGCCCTGGTGGCGGAACCACACGGTCTGCTGTGGGAACGGGATCTCGATCCCGGCCTCGTCGAGCGCCTCCTTGAGCCGCAAGCGAAGCTCTCGTTCGGTCGCCCACTGCATCGACGGCTCCGTCTTCACCGCAAGCCGGATCGCAATGCCACTGGCGCCGAGGCTCTGGATACCCCAGACCTCGGGCCGCTCCATCAGTTCGTCACCGCCCCAGTCGGGGTCCTCCCACATCTCGTCGGCGACGCGTTGGATGACTCCCTGGGCGAACCGAAGATCGACGTCGTAGGCCACTTCGACGTCGATGACCGCACGCGACCACAGTTGGCTGTAGTTGCCGACTCGGGTGATTTCGCCGTTGGGGATGTGCCACACCGTGCCCTTCACATCGCGCAAGGTGGTGGAACGAAGCGACACTTCTTCGACGGTGCCGATCGCCGGACCGATGTCGATCACATCGCCGACGCCGTACTGGTCCTCGATCAACATGAAGAGCCCCGACAGGAAGTCCTTCACGATCGACTGCGCACCGAAGCCGAGCGCCAGACCACCGATGCCGGCACCGGCAATCAGCGGGGCAAGATCGATCTCGAGCTGGCCGAGAATCAGCAGCGCAGCGATGCTCCACACCACGGCGGTGACGATGCTGCGCAGGACGAGTCCGATCGTCTCGGCGCGCGCCTCTGCTCTCGCCCTCGTCGCTTCCTCGATCAGAACTCGTCCCGGACCTCGTTCGCGCAGCTGATCGAGCGCCTTGCGCGGCGGGTTCGCCACCGTCTTGACGAATCGCATCACGGTCCGCTGCAGGATCCGGGAGATGATCCACGCCCCGATCCCAATCAGCAGGATGCGGATCGGACGGTCGAGCACCCACTCGGCCGCGACTGCGGCGAACTCGCTGTCGGTCCACTGCAGGATCTTCTCGCAGGTGTAGGTGGGCTCGATCCCGCAGGCGTCGGTGAGGAGGGTGGAACTGTCGGTGTCCTGAAAAACAACGCTCATACCCTCGACGCTACGCGTGGGACTTACGACGTCGGTGGATCCACTCTTGATGTGCAAATACAAGCTTTTCGTCTAAATTTACCTGCATGTACCGATATCGACTCGGAAAAGCTGCGCAACTGCTGGGAGTGAGTCCTGATACGGTCCGTCGCTGGGCGGCCCAGGGTCGCGTCGAAACGGTTCGCACCGATGGTGGCCAACGTGAGATCGAGGGTCCCGAGCTGGCCCGGCTGGCGCTCGAGCTCGCCGACGCGCCTGTCGACGACGCCGACTCCGTCTCGGCCCGCAACCGATTTCCCGGGCTGGTCACCCGCGTCGTGCGAGACGCCGTCATGGCCCAGGTCGAGATCCAGGCCGGCCCCCATCGGATCGTGTCGTTGATCTCGGCCGAAGCGGTCGATGCACTCGGCCTCGAGCCCGGCGTGCCGGCGGTGGCCTCGATCAAGTCCACCAACGTCGTCGTCGAACGGGCCACGTGAACCGCCGTACGCCTCTCCCCCTCGTCGCAGGAGCGGCCCTGTCCCTCGTCGTTGCGCTCTGGATTGCCACAACGACAAGTGATGCAACGATCCTCGTCTTTGCACCATCGTCATTCGCTCCAGTCGAAGCTGAGCTCGACGCCGGACTCGCAGCAGCTGGAATCGGACCGGTCGAATGGGTGTTAGCCGGCAGCCAATCGTTGGTGGCCCAGCTCGTCGACGGGGCGCCCGCCGATGCACTCATCACTGCTGATCTGACGACATTCGATGCGGCGCGGGCGGCCGACGTCACCTGGCCCGACGAACAGTCGATCGCATCCAACGTGCTCGTCCTGGCCGTCGCACCAGGCAACCCCGGCAACGTCGGAGAGTTGAGGGCGCTCGAAGATGCCGACCTGGTGATCGGATCATGTGCGATCGAGGTGCCCTGCGGGCGCCTGGCGAACGCCGCCACGACTGCGCTCGGTGTCACCACCACACCCGACACCGAAGAAACCAGTGCGCGGGCGCTCACGGCCAAGCTCATCGCCGGCGAGATCGACGCTGCACTCGTGTACCGATCCGACGCGCGCGCCGCCGGCCTCGAGGTCGTGCCGGTCGACGGCCTCGACGCCTTCGTCAACGAGTACCGAGGCAGCGGCAACACTCGCGGCATGGAAGTGCTCCGCTGGCTCGGCAGCGGCGCCGGCGAGCGCATCCTCCTCGACTCGGGGCTGGGTCCGTGATCACGCCGTCGCGTCGTCCACCCCTTGCGATCCTCGTCCCGGCCGGACTCGGTGTCGCTCTCGTCGTCGTACCCATCATGGGCCTGCTCCAGCGTGCCCCATGGTCGTCGCTGGTCGAGCGACTCGCCAGTGACACGGTCGTCGAGGCAATCCGAGTCTCGCTGGTCGTCAGCATCGTGGCCGCCGTCCTCAGCCTGTTGCTCGGCCTGCCGCTCGCCTGGATCCTCGCCCGCCACGACGGGCGGATGGCAGGGATCGTGCGAGCCGCAGTGCTCGTTCCCATGGTGCTCCCACCGGTGGTCGGCGGCACAGCACTGCTGTTCGCCCTCGGGCGACGTGGGTTGATCGGGCAGTGGCTCGATGCGTGGTTCGGTGTCACACTTCCGTTCAGCACGGCAGGCGCAATCGTGGCGGCGACTTTTGTTGCGCTGCCCTTCTTCGTCACGACCGTCGAAGCGGCCCTGCGGCAGGCCGGTACCGAACTCGAGGAAGCAGCCGCGGTCGCCGGTGCCGAACCGGTCACCCGGCTGCTGACGGTCACGATTCCAGCGTCTCGAGATGCACTCCTGGCCGGCGTGGCACTCGCCTGGGCCCGAGCCCTCGGAGAATTCGGGGCGACGATCACCTTTGCCGGCAATCTGGCCGGGCGAACCCGCACCCTTCCCCTCGAGATCTTTCTCGCCCTGGAGTCCGATCCGGCCTCGGCAGTGGCCGTGAGCGTGCTCCTGCTCGGCGTGAGTCTCGCCGTGCTGCTGGCGCTCCGAGGGCGGTGGTTCAGCCGATGACGCTTCGCATCGACGGCACCCTGCGCCGTGGAGACCTCACACTCGAACTCGAACTCGAACTGCCACTCGGCATCACCGCGATCACCGGACCGAACGGAGCCGGCAAGTCGTCGATTCTTCGGCTGGTGGCAGGACTCGAAGCGCTCGACGAAGGCCGCCTCACGCTCGACGACGCGGTGCTCGACGACCGCGCAGCCGGGATCTTCCTGCCCGCCGAGCGCCGCGACGTCTCGATGACATTCCAACAGCCTCGTCTGTTCCCCCACCTGACAGTGCTCCAGAACATCGCCTATCCCCTGCGTCGCAAGGGGCACACCGCCGCCGAGGCGGCACGATTGGCACAACCGTTCGCCGAACGCGTTGGGGCCGGACACCTGCTCGATCTCCGGCCTCACCGTCTCTCGGGCGGGCAGGCCCAACGGACCGCCATTGCGGCCGCCATGGCCGCACGAGCTTCCACCATCCTGCTCGACGAACCGCTCGGCGCGATCGACGAGACCGGCACCACCGACATACGTCGACTGCTGCTCGACCTTGACGCGCCTCGCGTGATCTGGGTCACGCACGACCCGGCCGACGCCGAGAGCGCCGACCATCACATCACGCTCGGGTTACCCTGACCCCGCATCGGTACCCGTACGCCACGACCAGACTGGTGACCATGCCCAACACACCCACCGACCCGACCAGTTCGTTCCGGCTCGACGACCGAGTGGTTCTTGTGACCGGCGCAAGTTCCGGCCTCGGCGCCCGATTCGCAGCCGTCGCCGCCGGTGCCGGGGCGACGGTCGTCCTCGCGGCCCGAAGGGCCGACCGCCTTTCCGCACTCGTCGCCGAGCTCGATCAGCGCCACGGTTCGGGACGCGCCCACGCAGTCGAGGTCGACCTCACTACGCCAGGCGGACCGGAACGTTGCGTGGCCGACGCGCTCGACGTCGTCGGCCACGTCGACGTTCTCATCAACAACGCCGGGATCTCGCAGGTCACGCCGGCGGTCACCATGAGCACAGAGGACTTTCGACACGAGATCGAGATCGATCTGATCGCACCGTTTGCGATGGCGCGCGATGTCGCCCGCGCAGCGATCGCCAACGACCGAACGGCATCGATCATCAACATCGGCTCGATCCTGGGTGAAGTCGGCGGCGGCAAACTCCGCGTTCCCGGCTACGCCGCGGCCAAAGGGGGTCTGCACAACCTCACGCGCGAACTCGCATCGCAGTGGGGTCGCAAGGGGGTTCGCGTCAACGCGATTGCGCCGGGTTGGTTCGAAACCGAGATGAACGACGCCATGTTCAGCGATGGTGGCGGCCGGGGGTACATGGACGCCGGTTCGGCGATGGGACGCCCCGGTGTCGACGGCGAACTCGACGGCGCCATGCTCTACCTGGCGAGTGACGCGTCGAGCTTCGTGAACGGGCACATTCTCGAGGTGTCGGGCGGATGGACCGCAACGTGAGCAGCGGCGGTCATCGACCCCTCAGGCGAGATCCTCGAGCCTGACCGCGCGACAGGTCACCTGCGGTTCGGTCGCCGGCTGCACGAATCGGATCCCCATCACCCCGTGGTCGTGGGTCACCGGTTGCACCCAGTTCGGAACCCCGGGGTCATCGTGCGCCACCACGATGCGGACGTGTGAGCCGTCGCAGACGGCATTCTCGCGGTCGACGTAGCCCTCCCCTGTGGCGTAGTTGGCGAGGTTCTCCATCCAATGGTTGCAGAGCTGGAAGTTCCAATGCCGCGCTCCGGGTTCGTCGAACTCGACGACGAGTGCCATGCCGGGCTCGACACGCCAGTAACCGAACTCGAAATGACGATCGTCCGGGGACCCTCCGATTCGCTCATACCACTCACGGGTGAACTCGGTCCGGTTCTCTCGGGTGAGGAGATCGGCAGTCCATCCCGCATAGTCGGACTTCTGCCCGAGGACGAGCTGACCGGCAACTGCGAGCCGCTCGGCCATCTCCGCCGGTGATGGAGGCTCCGGTTCGTCGTGGTCGTCGAGACACTCGATGACGAGCCGAGGCGGAGTCTGTTCGTTGCGATCGTCCCACACCACGCGGCCCATCAGTTCACGCGTCGTCGGCGCCATCGGCATCCACGCCGAGCCGTCATCAGGCGGATCGACCGACAGCACGACATCGACCGAGCCGTCGGCAGCGGCGACATCGGCGAGCACCAAGGTGTACGGGGTGTGAGCCATGTTCGGGTTGAAGGTTTCCAGATACTCCTCCGCGTCGAGACCAACGGAGAACGCACCCACGTCATCGGGAATCGGTGGACTCCACGCCGACAGGTGGGTGTACACATCTCCTGCCGTGCCGGTGATGCGGTACCGGTAGCGCGAGTCGACGGGTTGGACGATGTGGTCCTGGTTCGGGGACTGCACACCGATCCCACCCTTGAGCGGTGGTGGAATGAGGCCGATGAACCGAGGCTTCACACCGGGGGTGCGCCGCTCGATCGCTCGCATGTTGCCCATGAGGATCATGCGGGTCAGATAGCGGTACCCTTCGACTGCGTCCTGAGGGTCACCACCTGCGGTCTCTCGTGCAACGATCCGACCGGCGGCCTTCAGTTGATCGCAGAAGTCGTCCCACGCTTCTCCGCTCAACAGTCGTCGTGTGCGTTGCTCCTCGACGCTCATCGTTCCCCTCACCGATCGGTGCCGCTCAGGCCTCGATACCGAGAGCCTCGCGAAGGAACGCAAGTTGCACCAACAGCAGGTTCTCGGCCACCTCCTCTTGCGGTGTCATGTGGGTGACCCCGGACAGCGGCAGCACGGTATGAGGTTTGCCGGCCTCGAGCAGCGCACGACTCAACTGGAGCGTGTGGGCGGCAACGACGTTGTCGTCGGCGAGGCCGTGGATCAGCATCAGTGGCGGCAGCGCGCGGTCGCCGAGTCCGGCAACGTCGGCGCACAGATCGGTGCGCTCGTAGTTCTGCGGTTCTTCGTTGGGGTTTCCGAGATACCGCTCCGTGTAATGGGTGTCGTAGAGCCGCCAGTCGGTGACCGGGGCGCCGGCGACAGCCGCATGGAACACGTCTGGTCGCCGCAACACGGCGAGCGCAGCGAGATAGCCGCCGAACGACCAGCCACGGATCGCCACCCGCCCGAGGTCAAGGAACGGACGGTCGGCCGCCAGCGCCCGGAGGGCGTCGACCTGATCGTCGAGGACCGGCGCGGCGAGATCGCCGCGCACGGCTCGCTCGAAGGCCGGGCCTCGACCGGGTGTCCCGCGACCGTCGGTGACGATGACAGCGAACCCCTGATCGGCGAACCACTGCGATGCGTGGAACAGGCCGGCAGACCGCTGGACCCGTTGGGCGTGAGGACCGCCGTATGGGTCCAACAGGACGGGCAACGGTGTGACCCCGTCGTGCCCGCTCGGCAGCACCAGCGCAGTCGTCAATGCTCGCTCGGTGACCGCGTGGAACGCGACATGAAGCTCGCCGGCCGGACGCTCGCTCATGTCGGTGAGCGTTCCGACCAGCTCCGACCCGCGCATGATCGTGCCGATCACTCGATCGTCCATATCGGACCGTGTGATCGCCCACACGTCGCCACCGATGGCGGCCCCGTGCACACCACCGCCCTCCGTCTTCTGCGTCGTTGCGCTGTCCCAGCCGACGGCAAGAAGATCGACGGTCGTCGGGTCGGTGGACGCCCGAACCACGAGTCGGTCGTCGTCGACGTCGACCAACGACCGAATCTGAAGCTCGTCACCGGTGATCGGTTCTCCGTCGACACAGAGTCGACGGGCCGCTCCTCGATCCTCGACGGTGACGAGGTTGCCATTGTGCAACCGAGGGGCGCCGGCGACGAGTTCGACCCAGTGATCGTCGACGATCCGGTACCGCTCGGCACACTCGCCGGTGCCAGGATCGACCTCGAGGATCGCAAGGGTGCGCTGGTCGCGGGTCTGGACGGTGAGCATGAGCCCCCCGCCTGTCCACGACACATCGGCGAGGTACTCCCAGTCACCCGACGCGTTCCAGCTCACGTCGAGCCGGCTGCCGTCGAGACCGATGATCGCCAGCGCCACCTCGGCATTCGCCGTACCCGCAGCGGGGTACCGGATCGCCTGTGGTTCCTGCCACGGTGTCACGGGTGCGGCAATGTGCCAGATGTCGATCGGGGCGACATCGACCCGCTCGACGAGCAACCGCCTCGAGTCGGGTGCCCACCAGAATCCGCGGGTCCGACCCATCTCCTCACCGGCGATGAACTCCGCCGATCCCCATGAGATGGTCGCGCCTGATTCACCGATCACCTCTCGGTCGCCGTCGGCATCGACGACCCGCAGTGCATCGGCACAGACGTAGGCGATGGCCGACCCGTCGGAGGACAGCCGGGGATCGAACCCGCCCGGAGCGGTGCGCAGCAGTTCCGCCGTCCCGGCTCGGAGATCGGCCCGCCCGATCTGTCCGCCCAGCGCAAAGCAGGCATGCGAGAGCGCTCGATCGGCGTCGTACGCAACGATCCCTCCGCCACTCTCGCGAGCGCGTTCTCGGCGCGCTCGTTCCTCGGGTGGCAGGTCACCATCGTCTGCCCCGAGAGAGCTCGGGTCGGCAATCAGACGCTCGGTGCGCGTCTCGACGTCGAAGACCCACAGCGCGTTCACGGGATCTTCCGGGCCCGTCGAACGCAGGAACGCAACCCGGGCACCGTCGGAGCCGACACGGATGTCACGCGGTGCCCCGAGGGAGAACCGACGGGTGATCGCACTGCGACGGGGGTAGGACGCGGACCCAGGTTCGTTCGGCATGGCCCGATCATGCCCCGTACGATCCGCGTGGTGGAAGCACTTGTCGGACCCATCCGTTGGGGCGTGGCCGCAACCGGCCGGATTGCTCGGGCGTTCGCGAACGCCTTCGGTGCCGTCGGTGTCGACGACGCCTCCATCGTTGCGGTCGGATCTCGCTCTCGCGCCGCAGCCGACGCCTTCGCCGCCGACCATGGCATTGCTCGCGCCCACGCGTCCTATGCCGAATTGGCCGCGGATCCTGATGTTGACGTTGTCTACGTCGCCTCCCTGCAACCCAGCCACATGCACGACGCGATCATGATGCTCGAGGCCGGCAAGCATGTGCTGGTGGAGAAGCCGTTCACCCTCTCGGCGGCCACCGCCGACAGGGTCTTTGCTGCCGCCAGGGCCAACGATCGGTTCGCCATGGAGGCGATGTGGATGCGGTTCAACCCGGCGCCGGTGGAGGCGGTGCGTCGGGTCCACAACGGTGAGATCGGTCTCGTGGAGCGCATGGAGATCGACTTCACCATCTCCGTTGCCGACGACCCCGAGCATCGTCTCCGATCGCTGGAGAAGGGAGGCGGCTCGCTGCTCGACCTCGGCATCTATCCGCTCACCCTCGCCTGGTGGATCGCTGGCCCTCCAACATCGTGGACGGCGACAGGGACGGTCGCAGGCGGGGTCGACACCACATGCGTGATCGATGCCGAGTGGGATGGGATCACCGCACGGCTGTCGTGTGGGCTCGACGAGGACGGGCCACTCTCGGCCGTCATTCAGGGCCGGGACGGTGTGCTCGAACTCCATGCTCCCTTCCATGCCGCAACGAGCTTTGCCATCGACGACGGTCCGATCCAGCGATTGGCTCCTGCGTCACTGCACCACCAGGTGCACGAGGTGCATCGCTGTCTGCGAGCAGGCGCGCGGGAGAGTCCTCGCAATCCGTGGGCGACCACGCGTGCGATTCTTTCGGTGTGCGACGACGTGCTCGCACAACTCGGTGTGACCTACCCCACCTAGATCCTCGACGATCACGGCTGCACCTCCCCGTGGGGGTCGGCAGTGCTCACGGTCGGCGGGAGGGCCACGGCTCGAGTGTCACCGACAACGGTGACCAGGCGAACCGTGGCCCAACCCGACCACCCACGTCGGGGGGTGGGGGTGCCGGCCCGATGATCGAGTCGGCGCGGGATCGGGCTGATCGGGACCGCCATCTCCGGGGGGTGAGGAGATGATGCGGCCTACGGGCGATCAGCCCGGGCGAAGGTATGACGGGGCGAATCGTTCACTCCTTCGCGAGCAAAACCATCTGATGCTTTTCTATTGCATTTCGATGCATCATCATGCCCTGTGTGCTCGCGCATTGCAAGCGATCCGCCCACAGTTCTCGATGGTTCTCGACGTCTTTGATCGGCTGGGACCCTGATCGTCCTGTCACAGCGAAACGGAGCCCTGAAACGGGCCCGGTTCACCCGTTGCGGTTCTCACGTTTCATGGCACCGAGCGGGTCGGCCCGAAAGGCCTGGACCGATTCCTGATGCCCGGCAAGAGCCTGGAACTCCTGACCGGCCCGGATCGCGGCGCGACCACCTCGCACGTCGAACTGTCGATGGACCATTCGCTTCTTGATCTGGGTCAGATCGGTGGCAACGCCGGCGATGCGGCCGGCGATCTCGCGCACCGACGCTTCGAGCAGCCCGGCCGCATACGCACGGTTGGCCCAGCCGATCCGCATCGCTTCGTGGCCGTCGATGCCATCACCGGTGAGCAGCAGCTCCATCGCCTGACGCATGCCGAGCAGTGGCTCGTGATACTGCCAATCCGGGGGTGAGGCAACGCGCACGACCGGATACGAGATCACGGCGTCGTCGGCCACGTAGATCAGATCGCAGGCGGTTGCGAGCTCGGTGGCGCCCGCCATCGCATAGCCATGAACCTGTGCGATGACGGGCTTCGCGAGATCCCAGATCGATATCCAGCCGTCGCTGGCCTGGCGGGTCCACGCCCCGTCCCCGGGCGCAGAGTGGTAGGGCGGCTCGTCCATGAGGCCGCCCGACAGGTCGTAGCCGGCCGAGAAGCAGTCGCCCGCACCACGGATGATCGTGACCCGAACATCGGGATCGTTGTCGTGGGCCTGGAGTGCGGCGAGCAGCTGGCTGCGCATCTCTGTGGAGATGGCATTCTTCTTCTCGGGTCGGTCCAGCGTCAGGTATCGAACTCCGTCCCCGGCATCGGTGACAGAGACGAGTGCGTCGTTCATGGCTGCTCCTCCGTTGCATCCGCAGTGCGGTCGCGGCTCCCCGTCAGATCAGCCGCAATCTCGAGTGCTTGGTCGTCCTCGGTCCGCAGGATCACGCCGGTGAGGCCGGCGGGCACGACCTCCTCCCAACGCGCTCGGATCCGTGATGCGGGGCCGAACAACGCTCCGGCATCGATGTAGTCGTCGGGGACGGCGGCGACCGCCTCGTCTTTTCGACCTGCGAGCCACAGCTCCTGGATGCGGGCTGCTGCTTCGGGAAAGCCGCGCCGAGCCATTGCGTCGCGGTGAAAGTTGTTGGCCTCGGATCCCATGCCGCCGACGTACATCCCGGTGAGCGGTTTCTTGCGATCGATCGCAGCCCGCACGTCGTCGGTGACTTCGACCGTGAGATTCCCCATGATGGCGAAGTCGCCGGGCCGCCCACCGCGCCGTGACCAGCCCCGCTCCAGGTGGACGTGGTGGAGCGACCACCCGTCGGGGCCGTAGCCCATCGGCAGCCACCCGTCGGCAACCTCGGCGGCCAGGGCGGTGTTCATCGGACCACCGGCGGCGATCCAGATCTCGACGGCCCCCACCGGATGGAGGATGGACTTGAGCGGCTTTCCCTCCCCGATCGAACCGGGGCCGGTGAAAGGAAGCATGAGTTCGTCGCCGTCGTGCACGACGGGTTCGTCGCGGGCGAAGACCTTGCGCATGATGGCGACATAGTCACGCAGGCGGCGGTTGGGGCTGCCCCACGGCTGGCCGTACCACCCCTCGACGATCTGGGGACCGCTCACACCGAGACCGATGATCACCCGAGACCCGCCAGCGAGATGGTCGATCGTCATGGCCTGCATGGCGGTGGCAGCCGGTGTGCGGGCCGCCAACTGCACGACCGCCGTCCCGAGCTTGATGTGCTCGGTGTGGGCAGCAAGGAAGGCCAGCGGAGTGAGTGCATCGGCGCCGTAGGCCTCGGCGGTCCACACGGAGTGGAACCCGAGCCGGTCTGCGAGCTTGACCCGGTCGAGCGGCATCTCGACCGTCTTCGCCCGATACAGCTCGAGGCCGAGTCCCAGCTTCACACCGAAGATCGTAGAGGAGGACCGCTCGTGCGTACCGATGGCGACACACCGTCGGCGCCGGTGAAGACCGCCTCACCCGCCGTAGTGATCGACCGAGCGAGCGCCGGCCCGCATCTCGGCAATCGCCTGATGCACATCGCCCACCGCCGCCTCGAGTTGACGAGCGACCGACTCCGGGTCGGCATCGAAGTCGATTCCGGCGATCAGATCACCGAGGCGACCGTGCGACCTCCACGCTGCGAACTTGGCCCACTCCGTGTACAGCGCATTCGGATCGTCGACCACGACCAGATCGGCCGATCGGCTCTGATCGTCACGACTGGTGTCGAGTGCGACATACCCATTGACCATCGAAATGCGCTCGGTGAGTTCGACGAGCGGGCCGGCGCGATGCACGACCATGTCGCCGTGGAGCGCAATGGCGTACCCGGGACCAGGGAACTCGGGCACCACCGTGCGCTCCGGGGGAGGGGTACGACCGACGGCGGCGAGCTCGGCAGCGTCGTGCTTGGTGCCGAGGAAATATTCGAAGCGGCCACCGGCGACCTCGGCCGGGTCGGTGACGGTCATCACATAGTCGAGTGGAAGCGTGTCGTGGTGCCACTTGTCGATTGCCGTGTCGATCCGACTCGGCTCGTAGTTGAGATGACCGAGATGGAGCGGCATCGCGTGCGGTGCAATTGCAATGCCGTAGATCGTCTCCAGGTGCGCGTTGACGTCTTGACTGATGCACAGGTCGCGCAGCCACTGCGACCGATAGCAGCCACCTCGGGTCATCGACTCGATGCGGTCGCCGGCCGACTTCGCAAACGGGCGAAGTCGACGGGCAACATCGAGCATGATCGCAGCACCCTCGTCGCTGAGCAGGCGAAACGGTGACGACGCCGCCACCGGGGTGGCCTTGTCGGCGATCTCGGTCTCGTCGTAGCCGAGTTCGGTGAGCAGCACGATCTCGTCCGGTGATTCGAGCTGAAGATGGCGGGCCGGGTCGAACACAGGCTCGTCGGCAAACCACTGGTAGCCCAGAGGCTGCGTGTCGGGGAATGGTACGGCGATGCCCATTCCCGCAGTATCGGTTCGGTTCCGGCAGACGTCCAACATCGACACCGCCGGCGACGATCGTCTTCGCCGATTGCGAGACGCCACCAGTAGCGTTCCCGAATGGCCGCCCCGACCGTCAAGGAGTCGATTTTCAGTCCCGAGACGCGCGGATTGACCATCGCCGTCATGGCCTGTGTCGGCATCATCGCCTACAACAACCTGGCGGTCGCAGCTGCCCTCCCCGAGGTCGGTAGCGACCTGGGCAATGTGGCGCTGCTGCCCTGGACGATCTCGGCGGAACTCCTCACCTCGGGCGTGGCAATCCTCGCCGCAGGCCCGTTGGTCGACAGCCTCGGACCTCGCCGGGTGTTCCGCTGGTCGGTGGCGGCGTTCATCCTCACCTCCATGGCGTGTGGCATTGCACCCTCGATGGTCGGCCTCGTCGGAGCCCGGGCGTTGCAGGGCGTCGCTGCCGGACTGCTGTTCACCGTCACGATGACAGTCATCGGACTGTCGTACGAGACCGACCGCCGCGCTCGGGTCTTTGCCGCCAACTCGATCGTCTGGGGGGTCATGAGCGTTGCCGGCCCGTCGGTTGCGGCCCTGATGGTCGCGGTCGTCGACTGGCGAGGCGTCTTCTTCTTCAACGTGCCCGTTGCCCTCGTCGCCGCAGTGCTGGCATGGAGACAGCTCCCCGAGCGCCCCGAAGGGGCCGGTCGCCAAGGCTTCGACATTCGCGGCATTGCGCTGGTCACGCTGATCAGTGCGGCGGGTCTCGCCGTGGTCGACGGCTCGATCACGGCCGTAGTCATCGGCGCCCTCATCAGTCTCGCCAGCCTCGTCGGGTACGTCGTACACGCCCCTCGCGTCGCCGATCCGGTGATGCGGCTCGAACACGTCTGGGGTCCGCGCTACCGCTCGATCCACTCGACATCGATGCTCGCCGTCGGCGGGACGCTTGGTTTTCACGCCTTCATTCCCATCTACTTGAAAGCAGTCGTGGGGACCACGACCACGGTGGCCGCGTTTTCGGTCATCTACCTGTCGGTGGGCTGGACCGCTGGGGCGGTGTCGTCGAGCCGAGCGCAGCAACTCTTCGGTCGGGAACGGGTGGTGCTGTTCGGTTCGCTTTTCCTGGCTCCGGGGTTCTACGGCGTTGCTGCCGCGGTGCTTGGTGGTTCGCCACTGTGGTTCCTTTCGGCCTCACTGGTGGTTGCCGGGCTGGGGGTCGGCAGCATCTCCACCACGGGTGTCAATGTCTTGCAGGAGCGATCACCGGCATCGGAGATGGGTCGGGTGTCGGCGGCCCATCAGTTCGTCCGCACCCTCATGATCACGTACAGCGTCGGGATCGTCGGTGCGCTGATCCTCACCACCGTCGACCGTCGCACCGGTGATGTCGAAGCGGTGCGCGAACTCCTCGGTGGCGATGCCGACGCCGTCGATCCTGCCATCGCCGACGCACTCGGAGCCGGGTTCGGGTTCGCCATGATCGCCGCCTGTCTGGCCGCGACCTTGTGCATCCCCTCCGCACTGCGCCTCGTGCGGACCCGTGACGACGCAGTAACCTCCGCGACGTGAAAGCGCTCCGGTTCTCGCGCAAGGAAGGCCGCTATGCGGCTGCGATGCTCGCGTCGAGATTGCGGCCGGGCGCCGGCGCAGCGGTCGGACCGCTCTCGTTGGTCGATGACGAGGGCCCGGCGCTTCCGACGCAGGACTGGATCCGCGTGTACCCCCGACTCTCGGGCATCTGCGGTTCCGACCTGTCGACCATCGACGGTCACGCGTCGCGCTACTTCGAGGAGTTCGTGAGTTTCCCGTTCGTTCCCGGCCACGAGGTCGTCGCGGAGACGGCTGATGGCCGACGGGTCGTACTCGAACCGGTGCTGGGCCACGAATGTCGGGGCTTCGAGCCCCCCTTTGCGGGGGCCCGTCCCGCCGACGGCAACGATTACCGCCACCTCACCTGCGGCCATCTCGAGCCCGGTCTGCAAACAGGCTTCTGCGAGTCGACCGGCGGTGGGTGGTCCACCGAGTTCGTCGCCCATCCAAGCCAACTGCACGACGTACCCGACTGGATGTCCGACGAACTCGCCGTCATGATCGAGCCAGTCGCCGGCGGTGTTCATGCCGCCCTGCGGGCCGATATCGGTGATGGTCAGACGGTTGCGATCATCGGTGCGGGAACCATGGGTCTCGTCACGGCTGCAGCGGTGCGTCACCTCACCCCAGCCGGGTCGATCATGATCGGCGCCAAGTACCCCGTACAGCGAGCGCTTGCCGACGAGTTCGGGGCCGATGTCGTGTGCGCACCGGGAGAACTCGCACGTGCCGTTCGGCGAGCAAGTGCATCGTTCATGGTGGGGAGCCGACTCTCCGGCGGTGCCGACGTCGTGATCGACGCCGTTGGTTCGGCCGCCTCGATCGAGGCTGCGATCGGCATGTGCCGACCGCGGGGTCGGGTCATCCTCGTCGGCATGCCGGGCGTGGTCGATCTCGATCTCACCGCACTCTGGCATCGGGAGACCGAACTGATCGGCACGTACACCTACGGCACCGAAGAGCTCGCCGACGGTCGGCGAACGACGAGCTACGACCTCGCCTTCGAATTGGCCGGCAAGGTGCCCTTCGATCGCATGGTCTCCGCCACCTACCCCCTTGCCCGCTACGTGGATGCGCTCACCCATGCTGCCGAAGCAGGTTCTCGCGGCGCCGTGAAGGTGGTCTTCGACATGCGCGACGAGAAGCGTCGCATCCCCACCAACTGACACGGCACCAAATCTGCACGCTGCAGAGGTCGTGACTTCGACGTCGAGCGGCCAGACTGTGCCCATGGCCGATTCCGACACCGCTCCGGCACTCGACGACGAAACTTCCGCAGCGCTGACGCTCTTCAACGAGTACGTCGACGCCGACCGTGAGCGGACCCGCCGCGAGAAGCGCATCAAGAAAGCCGAGCGAGCCAAGGACGAGGCCGCCGCCCGCGTCAAGAAGCTCTCCAACGGTGGTTCCGCCGAGGAGCGGGCCGAGGCCGAAGCCGCGTATCGCGATGCCTCCGAGGCATGGAAACGCATCCGCGACGGGGTGGAACCCGAACCGGAAACAGGGTCCGACGCCGAGATCGACCCGCCCGAAGAATCCGCCTCAGAAGCAGCGCCCGACGAGGCAACAGCCGAGTCGAGCGACGAGTCACCCGGCGAGACCGACCGGACCGACGACGATGCCGAGGATGCTGCGGGTGATGCGCCGGTCGCCGATACCGCGACGTCCGACGAGGCCGAGTAGCCACATCCCGACCTCTGACGCCAGCGACGAGGCCGACGAGTCTCGATCGCGCTCGACACCGGTGTGGTGAGCGATAGAAATCGGTGCTCAACTGACGCCGTGAAGGCCATTCGCGTCATCGACGGAACCCCCACGCTCGTGGAAGAGACCGAGTCGAACGGCGATGGTGTCCGGATCCGGATCCACACCTCCTCCATCTGTGGTTCCGACCTTCACCTGCTCGGGCTGGGCATCGCCGAGGGGATGGTGCTGGGCCACGAGTTCTGCGGCACCACTCCCGACGGCACTGCGGTCGCCGTCGAGCCGATCCTCGGGTGCGGAACGTGCGCATCGTGTCGAAGCGGTCACCTTCCGACCTGCGAGTCGGGGCCGACCTTTCTCGGAATCGCAGTGCCGGGCGGGATGGCGGAGTCGATCGTTGTCCCACCCGAAACACTCGTCGCGTTACCGACCGGCATACCCCTGTCGGCTGGCAGTCTCGTGGAGCCGCTCGCTGTCGCCCACCACGGCCTCGACCGTGCTCGGGTCCGGCCCGAGGATCGTGTACTGGTGATCGGCGCCGGACCGATCGGTCTCGCAACCGTCGCGATGCTCCGCGATCGCGGCATCGCCTGCGACATCTCGGCTCGACATCCCCATCAACAGCACGCGGCCGAGGCCCTCGGCGCCTCCCTCGTTGTCGACGGCACCTACGACGTCGTCATGGACTGTGTCGCCACCACCACCTCGCTTGCGGAGGCAATGGCCCACGTGGTCGCCCGTGGACGAGTCGGTCTTGTCGGCACGCTGTGGGATCCTGCCGCGCTGTCGGTTACCGCATGCGTGAAAGAAATCGAGCTGCTGCCGGCCATGGCCTACCGGTGTCGAGTTCCTGAGCGGAACTTCTCCGCTGCGGCCACTGCGCTTGCGACGAGACCCGACATCGAGGCAGCACTGATCACCCATCGCTTTCCGCTCGACGGCTGCGAAGAGGCGTTCGAGACCGCAGCCGACCGAGCCGGCGGGGCGATCAAGGTTGCATTCGAGGTGTGATCGTCGGCATTTCGACCCCACCGCTCACCGGTCGTAAGCTCCCCGGCCATGGCAGGACCCATGGCCGGCGTATCCATCCTCGACCTGAGCCAGGTGGTCGCCGGTCCTCTGGCAACCCAGATCCTGTCCGAGCAGGGCGCCGATGTGATCAAGGTCGAACCGATCGGCGGTGAGCTGACCCGCACCACCGGCCCCGACCATGTTCGCGGGCTCTATGCCAACTGCAACCGTGGGAAACGCTGCGTCGGCGTTGATGTCACCACCCCGGCGGGGGTCGAGCTGGTCCTCGAGCTTGCCAGCCGCAGCGACGTCGTGGTCCAGAACTTTCGGCCCGGGGTCGTCGAGCGCTTGGGGATCGATTATGGGGCCGTTCGTTCCCGTAACCCCGACGTCATCTATGCATCGGTGTCCGGCTTCGGCACCACGGGGCCATACCGCCAACGAGCAGTGCTCGATCCTGTGATCCAGGGACTGACCGGTATGGTCCACAGTCAGGTGAGTGAGGCGCTGCCCTTCCCCGACCTGATGCGAACCCTCGTTGCCGACAAGGCGACCGCCCACACCGTTGCCCAGTCGATCACCGCGGCACTATTCGCACGCGCCGGTGGAGCCGGTGGCCAACACATCGAGTTGGCGATGCTCGATGCGGCGCTGTCGTGGTTCTGGCCCGACGGGATGGCCGACCTCACCCATACGTCGGGTCTGCGGGTCCACCGGCCCCAAGATCTGTATCAATTGATCGACACCGCCGACGGACAGGTCGTGTATTTCCTGGCGACCGCAGGTCAGCTCGAGGGTATGTGGCGGGTCATCGGCCGCGACGACTTGCTCGCCGACGAGAACTACTGCACCCCGGGCAAACTCACCGCCGAACCCGAGCGGGCCGAGACCGCCATGACAGCCATCCGGGTCGGCTTGGCTGCAATGACGACAGCCGACGTGGTCGAGAAGATGGCCGAGAACAGCGTGCCGTGCGGGCCGGCCCTGCCCCGCGACCAGGTCGTGTCGGACCCGCAGGTCATCAACAACGGGGTGATCCACGAGTGGGATCATCCGACGGCCGCAGGGCTTCGGCAGGCTGGGCCACCCGGCACCTGGTCGGCGACCCAGCCGGAGTTCATCCCCCAGATCGGCTTGGCCGGTGAGCACACCGATGAGGTGCTGCGGGAGCTCGGCTACGACGACGCCGACATCACCGAGCTGCGCGAGCAAGGCATCATCGGCTGACGTTTCGGGACCCCGGGCCGTGGTCGTAGCCTGTATGCCTTGTCATCTCATCCCCTCTACCGGTGGCAGCGCGATGCGTTGATGGCGTGGCACCGCTGCGGCCGTCGCGGTGTCATCGAAGCCGTGACCGGTTCCGGCAAGACCGATGTTGCACTGACCGCCATCGACGACGCAGTCACCCGAGGTCTCTTTGCCCTCGTGATCGTGCCGTCACGGGTGCTGATGGAGCAGTGGCACGAGCGACTGAGCCGATGGATGCCCGACGCAGAGATCGGCCGACTCGGTGATGGCTACCGTGATCGCCCGATCGATTGCGATGTCCTCGTCACCACCCGTCACTCGGCGGCAAGCCGGGTGCCGCTGCCGACATCGGAGCGCGGCGGCATCCTCGTCGCGGACGAATGCCATGGGTTCGGCGGCGCTGTGCTGCGCAAGAGCCTGCTCCCCGAGTACCAGGAGCGGCTCGGTCTCACCGCCACGCTCGAACGTTCCGACGATGCGGTCGAGACGATCCTCCTGCCCTACTTCGGTGGCATCTGCTACCGCTACGACTTCGGTGCGGCGATCGAGGACGGGGTGTGCGCCCAACCCCGGGTCGGCTTCATGGCAGTGCCGCTCACCTCCGAGGAGCGCACCGAGTACGACGCCACCGAGGGGCGCATCGTGGCGGCTCGCCGCCAACTCAAGCAGATCAAGGGAATCCCTCACGAACCATTCGGTGACTTCCTGGCGGCGGTCCACCATCTGGCGGCGAACGATGCCGGTCCTGACGGTCGTGCAGCCAACGAGTACCTCAATGCGTTCACGGCGCGGCGCGAGATCGTGGCGACCAGCTCCGCGAAGTACGAAGCCCTCGGACGGTTCGCCGATGCGATCAAGGATGCGCAGGGAGCTCTGCTGTTCACCGAAACGGTGCGAGCTGCCAACCACGCGATCGTTCGGCTCGATCCTCACGTCAACATCGAGATCATCACCGGCGACACCGGACGCCGAGATCGGGCGGAGATCCTCGACGACCTACGAGACGGCACGCTGGATGCTGTTGCGGCGCCGCGTGTCCTCGACGAAGGGGTCGACGTTCCCAACGCCAACCTCGGTCTCGTGGTGTCGGCGAGCCGTACCCGACGCCAGATGATCCAGCGGATGGGTCGAATTCTTCGTCGCAAACCGCTGGGAAGCGGCGCCCGGTTCGTCATCATCTTCGCCGCCGACACCCTCGAAGATCCCCGATTCTCCGAAGATCGCGACGGGTTCCTCGAGGAGATCGAGGGCATCGCCGAGTCATCGAGAATCTTCCGGCCGAACGAATTCGACCAGTTGGCGACATTCCTCGACTACGCCGGACCGGCGGTGGTGCAGGAGCCCGAGACGGTTGGCGACTTCGTTGCTCCTGACCTGTCGGCCGACGAGATCACCGAGTGGACCGCCGACGCGCAGCCGTATCTCGAGATGGTGAGTCCCGAACTTCCCGAGATCCGTCAGCCCCGCCAAGTCAGGGAGAAGCCCCGTCTGTCGACGGGCGAGCACCCGGTGGCACTGCAAGCCGTAGGGACGCAGTGGGCGTTGCGGTGCACGGGGTGCGGGGTGCATTCCGAACCGCGGGCGTACAAATGGCAGGCAATGGAGGACAAGGTCGAGTGCACGTGCGTCCGTTGACGCTGCCCGCTATCGCTTGACCGTCAAAGGTGAGATGATCTCCTCGTGAATGGTTCTGGGGAGGCGCAGGCCCGAGCCGAGGCAGCGCGGGACGTGATGTTTGCGGGTGACCGGGTCGCCCATGCGCTGGGCATGGTCGTTTCGGCGGTCGGTCCGGCGACCGCGACGGTCGACATGACGGTGACGGAAACGATGTGCAACGGACTCGACGTCTGCCACGGGGGCGTGATCTTTTCGCTCGCCGACGCAGCCATGGCATTCGCGAGCAACGGCCTCGGTGGCACCCACCTGGCATCGGACGCATCGATCGACTGGCTGGCTCCGGCCCGAGTCGGAGATCGTCTGACCGCAACTGCGACCGAGAGCGCTCGTCGAGGTCGCACCGGCCTGTTTCACGTCGAGGTACGGGGGCCCGATGGCGTGATCGCGCTGTTCCGGGGCAAGACGAAGATGGTCTCGTCCGATGGCCCTGCGCCGGCACCGTCATGAGCGAGCGCCGCGTCCGGGCGGGTGAGTTCGAGGACAGCGCTGCAGAGCGCATCGCCGCGCTGGGTCTCGATCCGGTGACCTTTCGCGCCATGTTCGGTGTATTCCGGCTTGGTGGCCGCATGTTCAGCGATCTCGAGACAGAGATCCACCGTCCGGCCGGCTGGTCACTCGCAGGCTTTCGCGTCATGTTCATCTTGTGGGTGCTGGGGCCGCTGGAAAGCCACGAGATCGCTCGCCTCGCCGGATTGAGCCGAGCTGCGATCTCGTCAGCAGTCAACACCCTCGAACGCGACGGTCTCGTCGACCGCCGTCGCGAGTCGATCGATCGTCGAGTCGTGACCGTGTACCTGACCGATGACGGAGCAACCCGACTCGAAGCGGCCTATCGACGACAAAACGCCCGGGAGCGACTGCTCTTCGGCGATCTGACCGACGACGAACTCGTGGTGCTGACCGACCTTATGCGTCGGATCAGCTCGGTCCGTTTGCCCGACGACGTCAGTTGACGACCCGCTGGGCCTTGCCCTGACTGCGGGGGACCTCGCCCGGCTCGACGACCTCGACCGTGGTCGAAACGCCGACCATGGTCTTGATCCGCTGCTCGGCTCGGACCGCCAAGCCGGCTGCATCCTCGCTGGTGGCGTCCTCGACCCGCTCGACCTTGACGGTGAGGGTTGCCATGTTCCCGTCGGAGCCTTTGTGCAGCTGATAGTGCGGCGACAGCCCATCGATCTGCAGCAGTTCGGCTTCGATCTGTGAGGGGTAGACATTGACACCGCGGATGATCAACATGTCGTCGCTGCGACCGGTGATGCGTTCGAGGCGGCGCATGGTTCGAGCGGTCCCGGGGAGGAGTCGGGTGATGTCGCGTGTGCGGTAGCGGATGACGGGCAGTGCTTGCTTGGTGAGCGAGGTGATCACGAGCTCGCCCTCTTCGCCGTCGGCGAGGACTTGGCCGGTTTCGGGATCGATGATCTCGGGGAAAAAGTGATCTTCCCAGATCGTCAACCCGTCCTTGGTTTCGACACATTCCTGCGCCACGCCCGGGCCGATGACCTCTGACAGCCCGTAGATGTCGACTGCGTCGATTCCCAGTCTGGCCTCGATCTCCGCTCGCATTCCTTCCGACCACGGTTCGGCCCCGAAGATGCCGATCTCGAGTGACGAGGCTGCCGGGTCGAGACCGAGCCGCTCCATTTCGTCGATCAGGTTGAAGCAGTACGACGGTGTAACGGTGATGATCCGAGGCCGAAAATCGGTGATGAGTTGGACCTGTCGCTCGGTCTGGCCACCGCCGAAGGGCACGACGGTGCAGCCGAGCATCTCGGCGCCGTAGTGTGCTCCGAGGCCACCGGTGAACAGACCGTATCCGTAGGCATTGTGGAGCAGATCGCCGGGCCGACCACCGGCGGCATAGATCGACCGGGCGACGACGGTCGACCACGTCCGAATGTCGTCGACGGTGTAGCCGACAACCGTCGGTTTGCCTGTGGTGCCCGACGAGGCGTGGACCCGCACGAGTTGTTCGCGGGGAACGGCGAACATGTTGAAGGGATACGCGTTTCGCAGGTCGTCCTTGACGAGGAACGGCAGCGCCGACAGGTCGTCGAGACCACGGATGTCTCCGGGTGTCACCCCTGCGTTGTCGAACGCTCGCCGGTAGTGCGCGATGTTCTCGTAGGCGTTCACGAGCGTCGCCTGCAGCCGCTCGGTTTGCAGCGACCGCAGTTCGTCGATCGACGCGGTCTCGATCGGTTCCCAGCCCATGCTTCGGTCCTCCGTGGTTCTCGGCGTCGTGGTTCTAGGCGTCGAAGTCGACGTTGACGGTACTCGTCGTCGGCACCGCCTGGCAGGTGAGGACGTACCCGGCGTCCTCCTCGCCGGGCACAAGTCCATAGGTGACGCCCATCTCGACCGTTCCGTCGGCGAGGTGCGCTCGGCACGTGCTGCAGACACCGGCCGTGCATGCGTAGGGTACGTCGGGCCGCACCCGCTGCACGGCGTCGAGGATCGTGTCACCGTCGTACAGGGAGAACTCCGTGCGCCGACCAGCGAGTTGCGCCGTACCGGAACCGATCGGCGTGACCGACTCGTCGACCGGGCCCTGCATTCGGGTGCGGGCACGGCCGGACTGCGCCGTGGTGAAGCGTTCGGTGTGGATCCGCTCGGGCCCGACGCCCAGCTTGGTGTACACCTTCGTGACGAGTTCGACCAGCGGTTCAGGGCCACACAGGAACACATGATCCGGGTCGGTGTCGAGCATTCCTCGCCGAAGGCACTCGGCGAGACTGTCTTCGTCGGGTCGACCGTCGAGGAGGGAGAGGCCGGCCGGTTCTTGGGTGAGTTGGCGCCAGATCCGAAACCGGTCGAGGTACCGATTCCGGAGGGCTTCGACGTCATCGAGCAGCATGATCGATGACGTCGTGCTGTCGACTTGCAGCAGCGTGACCCGCGACTGGGGCTCTTCGGCGAGCACCGTCGCAGCGATGGAGTAGATCGGGGTGATACCGCTTCCGCCGGCAACGAGCACGTAGACGCGTGCCGCCTCAGGATCGAGCGCATGGGTGAACGAGCCCATTGGCGCCATCGCCTCGAGGACGTCGCCGACCCGCACCGCAGATGTGGCCCATGTGCTGAACGCACCGCCGTCGACCCGTTTGACGCCGACTCGGAGCGTCCCGCTCGGCGCAGTGGCGCAGATCGAGTAGCTGCGTCGGAGTTCGATCCCATCGACCTCATGTCGAAAGGTGAGGTACTGGCCGTGCGCGAAGCTGAACGCCGGATCGTTGCCTGCGTCGAGCGACAGGAGCACCGACTCGGGGGTGTCTCGATCGACCGCCACCACCCGCAGCGCCGAAAACCCCGAAGCTGTCATCAGATCGCCTTGAACGACTCGAACGGTTGGCGGCAGGCATCACACACATGGAGCGCCTTGCACGCAGTGGCACCGAAGGCCGACGTCAGCCGGGTGCGACGCGAACCACACTGGGGACATGGCACCGGCAGGTCGAGCGACACCGGCCCGTCACCAGTCGGTGCCGGCGGGGCAATTCCTGCCGCATGCAACTTGGCTCGTCCCTCGGGGCTGATGTCGTCCGTCGACCACGGCGGGGCCATCTCGAACTCGACAACCGGCTCGTAGCCGGCATCGATCACTGCGGCTTCCACGTCGGCGCGTATCTGCTCGGTCGCCGGACAGCCGGTGTACGTCGGCGTGATTCGGATGCGAGCGATACGACCATCGACTGCGACGTCACGCACCATGCCCAGATCGCCGATCGTCAGGTGCGGCAACTCGGGATCGTCGACCGATCGCACGATGTCGAGCAACCCGGTCACCAGGTCGCCCCGGGGTGAGCGCGAGCGAGGCCCTGCATCTCGTGGAGCAGTGGTTCGAGATGTTCGGAGTGGGCTCCGTGCAGACCACCCGTCCGCTGTTCGATGCTGGTCGGTCGTTCGAGCCCGGCCTCGAGGAGGATGTCGGCAACTGCGACCTGCCAGGTGGATTCGATCGATTCCCCGATCAGGCCGTCTGCTCGCAGCGCTCCCTCGTCGTCGGCACCGAGCAGTTCCGACGTGAAGGGCCACATGGCATCAACAGCTGCCTGCGCCCTGCGTCGGCTTTCGTCGGTCCCATCCCCGAGCCGGATCAACCAGCCGGCTGAGTGCTGCAGATGAAAGGCGGTCTCGTTGCGGGCCCGGACTGCGAGGGCGGCGATCGTGGTGTCGCCGCTGTCGGACATCGATTCCCAGTACAGCACAGCAGCCTGATCGTGAAACACCTGTCGAGCGATCGTGACGGCAAAGTCGCCGTTGGGCTGTTCGACGAGCAGCGGGTTGCGAAACTCCGACGCATCTCGCCAGTAGGCGAAATGGTCCTCGTCATGCCCCTCCCCTTCGAGTTCGCCGGCATAGGTGAAGAGATGGCGGGCTTGCCCCAGAAGGTCGAGACTGATGTTGGCCAGCGCAACGTCTTCTTCGAGGGTGGGGGCGTGTGTGATCCACTGCGCAAGCCGATGCGACAGCACCAGTGCGCGGTCGCCCTGCCGGAGCACATGGGTGAACAGATCTGCAGCCATCACATGTGGTCGACGTCGGGGGGCAGGTCGTAGTTCGTGGGGAAGCGATAGGCCTTGTCGGCGGCGGGCCCGAACAGCGCGTCGACATCGGCCGGGTCGGACGCAACGATCTCGGTCGACGGCACGACCCACAGGCTCACTCCTTCCTGGCGACGGGTGAACAGATCACGGGCAGCACGTAGCGCGGTCTCGCCGTCGGGGGCATGGACCGAACCGGCGTGCTGATGATCGAGGCCCCGGCGGGCCCGCACGAACACCTCCCATTGGGGGAAGACCGTGCTCACGCCGCACTCCGCGCAGCCTGCTTGTCGGCGTAGGCGGCAGCGGCGGCACGGACCCAGTCACCATCGTCGTGCGCAGCGCGACGGACCCCGATCCGCAGGTCGGGGATCTCACCTTCGCCCCGGACCATGCGGGCGAACTCGTCCCAGTCGGGCTCACCGAAGTCGTAGTGCCCTCGCTCGGCATTCCACACAAGTGCGTCGTCTGGTGGGGTGAGGCCGAGCAGTTCTGCCTGGGGCACCGTGGCATCGACGAAGTTCTGACGAAGTTCGTCGTTGGTGAACCGCTTGATCCCCCAGGCCATGCTGCGGCCGGTGTTCGGCGAGTCGGCGTCGGGTGGGCCGAACATCATGATCGAGGGCCACCACCATCGATCGAGCGCTCGTTGCGCCATGGCGTGCTGTTCGGGTGTTCCCTGCGAGAGGGAGAGCATGATTTGGTAGCCCTGCCGCTGATGGAAGCTTTCCTCCTTGCAGATCCGAACCATCGCCCTGCCGTAGGGTCCGTACGAGCAGCGACACAGCGGCACCTGGTTCATGATGGCGGCACCATCGACCAGCCAACCGATCGCACCGACATCGGCCCACTCCGGTGTCGGGTAGTTGAAGATGCTCGAGTACTTCTGGGTCTTCGCGTGGAGACGGTCGAGCAGTTCGGCGCGCGGTGTACCGAGGCTCTCGGCGGCGCCGTAGAGATAGAGGCCGTGCCCGGCTTCGTCTTGGACCTTGGCGGTGAGGATTGCTTTGCGTCGCAGCGATGGCGCCCGGGTGATCCACTCTCCCTCCGGCTGCATCCCGATGATCTCGCTGTGGGCGTGCTGGGCGATCTGACGGACCAGCGTGTTGCGGTAGTCGTCGGGCATCCAGTCATCGGGTTCGATGCGCTCGTCCGCCTCGATCAGCGCGTCGAAGTGTTCTTGGCTCATGCGGGTTCCTTCTCTGCGACCATGGTGAGCACGTCGTAGCTGGCGAGCACATTGCCGTCCTGGTCGACCACCTTCGTGTCCCAGCGAACTTCCCCGTACCCGGCACCGGCCCGCAACGACTTCTCCTTGCAGGTGAAGATCACCCGGATCTCGGTACCGGGGTAGGTCGGCGTTGCGAATCGGAGATTGTCGACCCCGTAGTTGGCGAGCACCGGTCCGGGGTCGGGCCAGACGAACAGGCCCGCCGCCATCGACAGCACCAGATAGCCGTGCGCGACCCGGCCCTCGAAGATCGGACTCGCCCGGGCTGCTTCTTCATCCATATGGGCGTAGAAGAGGTCGCCGGTGAAGTGGGCAAAGTGCTCGATGTCGTCGAGGGTGATGACGCGAGGTCCGGTGTCGAGGCAGTCGCCCACCTCCAGTTCGTCGAAGTACAGGGTGAAGGGGTGCCCCTTGTCGCGACGGACGGCACCGTCGACCCAGGTGCCGGTGACGGCAGTCAGAAGATCTGGTGAGCCCTGTACCGCGGTGCGCTGCATGTAGTGCAACACGCTGCGCAGGCCACCCAGTTCCTCACCACCTCCTGCCCGACCCGGCCCACCGTGCACGAGTTGGGGAAGTGGAGATCCGTGGCCGGTGGACGCAGCGGCCGATGAGGCATCGATGGTGTGCACCCGCCCGTGGTGGGGGGCAATCCCGATGGTCATGGCGGCGGTCTCGCCGAGGTCGGGCCCGTAGACCGAGGCAACGAGGCTGCCGCGGCCCTTCGCCACGAGGTCGACAGCCTCGTCGAGGGTGTCGTAGGTCATCAGGGTGGCGACCGGTCCGAAGGGCTCGACGACATGGGCCAGGCTGCTCGCTGCGTCGGTGGCCCGAAGCAGCGTGGGCGCCATGAAGGCACCCCGCTCCGGGTCGACGCCCACGAACTCGCACGTGTCGAACACCCTGACGCCCCCGACGCGGTCGACTGCGTCCCGCACGTCGTCGCGTTGACCGAGGCCGACCAAGGCGCCCATCTCGGTGTCGGGCGCCGAGGGATCGCCAACCGTGACGGTGCGGAGCCGTTCGACGAGCGCTTCCTCGACTGCGCCTGCATGTCGAGTCGGCACGATCACTCGCCGGACGGCGGTGCACTTCTGGCCAGCCTTGGCGGTCATCTCGTTGACGATCTCGTCGACGAACAGACCGAACTCGTCGGTGTCGGGTCCGGCGGCCGGCGCAAGGACGGCAGCATTGAGCGAATCGGCTTCGGCGCTGAACCGAACGCCACGATCGAGCACGGCGGCGTGGCCCCGCAAGACGCGTGCGGTCGCCGCGGAGCCGGTGAAGGAGAGGGTGTCCTGCTCGTCGAGGAGGTCGATCAGTCCAGCGACCGAACCGGCAACGAACTGCAGCGAACCTTCGGGGAGCAGCCCGCTGTCGATGATCGTTCGCACGACCACCTCGGTGACGTAGGCGGTTGGCGTGGCCGGTTTGACGATCGAAGGTACGCCGGCCAGGAATGCCGGCGCGAACTTCTCGAGCATGCCCCATGTCGGAAAGTTGAAGGCGTTGATCTGCAGCGCAACGCCGTGGCGCGGGGTGATGATGTGCTGTCCCAGGAACGAGCCGTCGCGGCTGAGCTTCTCGACGTCACCATCGACCCACACCGTGTGGTTGGGCAGTTCTCTGCGGCCGATGCCCGAGTAGGCCAGGAGGGCACCGGCACCACCGTCGACATCGATGGCAGCATCGGATCGAGTGGCACCCGTCGAGTGCGACAGCACGTAGAGCTCATCGGTGTCGGTGAGGAGTGCCTTGCCGAGAGCCCGGAGGATTGCGGCGCGATCATGGAAGGTGAGCCCCCGCAGGGCAGGACCGGCGATGTCGCGGGCGAAGGCGTGAGCGGCGCCGAGATCGACTCCGTCGCTGGACACCGACGCGATCATCTCGCCGGTGACGGCGTCGTGGACTGGCTGCCCGCCGGAACCGGCGACCCAGGTTCCGGCTACGAAACTCTCGACCGCACGCATACGAACTCCTTGGGCCACTCCTTAAGCCTATGGTTAAGGCTTTGACGATGTCACGTCGAACGAGTGTGGGTTCGGCAACCCCTGTCGCATGTCCCGATCGCGGCGTTCACTCTGCAGCGACGTGGAGATCGCTCGATCCGAGATAGGCCGCGATCACGTTCGGGTCTTGCTGCACCTCTTCCGGGGTGCCTTCGGCGATCTTCTCACCGAAGTCGAGCACCATGATCCGATCAGCGATGTCCATGACGAGACCCATGTCGTGCTCGACCATCACCATCGAGATGCCCAACTCACGACGAATGTCGAGGATGAAGCGGGCCATGTCCTCGGTCTCTTCGAGGTTCATCCCGGCAACGGGCTCGTCGAGCAGAAGCAGCTCCGGATCCATCGCGAGCGCACGTCCGAGTTCGACCAGTTTCTGGATGCCGTACGGCAACAGCGCAACCGGATGATTCCGCCATTCCTCGATCTCGAGGAAGTCGATGATGTCCTCGACCCGACGACGATTCTCCATCTCCTCAGTCTTCGCAGCTCCGAACCAGAGCATCCCCTGGAACCAGTTCTGCTTCATGCGGATGTGACGGCCCAGCAGAAGGTTCTCGATCACCGTCATCTGCGGGAACAACTCGATGTTCTGGAAGGTGCGGGCGATGCCGAGTTCGGCGACGTAGTCGGGTCGATGCCCCATGATCGACTCGCCCTTCCAACGGATGTCACCCTCCTGAGGGCGATACACCTGCGAGATGGTGTTGAAGATCGATGTCTTCCCGGCGCCGTTCGGACCGATGATCGAGAACAGCTCACCCGGCTCGACGTGGAAGCTCACGTCGTGGATGGCGGTGACACCACCGAATCGGAGGGTGATGCCTTCGGCTTCGAGGATGTGTTCACTCATGGTTTCGACTCCTCCTCAGGACAACCAGCGCTTGCGGCGCTTGTAGTGCTTGACGTCACGGAACGACTTGCGCTCGCCACCGTCGCCGTGGAGCCCCAGGTAGAACTCCTGGACATCTTCGTCGTTGAGCAGCTTCTGGGCCGGACCGTCCATCACGACCTTGCCCGACTCCATCACGTACCCGAAGTCGGCGATCGACAGCGCCATCATGGCGTTTTGCTCGATGAGCAACACCGAAACACCCTGCTTGTTGATGTCGACGATGATGTCACGGATCTGTTCGATCAACATCGGAGCAAGACCGAGCGACGGCTCGTCGAGGATCAGCAGTTTCGGATCGGCCATCAGCGCTCGGCCGATCGCAAGCATCTGCTGCTCACCGCCCGACAGGTAGCCGGCAACCTGGGTGTTGCGTTCTTTGAGTCGCGGGAACAGATCCATGACTCGGTCGTAGTTGGCGTCCATGTTGGCCCGGTTGGTGAACGCCCCACACGAGAGATTCTCGTCAACGGTCAGCTCACCGAAGATGCGCCGTCCCTCCATCACCTGCGAGATACCACCTTCCACGATCTTGGCAGGAAGGTGCTCGGTGATCTCGGTGCCGTTCCAGGTCACCGACCCCTTGGTGGACTTGCCCTCATGCACGTCGAGCAGGCCGGTGATCGCCCGAGCAGTCGTGGTTTTGCCGGCGCCGTTCGAGCCCAAGAGCGCGACGATCTGACCATCAGGCACCTGGAGCGACAGGCCACGCAACACGAGGATGACCTCGTTGTAGACCACTTCTAGGTTCGCTACTTCGAGCAACGCTCGACCTCCACGAATTGACGAGAACGAAAGACCATGCCAGCAGGGCGGGTCCGACCACCTGCCGAACCACGGTTCGGAAGGTGAGCGCACCCGGCGGGCCGGGGCCGAAGCCCCGACCCGCTCAGGAGCACACTGTCAGTGCTGATCGACGTGGATCAGCCTGAGGCTTCGATGCAGGGACCGTCGAACACGTAGTTCTCGGCCACCGAACCGGTGTAATCCTGCTCGATCGGGATCAGACCGGTCGAACCCGGATTCTCCGGGGTGTAGTCACCGAGCGGGATCAGGTTGAACTTCGTCGCATCGACGTCGTAGATCCAGCTGGAGCGAACAACAGCCTCGTTGTAGTCCGCCGGCCACGACTGATTGGCCGAGAGGCCCTTGAAGTCGACGCTGAAGGACGAATCCTGCGAGATCGCCACCATGTTGGCCCGGGTGAGGTCACCCTGGTCGATGGCAGCCCTGATCAGCGTCTCAGCCATGATGCCTTCGATCCAACCGGTGGTGAACACGTCGGAGATGTTCAGCTCGGGACGAGCTTCGACCATTGCAGCGATGAGGTCCTCCATACCTGCAATGCCTGGCGTTGCCCACGGCGCCTGATACTGCGACTGGAAGTAGTACTCACTGAACTCCGCAGCAAAGTCCGACGGCATGTGGACGAGGTAGTTGAACGACGGCGAGCTGCCGGACCAGTAGGCCTGCAGACCCTGGCTCACGGAGTTGCCGAAGATGTCGAGGAGCTCACCGGGGGTGAGGGTCACCCAGACCATCGTTGCCCCCGAGCTGACGAGTTCGGCAATGACGGCGCTTCGGTCGTCGCCGGCCACCGCTCCGGTGCCGTCGTACACGACTGGGATACCGAGTTCCTCGGCAGCAAGCGCAGCACCGACAGACCCGTCTTCGCCGTACTCACCGGGACGACCGATGATGGCGAGCGCCGGATCGAGCCCTTCGGACTCGACCTTGCCGGCGAGCCATTCGACGCCGTTCATGGCCTCGACGCAGTACGTGGTCTGCTTTTCGAGAATGGCGGAACCGAAGGTCGGATCTGGCCACAACGACGCCCACGACAGCGGGATGACGAGAACGTTGTCCTCTGCCGCCTGCTCGGCGATCGCTGCGGTGATCGGCGAACCGGTGTTCTCGGTGATCATCAGAACGCCGTCACTGCTCTCCTGGGCGAGCGTCTCGTAGTTCTGGATCCCGATGTCGGTCTGGTAACCGGAGTCGAGAACAACTGGCTCTACCGTCCAGCCCTGGTAGCCACCGTTTGCGTTGAAGACCTCCCAGTAGACCTCCTGCGCAGCCACGATCTCCGCGACCAGCGAGGCGAACGGACCGGTCAGGTCGGCGTTCAGGCCGACGTAGATGATCTTGTTCTCGGCATCGACGCCATAGTCGGTTGCGATCTCGCCACCGGTGTCACCACCATCATCACCGCCGCTGTCGCCGCCGTCGTCGTCGCCGTCGTCACCGCCACCGTCATCAGAGGAGTCGGAGCCTCCATCATCGCTTCCGCTGCTGTCGTCATCGCCACCACACGCGGCTGCGAGCATCGACAGTGCCAGCAGAAGCGCCAGCAATACTTTCAATCGTCGCACGTTTGGATCCCTCCATGGTTGTGTGCCCGCTCGGCGGGCGGCCGAGCGTTCCGCGAGGCGAACCCCGTCAGATCTGTGTCCGACCCAGACAGGGTGTCTGTGTCGTATGGGTGAAGTCTTGTCGATGGAGCCGCTAGTAGCTGAACGGCCACCGTTTCCAGTAATTGCGAATCTTGATCCAGATGCCGTACAGGCCGAGCGGCTCGAAGATCAAGAAGATGACGATCAGGACGCCGTAGATGACGAAGTTCCATTGGAACACACTCATCGTCCAGCCCGGTGCCACGGTACCGATGTTGATCGGACCGAAGTCACCGCTCTCACCCGTCGTGAGCAAGAAGTTGGCAACTGGCGTGAAGATGTTGCTGGCGTCGATTTGTTCAGCCAACCACTCGGTGCGGTGCTTGACGACCTCGGGGGTGAGTTCCACGAACACGGCCCCGAGCATGGTGCCGGCGATCGTCCCAGCGCCACCGATCAGGATGATCGCAATGAAATCGACTGACAGGAACAACGACCAGTCGACCGGGGAACGTCGACCCAGGTACGAACCCCAGAGCGCACCACCGATACCGGCGTAGAACGAACTGATGGCGAACCCGAGTCGCTTGTACTGGAACTCGGGAACACCCATGACCTCGGCGGCGATATCACGGTCGCGAATCGCCTGCAGGGCACGGCCGGTTCGACTGCGCACAAGATTCTTGGCCAAGAGGATGAAGCCGCCCAGCAGGGCCATCAGCAGGAAGTACTGCTTCTGTTCCTCGCTGAGATGGATGAGTCCAAACCAAGTGCCGTCCTCGGTGAACTCAATGAGCGGCGTCTCTTCCTTCCAGAGCTTGAAGTCAAGGGTTGGCCACTTGCGGCCCGACTCGAAGTCGCCGGCGTACTCCGGGAACATCCGTCCGAGATGCAGGCCGATGAAGACCAAACCGACGGTGACGATCGCCAGATACAGCCCACGAACCTTCATCGCCGCAGGCGATACCAGGATTCCCACCGCCGCGGCGACGGCACCCGAGAACGGGAGCCACACCCAGATCGGGAGACCCAGGCCACACTGCCCCCGCTCCTCGAGTAGGCCAATCTCCTCGTGGAAGGGAACGCAGGCCTGCCACTCGTCGCCGTTTCCGCCAAGGGCCACGGCGGTGTAGGCCCCAACCCCCATGAAGAAGGCGTGGCCGAGCGACACCTGACCGGTGACCCCGACGAGGATGTTGATGCCGAGCGCGGCAATGGCGAGGGGCAACATGTTGGTGATCGGGTTGATCCACGTCGCCCCGAGGAAGAACTCGGGAACCGCACTGATGTAGGGCGCTCCCAACCCCATCAGCACCAACACGACGCCGAACACTGCCGCCATCCCCTTCTGGGTATATGACGGGAAAATCGCAGCGTCTTGCTCGTAGGAGGTCCGCAGCAGCGGTCGGTTGAACGCCATGTCAGACCCTCCGGATCTCGGGAGTGCCGAACAAGCCGTACGGCTTCACCAGCAGCATGAAGAGCATCACCAGATAGGGAACGATGGTCGAGTAACCCGAGCCGAGGGTCGAGTTCCACTGCGACAGGTACTGACCTGCGAACACCTCGGCCGTGGCGATGATGAGTCCGCCGTAGATCGCCCCAGCGACCGAGTCGAGGCCACCGAGGACGATCACGGGCAGCACGCGAAGGGCGAGCAACGGGTGGATCTCCTGGCTCACCGAGCCGCCGGGTGGGAACGGGGCCATCCCGTAGACGATCGCGCCGAGCGCAGCCAGAGCAGTGCCCATCGCCCAGGCGATGGCAAAGACTCGGCCGACGTTGATGCCCTGGGCCATTGCTGCTTCCTGATCGAACGCAACCGCCCGCATGGCGACCCCGAGTTTGGTGCGGAAAAAGAACAGCACAGACACACCGGCGATCGCAGCGACGATCACTGCCACCAGATACGACTTCGGTACAACGGCGCCACCCCAGTCCCAGGAGTTGGCCCCCCACGGGACCCCCAACTGGCGACCCTCGAGCGCCGTGGCGTCGAGATTGAACGGGCGGATCGCGATCTCGATCCCGAGCGTGATCACCGCCATGGCGAAAAGTGGCTGCCCAACCATCGGCCGGATGGCAACCCGCTCGATGACCAGTCCCAAGATCGCAGCCAAGGCCAGAGCGATCAGCACGTGAACGAAGAACAGCACAATGCCAGCCGTCTCGCCCTCGGCCGGTGCCAGCGGGTTGGCGAACGGCAGCAGCGGGAAGCCACCGTCGGAGATGAGGATGGTCATGAACATGGCGCCGGCCATCGACAGGGCGCCGGCGGCGAAGTTCAGTACCTGGGTGGCCTTGAAGATGATGACGAAGCCGAGCGCAATGAGGACGTAGACCGATCCGAGCGCAAGCGCCTTCACCAATGTCTGGATGAGCGTTGCGCCAGCTCCGACCTGTGCGAACTGAAGGACTGCAGTGATCACTGGTACATGCTTTCGATCAGGTCGCCGAACATCTCGTCCATGGCGCTGCGCTTGAGCTTCTGGGTCGCCGTCAGTTCGCCGTCCTCATGATCGAGCTCCTTCGGAATCATCCGGAACTGCCGGACATTCTCGACACGGGCGAACTTCTCGTTCGTCTCGGTGACCACCTGCTGAATGAGCTCGACCACCTCGGGCTTCTCGGAGAGATCGCGGTAGGTCGTGTAGGGAATGTTGTTCCGAAGAGCCCAATCACCCACCGTCTCCATCTCGATCCCGATGAGCGCTGACAGGAACTTCCGGCCGTCGCCGATCACCATCGCCTCCTTGACGTACATGGAGGTCTTGAGCGAATTCTCGATCTCCGAAGGCGAGATGTTTTTGCCACCCGAGGTGATGATGATGTGCTTGATGCGGTCGACGATCTTGATGTGGGTGCCATCGACCCACTCACCGACATCGCCGGTCATGAGGAAACCGTCGTCAGTGAACGTCTCGGCTGTCTTGTCGGGTTTGTTCCAGTACCCGACGAAGTTGCCGGGGTGCTTTGTCTGGACCTCGCCGGTTTCGGGGTCGAGACGCAACTCGATGTCGGCATAGGGCTCACCGACGGTGCCGAGCTTGATCCGGCCGGCGAAGTTGCAGGTCGCCACTGCAGAGTTCTCGGTCATGCCATAGAGCTCGAACACCGGCACACCGATTCCCATGAAGAACTCGAGCACCTCAGGGGCGATCGCTGCTGCACCCGAGGCCGAATACCGGACCCGGCGCAGACCCAGGCGTTCCCGGATCGCACGGAACGCGAAGAGCCAGCCGATCCCGGCCAGTACACGGCTCTTCGGGGTGTGATTTCCCCCGTTCGCTACTTTTTCCTTGCCGATGGTGGAAGCGAGACGCAGACCCGCCTTGAACCAGATCCGCTTGAACCAGGTTGCATCGTTCCCACGGATGAAGACGGCGGCATGCAGACGTTCCCAGATGCGGGGCACCGCAAAGAAGATGGTGGGCTGCACCTCACGCAGATTGAGCGTGACCGTGTCGATCGATTCGGCAAAGTTCAGCGACGGGCCGGCGATGCAGAGCGTCCACGTCGAGAAGATCCGCTCGGCCACATGACACAGCGGAAGGTACGTGACGATGAGGTCGCTGGGATTCGGGGCCTTTCCGTCCGGCGTCCGAGTGACGTCCATGATGATCTTGTTCATGGCGTACTCGGCGTTGGCGTTGCTCAGCATCGCCCCCTTCGGCGGACCGGTCGTGCCCGAGGTGTAGACGAGCGTCATGATGTCGGTCGGCTCGGCGGCGGACATCAACGCCTCGAGTGCGCCGGGGTTCGCCTCCCGATGCCGCCGGCCGAGCTCGAGGAACTCGTCCCAGAAGATCAACCGATCGTCGGTGTAGTCACCGAACCCACGGGGCTCGACGTAGATGATCCGCTCGACGGTGGCTCCGATCGCCGGTTCGACCGCCAACACCTTGTCGGCCTGCTCCTGATCTTCGGCGAAGAAGACCTTCGGTGCGCAGTCGCCGACGAGATACTCGACCTCGGCGGTGGGATTGGTGGGATACAGCCCGACACAGATAGCGCGCACCGCAACGGTGGCGAGGTCGAGGATCACCCACTCCGGCCGGTCCTCGGAGTGGATTGCCACGCGGTCACCAACATCGATGCCGCTGGCCAGAAGGCCGTGTGCTGCGGTCTCGATCAAATCCCACGTCTGGGCCCAGTTGTATTCCCGCCAGATGCCGAAGTCTTTCTCGCGCATCGCGACCTGACCCGGTGCCCGCATCGCCCAATCCCGGGCCAGCGAGGCGACGGTGACAGCCCCTGTGGACGTCGACGTCGTCTCTTCGAGCGTTGCTGCCATACGTGGAACCCCCCGGTTGTTCGTCAGGCGTGGGCAATCTAGGTTTCGGAACGAAACCGGTCAAGGTTCTTATCAGTTGGGCCGTTGGCTAACTCAACAGCAGTTGGCGGGACACCTTCCCGGCCGGATTCCGCGGGATCGAGTCGACGAAGACGATCTCACGCGGGGCGTAGTGCCGACCCAGTTGGCGTGTGACCGCAGCCCGCAGGTCCTGCTCGGACGTCATGCCTCGCTCCGAAAGGTGGACATACGCCACGAGCCGTTGTCCGAACTCCTCATCACGCACGCCGAGCACGGCGACGTCGATCACGCCCGGTTGCATTGAAAGCACCGCCTCGACCGATCCCGGAAACACGTTCTCGCCACCGCTGACGATCATGTCGTCGGCACGGCCCGAGACGAAGACACGACCATCGGCGTCGACCGAGCCGACATCGCCCGTTGCCATCGCTCCGTCGATGATCGCCTTGCCACCGCCGCCGCTGTAGCCATCGAACGCGCCCCCGCCAGCGACGAACAACCGTCCTGTCGTGCCGGGCGCGACCACCGCCCCGGCATGGTCGAGCACCCTGACCTCGCACCCCGGTATCGGGCGACCGGCGGTCCCCGGCGCAAGGCGCAGATCGTCGGGCGTGGCGATCGTCGCCGACCCGACTTCGGTCGATCCGTACAGGTTGTAGAGCGTGTCGCCGGTGCGATCCATCCACTCGGTTGCGAGTGCTCCCGGTAGCGCAGAGCCCGACGAACCGGTGATTCGGAGTCGGCGAAGCGGCCCGAGATCGAGATCGGTGGCGTTCAACAACCGTTTGAGCATCACCGGTACCGCCACCAGGACGGTGCCGTCATGGTCGGCGACCGCATCGACGACCCCTGCAGGGCTGAAGCGATCGATCGTCACGATGGTCGAACCGAGGGCGAGTGCCACGCTGAGGTTGGCAAACCCCCAGGCGTGGAACAGCGGGGCGGGGATGACGAACACGTCTGCGCTGCGATACGGGATCAGCCCAAAGACGCCACGCGCAGCGCCGGACGAGACCGAGCGCACGCTGCGCCGAGCGCCCTTCGGCGTCCCGGTGGTTCCCGATGTCATGAGCACCGGTGCAACCACCTTCGGCAGCAGCGGATCGACTCGGCGACGACCCACCGCCTCGAGCCGACGGAATGCCGACACGCTCACGATCCGACCGTCGAAGTCGATAGCGGCAAGTTCGTCGGCTCGATCATCATCGACGAGGAGCAGATCCACCGTTTCGCGCTCGAGAATCTCTTCGAGCTGGATGGCCGAACTCCCCGTATTGAGAAGCACGGGGGTCAGCCCTGCCTTGGCCGTCGAGACGGCCGCCAGCACGAAACCGATGCTGTTGCGACAGAGGATCCCGACCGTCGCCCCGCGGCCCACGCCGATTGCGTGGAAGCCGCGAGCGAGCCGGCTCGTACGCCGATCGAGTTGTGACCAGCTGATCCGGCCGTGTTCGTCGATCACTGCAGTGCCGAGGGGGGTGCGAAGAGCACCAGCCATGGTTCCGGCTGCCAGCGACGGACCCCACCGACTCAGCCCTGCAGCCACGGCAGTCCCCCGGAACGGGTCGAGCATGCCGCTGCGACGAAGGACACCGAGGGTTTCGGACGCATCCATTGCGGCAAGCTACGGCCCGGGCACGGCGAACGGCAAGGGTCACGAGACCGGCCGGTGGCACGGCAGTGAGGCGGCTGTGGGATACTGCGACCGTGCACGACGAGCAGCGCGACGCATGAGCCGGAGGCTCATCCGCTGATGGGTTCCCGACCCGAGTACCGGTTCGAATCTGCGCCGGATCTCCCCGGGTCGGACCGGATTGCCCGTCCTCTGCTGTGGGTGATCAACCGGAGCCTCAACGCGCTGTGGAATCTCGACGTCGTGGGTGACGAACACGTTCCGCCCGACGGCCCTGCGATTCTGTGCCCGAACCACCTGTCGTTCTGCGACTCCATGTTCCTGCCTGCCGCACTCCCCCGACGGATATGGGCCATCGGCAAGGGCGAATATCTCGACGACTGGAAGACCAGGCACCTCTTCCCCGCGATGGGGATGATCCCCGTCGACCGTTCGGGCGGCGACGCTGCCCAGCAGGCGCTCGATGCGGCTGCCCGGGTCCTCGATGCGGGGAAGCTCTTCATGATCTACCCGGAGGGCACTCGGTCTCGTGACCAGAAGCTTCACAAGGGGCGAACGGGCGCGGCCCGGCTGGCCCAGCGCACCGGGGCACCGATCATTCCCGTCGGGATCCAGGGCACGCTCGACGTGCAGCCGGTGGGCTCGGTTGCGCTCCGACCGTTCAAGAACGTCACCGTTTCGTTCGCGAAGCCGATCCGGGTCGGTGACTTCGGCGATCCGAACGATCCTCGCCTCGCTCGAAAGGTGACCGATGCGGTGATGTTCGAGATCGCCGACATGACCGGCCAGCAGTACGTGCACACCTACGCCGGTGAAGAGGAGAGGGCCACCGCCGCAGTCATGCCCGAGCGACGTCCCGCCGAGATTACGAGCCACGCCCCGAGCGCCACTGCTGCCTCCTCCGAGGAGGAGTAGGGCGAGCGAATGAGCAAGACGAACCGAGCGAGACGAACAACGCACCGACGCGGCGTGCGACGGCAGGTGCGGCTCCGTTCTGTTGCCCCAGCCGTTCTGGTGCCCCAGCCGTCGTGGCTCAGCCGGCAGTCGGGGACGTCTGGGCAGTGGCGAGCAGCCGCTGGAAGGCAGCCTCGACACACGCACACAGGTCGGCGGGATCGTCGACGGCGACTGGGTCGACGAACATCCCGATGACGAGATCGCCCGCATACGACATGGTGGTGACGTTCATCGCCGTGCCGGCAACCGGACCCATGATCACCATTTTCTCGACGAGTGCCCCACTCATGTAGACCGGGATCGGCGCACCCCGAAGGTTCGACGTCGCAACGTCGAGTCGTGCCGCCTGCGAGCGCGCCACCTGGGTCAGCACCGAGGTCGGCAGCAGGTTGGCAAGGCCGGCCAGTGCGCCCATGGCGCCGCCGCCGTGTCCGGCACCGGCCCGGCGCTCGGCCATCCGATCGCGGACATCGACCAGAAGGCTCTCGGGACTGCGGTAGGCACCGGGCACCGTCACCAGCGTGGGGGAGAACGCATTCCCCCCGATCGCCGTGTCCTGGCGGGTACTGACGACGAAGCTGGCGTTGAGCCCAGCGAGTGAAACATTGCGCTTGGCGTGGTAGTCGATTGCTCCCATCGTGACACCGGTGACGAAGACATCGTTGACCGAACCGCCCAGCACCCGACCGGTCGCCTTCACATCGTCGAGAGGAATCGTGATCGACTCGAGATGGCGACGGCGCGAACGATCGGTCCACAACGGCGAGCCAACCGGCTCGCCGTTGCCGTCCTGGGCAAGTTGCGATGCGGTGGAGCGAGCAGACGCGACGGCGTCTTCGGCGAGATCGACCACCTGCTGGGGATCACCGGCCCAGGTTGCGACCTCGCCAACCGCCCGCTTGGCAATACCCGCCTGTCGCTTCACAACGTGCTCGAGGCTTCGGAACAGGTTCTCGCTCGGGGTGGTGGACTCGGGCGGCTTGTTGCCCTCGCTGGCGGTAAGCGACTCGGTGATCACCGCCGCAAGGTCGATCTCGGCGGGCACCGGTTCGTCGGCGGTGAGTTCGAGGTACTTCTCGGACAGGCGGAGCGCACCCATTCCGTCGGTGACGGTGTGGTGCATCTTCGAGAACAGCGCTCCCTTCCCGCCCTCGAGCCCGTCGATCACCACGAACATCCAGAGCGGACGGGTTCGATCGTACGGGTCTTCGTAGAGCCGGGTGCAAAGGTCGTAGAGCTGACGTTCGCTGCCCGGGGCCGGGAGGCCGATGTGGCGGATGTGGTAGTCGAGGTCCAATTCGGCATCGGGCTGCCACGTGGGCGGGGCAAGCCGACCGAACCCGGGCACCACGCGCTCGCGCAGGCGAGGAATCTCTGCGACTGCATTGTTGATCCGGGTCCGGAACGCCGCGAAGTCCAGCGGCTTGTCGAGCACCGACACCGTTGCCCCCGACGGGTTCAGCCACGGATCCTTCTCGATGGTCCACATCAACGCTTCGGCGTCGGACATCTTGGCGTCGAAGCGGAGTTCGCGTTGGCGCGGAGCCGTCATGTGTCACTCCCCGGGCGTCGATCAGCCTCGGCAGTAGGGTCGCCGGAGTAGCCGGGCGGATAGGTCCGCACGAGTTCTTCTTCGCTGGGTGTGCGCCGTTCGCGCGCCTCACCGGGGAGCAGGTCGACGATCGCTCCCATGATCCGTTCGCTGTCGCGCTCGAGGCTCCGATAGCCCAGCTTCACCGGACCCCCGACGGTGAGGGTGACCGTGGGTGGGTCGATGATGTCGAGATTTGGGAGCCGAGCACTTCGGGGCCAGACCTTCTCGGTCCCCCACAACCCGACCGGGATCACGGGCGCCTTGGTGGCGTGGGCCAGACGAGCAGCACCCCACCGAGCCTTGAGCACCGGATCGAAGAAGGCAGGACCGCGCGGGATGGTTCCCTGCGGTGCCATCGCTACCATCTCACCGCCTTCGAGCGCCGCAATCGCTTTGTCGAGCGGTTCGGTCGAGCCCGTACCACGATCGACACGGATGCCACCGAACAACGCCCCGAGCCGACCGATGATCGGTGCGTCGAAGACCTCTTTCTTGCCCAGAAAGCGAGCCGAGCGTTCGGCCCGGCCAGTCAGCAGCGTGACGGCCGTCGAGTCGAAATACGACCGATGGTTGAACACGAGAATGGCCGCGCCTGTCTTCGGGATGTTCTCGACCCCCGAGAACTCGAAGCGGGCGTTCGGGACGAGTTCAGGCCGGTTGAAGGGCCGCAACCACTCTTGAAGCTCCCGACCCGCCACCTTGGCGACGCCGGGGGAAACGTCGAGGTGGCGGATCGGCCAGCCGTTCAGCAACGCAATCGCTGCCAGCTGGGGATCTGGGTTCACAGCAACAGGCGTGCCGACCGCTTTGAGAAGGGGCACGTCGTACGTCGAGTCAGAGTAGGCGTAACTCCTCGCCAGGCTGATCTGCTCGGCCTCGGCAAGGCGGACCACGGCGTCGCACTTGGCCCGATTCCACAGGAACTCGCCGTCGAGTTCGCCGGTGTAGCGCACACCGTCGTCGCTCCACCGTGTGGCAACCACATGGTCGAAGCCCAGGCGTTCCGCAAACGGTGTCACGAATGCAGCGGGAGAGGTGGTTGCGAGCACGAGGAGTCGGCCGGCGGCCCTGTGTTCGTCGAGAAGACGGCGAGCGAAGCCCGGCACCTCGTTCATCAGTTCGTCTGCTGCGGCTTCGGCCGCCGTTGCAACAGCGGCGACCGGCCAGCCCTTGGACGTGCGCACGAACAGGCGGGCGAGTTGCATCACCACCGGGTTCTCGCCGAAGAGGTCGTAACTCTTTTCGTAGGCGCGCTGGCCGGGGATCGACCGTGAGTCGGTCAGACCAGCAGCGACGAGATGCTTGTGGAACGTCGGGGCCGATGATCCGGTGAGCAGGGTTCGGTCGAGATCAAAGATTGCAGCACTGGGCACTCGACGAGTTTATGTCAGTCACTGACATAAGTCAACCGCTAACATATGGCAGGGTCTGCCATATAGTGTCGACTATGAGCGATTTCGAGCCCGGACGACGCCAACGCAAGAAGCAGGCGACCCGCGACGACCTGATGGACCATGCTGCCCGTCTGTTCGACGAGCGAGGCTTCGACGCTGTGACAACGACCGACATCGCCGAGGCGGCCGACGTCAGCCAGCGCACGTTCTTTCGTCACTTCTCCTCCAAGGAGGCGGTGCTCTACGGCCACGCCGACGTCCTTCGTCGACGCTTGCTCGACGAGTTCGCCAACCGTCCTGATCAGGAGTCGGTCGTCGATTCCGTGATCGCTGCCGTCCGAGCGATGGGCGGCTACTACGAGACTCACCACGACGAGACGTTCCTCCAGGCTCGCCTTGCCGCCGACTTCCCGGCCGTCGCCGCCTATGCACGCGCCTACGTGCAAAACGACTGGGAACATGAACTCACTGCCGCAATCGCAGCGCGGATGGGGATCGATCCGCTCGCCGACCCTCGCCCCGAGATCCTTGCCTCCGCCGCCTTCGCTGCCTACCGCGCCGCCGTGCGACGGTGGTCGGCAGGTGGCGGTCGTGCTGCGTTCGGTGAGTTGCTCGACGAATCACTGGCAGCCCTCGCCACGTTCCCTGGCTAGCCCGGCGGGCAGCCATTCGACGAGCTGACACCGGGCGCTCAGCCAGGCTTTCGCGCTCGGAAGTGATGGGGACAGTGTTCCCCGGTCTGGAGCACGAGCAACATCGCGGTCCACGTCTCGATCTGGTTGCTGATCTCCTCCGCAGTCGTCAACTCCTCGAAGGTTGTCCGTTCCGGGCCGGACAGGCGTTCGAGCTCGCCTTGCGCGACCTCGAGGTACCACGGATTTCGATTGACGAGCTCCACATCGACGAAGCCGGCCCGCTGGAGAGCGGCGCGATACGTGGCTGGCGAGGCCATCCCGAAATCGAGATCTTCCTTGCGGAGATAGTCGGCCATCTCCGCCGACGGCTCAGCGTCGTGCGAGATGAGCCAATCAGAAGCGATGAACCAGCCCCCGGGACGAAGCACGCGGTAGGCCTCTGCGGCAAGGGCACGCTTGTCGGGAATGTGAATGATCGAGTCCTTCGAGAACACGACATCGAACGCCTCGACATCGAACGGGAACGGTCCCGGGTCGACCAGTCGGACCTCGATGCGATCGCCCAGCCCGTAGCGCTCCACCAGAGCCTGGGCCGCCGCGCGACCCGGTTCCTCGACGTCGATCCCCACGACAGTTCCGGCATCGTGTCGGGCCACGAGCGTGACGGTCGGCCCACCCGCACCACAGCCGATGTCGAGGACGCGCTTGCCGGTCAGATCGAGATCGCCGACGACACGGCTCACCTCGTCGGGGCCACCCGGCGACATGAAGCCCTCACCCCAAAGATGGGCGAGGAACGCAATCGAGATGTCGTCGTAGTGAGCGTGGTCAGCTGCATCGTTCATGCTGGCTCACCTCGATCGTTCATGCCGGTGCCGGACCGCTCGACAGCCAGCATCGCAACTGCGGCAATGAGCATCACCGCCCCTCCCGCCAGGCCGAGCGCATCGAAGCCTCCGGTCGAGACAACCACACCACCGGCCAACGGTGCGAGCGCCCGTCCTGCCGCCATCGCAGCCTGCGCATCGCCGGCTCGTTCGGCGGGGAAGCGAGACCGCTCGGCCAGCAGCGTGTAGACGCCGGGGATCGCCATCCAGAAGCAGAATCCCCAGGCGGTGACAAGCACCCAGAACACGGGCTGCTGGTGGGCGAACCCGAGAACGGCGGCGAACGACGCCGGCAGCAGGAACCAGGCCCCCGAGAACCGGCGCGCCCCGCGCCACCGAGCTGACGGGATTCCTGCGGCGGCGTTGGCCGCGAAGACGAGCGACACGACGAAGGGGTCCATCCCGTACTGATCGACGGCGACGGCGCCGAGGAACACGAAGACCCCGGCCCCGCCGAACGTCACCAGTGACAGGGCAACGATCAACACGAGCGCCTGCGGCACTGCCCTGTTGCGAACCCCGGCCTCGACCGCCGGAACCACGAAGTGGGGAATCGATACGAGTGGCACGAGCGCAAGGACGGCGAGGATGCAGAACACCGTGCGATCGTCGCCGGCCTGCAGAGCCACACCGATGAGCGGCGCTGCGAGCACCCCCGTCAAGGGGCCGATGACGGCAATGTCACCGGTCCGTTCGTTGTCTCCGAACACCTGCGAATAGGCGAGCCAGGTCAGCACCCCGAGCGCGAGCCCTGCGATCGCTCGCGACGCGACCAGCACCGAGAAGGTGGGGGCGACGACGCTGAGACAACTCGCGCCAGCGAGAGTGACCAACGCCACCACGAACAGACGACGGCTCGGCACGACCAGCCGGGGGGCTCCCCACGACCCCGCGACGAAAAGCCCGAGCTGCGCAGCAGAGAACAGACCTGCGACACCCGTCCCGATGTCGAAACGGTCGGCCACGGCGGGGAGGACCAACGGAGTTGCGGCAAAGGTCGCCGTCGCAACGCCGGTCGCAAGAATCAGCCCGAGTTCGACCGTTCCTCGAAGGGCCTCGAGGAGTCGGAACGGGGCCTGCATCGGGCGACCCTACCGGCCGGGTCGGGGTGGCACTCAGTCGCCCGTCTTTGCGGCATCGAGCATTGCGTCGAGGATCTCGCGGTTGGCCTCGTCGCGGGCTCGAAGTTCGGCGACGGTCGCCGGGTCCACCCCGAGGGCGGTCAAGATCTCAGCACTGTCCTGCCCAACGGCCGGCGCATGGTGGCGCGGGAACGTCTCAGCGGTCTCCCGGTGTGCGTGGAACGGCACCGGAGGTCGGGCAAGCCGCATCGGCCCGCCCTGTGGGTGCACAGTCTCGATGATCGATCCGAGATGCTGCACCTGCGGATCGAACATGACCTCGTCGAGGCTGTTGACCCGGGCGACGGGGATACCGAAGGCGTCGAGCGTCTCGCAGACCTCGTCGACCTCGACGTCGGCGATCAATTCGTCGACCGCAGCGACGAATGCCTGACGGTTCTCGTACCGCAGGCGGATCGTAGTAAATCGCGGATCGAGATGGAGCTCCGCACCACGCCAAACCGAGAGCAGCTCGATCGACGCGTCGTTGAGCAGAATCATCATCACGGGTCCGTCCTTGGCGTGAAACATCGGAAACCACTCGGCCAATTCACCGGGCGCATCGGTGACACCGTCACCGATCCAGGCCCGGGACCAGAACACGTCGTTCCACTGGTAGCTGAGCGCCGACTCGAGCATGGTCACCGGGAGGAATTGGCCCTCGCCGGTGCGCTCCCGTTCGAGCAGCGCAGCCGTGATGCCCTGTGCGGTGGTGAGGGCTGTGACCTTGTCGAAAATGATCGTCTTGATGTTGTCGGGGTCACCCTCACCTTGCGCCCACGCCGTGCCGCTCGTGGCCTGGATCAGCGGGTCGAAGACCCGCCGGTTCTCGTAGGGCCCGTGCGAATAGCCGGTGATCGAGGCATACACCAGCCGAGGGTTGAGCTTCGACAGCGCCTCGTACCCCAGTCCGAGTCGATCGAGGACACCTGGGCGGTAGTTCTCGAGGACAACGTCGGCCGATGCCACGAGCTCGAGGTAGATCGCCCGCTGTTCCTCGTCCTTCAGATCGAGCGCGACGGACTTCTTGTTGCGATTGAGCGTGGCGAACAGCGATGTGAATCCGCCTCGCTCCGGGCCCAGGTACCGCGCAGTGTCGCCGGTGAGCGGCGGCTCGATCTTGATGACTTCCGCCCCTTGATCGGCGAGCGTCATGCCGCACATCGGCCCCGACACGGTGGTCGTCAGTTCGAGAACCCGGAAGCCGCTGAGCGGGCCCGGTCGTGCATCGGTCATCGGCACCTCCCCCGCCCCAACGTTTGCAGATCGCGCCCGTCGGGTCGACCGGCACTCATGACGTGAGGTCGGGATCGGCGACGAGGAACTCGTCGAGCTGGACGCCAAAGGTGTTCAGCATCATCGACACCTGCGTGTACTGACCGGTGGTGAAGACGACGTCCATCCGTTGCCGGTCGTCGAGACCGGCATCGCGAGCAAGCGCCGCCCAGGTGTCGTCACCGATGAAGTGATCTCCGACGAGTTCGTCGGTGGCTCGCAGCAGGGCGGCATCGCCCGGAGACCACCCCTCGGCATCGGCGCCTGCCTTGATCCGTTCGATCTCCTCATCGGTGAGCCCTGCGTCGCGCCCGATGACAACGTGCTGTGCCCACTCATATCCCGCCTTGCACAGGTAGCCGACTCGAAGGATCACCAACTCACGTTCTCGCGGCGGCAACGAGTTGTGACGACCGAGGACGTAACCGGCCCAGAAACCGAAGCGACGAAGTGGACGAGGCGCATGGGCGAGCGTTCGGAAGATGTTGAAGACACCACTGTCGCCGCCGCGATACGGCTCGAGTGCCTCGCGTTGCTCCTCGTCGAGTTCATGGTCGGCCAGTGCCGAGATTCGGGGCCGAGAGAGTCGCATCGTCAATCCCTCCCACATCGGCCGGCAGGATTCCCGATCCATCCGATGCATGTCGTCATGGGCGGACCCTAGAGGGCGCAATTGGGGCACGAAAGCGGCGAGGTGGCATCGCAGCGCGGGAGGCGACGCAGTCTGGTCGCCTACTGTTGGACGATGGATCTCTTGGTGACGAGCGAGTGGCTGGCCGACGAACTCGGAAGCGATGACTTGGTCGTACTCGATGCGACCGTGTACCTGACGTTGGGCCCGGACGGATACGAGTCCGAGAGCGGAACGGCGAACTTCGAGCACGCCCACATTCCGGGGGCCCGATTCGCCGACCTCACCAGCGCGCTCTGCGACCCCGACTCGCCTGATCGATTTGCCCTTCCGGCCCCCGCCGATCTTGCAACCGCCTTCGAACGGCTCGGGGTGAACGATCGCTCCCGCGTCGTCGTCTACGACGACAACGGATCGCTGTGGGCCGCACGCGTGTGGTTCATGCTCCGATGTATCGGCTTCGACACCGCTGCGATCCTCGACGGCGGGATGCGGGTGTGGCGCGACGAGGGCCGTCCGACCGAGGCCGGTTCGGCCCCGGGCCCGGCTGCCCCGGCGGGATCACTGACGGTGTCGGTACGGCCCCAGCTCGTAGCCGACAAGCACGAGGTGATGGCGGCGGTGGCCGATGGATCCACCTGCCTGATCGATGCGCTTCCCAGGTCGGTCTTCTCCGGTGATGTCGCTCCGTATGGCCGTCCGGGTCACATCCCGGGGGCGACCAACGTGCCCGCAACGGGAATGATCGATCGCGACACCGGGCGCTTCCTGCCACTGGACGCGGTTCGACATCACTTCCCGGAGCGACCCGAAGCCCGCGTCGTCGCCTATTGAGGCGGCGGCATCGCAGCGTCGGTCGACGCGTACACGATGATCCGACTCGGCTTCGAGGACCCTGCGGTCTACATCGCCAGCCTCCAGGAGTGGGTCCGCGATCCGGGGGCCCCACTGGTCACCGGCACCACGTCTGCAGGCTCGTAGCGCTCGAGCCAGTCAGGCTCGACCTCTGACGGTTGGCATCCGTTCGCCCGATCGGGAAACCTGAGCGGGTGGGCAATACGGAGAGCTTCGACGTCGGTGTGATCGGGCGCGGTCTGTTCGGGTCGGCCGCGGCTCGACATCTCGCCGAGGCCGGCTGTTCGGTCGTGGCGGTCGGCCCGACAGTTCCTGGCGGTGATGCCGACATCTACTCCAGTCATGACGACGAAGCGCGGTTGACCCGGCGCCTCGACCGGGACGAACGATGGGCGCCGTTCACCGCTCGGGCGGTCGATGCATACCGCTCGCTCGAAGAGCGGAGCGGAATCGAGTTCTACCGCCCGGTCGGCGCACTGTTCGCCTCTCGCCCCGAGGTCGACGGCAAGCACGGCGTGTCGATGGCATTCCTCCGCGACCATGGACGGCCCGAGCACTACTGGCCAGCCGGCGAGCCCGGGTGGAAGCAGTGGTGGCCGCGACTGGATTTCCCGGCAACCCACGAGGTGGCACTCGACCCCGCACCCGCCGGCTACATCCGCCCGAAACGGCTCATCGCCGCCCAGGAAGCACTCACCGAGCGCTGTGGTGGTCGTCTCGTCGACGATGTGGCGACCATCCTGGAAACCCGAGTTGGCGGGGGGCACCGCATCAAGACGTTCACGGGTTCGACCTATGACGTGGAGCAGGTTGTGGTTGCCACCGGTGCATTCGCCAACGCGTTCGAAGTTCTGCCGGTGCAGGCCGACATCACGGTCAAGACCGAGATCGTCATCCTCGGCGAGGTCTCGGAGGCCGACGCCAACGAGCTCGGCGAGTATCCGACCGTTCTGCATCAGATCGATCCGGACGGGATCGACGACATCTACATGACCCCGCCGTTGCAGTTTCCGGACGGACGGCACTGCATCAAGCTCGGCGCCAACACGACGCTCGACACCTGGCCCACCGCCCTCGACGAGATCCAGCACTGGTTCCGGTCCGAGACCGACCCGGACTATCTGCCACTCCTCCGGCCCGCGCTCGAGTCTCTGTGGCCCGACGTCGACTTCCTGTCGTTGCGCACCAAGCCCTGCATCGTCAGTTACACCCCGGATCGGTTCCCGTTGATCGAGGAGGTCGAACCGGGACTGATCGTCGCGGTCGCCGGCAACGGTCAGGGGGCAAAGGGTTCTGACAGCTGGGGCGCCGTGGCCGCCGACCTTGTGCTCGGCCGCTCGCTCCCGTTGGGCGAGACCTGAGGTTTGTCCCGAGAAGCTGACCGCGTTCCGCAGCAGTCACAACCACGAGGTGCGTGCGCTGACGTACCGGCCGGCGGGACTGCGGCCCTTCGTGCACTCGATGTCACTCGGTCACCTCGACCGCGTCTGCCAACTCGTCCTCGAGGGCTCGGGTGAGCGACACGGTCGCCGTGGTGCCGATTCCCACAGCGCTCTTGAGCGTCAACGAACCACCCATCGCATCGGCAAGGCGGCGCGCGAGCACCAGGCCCAGGCCTGCACCACCTTCACGACCTGCGTCCGCGCCAAGACGATCGAACGGCACGAAGAGACGGTCGAGCAACTCTGGTGAGATACCGGGTCCTTCATCTTCAACCGTGACGAGGGCCTCGGCACCACGGGTCGCGGTAGAGATCCGAATCGAAGTCGTTGGACCCGAAAACCGCAGGGCGTTGGAGACCAGGTTGAGAATGATCTGGCGAAGGCGTCGGCGATCGACCAACGCAGGCAACGGCGGACCGCTCTGTACAAGGTCGATACCGCGCTCCTCTGCGAGCGGCTGAAGCAGATCACAAGCGCCGGCAACCACTTCGCGTGCATCGATGACCTCGAGTTGAATCGGCATGGCGCCAGCCTCGACCCGGGCGAGGTCGAGCACATCGTCAACGATGGAGAGGATATGGGTCGACGCCCGGGTGATCCCCTGGAGGGCTTTGTGACGCTGGTGCGGCGACAGTTCGAGCGTCGACAAACTCTCGGCGAAGCCAGTGATCGACTGCAACGGTGTCCGTAACTCGTGACTGAGCGCGGTGACGAACTGGGACTTGGCGTGATTCGCCCGCTCGGCTGATTCTCGAGCCATCTCGGCGTGATAGCGGGCCGTGCGCTCACGCGCAGCCCGCTCATGATCGATGGCGATCGAAGCGAGATGGGTGAAACGGCGGACCAGCTCGCGCTCTCGCTCATCGGGCTCATGTCGCACTCGGCTGTAGACGGCAAATGTGCCGACCACGCGTGCACGGGCCCGGATCGGGCTCGACCAACAGGCGCTGATGTCGTGAGTTCGAGCGAGCGACCGGAAGTCATCCCATCGCCGGTCAACCATCACATCACCAACCACAACCGGTTCGCCCAGATGGACGGCGGTCCCGCACGAGCCAGCGAGTGGCCCAGGGACGAGACCGTCGATCGCCTCGGAATACGCAGCCGGAAGGTTCGGTGCGGAGCCGTGACGCAGCACGCCGTCATCATCAAGCAACAGCACCGAGCACCTGCTCGCCGCAATGAGCTCTTCGAGTGCGATCACGATGCTGTCGAGCACGCTGACGAGCGGCGCATCGGAAACCAGTTGCTCCATGACGATCGCCTGGCGGTCGAGCACTGCGGCCGCTTCGTGGCCAGAGAGCATCGTCACCCCTCCCACCGATAGCCCACGGCTCGAACGGTGCAGAGTCGCTTGGGACGCGTTGGGTCGTCCTCGATCTTTTGACGAAGCCGGTAGACGTGCTCGGTCACCGTGGCCGGGGTCTGCCATCCAGCTTGACTGGCCCAGATGGCATTGAGCAGTTCCTCGCGTGAACACGCTCGCCGCGGGTGGTCGCAGAAGTAGCTGAGCAGATCGAACTCTTTTGCGGCCAGTTCCACGGGCGTTCCGTCAACCCAGACGCTTCGCGACTCGACGTCGACCTCGACCCCGCTGCCATTCGGTACAAACGGGCCTGCAGCGGCTCCGGCGTAGTCGGTCACGCGCCGAAGCAACGATCGGGCACGCGCCGCGAGTTCTCCCGGTGAGAACGGTTTGACTAGATAGTCATCAGCGCCCAAGTCGAGACCGACGATGCGATCGGTCTCCCCATCGCGGCCCGACAGCACAATGATCGGCAACCGATTGCGGTCGCGGCGCGCCTCGTCCGCCCGCAGACGACGGAGAATGTCGAGTCCGCCGACGCCAGGCAACGAAAGATCCAGCACCACCAGAAGGGGCTCGTCTTCGGCCAGCACATCAAGGGCCTCGAGGCCGTCACCGACGGCGAGCACCTCGAATCCATCGGCTTCCAGCGCCCAGGTGACCCCGGTACGCACCCCCTCGTCGTCATCCACGACAAGCACTCGGCGGCCCACGCCCATGCGGCGACTGTAGTTGGCGGCTGCTTCTGACGTCCCCTCGTTGATCGCAAGTTGAGGAAGCGTTGTCCACGACGCCAACTGGGTTTCCTACGTTCGGAGTGAGCGTGGCGGATCGGACCGCCACCGACAAAGGGGGAAGCCGCATGGCTGACATGAAACTGGCGCTGTATTTGCCGAACTTCCGAGACCACGTGACGGTCAAGGAACTCGAGGACCTGACCGACCTTGCCGAGGAGTTGGAGTTTGACTCGATCTGGACGCTCGACCGTGTCGTCGTACCAGAGGCTTCGGACCGCGGTGAGCTCCAATACCCGTTCGGGATGATGCAGGAGTTTCCCAATCAACTGCCGGTGTCAGCCCGTGGCCAGTGGTACCAGGGCTGGCCACTGATCCCCTGGCTTGCGGCCAAGACCGAGAAGTGCCGAATCGGAATGAGCATTACCGACACCCCGTACCGGGCGCCGGGTGTGTTCGCAGCAGAGATCGCCACCATCGACCACTTGTCGAACGGCCGGGTGAACGTCGGTATCGGTTCGGGTTGGATGCCCGAGGAGTTCGCAGCGGCAAGTGCCGCCGACGTCTTCCCGAAGCGACACAAGCACGTGCGGGAGACGATTGAAATCTGCCAGGGCATCTGGACCAACGAGTTGTTCGAGTACCACGGCGAGTTCGCCGACTTCGAACCGTGCGGCTTCGGTCACAAGCCACTCCAGGATCCACATCCGCCGATCTTCATGAGCGGGCTGCGCAATCCGGAGATCTCGGCCAAGCGGGTCGCCAAGTACAACCTGTCGGGTTGGATCGGCATCCAGGACACACCGGAGGAACTCACCGAGTGGACGACTGCGATCGGCGACGAGCTGGCGAAGCTCGACGGCTCCCACAGCCTCGACGACCTTGAGATCTCAAGCATGTGCTGGTTCGTCATCACCGACGAGCCGACCGATCAGACCCGCAATGGGAAGCTCACCAACCTGTTGTCGGGAACCGCTGATCAGGTCACCCAGAACCTGATCGATCTCAAGGCAGCCGGTATGACGATGCCGCTGATCTGGCCTCCGTTTGCCGACGTGCCAACGTCGAAGACACTCGAAGATCTCCGTCAGCTCAACGACGAGATCCTGCCCCAGGTCAATGCGGCCTAAGTCATACTCGGTCGATGAGTCTCACCGAGGCTGAAGCACTCGAGCGCCTGCACGCCGCCAACCACGGCGTACTGGGCACGCTGCACGCTGGGCGCGGCGTCGACATGACGCCGATCGTGTACGCAACCGATGGTCTCGTCCTCGGTTCGCCGATCGATCGGGTGAAGCTCAAGTCGTCGCTGCGCCTGCAGCGTGAACGCAACCTCGAAACCGATGGCCGGGCGACCCTGCTCGTCGAGCACTGGGACCCAGTCGACTGGTCGAAGCTGTGGTGGGTTCGTGCCGAACTGCGATGGCTTGGCGACGAGTCACCTCACACTGAGGCGCTCAGCCAGCGGCTCGCTGCGAGCGTCGAGCAGTACCGGGACGAACCGTTCGCCTCGATCCTGACGTTCGAGATCGTGCGTGCCACCGGTTGGTCGGCCACCGGCTCGGGGAGCACATCGTGAATCTGGCTCGCTGGGTCGAACGAAATGGCAGCCGCCGAGGCGACCACCCTGCGCTGGCCGACGGCGATCGTGTCCATGGGAGTTGGCGCCAGTTCGCCGGTCAAGTGGCAGCGATCGCCGGCGGCTTGCGTCGCAACATGTTCGTCAGCGAGGGCGACTGCGTTGCGATTGTGATGGACAACCGGCCGGAGTACCTCGAGGCGCTTTTTGCGGCATGGCACGCAGGTCTTGTTGCGGTGCCGATCAACGCTCGACTGCATCGAGACGAGATCGCCTACATCCTCGACCAGAGCGGCGCGACGGTCGTGGTGACCGACGAGGCCCACGCCGACGACGTAGACGCGGCAGTTGCTGCGCTCGATGACCGCTGCACGACCGTGGTCGCGCCCGGGGTCGACTGGGATCGACTTGCCGAAACCACCCCAGTCGCACTCTTCGAGCGGGTTCCTGAGGACCCGGCGTGGCTCTTCTACACGAGCGGAACCACCGGACGTCCAAAAGGGGCCACGCTCAGCCACCGGAATCTCATGATGATGTCGCTGAGTTACTTCGCGGACATCGATCCTGTGAGCCCATCGGACAGCGTGCTGCACGCTGCCCCGATCTCCCACGGCTCGGGGCTCTACGGCCTTCCCCACGTGGCACGCGGGGCGACCAGCGTCATCCCGACATCGCGGGGTGCCGATGCAGACGAGATCGCTGCACTCCTTCAGTCCTGGCAGGGCATGTCGTTCTTTGCGGCACCAACCCTGGTGAACCGTCTCGCAGTTGCACCAGCCATCGCCGGAGCTGAGCTCAGGAACCTCAAGACAATCATCTACGGCGGTGCACCGATGTACCTCGCCGATCTCGAGCGGGCACTCGACGTTTTCGGGCCCCGCCTGGCCCAGATCTACGGTCAAGGCGAGGCGCCCATGACCATCACGGCACTCTCCAAGTCCGACCACGTCGACGACGGCCACCCTCGACACCAGGAACGGCTGCAGAGCGTCGGTGTCGCCCGGACCGACGTAGAGGTTCAGGTCATTGATGACGAGGGGGTTGCTCGCCCGGCCGGCGAGATCGGGGAGATCGTGGTTCGAGGCGACGTCGTGATGAACGGTTACTTCAAGCAGCCGGAGGCGACTGCCGAGGCGCTCCAAGAAGGGTGGCTGCGGACCGGTGACATCGGCAGCTTCGATGACGAGGGCTTCCTGACGCTTCACGACCGATCGAAGGACTTGATCATCAGCGGCGGCATGAACATCTACCCGCGCGAGATCGAGGAGACGCTGCTTCGCCATTCCGGTGTGGATGCAGTGTCGGTGGTGGGACGACCCGACGACGAGTGGGGCGAGTCGGTGGTGGCGTTCATCGTCGCTGATGGCGACGTGAACCCTCGGCCTGATGACCTCGATCAACTCTGTCTCGACCACATCGCCCGCTACAAACGTCCGAAGCAGTACCGCTTTGTCGACGAGTTGCCGACCAACAACTACGGCAAGGTGGTCAAACGGGAGCTTCGAGAGCTGCTGCGGCGCGAGGCGGCGGATTCCCCCACCGACAGCGACTGAACCGTGCCGTCTACTCGATGCGCATGCCGGAAAGGGCCCGGCTGATCACGAGCTGCTGGATCTGCTCGGTGCCTTCGAAGATGTCGTGGTTCACCCTCCCCAGGTTTCTGGGTGCTGCTCAGTGTTGCTGAGTCCCGCTGACCAGGGGTTTCGCGTCCAGCGTGTCCGATGGGTGTTGCCCCGTCCGCCCAGTTCTAGGGATGACTAGGGCGATTCCGGCCTATTCGGCGCTTCGAAGATCTCCTCGCGGAGCACCGACCAGACATCGACGTTGCGCCTCGATGATGGCCTCTCGTCGGCTCGCCGCCGCTCCACATGCTGGACATTATGGAGCACTTCGACGTTCGCGTAATGCCGGCTATGCGTGCGATGCCGAACGAGACCTCCGCATGTGCGACGCTGACGGAGTGAGCTCAGCATCCGGGCCGCTGGACGGACCTGACGTGCGTCGTCCGCGCCCGGGCTTTGATGCGGAGCTGCGGGGTGGTCTTGCGTTGGTCGGGGGGATGTTCCCGCCGACGATCACTCCGGATCTCATCGACTTCATGCGCACCTCGTATGCCGGGCCGCCCATCGAGGAGCTGCTCGCCGGACGCGCAATCAGTGTGCGCGACGAGGTCTTCCCGGGACACTGCGGTGACGAGGTCATTGCGTCGGTGTTCACCGCCGAGGGTGTGACGGGTGCCCGACCGACCGTGCTGTTCCTCCACTCGGGTGGCTTGATGTTCGGCGACCGGTTCAGCGGCCTCGATCGTGTGATCGAGTGGGTCGAGCGGTGGGGGATCGTCTTGGTCACGATCGAGTACCGGCTCGCTCCCGAGTTCCCTGACCCGTATCCACGCGACGACTGCTATGCGGCGCTCGAGTGGCTCGCCTCCGACGCCGATCGCCTCGGCATCGACCGCGACCGACTCATGGTCGCGGGTGCCAGCGCCGGTGGAGGACTCGCCGCCGGTGTGGCGCTGGCAGCGCGCGATCGCGGTGGACCGGCCATCCGGGCACAGTTGCTCGACTACCCGATGCTCGACGACCGTGGGGCGACGCCCTCGACCGCGGACTTCGACGGGGTCGGCGTCTGGGACCGGGTGAGCAACGAGACCGGCTGGCAGGCGCTGCTCGGCGCCGCGTACCGGACGGAGGCCGTGTCGGTCTACGCCGCGCCCGCCCGGGCCACCGATCTGACCGGGCTTCCGCCTGCCTTCATCGACGTCGGATCGGCTGAGATCTTCCGCGACGAGGCGGTCGACTACGCGGCGAAGTTGTGGCGAGCCGGCGGCAGCGCCGAGTTGCACGTCTGGCCCGGTGGGTTTCACGCCTTCGACATCTTCGCCCCGCACGCAGCGCTCTCGCGCGGCATGATCGCAACCCGCGACGCGTGGGTCGCCCGCGTCCTGCTCGACTAATTGGTGCTGTCGTTCGGCGACAGGCGCGAGTTCCGGCCGGGCGAGTAGTGTCGCGGTTGCCCGAGGGAGGGGAAGATTGCAGGAGCTCCTCGCGCGTCTTACGGCGCTCGATCCCAGCGCGAGCATGTCGCTGCGGGTCATCGCGTGCTTCGACGAACTGGTGCGTGGCGGGGTCAACGTGCAGGCGTTACTCAGCGCCGGAGCGTCGATGGCCGGCTCCGTCGCCGGCTACGCCGACGAACAATCGGGCCGAACACTCCGTGTCGGGCCCGACGGGGAGGCGCTCGCCCCCGAGGAGCCTGCAGCTACCGATCGAGTGTGCAAGACCGAAGACGGGTTGTCGGTCTGGCTCGAGAAGGCCGGCCCGCTCGCCATGAACGACGAGATGATTCTGGAGCGTCTCGCCCTCTCGATCGGGCTCCGTTTCGGCCGCAACCCACCGGACGGCCGACGCGGGCTGTCCGCAGCGCTCGACCCGGACCTGCCTCGGCCCGCCCGGGCGCAGCTGCTCTGCGCGCTCGGACTCCGCCCGACCGAGCAGCATCGGATCGTCTGCCTGCCCCTGTTCGCCACCTGGCGTCGGCATCCCCACACCGTCGAGGACGTGATGAACACGTCGTTCGGACCGATCCACGTCGCCGTCGTCGGGTCGACCGCGGACGTCGTCGACGCTCGACCGTGTGGTGTCGGAGCGGCGATGGCGCTGGAGGATCTGGACCGGTCGTTCCGCACGGCAATGGTCTGCCTCCGTCTGTGCAATCCACCAGCGGTTCCGATCGTGCTGGCGGACGACTACGGCGGTCTCGTTGAACTCCTCGCAACCAGCCCGGCGGGGCCGCTGCTCGATGTCGACCCGCTCGACGAGATCATGGCGCATCCGTGGGGGGCCGAGACGCTCGACGCGCTGATCCGGGCGGGTTCGATCCGTCAGGCCGCTCGGCTCGCCGACGTGCATCACTCGACGATGCAGTCGCGCATCGAAGAGATCCAACAGGCGCTTCCGTTCGATCCGTTGGACGGGTTCGGCCGGACGCGGATCGGGATCGCGTATCTGGTGTGGCGGCTCCCGCACTCCCCCGTGCTGTCGGCCCCGCCGACGGCGCAGCAACGCTGAGCAGCCGCCCCATCGCCGGGATCACCGGACCCGCCGAATGGCGGTCGGAGTCGCCGGAAGTGCGTCGTCGCGGCGGTGTCAGGAATCCGACACCCCACCTACGGTCGGACCGTGCACCGGAGTCCGTCCGGTCTCGAGGTTCGAGGGGGCCGACCATGAGTGATCTGACCGACGCGATCGACGCCGTGCTGGACGGTGTCACGGGGGACGTACCACGCGTCCCTGGCGTCGCGGCCGCCGTCACCGACCGCGACGGCACGATCTACGCCGGCGCCCGCGGTGTCCGCAACACCGGGACCGGAGATGCATTCGAGCCCGACACGGTCTGCGCGATCTTCTCCACGACCAAGGCGATCGCCGGGACGGCATGCCTCCAGCTGGTCGAGGACGGCCGACTCGACCTTGATGCGCCCGCCAGCGAGTACGTGCCGAGACTCGCCGACGTCCAGGTGATCGACGGGTTCGGCGACGACGGAACGCCACGGCTGCGTCCACCCAAGAGCGAGATCACGACCCGCCACCTGCTCACGCACACCGCCGGCTTCACCTACGACTTCTTCAACGAGACCTACACCCGACTCGCGAACGAGCAGGACCAACCCTGGGTCGTCGACGCGTCATGGAAGTCGATCGAGACGCCCCTGCTGTTCGACCCGGGCGAGGAGTGGGAGTACGGCACCAACATCGACTGGGCCGGCATGGTCGTCGAGGGCATCACCGGGCAGCGGTTGGGCGAGGTCATGCAGGACCGGATCCTCGGCCCGCTCGGCATGAACGACACCGCGTTCACCATGACACCGTCGATGCAGGCCCGGCAGGCGACGATCCACGCACGCGAGGACAACGATGGCTCGCTGATCCCGCTCGACGGCGTCACCCTGCCGCAGGAACCCGAGCTCCACATGGGCGGCCACGGCCTCTACGGCACCGCCGTCGACTACGTGAAGTTCATCCGGATGTGGCTGAACGACGGCCGCAGCGACGACGGCGAACAGATCCTGCGCCCCGACACCGTCGAGATGGCATCGCGCAATCACCTCCCCACCGGGATGCACATCAAGATGCTCCCAGGCGTCGGAGCGACGACCACGGCAGCGTCGATCCTCCCGGTGTCGAAGCCACGCCTGTCGAACGACGCCGAGTTCTTCCCCGGTATGCCGAAGACGTGGGCGCTCACCTTCATGATCAACGAGGAGGACGCGCCAACCGGCCGCCCCGCCGGGGCGCTCGCCTGGGCCGGACTCGCCAACTGCTACTACTGGATCGATCGCCAGAACGGGATCGGTGGCTACTGGGCGACCCAGATCTTCCCGTTCGCCGACCCGACGTCCGTCGGTGGCTTCCTCGCCATGGAAACCGCGACCTACGAACACGCAGGGTCACGCGTCTGACGTTCGTCCCGAGCAAGGCGGAACGAACGAGAGTCGCCATCACCAGGGCGTCATTGTTCGTCGCGCCGTTGCCGATCGGACCGGGAATCCGGGAGTCGCCACATCACGTCGCTCACACTCCTCCTCCTTGAGGTGACATCGGGGGGTGGAGGTTCTCGTCCGTGCCCAGGCTGGGTGGAACTGGCCCGCCCACAACACTCACGCGATCGACGCCAGCCCCCGTTCGGGTTCGGCACGTCGGCGGAGCGCTACGGCGGGCCGGAGCCGCTCGATGTCTCGCTCCCTGTCGCGGACGTCGGTCGGTCGACGTGCGTCCGCGCTTCGGAATCAGACGGCAACGACGGTGACGAGGTCGTCCAGACCGGAGAAGTCGTCAGGGTTGCGCGTGCACAGCGGCAGTTCGGCTGAAGCTGCGACGGCAGCGATCAGCAAGTCGACGGCACGCGCTCCCCGGGCCTTGCGACCCTGCGCGACGACGGCAGCGTAGATCCGCCCGTAGGCGCGAGCAGCAGCGGCGTCGAACGGGATCGGGTCGAAGGCCGCCTCGGCACGTTGGAGCCGGTCTTGGCGTCGAGCACGCTCGGCGGCATCGCTGGTGGCGTGTGGGCCGGCCGCCAACTCGGCCATCGTGATCGACGTGACAGCCACCTCGCGGGGCAGTTGCGATGCGTGGAGACGTTCGAGGTCGATCACCACCGAGGTGTCGAGGATGCCGCGGTCGAGTTGCTGCTCAGGCACGTGGGTCGATTCCGGCGTCGGCGACTCCCTCGAGGTCGGCGCGGAAGCGGTCCGGATCGATCGCTGGCGCGCGATGGAAGAGACTGGCGACGGTGTCCGCGGTGACGAACCGCTGGCGACGGAGCGGGCTGAGTTCGCCGACCGGCTTGCCCGCGCGGGTCACGATGAAGGTTTCACCGGCGTCGAGCCGGCGCATGATGTCGCCGCTGGAGTTACGGAGCTCGCGCTGGGTGATGGTCGTCGTCACGGGGGCGAGCGTAGCACGTCGTGCTACGAAGGGACTGCCCATTTCTTCAGGCGCACAGAATGTTCACCGCGAGCGGAGGCCACAGTGCGCGAGAACGGCACCTCAGCGCTCGGCGAGGCGCTCATAACGCGACGCGGGCGCCAACCGCGATCGACAGCCCGTCATAGGCCGATTCCGAGGTCGGGTGGCTCCGGTCGGATCTGGTGCGGCCGCACCTGAGAGGCGTAGAGCTGGTCGAGTAGGTCTCTGTTCGAGGGCTGCGGCGTCCGGTGACGCATTGCCTGTTCGGCGAGTGCTCGGCGTTGGGCGATGGCGGGGAGGTCGGCGCGGTCGAGGGTGATGGCGGTGTCGAGGATGTTGATGGCTTCGGTGAGGTCGTGGGTCTCGGTGACGACGAGGGTGGTGTTGTCGGTGCGGCCGCGGGTCATGCCGACGTAGAGGTTGCGGCCGCTGGTGGCGTTGGTGGCGAGGGTGATGCTGCGGTCGGCGGTGTCGCCTTGGGCGCCGTGTTCGGTGGTGGCGTAGGCGAGTTCGACGTGATGGCGGACGTAGTCGGTGGGGAGGGTGATGGTGCCGTGCCCGCCGAGGCGGGTCACGGTGACACCGTCGTCGCCGGTGTGGGTGACGATCCACCGGTGGCGGTTGCGGATGCTGTCGCCGGTGGTGGTGCGGAGGCGTCGGTCGTTGTGGCGGGTGGCGACGATGTCGCCGACCATCGCGGCGCTCCCTGCGATTCGGATGGCGGTCGCCAGATCGAGTTCTGCGCTCATCAGCCTCCCGTTCTGGATGTGCTGGTTGATGGCGGTGACATGTTCGTTGCGGGTGGAGGTGATCGACAGCGTCTCCCCGGCATTGTGGGACCGTTGCCATTCGTCGGCGATGGTGTCGAGGTGTTCGTCGAAGGTGCCGGGTCGGATGCGACCGAACGTGGCGTAGGTGGCGAGGGCTCGGCTGTCGCCGGCCCGGAGGCGGAGCGAGGCGGTGGCTTCCCAGGGGTGTTCGAAGCGGTGGAGTCGGTCGAGTTCGACGGTGCGCCCGGTCTCGCAGAGTTCGGCGAACATGCCGCCGCGGCCGACGGCTTGAAGCTGATGCGGGTCGCCGACGAGCACGAGCCGCCAGCGGGATCGTTGGGCGTGGTCGACGAGACGGTCAAGATCGGCGGTTCTGGCCATGCCGGCCTCGTCGACGATGATCGTCGCGCCGGGGCCCGGGTCCCACCACGTCGCGCCGGCGGTGGGCTGGTCGAGGTCGCGGAGGAACTTCGCGATCGTGTCCGCCTCAACACCGGTCTCGCGGGAGAGGACCGCGGCGGCCTTGCCGGTCGGTGCGACGCCGATCACCGGACGGCGGTGATCGTGGAGGTCGTCGACCGCCGCGGCGAGCATGCGGGTCTTGCCGGCACCGGCTGGGCCGACGACCAGGACGAGCCGGTCATCGCCGGCGACCGCACTGGCGGCGGCGTGTTGGCCGTCATCAAGATCGACGTCGGCGATCGTCGTCGACGGGACAGGATCGTCGGACTGGGCGTCGAGCGCCCAGGTGATGATGCGCTCCTCTTGGGCGAGGACGTGCTCGCTGGTCGCCTGGTTGGCGATCGGTTCGATCAGCAGCGACCGACCATCCGACTCGCGCCGCCGTGCGCCAGCCGTGGCTGGATCGAGATCGATGCACTCGTCGAGTACGACATCGGCACCGGCCTCGAGCGCTCGCGCCCAGCTGGTGGCGTCGTGTCCGGGTTGCGGGCGGGCGCTGCCGGCGAGCGTGCGTAGGACGTCCATTCGATTCCATGTCGAGCGGCATTCGGCGAGCTCCTCCAGCACTTCGGCGACTGTCACCGGCTGCGCGTCGGCGACATGTTCGCGGGCAGCCGTGCGGACGGCGTCGACGAGGTCGATCGCGTCGTAGCCGATGCCTCCGGCTTCTCGATGCCACCGTGACCGCAGATCGGTGACGCCGAGGCCGGTCTTGTGGTCGCGGGTGTCGGCGGCGGTCTGGCGTTCGATAGCCGCGTACTCGCCGTCGGTCGGCTCACGGCCGGTGCGGTCGATGAAGTCGGCGATCCGTTCGTCCATCTCGACCGCGATCGTGTGCGCCCGCTTCGAGAACTGATGCAACAACTCGGTCGGCACGCCGGCGATCTCGGCCTGGCCGTTCACGATCTCGTCGAACACCACCCCATACCGGGCGGTCAGCTCGGCGCGCAGCACCGACTGATACAGGTAGCCGAACGTCTGCTGATGCCGCTTCAACACCCGGGCATCGAGCGCCCACCAACGGCCGTCGTCGGTCTGCACCTTCGCCGACACCACCACGTGGGTGTGGAGCTGGGGGTCGTCGGCGCGGCTCGTCGACTGGCGGAACACCGCCGCCGTGAGCCCGCCGGTGTCGGGGTGGAGCCGTGTCCCGTTCGAGCGGATGCGGGTCGTCGACCCGTACTTCTCGATCATCGCCACCACGGCGTCCACTGCGCGGTCGTGGCACTCGGCGAGACCGTCGTCGCCAGTGAGCGCCCACAACACCGACAGCGACTTCGGCGCCGAGAACGTCGCGTCATACCCCGCCACCGCCTTGGTCACGTTGCCGTGCCGGTCGACCCGATCCAACAACTCACGCCCGAGGACCTGCCCGGTGATCGGATGGCGGCCTGACAGCAGCGACTCGAGCGCCTCGGTCGACACCTCACCGGCGAGACCGAACGCGGACGCCTGGCAACCCGACCACCGACCGGGCAACTCGCCGTCGGGCTCGGTCAGATAGCCGGTGTAGTAGCGAGCCGACGCACCCGCCGACGCCGCATAGATCGTCGTCACCCGGATCACGAACGTTCCCGACTGTCCGCGGGCACCTGTCTGTCAGTTCGAGGTTCCGGATTGGGTGAGGTGGGTGCGTTCATGGGGTGGGCCGATCAGGCGTCGAGGGTGAGCGCGAGTTGGCCGGTCGTGCGGCGGGTCGTGCGCTCGCGGGATGCGGGTGGCCAGGTTGGTGCCGCTGGTGTGGTCGTGGGTGCGACGGTGAGGCAGGCGGTGGGGACGGCGAGTCGGTAGACGCCGGTCTGGAACACACCGCTGACAGCGCGTCGCTGGTCGGCCTCGATGACGCCGAGGTCGCGCAGCCGGCGGACGGCTCGTGCGACGGTGTCCTTCGCCAGGCCGAGCGACGCGGCCAGAGAGCGGATCGACACCTCGGCGACGAGACGATCGGACGGCCCGGTGGCGACCTGCATCATCTCCTCGAGCACGGCCCACGACGCCGATCCGACGTACCGGCGGAGCTCGTGCGCCTTCGGGCCGACGACGATCGCCCGGCGGGTCGGCTCAGCGGCCAATGGAGGCTCCCGACGCGGGCGCCTCCGCATCGCACAGCCGGACGACCCGGCCCGTCGTCGCCAGCTCGACGAGCGCCCACCGGGGAACCCGGTAGCACTTCTCCCCGAAGCGGATCACCGGCAGCCCCGACGTGCCGCCCGAGTTCAGGTACTCATGGGCGAGCTGGTAGCCGAGCGAGCGGCCGATGCGCAGGAAGTCAGTCGCCTCTTGCACCGTGAGGAGCTCGTGCTCCTCCGACCCGGCGACGTGATCCAGCGACGACATGGATCATCCGAATTACACGCCTGGCATTCGCCCGACAAGGGGCCATAATTGCGGCCCGCCGGACGCTCTGACACCAGTGGATACCAGCGCACACCAGAGGACACCAGTAGACACGAAACGGACGACGAGATGTGACGAATGTCACTGCGTTCTCGTCTGTCCGAAGATCGAGGACACGGCCGGTCTCGTGCTGAGCAGCCAACACCGGCGCAGCGCCGATCGAGCGGATCAGCCGGCTGCCAGCAGGTCGCCGACAAGGCGACGCTCGTCGTCTCCGTGGAGGTTGTGGCGGGCGAGCAGGGTCGCGTTCGCCAGGGCGATGATGCGGCCTCGATCATCGGCGGACCGGTCATCGTCGAGCCACAACTGCACGTCCGACCAACGCCACAGGGGTGACCTCGTCGACGACCCGTACGCGGGTGGCGGGAATCCGGAGCTGTCTGCGTCCCGCTTGATCCAGTGGTTGACGGCCTGTCGACTGCGACCTGTTCGTTCGGCGATGTCGGCCTGCGAAACGAGTTCCTCCCCCTCGACGCGAACGACGCGAACACCGTCCACCGACTCGGCCTGCTGGACTGCGGAGGTGATGGCCTCGAGGAGACCTGGCGCGTCTCGGTCGACGTCGAGCGCAGCGTTCCCGTCGAACGACGTGACGGCGGCATCGTCGAGACCGGCTTCGAAGAGGCGGTCGCTGGTCGCTTCGTCGACCGCTCGATCGAGGATCAGGATGAAGTTGTAGGTGTCCATCACATCTCGTCTTGGGTGTTGCGCCGAATGTGGCGCCGGATCTGCTTGGCGTGGTTGTCCGCGTTCTTGGGTGTCGACCACACCCGGAACGGATGCGGTTGGTCGCCGCTGATGACGTGGGTGGAGTGACCGCCACCGGATGCATCGGTCACGACCAGCCCTGCCTGCTCGGCCTCACGGAGTGCCTTCTCGATCTCCTTCTTCGGGTGCGTCTTGCGCTCCGCCATCACACTGTACCGAGCCCGTAGACAATGTCAACAAGGCGAACGCGGGTCGGGCAAAGCACGATCAGTCGGCTTCCGGGTCGAGGAGGTCGGCGAGGCTCGCCGCGAGTTTCTGGTCGGCGGCTGCGAAGGCGTGGGCGTAGACGCGCAGGGTCATGGCCGGGTTGGAGTGGCCGAGACGATTCGCAACGGTTCGGACGTCGTGGCCCTGGCCGATGGCTACGGTGGCCGACCAGTGGCGGAGGTCGTGCAGTCGCCACTTCTTGTCGATGCCCGACAGCTTGCGCGCCCGCGTCCACCACCAGCCGATCCGATCGGGAGCGCACATCTCCTCCCCCACCCCGAACATCCACGGGCCGTACGGCTCGCGCTCCCGCCGCAGCTCCCAGATCGCCGCGTGCGTGGTCGGGTCGAGCGTCAGCCGTCGGGCGTTCGCCGTCTTGGTCGGCGCGTCCCGCAACTCGCGTGGCTCGTCCTCGTGGCGGATCACCTCGATCGCCGAGTCGATCGTGAGCATCCCGTCGTCGTCGACGTCGGTCCACCGCAGCGCGGCGAGCTCGGCGCGCCGGGCACCGGTCATCGCCGCGATCCGCAATGCCAGCGCAGCGGCCGGGTCGAACGACTCGGCGGCTGCGATCACCGCTCGCACGTCATCGAGCGACATCACTCCCCTGGGCTGCTTCTTCGACGTCTTGCGCTGCGCGAGCGCCACAACGTTCTGACTCACCCACCCCCACCGGACCGCCTGACCGAACGCGGCGCTCAGCGCGCCGTGCTGGTTGCGGATGCCGGCGTCCTGCATCCCGGCCCGACGGAGCCGGGTGTGCCAGCGCTCGACGTCGGCGATGGAGAGCTGTGCGATCGGGATGCGGGCGATCTTGTCCTGTTTGATCGACCGCACCCGACTCTGCTGATCGCGCGCCGAGGCCGGCGCCCACGTGTCGATGTTCTGGTCGATCCACGCGTCGAGCACATCCTCGACGCGACGACCCGCCGGTGACGCGCTGCCCGGGCCGACCTCGAGCTGGGCGGCCATCCGCTGCGCGTCGCGCTTCGAACCGCGCACGGTTCGCGAGATCTGGGTCGGGCGCCCGCGGGCGTCATTGCCCGTGAAGACGCGGACCTCCCACACGCCCGGCTGCTTCTCGCGCATCGTCGCCACGGCGACGACACTACGCCGGGGGTGTCACACTCGCCAGCGCGAATCACTAGGGATGAAACTAGGGATGACCGGTCAGCGCCCAACAACGCCGATCCGGCCGAACCCAAAGTTCACTCGATACGCAGGCCGGAAATGGCCCGGCTGATCACGAGCTGCTGGATCTGCTCGGTGCCTTCGAAGATGTCGTGGATCTTGGCGTCGCGATGCCAGCGCTCGACGGGGTACTCGCGGGTGTAGCCGTAGCCACCGAGCACCTGCATGGCACGTTCGGTGGTCCAGGTGGCAACGCGGCCGGCCTTGAGTTTGGCCATCGAACCCTCGGCGTTCCTGAACGCCCGCTGCTTGCCGAGCCAGGCGGCGCGCCAGATGAGGGCACGGGTCGCCTCGACCTCGGTGGCCATGTCGGCGAGCATGAACGCGATGCCCTGATTCATGATGATCGGCTTGCCGAAGGCGTGCCGCTCCTTGGCGTACTCGGTCGCGTATTCGGTCGCAGCTCGGGCGATGCCGAGTGCCTGGGCACCGACGGCGGGCCGCGTCGCTTCGAAGGTCTGCATGGCGGCCTGCGCATTGCCGGACTTGCCTTCGCGGACCCGGGCCAGTCGCTCGTCGAGTTTGTCTTTCCCGCCGAGCAGGCAGTGACCGGGAACCCGCACATCGTCGAGGACGACCTCGGCGGTGTGCGACGCCCGAATGCCGTGCTTCTTGTACTTCTGTCCCATGGAAAGGCCGGGGGTGCCGGGCGGGATGACGAACGACGCATGGCCCTTCGAACCGAGTTCGGGATCGACCACTGCGACCACCACATGGATGTTGGCAATGCCACCGTTAGTGATCCACGCCTTGGTGCCGTTGAGCACCCACTCATCGGCTGCCTGGTCGTAGCGTGCGGACGTGCGGTACCCGTTAACGTCGGAACCGGCGTCGGGCTCAGACGCGCAGAAGGCGCCGACCTGCACATCCTCGGCAGTGCCATAGCACTGCGGCACCCACTCCATCAGTTGCTCGGGGGTGCCGGATGCCGCAATGCCCGCTGCCGCCAAGCCAGACCCCATCAGCGCCATGCCGATGCCGGCGTCACCCCAGAAGATCTCCTCGATGGCCATCACGGTCGAGATGCCGGTCGGGTCGTTCATCATGACCTCGGCCATGAACTCCCAGCCGTACAGACCGATCTCGGCCGCCTGTGTGACGATCGGCCAGGGGAACTCTTCTCGTTCGTCCCATTCCTCGGCATTCGGCCGAATCACGTCGACGGCGAACTCGTGGATCCACTTCTGGAGCGTGACCTGGTCTTCGTTCAACGCAAGTGAGAATTCGGACATGGTCGGTTCCTCGCAGACACGGATGCAATGGTTACCGGTGGGTAACAAGTCGAACGTTAGTCTCCGATGAGGACGGAACCAAGAGACGGCCGCCGGTCATCGCAACGTGTCGACACAGCTCAGATCACCCAACTGACGAGCAAGCGGCCCGAGCCGACACTCACGGCGACCTTGAAGAGCCAATCGAGCTTCACCGGATCGAGTCGCCGCAGCCAGTGCGCCCCGATCCTCGTGCCGAGGACCACTCCAGCCGTTCCGACGAGCACCATGCCGACGTGGTCGGACCACGCATAGCCGGCAACCGCAAACGCGGCGACCTTGACGACATGTCCGAGAGCCTGCCCAACTGCGGCAGTGGCCACCATGGCCACATGATCCGCTGTCGCAGCACGAAAGGCCGGTGCCAGCAAGGGCCCGATCGCCCCGAGGGTCGGATTGACGAGTCCCGCGAACGCGCCGACGATCCCGAAGCGGGAACCCCGCCCGGGTTTCGGTGCCAACCACGACGTGGCGGCCGGCCACCAGACGGCCACCAGCGCGAACACCCCGATGAGCGCACGGCCGCCCGAGCGAGGTATCGAGTCGGCAATGAGATACCCGATCACGGTCGCCGGAACGAGCGGAACGACGAACGGAACGATCAGGCTCCGGTCGACATCGTGACGCAGGGTCACAGCCCGGGTGCCGTTGCTGCACAGTTGGATCATGCCGTGGGCAGGAATCGCAACCAGGGGATCGACGAACTGCAGCATCACGATGAGCAGGATCATCCCGCCGCCAGCGCCGGCAACGGCGGTGAGCGCGGCGGTTGCGAGAGCGGCAACGCCGAGAACGACGAGTTCCAAACCGGTCACGACTCGTGTTTTACGCGCCGTCGTCCGACCACGCCGGGAACCACCTCCACATCGTGAGACACGTCGGCGGCCGCACGGGAGCAGGCCGATAACCTCGCAGGTCTATGAGCACGTCCCCCATCCCCGACAAGCCCGACCTCGCCGGCCTCGAGGACAAGTGGGACGCGGTGTGGGACGCCGCGGGGACCTATCACTTCAATACCGACACCAGCCGCGAACAGGTCTTCTCGATCGACACACCACCGCCCACCGTCTCCGGCTCGCTCCACGTCGGTCATGTCTTCAGCTACACCCACACCGACACCATCGCTCGCTACCAGCGCATGGCGGGCAAGAACGTCTTCTACCCGATGGGGTGGGACGACAACGGTCTCCCCACCGAGCGCCGCGTCCAGAACTACTTCGGAGTTCGGTGCGACCCGTCGCTGCCCTATGACCCCGACTTCACCGCGCCCGCCGATGCCGGTGACGAAAAGGCCGTCGCAAAACGCCCGACCATCGCCGTCAGCCGCCCCAACTTCATCGAGTTGTGCACTCGACTCACGGTGGAGGACGAGCGGGCCTTCGAGGGGTTGTTCCGCCGACTCGGTCTCTCGGTCGACTGGACCCGAACCTACGAGACGATCAACGACCACTGTCGCCGTATCTCCCAGTTGGCGTTTCTCGACAACCTTGCCGCCGGACAGGCCTACCAGATCGAGGCGCCTTCGCTGTGGGACGTCACCTTCCAGACCGCCGTGGCCCAGGCCGAGTTGGAAGACAAGGAGATGCCGGGCGCCTACCACAAGCTGAGGTTCACCGGCGTTGGCGACACTCCCGACATCTGGATCGACACCACTCGACCAGAACTGGTTCCGGCGTGCGTCGCCCTCGTCGCCCACCCCGACGACGAGCGATACCAACCGTATTTCGGCGGCACGGTCTCGTCGCCGCTGTTCGATGTCGAGGTCCCGATCGTCGCCCATGAACTCGCCCAACCCGACAAGGGCACCGGCATCGCAATGATCTGCACCTTTGGCGACACCACCGACGTGACCTGGTGGCGCGAACTCGACCTTCCCGTGCGCACCGTCATCCAGCGCGACGGCAAGTTCGCCGCCGAGACACCCGACTGGATCGCTGCCGGCCCACCGGCCGAGGCATACCAACGGCTCGCCGGGCTCCGCGCCAAGAACGCACAAGCCGAGATCGCAACGATGCTGGCAGCAGCAGGCGACATGGACGGCGAACCCCGTCCGATCACCCACCCAGTGAAGTTCTTCGAAAAGGGCGACAAGCCGCTCGAGATCGTGAGCTCGCGTCAGTGGTACATCCGCAACGGCGGCCGCGACAGCGATCTGAACCGAGCACTGATCGAGCGCGGTGACCAGATGAACTGGGTCCCGGGCTACATGCAGACCCGCTACACCTCGTGGATCGAGGGCCTCAACGGCGACTGGTTGATCTCACGCCAGCGGTTCTTCGGCGTCCCGATCCCGCTGTGGTACCGAGTCGACGCCGCAGGCGAGCCGATGTTCGACGACCGTCTCGTACCCGCCGACGAGCATTTGCCGATCGATCCCTCCACCGACGTACCTGTCGGCTTCGACGAGTCCCAGCGAGGACAACCCGGCGGCTTCATCGGTGATCCCGATGTCATGGACACGTGGGCCACCTCTTCTCTGTCTCCCCAGATCGCCTGCGGTTGGCGCACCGATGACGATTTGTACGCCAAGACGTTCCCGATGGACGTGCGGCCGCAAGCCCACGACATCATCCGAACCTGGCTGTTCTCCACCGTCGTCCGCGCCCACTTCGACGCCGACACCGTCCCATGGAAGAACTGCGCTCTCAGCGGGTGGATTCTCGACCCCGATCGCAAGAAGATGTCGAAATCGAAGGGCAACGTCGTGGTGCCCACCGAACTGCTCGAACAGTACGGCTCCGACGCGGTTCGCTACTGGGCGTCCTCGGGTCGACCCGGCACCGACACGGCGTTCGACGAAGGCCAGATGAAGATCGGCCGTCGCCTCGGCATCAAGCTGCTCAACGCCTCGAAGTTCGTCCTCGGCTTCGGTGAGGCGGTCGCCGAGATCGACCCATCGCTCGTCGTCGACACGCTCGATCGTTCGATGCTCGACCGACTCGCCGATCTCGTTGAGGAGGCAACCAAGGCGTTCGATGCCTTCGACTACGCCCGTTCGTTGGAACGCACCGAAACGTTCTTCTGGTGGTTCACCGACAACTACATGGAGCTGGTCAAGGCTCGGGCCTACGGCGACTACGGCCCCGATCGGGCTGCGTCGGCACACCACGCCCTGCGAATGGCGCTCTCCACGCTGCAGCGCCTCTTCGCCCCGTTCCTGCCCTTCGTGACCGAGGAAGTCTGGAGCTGGTGGCACGAGCGCTCGATCCACTCCACGGGATGGCCCTCGGCTGAGGAGCTTCGAATCCCCGCCGCAGGCACCGGCGCATCGGCATCCGAGGTCGCCACCAACGCACTCGTGATCGTGCGTCGCGAGAAGAGTGAGGCAAAACGCAAGCTCCGCACCGCCGTGCTGTCGGCGAGCTTCTCCGGCCCGGCCGACCAGTTGGCGCTGCTGGATGCGGTCATCGACGATGTCAAGGCGGCCGGGGTCGTCCAGTCGGTCGGCGAGTCCACGCCGACCGACACAGAGTTGACCGTCTCGGTCGAACTCGAGCCTGAGGACGGCTGACGAGCGACACCATGGCCGACGGCGACCGCACTCGATGGAACGACCGGTGGGCGGAAGCCGGGCGAGGCACGGAACACGGTTCCTCACTCGTCGATCTGGTCGAGCCGTGGCTCCCGACGGTCGGAAGACTGCTCGACGTTGCCGGCGGTGGGTCACGCGACTCTCTCCTTTTCGCCAGAAAGGGACTCGATGTCACCGTGGCCGATGTGAGCGATGTCGGTCTGATCCAGGCGCGGCAGCGGTGCCTCGCCGAAGACCTGATCATCTCCACGATCGAAATCGACCTCGAGATCGAATCGTTGCCCGCCGGACCGTGGGACGTGATCACCGTGGCGAACTACCTTCGGCGCGATCTTTTTGCCTCGCTCGTCGAACGTCTCGCCCCTCGCGGCATGCTCGCTGCGATCATTGCCACCGAGACGAACCTCGAACGCAACACCCACCCGAGCGCCCCCTTCCTCGTGAGGGCGGGTGAACTGGTCGAACTGGTCGACGGACTCGAGACCATCCATCACTCGGAGGCGTGGCGAGCAAACGGCAGACACGAAGCCCATCTCGTCGCCAGACGGAACTGACGTCCCCATCGAGCATCGACTTCGGGTTCCGACCTCGACGCGGCGTAGTCTGCGATTGTGATCGACCTTCGCTCTGACACCGTCACCCGTCCATCCCCCGCCATGAAGCAGGCGATGGTCGATGCGCCGCTCGGCGATGACGTCTTCAACGACGATCCGACCGTCCATCGGCTCGAGGCGATGGTGGCGGAACGGCTCGGCAAGGAAGCAGCCGTGTTCGTCACGAGCGGCACCCAGTCGAACCTTGTCGGACTGCTCGCCCACTGCGGTCGGGGCGACGAGTACATCGTGGGTGACATGGCCCACTGCTACCGCTGGGAGGCCGGAGGCGCAGCCGTGCTCGGCAGTATTCAGCCACAGCCGATCCCGATGCTGGACGACGGGCTTCCCGACCCCTCCAAGATCGCCGCTGCCGTGAAGCCCGACGACCCGCACTTCGCCCGCAGCAAGGTCTTCTGCGTGGAGAACACCAAAGATGGCAAGGCCCTGTCGGTCGACCGGATGCGCGAAGCCACATCGGTCGCGCGCGATCACGGCCTTCGGACCCACCTCGACGGTGCTCGCATGTGGAACGCCGCCGTGGCACTCGGCGTCGACGGTGCCGAACTGACCCAGGACTTCGACACCGTCAGCCTGTGCCTGTCCAAGGGTCTCGGAACGCCGCTGGGCTCTGTGCTGTCCGGGCCGACCGACCTGATCCTCGAGGCCCGGAAGTGGCGCAAGATGGTTGGCGGCGGGCTTCGCCAGGTCGGCATGGTGGCGGCGGCTGGGATCTATGCGATGGAGCACAACATCGACCGCCTCGCCGACGATCACGCCACGGCCGACGCATTCGCATCTGCATTCGCCGAGATCGACGGCGTGACGATCGCGGCCCACAACACGAACATGCTCTTCCTCTCTGCCCCGGGCGACCCGACCGAACTCATGAGTGGCATGGAGGCTGCCGGCGTGAAGATGCTGTGGAGCGACGCAGGTCACGGACGAGCCCAATCGCGTGTCGTCACCCACCTCGACGTGTGTGAGGCCGATGTTGCCCCGGTCGTCGATGCGCTGCGAGCGCTCGTCGGCTAGAGCACCGGCGGTGTGAGCCCGGCCAACCGGTAGGTGCTCTCGAGATCCTCGTGGTTGGTGTAACAACCCGTGAAGTGGCGATCACCGGTGAATTCGGTGCGCCCGTGAAAGCAACGCCAGTTGTCGAAGACCAACATCCGGCCCGGCTTCCACTCGTGGTAGAGCGCCCGATCAGGGTTCGAGAACAGGGCCCGGAACGCGTTGTACGCCTCGATCACGTCGTCGACGACCTCGACGGCCGGCAGCAGCGGTGATCGGTCGTAATTGTTGAACGACACCTGCTGCAACACCCCGCATTCATCGACACGAAGCGGCGGCCGCTCGGCGACAAGGTGCACACCCGGTTCGATGTAATGGGCCCGAACCGAGTAGCGGGTGAGCAGATCGGCGGCTTCGGGTTCGGCGACCTGAAAGTCGCGAGCGGCAGCGAACCCGTCGACGAGGACGGAGTCACCGCCCTCCCCCGTTTTGCGTTGTTGCGCAAAGATGATCGTGCCCGGCGCGTCGTGACTGTACGTGCCGTCGGTGTGCACATCGAGATTCCCGCTCTCGTAGGCGGAATCGGCGTGTTCGAACGAACCGGAGTTCATGTTCCAGAGCGTGCCGAAGATGCATGACCGGGGGTAGCCGATGCGGGCTGCGAGGCGGGCCGAGGCTGCGTCGCCAAGCTCGGCTCCGTCGAAGGCGACCCACCCATAGCGGTACATGTGCTCGATCGCCGGCTGCCAGGCTGCGTCGTCGTCGAAACACGACACGTCGAACCACGACACGTCAGGAGCAGACGACCACAGCTCGAGATCGTCGTCGACGGTGAGTCCGAAGGATGGGCGTGTCTCGGGTGCTCGGCGGGTCACCACGAGGCGCTCGAGCGCTGGAATCGAATGACTGGTGCGCCCTCCGTCACTCCAGTCGACCTCGAGCCGGCCGTCGCTGACTGCGACGGCCACCGGAGCGACGTCGCTCGGGATGGCGAAGGTGTCCACCAGTCGCTGCTTGGTGTCGGGGTTGAGGCTCACCGAGTCGTCGCCATGGTCGCGCAGCCACCGACCCGGTATGTCATGGCCGTCGAGCACGACCGACCGCCCGTCGATCAGCACCGTGGGGAACGTCATCTGCAGATTCTGCCGCAACTCGAGGCGGATCGGTCACCCGACCGCATTCCACCGTTGGTTGGGGGGTGAACAAACCGCTAGCGCTCACCTCGCAGAATGCGGGCTTTGCCGTACATCGTGCCGAACAGCAGCCTTCCGTCCTCGTCGATCGTGACACCGGCGCCGATCGTGTTGAACTTCGAACCACCCATCACGTAGTGGAACAAGGTCTCGCCCGTCTCCCAATCGGCCGCCTCGATCGTCCAGTTCCCGTCTCGCGCACCGCACGTGTAGACGATCCCCGACCCTTCGGCGACGAACGGAACCGAGTTCGGTGACGAGATCTCCTTGTTGACCCACGCTTCTTCGAGTCGGCGCATCTCGGGATTCCAGACGTACTTGTGGAGGCCATGAGGGGTGTACGTCGGGTCGTGGCCGAGCATGAAACAGAACATGCGAGCGCCTCGCTGCGGAATCCCATCGGGAATGGTCGCGGGCTCGTTGTTGACCGTCATCGCGCCGTACCCGGAGCAGGTGATCGACTGTTCGGTCTGGATCGCTCCGAGGTTCGGGTCGCCCATGTTGGCTGGCCCGATGCCGGCGATCCGACGGTGTGGAGCGTCGGGAAGTTGTTCCCAGTCATCAGGGATTTCGTCGCGCCAGATGTAGGTGATGTTCACCACCTCGTCGCCGTCACCGATCACGACGAACCTGTCCTCGTCGGCACCGAAGCCCACCAGCGATGGTGTGGTCCCACTGCCCATGCCTCGCCCGTTGCGGTACGGAATGCTCCACGCCCCGTCTGCCTCGTCGATGCTGAGCTTCTCACCGGTCCACACGACCTTGTGATGATGGCTGTTCGACGACACGTAGATGTTGCCCGCATCGTCGGCGCAGATGCTGGTGCGCATCCACCCGAACCCGGTGTGGCCGAACTCCTCGGCTCGCCGGGCGCAGTACTCGGCAGCTTCCTCGGCCCCGCCGCGCACTTGGACGGCGTGGTAGTCACTGAAGTCGCGCTCGAGCGCGACGATCCATCCGTGGTCGGTGCTCAGCAGGAGCCAGCCGTCGTGGGTGATGTTGACACCAACGAAGAAGCCCTCGATGTGATCGGGCTTGTTCCACCGGTCACGTTCGATGATCGGCGATCCCCGCTCCCCGGGACGAGCATCGACATACGCCACCGCGTGGTCCTTGCGACCGAGGAAGAAGGTGTTTTCGCAGTCGAGCAGCGCATACACCCCGTCGAGACCGGTCATGAACTTCATCGACAGGCCAATGGCGTGCTCGACTGCCTCCCACCCCTTTTTCTCGTCGAGTCCTCGGAGATTCTCCTCGAGTTCAGCGACAGGTGTTCGTCCTTCCGGAGCCGGGAGCTCCAGTTCTGCGAGTACCTCGAGCGTGTCGTAATCGAGCTTGGCGATCGTTTGGCGACCATTGCTCCAGATGACTCGCTTCCCGTCGGGGTAGGGGCTCGAGGTGTAGCCACCGAAATGGCAGGGGCCGAGCCAGGCGTAGTGCATGTCGTCGGGGCCGAGGACCTCGGTCGGCCCGACGGGTCCCCGCCACGGGACGTTGTCCTGCTGGTCGGGTCGGCCATGTGCCATTGCATTCTGAGAGTCGGCGAGGTGCGGGTTCTGCGGTGGCGTGGGCATCGTCGAATCTTCGCGAAGGTCGGAGGATCTGCCGGCGAACGGTTCGTCGGGGGTACCTCCGATCCTGCGACACGATACGTGCCGCAGGATCGGGGGGTGCCTCGGAGCCAACAGAGTTCACGGAACGGGTTCTGTCAAGCCGACCGAGCGCATCTCGATGTCCTACCGTCACGGGGTGCACCGTCTCGTCGTTGTGATCCTGATCACGGTTCTCTCGGGCTGTGCCGGCGGCACCTCCGGTGTCGGCTCGACCGTCGGCGTTCGAGCGTCGGGTTGCGAGTCGATCGACCGTTTCGGGACCGGTGTGGTCATCACCGGTCCCGATGGACCGGTCGTCGTGACCAGTGCCCACACGGTGACCGGAGCGAGCACCATCACCGTGGTGGCGGGTCGTGAACAGCCAGCCGAACTCTTGGCCTTCGATCCGGCGTCGGACCTGGCGCTCCTCAGTGCCCCACAGGCCGCTCGCCCCGCCCCGATCGCCCGCACCATCGACACTGGCGAACCAGGTCGCTTGGTCGTGTGGGAGCCGGACGGCCGATTCGTCGAGACGGAAGTCGAAATACGACGGCTCCTGCGGGTCACGATCGAGGACATTTTTGTCGAATCCGAGGTGGAGCGCCTCGCCTTCGAAATCGACGTTGCTACAACACGAGGAGACTCGGGGGCGCCGGTGTTCAACGACGAGGGCGGTGTCCTCGGAATCATCTATGCGCGCTCGCGAGAGCGACCCGCCTCGTTCGCAGTGCGCTACGAGGAGATCACTGCGCTGATGGACGCTGCGACGATTCCGCCGTCGGCGAGCCGCTGCCGCTGAGCCTGCTCTCGCGACCGATCCGGTGGTCCTCGATCGCCTGAAGACCCGACATGATTGCCGGACCCATGCTGAGCGCAATGACGATCGTCATCGGCCCGAACGAGCCCCCGATCGCAAGCCCGACGATGAAGAACCCAACCTCCAGAACGGTGCGGAGAAGAAGAGGACGGTGTCCACGACGTTCTGCAACGTGCATGAGCGCCTCGAACCCGCCTCCCGCCGCTCCCTTCGCCACCACCAGCGCAACACCGCAGACCAGTGCGAGCCATCCACCTGCCGCCAGACCGATTCGCAATCCGATCGAATCGGGAGCGACGACGACCGAACCGACAAGGTCGATGCTCAGACCGTTCAGCACGATGAACAACACACTTCGACCCGTCGGTCGAACGCCGAAGGCCGCTGCAACCACGAAAAGCACTCCTGACGTGACCCAGGCCGACTGTCCGAACGACAGCGGCGTGATGTCCGAGAGGCCCGAGAGCCAGACGTCGAAGGGCGACAAGCCAAGACCGGCCGCGTCGAGCGAGACCACACCCACGCCGATCAACGCAGAAGCAGGGACGAGCCAAAGGGCCCGCTGCGACGCAGTCGGGATCGGATGATCCTGGACCCAGCGCGAGGTTGCGACGACCCCTTGCCGGGAGATGCCACCCAGGCTCTCGATTCGTCGAACCAGCCAGTTCACGCAGGAAAGGAGAACGCAACGCACGGCCGCCAGTCTCGCTCGGAGACGGGGCCACACACTGCGAGCTTCAGGGTCATCGGTCACACGAGGCTCAGTCGATCAGCGCACGGAGACGCTGCATCCGGGGCCGCACCACATCGACAAGCAGCGCATCCCTATCAACGGCTGGGGCGAGCGCTGCCTCGCCCCAGAGAGCCCGGCCGACCATGAACCCGGAACCTCCGGCCGAGACGGCAACCTCGACCTGCCGGGCGTAGGTGTCGAAGGAACCACCGCCCGACAACAACACCCAGGGCATCGGAGCGATCTCGGAGATCGCCCGGCAGGTTGCATACCAGTGGTCGTCATCGGGGTCCGACGGGTCGACCGGGAATGGCAGCTTCAACAGATCGGGCTGCAGCGCAGCAAAGCGCGTTGCGGTTTCGAGCACGAGCTTCGGTCGTTGCGAGGGATCGTCGAGGTCATAGAAAAGCGGCTCGAGCACGATCGGAATGCCGACCCTGTTGCACTCGGCGACCACCGCACGCCCGACCGCCTCCTGGGCGGCAGCGAGCGGCCGATCAGGGCGATACGGCAACAGCAGCTTCGCGCACGACGCCCCACTCGCTTTGGCCTTCTCGACAGACCAGCCGTCGAGCAGCTCGGTCGGACCCTTTTCGGGGTCACCGAGATACCCCTGTGCTTCGAGGGCTGCGGTGAAACCGATCCCTCGGGGCACGGCGCCGGAATCGATGAGCTGGGGAATCGAATACTCGGGCTCGAGCATGACGCCCGTGGCCTCGGGCGCAATCGTCCGCACCATCTGGTCTTTCAACGCCGTGATTTCTGCTGCGGAGAGGCTGTCGGGATCGTCAGGGCGGACAAAGGCTCGCAACGAGTCTCGATGATCGATGGCGAACACCCCGAATCGGCGCTTGTCGTTGGCGAGGTCGTCCAAGGGGGAGCGGAGATTCATCGGGGCCGCACCCGGGGCAGGTCCCACCCGAACCTGGTCCAGTCCTCCTCGATCCAGGTGTAGGCGTCGTGGAAGCACGGAGGGGTCACCCGCTCACCGTCCACGAGCTCTCCGGCAAGGAAGTTGAGGAAGAACATGTGGCTGCCAGGGGCAGCCGCAGTTGAGTGATACCCCTTCGTCACGAGCGCGCAGTCGCGATCACCGGCGACGAGTGCTTCGTCGAAGGCCTCGTCGACCCGCCAGTTGCGGTGGATGCAGAAGCCGTCGGCTGGGTCGAGCCGGAAGTAATAGGTCTCTTCGAGGTACGGCGAACCGTCGTACCCGTCGTGGCAGTGGGGAGGCCACCCCGACCACGACCCGCGCGGCACATAGACCTCGTAGAGGATGAGTCGCTCGGCATCGATCGGCGGGGCGAGCACGTTGTTGACCTGGCGGTATGCCGCTCCCCCACCCCGGAGCTCGCTCGCCATCTCGGTCGGCTCGATGATGCGCGCCGGATACCGGCCCTCGGCAGGCGCCGAGCCGATCGCAAACTCGAAGCTCGACCCGGGGGCGGAGGGGCAGGTGACCGAGATCGCCGAACCCGGGGGGGCGTACCCCACCCGAGGCATCTCGTCGAAGACGCTCGTCCGGCTCAGGGTCGTCTCGATCTCACCGATCGAGACAGCACCTTCGCCTTCGAGAGGAACGATCGCTGTTTCCTGATCGACGAGAAGGTGCTCGTGGGTTTCACCGGGGCCGAGCTTCACGATCGCGTAGCTGAGGTAGGTCCAGCCTGCCGACTCCGGCGTGATCGCCATGCGAACCTTCGACGACAGGTCAGGTTTGATCAGATGGTCGTTCATACGTCGATCTCCGAGATCTGCACGGGACGTCCTTCGTCCATGGATTTTTTGGCCGCCATCCCGATGACGAGCGGGGCTCGGCCGTCGAGCCCGCTGACGGGCGTGGGCGTGCCGTGTTCGACCGCATCGACGAAGGCGGCCCACTGATCGAGGTAGCTCACGGCGTATCGCTCGAGAAAGAAGTGCTGCAGCGGCGACTGTCGGTACCCGTCGCCGGTGGCCAGCACTGCGTTCACCTCGTGAGGGTTGGTCGACTGTGCCATCCCGTCACTGCCGAAGGCCTCGACCCGTTGGTCGTAGCCGTACACCGCTCGCCGGCTGATGTCGATCGTGGTGAGTGCGCCGTTCACGTGCGTCAGCACGATGACCGCCGTGTCGACATCGCCTGCCTCGCCGATGGCCGGATCGACTCGGACCCGGCCGACTGCGTACACCGAGTCGACCTCACTGCCGGTCACGTACCGGGCCATGTCGAAATCATGGATGGCCATGTCGTTGAAAATCCCACCTGACACTGCGATGTAGGAGATGGGCGGCGGCGCAGGGTCGCGGCTCGTGATATTGACGACCTCGACATCTCCGACAGCGCCACGGGCCACTGCTTCGGCCACCGAGCGGTGCGAGGGGTCGAAGCGGCGGTTGAATCCGATGTGCAGGGGAACGCCGGCGGCTTCGACCGCTCTGAGCCCGCGATCGACCTCGGTCACATCGAGGCTGATCGGCTTCTCGCAGAAGATCGCCCGACCTGCCCGGGCTGCGGCAACCATGCAGTCGACGTGGGTGTCGGTACTCGTACAGATGGCGACCGCGTCGGCATCGAGGGAAAGCGCATCCTCGAGCGACGCCACTGCAGGCACCCCCAACTCGGTGGAAACAGCCACAGCCGCATCGCCGAACACATCGAACACCCCGACCACCTCGGCACCAGCAACCCGCCGGTGCAGATACTCGGCGTGCATGGTGCCGATGCGGCCGCAGCCGAGCACCACGAAACGAACCGTCATGACCGTCTCCTTGCTTCGCGATCGATGCCGTACAGCGCCGGCGTTGCCGGCAACTCGACGAGCGTCGGCATCCCGTCCGCGTCCACTGATGCCGCAGCCGCTTCGACGACGGCCTGCGCGGCGTAGCCGTCCCATGCCGATGGCCCGCGAGGCACGCCGTCCTCGACCGACGCGACAAAGTCACGCATCTCGGTTCGGTAGGTGTCGAGGAATGGGGTGAACCAGTCGTCCCCGATCGAGCCCATAACCATTCCGTCGGTGCGCACTGCGGCGCGGAGGGGTTCAGCAGCGACGACGTTGCCGTGTTCGGCGGTGACCTCGACCGACACCTCATAGCCGGTTGCGATGTCGTCGAACTCGAGCACTGCGACGGCACCGTCGGCGAGCCTGCAGGTCACGAGAACCAGGCGCGTGCCGGCTCCTCCGGGCACGACCGAGGTCGCCACCGAGACGATCTCCTGGCCCGACAGCCATCGGACGGTGTGGATGTCGTGGATGACGGACTCGACGAGCATCTGGGGAACGGTGCGAGATCCGTCGTTCGTATTTCGGTGGACCGCCCGAATGTGGCGCGGCCGACCGATCCGGGAGAGCGCATCCGCAACCTGCTCATGACGTTCGTCGTAGACGCGCATGAAGCCGAGCTGTACGAGTCGTCGACCGTGGGCGACCTCGGTTTCGACGATCTGGCGAGCGTCCTGCAGCTCGACGGTGAGTGGCTTCTCGGCCAGGACTGGAAGGCCCCGCTCGAGCGCAGCCATCACGTACCGGTGGTGGAGGTGGTCCGGGCAGGCGATGACAACTGCGTCGCAGTCGGCCGCTTCAGCGACCGTCGATCCGATCCTGTCCATGCCCTCGGCGATCCACGTACACCCGAGTTCGGCGGCAAGCGCTGCCCCGTTCGCCTCGTCGGGATCGGCAACCCAACGGAGGTCGGCACCGGCGAGGTCGGCGACATAACGGGCATGACATGCACCCATCCCTCCGACGCCGATCACGCCGATCCGAACCGTCACGACCGCAGCTCCGGCGGGAGTTCGGCGAGTTCGGGTCCGGGTCGCACCCCAGGACCGACACCGATGATCGTCTGATCCCAATCGATGTCTTGACCGGTGAGGAACCCACTGTCGGGCGAGCACAGATGCAGGATCGTCTTGGCAATCTCGTCCGGCTTGATCAGCTTGCCCATCGGCTGTTGAGCTTCGGCCCGCTCGAGCCACCCGTCGGTTGCGCCTTCGTAGCGGCGCTGGGTGACATCCTCGGCCGGCGTGTCCATCCACCCCGGGTTGAGCAAGTTCACCCGAACCTTGTGTCGCATCAGGGTGAACGCCATGTTGCGGGTGGCTGCGACGAGCGCCATCTTCGATGCGGCGTAGGGCAACAGATTCGGCGCGCCACCATGCCGGGCGACCGACCCGATGAGCACGATCGAGCCGTCGACGCCATTGCGAACCATGACCTTGGCCGACTCCTGGGCGACGAGACACGCGGCCCGAACGTTGAGGGCGAGCATCTCGTCCCACATGTCAGAGGTGGAGTCCCACACCGACCCGCGGAAGGTGGCGGCGGCACAGTTCACCACCGCATGCATGGTGCCGAAGGCGGCGTCGGTCGCCGCCACCGCTGCGGCCGGACCATCGGGATCGGACAGATCGACCGAGGCGAACTCGACCCGGCAGTCGTCACTTCTGAGCGCTGCTGCGGCCGCCAGACCTTTCTCGCTGTCACGACCGACGAGCATCAGGCCGGCTGCGCCATGCTCCTTGAGCGTGACCGCAGTGGCGAACCCCAGTCCTTGCGACCCTCCGGTGATCAGCGCAACACGCCCGTCGAAGCTCATCGCTACCAGCCCGCCCGCTGCTCGGACTTGCCGGCTTCCAGTTCGGCTCGGGCCGCACGGACAGCGGCGGAAGGCGACACCTCGGGCACGCCGACCTCCCACCACGAGCCACCTTCGGTCCACGAGTTCTGGTGGGTCTGCAGCGCAATCACCGTTGTACGGTCGGCCTGCTTGGCCCGCTTCCACGCAGCTTCGAGTTCGTCGATCGTCTCGACCGTCTCGGCGATGCATCCCATCGCAGCGGCATGGGCGGCAAAGTCGACCCGCACCTCCTCGACGATCTTGGCGTCGGCGAGCAAATTGTTGAAGGGCTTGCCACCCTGGCTGACCTGCAATCGATTGATCACTGCGAACCCGCCGTTGTCGCACACGATCACGATCATCTTGTGACCCGAGAGCACCGAACTGTAGAGATCGCTGTTCATCATCAGGTACGAACCGTCACCGACGAAGACGGTCACGTCTTTGTCGGGCAACGCCATCGCTGCGCCCCAGCCGCCCGAGATCTCGTACCCCATGCAGGAGAAGCCGTACTCACAATCGAAACTGTTGAGTGCCTTCTGACGCCACCCGTTGTTGACCTCGCCCGGGAAGCCGCCGGCGGCGGCGAGTGCGAAGTCCTCGGGGCCGGCAAGACGGTCGACGACGCCGACGACCTGGGCGTAGCTCGGCACGTCGCCCGGATTCGCATCCGGGGCGGCGATCTTGTCGATGTAGGCGTGGTACTGGGACACCTCACCAGAGGCGGTGTCGCTCCACGACTCGGGAGCGGCGTACTCACCCAATCGGCCGGTGAGTTCGACGAGCGCCTCCCGAGCGTCGCCGATCACGGGAAGCGCCAGGTGCTTGGTGGCATCGAACCGAGCGGTGTTGATCCCGATGATCGTCACGTTCTCGTTCTTGAACACAGTCCACGAGCCGGTCGTGAAGTCCTCGAGGCGGGTGCCGACCGCCACAACGACGTCGGCCTCGGCTGCGAGATTGTTGGCGGCCTCGCAGCCCGTGACACCGATCGGACCTGCGTACCTCGGGTGTGATGCCAGCAGCGACGCCTTGCCGGCCACCGTTTCCACCACCGGGATGTTGTGGGCTTCGGCGAAGGCGGCGAGTTCGTCCTCGGCGAACGAATAGTGCACCCCACCGCCTGCGATGATCAGCGGCTTGCGGGCGCGTTCGATCGCTGCCGCGGCAGCATCGAGTTGCGCCACGTCGGCACGCGCTCGAACGATCGAGTGCACCTGCTCGTCGAAGAAACGAACCGGGAAGTCGTACGCCTCCGCCGCAACATCCTGGGGCAAGCCGATGAACGCCGGTCCGCAGTCACCCGGGTCGAGCATCGTCTGGACTGCGTGGGGCAGCGACGACAGCACCTGCTCGGGCTTCATGATTCGATCCCAGTACCGGGTGACCGACCGAAAGGCGTCGTTCACCGTCGTGGACGGCTCACCGAAATGCTCGACCTGCTGCAGGACAGGATCGGGGAGGCGGCTCGCGAACGTGTCGCCGGCGATGAGGAGCAGGGGGATGCGGTTGGAGTGGGCAACGCCCGCAGCCGTGACCATGTTGGTGGCACCCGGGCCGACCGACGATGTCGCCACCATGATCTGGCGTCGGCGCACCGTCTTGGCGTACGCGGTGGCTGCAAGGGCCATCCCCTGCTCGTTCTGGCCGCGCCAGGTAGGGAGTTGGTCGCGGTGTTGCTCCAGTGCGTGGCCGAGGCATGTCACGTTGCCGTGGCCGAAGATCGCGAAGACTCCGGGGAAGAGCGCGTCGATTGTTCCATCGGCCAACACGCTCTTCTGCGCGATCAGGTACCGGACGATCGCTTCGGCAGTGGTCAGTCGGATCGTTTCCATCAGAACCTCCAGATCAATGGCGGGGACTCAGCCGCTCGACGGTCTCCCACCTCTCGGACTGCCAGGACCGCAACATGGCGTCCTGCACGCTCACATAGTCGATCGCCTCGGCGAAGCCGGGTTCGTGGCGGCGTTCGTTGGCGACCGACGACAGGAACTCGAACTCCTCGATCACCTTGAGGTCTTCGTAGCCGATCGGGTTGGCATCACCGGGAACGAAGTTGCCGTGGTATGGATAGCGATCACCGGAGTAGACGGTGGTGTAGCCCCGCGCCGCATCCTTGGTGAGGAAGAGCTGGAGCTCGTTCATCGTCTCCAGGTTCCACATGAGCGAGCCTTTGGTCCCGTACACCTCGAATGCGCACTGACTCTGGGGGCCGACGATGGAACGGCTGGTCTCGAACACACCTCGGGCCCCGTTCTCGAACACACACATGGCGCCGAAGTAGTCCTCGTTCTCGACCGTGCCGGTGGGGTCACCGGGCTTGCCCGCGTCATAGTGCGTGCCCCCTGGTTTGGGCAGTGGGCGCTCGGGAATCTGGATATGGCCGGTTCCGACGACCTTTTCGATCCCCCCGATCAGCATGTGGGCGAGGTCGACGGAGTGGCTGAGGATGTCGGACGACACGCCATGGCCGGCCTCGTCGAGCATGAAACGCCAGGAGAGCAGACCCATCGGATCGGCGCCGTACATCGAGAAGAAGCGACCCCGGTAGTTGGTGATGTCGCCGAGTTCACCCGCGTCGATCAGCTGCTTGGCGTACCGCACCAGGGGCGCCCAGCGGTAGTTGTAGCCGACACCGGTGATCACACCGGCTGCACGGGTCGCAGCCTCGATGCGGACGGTCTGCTCCGGCTTGCCGCCCACCGGTTTTTCGCAGAAGACATGTTTGCCCGCCGCTGCTGCAGCCACTGCGATCGGCTCGTGCAGCATGTTCGGTGCACAGATGCAGACCACATCGATGTCGTCGCGGTGGACGAGGTCGTTCCAGTCGACCGAGCCGTGGGAGAACCCGAAGTCGGAGACGGCCTGCTCGACCCGCGACGCCATCGTGTCGCTGATCATGACCAACTCGGCATCGAAATCTCGTTCGGCGAAGAGAGTGGGGATACGAAGGATCGAGCGGGTGTGGGCTTGCCCCATCCAACCGAAGCCGACAACACCGACTCGGATCTTCTTGCGTGCGGTCACGGGCAGACACTCCTTGGTCGTCGGGCTTTTTGTTGCCGAGCGTCGCGTTGGGGTACCGAGCAGCTCACGGCTGCTCCAAGACGTCGTAGACGTGAGGGTTGACGACATCGATCGGACGATGGCCGTCGAGGACGCTGCGGGCATTGGCGATGGCCCCTGAATACATGCGGATACGGCCCTTGTCGGTGGCCGACGCGATGTGCGGCGTGACCACGACGTTGTCGCGATGCAGCAGTGTGTGGTCGGGGTCGAGCGGTTCCGGTGCGGTGACGTCGAGGCCTGCGGCGTAGATCTTTCCCGCATCGAGGGCGTCGACCAGCGCCTCGGTGTCGATCGAGCCGCCGCGAGCGGCGTTGATGATGACGACCCCGTCCTGCATCCGCGCGATCGTGTCGGCGTCGAGGAGGTTGCGGGTCTCGTCGGTGAGTGGTGTGTGCAGGGTGATGATCCGGCTCTCGGCCAGGATCGTCTCGAAGTCCACCTGCTCGTGCTCGGTGACCTCGACATAGGGATCGCACACGAGCACACGCATGTCCATCGCGGCGCACATGCGAGCCACGCGCCGACCGATACGGCCATGGCCGACGACGCCGACGGTGGCGCCGCTGAGTTCGATGCCCTCGTGTGCGGCATAGAAGTCCTGGCGACCTTCCCGCAGCCGTGCGACGTTGTTGGCGGTGAACTTGGTGGCCGCCAACAGCAGGCTCATCGTGTGTTCAGCCGTCGAGATCGTCGGCGCGTCAGGCGTGTTGCACACAACGATGCCGCGCGTTGCTGCTGCGTCGAGATCGACCGTGTCGAAGCCGATGCCAGAGCGGGAGATGACTTCGAGGGCAGGCGCCTGATCCATCCGCTCGGCGTCCCACCGTGACGAGCCAGCGATCGCAGCCCGGCATGTCGAAAGCTCAGCGGTGTCGGGCCCGACGACATCCCACGACTCGTCGAAGAGTTCGGCCAGATACGGCGGGAGTTCCCGATCGATGTAGATCCGATCAACCACCACGTCCTCCAGAGTCGGTTCGTCCGTGCGGTGTGACCATCGGGCAGCGCGGGTCCAGTGGCATGTCGCTCCACTCGTCGCGAACCCAGTGATGGGCAGGATCATCGCAAAACGCCATTGAACGATCCCCGCCCGGGCCGGCAAGGACGTTCAGGTAGTACATGTCGTAGCCCGGCGCTGCGATGCACGGACCGTGATAGCCGCGGGGAACGAGGAACACGTCGCCATCGTGGACAGCGACGTTCTCGTCGATCGAACGGTCGTCGGTGTAGGTCCGGTGCATGCCGAAGCCATCGGCGCTGTACTCGGCGGTGCCGGCCCTGCCGATGCGGAAGTAGTAGATCTCCTCGTTGTTGACCTCGCACTCCGGACTGTCATCGTGCTTGTGCGGCGGGTACGACGACCAGTTGCCGTCGGGGGTGTACACCTCGACACACATGATCTTGTCGGCGTGGCTCCAGCGCTCGGGCGAACCGAAGTTGGAGATCTGGCGGGTGGCCTGTCCCCCACCGCGCACTTCGATGCCGATGCCGTCGGTCGGGCCGTATGCCGGCGGAAGCTTGCGGTCGCAATAGGAACTGGCGATGGCGACCTCTCCACCGGTGCCGTTGATCTCGAATCGGGTGTCACGCCCGACATAGAGAAAGTCGCTCACCCGGGCGAACACCGAGCTGCGGCCCTCGAGGACGAACGACTCACCGAAATCGCCGATCTCCACGGTGACGTCGGTGGCGGAGAGCGGGAGGATCATCACCTCGCGCTCGCCGGTGTCGAACGATCGCCGGGGCGCAGGGTCGAGATCGATCACATCGAGCCCGGTGTAGACCCAGCCGGCCCGCTGAGCGGTGAGTGACACCGGGTCGGTTCCAACCCCGAGCGAACCCAACGGGTGATGCAGCGTCATCGACCACCACGCTCCTCGAGGAACGCATCGACCTCGGCGGCGGTCGGCATGTCATCGGCACACATCATCCGGGAAGCCACGATCGCTCCCGCCGCATTGCCGTAACGAACGGTGTCGGGCAGCGACCAGCCTTCGAGCAATCCGTGGCAGAACGCGCCGCCGAAGGCGTCACCGGAACCGAGCCCGCACACGACCTCGACCGGGAACGGTGCGAGTCGTTCACGATGGTCGGCGGTGGCGACCATCACGCCCTCACCACCGAGCTTCACGACAGCGGCGTCGAGACCACGCTCGAGCAAGCGGTCGGCCGCGGCGTCGGGATCACCGGTCCCGACGGCGACCTCACATTCCTTGCGATTGCCGATGGCGATCGTGACATGGTCGAGCATCGGCGAGATGACCTCGTGGGCCTCGCCCTCGGACCCCCAGAACATGGGGCGCCAATCGAGGTCGATCACCGTGTGGGTGCGGCGGGCTCGGGCCTCCAGCAGTTCCGTGACCGTGACCCGGCTTCGATCGAAGGCGAAGCGACTGGCGGGCACCCAGAAGATGCGTGTCGTTTCGACCGCATCGACCAGCTCGTCGGTGGTCTCGATATCCATGTCGGGAGCGGCGGGTTCGCGGTAGAAGAAAATGGTCGGGTCGTCGGGCGGGTCGAGTTCGGCAAACGCCAGCGGTGTCTTGAGGGTCGGATGCGTGGCCACGAACCGGGGATCCACATCGAAGGTGTGCTCGAGGGCATGCGCGACATAACGGCCGAACTGGTCGTCGCCGACGCGGGTGGCCACAGCGGCTCGATGGCCGAAGCGGGCCGTGGCGACTGCGACGTTGGTGGCGGTGCCTCCGATCGACTTTCGGAAGGTGGTGACGTCGGCCATTGGGACGCCGACCTGCTCGGCGTAGAGGTCGACGCTCACCCGTCCGATCGAGAGGAGATCGAGCGTCGACATGACGCTCAGCTCCCCCGGCCCGAATGGTCGGGCCGACTCGCCTCGGAATACGGCTCGCGACGGCGCGTGCCGTGACCGGCTTGCAGCACCGTGCGACGAACAGGAGCGCTTCGCAGCACGGCGGGCTCAGTCGTCCTCGAGTTCGTGGGGGAGCTGATCGAGTTCGGCGCCACCGGCCATCATCCGAACGAGTTCGGCGCGAGACAGCTCGTCCTTCGCAAAGTTGCCCATCGAACGACCGCGGTTGAGAATCATGAACCGATCGCCGACCGGGTAGGCGTGGTGGGGATTGTGGGTGATGAAGATCACACCGAGACCGCGATCACGTGCCGCCTTGATGTACTTCAGCACCACACCGGACTGCTTGACCCCGAGCGCCGACGTGGGTTCGTCGAGGATCAGAACCTTGGCGCCGAAGTACGCAGCACGGGCGATGGCAACCGACTGTCGCTCCCCACCCGAAAGCGTGCCGACAGGTTGCTCGGTGTCGCGAATGTCGATCCCCATCTTGGAGAGCTCGTCCTTCGCAATGGCCTTTGCCTTCTTCGTGTCGATCCACTGGATCGGCCAGCGACCCTTCGTGGGCTCGGCCCCCATCCAGAAATTCCGCCACACCGACATGAGCGGCACCATGGCAAGGTCTTGGTAGACGGTGGCGATACCGGCGTCGAGCGACTGGCGGGGATGCGCAAAGGTGACCTCGTCGCCGTTCATCCGAACCGTGCCGTCGGTGGGTTGATGCACGCCGGAAAGGATCTTGATGAAAGTCGACTTGCCTGCGCCGTTGTCGCCGAGCACACAGGTGACTTCGCCCGCATTGACCGACGTGGTGACGTCGGTGAGGGCGATGATGTTGCCGTAGTACTTCGAGATGTCTTCGAGTTCGAGCAGTGGTGCGCTCATCGTCGCAACGCCTCCGCCTTGAGTCGTAGGTACCGATTCGAAACCACCGCCACGAGCAGGATCACCCCGAGGAAGAGGAACCGCCAGTCGGTGTTCCAACGGGCGGCCGAGATGCCGATCAGCGGCATGGCCATGATCATCGCGCCGATGGCCCCACCGCCCGCCGAGCCGTACCCGCCGGTCAGCAAACACCCACCGACGACGGCAGCGATGATGTATTCGAACTCCTTGCCGTCACCGGTGTTGGCCTGGATCGAGTTGATACGGAAGGCGACGAGCACTCCGACCAGCCATGCTGCGAAGGAGACGATCATGAAGAGTTGGGTCTTGGTCCGCGCCGCTGGTACGCCGACTTGACGAGCGGCTTCCTTGTTGCCGCCGACAGCGAAGGTCCAGCCACCGAACTTGGTGCGGGCGAGCATCCACACCATCACGCTCGTGAACGCGAGGAACCACAGGACCCGAACCGAGGTCTTGGTGGGCGGGATGCCGGCGAGCAATTCGGCCTCGGTGACGAAGAGGAGGCGGAACGCGATCCCGACGAGGATCGACAGCAACCCGATGATCATCATGATGTAGCCGGATCGATCCGCGTCTCGGTCGACGAAGCGGCGCTCCTCGAACCGAGAAACCACAAGACCCCAGGCGAAGACGATCAGCGCGACGGCGAGCAGGATCGTGAACAGCGATGCCCGGAACTTGGCCGATTCGGAATCGAGAAAGACGACGGCAGCGACGAGGAGGACACCGGCGGCCAAGGCTGCCGTGGCAACGAACTTTGTGGCAGCGTTGATCGACAGCGCCGCTTGGGAGACCATGGCCAGCAACCCGAGTCCGGTGACCATGAGCGCGACCGAAACGATTGCCCGGATCCCCTGCACGGTGAACGGGAACACGAATTGTGCATTGGACGAGGAGTCGATCGCCATTGCGATCCCACCACCGACGACGACCAGCCCGAAACCGATCAGCAGACGGTTACGACAGGTGGAGTCGAGCTGGAGGGTTCCTCGGTCGGTCAGCGGCTCGAAGCGCCACTGACAATAGCCATGCAGGCCGACGAGGACGCCGACTGCGATCACGGCAGCCGAGAGTGCGTTTCCACCGGTGCTGTCGGTGCCATGCATGAGCCCGACGCCGGCCACGCCGACGGCAAGACCGACGAGAAATTGGATCATGCCTGCCGGGTTGGGCGTCGAGCGCCGGTTGAACCAGAGTTCGGCGACAGCCAGAACGAGAATCGTGAAGCCGAGAAGCGGCAGCGACGTGTAGAAGAAGTCGCGCGCTTCGAACTGGTGGGTGTTTCGCTCCCACTCACCTGCGAAAATCGGGCGCCAGAAGTCGTAGTCGGACGCCTCCTCGGTACTGGCAACCTGAATCTGGCCGACGAAGCGGTTCGCCAGTCCGAGTTTGAGCCCCTTGAGCGAAAAGAAGGTGGCCAGCGTGATGATGAAGCTCGGTTGCCCCGTTCGCTCGACCATTGTGCCGTTGAGCCAACCGATACCGAGCGCCACGGCGAGACCGAGCAACAGCGAAACCGACATCGGGAGCCCGAGCCCTCCGAGCTCACCTGTCTCCTTCACGATGAAGACGGTGAGCATGGCCATCGCACCCGTCATCGCACCCGACGAGAGGTCGAACTCACCACCGATCATCAAGACCGAGACAGCGACTGCCATGATGCCGAGGCTGCTGGCGACGATGTCGATCCAGCCCCAACTGCCCCCGGCGGTGCCGAAGGTTCCCGACACGGCCCAAAAGAACGTCCACACCCCGATGGCCCCGATGACGGCACCGACCTCGGGGCGGATGAAGAGCCGCTGGAAAATGGAGCGGTACGCGAGGCGCTCATCATCTCCGTTGGCGGCGGTGCCGGCCGAACCGTCGACCGGAAGAGACGCTGCTGCGTCGGTCACGAGACTCCCCCTCGTTCGTGAGACCGACGCCTCGAGGCATCGGCCGAACCGGCATCGAAGGTGCCGGAGGTACCGACGGGTGGGGATCGGTCCGAACGGACCGACCCCCACACTCGTCAGGAATGGTTCAGCTGAAGATCAGCCGGATCAGCGGGTGCCCTGCTCGGAGAGAGCAACGACAGCCGCAGCGTTGTCCGGCGTCACGAAGCCCGGACCGGTGAGGACCGGCAGTCCGCCGCCAACCGTGTTCTGGTTGGTGACGTTGAGGTACAGGAAGAGCACCGTGAGGTAGCCCTGCAGGTACTGCTGCTGGTCGACGGTGAACGCCACATCGCCGGCTTCGATGGCGGCCAGGAGGTCCGGGGTCATGTCGAAGCCACCGATGGTGACATCGCGACCAAGATCCTCGGCGGCACGAAGCGCAGACATGGTGATGACCGGACCGACGCCGAGAATGCCGTCGATGTCGGGATCGGCGGCCAGCGTGGCGTTGATGGTGTTCTGCTGCTCGGCGGTATCGGCGTCGAGACCCATGAAGGCGGTGACGACCTCGCCGTCGAACGACTCGGCAAGACCTTCGCAACGCTCGGTCAGGCCGACGTTGCCCTGCTCCTGCTGGGCGCAGAGGACCTTGGTGGCACCGGCGGCGTTGAACCGGAGACCGGCGCCGTTGCCGGCGACGACCTCGGTCTGTCCGACGTGGGTCAGTGCGCCGATGTTCTGGTAGTCGTTCGAGCCAGAGTTGAGCGTGATGACGGGAATGCCGTTCGCCACGGCGTTCTGGAGCGGACCGACGAGTGCAGCGGGATCGGGCAGCGAGGCACCGATACCGTTGGTGCCCTCCGAGACCGCAGCCTCGATGTCTTGCACCATCACGTTGGCGTCGTTGACACCCGGCTTCCAGACCACGGTGACACCGAGGTCGGCAGCGGCGGCGTCGGCGCCACGCTTGACGACAGACCAGAAGGGACCGTCGTCGGAGTGGGTGATGATGTGGAACGTGAGATCGCCACCCTGGGTCTGATCGACAGCCTCGTCGCCAGCGCTGTCGCCGGCGTCGCCGGCGTCATCGGTGGTGTCACTGTCGTCGCCACAGGAAGCAGCAAAGAGCACGATGGCTAGCAGGGCTGCCAGCCAGCGGAACTTCTTGGTCATAGGGATACCCCTCCTCAAGGGATTGTGTGGACCGTGTCCAATGGAGCTCACGATGCCGCTCGGGCTTCTGTGAACTGAGCATTGATAGCACGGAGATACTCGATGCTCCGCAGAACATCGATCTTGGGCCCCTCACCCGGCGCAGGTTCGCCGTCGGTGATGGCCGCGTCTTGTTCGATCACATACCAGCCGTCGTAGCCGGTCGCTTCGAGTTCGGTGACGAGTTCGGCGACCGGCACGTCGCCGTCGCCCATGTTGCAGAACATGCCGCCCTGTACGCCCTGCATGATCGACTGCTCACCGGCCAAGACCGGAGCAGCGCGTTCGAGGTGGACATCTTTGAGATGGACATGCACGATTCGCTCGCGCGCGTCGCGCAGGAACTCGAGCGGGTCGTAGCCACCGATCATCAGATGCCCCATGTCGAACGTCCACCCGACATCACTGCGTTCGAGGACTTCGTTGACGTCCTCGGGTCGTTCGATCAGGGTACCGAGGTGCGGATGGATCGCTTGGCGCATGCCGTACTCGGCAACGACGGCTTCGACCTCGTCGAGCATCGCAGCTGCATGGTCCCAGCCCGCAGCGTCGAGCTCGAAACGTGGTCCCCAGTCGAGGCTTGCGACCATCGACGTGATGAACTCCGTACCCCCGGCGCCGCCCATGAGCTGCGCAGCGCGGCGAGCGTCGGCGAGTGTCTGGGCGCGCTGGGCCGGGTCATGCAGAACGAGGGGAACGAACCCACCGATCATGGTCAGGCCGTAGCGCCCACACAGTGTGCTGAGGTCGTCCGGATCGCCGGGCAAATACCCGTCGGAGCCCAGTTCGGTCGCCACGAGTCCGAGTTCTTGCATCTCGGAAAGAACGCGCTCGGGGGGGAGCTCGAGGCCCCAGCCCGGCACTTCACACACACCCCAACTGATGGGCGCACCCGCTACACGATCGAGAAAGCTCAACACGTACTCCCCAGGCCCGTCGGGCTCTCCGTCCCCATTGCGTTAGAGCGCTCCAATTGTTACCGTCGGCAGACCGGTTGTCAAGCGAAAGCTGCCATCCGGTTATGGGCTGAGGGGCTGAGCACATGAGTCGACCGACAATGGACACCGTTGCCGAGCGGGCCGGCGTCTCTCGGGCCTTGGTGAGTCTGGTGATGAACGACTCACCGAAGGTGTCCGACGCCAAGCGCACCGCCGTGCTGCAAGCGGCCGCTGCCCTGGGCTACCTCCCCAACCTGCACGCTCGCAGCCTGGCTCAGCAACGCACCAAGACGTTCGGCATCATCATCAACGACATCCACAACCCCTTCTTCGCCGAGGTCGTCTCCGGCATCGAGGCTGCAGCCGACGAGCACGGCTTCTCGGTGCTGATCCTCAACGGCGGGCGAGATCCCGGTCGCGAACGGCGAGCCGTCGAGACCCATCTGCAATTCCAGGTGGAGGCGCTCATCCTCGTCGGCACCCGACTCGACGACGATGAGCTCGAGCAGGCTTCCCGGGTCGCTCCCACCGTGATCGTCGCCTCCGGACCCGACCACCCGGGGGTCGACACGATCACGGCCAACGACACGATCGGTGCCGCGCTCGCCGTCGACCACCTCGTCGCTCTTGGTCACACCGACATCGTGCACCTCGACGGTGGTGACAACATCTCCTCACGGCCCAGAGCCGCTGGATTCGCACGTGCCATGCGGGCAGCCGGACTCGAGCCTCGCGTGGTTCGAGCGGGAGACGGTGAGGCAGACGCCGAGGCTGCAGTGGTGCAGCTCGTGGAGGAGGAGGCGGTCCCGACTGCAATCTTCGCCTTCAACGATCTCCTCGCTGCAGGAGTGCTCGACGTTCTCGAGTCGGCCGGACTCCGCGTGCCCGACGATGTCTCGGTGGTCGGCTACGACAACACGTTCATCGCCCAGCTCAATCACATGTCGCTCACGGCCGTCGATCAGCCCCGCCGAAAGATGGGCGAACTTGCAGTACAGACGATGCTCGAACGTATCGAGGACAACCGAACCAAGCCGACGAACCTCGATCTCGCACCGACGCTCGCCGTGAGGGGAAGCACCGGACCGCCACGACACGACGGCACCACTCGATGACCGAGCCGGCCCCCTGGAGGCCTGCCCCGGTGGCCTATGCACCGGTGTTCGTGTGGCCACCCCGACCCCGGGCCCTTCTCCGCTGGCTCCCGCACTTCGTCTTTCCCACCAACGCCATCGTATTCGTCATCGCCGTGGCCCTCTGGACGTGGGCAACGCCTGCGACCGAGACCATGACCACACTCGAACCCGGCTGGGTCGGTTTCCTGCTCGTTCGCAATCTCGTCGTCGTCGCCGCCGTGTACGGCGCAACGCACTGGTGGGTCGCCTTGCGCCGAAGCCAGGGGGAGCAGTATAAGTTCAACCCGAGCTGGCCGCGCCCACGGGCCGGCAACCGGACGTTCGGAAACCAGACGCGCGAGAACGTGTTCTGGACGCTGGCCAGTGCGGTCCCCATCGGTACCGCCTGGGAGGCAACCACCCTCTGGTTGTTCTCGAGCGGTCGTATCGGCTGGCTCGACTGGGCCGCCCATCCGGTGTGGTTCGTCGCACTGTTTCCGGCAACCGTGCTGTTGCGTGAACTCCATTTCTACGCAGTCCACCGCCTGATTCACGTGCGGGCGCTCTACCGACGGGTGCACAGCCTGCACCATCGCAACACCAACCCGGGGCCGTGGTCGGGAATGTCGATGCACCCGCTCGAACACATCGTGTACTTCTCGTCGATCGCCCTCCACTGGGTGGTGCTGTCACACCCGGTACACGCCGTGTTCAACATGGTCCATCTCAACCTGGCACCGATCCCGGGCCACGTCGGCTTCGAGTACGTCGAACTCGGCCGCTACCGCTACCCCACCAACGGGCACGCCCACTATCTCCACCATTCGTTGTTCGAGGTGAACTACGCCGACGGAGTCTTTCCGCTCGATCGTTGGTTCGGCTCGTTTCACGACGGAAGCCCCGACTCCGACGCCCGGCTGGCAGCCCGCCGCCGGAGCAGAACAGGATGATGACATGACCGCTCTCCTCGAAGTCGACGTCCACAACCTCGACGAACAGATGCCGGACCTCCTCGCCGAGTTGCTCACCGGCGCCGGTGCGATCGTGATCCGCCAGGCGTTCCCGGCCGACGAGATCGCAGAGGCTCGCCGCCTGATCCACCACTACTCCGATACCGAGGGCGACAAGGAGACCCACTTCCAAGGCGCGAACGCCGACACCATCCACCTGCAGCGACGGGTATGGAACCTGCTCAACAAGGGGACCGTCTTCGAGCGAATGGTGCAGCAACCGACGGTGATACAGATCGTCGGCCGTTTTCTGGGGTCGGCCTTCATCATGGGATCGGTCGCCGCCAATCGACTGCTTCCCGGTGGACCCGGCCAAGAGCCTCACGTCGACTATCCGTACTGGGACATGTACAAGCGCAACGAGTTCCCGATGAACATCAACTCGTCATTTCCGCTGAATGCACAGGCCACGATCCTGCTCGATCCGTTCACACCGGACTCGGGTGCAACCGCATTCCTCCCGAACAGCCAGGGCGACCTTCGCTATCCCGACGAACACGACCGGGATCACTTCTTCGACAATGCCGCTCGGATGACCGGCGACCCGGGCGACTGTGTCATCTTCAACGGGATGTGCTGGCACTGCGCCATGCCCAATGTCAGCGACGACGTCGACCGCACCGGCGTGCTCATCGAATACCTGCCGAAGTTCGTTGCGCCACTCGAGGACCTTCGTCGTGGCGTTCGCCCCGACGTCGTCGAACGGGCGACACCGATGCTTCGCCAGTTGATGGCACTCGAATATCCGTACCCCGAAATTCTCGACGACAACACGGGCGAGGCCACGATCGGTCGCGACGTCGATGCCGAGAGTCACTCCGCGATCGAAGCATGAGATGACCAGAGTCGGGATCATCGGCACGTCCTGGTGGGCGGACGCCATGTATCTGCCGGCGCTCCGCAGTATCGGTGACGTCGAGGTCGTCGCCACGCTGGGCCGAGACGGAAGCCGGACCCAGGCGTTTGCCGACCGCTGGAACATCGGGACGTGGGCCACCGAGGCCGACGCCTTCTTTGACACCCCGATGGATGCGGTCGTCATTGCGTCGGCCAACGATTCGCACCACCCGCTCACCATGCAGGCACTCGCCCATGGGCTCGATGTTCTCTGCGAGAAACCCCTCGGCGTCACCGTCGACGAAGCCCGCGAGATGCACAGTGCAGCGGTCTCCGCCGGCGCGGTGACGCTCGTGCCCTTCACCTACCGCTACATGCCGGTCAACCAATGGCTGAAGCGGTTGATCGACGATGGCTATCTCGGCGATCCGTTCCACCTCGGGCTGCGCTACTTCACCGGGTTCGCTCGCGACGGCGAGTACGCCTGGCGGTTCGACCGGGCTGCAGCCGGAAGCGGCGTCATCGGCGACATCGGGAGCCATTTCCTCCATCTGGCCCGCTGGTTCTTCGGCGAGGTCGAGTCGATCTCGTGCATCTCGCGTTCGTTCGTCCCCCGCGACGAACGACCCGACGGTCACCCCTACGTTCGGGGCGAAGACTCAGCGGTCATGACACTCGGATTCGTCTCGGGTGCGTATGCGACCGTTCAGGTGAGCGCCGTGTGCTGGGAGGGTACGGCGTTCGGCCAGACCCACGAGTTCGACGCGCACGGCAGCGAAGGCTCGCTCTACGCCACATGCGATTGGGACAGACGTCAGGAAGTCCGCGGGGTGAAAGCCGGTGAGCCGGGACCGGCGAACGTGCTCTCGATCCCCGACGATCTCTGGGCAGGCGCTCGACGAGACACCGTCCACAACACGTACCGCGATGTCTTCCGGGGCGGGGGGGCGATGGTCGGTGACTTCATCCACAGCGTCAGGACCCGCAAACCGGTGGAGCCCTCCTTCACCGAAGGACTCCGCATCCAGGAGCTGTGCGACGCCGCCGTGGCGAGTGCTGCTGTCGGCGGCACCGCCATCAACGTCTAGCCTCGGCGACCATGATCCTCGGATTCGACGTCGGTGGCACGAACGCCCGAGCGTTGCTCATCGACCCGGCGACCGGAGCGATCAGCGATCGCGATCGCGAATCGAGTGCGGGGCCCGGGCCCGTCCTGCTCGAGACCCTCCTGCGCATGATCGACCGGATGCGAAAGCACAACAACGTCGAACTCGACGCGATCGGCCTCGGTGTCGCTGGCCTGGCGCATCGATCTGGCGTCATCCACTACTCCCCCAACCTCCCCGAACTGATCGAATACCCCCTCGGCACCGAACTTGCCGAACGCACAGGGCTCGACGTCGTCGTCATGAACGACGCAACCGCCGCCACCTGGGCCGAGGGCCGGTTGGGCGCTGGCCGCGGCAGCGACGACTTCATGCTCGTCACGCTCGGCACTGGTATCGGCAGCGGCTTCGTGTGCGGCGGACGACTGATTCACGGCCACAACGGGTTTGCCGGCGAGAGTGGCCACATGGTCGTCGATGCCAACGGCCCCACCCATCACACCGGCCAACAGGGCCCCTGGGAGTATTACGCATCAGGTACTGCGCTCGGCCAGATCGGCCGGTCGCAGGCCCAGATCGGACTCTTTCCGTCGGCACTGAGCCTCGCCGGTTCCGTTGCCGCCATCACGGGCTTCACCGTGGCCGAGGCCCTCGGGCGCGGCGACAAGGAGGCGGAACGCATTTTCGACGGCTTCTGCCGCCAGGTGGCCGTGGGACTCGCCAACCTCGTCATGATCTTCGACCCGGAGCGGATCGTGCTCGGCGGCGGCCTCACCGACATCGGTGAGCCACTCCGAGCAGGCACGGCTCGATGGCTCGACACGCTCACCCTCGGCGGCGAGTACCGCCCGCCGGTGAACATCGTGATGGCCGAACTGGGCGATGACGCCGGCGCGCTCGGCGCAGCCCTGTGGGCTCATCAGGGCGGCGCCTGACCGAGAACCCGACGAGGAGACCCGATGTCCGACTTCTTCACCACCGTTCCCGAACCCATCCGATTCGAAGGACCAGACTCCGACAATCCCCTGGCGTTTCGTTGGTACGACGCCGACCGCGTCATCGGCGACAGGACGATGGCCGAACACCTTCGGATGGCAGTCTGCTACTGGCACTCGTTCAACTGGCCCGGCAACGACGTGTTCGGCGACGGCACCTTCGACCGCCCGTGGTTGGCCACCGATCTCGACCCGATGGAGGCCGCCCGCACCAAGATGGCAGCCGCCTTCGAGTTCTTCGAGAAACTCGGCGTTCCGTACTTCTGTTTCCACGATCACGACGTCTCACCCACCGGCGGGTCGTTCGCCGAGGAGACCGCCAACCTCGCCGAACTCGCCGACACGATGGCCGCACACATGGAACGCACCGGGGTTGGTCTGCTGTGGGGCACGGCGCGCCTGTTCGGCCATCCGCGCTACATGGCCGGGGCTGCCACCAATCCCGATCCCGAGATCTACGCTCGCGCCGCAGCGCAGGTGAAGAACTGCATGGATGTGACCCACCGACTGGGTGGCCAGAACTATGTGCTGTGGGGCGGTCGCGAGGGCTACGAGACCTTGCTCAACACCGATCTGGCGAAAGAACTCGATCAGCTCGGACGCTTCCTCACACAGGTCGTCGAGTACAAGCATGCCATCGGCTTCGACGGCACGATCCTGCTGGAACCGAAGCCACAGGAACCCACCAAACACCAATACGACTACGACTCGCAATCATGCTTTGCGTTCCTGCAGCGATATGGGCTCGAAGACGAGGTCAAGGTCAACATCGAGGTCAACCACGCAACCCTGTCGGGCCACGACTTCCAGCACGAGATCGCCATGGCAGCGGCCTGCGGGATCCTCGGCTCGGTCGATGCCAACCGAGGCGACGACCGCTTGGGGTGGGACACCGACCAGTTTCCGAACTCGGTGGAGGAGATGTCGCTCGGCGTCTACGAGATCCTGCGCGCCGGTGGCTTCACCACCGGGGGTTTCAACTTCGACACCAAGCTCCGCCGGATGTCCATCGCCCGCGATGACCTCTTTCACGCCCACATCGGAGGGATGGACACCCTGGCCCGTTCCCTGCTCGTCGCCCATGCCATGCTCGACGACGGCGTGCTCGAAGACCGCCGGGCTCGGCGATACGAGGCCTGGGGCGGATCGCTCGGAAGCGACATTCACGCCGGTATCGGCCATGGCGCGTCGCTCGCTGCGTTACACGACCTCGTTGCCGGTTCAGAACTCGATCCTGCGCCGGTGAGCGGGCGCCAGGAAGAACTCGAGAACCTGGTGAACCGCTACATCGAACGCACCCGCTGATGCCGCTCGTCGCCGGCGTCGACTCGTCGACCCAATCGTGCAAGGTCGAGGTCCGCGACCTCGACTCGGGCGAAACGGTGGCAGTCGGCCGCTCGCCGCATCCGCCCACCAACCCTCCCCGCAGCGAACAGCATCCGAACTCGTGGTGGCAGGCGCTGATCGACGCGTTCGCCCAGGTCGGTTCCGTCGCCCGAGACATCGCAGCGCTCAGCGTGGCCGGTCAGCAACACGGTTTGGTCGTTCTCGACCACGACGACGAACCCCTTCGCCCGGCCAAGCTGTGGAACGACACCGAGTCGTCACCGCAGTCCGAGACGCTCGTCGACGCCATCGGAGCCGACGCCTGGGCCAGACGGATCCGGTCGGTGCCGGTCGCCTCGTTCACGATCACCAAACTCGCCTGGCTGGTCGAACACGAACCCGAGATCGTGCGGCGGATCGCCAAGGTGACGTTGCCACACGATTATCTCAATCTCCGCCTCACCGGTGTCCATGCCACCGATCGCGGCGACGCATCGGGGAGCGGCTGGTTCGACCCGGTCAGCGGTGCGTGCGCAGAGGAACTCCTTGCGCTCGTCGGAGGCCGCGACGACTGGGCGAGCCTCGTGCCGATGGTTGTCGGACCAACCGACATCCTGGGTCTGCTCACCAGGGAAGCAGCAGCGGCGATCGGTGTACCGGCTGGCACCCCGGTCGGTCCCGGGAGCGGCGACAACATGGCTGCGGCACTCGGACTCGGACTGTCGTCCGGAGACGTCAGCCTCTCGCTGGGCACCTCTGGCGTCGTGTACGCCACATCAGCGGAACCGACCGAAGACGCCTCCGGCAACGTGGCAGGTTTCGCCGACGCAACCGGTGCATTCCTGCCACTCGTGTGCACGCTCAACGCCACCAAGGTCACCGACACCGTCGCCGGCTGGTTCGGCATGGACCACGCCGCCTTCGCCGCAGCGGCCCTTCGCGCGCCCACGGGAGCGAACGGCGCACGACTCATCCCCTACTTCGACGGTGAACGAACGCCGAGCCTGCCCGACGCCACTGGCACCTTGGAGGGGCTTCGCAACGACACGACGACCGAGGACCTGGCGCGTGCGGCGCACGAAGGAGTCCTTCGCGGTCTGCTCCACGGCCTCGACGCGCTCGAGCAGGCGGGTGCGGCGGTCGGGGGCCGGCTGCACCTGATCGGCGGCGGAGCCAAGAGCCCGGCATACCGGCAGATTCTTGCCGATGTGCACGGCGCACCGATCCGTGTTCCCGACGATGACGAGACTGTGGCAACCGGCGCCGCCGTCCAGGCTGCGGCACTCCTCGGGCGCTCGTTCGCCGAGACCACTCGAGCGTGGACGCTGGGAGCAGGAATCGACATCGAGCCGAGTCCCTGAGACTCAGGTGGCCCTGCGCGCTCGGCTCGGGCTGACTCGAGGCGGCTCGCGCGGCATCTTCGGGTAGTGCGGCGGCCACGGCGCATCCGGGAGGCCGGCGGCCCAGTCCCGTGCATGCCACTCGAGCAGAGGATCGAGGGGCTGGAGTTCGTCGTCGATCGTCGCCCAGGCATCACCCAGATCGGCCAGCAATCCGGGCACGGTGGCAATCGTGATGTCCTCGGGTTCGACCGAACCGACATCGTCCCACGTGAGTGGCATCGACACCTGACCCCCGACGCGGGGCCGAACCGACCACGCAGCGAACATTGTCTTGTGCGGAGCGTTCTGATTGAAGTCGACGAAGACCCGTTGGCCGCGCTCTTCTTTCCACCATCGGGCCGTCAGCAGATCGGGCCGGCGTCGTTCGAGTTCGCGGGCGAGTGCAACGGCTGCAGAGCGAACTTCGATGCCATCCCAACGCGACTCGAGCCGAACCCAGATGTGGATACCGTTGCTCCCCGACACCTTCGGAAAGCATCGGACACCGACCTCGTCGAGCAGCGACCGCACTTCGAACGCAGCAGCGCGGACATCGTCGAAGTCGGTTCCCGGCTGCGGGTCCAGGTCGATTCGCAACTCGTCGGTGAACTGGAGCGCATCAGCCCGAACCGGCCAGACGTGAACACCGAGACAGCCCGAATTGACCGCCCACACGATGTGCGCCATGTCGTGCGCGACCAACGCGTTCGACGGCGTGCCGCTCGGCGAACTGAGCACGGCGGTGCGCAGCCAGCCGGGTGCACCCGTCGGCACTCGCTTCTGGAAGAACGACGATCCCCCGGCGCCGTTGGGATGTCGCTCCATCAGCAGCGGTCGGCCGCCGATTGCTCGCATGAGGGGACCTGCCACGGCGAGGTAGTAGTGGACGAGATCGAGCTTCGTCTCGCCGCGCTCGGCAAAGAACACCTTGCTCGGATTCGTCACCTGCACCTCCACACCGTCGAGTTCGAAAACAACCGGCGACTCCTGCGGTTCTGGCACCCTCCGACGGTAGTCGGCACCGTCGTCGACGGTCCGCCGACCCGAGGAGCCGACACAACGAGCAATGCGAGAGTTAGCCGCGCGACCAACTAGCCTTTGCGACATGCCTGCGTACCGTTCTCGCACGACCACCCAGGGCCGAAACATGGCCGGCGCTCGCGCCCTGTGGCGGGCGACGGGCATGGGCGAAGAGGATTTCGAGAAGCCGATCATTGCGGTGTCGAACTCGTTCACGCAGTTCGTCCCCGGCCACGTTCACCTCAAGGACCTCGGCCAACTCGTGTGCCGCGAGATCGAAGCTGCCGGCGGTGTTGCCAAGGAGTTCAACACGATCGCCGTCGACGACGGGATCGCCATGGGCCACGACGGCATGCTCTACAGCCTCCCGAGCCGCGATCTCATCGCTGATTCGGTCGAGTACATGGTCAACGCGCACTGTGCCGATGCGCTGGTCTGCATCTCCAACTGCGACAAGATCACTCCGGGGATGTTGATGGCAACGATGCGTCTCAACATCCCGACGATCTTCGTCACCGGCGGACCGATGGAAGCCGGCAAGACCAAGCTCGCCGGTGTGGAGGTGAAGCTCGATCTGATCGATCCGATGATCAAAGCGGGCGACAAGACGGTCAGCGACGAAGACGTCCTGCAGATGGAACGCTCGGCGTGCCCGACCTGTGGTTCCTGTTCGGGAATGTTCACCGCCAACTCGATGAACTGTCTGGCCGAAGCCCTCGGCCTGGCGCTCCCGGGCAACGGCACGGTGGTGGCGACGCACGCCGACCGCGAACAGTTGTTCCTGCAGGCCGGACGCCAGATCGTCGACCTTGCGAACAGGTACTACGACAAGGACGACGATTCGGTTCTGCCTCGCTCGATCTGCACGAAAGCGGCGTTCGAGAACGCAATGACCCTCGACATCGCCATGGGCGGCTCGACCAACACCGTGTTGCACATCCTCGCTGCTGCCCGAGAGGCCGAGGTCGACTTCACGATGAGCGACATCGATCGGCTCAGCCGCACCTCACCGGCGATCTGCAAGGTCGCTCCGGCGACCAGCGAGTACCACATCGAAGACGTCCACCGGGCGGGCGGCATCATGGGAATCCTCGGCGAACTCGACCGAGGGGGCCTGCTCGACACCTCGCTCCCCACGGTGCACAGCAACTCGTTGGCCGATGCCCTCGACCAGTGGGACGTCATGCGCGATCCCGCCCCCGACGTCGTCGAGTTCTACCGAGCTGGGCCTGCCGGTATCCCGACGCAGACTGCGTTCTCGCAGAGCACCCGCTGGGACAGCCTCGACACCGATCGCCACCACGGTTGTATCCGCAGCGTCGAGAACGCCTACTTCCAGGACGGCGGCCTCGCCGTGTTGTTCGGCAACATTGCCGAGAACGGCTGCATCGTGAAGACGGCCGGCGTCGACGAGGAGATCTTCACATTCTCCGGACCGGCCCGCGTGTTCGAGTCCCAGGACACCGCCTGCGAGGGGATCCTCGACGAAACGCGGATCGCTCCCGGCGACGTGGTCGTCATTCGCTACGAGGGGCCCAAGGGAGGCCCGGGAATGCAGGAGATGCTGTACCCGACCTCCTACATCAAGAGTCGCGGGCTCGGCAAGCAGTGCGCACTCCTCACCGACGGCCGCTTCTCGGGCGGAACGTCCGGACTCTCCATCGGCCATGCATCTCCCGAGGCGGCCGAGGGTGGTGCGATCGGTCTCATCGAAGACGGCGACATGATTGACATCGACATCCCGAACCGTTCGATTGCACTGCGGATCTCCGACGACGAACTGGCGGCTCGCCGCGCCGCAATGGAAGCGAAGGGCGCCGGTGCCTGGCAGCCGGCCGAGGAGCGGCAGCGGAACGTCTCGGCTGCACTGTGGGCCTATGCCGCCATGACCACCAGTGCCGACAAAGGTGCGGTGCGCGACATCTCGCAGATCCGCAACTGAGTCCATGACCAACTCGGCCCCATCCGCCCCGGCTCGCGGCCCCGAGGCTGTCCGTCGATCGCTCATCGACGCTGCGGTCCAACTCATGGGCATGCGATCCCCACGCCAGATCTCAGGACGCGAACTCGCCAAGCATGCCGGAGTCAACTACGGGCTCATCCACCACTACTTCGGCAGCAAGGACGCCGTGTTCGCCGAAGCCGTTGCGGTCGCCACCGACGAGATGGGACAGCGGTGGGACAGCGACGGAATCCTGCCGGTCAACACCAACGACGAAGCCTCGAGCTACCGCACCTTTGCGAAACTCGAGGTCGACGAGGCGCTCTCTCCCATGAAGGGCCTCATGCACCGGATCGCAATGGGTCAGGCAGCCGCCACCGGAAAGCGGGTCGACGACCCGGAACTGCTTGCCCAGGTCGCGCTGTGCGCAGCGTTGCAGTTCGGCTGGGGCGCGTTCGAAGAAGAGATCGTCTCCGGGCTCGCCGAGTTCGGGATCGACCGCGAGGAACTGCGCGAACGCGTGTCCACGCTCTCTCTCCGGCTCGCCGACGGGTGACCCGACCAGTCCCGGCGACGGGTCGGTCCGAGGTGGTGGTCGTCGCCTTCCTCGGCTTCACCGGTGCGCTTCTGGCGTTCGGTATCGACACTGCGCTCCCGGCGTTCGACGAGATCCGTGACCGTTTCGGCCTCGCCGCCGGCAGCGGCGACGTCAGCCTGATCGTCACCGTCTACTTCTTGGGGATGGCAGCCGGACAGCTGCCGGTCGGACCGCTGTCCGATCGCTACGGACGCATTCCGGTGCTCCAGGCGTCACTGGTGCTGTACATCATCGGTGCGGTCGGTGCGACGGTGTCGACCGACTTCACCGCCGTGCTCGTTTCCCGCTTCGTGTGGGGGTTCGGGGCATCGGGCCCCTCGGTGATCACCTACGCGATCGCCCGGGATCTCTACGACGGTGATCAGATGGCCCGTGTCCTCTCGATGGTCGTTGCAGTCTTCCTGATCGGACCGACCGTGGCACCCCTCATCGGCGAGGGCTTGATCGCCGTCCTCCCCTGGCAATCGGTGTTCGGTGCAGCGGCCCTCCTTGCGCTCGTCGGCCTGGCGTGGGCACGGCGTTTCGGCGAGTCACTTGCGGTCGACAAACGGCGCCCGATCGAGGCGACGGCCATCGGACGCGCTATTCGGACGACCCTGACCCACCGAGCCTCGACCGGATATCTCGCAGCGATGGTCTTCAGCTACGGCGCGTTCTTCGTCTTTCTGGGGAGTTCTCAGCCGATCATCGATGAGATCTACGACCGTCCCGGGTGGTTCGCTGCCACGTTCGGGATGGTGTCGGCCGTCCAGGGGATCAGCGTCTGGATCGTCAGCCGTCGCGTCGAACGGCTCGGAGCTGCTCGCGTGGCACTCGTCGCCTACATGCTCAACGGTGCGGCCTACGTGGCGTTGACCGTCGCAGCCTTGATCGCTGACGGTGTGCCGTCGTTTGCGACATGGGTCGCCCTCATCACGGTCGCGTCCACCGCCAGCACCATCGTGTCGACGACGGCGTCATCGCTCAGCCTCGAGCCGATGGAGCGGATCGCCGGCACCGCTTCGGCGGTGAGAGGTGTTGCCACGCTCGGCCTTGGTTCGATCCTGGCCTGGGTGATCGATCGACAGATCCAGGACACCATCACCCCGATGGCCCTCGGTGGGCTCATCTACTGCAGCCTCGGCCTCGGCATTCTGCTGTGGGCCCGCGGCGGCTCGCTCGCCGTCCTGGATCCCGACGCGCCCTGAACCACTGCCACTCTGAACCACGGCCACTCTGAACCACGGCCACTCTGAACCACGGGCACCCGGCTCGCTGCGTTGGATCTCGGTCGACGTGGCCGCACTCAGCGAGTGATCCTGAACCATTCGGCCAGCACTGTGTCCCACTCGGCGGCGGCGACAGAAACGTTGCGAATGTCGGCTCCGTAACGCAGCGTCAGCCGGTCGGGAAGCAGGGTGACCCGGTCGGCGTCCTTGCCCAGGAGTCGGGTGGCAAGCGGTTTGGTGCGGAACCTGCCCTCGGCGTCGGCCTGCAGTTTCTGGGAGGCGGGCTCGAAGTCGGCCATCGGGTGATCGACCCGCTTGAAGCGGTACTGCGCAACCGGTACGCCATCCACGATCTCGGCCAGGGTCGTCCCCTGCGGACTCGACAACAGCTCCCATTCACCACGCTCGTCTCGCTGAGGGTCGGCGAGATCGAGACGGAGGGGCCGCACGAACGAATCTCCGAAACCGACATCGACCAGATAGGGCCGATCGAGTTGCACCTCGAGGGCAAGGTGGTCGATCTCGACGGTCGGTCCGCTGCGCAGTACCGCCGCACCGAGTCGTCGAACCCGGAAACCGAGTTGCTCCAGCAACCAGGCGAACGCACCGTTGTTCTCGAAACACCATCCTCCCCGCCCAGCGAGCACTTTCGCGACGACCGTGTCGGTGTCGGTCGAGACCGGCACCTGCGCAACCACGTCGAGATTCTCGAACGGGACAGCAACGAGGTGAGCGAACTGCAGTGCCGACAGCACCTCGAGCGTCGGCTCTGTCGAGCCGGTGTATCCGATGCGATCGAGGTACGCGTGCAACACTTCGCCGGTATGAAGTTCTCGCCCCGCGTCTCCGAACTCATCCACTCGCCGATCGGCGCGGCGCACGCCCTCCTCGCTCATCGGGTGAATGATCGGCCGCTGCTCGACCTCTCGCAAGCTGCGCCGTCCTACGCCCCCGCCCCGGTCGTCGTCGATCGCATTGCGCGAGCAGCGGCCGAAGCCGACACATCGAGGTATGCGCCACAGCCGGGCATCCCTGAGCTTCGCGCCGCATTTGCCGCCGACGTGTCTGCGGCCTACGGCGCCGACATCGACCCGAACGACACCCTTGTCACCGCCGGCTGCAACCAGGCCTTCTGCACGGCGATCAGCGCCCTGGCAGGACCGGGTGACAACGTCGTCCTTGCGCTCCCCTTCTATTTCAACCACGACATGTGGTTGCGGGTCGAGGGCATCGAACCCCGGTACCTCGAACCGGACGACCACCTCCACCCGTCGGCGAACGACGCACAGCGACAGATCGACGAACGAACCCGAGCGATCGTTCTGGTCACACCGGGCAACCCGAGCGGTGTCACCTACCCACCGGAACTGATCGATGCCTTTGCCGACGTCGCAGCGCACAGCGGCGTTGCCCTGCTCGTCGACGAGACCTACCGGTCGTTTCGACCCACGACCGACCCAGCCCATCACCTGTACGACCGTCCGCGCTGGCGCGAGCACGTCATCACACTCCACTCGTTCTCGAAGGACCTTGCGATCCCCGGGTATCGCGTCGGTGGACTCATCGCCGGCGAGGCCACCCGTGTCGAGGCGCTGAAGATCCTCGACTGCATCGCCATCTCGGCACCGGTGATCGGCCAGACCGCCTCCGCCACCGGTTTGACCGAGGCAACCGAGTGGCGACGCGAACAAGCCGAGCGGACCCGTGACCTTCAGGAGCAGTTCGAGCAGGTCATGGCCGGGTGCCCCGGTGGCTTCGAACTGGTCACCGCCGGCGCGTACTTCGGCTGGGTTCGTTCCCCGGGCGACGAGCCGACCGCCGACGTGGTGCGACGACTCGTGGTCGAACACGACGTGCTCACGATTCCTGGTACCGCCTTCACCCCGACCGACGAGCACATGATCCGCTTCAGCTTTGCGAATCTCGTACCGGACGAGATCGCCGAGCTCGGCCTCCGTTTGGCACAATGGCGCCGATGAGTTCCCTTTGCACCGTTCGTATCGGATCCACCACACGGGCAGGACGAGTCGAGGGCGACGACATCGTCATCCTCGACGCCGCCGATGTCGGCGCAGTGCTGCGGACCGGCAACCGGACCGAGACCGGAGACGCCATTCCGCGGGCCACGGCCGATCTGGCGCCGCTGATCACCGCGCCCGACAAGATCATCTGTGTCGGTCTCAACTATCTCGACCACATTCGCGAGACGGGGAGCGAGACTCCTGCCGCGCCGACCTACTTTGCGAAATTCGCGAACGCACTCATCGGTGCCCGTGACGACATGGTCCTGCCATCGGTCGACGTGTCGACCCGCATCGACTGGGAAGCCGAACTTGCAATCGTCATCGGGGCTCCGGTCCGACACGCATCCTCGGCCGAAGCCTTAGCCGCAGTGGCGGGCTACACCGTGTTGAACGACGGTTCGGTGCGTGACTACCAGCGCCGGACGAAACAGTTTCTTGCTGGCAAGACGTTCGAGGGGCTGACACCGGTCGGGCCGGTGTTGGTACCAGCCAGTGAACTCGGCGACGGCAGTGGCCTTGCGATCAGGTCGAGCGTCGACGGAGTGGTCAAGCAGGACAGCAACACCGACCAGCTCTGCTTCACGGTCGTCGACATCGTGAAAGACCTCTCGACGATCACCACCCTCATGCCCGGCGACATCATCGCAACCGGCACGCCCGGCGGCGTCGGGGCCGCCCGCACACCGCCCGAGTGGCTCGGTGATGGGTCGATCGTCCGCTGCGAAATCGAAAACATCGGCGCAGTCGAGAACCGTTGCGTGCTCCCGGAGTGAGTCAGTCCGAGAGCCGAGCGGTGATCTCGGCCACGATCTCGTCGACGGTCCGGTCATCGGTGGCCACCGTTTCGAACCGGCTATAGATCGCGGCTCGATCGGCCAACAACTCGGCGATCCGGTGCTCAGGATCAGCACCGGCCAGGAGCGGTCGTTCGTCGATCCCATCGGCGACGACCCGAGCCATGATCGTTCTCGGTTCGGCCCCGAGGCAGAAGATGCGGCCGTTCGCCGCCAGCACCGCTCGGGTGTCGTCCCGAGTGAGCATGCCGCCACCCGTTGCGATCACGAGGTCGCTGCGAGCAGCGAGTTCCTTCGCCACCTGTTGCTCGAGCGCACGGAATCCCTCTTCGCCGATGGTGGCGAAGATCTCGCCGATCGGCCCATGGGCGTCGACGATGGCATCGTCGGTGTCGACGAAGTCACGCCCGAGCACAGCGGCGAGGGCGCGGCCGACTGCGGTCTTTCCGGTGCCCATGAACCCGGTGAGCACGATGTTCGGTTCACCGGCGCGGTCGAGCGCCTCACCGGTCTCGTAGCGTCGGTGCCCCATGACCTCCGACGGTACACCGTGCCCGGACCGTCACGGCCGGGGTTCGGGGTACAGCAAATAGCGTCGCCGAGCATCGTCGAAGGCTGCGAGCTCATCCTCCCAACCCGCAATGACATCGGCCGCACCAGCCCCGGCTGCCAGTTCGTCCACGAGGCGGGTCGTGCCTGCGAGCAGCGTCATCATCGATGGTCGGGCGATGTACACCTCGTCGCCCAGTTCTTGTCGGCGGGCCTCGTTCCAAAACGCTTCGAGAATGTGCACGCCCACCTCCACCGGGTCGAACGTCGACGGTTCGGTGATCGTGATCCGGACACCGTGCACCTGTTCGCCATTGAGGCGCGGCTCCGCCGTGCGACCGGGGAGCGGGCCCGGCGTGAACGACACGGCAGCGAACTCGACCCCGGGCAGGCGGCGGGAACCGAGATCGGCAGCAACCACGGTTGCATCGGCCCACGGCGCCCCGACCTGCTCGAACGTCAATCGGGTTCCACCGCCGAACGAGATCGAGGTGGCTTCGAACAGCACCGTGCCCAGGTAGACGACGGCCGCCGTTGCCGTCTGGAGTCCAGGCGACGGTGGAACCCAGTCGAGTCCGGTGTCGTTCCAACTCATCCCTCGTTGCCAGCCACCGAGAGGTACGACATCGAGGCGAAGGTCCTCGACCCCATCGATCCAACTTTCTCCGACGATCGCTCGTGCCAGTTCACCGGGCGTCATCGCATAGGCCGCTGCGATCGGGAACTGGCCGACGAACGACACGTGCTCGGCCTCGAGTACGAAGCCGGACGGCTCGACGAGCCCGGACGGGTCGGGACGATCGAGCACCACGAATCGAAGGCCGGCTTCGCTGGCTGCCTGCATCGCAAGACCCATGGTCGAGATGTAGGTGTAGAAGCGGCCACCGACGTCCTGCAGATCGAACACGATCGTGTCGATACCGTCGAGCATCTCCGGTGTGGGCCGCCGGGTTTCGCCGTAGAGGCTGAGTATCGGCACACCGGTTGCGGCGTCGACCTCGTCGGCGATCTCGGCCCCGGCGCCTTCCGTGCCTCGAACACCGTGTTCTGGAGCAAACACGGCGACCAACTCGACGTCGGGCGCCTCATGGAGGACATCGATCAGATGACGACCACCCACGACCGATGTCTGATTGGCGATGAGCGCCACCCGATCACCGGCGAGCGCAATGAACCCCGAGTTCACGAGTCGCTCGGCTCCCACCATCACGACCGGGGTCGGCACCGTCGTGGTGGATACCGTGTCGACCGCCACCGGCACCGAGGTCGTGGTGGCGCCATCACCCACCTCGACCTCGGTGGAGCAGGCCGCAACCACCGACGCGATCGCTGCGATCACAGCGATCGATCGTGCGCCTCGTACCATGCCTGAGTTGTAGCACTGCTCGGTCGGTGACGATCTGCGCCATCATGAAGCCCGTGCCAGGGAGGCCGAGATGAACGCACACGCCATTCGCATGACCACCACCGGAGGACCGGAGGTCCTCGAGTATGTCGAGATCGACGTTCCCGACCCCGGGCCAAGCCAGGCGATCGTGGCGGTGCAGGCGAGCGGCGTGAACTTCATCGACACCTATCACCGTTCGGGTCTGTACGACGTCCCGCTCCCGTTCACGCCGGGCTCGGAGGGAGCTGGCGTCGTCGCTGCCGTCGGCACCGACGTCGAGACGGTGGCAGTGGGTGACCGGGTCGCCTGGGTCGGCGTGGCGGCAAGCTACGCATCGCACGTCGTCGCCGATGCCGGGATGTTGCTGCGGGTTCCCGACGACGTCGACCTCGAAACTGCAGCAGCGATCCCGTTGCAAGCGATGACCGCTCACTATCTGATCACCGATACCTACCCCCTTGCCCCCGGCGACACCTGCCTCGTTCACGCCGCTGCCGGCGGGACGGGCCGGCTGATCGTCCAGATGGCACGGTTGCGTGGCGCTCGAGTCGTCGCCACCGCCGGCTCCGACGAGAAGCTCGAGCTCGCACGTGCCGGTGGTGCCGAGCATCTGATCAACTACCGGGAAACCGACATCGTGGCAGGAGTCGAAGCGGCGGTGGGCAGGGATGCCATCGATGTCGTCTACGACGGGGTCGGTGCCGCGACGTTCGAGGCCGGACTTGCCGTTCTGCGGCCCCGCGGGGTGATGGCCACCTTCGGCAACGCATCGGGTCCCGTGCCGCCGGTCAGTCCGCTCTCCCTCATGCCGAAGTCCCTCTTTCTCACCCGACCCAGCCTGTTCAGCCACCTGCTCAGCGACGACGAGCGGCTTGGTCGCTGGAACGAGATCATCGGCTGGGTGCAACGCGGCGAACTCGAGATTCGGGTCGGTCACACCTGGCACCTCGCCGAGGCCGGGGCAGCACACCATGCGCTCGAATCGCGCGCAACTACCGGCAAACTGCTGCTCATTGCGGGAAGCTGAGTACGTGACAGCTCTTCTCACCGCATTCGACGCCCTCGTGGCCCGCCAGACGGCGGCGCTGGCTGCGCCTGGGATCTGGTTCACCGGGGTGGAGCAGGTTGCGATCGCTCGCGAGGCTCGCGCCGCCCGGGCAGGCCGGCCCGGAGCCGCCGACCTTCCGAACGCCGTGGCCGACGCAAGCCGCCGAATCGCAACCGAGGCCTGGACGATCCGACCCGACGACATCGCTGCGTGGGCCGATGCCGGTCTTCGGGCCGAGGCCTACGTCGAAGTCCTCTCGATCGTCGCCCGCTGGACCGCTCTCGACACGGCGGCATTCGGGCTTGCGCTGGACGACCCTGTCCTGCCGGTACCGCTCGACGGCCTGCCGAGCCGAGCGGTGGTCCCCGACGCCGCGATCGATCAGGGGTGGGTGCCGACCGTGGGGACAGCGCATCCGCTGACTGCCCTCACTGCGATCCCGGGTGGGCTCGAACTGCAATTCGATGTCCACGACACGCTCTACCTGTCGATCGACGACATGGGAGACCCACTCGCCGTGCGCGACGGCGCCACTCGCGCCCAGATCGAGTTGGCTGCAGCCCGAACGTCGTACCTCAACGAGTGCTTCTTTTGACTGCTGTCCCATGCGGGAATGCTCCGTGCGAGCCTCCATGAGACAGGCCAAGAACTCCATACGCGCGTGATCAAGGAGGGGTGCGGTACCTGTGGGGTGCCCGCCGGCAACGACATCCGCGCCCTCGTCGACGCCTGTGTCCTGCGCGATGTGGACGAGTACCCGGACGCCCGGGTGCGTGCCGAGCTTCGCCTCGGTCGCGACACCGCCGACCGGATTGTGATGGTGGCCGCCAACTTCGAAATGATGAATCGGTTGCTGGATGCGATCGGGGTACCGGTCGCAGCAGCCACGACGGGGCTCGCCGCCGAGATGGGGCTCGTCATCCCCGAGCATCTCCGACCATGACCGTGACACCCCAGTATCTCCTCGACCGACTCGCCATCTCTGACTTCCTCACGACGTACGCCACTGCCGTCGACACCAAGGACTGGGATCTGTACCGAACCCTCTTCACCGCCGACGCACACATCGACTACACCGCGGCCGGTGGGATCGAGGGCTCGGTCGACGAGGTCGTCTCGTGGCTGGCAATCACGATGGAGATGTTCTCGGCCACCCAGCACCTCGTGAGCAACGAAATGGTCACGATCGACGGCGACACGGCGACCGTTCGGGCGATGTTCTTCAACCCGATGCACTTCGCCGGCGATGATGCCCCCTCGTTCGAATGTGGGGGTTGGTACAACCACGAGCTGATTCGCCATGGCGACGGCTGGCGGAGCATGCGGCTCTGGGAGGACGTCTCCTGGACCACCCTGGGGACGTGACATGGCCGCACCGTGGGCCACGATCCCAGCACTGATCGACGACGCAGCCGACCGCTTTGCATCGAACGAGGCCATGGTCGACGGCGACATCCGTTGGCATTTCGTCGAGTTGCGCACCGAGATCCGCCGAGCGGCAGCTGCGCTGATGGCGAGTGGTGTCGAGCGGGGCGACCGCATCGCCGTGTGGGCACCGAACTGCTGGGAGTGGGCGGTCGCTGCGCTCGGCGTCCACGTTGCCGGTGGAATCGTCGTTCCCATCAACACCCGTTTCAAGGGCCGCGAGGCGGCGTACGTGATCGAGTCGAGCAAGGCTCGCCTCCTCTTCACCGTGACGGACTTTCTCGACACCGACTATGTCGCAGTCCTGTCGGAAGCCGGAGTGCCCGCCGCCCTCGACGAGATCATCGTCCTCCGAGGCACCGTGCCCAACACTGCGGTTGCCTTCGCCGACATGCTCGATCGAGGCAGGGACATCACCGATCACGCCATCACCGAGCGCGCAGCAATGATCACCCCCGACGACCTGTGCAACATCATGTTCACCTCGGGCACCACCGGTTCGCCCAAGGGCGCCATGCTGACCCATGGCGCCACCTGTCGGGCGTTCAAGTCGTGGGCCGATGTGATCGGCCTCGATCAGGACCGCTACCTGATCGTCAACCCGTTTTTTCACTCGTTCGGACTCAACGCCGGCATCCTCGCCTGCCTCATGACCGGATCGACGATGGTCCCCCACCCGGTGTTCGACGTTGCCCAGGTGATGCAGCGGGTTCCCGAGGAACGGATCTCGATGCTGCCCGGTCCGCCGGCGATCTACCAGACGATCCTCAATCACCCTGATCTCGACTCCTTCGACCTGTCGTCGCTTCGACTTGCCGTCACCGGTGCAGCGGCGATTCCGGTCGAGATGATCGTCCAGATGCGCGAGGTGCTCGGCTTCGAAAAGGTCGTGACCGGCTACGGGCTCACCGAATCGACGGGGATCGCCACCATGTGTCGACACGACGACGATCCCGAGATCATCGCCAACACGTCGGGTCGGGCGATCCCCGACGTGGAGGTTCGGGTCGTCGATCCCGATGGCAGGGAGGTCGCCCGAGGCGAACCGGGTGAGATCGTGGTGCGGGGCTACAACATCATGGTCGGCTACCTCGATGATCCGGCCAAGACAGCCGAGACGGTCGACGCCGAGGGCTGGCTCCACACCGGCGACATCGGCGTGATGGACGACGGTGGCAACATCGACATCACCGACCGGGTGAAGGACATGTTCATCAACGGTGGATTCAATGCCTACCCCGCCGAAATCGAGAACCTCATGACGATGCATCCCGATGTCGCTGCTGCCGCCGTGGTGGGGGTGCCCGACGAACGCCTCGGCGAGGTCGGCTACGCCTTTGTGATCCCGACCACCGGCACGTCTCCGAGTGAGGACGGAATCCTGACGTGGTGTCGCGCCGAGATGGCCAACTACAAGTGCCCTCGCCACGTGACCTTCGTCGACGAGTTCCCGCTCAACGCCAGTGGCAAGGTCCTCAAGTACGAGCTGCGCAAGCAGGCGATCGCTTCACGTCTCTGAGGCTCCACAGCAGGCTCAGCAGGAGCGGGCCACCTCGGCGCTCGTTAGAGTCCGATCTGATCGAGGCGCTGACCGCCCGGACGACGAGGACCCATGAGCAACACCGGTACCGACTATTTCGACCGTTGGCGAGAGGCCGAAGCAACCGCCGAGCTGATGATCCCGATCCTCGGTCGTCTGTACCGCGAGAACGACGTCATCGTGTACGTCTACGGCCGCAAACTGGTGCGGGCACCGATCGAGATCATCAAGGCGCACCGTTACGCCCGAAACGTCACCGGACGCGAGTTGTCGATCCAACAGACACTGCCGGTGCTGCAAGCACTCGCCGACATGCAACTCGATTCGGCCAAGGTCGACCTTGGCAAGCTCACGGACGGGTACGCCGACGTGGGGGGCGATCTCGATGCCTACCTCGCCGAGGCGCTCGGTTCGGTCACCACCGGTCACGGGCGCCTGCTCGAAGAGCCCACCGATGTCGTGCTCTACGGCTTCGGTCGCATCGGCCGTCTTCTGGCTCGCATCCTGATCGAACGAGCCGGATCGGGAGCCAAGCTGCGCCTTCGCGCCATCGTCCTTCGGCCCCAGAAGAGCAACGACATCGAGAAGCGGGCCAGCCTGCTGCGGCGCGACTCGGTCCACGGACCGTTCGCCGGCAGCGTCATCGCCGACCCGGACAACAACCAGATCATCGCCAACGGCAACCCGATCACGTTCATCTACGCGGCCCAGCCCGAAGACATCGACTACGAGGCGTACGGGATCAAGAACGCAATCATCATCGACAACACCGGGGCCTGGCGCGACATGGACGGCCTCAGCCGGCACCTGAAGGCGAACGGCGCCACCCGGGCCGTACTCACAGCACCGGGCAAGGGCGAGGTCAAGAACATCATCTACGGCGTCAACCATCATGCGCTCAGCGACACCGACACGATCGTGTCGGCCGCGTCGTGCACCACCAATGCGATCGTGCCGCCGCTCAAGGTGATGAACGACACGTTCGGCATCGTCGGTGGTCATGTCGAGACGATCCACGCCTACACGAACGACCAGAACCTCACCGACAACTTCCACAACAAGGAACGCCGGGGTCGGTCCGCACCGCTCAACATGGTCATCACCGAGACCGGCGCTGCGTCCGCCGTGGTGAAGGCCCTCCCCGAGTTGGCCGGCAAGCTGACCGGCAATGCGATCCGCGTTCCGGTTCCGAATGTGTCACTCGCAATCCTCAACCTCACGCTCGAGCGTGGAGTCAGCCGCGAAGAGATCAATGCCGAACTGCGCAACGCGTCGATGAGTGTCGACCTCGGTGAGCAGATCGATTACACGACCTCGACCGAAGTCGTGTCGTCCGATCTTGTCGGCGCCGAGCGCACAGGCATCGTCGATGCCCAGGCAACGATCGCCGACTCGAACCGCTGCGTGCTCTACGTCTGGTACGACAACGAGGCTGGCTACAGCTACCAGGTCGTCCGCCTCGTCCAGGAGATTGCCGGGCTCGCGTATCCACGCGTCCCCTAGCACTTCACCCCAGTGGGGTCGCACCACTACGGTCGTCGGATGGAACACGAACGAACCGGATCCGTCACCCGCGACATCGCCGCCGACCCGATGACCGTGTGGGCGGCAATCTCCGACATCACGCGCATGGGGGAATGGTCACCGGAGTGCCACACCTGCGAATGGCAGGAGGGCCACGATCAGCCGGTCGTCGGTGCTCGATTCGACGGTCACAACCGAAACGGCGACAAGGAGTGGAGCACCCATGCCGAGATCGACAGGTGCGAGCCCGGCGTCGCGTTCCACTTCAAGGCGATGATCGGCCGCAGCGACTTCCATTTCGCCAACTGGCGCTACGACCTCGAAGCGATCGACGGCGGGACCCGCGTCACCGAGAGCTGGGACGACCTCCGGCCCGAGGAATCTCTCGCACGATCCAAGGAGGTCTCCGGTGTCGGCGATCGCTCCGTTCGCAACAACGAGACTGCTTCCACCACGCTCGAGCGGCTCGCCGCGGCGCTCGAGCGCTGACCACCCGGGCGGCGCGCCAAGCCGAGCGCCGGCTACAGCGCCAGCGTCGTTCCGCCGTCGACCTTGAGGATCGTGCCGTTCATGTAGGTGTTGGTGATGCACGTCATCACCGCTTGGGCGCAGTCCTCCGGCGTGGCCGATCGGCCGCACGGCACCATCGCTGCGATCCCGGCGTGCAGATCGTCCCAGTCCGATGTCCACGGCGTGGCCACCAGACCCGGCGCGACCGCATTGACCCGAACGGGCTTCTGGAACTTGGCCATGTCCTCGGTGAGCGAATTGAGCGCAGCCTTTGCCATGCCGTACGCCAGCGAGGACCCGAGGGGCCGCAGGCCTGCGATCGACGTGACGTTCACGATCGTGCCTTCCTGTGCTTTCAGGTGTGGCATGGCGGCCTTGCTCATCCACCACGTGCCGTAGACATTGACCTCGATCGTCTTGAACAAGACGTCGTTGGTCATGAGCGACAGGTCGGCATGGTCCAGTCGCGTCGTCCATCCGGCGTTGTTGACGAGGATGTCGAGCTTGCCGAACCGATCGACCGTTCCTGCCACGAGGGCCTCGCACTGGGCCTCGTCGGAGATGTCGCCTCGGAGATAGTCGGATTCGGTCGGGAGTTCGTTGGCGATCGCCGTACCTGCTTCCACCGATGACGACGAGTTCACCATCACGTGGGCACCAGCCGCCGCAAGCATCCGGGCGGACGCCTCGCCGATGCCGCTCGACGAACCCGTCACCAACGCGACCTTGCCGTCCAATTCCCCCATGTCACCCTCCGACTCGTGTTCGACGTGGCTGCACCGTAGTCGCCACCGAAAAACGATTGCTCCTGATCACTCGGCTCTGGTGCCGCACCATTCGAACCAGTCGGCGACGGCCCCTGGCAGCAGCCCCAACCCGCCCTTGAGCCGCAGAACCCGTGCGGCAGCTTCCGACAGACGAGTCGCAAACATCGGATCGACCTGCGCCTCGGCAACGATTGCCTCCACGATCTCTGCGCCGTTGTCGACCCCCACGAACAGGGCGAGGTCAGCTCCAGCCCGAAGTGCAGCAACGGCACGCTCGCCTGGGGAGAGATCCACCCCGACCCCTCGCATAACATGCATGTCGTCGGTGACGATCACACCTTCGTACCCGAGGTCGCTGCGCAGCCACGAGGTGATCTCGGTCGACAGCGTCGCAGGCAACCCGCCATCGACACCTTCGAAGCGAATGTGCCCCGTCATCACGAGGGGCGCCCTCGTGTCGCGGTACGGCTGCGCACCGAACTCGGCCCACTCCGCCGGCGTCGTGGCCGAGAACGAGTCGAGCTCGTGCGGGTCCTCTACCGTCGACCCCTGGTTCGGAAAATGCTTGAGGGTCGCAGCGAGACCGGCTCGGCAGTGCCCCTCCACCAAGGCCTCGGTGATGGCGGTGACGGTCGCCGGGTCGTCACCGAACGACCGCCGCTGGCGATCCATGTAATACCCGGCGCCAACATCGACATCGGCGACCACACCGAAGTTCACGTGCACACCTGCCTGGGCGAGTTGACGAGCAAAGGCTTCGGCGGCAGGGGCAAGGCCCTCACTCGTCGTCGCAGGATCGACCTGGTGATTCGCCTCCAGGGTTGCAGGGTCGGGCAAGGGGGACACTGGCACCTTGAGCACCCGGGTACCGGCTTCTGCGTCGGTAGCGACGAGCGGATACGAGCCGCAGCCCGCAGCAGCGCCTGCCAGCCGCTCGATCGCAGCTTTCGCGGCATCGAACGAGTCGTGCGGCTCCCAGTTGTCGGCGTTGCCGGCGACGAAGACGCCCCCGATGCAGGCGTCACCCAGTTCGGCGATCAACCCCTCGACAAGGTCGCCACGCACGCCGAGCATCACCACCTGTCGAGCCTGTCCGTCGATTCCGAGGACGGCGAGTTCCTCGGCGATTCGCACGACATCGGGGGCCAGCGTGGTCGTGGTGGTCGTGGTGGTCGTCGTGGTCACGGCGGTCGTCGAGGTGCTCGTCGTCGATGTCGAGCTTGACGAGCGTGTCGTTGGTGCTGGTTCGGTCGCACCACGCTCACCCGTCGAATCGAGCACCAGGAAGGTGACGATGCTCGAGGTGACGATCACCGCACCGACTGCGAAGACCCTCGCCCTGAACATCGCCCCATCTTGGAACATCGCCCCATCCTGCACCGTGCCGGGCACCGAGCGGCAACACCCCGCTGTGCCTAGAAGATCGTGTAGCCGCCGTCCACGACGATGGAATCGCCGGTGTGATAGGTGGCGGTCGGGTCTGCGAGGAACACGCCCGCAGCCCCCATCTCGTCGGGGTCGGCCCACCTGCGCACCGGGGTGCGCTTCAGCGTCGCATCACGGAACGTGTCGTTGGCGTAGCCGAACGAAGCGAGTTCGGTGATCGTCCAGCCGGGAAGCAGCGCGTTGACCCTGATCTGGTGCCGGGCAAGGTTCACCGCCAATGCTCGACAGAAGCCGAGCAGGGCCGTTTTGGAGGTGCCGTACGCCTCGTTGCCAGCAGCCCCATGGATGGCCGACGTCGACGACGTGGCGACGAGCGCACCACCGTGGCCGTGCTCGATCATGTGACGGGCCGCAGCCCGGAACAGCAGGAACACCCCGTCGAGGTTGGTCGTCATCACCCGTCGCCACTCCTCGAGACTCACCTCGGGGAACCTTGCACCACTGCCCCCGACGCCGGCGTTCGCAAAGACCGAGTCGATGCGTCCCCCTGCGAGATCGACCGATTGGGCGAAACCTGCGTCGATGGCGGCCTCGTCGGAGGCGTCGATCTCGAGCACATGAGCTTCGACCCCAATCGATCGCAGCTCCGCCGCCGCGTTGGTGTTCTTCTCCTGGTTGCGCCCCCAGGCCACGATGTTGGCGCCGGCCGCAGCGCACGCCTTGCCGATCCCGAGGCCGATCCCCCCGTTGCCGCCGGTGATGAGCACTGTTCGTCCGCGAAGATCTGTCATGGCGGGATGGTAGAGCGGACGGTGATCGGGCACATCGCCGGCGCTGTCACCCGGTACCGTCGCCGTGTGGCCGGTCCCCTCGATCTCCGCTTCGTCCGTTCCTATGTCGACATCGACGACCTTCCCCATGTCAACACCGAGGTCGCATTCGTCGGCCGTAGCAATGTCGGCAAGTCTTCGCTGCTCAATGCGCTCGCCCAGCGCAAGAACCTTGCAAAGACCTCGAAAACGCCCGGAGCGACTCGGCTGATGAATGCGTTCGAGCTTGCGCCGGCGCATTCTCTTCGCTGGCTGATGGACCTCCCCGGTTATGGCTTCGCCAGGGTGTCCAAGGCAGAGCAGGCGAAGTGGGCAACGATGCTCAGCACCTACATCGAGGAACGGGAGAACCTCGTGTCGGTGGTGTTGTTGATCGACGGCGCCGTCGGTCCGACCGCACTGGACCTGCAGACTGTCGAATGGCTCGAATCGCTGGGACGGCCGATCACGTACGTGGCTACTAAGGCCGACAAGGTCAAACCGTCGAGGTCGAAGAAGCGCCGAACCGAACTGACTGACAAGCTGGAGGTGCAGCGCTCGGAGGTCACCTGGGTGAGCGCCGAGAAGGGAACCGGGATTCCTGAGCTGCGATCACGGATCCGCGACCTCCTCGGAGCATCATGACACTGCTGCGTACACCATTCGGCTCGACCGGCCATGAAAGCAGCCGCATCATCTTCGGGGCCGCGGCACTCGGTGGAATGAGCCAGACGCGAGCCGACAGCACCATCGAGCAGGTCTGCGCTGCCGGGGTGAACCATTTCGACACGGCGGCCAGCTACGGAGCCAGCGAAGACCGTCTCCACGACTACCTGCAGGACCACCGCAACGACATCTTCCTCGCAACCAAGACCGGCGAGCGCAACGGATCGGCTGCTCGAAAATCGCTGGAACGGAGCCTGGAGCGAATGGGCGTCGATTCCGTCGACATGATCCAGCTCCACAATCTGGTCGAGGAAGACGAATGGCGCGAGGCCCACGGTCCCGGCGGTGCCGTCGAGGCCCTGTTCCGCGCCTGCGACGAGGGCCTGTGCCGATTCGTCGGGGTCACCGGCCACGGCCTGCGCATCCCCCGCATGCACATCCGCAGTCTTGCCGAAGCGCCGTTCGCGGCAGTGTTGTACCCCTGGAACCACAACCTCGCAGCGATCGACACCTATCGCTCCGACGTGGCCGCCCTGCAACGGCGCTGCCGCTCCGGTGGCATCGCAATGCAGACCATCAAGTCGATTGCCCGACGCCGCTGGGCCGACCCCGAGCAGCCGCATTTCTCGTGGTACCAGCCAATCGAAGACCCCCAGCCCCTTCGCCGAGCAGTCGAATTCGTGCTGGCCACAGCCGATGTGTTCCTCAACACCACCAGCGACGCTCGTCTGCTCGACGACGTGTTCCGGGCTGCGTCGGCATTCGACGGCACCATGCCCGATCCGGAGCAGCTCGCTCGGGACCGTGATGCCCTGGCGATCGAACCGCTCTTCGACGGGGACCGCTTCGAGGCGGTCAGACCCTGATCCGGCACGCAGTGGTGACGGTCAGTCGATCACCATCTGGTCCATGAGGTCGGCCTTGAGCTCGTCGAAGGTGTCGAGATCCATCTGGCCATCGTCGTAGCGACGGTGCAGTTCGGCGACGCGCTCCATGATCTCCTCGTTGGAGAGCGTGGGCCCGGTCTCTTCTTCGACAACGTCGTCGTCGAGCTCGTCGAACTCGTCGCTCTTTTCGAGCTTGCGCTCCCGCTTGGCTGCTGCCTTCGCCTTTTTGGCCATGTCACGCTGACGCTTTGCAAAGCTGGATCGACCGGTAGCCATGGTGCCTCCTCGTGAACGGACATCTGGCCACTCACGTGACCGCACTTCGACCGTATAGGTTCCGTTCTGCTTTGCCACACCTGGCCCGCAGCATGGGTTCAGGCCCGGTGCCGTCCCGATCCGGCTCGCCAGCTAGGTTTCGACGATGGACATCCACACCAAGCCCGAGGTCAGCGTCCCCGAGACCGACCCACCCGTCGAACTCGAGATCGAGGACCTCGTGGTCGGCGACGGTCCAGAGGCCACTGCGGGCATGCAGGTGAGCGTCGATTACGTAGGAGTCTCTTGGTCGACCGGCAACGAGTTCGACGCATCGTGGAACCGGGGCGAACCTCTCGTGTTCGGGCTCGGTGTCGGTCAGGTCATCGCCGGCTGGGACCAAGGCGTGCAAGGTATGCGCGTCGGCGGTCGGCGCAGGCTCACCATTCCGCCCGACATGGCCTACGGCCAACACGGCGCCGGCAGTGTCATCGGACCGAACGAGACGCTGGTCTTCGTCTGCGACCTGCGCAACATCGGCTGATCGACCCGATGGATGGGTTCATCGCCGACCCGGACACCTACGTCGACGGCCCACCGCACGAACACTTCGATGTCTTGCGCGCCACCGAGCCGGTCACGTGGGTCGACATGGACGGCGAACCGGGCTACTGGGCCGTGCTCCGGCACGCCGACGTCGTCCACGTCTCGAAACACAGTGACGTCTTCAGTGCGACCGAGGGTGGCGTCGTCGTCGAAAATCTTGATCCGGTCGCGCTCGAGACCATGCGCGACATGTTGTTGGCGATGGACCCACCTCGGCACACGGCGTACCGCAAGCCCATTGCGCCCGAATTCATGGCTCGCGTCATCGCCCGGCTCGAGGATCGGGTGCGAGGCGTCGTCACCACCATCCTGAGGCACGCCGACGAGCAAGGCCCCGAACTCGAGTTCGTCCACGATGTCTGCGCCCACCTGCCGAGCCAGATTCTTGGGGAGTTGCTGGGGTTGCCGGCCGACGATCGGCCGTCGATCCACGCCATGGCCGAACGAAACAGTGGCAGCCAAGATCCCGATGTCGCGGACGGGCACGAGCGCGGCTCGGCTGCTGTCGAGATGGCGATGTATGCCATGCATTTCGCCGCATCACGGCGCCAGATCGGTCCTCAGGGCGACCTCACCGACGTGCTCCTCGGTCAGGAATTCGACGGCCGGTTGATGTCCGACGTCGACTTCGCTCGATTCTTCGTCCAGCTCGTGACCGCCGGCAACGACACCACCCGCACCATGCTCTCGTCGGGCACGTTGGCGCTCCTGCAACACCCCGACCAGATGGCGACCCTCCGAGCGAATCCGTCCGCCATCCCGGCCGCCGTCGAGGAGGTCCTCCGCTGGGCCAACCCGCTCCACTACTTCCGACGCACGGCCACTGTCGACACCCGTCTCGGCGATGTCGACATCGCAGCCGGCGACAAAGTCGCAATGATCTACACGGCGGCGAATCGCGACCCCGCCGTGTTCAGCCACCCGCACGAGTTCGACGTCGCACGGCACCCCAACCCACACCTCTCGTTCGGTATCGCCACCCACTTCTGTCTCGGTGTGCACCTCGCCCGCCTCGAGGGACGGGTCTTTTTCGAGGAAGTCCTGCAACGTTGGCCCGGCTTGGAACTCTCCGGCATACCGACCCGACAGCGCAGCAACCTCAATAACAGCCTAAAGACGCTGCCGGTCCGCACCGCCTGAGCCGGGGGTAGCAGTGGTGGCCCCCAAGAGGGGTGAAGACTCCTCGCCACGTGTAGCCTCCCTGCGCTGTCTGTCCACCACGCGCACGCAATGGCGAGCACCTATCGACCGAGGTGAGCGTCTGTCGGAGAGGCACGTGGCCTGATCTCTCGCCAGCAGCAACGGGCCTATAGTCCTTTGTCGTGGACGATGCCTCAGCGGTGCGAGTGAGCGGCAGCGAGGCTCGAACCGACCGTCGCTCCCTCCTGATCCTTCTGGTCGTAGCGGCCGGCCTTCGGTTCTACCGGCTCGGCGACGACAGTGTCTGGTACAACGAGATCCTCAGCGAGCGCCGCGCCACCGTGCCACTGGGGGACGCGTACGACCTCCTTCGCGAGGGGACCCATCCCCCCGGCTACTCCCAAGCGATCCTTCGGCCGTGGCTCACGCTCGGCGACGGCGAGTGGATGCTGCGCTTCCCGAGCGTGGTGTTGGGTGTTGCCACCGTGGCACTGACTGCGGTGCTCGGAACCCGTCTCGCCGGTCGGCGGGCCGGACTCGCTGCGGCGGCGCTTCTCACCGTGATGCCGATGCACGTCTACTACTCGCGCGAAGGGAGGATGTACGCCCTCTTTGCGCTGGTCCTGCTCGCCTGGGTCATGGCGCTCATCCGGGCGCGCGAGCGCAACACGCTGGGGAGCTGGACGACGTACTCCGTGCTCGGCGCCGCTGCGCTGTACACCCACTACTACGCCGGCTTCACCGTGCTCGCCGTAATCGGCGCCTCCGCGATACTCGAACTCCGCGACGGGGTCACCACCCGAACCCGTCGCTGGCTGATCGCCACCATCGGAATTGGTCTGCTTTTCGCACCGTGGCTCCCAACATTTCGCTATCAGCTCGGGAACGACCCGGTATCCCACCTGCGTTCGCCCGGCGTCAGCGGCTGGGTGCGGCTACCCGTCGAGTTCTTCACCGGCTTCGTCGAGTATTCGATGATCGGCCTGAACATGAACCAGTACGTCGAGAACCTGTTCAAGGGCATGGTCATCCTTGTTCCCCTCGCCGTGCTTGTCGTGGTGGGCGGTCGGCACCTACGCGCAGTTGCCACTGGGGTACCCGATGCGGCGTTCGCCGCCGTGGTCGTAGGTGCCGCCTTCTTCGGCACCCTCGTGCTGGCCTTTGGTGCCTCGCAGCTCCGGCCGCTCTTCTTCGTTCGGTACTTCGTCGGCATCCTCCCCTTCTTGGCGATCCTGATCGGTGCTGCGCTGGCGAGGATGCGGCCCATCGCCGTCATTGCGTTCGGCGTACTCGTTGCGTCAGCGGTGCTCCACACTGCACTCACCATCGGTGAAACGTGGCGGCCTGCGTTTCGCGACGCCACCGACCAGATCGAGCAGGACCAGCCCGACGACGTGATCGTGGTCTTCGTCGACCTCGACTTCTCCGACTACACGCTGTACGGACTTCCCTACTACCTCGACGAGGCATACCTCACGGTCGAGTACGACGGCTCGCTTCGCAACGGGGAATTCGCAGCGTTCCTCGACGGCCTTGAGCGAACGAAACCGCGAACGTGGGTACTTCAGGCCGGGACCGCACCGGTCGCCTTCGATGCACCACCCGGGTTTGTCACCTCCGTGCAGGAGCGCCACGACTCCCGGCTCTTTCACGGCCACTTCACGATTCAGATCACAGCACTCGACCGGGAGGACCGATGACCATCGCCACCGACTCGATCTGCGCAGTGTTGCCCGCCTACAACGAGGCCGACAACCTGCCCGACGTCATTACGGAGCTCGCCGAGCACCTCGCCGTCCATTTCACCGAGTGGCGAATCCTCGTCGTCGACGACGGGAGCACCGACGACACCGCCGCCGTGCTGGCCGAGCTCGAGTCCCAACATCGGCAACTCAGTCATCTTCACATTCGCACGAACCGGGGCAAGAGCAACGCGTTGCGTGTCGCGTTCGAGAACATCCACGACGACCTGATCGTTCTGCTCGATGCCGACGGCCAGGACGACCCATCCGAACTCGATGCGCTCTACAAATCACTGTGCGCTGGCCACGACCTCGTCACCGGTCGCCGCGCCGACCGCCACGACCGCTTCGTTAAGCGCACGACGTCTCGGCTCTACAACCGCACCACCGCCGCAATCAGCGGCGTTCCCGGCACCGACTTCAACAGTGGTTTCAAACTGATGCGGCGGACCGTGGCCGACGAACTCAACCTCTACGGCGAGCTCCACCGCTACATCCCCGTGCTTGCAGCCTGGGCCGGCTTCCGGGTCACCGAGGTCGACGTCAACCACCGCGACCGCCTTCACGGCGACTCCAAGTTCGGCCGCAGCCGCTTCTGGCGAGGCATGCTTGATCTCTTCACCGTCAAGTTCCTGACCACCTACGACCGTCGACCTTTTCACCTGATCGGCGGCAGTGGCCTCACCCTCGGCTCGGTGGGATTTGCGCTGATGGTGTGGATGCTGATCGCGCGCCTCTCCGGGAGCGAGGTCGGCAACCGACCTGCGCTGCTTGCCGGCGTCACCCTGTTCGTGGTCGGTGTCCAACTGGTCAGCGTGGGTCTGCTAGCCGAACTCCTTCTGCACCTCCATCACGAACGACGCCGTCCGCCCGACTGAGGCGCAACCGGGCCATCACCAAGAACCCGCACTCAATACCGACAAGCAAGAGCCGGACGAGTACGACAGGCACCAACAGCGTCGCTTCGTCGACGACGAGGACCGCGAGCAGGACTGCCTCCCGAGCGCCCAGACCACCCGGAAGCGGCGTCGCAACCGATACGCCGAACGCAAGTGCATAGGCGGCCACAGCCCCGAGCAGCGTGACATCGAGATCGGCGCCGCGAACCAGGATGGCGAAACCAACGGAGTGAAGGCCGACCGCGATTGCAGCCAGAGCCGTACAGGTCACGATCGACCGGGACGCCGGAAGCGAGGCGCTGAGGTCTGCCCCGACCACCCGACCGGCTACCCGGAGCACACGCCCAAAGATCGGAGGCGCAACCGCAAGGAGCAGGAGCCCCCCGAGGGCGGAGACTGCTGCTGACCAACCAAGCGCAGGCGCGACGATGAGCCCGACCGCCACGCCGACCAGTGCCAGCGCGAGGCTGTGGATCGCCCAGACGAGCGTGGCGATCCGGCGCGGCACCCCTCGAGCGGAGAGGCCGAGCACGACTGCGGCCGCGTTCGCAACACCGAATGGGACGTACTTCGCCGGCTGGGCCGTATGGAAGATCCAGCGACGCTGAGCCCCAGTCGATGGGGACGCCTCGAGCACGACCATCGCTTCACCAACGACGAACTGCCCGACAGCAAGCGCCACGATTGCGACCAGTAACCACCCGACACCGGGAATTTGCTGGGCCGTAAGTTCGCTCCAGCTGCCCGCAACCTCGAGCCCGAGGTACACCACAGAGACGAAACCCAGCAGGGCAACGAGGAATCCGCGACCGGTCAACGCGCCTCGAGCAGCAACAACGTCCATGGGAAGGCCCGGCCTCGGTCGACGATCTCGAACCGTCTGCTCACAAGTCGCTCAAACCCCCTTTTCGTCCAGTGGTGAACATGTTCAGGATCACTCCCGAGACGCTTCAGGTTTTTGAACCGGATCAGATTGAGACCACGAAAGAACGGTTCGTGAGGGACGCTCACGATCACGTGGCCGGTGCTGAGATCGGAGAGCAGGTCGAGGGTGGCATCCGGCTCGTCGAGGTGCTCGAGTACTTCCAGCATCATGACGATCTCGAACGGGCGGGGCAGGTCCTCGAGGCTGGTCACATCACCCTGGACGAGATCGATCGCAGCGCCCAAGCGGCTGCGGGCCGACGCGATCGCAGTCGACGAACGATCGATCCCTACGAGATCGGCGTCGATGCCCGACGCCAGAAGGTGGTCGAGGACAAAGCCCTCCCCACAGCCCAAATCCAGGATCGCCGCATGTGGGACCGCCTCGAGCAACCGCACGACCTCGTCGTGGAACCGCCGGATCAGGAACCGCTGCACTGGGTTGGCCGACTCATGCTTTTGCCGGTTCCCGCTGGTCCGCCCGGTCAGGCTCATGGGTCGAGCTTTCCACATGTCAGTCGCGAGGGTGCTTCTGCTTCTTGAGGATGCGGGCCCGCTCGCCGGCGTCGAGCACGGCTTTGCGGATGCGAACAGAGCTCGGCGTGACCTCCACGCATTCGTCGTCAGCGATCGACTCGAGTGCCTGCTCGAGCGAGAACAGCTTCGGCGGTGTGAGTCGGACCGTGTCGTCGGAGGACTGGGTACGAATGTTGGTCTTGGCCTTCTCGCGACAGATGTTGACGTCCATGTCTTCGTTGCGAGCGTTCTCACCCACAACCATGCCCTCGTAGACCAGCGCTCCCGGAGCGACATAGAGCGACGTGCGCTCCTGCAGTGACTGGATCGCATAGCCGGTGGATTGCCCGGTCCGGTCGGCGACGACACTTCCCCGCTCGCGTGTGCGGATCTCACCGGCCCACGGCATCCACCCCTCGAAGACGTGGTGGAGCATGCCGGTACCTCGAGTTTCGGTGAGGAACTCGGTCCGGAATCCGATGAGCGCGCGCGCCGGTACGACATAGTCCAGCCGGACCCAGCCGGTGCCGTGATTCGCCATGTTGTCCATGGTCGCCTTCCGGGCTCCGAGCAGTTGCGTCACCGCACCGACGTGCTCTTCGGGAACGTCGATCGTGAGCCGCTCGGTCGGTTCGTGGCGGGTGCCGTCGATCTCTCTGGTGAGGACCTCGGGCTTGCCAACGGTGAGTTCATAGCCTTCCCGACGCATCGTCTCCACGAGCACAGCGAGTTGGAGTTCACCGCGGCCCTGCACCTCCCACGAATCAGGGCGTTCCGTCGGTCGCACCCGGATCGAAACGTTGCCGATCAGTTCGGCGTCGAGCCGACCCTTGATGAGTCGAGCAGTGAGCTTTTGACCTTCCTGCCCTGCAAGCGGTGATGTGTTCACGCCGATTGTCATCGACAGGGTCGGCTCGTCGACCGAGATCGACGGGAACGGGCGGGGATCGTCACGGTCGGCAAGCGTGTCACCAATCGTGACTTCGTCGATTCCCGAGACACCGATGAGTTCGCCTGGCCCAGCTTCGTCGACATCGACCTGGTCGAGCGCCTCGGTGACGGTGAGCGTGCCGATACGGGCCGATTCGATCGAACCGTCCGCTCGGCACCAGGCGATCGCCTGACCCCGTCGGATCGTCCCGTGCTCGACCCGGCAGATGGCCAGACGCCCGACATAGGGCGAGGCATCGAGGTTGGTCACCCATGCCCGCATCGGGCGATCAGGGTCGTGCTCGGGGGCGGGCACCGTCTCGAGCAGCGTCTGGAACAGGGGCTCCATGTCGGTTCCGGGCACCGCAGGATCGAGCGTGGCCCGACCTTCGCGGGCGATGGTGTACACGATCGGAAAGTCGATTTGATCCTCGTCGGCATCGAGGTCGAGAAAGAGCTCGTAGACCTCGTCGACCACAGCATCGATTCGCGCATCGGGACGGTCGATCTTGTTGATCACCAAGACGACCGGCAACGCGAGTGCCAACGCTTTTCGCAGCACGAACCGGGTCTGGGGCAGTGGACCTTCGCTTGCGTCGACGAGGAGGACGACCGCATCGACCATGGTCAGCGCCCGCTCGACCTCGCCGCCGAAGTCCGCGTGGCCCGGCGTGTCGACGATGTTGATCTTGACGTCGCCGTACCGCACGGCGGTGTTCTTCGCGAGGATCGTGATGCCCTTTTCACGCTCCAGATCCATGGAGTCCATGACCCGGTCGGTGAGCTCGGCTCCCTCGCGGAATGCGCCGGTGTGACGAAGAATGGCGTCGACGAGCGTGGTCTTGCCGTGGTCGACATGAGCGATCATCGCCACGTTCCGTAGGTCGTCGCGATGCATCACCAGCGGAAGGGTACCGAGGTCGCCGCACAGGTCGACGCAGCCCTGCGGTTGTGTCGCGAGCGAGTCCTGTGATGTGACACCCTGGGGCCATGACCGATCACTCACCCGAGGTTGTCCCCGAGGACACGAACGCCATCTCGGACTCGGCCAAACTCATCCGTCTCGGGACGATGGCGCACATGCTGATGGACGAGGTCCGGAGGGCCGAGACCGATGAAGAGAGTCGCCAGCTACTCGCCCGGATCCATCGCGAGACGATCGAGGAGCTCGGCACCGTCCTTTCCGCCGACCTGATGGACGAGCTCACGGAGTTTGCTGCGTGCTGCGACAGCGACGGCGTGCCGACCGAGGCCGAGGTCCGAGTCGCCCAAGCGCAACTGGTCGGCTGGTTGCAGGGGCTGTTGCAGGGGCTGACGGCCTCGATGGCCCAGCAACAGGCTGCAGCCGCCATGCAGATGCAACAGATGCAGGCAGCTCGGCAACGGGCGGGCCAGCCCGGATCCGCACGGACCCGGGATCAGCGATTGCCGGAGCAGACCGGCACGTATCTGTGAGCGCCAGGCCCGAGCCGACCCACGGCGCGTGGCCAGATTCACGGCATCGACGGGCACGGTTGGAAGGTCTCGTCGTGGGTTCTATTTGTGGACGGTGCTGAGACCGCCACCCACCGGAATCGTGGCACCGGTGACGTACGAACCGGCGGCAGACGCAAGGTAGATCGCCACCCCGGCCATGTCGTCGGGAACGCCGACGCGGCCCATGGGTACATCCCTGGCGATGCTGGCACGAGCGGTCGGATCGTCGAGTACGAACGCCATCATCTGGGAATCGAAGGGCCCGGGGGCGATGGCGTTGACCGTCATGTGCTCGGTGGCCAAGGTCTTTGCGAGGTGGCGCGTGAGCATGATGCATGCCGCCTTGGACGACGAGTACGAGAACGTGTCCATCTCCGGTGGGGTCATCCCGTTGACCGATGCCGTGTTGATGATGCGGGCCGGCGACTCGGGCGAGGCTGCGTTTCGTAGCAGAGGCAGGAGCTTCTGGGTCAGAAAGAAGACGCTCCGCACGTTGACATTCATGACCTTGTCCCACCCCGCAGCCGAGAACGAGTCGAGTGGTTCGCCCCACGAGGCTCCGGCGTTGTTGCACAAGATGTCGACCCGGTCCCATCGCTGGGCAACCTCCGCCGAGAGATGCGCAAGGCCTTCGTCGGTCGAGAGGTCGGCCGGAATGCCTTCGATGTTGCCCTTGGCCGAGAGACGGTCGACGGCTTCGGAGACCTGGCTCTGTTTGCGGGCCGAGATGATCACATCACAGCCGGCGTCGAGCAGACCCTCGGCGATCATGTAGCCGATGCCCCGGCTCCCGCCGGTGACGACAGCGTTCTTCCCTTCGAGTCCGAACAGGGCTTGCAGGCGAGCGGCGTCCATGGGGTTCTCCTTCGCTGAACGTCGACGATGATGACACCCGCAGCCGGGCAGCACCACACGGGCAGCGTGTCGATCACACTCGAACGGTTGCGTCAGCCGACGTCGGCGCCGTACATCTCGCCGAGCGGGTCGGCAAGGAGTTCGAGCCGTTCGCCGTCAGGACCGCTGAAGTAGATCGAGGTGTCGTGCTCGAAGACGATCTCGACACCGGCGGCTTCGAGCTTGGACCGAAGGTGCGTTTGCTTCTCGGGGGTGACGGAGATCGCCAAGTGGTGCATCGACCCCAGAACCTCGGCATAGGGACCGAGATCAAGCCCTGGGAAGTCGAAGAAGGCGAGCAGGTTGCCGTTACCGATGTCGAAGAAGAAATGGGTGCTGCCACGGTAGTCGCGATTCTCGAACAGTTCGGTGAGCGGGAACTCGAGCAGCCCTTGGTAAAAACCGATCGTCCGTTCGACGTCCGAGCAGAGCAGGGCGAGGTGATGGACACCTCGAGCCGCACTCTCGGGGCGGGTGGCGCGCAGATGCGACCGACGAAGACGGTCCCATTCGGCGCTGCGGTCGACGGCGTCGCCGTGTTCGGTCAGTGCCTGAAAACGAGACTCACCGTCGGCCATACGGCCATTCTTTCAGATTTGAACTACTCCGCCAACCGTCGCGCGTTCCGATTGCTCGCAGCTGCACGAATGCGGCGGTGCTGGAGTTGGAGTGATCGCTCGAAGTCGCCGTCGCTACGGGCGATGAGACCGGCCACGATGCCGAAGACGAACCCGGCAACATGGGCCATCCAGGCGATCGAACTGTCGTTTCCGATGAGGAATTGGCTGCCGAACCAAGCCAGCAAAATCGGTGCGGCAGGAATCCGCGGCCACAACGGCACCACCCCGAGCACGATGACGGTACGAACCCGAACCCACGGGAACCAGACGAGATAGGCACCCATCAACCCGGCGATCGCCCCACTCGCCCCGACGAACGGGACGGTCGAGGAAGGCTGCACCATGACGTGGGCTGCGGTCGCGACAGCGCCGGAGACCAGGTAGAAGAGGACGAACGAAATGCGCCCCATCTGATCCTCGACGTTGTTGCCGAAGATCCAGAGGAAAAGCATGTTGCCGATCAGGTGGATCCAGCCAGCGTGCAGGAACATCGAGACGATCGCCGCCAGCCAGACGTTCTTGTCGGGGAACGGGACGACCCCATCGGCAGGGGCATGCTCGAGGCACGCCTCGGTATTTCCGCCGACCACCGTGGCACCGATCTCCTGTGCAGTCAGCGATCGGTCCTCGGTGAGCTCGCACGGAATTGCGGCGAACTCGTAGCTGAACTCGATCTCCTCGAGTCGTTCACCCTCGGTCGCAAGGTCGAGGCTTCGGGTGCCCGATGGTTGGACGTAGAAAAACATCACGACGCACGCAAGACCGACGAGCAGGGTCATGAAGGGCCTCCGCCTCGTCGGATTGTCGTCACTGATCGGGATCATGCGCCCCTCCAGGCTCGCCGACGGTCGGCGACCCGTTCGATACCGGCCCCATGATGCCGTACTCGATGCAGGTCGCGACCGTCAGCGCGGCGATGTCGAGTGGCCGTCACCGATGGCTACCGAATCGGCTCCCAGGTCCACCGTCGCGCCGCGTCGGCACCGAAGATGCGAACCTCTGCTCCTCCAGCCGTGCACACCGACTGGGCCGGATCGCCCTCGCAGTCGGGCCTGCGGGTCAGGCGAACCTTCGTCGCCGCACGTTCGAGTCCGTAGTGATCGACGCCATGATGAGACACAAATGCCTCCAGCTTGTCGAGTGCACCCCACTCGTGGAAGAGCTCGGCGACAACTTCGAGTGCATACGGCGCGTTGAAGATGCCGGCCGCAACCGTGGCCGCCTCCTTCTTGCTGAGCGGGTGCGGAGCCGAGTCGGTGCCGAAGAAAAACGAGCGATCACCCGAGGTGGCCGCAGTTGCGATGGCGATCCGTTCCTCCCGCGAGTTGATCACCGGCTTGCAGTACAGCTCGGGCCGCATACCGTTGGCGAGCAGATCCGACCGGTCGCAGGTCAGGTGGTGTGGTGTGATCGAACCACCCACCTGCGGGTGGTCTCGGACGATCTCGAGTCCGGCTCGGGTCGAAATGTGTTCGACGGTCACCCGCAGTTCCGGGATCTGCTCGATCACCGGCACCATCTGCTGCTCGATGAACACGGCCTCGCGATCGAAGATGTCGACCTCGGGGTCGGTCGACTCGGCATGGACGAGCAGGGGGATGCCAGCACCCGCCATCGCCTCCAGCGTTCCTCGGTAGTCGAGGAGCGAGGTGCCGCCGGCGGCACTGTTGGTCGTTGCCCCGGCCGGGTAGAACTTCGCTCCGAACACCACCCCATCAGTTGCACCTGCGAGCAGATCCGCTGTCTCGAGCTGATCGTTGAGATACAGCGCCATCATCGGCGTGAAGTCGGCCCGTGCGTTCGGTCCAGCAGCTGCGAGGATGCGATCGCGGTAGGCAACGGCCAGGGCGGTGCTGGTCACCGGGGGGACCAGATTCGGCATGATCAGGGCGTGCCGAAACGCCTCGGCCGTGAAAGGCGCAACCGCGTCGAGCATCTCGTCGTCGCGCAGGTGCACATGCCAGTCGTCGGGAGCGTCGATGTCGAGGGTGATGGTGTCGCTCATGCGCCATACCGATCGCGATAGGCATCGATACGACCGAGCATCTCGTCATCGATGTGTACGACGCCATCGACCTCGCGGCCGTGGAGATGCTCGACCACCTCGTCGAGGGTCACGATCGCCCGAGTCGGCATGTCGAAGTCGTGGGAGACCTGGGCGAGTGCCGAACGATCACCGGTGCCGCGCTCCTGACGATCGATGGAGACGACGAGACCCGCCATCACGACATCAGCCGTCGCTCGCAGCACCGGCACCGTCTCACGAATCGAGGTACCGGCGGTGGTGACATCCTCGACGATGAGAACCCGTGAGCCGTCCTCGGGCAGGGCTCCGACGAGAACACCACCCTCCCCGTGATCTTTCGCCTCCTTGCGGTTGAAGCAATAGCCGACATCCCGTCCGTCGGCGGCGAGCGCAATCGATGCCGTCGCCACCAGCGGAATGCCCTTGTAGGCGGGGCCGAACAAGATGTCGATGTCGCTCGGCCAGCCCTCCTGGATGGCGGCTGCGTAAAAACGGCCCAGTGCCGCCAGTTGGGGCCCCGTTCGGTAGCGGCCTGCGTTCACGAAATACGGGGTCTGTCGACCGCTCTTGGTCGTGAAATCCCCGAACGTCAAGGCGTCTGCTCGCACCATGAACTCGATGAACTCGCGCTTGTACAGCTCCACTCCGACTCCTCCCGGATCGCAACCTAGCCGGATCGACTCCTAGGGTCGGCAGCGTGCGAATCGCCAGCTGGAACGTCAACTCGATCCGGGCGAGAGTGGACTACGTCGTGTCGTGGGCGTCGGCATCGGAAATCGACGTGCTGCTTCTGCAGGAAACGAAGTGTGGCGACGTCGACTTTCCCTTCGACGCATTTGCGGCAGCCGGCTACACGGTCGCCCACCATGGCCTCGACCACTACAACGGCGTGGCGATCGCAAGCCGAGTCGGCATCGATCGGATTCACCCCGGCTTCACCGGCCCACAGCGGCCACCCTTCGACGAACCGCGACTCCTTGCAGCCGAGTGCGCAGGGGTGCGGGTCTGGTCGGTCTACGTGCCCAATGGCCGCTCCCTCGACGACCCGCACTACCGCTACAAGCTGGTGTGGCTCGAACGGCTCCGAGCCGAGCTCGCAGCGACCGATGCCACCGAACGACGCACGGTCGTCGCCGGCGACTTCAACGTGGCACCCGCTGACATCGACATCTACGACCCGAAGCGGTGGAGACACAAGACCCACGCCAGCGCCGAGGAGCGAGCCGGGATCGGACACCTGCTCGATCTCGGCCTCCGAGACGTCATTCGCGAACACCACCCCGGTCCTGGGGTCTTCACCTGGTGGAATTACCGACCCGGGCAGTTCGAACAGAACCGGGGCCTACGGATCGACCTCGCCCTCTGCTGCCCTGCGATTGCGGACGTCATCACCGGTGTCCACATCGATCGGGCGGCGCGGGCGCACGAGCGGCCCTCGGACCATGCACCTGTCGTTCTCGAGCTGACTCTCTAGCATTGATTCCATGCGGAGAGGACTCGTCATCGCTGCGCTGACTCTGGCCGGGGCTGTCGCCTGCGGATCCGACGACCCGGCTACCGAATCGCAGCAGTCGACGACCACGACGACCACCACCTCGACAACGACCACCACGACGACGACCACTTCGACCACGACCACGACACTGTTCCCGGCACCCGAGGTCTCGACCGTGACGGATCTCCTCGCCCTGGACCGGCCGATCGTCGCCGCTCACGCCGGTGGAGACCAGTCGTCGCCGCATTCGACGATGTTTGCCTTCCGCGAGGCGGCACGAGCAGGCGTCGACGTCCTCGAGATGGATGTCCAGCTCACCGGCGACGGCGTGCTCATCGTCCAACACGACGACACCGTCGATCGAACCACCGAGCGGCGTGGGACCGTGCGCGATTTCACCCTCGACGAACTCCAAGCGCTCGACAACGCCTACTGGTGGAGCAGTGAGTGGTCGAGCCGAGACCAGCCCGCCGAGGCCTATGTGTGGCGCGGCGTGCGCACCGGCGCTGTCGAACCGCCTCCCACGTACACCGCCGACGACTTCCGGATCGAGACGTTCCGCACCCTTGCGGAGGCGTTCCCCGATCACATCCTCGACATCGAGATCAAGGTGCCGGGCACCGTCGGCGACCCTGACGACATGTCGTTTGCAATCGAAGGAGCGCGAGTGCTCGCCGACGAGATCGCAGCGCTCGACCGTACCGACTCCGTCATCGTCGTGTCGTTCAACGCCGACGTGATCAGGGCCTTCCGTGACTTCGCCCCCGACGTCGCGACGAGTCCGTCGGTCGAGGAACTGCTGGCCTGGTTCTTCGGGACGGGCACGTTCGACGATCAAGACGTCGTCGCCCAGGTTCCACCCGACTTCGACGGGATCGAGGTGCTCACGCCCGGCATCATCGACCGAGTCCGCGCCGAAGGCCTCGAAATCTGGGTGTGGCCCAACGACGTCGCCGCGCAGGAGAACGCTGCGTACTATCTCGAGATCGCGCAACTCGGGCTCGACGGCATCATCGCCGGCCACCCCGAGGATGCCGTCGAGGTGTACCGCAGCAACGGGTACTTCGGCTGATCCGTCTTATGCCGACGACTCCCCGATGTCCTCGTTCCACAGCTCGGGCTCGTCGGCGATGAACGCAGTCATCAGATCGACGCACGTCTGATCCTGAGCCCGAACAAGTTCGACACCACGCGATTCGAGATAGGCCTCAGCGCCCAGGAAGGTGGTGTTCTCACCGATCACGATGCGAGGAATGCCGTACAGCAATGCTGCACCGGTGCACATGTCGCACGGCGACAGCGTCGTGTACAGGGTGGCCCGGCGGTACGCCGATGCCGGCAAACGCCCTGCGTTCTCGAGGCAATCGGTCTCGCCGTGAAGGATCGCACTGCCCCGCTGGACGCGCCGGTTGTGGCCTCGCCCGACGACCTCACCGTCGATCATCAGCGCCGAGCCGATCGGGATCCCACCCTCGGCCCTCCCCATCCGAGCCTCATCGATCGCAACATCGAGACCGCGCCGATCGGTGGCGTCGAGCTCAGAAGTCATAGCCGCCCGTGCCGTAGAACCCGCTCGATGCCGTCTTCGGGAGGCCGAACTTCTCGGCGACACGATCGGCGGCAAAGGCCCGAGGCGTGTCCCCCAGCACACTCACCCGCCGAAGATCCCGACGCGCTTCAGTGTCGTTGACCATGACGTGCAGGGTCGTTCGCTCGTCCCACATCACGACGTCGCCGGGCGACCATCGCCAGCGGGTCGAGAACTGAATCTGCTCCTGCCAGCGGAACAGGTACGAGAGCAACATCTGCGACTCCGGGCGAGAAAGCTGCGGGATACGTCGGCTGAACTGCTTGTTGACGAACAGTGCAGGCCGGCCTGTGTCCGGGTGGGTCCGAACGACCGGGTGCTCGGCCGCCCTGTTGCCCCGAGCATCGTCATGGATGCAGGTGAGGGACAGCAGAAAGTCCTGCAGCGCGGGCGACAACGACTCGTACACCGCATGACAATCGATGAACATCGTGTCGCCACCGTGCGGCGGACAATCGAGCATGTGCAGCAGCGCGATCGCCGGGGGCTGCTCGAGGAAGGTGGCATCGGTGTGCCACAGGTCAGCCTTCACCTGGTACAGGCTGTCGAGGCTGACGACCTCGGGGACATCGGGGTCGACGGGTTCGAGATAGGGCACCGGATCGACGGTGCCGAAGAGCGCTGCGATGTCGCGAAACTCACGCAGCGACGGATCGAGTCCCGGTAATGCCAGCACAAGGTGATCGTTGAGCGCCTTGCGAAGCTGCGTGGCAACACCTTCGTCGATGTGGTCGGTGGCGAGGCCACGAACCTCGGCGCCGAGCAGGCCTGCAATGGGCCGGATGTCCAGTTCCGTCATCGATTTCCCGTTCTCTTCGTCGACCGAGTGTACGTCCGCAGCCCACGTCGTTTCACGACGACCGATCAGGCCGACCTCGTCTCTCCGACGACAAGCACGATCCACGCGACTCCGGCCATCAGAATCGCGCCGAGGGCAAAGGCCGATGCGTCGAGTCCCGCAACATCAGCGACCGTCCCGACCACGAACGGTCCGATGAACAACCCGAGATTCGACACGAGGTTGAACCCGGCCAGATACGGCCCCTGCTCCCCTTCCGGCGCCAGGTCGGCACCCAGCGTCATCACCGCCCCCGAGGTTGCGCCGTTGCCGAGGCCGATCAACACCGACGCAAACGCCACATCGACGGTGCTGTCGGCCAGTCCGAGAAAGACCATGCCGATCGCCATCACCGTGAATGCCGGCACGATCGACGAGAGACGACCAAAGCGGTCCATCAGCACGCCGGAGATCGGGAAGATCATGAAGTCGACAACGGTTCCGACCGCAAGCAAGCCTCCGATCTCTGTCAACGAGAGGCCGAGTCGGTCCGCAATCAGGGGAATCACGACATAGCGACCCTCGCGCCCGGCCTGAATCAGCATCGGACCCGTCCCTCCGAGCACGATGTGGCGACGATGCCGACGCAGAGAGGCGCGGACCGCTATCCGCTCTCGATCCTCGTGATGGACCACCTCCCGGCCACCCGGCACGATCCAAAACAGCATTCCCGCAGCTGCGAGGGAACCAGCGACGACGAACGCTGTCGTGAAGCCCCACACAGCGGCAACCGCTCCACCCACGAACGGGCCGACCGCCAATGCCAGCCGGTGCGTACCGCCCATCCCCGACGTGACCCGGCCCCGAATGTGGATGGGCACACCTCGGGTGACGAACAGTTGGCGGGACTGACCCATCGCACCGAATCCGAGTCCACTGATCAGACGCAGCACCACGAGGGCGGCAGCGAGTTCGACGAACCCGAACGCCATGAGGCTCACCGCCGAGGCGCCAACGGCGATCAGCAGCAGGTGGTCGTTAGTGAACCGCTCGGCGAACGCACTTGCAGGAATACCGACCAGCGCGGCACCGATCCCGGTGGCCCCCATGATCACACCGACCATCGACAAGCTGATCCCGATGTCGTCGAGGTATAGCGGAATCAGCGGCAGCGCAACCGTCATCCCAGTCGTCATTGCGAAGATCGGGAGGTAGAGCGGTGGGAGGAGGCGGCGTAGCTCGACCCTGAGGTCGTGGTGCAGTTCACTCATGTGGTGGCCGTTGGGTCGCGCACGTGCTGTGCCGTGCCAACCCGGCGGGCGACGGTGCGGCTCAGTTCGGCGATGGCATTCGCAACGATCGCCTGCGGTTCGCCGAGACGGCTGAGCCGGACCAGCGCCACCCGTGCATCGCGGTCGGTTGTCTCCACGTAGGCGACGTTGGGCAACTGGAGGCGTCGAACACCTGCGGGTACCAGCGCAATGCCCTGACCGGCTGCGACAAGACCCACGATGGTGGTGTACTCGGTCGCCTCGATCGCCGGGTCGTAACGCACATTGCGACTGCGCATGAGTGCCCGGATCTCGGCGTGCAGCGACGGCGAACTCTCGCGAGAGAATCCGACGAAGGTGTCGTCCCGGAGACGACTGAGACGCACCGATCGCTGTGCGGCGATTGCGTGACCGACGGGCACGGCAACCAGCAGTCGATCATGGCCGAGCACATCGGACTCCACGGCCGGACGCACGGGGACCGTGCGGGCGACGCCAACGTCGATCGTTCCGTCGGCCAACGCCCGAGCCTGCTCGTCGGACGACATCGTGTGGAGTTCGACACCTACATCGGGCCATGTCGCCCGGAAGCGATGCAGGAACGTCGGGACGAACTCATAGGCGGTCGAGTCGACGAAACCGAGCCGGAGTCGACCCCGAGCGCCGACACGAAGCTCCTCGGCAGCCCGCAACACGCCCTGCGCCGACACGAGGAGCTGACGGGCATGGGGGAGAAACGCCTCACCGTCGGTGGTCAGAGCCACTCGACGAGTTGTCCGCTCGAGCAGGGTGAGACCGAGGTCGGCCTCGAGTTGGCGGACCTGCTGGCTCAACGCCGGCTGAGCGATGTGGAGCTGCGCGGCAGCTCGCCCGAAATGGAGCTCGTCGGCAACGGCGACAAAGGCACCGAGGCGGCGCAGCGATGCCAACTCATTCATTCGATAATCTTATCAGTCGTCGTGGATTTACTCCTTCACCACTATCGATCGATGCGGCAGACTGCCGAGATGGGGAAGCACAAGCCACCAGCCAGATACAGCGCGTTCGGGCTGCTGTGGAGGGGGCTCCGCAAGCAGAGCTGGCCGCGCATCTGGCGTGAGCCGGAGTTCAAGAGCAGCTATGACGTCGTGATCATCGGCGGCGGGGTGCACGGTCTTGCAACCGCCTACTACCTCGCTGCCAACCACGGCATCACCGACATTGCTGTTGTCGACCGGGCCTACCTCGGCTCGGGTGGGTCGGGCCGCAACACTGCGATCGTCCGGTCGAACTACCTCACACCGGAGGGCGTGGCGTTCTACGACCGCAGCCTCGAGCTCTACAACTCGATGTCCAACGACCTCAACCTCAATGTGATGTTCAGCGAACGCGGCCACCTCACCCTCGCCCACACCGACTCGGCACTGCGGACGATGCACTGGCGGGCCGAGGTCAACAAGCTGCAGGGCATCGACTCATCGGTGATCGACCCCACCGAGATCAAGAAGCTCACACCATCACTCGACGTGTCGACCCATACCCGGTACCCGATCATGGGTGCGCTTTACCACCCGCCCGGGGGCACGATCCGCCACGACGCCGTCGTCTGGGGGTACGCCCGTGGCGCCGACGCCTATGGCGTGGACCTCTTCCAACAGACCGAAGTACTCGACATCCTCACCGAGGGCGACCACGGCTCGGGCAAGGTCACCGGGGTTCGCACCAGCAGGGGCGACATCAGCACCCCCGTCGTCGTGAACTGCACGGCGGGCTGGGCCAGCACCATCTCCTCGATGGTCGACGTACGACTGCCGATCACGACGCACCCGCTGCAGGCTGCGGTCACCGAGCCGGTGAAGACGTTTCTGCCGACCGTGGTCGTTTCAGGATCACTCCACGTCTATGTGAGCCAGACCGACCGCGGAGAACTCGTGTTCGGTGCCTCGGTCGATCCGGTCGCCACCTACAACATGGGCGGCACCCTCGAGTTCACCGAGGAGCTCGCCGGTCATGTTCTCGAGCTCATGCCAGGGATCTCCAAGATGCGGCTCCTGCGCCAGTGGGCTGGTCTGTGCGACATGACCCCCGACTACTCGCCGGTGATGGGCCCGACCCCCGTCGACGGCTTCTACGTCGACGTCGGATGGGGCACCTATGGCTTCAAGGCCGGACCTGTGTCCGGCGAACAGATGGCTGCCTGTGTGGCGAATGGCGCCACCCCCGACCTGATCAAACCCTTCGAACTCAGCCGCTTCACCGAGGGAAATCTCGTTGGTGAAAAAGGCGCCGCCGCAGTCGGTCACTGAGGAGGAAACAGATGTTGCTCGTTCCATGCCCCAACTGTGGCCCCCGCAATGCTGCCGACCTTTCGTACAACGGCGAGTCACATGCGCGGCCCGATCCGACGACCTGTACACCCGAGGACTGGCGTACGTACCTGTACCTGCGCGACAACCCCTCGGGTTGGCTGCGGGAGAGCTGGTACTGCTCGTCGGGGTGCCGCAAGCACTTCACGATCGAACGACACACCCTGACCGGCGAACTGCGTACCCCCATCCTCCCCGGCTCCAAGCCCGGCGCCACGAAGGGAGAGACGAAGTGAGTCACCGCCTCCCAGCATCGGAGGGGGAAGTCCTCGACCGCACCAAGACCCTGCCGTTCACCTGGAACGGCAAGAAGCTCGAGGGCTTCGAGGGCGACACGATCACATCGGCGCTGATGGCGAACGGTCACCACATCATCAGCCGCTCGATGAAGTACCACCGGCGGCGTGGCGCGCTCACCGCCGACTACTGGGATCCGAACACGACCGTGCAGGTCGGCGACGAGCCGAACGTGCGCGCCTCTCACCGCAAGCTCGAGGCCGGCATGCAGGTCTCGGCCCAGAACGTGTGGCCATCGCTCACGTTCGACATCAAAGCGGCCAACCGTCTTGTCGGCCGCTTCCTCACCGCTGGCTTCTACTACAAGACGTTCATGAAGCCGGCTGCGCTGTGGCCGACGTACGAGCACGTCCTGGCCAGGTTTGCACCCGGCGGTGAGGTCGATCTCGACACACCACACGGTCGATACGACAAGCGCTTCGCCCACCCCGACGTCGTGGTCGCCGGTGGTGGCCCAGCCGGCCTTTCGGCCGCCATCGCAGCAGCCGAGGCGGGAGCATCGGTGATGCTCGTCGAGCACGAGCATCGAGTGGGCGGTCATCTCCTCTGGGGCACCGAACAGGACCGGGCTCGTGCAGCCGAGCTCGCCGCGGCGGCCCGTACCGCCGGCGTGGAGATCCTCACGAACGCGACGGTCACCGGCCGCTACGAGGACAACTGGGTCGCAATCTCCGAGCGCAGCCACCCCGGTGTCATCGAGCGGCTGATCAAGGCTCGAGCCAAGACACTGATCGTTGCAGCTGGAACGATCGAGCGCCCCTACGTGTTCGAGGGCAACGACCTCCCCGGGGTCATGACCTCGGGTGCAGTTCGTCGCCTCATCACGATGTACGGCGTGAAGCCTGGGACGCAGGCCGTCGTGTTCAGCGCCAACGAATCCGGCGATGCGGCCATCGACGACCTGCGCCGCGCCGGTGTGTCGATCGCCCGGGTCGTCGATGCGCTCACCGGTGAGCGCATCGTTTCGGCCACAGGTTCCAAGAGCCGAGTCAAGGAGGTCCTCCTCGACGACGGCGCCAAGATCACCTGCGACCTGCTCGTCACCGCAGTGGGCTGGACCACGCCGACCTCGCTGCTCAACATGGCCGGCGACCGACCGGTGTACGACGCCAACGCCGCCCGCTTCTTCCCGGCTGGCGCACCGGACAACGTGCTCGCCACCGGCGGCATGATCGGTGACGGGGCACTCGACGACCTGCTGGAGCACGGCCGGTCGACCGGGGAACTCGCAGCCGGTCGAGCGGCGGTTGTTCGTCACCGCCTTCAGGCGGCGACGGCACGAGCCGAAGCCGTCAACGGACCCGAGCCTGCGTATCCGCCCGACGAGCGCGTCCCGCTCGACCGCTGGCCACACCCGGAACTGTTTCGGGCCGTCACCCACGGCATCGTCGACTACTCCGAGGACGTTTCGTCGAAAGATCTCTACTCGGCTGCTGCCGAAGGGTTCGACTCGGTCGAGCTGATCAAGCGATTCACGACGGCAACGATGGGCCCAAGCCAGGGCAAGCTCGAGACCGTCAACACCGTCGCCGTGCTTGCTCAGGCCAAGGGTGACTCGATCGCCGACGTCGGCACCACTGTGTGGCGCCCGCCCTATGCGCCGATCTCGCTCGGCGCGCTCGCCGGCCGCATCAACGAGCCCACCCGACGCAGCGTGATCCAGCCCTGGCACGAGGCGAACGGGGCGACGCCGATCCTCGCCGGCCAATGGGTGCGCCCCGACCACTATGGCGACCCCGCCGCCGAGGTCCGAAACTGTCGGGAGAACGTCGGCATCATCGACGTCACCCCGCTCGGCAAGCTTGATCTGCAGGGTCCCGACGTCCCGAAGCTCCTCAGCCTGCTCTACACCAACAAATGGATGCAGCTGCCGATCGGTGGAGTTCGGTACGGCATCATGTGCGCCGAAGACGGCGTCGTGCTCGACGACGGAGTCACCGCTCGCCTCGGCGAGGAGCACTATCTGATGACCACGACGTCGTCGGGCGCCGCTCGCATCTGGTCGTGGATCGAGATGTGGCTCCAGACGGAGCGGCCAGAGTGGCGGGTCCACGTCACCCCGCTCACCACGGGTCTCACATCAATCAACATCGCCGGTCCGAACGCTCGAGCGTTGCTCGGCCGTCTCACCGACATCGACCTCGACAATGACGCCTTTCCCTACATGCAGGTACGACAGGGCACGATCGCCGGTGTCGATGGTTGCATCGCCTGGCGGATCGGCTTCACCGGCGAGTTGTCGTACGAGATCCACGTACCATCCGGACACGGCCTCGCGATCTGGGAGCGTCTCCTCGCCGACGGTGACGACCTCGGTGTCAAGCCGTTCGGTCTCGAGGCGCAGCGCATCATGCGACTCGAAAAAGGGCACTTCATCGTGGGCCAAGACACCGACGGACTGTCGAAGGCGCCGGTCACCGGCCTCGATTCCCTGTTGCGGCTCGACAAGGACGACTGGGCCGGTATGCCCGAGGTCAGATGGTCGCTCGAATCCAGGGATCACCCGGTGCTCGTGGCCTGTCAACCCGACGACGGGACGGTCGTCCCCGAAGAAGCAGCGCAGATTCTGCGTTCGGGAACCAACGAGATCGTCGGCCGCATCACGTCGAGTCGCATGTCTCCCACCCTCGAGCGGTCGATCTGTCTCGCCCAGGTCGACCGGGCATTCGCCGACGCCGGCACCTCACTCGAGATCCTGCTCGTGGACGGGCGTCGCATCACCGCCACCGTGAACGAACACCACGCCCATTTCGACCCGGAAGGAGAACGTCTCCGTGGCTAGTTCTGTCTCGCATCTGGATCCGATGCCGAAGGTGAGCATTCGCGCTGCTGACGACACGGTGGCAGCCCAGGCGCTCGGCCTCGCGTTCGGCTCGGCCGAGCAACGCGACGACACACTGGTCGTCCGTATCCGACCCGACGAGTGGATTCTCCTCGGCACCGGAGCCCTCGCTCTGGCCGCCGAACTCGATCTGTCCGGCTATGCGTCGACAGTCGACATCACCCATGCCCGTCACGTGATTCGGGTGACAGGGACCCATGCGGCCGACACACTGGCCAAGCTCTGCAGCGCTGACTTCGACGAAGCCATGACACCGAACGGTGCTGCATGGGGCAACTCGATCGCCGGTGTCACCTGCGACATCGTCCGTGACGACCACGGGGGTGAGCGCAGCTATCTGCTGCTCTTCGACGGTTCGTTCGTGGCCTACTTCCTCGGTGTGCTCGAAGACGCCGCCGGCGAGTTCTCGTCGGACTCCTAGCCGGTCGCGCACGTCCTCGACCGCGCGTCGCCGCGGCTACGACCCGGCCAGACGGTTCACGGTGGCGAGCAACCGCTCGACCTCGGGGCGCGAGTTGTAGTGACTTGTCGATGCCCGGATGCAGTTCTCGATCCCGAGTGGTTCGAGCACGGTTGCCGAGTAGTAGTCACGCTTTCGTGCGTGCGTGCGCACCCCGTCGGCGTTGAGCGCATCGACGACATCGAGGCTGTCGAGCCCGTCGATCCAGAAGGACACCATCCCTGAGCGGTGTTCGCTCGACTCGGGACCGACCACCTGCACCCGGTCGAGCTGTCCGAGACCGGGGAGGCCACCCGTGCCCCACATCAGTGCATCGACGAGATCCTGTTCCTGCCCTCGGATTGCCCCGGCGGCAGCTTCGAGACGCTCCCGCGAGGTGCCCGTCGCACCGACCTCGGTTCCCAACCATTCGAGATAGCGGACCACCTCGGAGAAGGCGGCGTAGGCCGATGCATCCCGGGTGCCCAGCTCCCACACGTTCGCCGGTGCGCCGTCGAGTTGATCGTGCGGTGCCGTTGCCAGTCGATCCGAGACCCAGGCCACACCGAAGTTGTGTCGGCTGAAAAGCTTGTACCCGGACACGACATAGCCGTCGATGCCGTAGTCGTCGATGTCGACGCGACCGTGGGCCGCGTGCTGAATCCCATCGACGATGATGAAACAGTCGGGGGCGACCGCACGGATCTCGGCAGCGATCGCGGCGACGTCGACATGCATCCCGGTGACCGGACTTGCATGGATGATCGTGGCGACGGCGAGGTCGGACGTGATCGCGGGTCGATACTGCTCGACGCTGACCACGGTGGTGTCGACATCGAAGGCGACCTGCTCGTACTCCTTGCCGGTCACCTCGGCCCAACGGCGACACGCGCTGTAGGTCGCCGGATGTTCGAGGTTGCTGCCGAGCACCTTCGTCCCCTCGGAAACCAGCAGTGCGTTGCGGATCAGTCGTCCCAGCAACTCGGTGCCGGTCTCGCCGACGAAGACCTCACCGCTCGAAGCCCCGAGCAGCACCATCATGTCGGCGCGGCCCTGCGCGATCACGTCCATGAGGTATCGGGACGCGACGTTGGTTCGGCCCTGATTGTCAGGGAAGGCCATCAGCTCGGCCGTGCGCTCCACGGCAGCTTTCAACGTGAGTGAGCCACCGGCGTTTTCGAAGAACGCACGGGGGCCTTGGATCGGGCAGACATCGGTGTGATGGAACCGATCACGGATCGACGTCAAAAGCTCGGGTTCGAAGGGCACGGGGGCAGATCCTGCCACGACTGACGGCCGTCGTCCCAACGGCGCAAGGTCAGCGCGCGCCAGGCACCCGGTACAGGCTTGCGCCCCAGTGTGCCCCCGCCCCGAAGGCGGTGAAACACACGAGATCGCCGGGCTCGATCCGCCCTGCGGCCCGCTGTTCATGAAGCAGGATCGGCAGCGTGGCTGCGGTGGTGTTGCCGTACCGGGCGATGTTGCTGGGGACCAGGTCGGCATCGACCCCCAGCTGCTTGCGGACGCCGTCGAGGATTCGATCGTTGGCCTGGTGGGCGATCACGAGTGACAGGTCGTCGACCGTGAGATCGGCACCGGCCAGCACCTCCCGCACGGCGGCCGGCATGCAGGTCACGGCCTGTCGGAACAGTTCCATCCCGTTCATCGACGGCCAGTGCGCCCGGGCCTCGAGCTGGGCGGCATCGACGTAGGGCTGGTGCCGGAATCCAACCCCGGGCACTTCGATCAGATCGGCATGGGACCCGTCGGTGCGCAGCACGCTCCCGACGAATCCCGTTCCAGGACCGTCATCGGTGGCGAGCACCGCCGCACCGGCGCCGTCGCCGAACAGCACCGCCCATCCCCGCGCCTCGGTCGCGGCAGCGTGGTCGACCGGATCGGCGGGGCCGGAACGCTGACCACGCAGGATCTCCCACGAGGCGCCGTAGGGCATGTACCCGGAGTGCACCTCGGCACCGACCACCACAACGCAGCGCGCCTTGCCCGACCTGAGGAGGGCATCGGCGAGATCGAGTCCGTAGAGGTAGCCGCCGCACTGCTGACGAAGATCGAACGAAGCGATGTGACCCAGCCCACACCGGTCCTGCACCATTCCGGAGATCCCCGGCGCAAACTGGTCGGGGGTCATCGTGGCGGTGATGAGCACGTCCACATCCTCCGGCGCGACCGCTGCGTCTCGGAGTGCTTCGACCACTGCATCGGCGGCGAGATCCGAGGCGCCGACACCGGGATCGGCGATGTGTCGTTGCCGAACCCCGGTTCGGCTGCGAATCCACTCATCGCTGGTGTCCATGATCGCGGCGAGATCGTCGTTGGTGACGATCCGGGGCGGGACGGCCACCCCGGTTCCGATGATCACACTGCCCATGGCGAGATCGTAGGTCCCAGGTCATGGCGAGGAGAGATCGACCGGTCGCCTGGGCTGGCAACGTTTCGGTCGCACTACGGTTTCGGCATGCCTGCGAGAACCATCCACATCGACGCCGACCAGGTTGTCGCATTCACCGCCGAACTGGTGCGGATCGAGAGCGTCAACGATCCCGCCACCGGGCGGTCCGAAGCGGCGGCGGCCGAGTTGGTCGCCGACCGTATGCGCTCCTTCGGTTGGCATCCGATCGTCGAGGAGGTCGCACCCGGTCGACCGAACGTGATCTGCACGATCGACGGCGGACTGCCCGGACCGACGCTCCTGTTCGAGGGTCACACCGATGTCGTCACCGAAGGCGACCGCGCCGCCTGGACCCACGACCCCTTCTCGGCCACTGTCGTCGACGGCCGTATGTACGGCCGCGGCACGGCCGACATGAAAGGTGGCCTTGCCGCCGTCATCTATGCCACACGCGCCGTCGAGCAGGCTGGCCCGTTCCCGGGTCGCATCGTCATCGCTGCTCTCTGCGACGAGGAGGAAATGATGCTCGGAGTGAAGCACTTCGTCACCGCCGGCCATTGCGCGGGGATCGACGGCGCAATCTCGGCAGAACCGGAAGGAGGCGAGATCTGCGCAGTGTCGAAGGGTGCAATCCGCCTCCGCATCGACGCCACCGGTCGCATGGCGCACGGCGCCATGCCCGATCAGGGTCTCAATCCGATCGCTGCGCTCGCACGGGTCGCCACCGCCGTCTCCGCCCTCGAATCCGAGCAGCAACAGCGGTACGGCACCTATCAACACCTCGGGGAGATCTGGCTGACCCCTACGGTCATCCAGGCAGGCACCATCGAGCAGATCAATGTGATTCCAGCGGACGCAACGCTGGCGATCGACATACGCACCACTCCCGACGTCGACCACCCGGAACTGATCGCAGAAGTCGAAGCCATGCTCCACGAAGTCGGTGAGTCAACCGGGGTACGCCTCGAGCTCTGCGTGATCGATGACCGACCGGCGACCGACACCGCGATCGACTCCCCCGTCTGCCGGGCACTCGCCGCCGCCCACGAGCGCATCACGGGTGAACCACCCGTCTACGGGGGCGTTCCCGGCAGCACCGATGGCACCATTCTGTGGCGCGACGGCGGCCTCGACAGCGTCGTCTATGGACCGGGTGGCAAGTGGATCGCTCACCAGGTCGACGAATTCGTCGAGATCGACGAAATCGTTCGCTACACCGAGGTGTTCGCCCAGGCGGCTGTCAACTTTCTCGAGGCCGGAATCGACCCCTAGAGCGGCGGCGTGTAGCGACCGTCGACCGCAAGCCAACCGCCGTCGACGAACAGGGTCGAGCCGGTCACGAACGAACTCGCCCGGGCTGCGAGGTACACAACTGCACCAGCCTGTTCCTCGGGCTGACTCCACCGACCCAGGGCGCTGATGTCGGCATAGGCCTGGTACCACGCTGGATCGGCTTTGATCTGCTCCGTCAGGGGGGTCTCGACGACACCGGGACACACCGCATTGACTCGCACATTGTGCGAGGCGAGCTCAGCAGCCAGCGTCTTCACAAGCGCCACTGCGCCGGCTTTGGTGGCGGCGTAGACCCCCTGTCCGGGTTCGACGACCTGTGAGCGCACCGAACTGAACACGATGATCGATCCACCAGTGCGTGCGGCCATCGACCGGCCCGCCGAGCGCATGGCGGTGAAGGTCCCCCGAAGGTTGAGATCGACGACGCGGGCGAACTCGTCCTCGCTCATGTCGAGCAGTTGTTTGCGGACATTGATGGAGGGGGTGATCACGGCGGTGTCGAAGTGGGCCGACGCAAACAGGGCATCGACCGATTCGGCGTCCGTGATGTCGACGGCCGTCGACGACGCCGCACCGTTCTCGGCGACGATCGCGTCTGCAGTCGCCTCTGCGGCGCCGGCGTCGAGATCGGCGCATGTCACGGTCGCGCCATGCGCTGCGAGGGCCAGGGCGCTCGCCTCGCCCAACCCGGAGCCGGCACCGATGACGGCGGCTCGCTGGCCGGTGAGGTCGAACAGACTGCGGTACTCGGCGAGGGTTGTCATACGCCACAATACCGTGAGTGGGGTGAACGGTCGTTAACATCGAACGTATGGTTCGCATCGGACACCTCGAGATCGCCCAGTCGCTCCACGACTTCGTCGAAACGTCACTGACCCCCGACTCCGGTGTCACCGCAGCCGACTTCTGGTCCGCACTCGAGGCCGTCGTAGCCGAGATGGGCCCACGCAACACCGCCTTGCTGGCCAGACGTGACGAGTTGCAGGGCCAGATCGATGCGTACCTCGTCGCAGCCAGAGGACACCACGACCACACCGACTACCTCGACTTCCTTCGGGAGATCGGCTACCTCGAAGACGCTCCCGTCGACGTGTCCGTCGCAACCAGCAAGGTCGACTCGGAAATCGCCGGCACCGCCGGTGCGCAACTCGTCGTTCCCCTCGACAACGCCCGGTACGCCCTCAACGCAGCGAACGCCCGATGGGGCTCGCTGTACGACGCCCTCTACGGCACCGACGTCATCACCGACGAAGACGGCGCAGACGCCGGCAGCGGGTACAACCCGGTCCGCGGCGCCAAGGTCATCGCATGGGCGCGGGCCTTCCTGGACTCGCACGCGCCGCTCGTCGACGGCAGCCACACCGACGCAACGGGCTATGCCGTCGTCGATGGCGCATTACAGGTGTCGCTTGGCGCGACCGCCACGGTGCTCGCCGATCCCGGCCAGTTCGTCGGCCATGCCGGTGACGCAGCCGACCCCAGCAACATCGTGCTCCGAAAGCACGGACTCCACGCCGACATCCGGATCGATCGAGCCGACACCATCGGGAAGGACGACCCTGCTGGCATCGCCGACATCGATCTCGAGTCGGCGATCTCGTCGATCATGGACTGCGAAGACTCGGTCAGCGCTGTCGACGCCGACGACAAAGTCGTCGTCTACGGCAACTGGCTCGGCCTGATGAAAGGCGACCTCGTCTCGACGTTCCGCAAAGGTGGCGAGTCCGTGGAACGGCGGCTCAACAGCGATCGCGTCTACACCGCTGCCGACGGCTCCGAGCTCGTGTTGCCGGGCCGGGCCTGCATGCTCGTTCGCAATGTCGGTCATCACCTCACCACCGACGCCGTGACGATGGACGGTGAGCCGATTCACGAGACGATCCTGGACTGTTTCGTCACGGCACTGGCCGGCAAGCACGACCTGCTCGGCAACAGCGCATTCCGCAACAGTCGAGCTGGCTCGATCTACATCGTGAAGCCGAAGATGCACGGCGCCGACGAGGTCGCCTGGGCCGTCGACTTGTTCGGCCGGGTCGAGGCTGCGCTCGGACTCGAACCGACCACGCTGAAGATGGGCATCATGGACGAGGAACGACGGACCTCGCTCAACCTCGCTGCGGCCATCGACCAGGCACGCGAGCGGGTTGTGTTCATCAACACCGGTTTCCTCGACCGCACCGGCGACGAGATCCACACCGACATGGAGGCCGGACCGATGCTCAAGAAGGGCGACATGAAGGGAGCGACCTGGCTCCTCGCCTATGAGGACGCCAATGTCGACACCGGGCTCGCTGCCGGCATGCAGAACCGGGCCCAGATCGGCAAGGGCATGTGGGCAAAGCCGTCGGAGATGGCCGAGATGCTTGCCGCCAAGGCCAGCCACCCCCAGTCGGGGGCCACCTGCGCGTGGGTGCCATCACCCACCGCAGCCACCCTGCACTCCACCCACTACTTCGACACCAACGTGGCGGCGCGTCAAGAAGAGATCCACGACAGAGCGCCCCGATCAATCGACGATCTGACCACGATCCCGCTGCTGTGCGGTGAGCTGACCGAAGCCGACATCCAGACCGAACTCGACAACAACTGCCAGTCGATACTCGGCTACGTCGTTCGCTGGGTCGGCCAGGGAGTCGGCTGCTCGACGGTGCCCGACATCGACGACGTTGGCTTGATGGAAGACCTCGCAACGTTGCGTATCTCTTCACAGCATGTCGCGAACTGGTTGCACCACGGACTGGTCGACGAAACCCAGGTTCGCGAAGCGATGCAGCGCATGGCGCTCGCCGTCGACGCTCAGAACGCAGACGACAGCGCCTACGAGCCGATGGCTCCCCACTACGAAGCCTCGATCCCGTTCCAGGCTGCACTTGCCCTCGTCCTCGACGGTCGATTCCAGAAGAACGGGTACACCGAGGCGATCCTGCGGGATCACCGTCGCCGGCAGAAAGCGGCCCACGCCGGCTGATCGAACATCCGTCACCGCCCACACGGTGTCGGTGACGCGGTCGTTCAGGGCCGCTGCTCGATCACACCACGACCGACGGATCGGGGACGAGGTCACGGGCCAGCCACTGCCACGTACGCCAACCCATCGCCGGGTCTTCGAAACTGCGAGCAATGTGCTTGGCCATCTCGTCGGAGATCGCCTTGCCATTCGGCGCCTTCACATGCACCTCCGCAACCCGTTCGGCCAGCACGAACCAGCCGACGGATTCCGCCGGTGACTGGCCACCGGTGAGCAAGCCGTGGTTTCGCAGGATGACGAGCGTGTTGGAGCCCATCGCGTCAGCGATGCGATAGCCACCATCGGTCGAGTCGACCTCGAGGTCTTCGCCCTCGTAGATCGCCTGGTTGAAGACGAAGGAGCACGACTCCTGGCTGATCGCCCGGAACGGTTCGACATTCGCCGACCATGGCGTCCCGAACGCAGTATGGGTGTGGGCCGCCGAGTTGATGTCTTGGCGCACCTCCAGCAGCGGCTTGTGGATGTTGTAGCCGGCGGTGTTTGCGGTGGCATGGGCTGGACCCTCGGCCACGGTTCCATCAGGCGCAACGAGGATCAGATCGTGAATGGTCGCAGCTCGGAACGGCACGCCGTACGACAGCATCCAGAAGTGGTCACGACGTTCAGGGTCGCGGAAGGTGATGTGACCATCACCGAGCTGACCCCAGCGGAGCGCAGCGAACATCCGATAGCCGATTGCGGCTTCCCACTTCCACAGGGCCCGCTGCTCGCCCGGATCGGTCGGCCGATCGGTGCCTTCGCGGTAGGAGATTTCGGCGTACTGGTCGAACTGCTGCGACATACTCCGAGCGTAGACCCGCAATCAGAGGTCGAGCGATTGTTGCGATCGCTCGTGGGCGAGCAGTTTCCGTTTGAGTTCGAGTCCGCCCGCGAACCCGGTCAGCGACCCGTCGGCCCCCACCACGCGGTGACACGGGAGGACGATCGGCACGGGGTTCTTCGCATTTGCCGCGCCGACCGCCCGAGACGCCCCAGGCCGTCCGATGCGTTCGGCCTGCTCGCCATACGACACCGTCTCGCCGTAGGGCACGTCGGCAAGGGCGAGCCAGGCCTGGCGCTGAAAGTCTGTCCCGTCCAGGTCGAGTGGGAGATCGAATTCGCGACGGTCCCCGGCGAAATACTCGGCGAGTTGTCGGGCAGCATCCACCAAGACCGGGTGGGCATCGTCGGCCCCGAGTCCGTCGTGTTCGGTATGGACCTCGTGGGGCCAGGAGATGCGGCGGAGCCCGCCGTCGCTGGCAACCAGGTGCAATGCCCCGATCGGGGAGTCGATACGGGAGCGGTGGAGGGCGATACTCATGGTTGATCCTCTTCGATACGACGATCATCGGGTCCGACGCCCGCCCACAGGTGTTGGGCAGCGATCGAGCGGTACGGACGCCAGGCATCGGCTCGGGCTCGGCACTCGTCGTCCGACAGCGGTCGGGGCCTGCCGTCGAGAGCCGCGAGGGCACGACAGATGCCGAGGTCGCCGGCCGGGAAGGCGTCGGGATCACGCGCCGCCCGCATGGCGATCATTTCCGCCGTCCACGGCCCGATCCCGGGCAGGACGAGGAGTTGCGCTCGGAGCTCGACCGGGTCGGCGTTGTAGAGGTCGACACGGCCACCGAGGACGGCATCGGCGAGTTCACCGATGGTCCGTGCTCGACGACGCGGCATGCCTTCGTCGGTGTCGCCAGCCGCAAGCGGTGCGAGTTGCTCCGGCGTTGGAAACAGGCGGCGGAGGCCAAGAGCCGGCGCCGGCAGCGGGCTGCCGCGGCGCTCAATCAGCCCGCCGGTCACGGTGGTTGCTCCCGCAACACTCACCTGCTGACCGATGATCACCCGCACCGCCGTCTCGAACCGGTCCCAGCCACCGACGACTCGCAGGTTCGGGCGGCGCCGAACGAGACCACCCAGCAACGGATCGTTCACCAAGCATCGGCTCGCCTCGGCGAGATCGTCGTCGAGGCCGAACATGTGTCGGACTCGAGCGACCTCGTCGATGATCGAGTCAAAGGACGGGAGGTGGGCCACCAGTTCCACTGCGTCCGGGGCCGCGGCGAGGTCGACCTCGATCACCCCGGGGTGACCGCACATCACAATCGTGCGTCGATACACGGTTCCATCGAGCGCCTCGACTCCCGGACTGAGCCGAGGCCGCAGGTGACCGGTGATCTGCTCGACGTCGAGTGGCGAGCCGGTGGGGATTCGGAGTCGAAGGCCACCGTCAGCCCGGAGCACGTCGCGCTTGCGACGCTTGGCTCGCAATTCGCTCGGGGTGAATCGGAAGGTCTGCCCAACGACCCGGTTCATCTGGCGCACCGATCCGAACCCCGATGCCGCCGCGATCGCCGTCATCGACAGGTCGGTTTCGTCGAAGAGTCGTCGAGCGAAATGCGCGCGACGACTCCGGGCCACGAAGTCGGGGGTAGCGCCGACGTGACGCTCGAACAGGCGTCGGAGTTGGCGGGTCGAATAGCCGACGCGGTCGGCGAGGGCCGCCTCGTCGAAGCGATCGAGGAACCCCGATGCGATGAGCGCCACAGCGCCTTGAATCGGGGCCGGCGCACCGCTGATTTCTATCGAGCGCAGATGTCGATCGGGTCGGCATCGCAGGCACGGTCGGTAGCCGGCAGCCTCGGCGGCTACCGGACTGCCGAACGGTGCTGTGTTGTGCGGCAACGGGGCAGCAGCGCACTCCGGTCGACAGTAGATCCCGGTGGTGGCGACCGCTTCGACAGGCACGAGCCGAGTATGCCTGATCGGATGAGACAGATTCGGACACGGACCTGCGACCGCCGTGGCGCGTGTCCTGGGTCTCCGAGACTCGGGCGAGCCGGGGCCGGTGATGGTCCGGCCCCGGTGGCACCGGAGAACTCAAAGGAGCTGGGGAGCGAAGCTCGCCGGATCGATGGCAGAGTCCCACCCGGCATCCGAAAAAAGCGTCGCGCCCAGACGACCGAGTTCATCGCTCGACTTGGCCGCAGATCCGTTCCCCGCAATGGCAACGGCGACACCGTCGTCGACCCAACCGATGTACGGGGCTCCAGTGGGGGTCCCGGTGATGACGCACGGCGCCGTGACGATGTCGCCGAGCGGTGCATCGGGCAGCAGTGCGAAGAGGTTCTCGGTGAGCGAGTCGATCTCGACCGGGTCACCGTCGCCGTGGAACCACTCGGTCAGTTCGTGGGGCTCGAGGAGGATCGTATCCTTGCGGTTTCCGCCGATCTTGATGCGGACAGAGCCGTCAGGGTACTCGACCGGCGGAACCCAGTAGATCTCGTGGACCCGATCGTCCGGGGGTTGATCGAGGATCAGGCAGGGAATCCTGCCGTCATCGGCCAGGCGAGCCATCACGGTCGTTCGGGCTCGGCGTTCGACGTCGAGTTCCCATTCGAACAGATCGGATCCGAATGCACCCGTTGCTACCAGGAGTCGGTCGGCGATCACCGACCCGAACGATCCGTCGAGTGCGAAACCTCCGTCGTGTCGACGGACGCCGGTGACCGCAGCATCGATGACGTCGGCTCCGCCGAGCTCGGCGAGCCGGGTCTGAGCTGCGACAAGACGGCGGGGGTTGATGTAGCCGGCCGGTGCACCTTCGGCGACCAAGCCCAACCCATTCGTGATCGAGATACCAGTTGTTTCGCGGACCCATTCGGCATCGACGAGACGAGCATCGCTGCCGTACTTCGCAGCTCGAGTCACCCACGCGGGGGCGTCGGGGTAGCCGGCGATGAAGCCACACGGTTCGTGGAACGAGATACCGGACCGGGATGCGATGTCGGCGTACCGCCCGATCGAGGCAGCCGCCACGTCGGCCCAGGTCTGGGTGCGGGCAGCGATGCGGGTGATCCGGCCTTCGTCAGGGTGCGAACAGAACGGGCCCTGACTTCGTCGTCGATCAGGCGGCTCGCCGGGGCCGATCACCGCGGTGCGATGACCGGCTTCGGCCAGGTGTCGACCGGCTGCGGCACCGATCATTCCCCGACCGATCACAGCGACGTCGTAACGATCCGATTGCATGTCGGGAGTGTGGCACACCGCCGCAGATCGATCTGCGGGGTAACGACCGGTCCACCCGGCGGGCTACCGTCGTTCCGTGGACGATCTCACCGGGAAAACCGCTGTCATCACCGGCGCAGCGAGCGGCATGGGCCGGTCATTCGCCAACCGGTTCGCAGGAGCGGGTATGAACATCGTGTTGAGCGACATCGAGGCGCCGCGTCTCGACGAGGCCGTTGCCGAGGTCAGTGCCCACGGCACCGGCGTGATCGGGCACGTCACCGATGTCGCGGACGGCGGGGCTGTCGACGAGTTGGCCGATCGCGCGTTCGGCGAATTCGGCGGTGTACACCTCCTGTGCAACAACGCTGGGGTGGGGGGAATGAAAGGTGGACCGGAGCTGGTCAACACCGCCAACTGGGAGTGGGTGCTGGGGGTGAATCTGTGGGGAGTCATCCATGGACACCGGGCCTTCCTTCCCCGAATGATCGAGCAGGGCGAGGGGCACATCGTCAACACCGCCTCGATGGCGGGCCACATGCCGGGGCACTCTGCGTACACCGCCAGCAAGTGGGCCGTCGTCGGTATCACGCAGGGCCTTTACAACCAGATGCATCGCACGGGCACCGGTATCGGTGTGTCGTGCCTGTGCCCCGGCTGGGTTCGTACCGACATCGCAACCTCGGAGCGCAACGGACCGGAGGCCGCCGCACCACCCGCCCTCTACGAGCCCACCGCCGACCAGGAGGCCGCCTGGCAGTTCGTCGTCGACGCGCTCGAGGGCGGACTGGATCCCGATGCGGTTGCCGACATGGTGCACGACGCAGTCGTGGACGATCGCTTCTGGATCTTCACCCACCCCGAGTTCGTGGTTGCGCTCCAGGACAAGCACGAATCGATCATGGAGAATCGCAATCCCAACCCGATGGGATTACTGGGCTAGCTCACCCCGATGCGTAGAAGCGGCCGGGAATGAGTCGGCGGCGGCGACGCACGATCGTCAATCCTGGTGATTGGCGGGCCGGCACGAGCAGGATCGCACAGAGGACCATGATGCCGGCGATGCCCTGCTCGACGGTGAGTGCCTCGCCGAACCAGAGGTAACCGACCACGAACATCATCGGCAGCTCTGTCGAACCTGCGACTGCTGCCCGGGCCGGGCCGACGTGGGGTGCTGCCGCTGAGTAGATCCATTGCGGCCCGATTGCGGTGAACATGGCGATGCCGATGGCGAGTGCCCAAGTACGGAGATCACCCGGGATCGACTCGTCCCATGTCTGGTTGACCATGAGGGGAAGCAGCCCGATCGTCGAACCGAACGCGATCGGAGCAACCCGCTCGATCGGTCTCAACGAACTCAGCCGCTCGGTCAGCACGGCGACGGCGAAGCCGAACGAGACCGGCGCTGCGAACGCAACGAGCAGAATCTCGCCGTCATCGCCATCGAGTTCGGCTCCGAGCGCGACGAACGAGGCCGCGAGGACGACGATTCCGCTGAACAGCGAACGACGGGTCGCCTGCTGGCCGAACAGCGCCCATGCGAGCACGATCGCAAACAGTGGGTAACTCATATAGATGACCCCGGCGGTCGAAACCGGCACGACCTCGACCGCTCGGACGTAGGCGGTCCAGCCGAGTCCCATGAACAGACCTGCACTCATCGCCCAGAGGGTGGCCCCTCGTCTCGGCCCCGAGAAGCGCAGCAGCCCGATCAACACGACCGTACCCAAGAGATTTCGGTAGAAGCTGACCGAGACGGCGCTCAAGCCGGCATCGGTGAGTTCGCGTGCGAAAACCGGAACCGATCCCATGAGGACGGAGGTCAGCACGACGAGCAGGGTTGCGGCTGTCTGGCTCATGTCGCTCGGCGGTGCCGTTGGCTCGGCGTCGGGCGCGCAAGGCACGGTGGTCGCCATCGCAGCTCACTTCGGGCGGGCCGGCCGAGCCGGGCTGAACGTTTGTTCAAGGAGCGTAGGATCCATCTGAACGATCGTCCAGTTTCTTGTCCGAGAAAATATTCTCCCCCGGTCTCCTTACGACCATCCCCAGCGTTTCCGATGGTGCATGGAGACAACCCGGGATCACGTGCAGGCATCCACCCCAGACCATTTCGAGTTCGAACGTTGGCTCCGCGACGCGCGTGACGGCGGATCGCGCGGCTTCACCGCGCTCTACGAGTGGCTGGGACCAGAGGTCAAGCGGTTCGCCGTCGGTCGTGGCGCTCGCGATGCCGATACCGTCACCAACGACGCCTTCCTCGGCGCCTTCGGCCAGTTGGCAAGCTTCGAGGGCGATGCCCGGGCCTTCCGAGCGTGGGTGTTCGCCATCGCCCGGAACCGCCTGATCGACCAGTATCGAGCAGAGCAACGACGACCCCCGGTGGCGCACGAAGACAGCCACGGCGACCGAGCTGCGCCGAGTGCAGAAGCGCTGGCACTCGCCGGCCTCGGTTCGGATCGAGTGGCAACACTGCTCGCATCGCTGACCGACGCACAACACGAGGTTGTCGTGCTTCGGCTGGCCGGTGGACTCTCGCTCGAAGAGACCGCAGAGATCGTCGGACGACCGGTCACCGCGGTGAAACGACTCCAGGCCCGAGCCCTCGATCGGCTGCGGCGAGAAAATCCGGAAAAGGCGGTCTCCTGATGCACGACGACGACGTTTCCCCGAGTGACATGACCAACCACGAGTTCACCGATGACGATGCTGAGGCACTGCTCTCGGGCGCCGCTTCCGGCGACCCGCGACTCGGCGACGCGCTCGATGACATTCGCTCGGCCTTCCAGGCGATCGATCCCCCGATCGTGACCGGAGCGCTGACCGAGTTCGTCGGCGCCGACTCCGTCGGCAGCGACCCAACGGATACAACCGGGCCCGCCGTCGTCTCGTTGAACGAGAATCACGAATCCCCCAGGAGACATCCCATGCTCACCTCTGTTTCGGCCTTTGCTGGCACCGCACTCGGAAAGATCGCAATTGGAGCGTCCGTCGCCGCTGCATCTGTCGGCGGCGCCGCCGCAACCGGCATCATCGACACCCCGTTCGAGGAGAACTCGGTCGTCGAGACCGAGTTCGTCGAAGACGAGTCGATCGAGAGCGACGACAGTGTCGACGAGAGTGCTGACGACAGCGACGCCGACTCCCTCGACGACGCAGACGACTCCGACGACGCAGACGACTCCGACGA